>NZ_JBQFTW010000001.1:0-1471555 GCF_056538865.1 Ruegeria sp. BE3 | reverse complement strand
CGTCACTTTCGCCACCGTCGTCGCCTTCGCCGTCACTTTCGCCACCGTCGTCGCCTTCGCCGTCACTTTCGCCACCGTCGTCGCCTTCGCCGTCACTTTCGCCACCGTCGTCGCCTTCGCCATCGCTTTCGCCGCCGTCGTCACCTTCGCCGTCGCTTTCACCATCGTCGTCACGCTCGCCATCATCGCTTTCGCCATCATCGCCTTCTTCGTCGTCGCGTTCGCTGTCATCACCTTCGTCGTCATCTTCTTCGTCATCAAATCCTTCATCATCATCTTCATCGTCAAAATCTCTGTCGTCGTCTTCTTCGTCATCGTACTCATCGTCACGCTCAGATCGATCGCGGACGATGGTTCCATCTTTTCCCAATACCACTTCTCTCTCGATCCCAGGCCCAGTTGCCTCAAAGCGGAGATTTCCAAAAAGCGTGTTCGTTATTTCAATTCTCTGGAAACCTTGTTCCGTAAGCTCGTTGATGACGTCTTGTTTGGTGGTTTGCGAGAGTGCTGTTGTAGCCATCAAAACAAAGGTTGTCGTAAGACCCATAGTTTTCTTGTTCATGTTCCTATCCTCAACGATTTTGCTGATTAAATTAGACCACTCGCCGCTGAAGCTGGGAATATAACTTTGGATGGTTTCGCCATACTTGAACCAAAGATCTATTTCCTCAACGATAGGGGATAACGCACGTAAAGTACTAAGGTGCGGGTTTGGAGAGCCCTAGGAGATCTGGCAAGGAAAACTCTTGCAGGCGCGCTCGGGGTGATCTGAATATTTTAACCAACAGTTTAGTTGAAGGTAACGCCAAGGACATGCCCGAAGCCAAGAAGTTCGAGAAGCTTTTCTCCACTCCAATGATGCGATTTGAAGTGCCCAACAGCGCAGCATTAAATGCGGCGTTGTTGTTTGAGGCAGAAAAGATGCGTGAGGAAGATGAAGGCGTCTCAAAGTCCAATCGAGGGGGGTGGCACTCACGAGGGAATCTCTTTGAACGCGATGCGCCGGCCATTCAGACTTTGCGCGACGCGGCAAAAGATGCGGTGTTCCAGATAACACGAAAGGTCTCAGATAAGGTTGAGCCGGATGAACTCCGCCTGAAACTGTTCGGCTGGATGAACGCCAATCCCTCCGGCGGTTACAATGCACCACATACGCACCCCGGAGCGCATTGGTCCGGTGTTTACTATGTCTCTCAACCCGAGGTCGAAGATGGTTCCTCTGGAATGATCGAATTTCTCGACCCTCGGAATGAGTTGCCTCATTGGCGGATACTTGAGGCGAGTGCATTTCGGAACAAAAAGAAGCTGCGCCCATCTCCGGGTGAAATGATCCTTTTTCCATCCTATCTGACCCATTGGGTCCACCCAAATCAAAGCGAGGATAGCCGTGTAACTGTTGCGTTCAACGCAACTTTTCGTCGTCCTAAGCCAGGCACGCTGAAAATGTCAGAAAGTAAGTAGTTCTTCATTCTGCGCATACGATATCTAACGGATACTTGTCGAATTCGTCTCGCCACCTGCTCAAAGCACTCCTAGTCTGCGGACATCAATCAGTCACGACAACAGGAACCCAAATGAGCTGGATCAAGACCATACCCTATGCCGAGGCGACGGGCAGGCTGCGCAAACTCTATGACCGGGTCACCGGCCCAGACAACAATGTGGACAACATCATGATGGCGCACAGCCTGCGCCCGCACTCGATGGAAGGCCATATGGCGATGTATAAGGCGGTGCTGCATCATTCAGGCAACGCGATCCCGAAATGGTTTCTTGAGGTGCTGGGCGTGTGGGTCAGTTCTCTGAACCGATGCGGGTATTGTGTCGAGCATCATTTCGCGGGTCTGCAGCGGTTGTTGCAGGATGAAGCGCGAGGGAACGCGATCCGGGCGGCGATTGAGGCAGGCGAGCCGGGGCAGGCGCCTTTGGACGCGGCGCAGGTTGCTGCGATGGATTATGCACGCATGCTGACCGAAGCTCCGGCGGATTTGATCGAGGCCGATGTTGAGCGTTTGCGCTCCGCTGGTTGGGGTGAGGGGGAAATTCTGGAGATCAATCAGGTCTGTGCCTACTTTTCTTATGCCAATCGCACAGTTCTGGGGTTGGGGTGTTCAACAAAAGGGGATGTGCTGGGGCTGTCGCCTAACAATTCGGATAATCCCGAAGACTGGGGACATCGGTGAGGTCGGAGCGAGGGGCCAGCCCCTCGCGCTCCCCGGGATATTTCGGGCCAGATGAAGAGGCGGATCAGGCTTTTTGTGCCCAGCGTAGGATTGACTGGGCAAGTGGCTCAGGTTGCTGGTGATGCAGCCAGTGATCGGTGCCAGGGATCGTGATGCGGGTCAGATTGGGGGCGAAGCGTTCGAGGCCGTCGGTGGATTCGGGCAGAAGGGCGTGGTCTTCGGGGCCCCAGAGTAGCAGGTGAGGGCAGGTGACCTGCAAACGGTCGAGGGGAAGGTTGGGGAGGTCTGTGCGTGGTTTGTCGGGCTCTGCCACGATAAGCGGCGAGGCGCGGTACCAGTTCAGCATCGCATTCAAGCGACCGGGGCGGGCCCATTCGCGGCGGTAATCCTCCATACGTGTATCTGACAACCAATCGAGCCCCGTACCGTGCCTAAAAAAGCGCTCGAGTCTGGCGAAATTGTTGGCTGAGAAATGCTCTGCGGATGCGGGCGCGCGGAGTTGGTTGATATATTGCGACGCCTTAGATTGTGCGCCGCCAGCCGCCATTGCACGCTGGAAAGGAGCCGGATGAACGCCGTTTGCGATGATCAGGTGACTGACCAGATCCGGGTGAAACATCGCCAGTCCATAAGCGACTGACGCCCCCCAATCGTGACCAAGGACATGGACGGGGTGGCCAATGCGTTCAATCAACGCCGCCATGTCGGAAGTCAGCTGCGAGAGCTTGTAGTTCTCAACCCCTTCAGGCGTCCAGCTTTGACCATAGCCGCGTTGATCCGGGGCGATGCAGTGGAAATCATGAGCCAGATGCGGGGCTAGGTCCGCCCATGCACCGCCGTATTCCGGGAAACCGTGCAGCATCAACAGCGGCGGTAGGTTGGCTTCGCCCCAGTGGCGGAGAAAGAATGGCTGACCGTTGAGCATCACGTGTTCGGTTCGCATGGAGTGCCCCCTGAATGCGCCTAAAAGGTAACTCAATTTGACACCAATCAAAGCGAAAACCAGCAGTTTCTGATAGCACTTGGCCAGACAGTGAAGCCAAGGAGAACATGCATGGATTCAGCGCCCCAGACCCCCCAGAACGCGTCTCAAATAAAGGTTGTTCCTTCTAAGCAGCCAGAAGCGAATGCGCCGAGCCCCGAGAAGATCCGCCAGGCTTTTGAAAGTGGGAAATACCCCTATGTCCGTAAGCTGGCACGCAGAACCTATGAGGCACAGAAGGCCGAGCTTCAGGCTGAGCTGCTGAAAGTTCAGCTGTGGGCTCAGGAGACCGGTCAGCGCTTTGTGTTGTTGTTCGAGGGTCGCGATGCGGCTGGTAAGGGCGGCACCATCAAGCGTTTCATGGAACACCTGAACCCGCGCCAGGCGCGTGTAGTTGCCCTGAACAAGCCGACTTGGGAAGAGAAGGGCCAATGGTATTATCAGCGCTATGTGCAGCAACTGCCGACCGTGGGGGAAATGGTGTTCTACGACCGCTCCTGGTACAATCGCGCGGGTGTTGAGCGGGTGATGGGGTTCTGCTCGCCCAACGAATATCTGGAATTTATGCGCCAGACGCCCGAGCTTGAACGGATGCTCGTGCGTTCGGGCATACAGCTCTATAAATACTGGTTCTCGGTTACGCAGGAAGAGCAACAGCGCCGCTTTAGAAGCCGGGAAACCGATCCCCTGAAACAGTGGAAACTATCGCCGATAGACAAGGCCAGCTTGAGCAAATGGGACGACTATACCGAGGCGAAAGAGGCGATGTTCTTCTATACCGACACCGCAGATGCGCCTTGGACCATCGTCAAGTCGAACGACAAGAAACGTGCGCGTCTGAATTGTATGCGGCACTTCCTGTCGACGCTGGATTATCCGGACAAGGACCGCAAGATCGTGGGTGAGCCCGATCCGTTGATCGTCGGTCAAGCGCATCATGTAATACATCGCTCGGATCATATCCTTGGCACCGCGCTGCATCCGGATGCCAAGGTCGGCTGACCTTTCCAGACTAAGTCGATCAAAGCCATCGCCCGCAGGGCGGTGGCTTTTTGTTGCTGATCGGTAAAGTCTCACTGTGAAATAAACATGATCCGCTCTTGTCTATGCCAAAGGGCAAGCCTAAGGCTGGCAGTATGAAGAAGGTAATGACATATCCTGAACATTACCGCGCTATTGCGGTTTTGGGTCTGCCACTGATCGGCGGGCATCTGGCGCAATTCGCCATCGGCCTGACCGATACCATCATGCTTGGGTGGTACGGGGTTGAAGCTTTGGCTGCGGTGACGCTGGCTAGCAGCTATTACTTTGTTCTGTTTCTGTTTGGCGCGGGGTTCGGTTGGGCGGTTATGCCCATGGTTGCGACCGCTGCGGCAGAGGAGAATGAGACCAGCATTCGTCGTTCGACCCGAATGGGTCTATGGCTGTCGCTGATCTATGCGGCGGTAATGATGCCTCTTTTGTGGTGGTCCTATCCGATGCTGATTGCGTTGAAGCAAGAGCCGCAAGTTGCTGAAACGGCTTCGGAATACCTGCGTGTTGCGGGCTGGGGATTGTTCCCGGCGTTGCTTGTTATGGTCCTGAAATCCTATCTGGCCGCGCTTGAACGGACGCAGATCGTGCTCTGGATTACCGTCGTTGCCGCTTTGGTCAATGGCGTTACGAACTATGCACTGATCTTTGGTAATTGGGGCGCGCCGGAATTGGGAGTGATCGGTGCCGCCATCGCCTCGGTTGTGACGCAGATCGTATCGCTGGTCGCGGTGGTGATCTATGCAGTGCGGGCGCTTCCGGAACACAACCTGTTTCAACGTTTCTGGCGTCCGGATTGGGAGATGTTCTATAGCGTGCTGCGTCTGGGTGTGCCGATTGGTCTGACCACGCTAGCAGAAGTGTCCTTGTTCGCGACTTCCGCCATTATGATGGGCTGGTTGGGGCAGGTCCCGCTGGCGGCGCACGGGATTGCACTCAACCTCGCCTCGGCAACATTCATGGTGCATCTGGGCCTGTCGAACGTGGCGACAATCCGGGCGGGTAATGCCCTGGGGCGTCGGGATCGCGCCCATCTTGAGAAGGGTGCGATTGCAGTGACCGGTATGTCGCTGGTGATGTCGGTCCTGACGGTCATCTTGTTTCTTACCTGTGCCGAGCCGTTGATTTCGCTGTTCATGGAGGCGGATGATCCGCAACGTCCGCAAATTTTGGCAATCGGCGTTGGATTGCTGGCGATGGCGGCCCTGTTCCAGCTGGTCGACGGTGCGCAGGTGATTGCGCTGGGTCTGTTGCGCGGGTTGCAGGACGCCAAGATTCCGATGGTGATGGCCGCGCTCAGCTATTGGGTTGTGGGTATCCCGGCGTCGTATTTCTTTGGCTTTGTTCAGGGGCTGGACGGGATCGGCGTCTGGCTGGGTCTGGTGCTGGGTCTGGCCTGTGCCGGAGTGCTGCTGATGGCGCGGTTTTGGTTGCGCTCGGTGCGCGAAGTAGGGCCGGTGGCCGCTTAGAATTCAGCCCTTCGCAATACGATCCGATTTTTTGCGCACCAATACCGAGCGCAGATCGTGCATTGCCATCAGGAGCGCATCCGTAATCGCTTCCAGTTGCTCATCACTGGCTTTGGACTGAGCCCATTGCGTGGTCAGATTCAGGTGATCAATCGCGCGATGGATATCATCGATATCGCGCCGGGCTAAGAGGGCCTTGCGCTCCTCCATCCAACGGGTGATCGCAGCCTTGTCGGCTTCGCTCAGCGCGCGTTGCCCGTGTGGTTTGACCTCGCCATTGCGAATATTGATGACGGCGATCTGATCCATCTCGATCCGGCGCTGACGGTTTTCCGTGTCGATCCGGAACACCGCTGCACCGTTTTCTCGAACGCGAAAGTAATATTCGGGCAGGGCGGTGGACATCGGAACCTCAGCTGAGCGATGCGCAGAAGCGCTGGATGCGGGTGCAGGCCTCGGTCAGCGCCTCGTCAGAGGTTGCATAGCTGATGCGGAAGTTCGGCGACAAGCCAAAGGCCGCTCCAAAGACGACAGCGACATCGGCCTCTTCCAGCAGCGCGGTTGCGAAAGCCTCATCCGTATCAATCATCGTACCTGCAGGCGTCGTCTTGCCGATCAGGCCCGCGATTGATGGATAGACATAGAAAGCGCCTTCAGGCGTCGGGCAGGTGATGCCGTCGATCTGGCTGAGCATATCGACCACCAGATCACGGCGGCGTTTGAATATCTCGTTGTTGGGCGCAAGGAACGCCTGAGTACCGTTCAGCGCCTCTACCGCGGCCCATTGGCTGACTGAGCACGGGTTCGATGTCGATTGAGACTGCACCTTGCGCATGGCTGCAATCAGTTCGACCGGACCCGCAGCATAACCAATGCGCCAACCGGTCATGGCATAGGCCTTGGACACGCCGTTGCAGGTCAGGGTGCGTTCGTAAAGCCCCGGCTCGACTTGCGCCGGTGTGCAGAATTTGAACCCATCATAGGCCAGATGCTCATACATATCATCGGTCATCACCCAGACTTGTGGATGCCGCATCAACACTTCGGTGAGCGCCTTCAACTCATCCCAGCTATAGCCCGCACCGGTGGGGTTCGAGGGTGAGTTGAAGATGAACCATTTGGTGTTCGGAGTAATAGCGGCTTCAAGCTGATCGGGCGTCAGCTTGAAACTGTTCTCAAGGCTGGTTTCCACCACTACCGGAGTCCCGCCTGCCAGCAACACCATATCCGGGTAGCTGACCCAGTAGGGCGCAGGGATGACCACCTCATCCCCTTCGTTCAGCGTGGCCATCAGCGCGTTATACAGCGTCTGTTTACCCCCGGTTCCAACCGAAATCTGGGCCGGTGCATAGTCCAGTCCATGATCCCGCTTCATCTTGGCGCAGACGGCCTGTTTGAGCTCAGGGATGCCGTCTGGCGCGGTGTATTTTGTCTTGCCTGCAGCGATGGCTGCAACGGCGGCGTCCTTGATGTTCTGCGGCGTATCGAAATCCGGCTCTCCGGCACTCAACCCGATGACATCGCGCCCGGCGGCTTTCAGTTCAGCCGCTTTGGCCGTCATCGCGATGGTGGGCGAGGGTTTGACGCGCGACAATGTCGCAGACAAGAAACTCATTGCAGGCCTCGGTTTGTATGTTGGCTTTGACTGTCATAGGGTGCGCCCGAATAACGATCAAGCCATATGGCAGTCGAGGATTGGAGACAGTGATGACCGACGAAACGGACTGGTTCGGCCCAGATACGGCAACCTTCGGGGACCGGGTCGCAGGTGCACGTGAGATCGCTGGAATGACTCAGGTGCAGCTGGCCCGCAGGCTTGGTGTGAAAAAAGCCACTATCGCCGCGTGGGAGGATGACTTGTCCGAACCCCGCGCCAACAAGTTGTCGATGATGGCCGGGCTGTTGAACGTCTCGATCATGTGGCTGCTGACAGGCGAAGGCGACGGCATGGACGCGACCAGCCTGGATGGGAATGCGGATTCGGAGCTGAGCGATCTGGTGGCCGAGTTGCGCTCTATCCGTGGCGAAATGCGTGCCAGCTCTGAACGTCTGGCCCGCGTCGAAAAAGCGCTGCGGCTGAAACTGGAACGTGATCAATGAGCGAGACACGCGAAAATCGGATCAAGCGCATGAAGATGCGCTCGATGCGCCGGGGCATCAAAGAGATGGACCTGATCCTGACTGCTTATGCAGATCGCAATCTGGCTGCGATGGATGAGGCGCAACTGGATCTCTATGATGCGATGCTGCATGAAAACGATCAGGACCTCTATCAATGGGTGACCGGCCAGGCATCTGCGCCCGCGCACTTAGCTGATTTGATCGCCGATATCTCTCAGACCTTTCAAAAATAAGGATTATTCCAACTTAACCGATTTTTTGGGAATTCGCGTCATCTTGCAAGAAACAGCGCGATTGAATCGGAGGATCGGATGAGTTTGGAAATGCAGGTCTCCGCGCCCGGAACCAAGGGGTTCATGACCAGTTATCTTGAGGCGCTTGCGCTGGTCGAGCGTCTGCACCGGCTGCTTCTGGATGTCATCAAGGATGAATTTGAACGGGTGGGCGTGTTAGAGATCAACGCGGTTCAGGCGCTGCTTTTGTTCAATATCGGCGATCATGAGGTAACCGCAGGCGAATTGAAAAGCCGTGGATATTATCAGGGCAGCAATGTCAGCTATAACCTCAAGAAACTGGTTGAGATGGGCTATATGCACCACCAGCGCTGCGAGATTGATCGCAGGTCCGTCCGCGTGCGATTGACACCGCGCGGTCGCGAAATTCGGGATATCGTGGCTGAGCTGTTCTCCCGCCACGCCACGGGGCTGCAGACAAGAGGTGTGATCGGGGCCGAAGGCATCGAAGATATCACGGATTCATTGCGCCGGGTTGAACGGTACTGGACGGATCAGATCCGTTATATCTACTGACCGGCTCGGCGAATTCTGCAGCAGGTAGATTGGGTGGAGCTTGGATTGATCCGTTTCAGCTCACCCTTTGTCCGAAATTCGGCGCTATAGGTTGATGAATACACGCCAGGCGGTCGGATCATTCTGATTGGTGCCGTCCAAGATCGCTGAGTTCCAACCCCTTGAGCTCTCTCTCCAATTTACGACGCATCGCGCGCTCGAAATCCTCGAAGCCAGCAGCGATTTCAAGAAAGGCACCGGGCCCGTGCAGGACATTGTCTTGGAAAAAGGGGATCAGGTCGATCTCACCTTCGAAATCCGCTGCGTTGATAACAAGACCATTGACGGTCATGTTCCTAAACGGAAAGTGCTTATAGGCAGTCAGCGGCCCGTAGCCGTCGTTGTTTTTGCCGTCGCCCGAGATGTCGATGGTCTGAAACAGGCACCGCGGCGCGCGTTGCATTAAGGTTGCCCCATAGGCCAAAGCATGCCCCATCGCGGTTGGGAATTCGTTTTCGGATCGATCTGAACGACCAATCCGCTCTGCAGCGGCAAGCAGATCCGAGGGTGTCTGAATCAATGTCCAATCAAGCAGCAAAGTCTGATTGAACCGGCCTGACCATTCATACGCTGCCAATGCAACGGGTTGTGGAGAAAGGAAGAAGGCCTCTTGCACCTCGGGTGCGATCAAAGCATTGGCCAGCCCCTTGCGCTGCAGCGCGTCTTCAGACGCATCGACCGAGGTTGAAATGTCCATTGCCAGCGCGAGCGCGAGGCGGCAGTGCTCGGCCCAAAGGGGGCTGCCCGTGATAGCCAACCCCAGTGTTCCCAGCCAACGGATCACCAGTGGCCGGTGCTTTCCATGCTGGCCCAGGGTTCCGCCGGTTCCAGCGCTTCGCCGTTCTGCAGCAGCTCTACCGAGATATTGTCGGGCGACCGCACAAATGCCATGCGCCCATCGCGCGGAGGGCGATTGATCACGACACCGTTGTCTTGCAGGTGCTGGCAGGTCTCGTAAATATTTTCGACACCATAGGCGAGGTGCCCGAAATGACGGCTGTCACTGGGCAATGCATCATCGCCGTCCCAGTTATAAGTCAACTCGATCGGGGCGTCCTCCTGTCCCGGCGGGGCGAGGAAGACCAAGGTGAACCGTGCCGCTTCGCTTTCATAGCGGCGTGTTTCTTTCAGCCCCAGAAGCTCATAAAACGCTATGGATTTCTCAAGATCCTTCACGCGGACCATAGTATGGAGGTATGTCAGCCCCATCGCGACTTTCCTTACATTGATAGTGATCTTCAGCACCTTAGCGCGCCTTCACCTCATGTCGAGGGGCAGCCTGGACACATTTCCGAATTTGCGCGCTGTGCCGCACATATCGCGGTTCCGGTGAAGTGTTGGCCGATATATAGTGGTAGGCGACTCATTGCTGGAAAGGATAATTTCATGCCTCTGTCTGCCGACCAATTGGCCGAGATCGAAGCTCAACGCGCACAGTCGAGCCCGACCCGCCGCGTCGTAGCCGAAGGTATGGAAGACCACTTGTACACGGCGCATCAGGTTCTGGATCACGGATTTGTCCGCGTCATCGACTACATGGGCGATGATGCCGCGATTTGTCAGGCCGCGCGCGTGTCCTACGGCAAGGGGACCAAATCGGTTCAGAACGACGAAGGCCTGATCCGGTACCTCATGCGCCACTGGCATTCGACGCCGTTTGAAATGTGCGAGATCAAGCTCCACGTCAAACTGCCGGTCTTTGTTGCCCGCCAGTGGATCCGCCATCGGACGGCGAATGTGAATGAATATTCAGCCCGTTATTCGATCTTGGATCGGGAGTTCTATATTCCGGCACCCGAACACGTGGCTGCCCAGTCCGAAGTCAACAATCAGGGCCGGGGTGATACGTTGCAGGGCGAAGAAGCCGCACGCGTGCTGGAAATCCTCAAGGCCGACAGCGCCCGCTGTTATGACAACTACGAGGCAATGATTGGTCAGGACGGTCAGCAGGGATTGGCGCGTGAATTGGCGCGAATGAATCTGCCTGCGAATATCTATACGCAGTGGTACTGGAAGGTGGATTTGCACAATCTGTTCCACTTCCTGCGCCTGCGCGCCGATCCGCACGCGCAATACGAGATTCGGGTCTATGCAGAAACCATGTGCAAGGTCGTGGCTGACTGGGTGCCGTTCGCCTATCGAGCGTTCGAGGATTACCGCCTGGGCGCGGTTAATCTGTCGGCCCAGATGGTCACCTGCTTGCGCCGGATGTTGGCGGGTGAGGCGGTTACGCAGGAAAACTCGGGTATGACTGCGCGCGAATGGCGCGAGTTTGAAGCCGTTATTCGCGAGGGCTGATTCCCGAGAAATAACAAAAAACTCGCGTCCCAGTGCGTGCGCGTGTTTTTGGGGTTTAACGGTTAACGGCCGGAAATTGGCCGCTAACCTTCTTATCCTTCCCGCCTTGGCGGGCCTTGCCTTATAGCGGCTTCAAATCAGCAGCCATCTGGCGGCCGTCACGTCCGTCCTGCAACTCGTACGAGACTTTCTGATTGTCAGCGAGTCCGGTCAGACCGGATCGTTCTACGGCCGAGATATGAACAAACACATCTTTGCCACCCTCATCAGGCGCAATAAAACCATAGCCTTTGGTCGTATTAAACCATTTCACGGTGCCGGTTGGCATTTCCCGTGTCTCCTTCTACTTTCACGTTGTCCCACAAATTGGTGGGGGCAGTGCTCCGACAATACCACAACACATCACTGTTCGCCCAAACGATACAGCCCGGATTGCGTGTTTCGTCTTTTTCAACATTGCACGGTGAAGTAAAAAATCAAGAATAACCGAGGCAGGCCAAGTGGTTTGCCCGAATTTGCAGCAAATACAGGATCAGCCAAAATATGCGCCTATATGGGTTAAAGAACTGTGACACTTGCCGTAAGGCATTGAAAAGCCTTCAAGATGCGGATTTTGTTGATGTGCGGGAACAGGGCGTGCCGGAAAATGTAATGTCACAGGCGTTCGAGATTTTCGGCAAAGCTTTGCTCAATACCCGCTCCACAACCTGGCGTGGACTGGATGAGGACACGCGCAATCGCCCGGTGCTGGAACTTCTGGCGGATCATCCGACGCTGATGAAGCGTCCGCTGATCGAGAATGACGGCCAGATGTACTTGGGTTGGACACCTGAAACCCGTAAAGGGCTTGGTGTTGCCTGAACAACTGCCTATGTGACACGGGGCAACAGACGGAGACCTGTTTATGCGCAATGCAGCCATGATACTGGGCGTGATCGCCGGGCTGATCGGAATGATTGTTGGATTTTTCGGCTACGGCTTTGTGGCTTTCGTCGATTGGTTCGGTGAAATCGAGGGCATCGCCGAGCAGGTGGACAACCCCGGCCTGATTCAAACCGCGTCGATTGTAGCGCCTTTGCTGGCGATTGTCGGCGGAGCGATGGCACACGCCCGTGCCCTCGTCGGGGGCATATTGTTGATATTCTCGGCAGCGGGGATGTACTACGCCTTTGGTTTTGGCGTCTTCACGATGTTCCCGATCGCATTTGCGGGCGTCGCGGGTGTGCTTGGGCTCGCCGCAGGAAAGCCGGACGAACCCAAGGTGCATTTCTGAGTTATTTCAGGCGTAGGACCCGGTCCAGCGACAAGGGACCTGCGCCGTTGATCACGATTACCAGCATCAGGAAGCTCCACATCACCCGCTGATCCATCAAGGTGATTGCGTTGTCGAACAAC
The DNA here is from genome assembly GCF_056538865.1 of Ruegeria sp. BE3. Classification (NCBI taxonomy): domain Bacteria; kingdom Pseudomonadati; phylum Pseudomonadota; class Alphaproteobacteria; order Rhodobacterales; family Roseobacteraceae; genus Ruegeria; species Ruegeria sp. BE3. Next base: position 1,459,227 of record NZ_JBQFTW010000001.1, on the reverse strand, counting down.
CCGCCCAGTTTGACCCCATGGCCAACCACGTCGGTGAAGGTCTGCACCCAGATGAAGCCGATCATCGCCAGGGCCGCAACGCGGGTCAGCAGGCCGACCAGCAGCAGAACGGGCAAAACAAACTCCGCTACCGTGCCGAAGAAGATCACGATACGCTGGAAGAATGTCATTTGGGTGACGTCATACAGAACGGCTTCGGCAGCTTTGGGGAAAATCTGACCGAAAGCGCCAGCCGAAGGCGAAAAGATCGAGCCGTCGATCTTAAGTGTCGCTGAATTCCAGTAATAGACAAACAGAACCGCGACGAAGATCACCCGTGCCAGAGTCGGTGTCAGCCAACCCGAGGAGTGGTCCACCTTTTCCATCGCGGTGTTGTAGGTTGATATCAGGGCAGTCATGTGTCCAGCCTTTCGATAGTCACAGAAGTTATTGCACCGCCCTGTAAAAGCAGTGCCAGAGTGGTTCCTAGATCGAACTCGGGCGTCTCCGCCACGGTTGCTTCGAATGCGTTGCCGATGGTCTGACCCGTTTGAATGCGCACGATCCAGGCAGCGCCACCTGCGGGCAGCAGATGGGGCGCAGGGTCATATTCAGGGCGCGTGATCAGAACATCCTGTGCTTCGGCCTGCGGTTTTGGCGCGCCGTCCTGCGTGTTGAACTGCCATATCGCATGAACCGGCCAATCCGAGCGCAGGACATGTACAGCGGGAGCCAGCACCAGCTTGGCCAGCATCAGATCCTCAGGTGGAATTGCCAGAGCTTCCGGTGCAATCGCCTCGCCGTCAGCAGCGTGATAGGATCGGCGCAAGGCCAGCTCCAGCCGGGCAACATCGGGTAGATACCCCAGATGCGACAGCTGCGGCATACTTTCCAGAAACGCGGGAAACTCTTCGCCGTAAAACATCATCAATGGCGAGGCAGGTGGGTGTTGTCGCAGGAAAATCCCGGCAAGCCCATCCATGTTCTGTGTACCCAGCAATTTGGTGATCACCGGGAAAGCCTGGTGCATCGCTTCGGTCAACGAAACAGCGACATTGTTGCGGTAAACGCTGAATCGGCGTCCGGCTGGTTGCGCTTCGGCGTCGAGCAATCCCTCAGGGATCGGCTGGTTGGCGTCCAGTAGGGCGCTGTGGAATGTTGTCTGGGACACACTCATGCGGGCACACGATCCAGGGCCTTTTGCGCGCGCTCGGCTTCTGCCCGCAGGATAGGCCAGTCGGGAACATCAGTGTCCCATTCGATAAGCAGAGGTTTAGGGCCAGACTGATCCAGAACATAGTCCAGCAGGGCCCAGACCGGATCGACCACCTCGCGCCCGTGGCTGTCGATAAGCAGGGGGCGCCCGTGGTCGTCCTCGTCCTCGTCATGACCGCCCAGATGGATTTCGCCGACCTGATCCAGCGGGTAGGCATCGATATAGCCTTGCGGCGAGAAATCCAGATTGGTGGCCGAGACAAAGACGTTATTCACATCCAAAAGCAGTCCGCAGCCAGTACGGCGCGCGATCTCGCGCAGGAAATCGGGTTCGGACCAGGTGCTTTCCTCAAAAGCCAGATAGCTGGAGGGGTTTTCCAGCAGCATTTGCCGTCCCACCACCTCTTGCACCTGATCGATATGATCACAGACACGCGCCAGGGTAGCGTCGGTATAGGGCAGCGGCAGCAGATCGTTCAGGAAATGGCTGTCGTGGGTCGACCAGGCCAAGTGTTCCGAAAAGCTGGCAGGGTTCAGCCAACCGACAAGATGTTTCAGACGGGCCAGATGATCGGGGTCCAACGGGCCTTCGCCACCGATGGAAAGGCCGACACCATGGACGGAAATAGGAAATTGTTCTGACAGGTGGCGCAGTTGCGCCAGAGGGCGTCCGCCGTCTCCCATATAGTTTTCGGCATGGATTTCCAGCCACGCCACAGGCTTGGCCTGCTCGAGGATCTGCGAAAAATGCTGCGGTTTGTAGCCAACGCCGGGCGCCGCAGGCAACCGGTTCGATCTCAAAGCGTCATCCAACATCTGCAAATCCTCTGTTCGTAACGAAGGGGCGGGCGAACCTGCCCGCCCCTCGTAATTCATACGGACAGTCTTATGCCGGCAGGTCGCGTTCCAGCGGCTCGAGCGAGCCTTTGCGCGCGGTGCCGTTGGCTTCGGCCGGCAGTTCGATGTCGGCGCAGGTGCCTGCGTCAACCAGGGTCCATGCGTTGCCCTGATAATCGACGGTCGAGGTGCCCGCGCAGGTGGTGCCGGGGCCTGCGGCGCAGTCATTCTGACCGGCCAGCGATACGCCATAGCATTTCTCTTTCGCTTGTGCGGTTGCGGTTGTGGCTACGCCCGATACGGCGGCTGCAACGGCGCTTGCGATAACTAGGGTTTTTGCGGTGTTCGACATCTCGAGTAATCCTCTTGCTGACTGTGTTTGTCTGCTTGTGACACCATCCAAGTTAGTGGCTTGATGGCCGTGTTTGAATTCACGAGCCCGTGTCTCACAAGCGCGTCAAAGATAGTCATGGCATCTTGCGTGTTAACAAACTGTTTTTGAAGGGGAAAAGTTGAAATATTTCAATCCGGCCCCGGGGGCGGGGCCGGAATCCCGGCAATATGATGCCGAATGTTACAGCAGATCAGGCGGAGTTGCCGCTTGGGAAAGCTCGTTTGTTACAGACTCAAGCGGTTGAACCTGCGTCTGTTTTTCGCCCAGACGGCGAACGCTGACGGTACAATCCTCGACCTCGCGGTGCCCGACGGCCAGAATTACCGGCACTTTGCCGACTGAATGCTCGCGAACCTTATAGTTGATCTTCTCGTTGCGAATATCCGCTTCTGCACGCACACCGGCGGCTTTGAGCGTCTCAACCACTTCGGCCACATAGTCATCGGCCTCGGAAGTGATCGAGGCGACGACGACCTGACGCGGGGCCAGCCAGAACGGCAGTTTGCCGGCGTGTTCCTCGACCAGGATGCCGATGAAACGTTCGAACGAACCAAGACAGGCGCGATGTAGCATGACGGGGCGGTGCTTGCCCCCGTCGGCTCCGACATAGGTGGCGTCGAGACGTTCAGGCAGCACGAAATCCACCTGGAATGTGCCGCATTGCCAGTCGCGACCGATGGCATCGGTCAGGACGAACTCCAGCTTGGGACCATAAAACGCCCCTTCGCCGGGATTCAGTTCGGGCTCGACACCCGCGGCGCGGGTGGCAGTCAGCAGTGCCTCTTCGGCTTTGTCCCAGACCTCGTCGGAACCGGCGCGGGTATCGGGGCGGTCCGAGAATTTGACCTTGAAGCTTTCGAAGCCGAGGTCTTTGTAGACATCAGTCAGGAAACCGATGAAACGCGCGCATTCCTCTCCGATCTGGTCTTCGGTCGAGAAGATATGCGCATCGTCCTGCGCAAAGCCACGCACACGCATGATCCCGTGCAATGCGCCTGACGGCTCATAACGGGCACAAGAGCCGAACTCGGCCATGCGCAGCGGCAGATCGCGATAGGATTTCAGGCCCTGCTTGAAGATTTCGACATGGCAGGGGCAGTTCATTGGCTTCAGAGCGTTGACGGCCTTTTCGCGGGCGTGTTCCTCGTCGACTTCGACGATGAACATATTCTCCTGATACTTCTCCCAATGACCGGAGCGTTCCCACAGCTTGCGGTCAACGACCTGAGGGGTGTTGACCTCGACATAACCACCGTCGCGTTGCTTGCGGCGCATGTAGTCCTGCAACTGCGTGTAGATGGTCCAGCCGTTTGGGTGCCAGAAGATTTGACCCGGGGCCTCTTCCTGCATGTGGAACAGGTCCATTTCGCGGCCGAGTTTGCGGTGGTCGCGCTTGGCGGCCTCTTCCAGCATATGCAGATGCGCTTTCAGCTTTTCCTTGCCGGTGAAGGCCACGCCGTAGATGCGTTGCAGCATGGCGCGATCGCTGTCGCCGCGCCAGTAGGCCCCCGCGATGGACATCAGCTTGAAAGCGTCGCCGGGCAGTTGACCGGTGTGCTGCAAATGCGGACCGCGGCACAGATCCTGCCAATGACCGTGCCAGTACATACGCAGGGGTTCATCCCCCGGAATGGCCTCGATCAGCTCGACCTTGTAGGGCTCGTTATTGGCCTTGTAGAACTCAATGGCGCGGTCACGGTCCCATACTTCGGTGGTGACGGGGTCGCGTTTGTTGATGATCTCTTTCATCTTTTTCTCGATGAGGCCGAGATCTTCGGGCGTAAACGGTTCCTCGCGGTCGAAGTCATAATACCAGCCGTTTTCAATGACGGGGCCGATGGTGACTTTGGTGGCGGGCCAGATTTCCTGCACGGCACGGGCCATGACATGGGCCAGATCGTGGCGGATCAGTTCGTTGGCCTGGTCTTCATCCTTCATGGTATGGATGGCGATGTCGGCATCGGCTTCGATGGGCCATTGCAGGTCCCAGTGTTTGCCGTTGACGGTGGCCGATATGGCCTTTTTGGCCAAAGAGTTCGAGATGTCGGCTGCGACCTCGGCGGGCGTGACGCCGGCGTCATAGGATCGTGCATTGCCATCAGGGAAGGTGAGTGAGACGGATTTTGAATCCAGGGCCATAGTCTGGCTCTCCTCGTCGGTTTGGCGCCCACTGAACGCCCGGTTGCGGGTTTTATGTGTTCGGCTGCTTTGGCAGGTGGTTGCGCTTGTGTCAAGGGTGGCTGCGAGGGGCCAGCCTCGCGCGCTCCCCGAGGTATTTTGGGTCAGATGAAGAGGGATCGGGGAATTGCGAAGAGTGCAGGGACGTGCATGATGCGTGAGAATAGTAGAGAGGGTTTCATGGCAGAGACAGAATTCCTGCAGACGGCGCAGGGGCGGCGGTTGGCGTACCACAAGAGTGCGGGGGCAGGGCCGACCATCGTTTTCCTAGGCGGGCTGAAGTCGGATATGGAAGGCACCAAGGCAGTGCATCTTGAGGCCTGGGCACAGGCGCGGGGGCAATCCTTCCTGCGGTTCGACTATTCGGGGCATGGTGAGAGTTCCGGGGCGTTCACCGAAGGCTGCATCGGAGATTGGCACGAAGACACACTGGCGGCCGTCTCGCGCCTGACCGAGGGCCCCCTGATTGTTGTCGGATCGTCGATGGGCGGTTGGCAGGCGTTGTTGCTGGCCCGTGTGATGCCAGAGCGTGTGGCCGGGATGGTGACCATAGCCGCAGCGCCGGATTTTACCGAAGACGGATATTGGGAATCCTTCTCAGACGACCAGAAAGCGGCCTTGGAAAATGAAGGATATGTTGAGCTGCCTTCGGATTACATGGAGCCGTACATTATCACCAAGCGGATGATCGAGGATGGGCGTGAGCGTTTGGTGCTCCGGTCGCCGTTGGAACTGCCGTTTCCGGTGCGATTTTTGCAAGGAACGGCGGATACGGCTGTTTCGACGCAGACAGCAGTGCGATTGCTTGAACATGCGACAGGCACCGACATGCGGTTGCTTTTGGTAAAGGATGCCGATCACCGGTTTTCGGATGGTGTGTGTCTGGAGTTGATTGAGTGTGCCGTTCTGGATGTGATGGATGAGGCTTAATGCGGCGCTTCGGCTGGGTCTTGGGGCGCGTGTTGCTGGGGCTCGTGCTCGTCGGCGGGCTGGTTTACGCCTTCGGGCCGCGCGAGCAGATCGACCTGCATCCGCGTTTTGATCCGCGCAAGTTCGGCGAAGGGGTGCAGGTGTATTTCGAAAGCACCGAGGCCGCCTATGATGACATTGTTCCGGGTACAGAAAAGCGGGTTGTCTGGCGGGACGGATTCTATGAGCGCCGCACGCCCTATGCTGTCCTGTATCTGCACGGCTTTTCGGCCTCGTCTGAAGAGATTCGACCCGTGCCTGACCTCATAGCTGACGCTCTGGGCGCCAATCTGGTCTATTCCCGATTGCGGGGCCATGGACGCGATGGAGCGGAGTTGGGCAAGGCAATTGCTACGGATTGGATGCAGGATACGGCCGAAGGGTTGGCTGCGGCTCGGGCGGTGGGAGATCAGGTCATCGTGATGTCGACTTCGACCGGCGGCACTCTGGCTGCCGCCGCGGCTCTGGACCCGGTGTTGAGCGAAGACATTGCGGCGTTGATATTTGTTTCACCAAATTTTGGTGTGAACATGGTAGGTGCCTGGATCCCGACATTGCCTTGGGCGCGCAACTGGCTGCCCTTACTGATGGGCGCAGAACGGGATGTATCGGGGCCTGACCCTGAAAAGAACCGTTACTGGACAGTTGTTTATCCGTGGGAAGCGGTGGTGCCGATGTCAGTTTTGACGAAGGCGGTTTATGCACTTGATTTCTCGTCGGCTCAGGTCCCCGCCTTGTTCTGGTTCTCAGATGACGATCAGGTCGTCCGACCAGAATTGACGCACAAGGTGGCTGAGGCGTGGGGTGGGCCATCGATGGTTCAACTAGTGGAAATGGGGCCGGGGGATGATCCGGCCTCACATGTGGTTGCCGGGCGGCTGATGTCTCCGGGGCAGACAGATGCTGCGGTTTCGGGGATGCTTGGATGGCTTGCAGATCAGGGTATTGAGTGATGCGCAAACCCGGGAGCATGTGGAGTCTTGAGACCTTGGGCCGGGTGCGTCTGTCCAAGCATTTCTTTATGCGTGACTTCCTATATTCCGAGATCGGGAATTTTCACCAAAAACAGAACATCCCCGAAAACCCTGATCTCGCCATCGAGACAGGTCGGGCGTTCTGCGAGGCGCTGATGGACCCACTGGAAGAGACCTTTGGGCGGGTCGCTGTGCGGTCGGGTTATCGCTCTCCGTCCCTGAACCGGTTCGGGAATGAAAACCGCCTGAACTGTGCCCGCAATGACAATCCGCTGGAGTGCCACATCTGGGATTGGGGGCAGGATGATGCGCGGGTTGCTGGGGCTTCGGTGGTGATCCCGTGGTTTGCGGATCGCTATGCCGAAGGCCGCGACTGGCGCGATCTGGCCTGGTGGATGCACGACCATCTTGATTACTCCGAAATCTGGTTCTTTCCCAAGCTTTGTGCGTTCAATCTGGTCTGGCGACCCAAGCCGCAGCGTCGGATCGACAGCTATATAGCGCCGCGTGGGTGCCTGCTGAGCGCGGGCGAAGAGCCGGATGAAACGCCGGAGCAGCGGCAGGCACGGTATGCTGATTTCCCAACTTTTCGCGGCATTCAGTATCCCTGAATTTTGCGCTTGCCGCACACGCTCAAAACTCTCATCCTGAAGCAAAGCAAGAACGACTGAACCGTCAAAAGAGGGAGGACCCGCGTGATCGAGCCGCTGGTTTTGCTGCCCGGACTGATGAGTGACGCAAGGCTGTTTCGACCGCAGATCGAACTTCTGTCGCGAGACAGGGCCGTAACGGTTGCGCCGATCTCGGGCGGGGAGCGAATCGAGGAGATCGCCTCGGGATTACTTGACCAACTGCCACAAAGGTTCGCGCTTGCCGGGCACGGCATGGGCGGAATGATCGCGTTGGAGCTGATCCGCCGCGCTCCGGATCGGGTGAGGAGGCTTTGCCTGATATCGACGGATGCGCAAGCTGATACCCCGCATATCGCGGCAGGGCGCGAAGAGTTGATGATTGGGGCGCAGGCCGGACGTCTGGACGAGGTGATGCACAAAGTCATCGGTTCGGACACTCTGGCACCGGGGCCGCGGCGAATACCCATTCTGCAGGATATGATCCAGATGGCGCTTGAGCTGGGGTCTGATCTGTTCGCGCGGCAAATGCGGGCTTTGCAGCGCCGACCGGATCAGCAGGCCACGCTGCGCTTGATCGGAGTGCCAACGTTGGTTCTGTGCGGTGCTTACGACACTGTGACCCCGGTTCGAAAACACCAGTTCATGGCAGATATGATCCCTGAAACCGAGTTGCTGGTATTGGATGATGCGGGTCATTTGCCAACGCTGGAGGCCCCGGGGGTCGTCAACAGCGCTTTGGTGGAGTGGCTGCAGGTGCCGCTGCGATTGCTTTAGTCGTAGAACGCATAACGCTGTTCTTTGGTCAGGATGGTCGGGGTGACGACGGGTGCGGCGGTTTCTGCGGCAAAGAATTGCGATGTCTTCCAACGACCTGACAGGCGCGATCCGATTACGCGTCTGATCAATCCAAACGCTGCATATTGCACCTTTTCGTGCTTCTGCTTGCCATTTGGCGCAGGCACGAACCCGCGTGTGGTAATCGGGCCGAGCCTGGATGGATCGGGAATACGTTTCACGACAAAGCCCGCGAATGGAAATTTACCAGTTTGCGGTGTGGTCGCCAGAGGCGCATCACAGCAGCTCGCGTACCACCGCAACATTCCCTTCGGGCTAAGCTGCATGGCTGCAAGATGCTCTAGACCCTTATCGATGCGGATATCTTCTGGCGTGGTCTGCAGGATTTCGACCGGGCCGGGGGCGGGGTCGGGTTGTTTAAAATACAGCTGCGCGGCGCGGCAATCGTGACAATAGCAGTCAACATGGGTGCCGCACCTGACACCTCTGGGTGTCAGATGCCCGCACAATGCACCGCAGGTGCATGAAAAGGGAAGTGCATCTGCGGTTGGTTCACTCATGCAACCTTGTTGCTATTGGCCGCCCGGCGATTGGGCTTCTTGCGGCTGTTTTCGTTCATGAAATCAATCACAAGCGGGCGGATATTATCGCGCCAGCTGCGCCCGGCGAAGATACCATAGTGGCCCGCGCCGGGCTCAACATGGCTTGCCTTCTTGCTGTCGGGCAGACCGGTGCACAGGTCCAGCGCCGCAATACACTGACCGGGGGCCGAAATATCGTCATTCGCGCCCTCAACCGATTTCACCGCGACATCGGTGATCTTGCCGATATCGACCTTATGTCCGGCGACTACGAATTCATTGCGCGCGATCTCGCGGTTCTTGAACACACGCTCAACCGTCGACAGATAGAATTCGGCCGTCATATCCATCACGGCCAGATACTCATCGTAGAAGCGATTGTGGGCATCGTGGTCCGAGGCTTCATCGCGGATAACGCGCTGAATTTGGTCCGAGAAGGCCTTGCTGTGACGCTCGGCATTCATCGACATGAACGAGGCCAGCTGCAGCAGGCCGGGATAAACCATCCGACCCACACCTTTGTATTTAAAACCAACGCGTTGGATCATGGTTTCTTCCAACTGACCCATAGTGACGCGGCGACCGAAATCCGTGACCTCGGTTGGGGTCGCGTCAGGGTCGACCGGTCCGCCGATCAGGGTCAGGGTGCTGGGCTGTGCCTTGGGCTCGACCTCGGCCAGATAGGCGGTTGCAGCCAGAGTCAGAGGCGCGGGCTGGCAAACAGCAACAACATGCGTGTCGGGGCCCAGCTCTTTCATAAAATCGACAAGGTAGAGCGTGTAATCCTCGACATCGAACTTGCCTTCGGACACAGGGATATCGCGCGCGTTATGCCAGTCGGTGATGTAAACCTCACAATTGACCAGCAGGCTTTTGACGGTCGACCGCAACAGCGTTGCATAGTGACCGGACATCGGCGCAACCAGCAGAACCTTGCGCGGCTGTTCTTCACGCCCATTGACGCGGAAGTGGATCAGGTCACCGAATGGGCGCTCCAGAACCGTAGTTATGTCAACCAGATGATCTTTGCCGTCTTCGCAGGTAAAGGTGCGGATGCCCCAGTCGGGCTTGACCACCATGCGCTGAAAAGTACGCTCCGTCACTTCACCCCAGGCTGCCATCCAGTTGAACGCCGGGTTGGGTGTCATCGAAAACAACGGGTAGGACGCCATCGCACTGGCAGTTGCACCAAGCCACTGGTTGGTGTTACGCATTGTTTCCATCAGGTCGTAGGTCATCATGTAGCGCATCGAATGTGCCTCCTGGGTATCAGCCTGAAAGTTTGGACCATTCGCCGCTTTGCTCCCCGATGGCTACGACGTTATTCTGCATAGCAGCGAGGTTAGGGGGGAATTGTTAAAATGACAACTGCTGACGGCCAAACGCCTAAGTTGACCGAAGAAACCATTGATCGACTTAAAGAAAATATGGGCAAAGTCGAAGAATTGTCCAAGCGACTTGTCGAGGTCATGGCCGGCAAAACGCCGCATACCCCCGCCCTGGATGGCCCGAATCAAGAGCTTTTTGCAAAAGCAGCAACGGCCTATTGGACCGAAGCTTTTCAGAACCCGACCAAGCTGCTTGAACATCAGATCGAATATTGGGGAAAGTCTGTCCTGAACTTTGCCGAGGCTCAACAGGCCTTTGCAAGCGGCGAAAACGAAGCGCCTGAATCTTTGTCCAAGGACAAGCGATTCTCGAATCCGATGTGGGAAACCAACCCGTATTTCCGTCTTATTCGCCAGCAGTACCAGACCAACGCGGAGGCCATCTCGCAGGCTGTTGCGTCGGTTGAGGATCTTGAGGCCAAGGACAAGCAGCGGCTTCAGTACTTTTCGCAACAGATCATCGACATGATGGCACCAACGAATTTTCTGGCCACTAATCCAGATGCGCTGGAAAAGGCGGTCGAGACCGAGGGTCAGTCGTTGATCCAGGGGTTGGAAAATCTTGTCTCGGACCTTGAGGCCAATGATGGCGAGATGGTCGTCAGGCTGGCCGACGAAAGCGCCTTCGAGATTGGTGGCAATATCGCGACCACACCCGGCGATGTCGTCTATCGCAATCGTTTGATGGAGTTGATCCAGTACAAACCGGTCACCGAGACAGTGCATGAAACGCCGATCGTGCTGTTCCCGCCCTGGATCAACAAATTCTATATCCTCGATCTCAAGGCGCAGAACAGTCTGATCAAATGGGTGACCGAACAGGGCTATACGCTGTTTGTTGTCAGCTGGGTCAATGCCGACAGCTCTCATGCCGATATCGGGTTGGAGGATTATGTTCAGGACGGTTTCCTGACTGCCATCGACGAGGTCAAGAAGATCTGCAAGGTCAAGCAGGTCAACGCGGTGGGGTATTGCATCGCGGGTACGACGTTGAACCTTACGCTCTCGCTGATGAAACAGCAGGGTGACAAATCGGTGAAGTCAGCGACCTTCTTCACGACCCTTACGGATTTCGGTGATCAGGGCGAGTTTACGCCCTTCCTGCAGAACGATTTCGTCGACGGTATCGAGGATCAGGTCACGAAGGACGGGATTCTCAAGGCTTGGATTATCGGGCGAACCATGTCATTCCTGCGGTCGAGGGATCTGATCTACACCCCAGCGATCCGGAACTACATGATGGGTGAAACACCGCCCGCCTTCGATTTGCTGTTCTGGAACGGAGACGGGGCCAACCTGCCCGGGAAAATGGCGATCCAGTATCTGCGCGGGCTGTGCCAGAGCAATGATTTCGTCACAGACGGGTTCGAGCTTTTGGGTCACAAGCTGCACATCAAGGATGTCGACGTGCCTCTGATGGCGATCACCTGCGAGACGGATCACATCGCTGCGTGGAAGGATTGCTATCGCGGCGTGCAGCAGATGGGGGCGAAGTCCAAAACCTTTGTGGTCTCGGAATCGGGTCATATCGCGGGTATCGTAAACCCGCCCAGCAAGAAGAAATACGGCCACTACACCAACCCGGATATGAAGGCGGATGCCGAAACCTGGCTGAAAGACGCTGACTTCCACGAGGGCTCCTGGTGGCCGATGTGGGAAGCATGGCTGAAAAAGCGCTCTGGCAAGCAGGTTCCGGCCCGCGACACCGGCGATTCGGACCATCCGCGGCTGTGCCCGGCCCCTGGAACCTATGTTTTGGTCAAGGCAAACCGCTGATATCATTTTGAAACTCAACTTTTTCTGCATTGCAGCGAGAAAAAACTTGCAATGCTGCAATGCAGCAATCATATTGTCCTCAAGCTGATGAAACCCGGGGTGGGCCCGGACAGGCTAAAAGGATTAGGATAATGGCAAAGACCCAAGACTTTACCGCGACCCTGAAAGACATGATGGGTGCATTCCCGGTTGACACAAGCGCTCTGGAAGACGCGTTCAAATCGACCGCATCGCTGAACGAAAAGCTGTCGGGCGTTGCCCTGGACGCAGCTGAGAAATCGGCTGAAATCTCGAACAAATGGACCAAGGAAACCCTGGCCAAGCTGACCGAGATGTCGAAAGCAAAGGCAGAGCCTGCTGACTACGCAAAAGCCGCAACCGACTTCGCAAGCGCGTCGGCCGAAGTTGCTGCAGAAAACATGGCTGCTTTCGCTGAAATCGCGAAAAAAGTTCAGACCGAAACTGTTGAGCTGCTGATGGCGGCTGGCAAAGACGCTGCAGAAGATGCAACCGCAGCCGTCAAAAAAGCCACCAACGAGGTGACCGCTGCCGCTAAGAAAGCAGCAACCACCAAGTAAGGCAAGTCTGCGAACTAGCACCCATTCCTCCCAAGCGGTGCAATCGCAAGAGGGCAGGTCGTTTGACCTGCCCTTTCTTTTTGTTCTGCAGTCGCATAACCTCTGCTGCAACGCATCATCCTTGGGGAGGGTAAACGGTGTCGGAACAAGAAAAGCCGTTGTTGATCAAGCGCTATGCCAGCCGTCGGCTGTATAACACCGAGACCAGCGACTATGTCACACTTGAAGATATCGCGGGGTTCATCCGCGATGGGCGCGAGGTGCAGATCATCGACCTGAAAACCGGGGATGATCTGACCCGCCAGTATCTGCTGCAAATCATCGCTGAACATGAAAGCCGAGGGGAAAACGTTCTGCCGGTCAATGTTCTCAACGATCTGGTCCGCAGCTACATGGTGCCCGGCGGGGGCATGATGCCCCAATTCCTGCAAAGCTCGTTCGATATGCTGCGCGAAAGCCAGTCCAAGATGATGGAGAACATGAACGCCATGAACCCGATGTCGCAGATGCCTGGGTTCGAGGCGATGCAGGCGCAGCAGCAGGCGTTCCTGAAAGCCATGACCGGCGGGTTGTCGGGCAAATGGTCCGGTTCGGATGACGAGCAAGAGGCGTCGTCGGAACCCAAAGAAGATCTGGACGACATCAAAAAGCAACTCGCGGAATTGCAGCAGAAATTGTCCAAGCTTAGCTGATCGGGCTGATGCGCCGACTGCTTGCGATTGCGGTACTGCTCTGGGCGCAGACGGCGCTGGCGCAAGGTAAATTCTCGAACGTGTGGGAGCCGATCTGCACAATGGGGCAGGACACTTCGGCTGGCTGCGCGGATATCCGGGATCGCGAAATCCTGAACGCCTTCGAGGAGCCTTGGCGGGCTATTGGGCGCGTCAATTTTGCCAGCCGCAGCCAGCGGTCTCACTGTACAGGTGTTCTGGTGTCGGAGCAGTTGGTGCTTACGGCGGCGCATTGCCTTTACAATTCTGCCCGCCAGCGATGGATACCGCCTTCAAGCATCCGGTTTGCCGCAGGATATCAGCGCGGTGAGGCTGTCGCGGTCTCTGCCGTCAATGCCTACCGGCTGTCCGCATCGCAAGGTGTGGATGGAGCTTTCAACAATCGCGCCGACTTGGATTGGGCCGTGCTGGAACTGACCGATCCGATCGGAGCAGAGCTTGGGTTCTTGGCGCTCGCCGACGACACAAGCGAAGGGTTTGTGTCGGGGTATCCCGGCTTGCGCTCCCATGTCTTGAGCCGTACCGGAGCTTGCGTGCCTCAGCCTGCGGGTCAGCACCTCCTGCACGCAATATGTCCTGTCATGATGGGAGATTCCGGCGCGCCACTACTGGTTCAGACGGAGGAAGGTCCGGCAGTCGCTGGGATATTGTCGCGCATCGCGCCGACCCCGGATGGGATCGACGCGTTGTTTTTGTCCGTTCAAGCGTTTGATCTTGGTGAGAGCTGATCAGGTACCGTAGACCGGCATCGGGCCGACCACTTCACCTATTGAGGCCAGCAGAATATCCGCGATCACGTCAAGTTCTTCGCGCGTCAGGCGGACGGGCAGGCGCACGTCACAGGCGCTCATCAGCATGGCGCGGGTTTGTGGCAGATCGACCTGTTCGGGCAGGAATTGCCAGTTCCAGAAGGCGCGCGCGTTATCCTGGCTCAGACCGAAGACCTGCACCTTAACACCCCGTGCCTCGGCAGCTGCCGCGAAAGCTTTGATTTCATCGTCACCAAGGTCCACCAGATTGAACTGGATCGAATCCGGCGCGCGGCGTTCAGCTGTCAGCGGTGCGGGCACGTCGATATGGGGCGACGCGTTCAGGCGATCCGCGACATAGTCATGGTTCTCCAGTCCGTCACGTACCCGACGCGCCAGTTCCGGAATCTGCGGGCGGATCACGGCGGCGCTGAGGTTGCTCATCCGCAGGTTGTAAAGCGGCAACTGGTTTTGCCAGCGGGCAAAGGCCAGCTCAAGCTCGGGTGCGCCTGAGTGTTTTTTCCAGTTATGTTCATATGCGCCTGACATGATGACGGTGCGGGCTACCAGATCAGCGTCATCTGTAATCAGGATCCCGCCTTCGCCCGCGTTGATCATCTTGTAGGACTGGAACGAGAAACAGCCGATCTTGCCGATCGTACCGATATTGCGCCCATTCCAGGTGGTGCCAAGCGAATGTGCGGCGTCCTCAATCACAGGTATATCGCGCGCGTCACACAGCTCCATTATGGCATCCATGTCCGAGGTATGGCCGCGCATATGGCTGATGATCACTGCCTGAACGCTATCCAGCTTGGCCGCGAAATCCTCCATGTCGATGCGATAATTGCTGCCAACTTCGCAAAGAACCGGAATGCAATCCGCGTGAACGACCGAGGACGGTACGGCGGCAAAGGTAAATCCTGGGATCAAAACCCGCGCATCCCGCGGCAGATCCAATGCCTTGAGCGACAGGAACAGCGCAGCAGAGCAGGACGACACGGCCAGAGCGTATTTGCTGCCCAGCAGCGCGGCAAACTCGGCCTCAAGCAGCGAAACCGGTGCATCCTGTGGCGCGGTATAGCGGAACAGGTCGCCAGATTGCATCAGGGCGTCAATTGCGTCTCTTGCGGCTGCGGGGATGGGTTCGGCGTCATGAACGTTGGGTACAAGCGTCATATTTGGATTTCCCGAATTTTATCTTTGGGAAAGATAAAGTCATATAGCGCTCAAGCCAAGGCTTGTTTCGCCCTATTGGCGAAATTTCACCAATCTGTCGTAAACTCAGGGATCACAGTGTCAGTCGCAGGTTCGCCGTGCCAGAGCTGGTGGCCAATTGTGCCCGAGCAACTGATGCATATAGTGTCTTTCCATGTTGATCTTTCTTACCATTCTGTTCCTCGTCGTCGCTGGCCTTTGCTATTATTTCTGGTCGAAACGGCAGGCCCGCGCCGAGTTGCTTGCCACGCCGCTGAGCGCCCGTCAGCGCGATATCATTGATCGTCAGGTGCCAATCATCCGGCGGCTTCCGCAGCCGCTGCGCCAGCATCTGGATGGCAAGGTGAACTTGTTGCTGGATCAGGTGAGTTACTACGGTTGCGATGGGCTGGATGTGACGGAAGAGATGGAACTTTCGATTGCGGCACAGGCTTGTCTGCTCGTGATCAACAGTGACCTTTGGTACGATAATCTGACGACGATCCTGATTTATCCCAACGCCTTCAAGTCAAAGCAGCAGCGGCGCTCGGGTTATGTCGTGTCTGAGAAAGAAATCGTGCGCACCGGTGAAAGCTGGGATCGCGGGCCGGTCATTCTGTCCTGGGCGCATAGCCAGCAAGGGGCGCTGGATGATCGGGATGGCCAGAACGTGGTGCTGCATGAATTTGCGCATCAGATTGACGACCTTTCCGGCGGTACGAACGGCGTGCCAATTCTAAGCGCAGGTCAGAGCTTTGCCGAATGGGAAAAGGTATTTCTGACCGCCTATGACGCGCATGTGCGCGCTGTCGAAAGCGGTCGGCGCACGGTGATTGACCCCTATGGTGCGACTGGGCACGAGGAGTTTTTTGCCGTCTCGGTCGAAGTATTTTTTGAACGCCCCCGCGCGTTACAGCGCGAGGTGCCTGAGGTGTACGAGCAACTCTCGAAACTGTTCCGTTTGAACCCGGTCGAGTGGGATTAGCGTGCCAGATTCAGACGGAACCGCATCTTGGCCTTTCGCTCGGCGGGCAGGTGCCGGTTCAGACGTTTGTTGACCATGCCGAAACACCAGACGATGACCAGTGTCAGTAAGATGAAGTAGAACGCCAGAATCGGGTAAGGAATGAACGGGTTGAACGTCTTGTCGGCGAAGTAGCTCGCGTAATACAGCGCGTCTCCGCGTTGCTGCCAGGCCGGGAACGCCGAGAAGAAAACCAGCGTGGTGGATTGGAACACAAAGATGGCTTCGTTCGTATAAGCGGGCCAAGCCAGCCGCAGCATGGTGGGCCAGATGATACGGCGGAACCGGGACCAGCCAGACATGCCATATGCGTCTGCGGCTTCGGTATCCCCTTTGGGAATCGAGCGCAGCGCACCATAGAAGATCTCACCCGAATAGGCGGATGTGTTCAGGAACAGCACGATCAGCGCCCCCAGCCAGGCCGAGGTGAAGGCGTCGAACATCGGATAGGGTTTCTTCAGCGACAGGAAGAAGAAATAGGCGAAGAAGAACTGGATAAAGAGCGGTGAGCCGCGGAACAGGAAGATGAACCACTCGGACGGTTTGCGCAGCCATTTATTCGATGAGGCTTTGCCGACGGCCAACGCGGTGGCGAGGAAGAACCCTGTGACCATCGCCATGATCCCGAAATAGATATTCCAGATCATGCCCGAGCCGATCAGCGTGAAATGCTCGCACAGAGTGAAATCGGTTTTGGGCAGCAGGCGCTCGCCGAAGCCCAGTGACCGGAGGCCATAATCCTGAATGGTCTGGAGGCAGCTCATGCGGTGGTCTCCTTGCGCAGAAGCTCTCCGCCCGATGTGGCCTGACCGTGGGACAGGCGGCGCATCAGTTTCTCAAGCCCGACTTCCGAGACGCGGGTCATGCCGAGATAGAAGATCAGCAGGGCGAGGAAGTACCACATACGCCAGTCGCCGTGGGGGTAGTCGGTAAAGCGCGAGGTTTTGGTGCCGCCCAGTTCACGTGCCCAATAGACGATATCTTCGATGCCCAGCAGGAACAGCAGCGGCGTGGCCTTGATCAGCACCATCCAGAGGTTCGACAGGCCGGGCAGGGCGTAGACCCACATCTGTGGCACGAGGATGCGCCAGAAGGTCTGGCGGCGGGTCATGCCATAGGCCTCGGCGGTTTCCAGTTGGGCGTGGGGCACGGCACGCATGCCGCCGAACAGGACGTTGGCGGCGAAGGCGCCGAAAACGATGGAAAAGGTGATGACTGCGAGGAAAAACCCATAAGTTTCGTGCACCCATTCAGGCGCGGTGCCCAGCGGCAGCTTGGCGGCTTGGCAGACGAGGAAGTCATTGCCTTGCCGAACTGGTTCGGTCCAGTCGGGGCAGATAACTTTGTGCCGGATCCACTCGAAACCCTGATCCAATGCGATCACGAAAAACAGGAAAAAGGCGATGTCTGGCACGCCGCGCACAATGGCAATGTAAGCTTTGCCCAGCCAGCTTAGCGGTGGGAAATGCGACCGCGCCGCCATGGCACCGGCAAAGCCGAAGCTGAGCGCGACTGGGGCAGTGACGGCTAACAAGCCCAACACTTTGAGAAAGGATAGGTAGAATGACCAGTGGACGCCATTGGTTAGATAGCACGAGAACCAGTGGAACGTGCCGAGCGTGTCAGGATCAGCGCAGTAGGAGAACATATGGCGTCTTTCGAACGTCTTTACCGGCAAAGCCGATGCCGCGGCCCGGCGCTGAGGCGCCGGACCGGGATACGATAGGTATTAGTTGGTGACGACTGAACCGTCAGCACCGTATGTGGCGATTCCTTCACCGAACCACTTGATCAGCATTTCGTTCAGTGTGCCGTCGGCTTTCATAGAAGTGATGGCCTCGTCAAACTTACCACGCAGCTCGCCGTCGCTTTCACGCAAGCCCATGCCGACACCACCGCCCAGCGGAACCGGATCTCCAACAAAGACCAGTTCACCGCCCGATTCTTCTACCAAAGGAACCAGATAATCGCGGTCTGCCAGAACGGCATCGGCTTCGCCGTTACGAACAGCTGCGATGGTTTCTTCCGGGGTTGCGAATTCGACAAGGGTCGCGCCGGATTCGGCAACGTGGCCAGCCTGGATGGTGGCGGTTTGCGCTGCAACAATACCGCCGGTCACATCTGCCGTGTCAGAGGTCGCAACGTATGCTGAAGCAGTCGGCGGATAGTAGTCTTGAGTGAAGTCGATGACCTCATCACGTTCGTCAGTGATCGACATGCCCGCGATGATAGTGTCGTAGTTGCCCGAGACCAGGTTCGGAATGATCGAATCCCAGTCGTTCTTGACCCACTCGCACTCCAGATTGGCGCGCTTGCACAGTTCATCACCTACGTCACGCTCAAAGCCGTCGATCTCACCAGCGTCGTTGATGAAGTTATACGGAGGGTAGGCGCCCTCGGTGCCCATGCGCACGGTTTCGGCCATGGCCACACCGGCGGTCAGAGCCAGTGCTGCGGTGGTCAGAATCAGGTTTTTCATTGTTACTCCCCTTATTGGTTCTGTCCGTTGATTATGCCGCCTGAGTGGCGGAGAGAAAGCCCTGAAGCCGTTGGGATTCAGGGGTAGTGAAAATATCTTCGGGTGTGCCCTCTTCTTCGATCAGGCCTTGATGCAGGAACACAACATGGCTGGAGATGTCCGCTGCCATCTTCATGTCATGGGTCACGATGATCATAGTACGGCCTTCGGCGGCCAGATCCTTGATCACCTTGATCACTTCCTGTTCCAACTCAGGGTCGAGCGCTGAAGTGGGTTCGTCAAACAGGAGCGCCTCAGGCTCCATGCAAAGCCCACGCGCGATGGCGGCGCGCTGTTGCTGGCCGCCAGACAGCTGTGCCGGATAGACGTCGCATTTGTCGCCAATGCCCACCTTTTCCAGATATTTGCGGGCGCTGTCCTCAACTTCGGCCTTATCACGGCCCAGAACGGTGACCGGAGCCTCCATCACGTTTTGCAGGATGGTCATGTGGGCCCAGAGGTTGAATTGCTGGAACACCATCGAAAGGTTGGTGCGGATACGCAGCACCTGTTTGGCGTCGGCCGGGCGGCGGTTATGCCCTTCACCGGACCAGCTCACCGGTTCACCTTTGAACAGAATCTCGCCCTGCTGGCTGTCTTCCAGCAGGTTGCAGCAGCGTAGAAGAGTAGATTTGCCTGACCCGGAAGAACCAATCAGCGAGACAACGTCGCCACGATGGGCGGTAATGTCCACTCCCTTGAGCACCTCGAGATTTCCGAAGCTTTTGTGCAGGTTCTTGATCTCGATGACGGGCGCGTTTTCTGTCACGGGCAGTCCAGTTATTGTGAATGGTGTTGGTGCGGTACTAGGGCTGAAAAATTGAACCAATGCAATGCGCAAATGACAAGTTCACGTGGCGAAATCGCCAAAATGACCAGTCGTTTTAACCAAAATCGTCAGTTTAACGTCCGCTCTGCCTGCCAAGCGGGCGGGCCAGGGTTAATGAGACACACGGTGTTTCCAGCCGCGTCGACGCGACGAGGTGCTGGCTGTGATGGCGGGATGGGCTATTGGGGAGGCATCGAGGGTGATCGAATCAGCCGCCTATCAGGCTTTCGCAGCCCGTTGACGGGCCATGGCTGAATCTACGTCGCTGACACCCAGCAAGCTGACAACGAGGCGCAGTAGCGAATCCTCCTCGCCAGTGCGTTGCCCGTCGGCCAGTGCGACGGACCACATCGCCTGTACCACCGCCAGACGGTCGTCATAGGCGACGGCCTCTTTGATGGCTCGGGTGAAGCGGACAGTGTCGGGTGCCTCGGCCTCAAGATCTTCGGCGCGGGCACGCAGGGCTGCAGCCTCGAACGGCGAAAGGCCATAACGCTCGACCGAGATACGGTCGATCCGGGCCATCTCGGTATCGGCATAGTCATCGTCGGAACGTGCGATGCGCACCAGTAGGGCGGTCAGAGCCAGGCGAGCATCGTCTTCGACAAGCGGGTCGGGCTGTGGCTGTGTGAGCCGGGACAGGAAATCACTGAACATAGTCAGATATATAGTGCGCAATCCGAAAGGTGGAAACCGGTATTAGGGGCAAATTGTGCGTCAAAGAATGTCCCGGCCTAGGTCGCCTCCAAGCGGCTTTGCACCCGTTCGCGGGCAGCTTTACTGTCGTTGAAGCTCAAGCCCATGGCAATACGGGCCTCTTCAACGATTTTGATCTCGCCTTCGTCCGAGTTGCCATCGGCCAGCACGACCTCCCACAAGGCGTCCAAAGCGGCCAGGCGTTCCTGCAAATCAGTGGTTTCACGGATCAGCTTGCCAAATGTATCGGTTTCCGGCGCGGCAGCGTGCAGCTTTTCGCAGGTAGCACGCACCTTTGCGGCCTCAATCGCATTGTGCTGGTAGAGGCGGGCGAGGATGCGGTCGATCAGGCTGATCTCTTCCAGTTTGTAATCACGATCTGCCTGAGCCACGCGCACCATCAATGCACCGAGGGCCAGTTCGGCATCCGGGTCTGGAAGGTTGTCGTGTTGCGGCGGACGGAACGCCTGAAAGAACTTCTTCAACATAGGGTTAGGATATTCCTAAATTTCGGACGCGCCAAGCGGTGCTAGCCTTCATAGCCCTGAATGATCACAAGATCGCCGGTGGACACCGGATCGCGCAGGGCCTTAGCCGCTTGATAGCCTTCGCTTTCATAACAGGCCAGCGCCTGTTCGTAGCTGGGGAACTCGATCACTACGGTGCGGGCGCGGGCCTGGCCTTCGACCTCGGTCCGATCACCGCCTCGCACGAGGAATTTGGCACCATATTCGGCAAAAGGCGCGGCGTTTGCGGCTATATAGTTCTTGTAGGTGTCGAAATCATCGACATCGACATGGGCAACCCAGTATCCTTTGGCCATGGGGCTTCCTCCTGTGCTTTCACGCGCAAGGTGCGGAGGAATGTCTGGGAATGCAATCCCCTAAAAGTGGATCACCCGCCCGATTGCAGCGCCTCGCGGGCTTTGTCCTGCAGCCAGGCAATCATCTGCCGGTAGGGCACAGGGCCATAGCTGATCCGGGCTACGCCAAGTTTCGCCAGTGTCGGCGTGTCAGGTGTGCCGGGAAGGGCGATGATATTGACGGGTAAGTCGGTTGCTTCACACAGGCGACCGATCATCGTTTCATCTTTCAGGCCCGGTGCAAAGAAGCCGCTGGCCCCGGCCTCAGCATAGGCTCTGGCGCGGGCCATGGCATCGTCCAGCATCGCCTGATCATGGCTGTCCGGCGCCGCCTTGAGGAAGATATCGGTACGGGCATTGATGAACGCGGGAATTCCGGCAACATCACAGCTCTCACGCATGGCTGCGACGCGCGCAGCCTGTGTTTCGATGTCATAAAGCTCTTTCGTTCCAACGATCTGGTCTTCAAAGTTGAAGCCGATCACGCCGGTTTCGAGGGCCCGTTTAACATTGGCCGAGATGCCGAACGTATCTTCGGCATAGGCGCCTTCCAGATCCATGGTGACCGGGATGTCAACGGCCTCCACAATGCGCCGCGCGTTCTCCAGCGCCGCGTCGAAGGGGATGTTCTGCCCATCTGTAAAGCCTTGCGCCATTGCGACCGGTGCACTGCCAGTCGCCAGAGCCTTGGCCCCGGCATCGCGTACAGCTGCGGCGCTGCCCGCGTCCCAGATGTTATAGAGGATGACCGGATCGCCCTTTTTGTGCAGGGCGGCAAAGGTTTCTGCTTGGGTTATCTGATCTGTCATGGCCGGTCTCCTGTCGGTTTCTTCCGACAGTTAACTGCGACAACGGCCGCTGCGTACAGTTTTTTTCGCAGCAGCCCTCACTTTGCAGTGACCTAGACGAGGCGCGATGTGTCCTTGGCCGCACGCACGAAGTCGCGGAACAGGGGATGCGGGTCGAAGGGTTTGGACTTTAGCTCCGGGTGATACTGAACTCCGATGAACCATGGGTGATCCGACCATTCAACAATCTCGGGCAAGCGGCCATCGGGCGACATGCCCGAGAAGTTCAAACCAGCCTTTTCCAGCTTGTCGCGATACTTGATGTCGACCTCATAGCGGTGGCGGTGGCGTTCCTCGATCTGAGTGCCGCCATAGACATCAGCGACTTTTGATCCCTCGGCCAGAACTGCATTATAGGCGCCAAGACGCATGGTTCCGCCCTTGTCGTCTCCGACTTTACGTTCGACTTTGTGATTGCCCTGCACCCATTCTTTCAGGTGGTAAACAACCGGTTCGAAACGCTTTTTCCCGGCTTCGTGGTCGAATTCTTCCGAACCCGCCTCGGCGATGCCCGCCGCATTCCGCGCTGCCTCGATCACTGCCATCTGCATGCCGAGACAGATGCCCAGATATGGTACTTTGTGCTCCCGCGCGTATTGAGCCGCTTTGATCTTGCCTTCGGTTCCACGTTCGCCAAACCCTCCGGGGACAAGGATCGCGTGGAAGCCTTCCAGATGCGGTGCCACATCTTCATTGTCGAATACCTCGGCATCAACCCACTCGACCTTGACCTTCACGCGGTTGGCCATGCCGCCATGGGTCAGCGCCTCGGCAATCGACTTATAGGCGTCTTCCAACTGAGTGTACTTGCCCACAATAGCGACCTTCACCTCGCCTTCGGCGTTGTGGATGCGGTCGCTGACATCTTCCCATTTCGCCAGATCGGGCTTGGGGGCAGGGCTGATCTGGAAGGCATCCAGAACCGCCTGATCCAGACCTTCGCGATGATATGCCAGCGGGGCGTCATAAATGGTGCTGAGGTCTTGTGCTGCGATCACGCTGTCGGGGCGGACATTACAGAATAGGGCCAGCTTCTCGCGTTCTTTGGTCGGGATCGGGCCTTCGGAGCGGCACACCAGAATGTCGGGGGCCAGACCGATCGAGCGCAGCTCTTTTACCGAGTGCTGGGTCGGCTTGGTTTTCAGCTCACCGGACGCCTTGATATAAGGCAGCAGCGTCAGGTGCATGAACAGGCACTGACCACGGGGTTTGTCCTGACTGAATTGACGGATAGCCTCAAAGAAGGGCAGGCCTTCGATATCGCCCACGGTGCCGCCGATTTCGCAGAGCATGAAATCAACCTCATCCTCGCCAATGGCGATGAAATCCTTGATCTCATTGGTGACGTGCGGGATCACCTGAATGGTTTTGCCCAGGTAGTCGCCGCGGCGCTCTTTCTCAAGCACGTTGGAATAAATCCGGCCCGAGCTGACCGAGTCGGTCTTACGCGCGGCCACGCCGGTGAAACGTTCGTAATGGCCAAGGTCCAGATCGGTCTCGGCCCCGTCATCGGTGACGAACACTTCGCCATGTTCAAACGGCGACATCGTACCCGGATCGACGTTCAAATAGGGGTCGAGCTTGCGCAGGCGTACTGAGTACCCTCGGGCCTGCAGCAGCGCGCCCAAAGCCGCCGAAGCCAGTCCTTTACCCAAGGACGAAACCACACCACCAGTGATGAAAATAAATCGCGCCATGTTGTTCGGCTTGCTCCCGTGAGACGTCAAAATCAGCTGCCCGACGGTTTACGAAAAACCGCTGCATCACGGGACTTCACATATAAAGGATTCGCGCCCATAGCGCAAGAGAACCGCAAGATGCTGTTGCAGTCCTCTTTCCGGTTTCTAGGTTTTGTGTATCAGTCGGCCTGCGGGATCAGCGGCGCATTGTCGCCCTGTGTCGGAGGCAGAAGATCATCAGCCGACGGTACAGCCGGGGTGCTTTCCTCGGTCGGGGCCGGGGCCGGAACGCCCAAACGGTCGATAACCGAGCTGCCCGAGGATTTCTGTGCGGCCAGAATGGTCAGCGTGATCGAGGTGACGATAAAGCACGCCGCCAGGATCCAGGTCACTTTGCCCAACGCAGTCGCAGCTGCGCGCCCGGTCATGGCTCCGCCACCGCCGCCACCCATGCCAAGGCCGCCACCTTCGGACCGCTGCATCAGCACAACGGCGATCAGGCCCAGAGCCAGAAGAAGATGGATGATGAGAACGACGTTTTCCATGGTGGTCCTGTACAGCGTGGCGTGTATCGCGTGGTACTTATGCAAGTTTGGTTCTGGGGGCAAGGGAGGAGTTGCCATCACGGTTGGTGATGTGATGGATCACGCCAAAGGGACTGGACAGGCGGGCAAGGCGTGGCGCAGGCTGCGGCTCATGCCACATGATGACCACGACCACCCGCACGCCCTGTTGCCGCCCGAACCCGCGCTCCGTGTCAAAGCGCTGGAGACGATTCTGACCCGTAAGGGGCTGATCGACCCGGCGGCGCTGGATGAGATCATCGATACCTACCAGAACAAGATCGGCCCGCAGAACGGGGCCCGCGTTGTTGCCAAGGCATGGAGCGATCCTGACTTCAAGGCGGCTCTGCTTGCAGATGCAACACCAGTCGTTGCCGATCTCGGATATTATGGTCGTCAGGGAGAGCATATGGTGGTGGTCGAGAACACCCCTGCGCAGCACAACATGGTCGTTTGTACATTGTGCAGCTGTTATCCATGGCCTCTGTTGGGTATCCCGCCAGGCTGGTATAAATCCGATGCCTATCGCGCTCGCGCCGTGCGCGAACCGCGCAAGGTATTGGCCGAGTTTGGTGTAAGCTTGCCTGACACCACGTCCGTTCGGGTGTGGGATTCAACGGCGGAGATTCGCTATCTGGTTTTGCCCATGCGCCCTGCAGGTTCTGAAGGGTTGAGCGAAGACGATCTTGCCGCTTTAGTCACCCGCGACAGCATGATTGGCACGAGCTTGCCCAAGGTGAACGCATGACCCGCGTTCACGACATGGGAGGGCGGTTCGGTGACGGGGCTATTGATCCAGAAGCGGAAGACGCACCTGTTTTTGCCGAAGACTGGCACGCGCGTGCTCTGGCGGTAACTCTTGCGTCGGGGTTTCTGGGGCAATGGAATATCGATGTATCGCGCCATGCGCGTGAGCGCCTGTCCCCCAAGGATTATGCGCAGTTTACCTATTATGAAAAATGGATTTCAGGACTCGCAGATCTGCTGGTCGAAAACGGCGTGCTGACGTTGGATGATTTGCGCGGCGCCGAAGAAGACGCCGAACATCCTTTGGCCACGCGTGTTCTGAAGGCTGATGCCGTTGCCGCAGCCCTTGCCAAGGGTGGTCCGGCGGATCGCCCATCGAACGTCGCGATTCAGTTTGAGGTTGGACAATCGGTGCGCACCGCGCGTCCAACGGCAAACCGGTTGGTCGATGGCGGTCATACGCGGCTGCCGATCTACGCGGCGGGTGCCCGAGGGCGGGTGCTGCGACTGCATGGAACGCATGTGTTGCCTGATTCTAATGCGCATGGATTGGGTGAAGCTCCCGAGCCACTTTATGCTGTGGTCTTCCCGGCATCGGAACTCTGGGCCAATCCCGAACATTCAGAGGATGAGGTCGTGCTGGATCTGTGGCAATCCTACCTCGAACCCGCATGAGTGATTGCGTCGCCCATACCGTCCCCGAGCCGGTCTTTGCCGAACCCTGGCATGCGCAGATATTTGCTGTCACGGTGGCGCTGAACGAGGCGGGTCGTTTTGATTGGCCGGATTGGGCCTCTCGGTTCTCTGCAACGCTGAAGCGTCATGGTCTGGACCGTGAGTTGGATGGCGGTGACGACTATTTCCATGCATGGCTGGAGACGCTGGAGGTGTTGTTGACGGAACAGGGTGACATATCGCTCGCCGATATCTCGGCCGTGCGCGATGCGTGGGAAGAGGCCTACCTGACCACACCCCATGGCGAACCTGTGTGCTTGTCGCAGGGGTAGAGGGGGCTCTGCCCCCGCTGCGGCCGGCCGCGACTCCCCCGAGATATTTATAGCCAGATGAAGCAGGGGATCCGGTCTTCATCTGGCTATAAATATCTCCGCCAGAGGCATCGCGCGAAGCGCGATTTCCCGATGCGGCGAAATATCGGTTTCCCTGCCGACTGAGCCTCGCTATATCAGCCGGGTTTGATATCTCAGCGCAAAAGGACCGGATATGGCCAATGTGGTTGTTGTCGGCGCCCAGTGGGGTGACGAAGGAAAAGGCAAGATCGTCGACTGGCTCAGCGAGCGGGCAGATGTGATCGCGCGTTTTCAGGGCGGGCATAATGCCGGGCATACGCTGGTTATCGATGGTGAGGTTTACAAGCTGCATGCATTGCCCTCGGGCGTGGTGCGCGGCGGCAAGCTGAGCGTGATCGGCAATGGGGTTGTACTGGACCCATGGCACCTGATGAAAGAGATCGGCACGATCCGGGAACAGGGTGTTGATATTACGCCCGAGACGCTGATGATCGCTGAGAACACACCGCTGATCCTGCCATTCCATGGCGAACTGGATCGGGCACGCGAGAATCAGAACTCGGTGGCCAAGATTGGCACAACCGGTCGCGGAATCGGACCATGTTATGAGGACAAGGTAGGGCGGCGCGTGATCCGGGTGGCTGATCTGGCGGATGATGCAACGCTGGCGCTGCGGGTGGACCGGGCTTTGGTACACCACAACGCTTTGCGCAACGGCTTGGGGCTTGAGCCAATTGACCGGGACGGGTTGATTGCGCAGCTGAAAGAGATTGCGCCGCAGATTCTGCCCTTTGCGGCACCTGTTTGGAAGGTGCTGAACGAAAAGCGCAAAGCGGGCAAGCGCATCCTGTTCGAAGGAGCGCAGGGCGCGTTGTTGGATATCGATTTCGGGACCTATCCATTTGTGACATCATCGAATGTAATCGCAGGGCAGGCTTCGACCGGTGTAGGCATTGGCCCCGGATCGATCGACTTCGTTCTGGGGATTGTCAAAGCCTATACCACGCGCGTGGGCGAGGGGCCGTTCCCGACTGAGTTGGACGATGCCGATGGGCAGCGCCTGGGTGAGCGGGGGCATGAATTCGGTACAACAACGGGTCGCAAACGGCGTTGTGGCTGGTTCGATGCCTGTTTGGTGCGTCAGACCTGTGCGACCAGCGGTGTCAACGGTATTTCGCTGACCAAATTGGATGTTCTGGATGGGTTCGAGACGCTGAAGATCTGTGTCGGATATGAACTGGATGGCGAACGCCTCGACTATCTGCCCACCGCCGCCGACCAGCAGGCGCGCTGCACGCCCATCTACGAAGAGATGCCGGGCTGGAGTGAATCCACTGAAGGCGCGCGCAGTTGGGCAGATTTGCCTGCGAACGCAATCAAATATGTGCGTCGGGTCGAGGAATTGATCGAATGCCCGGTCGCCTTGTTGTCCACAAGCCCGGAGCGGGAGGATACCATTCTGGTAACTGACCCGTTTGCGGACTGATGAGCGGGAACGAAAAGCCCGGTCTCAGCTATAAGGCGCGGCGGCGTTGGTCGATGGTGCTGCTGCTGGTCGGGCTGCCTGCTTATATTGTTGCAGTCGTGACGATTGTGAACTGGCTGGATCGCCCGCCGATCTGGCTTGAGCTTCTGGTCTATGTCGCGCTGGGCATTGTCTGGGTCTTGCCGTTCAAATTTGTCTTTCGCGGGGTGGGCAAGGAAGACCCGGATCAGGACAAACACTAATCCGGCCAGCTGAATACTGCACGGGCAAATGCATGATATTCCCCGGCAATTTCCTCTGCCATGCTAAATGGCGTGGGCCAGGGCGGTGTGAGAGTTGCTGCAACTTCCCCGGTCATCAAGTTGAGATCAGCGCTGTGTTTGCTGGCCAGGTGGCGCATCCTCTGGTTAGTCGCGAGGCAGAGCATATGTACCTCTCGTACCCCGCGGTTGCGCGCGCTCGCGATAAGACGCGAGAGAAGAGCGTCACCGATACCACGATCCTGCCATGGGGCTTCGACGGTGAAGGCTGCCTCGGCAGTGCGGGGAAGGCTGTCTCGCACCGGGCGGAGTTCGGCCATTCCACGTAGGCAGCTGTCGGGGAAGGCCCCAAAGACCAAGGATGCATCGTCGAACAGGGCCGAGGCATAACGATCCAGAAAGACGTTAGGCACAACAGCGCCAAAACGTGATCGCAAAGCCTCGGGTTCGAGGTTCTGCAGATGGGCTGTAACAAGGGGTTTGTCGAAGACGCGCAAACGTCGGATTGCAAGATCGTACATACGAGATACCTCAGGTCGGAAACTTGGGCACTTAAGATCACAGAGTCGGGTTCAGTCGATGCGGTGATCGTAGCAAATTTCTGCGCCGCAGCATAACCAGCAGCGCCTAGTATGCCAAAAATGAGCGGATTTGCCGCTGAGGAGCTTGATCGCGCCCATAAGGAGAGGGCCAGAGTTGCCTCCGGCCCTGTCGAGTTTCGAGGGGGTAATTTGATGCGCCGGGTTTAGCCCGCAGCGCGTTCGTCATCATCCGGGCGGAACCCGATCTGGGTCGAGGCAGCGAAACGCCCGCCACCGGCCTTTTCGATCTTGCCGTCGCGCAGAAGTTGCCCGAAGGAGCGCAGGCTTTCTTCACGATTGAATGCTTCCTGCTTCAGCGAACGCACCTTGTTCATCAGTTGCGGGCGCGAGAACTGTTCCTGGCCTTCGATGAACGAGAGGTAAGCAGCCGCAGCCTCCAACAGATCAGGAAGCGATTGTGCGCCCTGTTCTTGCGCAAAAGTGGCGAACCCGCCTTCCTCATCCGCGGCACTGTCATCCAACGAGGTCACGCGGCGCGGCATGACAGGGCCGGTGTCGGCCTCATCGGTATCAATGCGCTGTTCTGCGACCAGTTTCAGCGGTGCTGCGATTTCCGCGGCGGGGCGTTCGCTGGTCACTTCGACCTCGGGGCGGCGGGGGCTGACGACAGACGCCAGATCACCGCGATAATCGTCCTCGCGTTCGCCAGCGGAGTCTTTGCCTTCGGCGCGCTCGGCCTCGGTTGCGGCGACGGCGGTACGCAAGTGCGAATAAGTTTCACGCTGATCATTGGTGGATGGATCATCCAACTGTTCGTCAGCCTTGTCCATCAGGCGTGAGACGTCTTCGTCCAGCCCGGACATTTCCGCCCGTTCAGGTGAGATCTTTGTTTCCAGCTCGGATTCGACAAGCGCGATCTCGTCCAGCAGCAGCGCCTCATCCTCGGCCGAAATTACATCGCTGGAAATTTCGGCCAGTGCTTCGGTCGCGTCGCGATCATCGTCTTCGGCAACTGGTTCGTTCAGAATGTTGGATTGATCCTCGGTCTCAGACGCTTCATCAAGGTCCGAGAACAGAACGTCACTGTCTGTGACCTCATCCTGCTGCGCAACTTCTTCTTCGTCCTCGGCGGGGACCAGATCAGTCGCGTCGGTCTCGTCCTGTTCGTCGGCGTTTGACATGGTGTCAGTCAACTCGTCAACGAAGCCCTCAACGTCATCCGTCGATGCGACGGGTTCGGGAAGATCTTCGGCCTGATCTTCCACTGGCATGGGGGCGGGTGCCGGTTCTTCGATCGAGTCTTCCAGGTCTGAAGGGCTGAGCGCACCTGCTGCGAAGGCTGCCGAGATCGCGTCGACCTTGGGCTTCGCCGGTTGGAGATAGCTCGTATCCTCATCCTCGGAATATGTGGTGGGGGTTTGGTCGGAATGCGAAACCACCGCCCGAATGCGTTGCAATTTGGCCGCGATGCTGTCCTCGGCAGGCTCATCGGATTGTGCCTGAGGCGTTGAGGGGGCGGCGCTGGACAAAGGCTGAACGGGCTCGGGTGCAGGTGTAGGTGCGATCGCAGCGGGGGTCGGTGCCGCAGGGGCTGATGTCTCGGTAGCCCGCAGGAGCAGACCGGTGTCGTTCTGACTGGCTTCCACTTTACGTGCGACATCGCGCTGAGCGATGCGGGTCAGCATCTCGGCGTCGGGCTGAGGCGGTTCCGATCCAAAATAACGGTCGTCCGCTGCGAGATCCCGGAAATATTCGGCAATGGCTTTCATCGTTTCGAATGAATCGTCGAAGCCTTCCAAAGTGCACGAGAAGGTTCCGTAAGAAACGGTTAACACCTTGTTGTTCTGTACCATCAGACGCACGTCCTCTACAAACTACCAGGTCACATTGCCAAACACATATCTCGGCAATCGACTTCAAACTGTAGCCATGAGTCTATCATTTTGTGGTCTCATTATGTCCAAAACCGGGAAATATGGTCAATCTTGCGAAAAATGAGTCAATTGTTCGGTCTGAAGGGCCAATTGGGCTGTTTGGAGGGGGTGAAATCGGCCCCGGTGACGTGAATCTGGTGCTGAATCGCGTTGATTCTGCGGTTGCGGCGGATGGCGGGGCCGCTGCGCTGGTTGATTCGGGGCGCATTCCCGATGCGGTGATCGGTGATTTTGACTCGCTTGAAGCCACCTATCGCGCCCGGATTCCCGAGGATCGGCTGTTTCCGATTCGAGAACAGGACAGCACGGATTTCGACAAGGCGCTGCGCAGTGTTCAGGCACCACTGGTGTTGGCGGCAGGGTTCCTTGGCGCGCGCGTTGATCATCAGTTGGCGGTGTTCAACAGCCTTGTCCGCTGGCCCGAGCGTGCCTGTCTTCTGTTGGGTGCACATGAGGTTGTGTTTCATGTGCCTCCACGGATCACGCTAGACCTTGTCGCAGGCTCAACTGTGTCATTGTTTCCATTTCGGCGTGTAATCGGGCGGAGCCAAGGATTGGAATGGCCGATTGACGATATTGTGCTGGAACCGGACGGACGGATCGGGACGTCAAACCGCGCTGTTGGAGAATTGACGCTTGAACTGGACCAGCCCGGGTTGCTGATGATGGTGCCGCGCGAGGCGCTGGATCAGGTCATGCGGGCGTTTCTGTCGGGCCAGACCGGGCGTTGGCCCGCTCGTGCAGAATGACGTAAAGCCCTGCGGCAATCGTGATCAGGATGCCGATGGCGGCTATGCCGTTGGGAAGATCATGGAAGATCATCCAGCCGATCACAGTTGCGACCGGGATTTCGAGATATTGCATGGGTGCCAGAGTTGCCGACGGCGCATAGCGTAGCGACCATGTCATCAACAGATGCGCAACGGTGCCAAGCGCTCCGATCGCGAAGAGCAGCCAGAGTGTTTCTCTGTCTGGCATAACGAATGATAGCTGATCGATGCCAGCGCTTGATCCGAGCAGCAGGGTCGGTAGCAGGATTACTGTCGCCATTGCGCCTGACACCGCTTGCAGCGAGACCGGATCGGTCTCTTTTGCGATCTGTCGTGTCACCAACATGAACAGTGCGAATACTACCGCGACGATCAGAGGGAGAAGGGCGGGGGCACCGACCTCGGCAAAGCTGGGCTGGATCACCAGCAACGTGCCGATGAACCCGACGACACAGGCGATCAGACGTCGGGGTCCAACCTGTTCGCCCAGAACGAACCTGCCGAGCAACAGCATTATGAAGGGCATGACAAACGCGATGGCCACCGCGTCGGCCAGCGGCAGGTACAGCAATGCGCTGAACATGGCCGAGATACCGGCGATATGCAGCAGGGTCCGGATTACGGTCAGCCGCAGAACCCGCCCGTGCATCCGCCATGAGCGGTTGGTTGCGGCAATCAGCGGGGCCAGAATCATGACCTGAACCGCGAAGCGCACCAGAACCAACAGGCCGATTGGCGTGATTTCTCCCAGCACTTTCGCCATGGCATCGCCCAGCGGGGCGAGCACGCAAAAACCGAGCATCAAAACGATGCCGAATACGGGGCGATCCTGAGTCATGGCGCGACGCTAGCGGTTTCGCTTCGCGCTGGGAAGCTCTGTCATCACGCCTTGGGCAGCGGCTGGGCTTTGGTGTAGTCCGGGCCGATGCAGGTGGGCAGTCCGTCGCCCAGGTGCAGCCACCGCAGCTTTTCCTCATGTGCAACATGCAGGGTGGGTTCCAAGGTCTCAGGATTCTCGAGCGTCGCAACATAGAGATGCAGTACATCCGACATTTTTGTCGACCGAAACGAGATCGGAGTGCCGCAATGGGGGCAGAAGCTGCGCTCGACCCCGGGGGAGGAATGGAAGCGCTTGGGTTCCTCACCAGTCCAGCGCCACTGGCCGTCGCGCACCCCGAAATAGGTGGTCATCGGGGCGGCACACTGGCGTCGGCAACTGTCGCAGTGGCAGGTGACGCAGGACAGAACCGGAGGATCGACTTCGAAACTGATCCTGCCACATAAGCAGTGTCCGCGCATCTTGATAGCCTCCTGTATCGGCTCAGCAGTTCGGCACGTTGACGGCGAGCCCTCCTAGTGAGGTCTCTTTGTATTTGGCGTGCATGTCATGTCCGGTTTGGCGCATGGTTTCGATCGCGGCATCCAGCGGCATGAAATGCTTGCCGTCGCCGCGCAGTGCAAGCGAGGCCGCTGAGACCGCCTTGATCGCACCCAGCCCGTTGCGCTCGATACATGGCACCTGCACCAGACCGGCAACAGGGTCGCAGGTCATGCCCAGATGATGTTCCAGCGCAATCTCGGCGGCATTTTCCACCTGTTCAGGCGTGCCACCCATGACAGCACAAAGACCTGCCGCCGCCATTGCCGATGCACTTCCAACCTCTGCCTGGCAGCCCGCTTCAGCACCCGAGATCGAGGCATTGTATTTTACCAACCCGCCAATGGCGGCGGCAGTCAGAAGGAAATCTTCGATATGGCTTTCCGAGGCACCCGGAACGTGATCAAGGTAGTAGCGCAACACCGAAGGCAACACACCGGCCGCGCCGTTGGTGGGCGCAGTGACGACCTGACCGCCGGCGGCGTTTTCCTCGTTCACGGCCATGGCGTAAACGCTCATCCAGTCATTGATTGTGTGCGGAGCATTCAGGTTCATGCCGCGTTCAGCCACCAGCGCATCGTGGATGCCCTTGGCGCGCCGACGCACATTCAGACCACCGGGCAGGATACCATCCGTGGTCAGTCCACGCTCGATACAGTCATTCATCACCTGCCACAGCCGGGCAGAGCCCTTGGCAAAGCTTTCGGGGCAACCACGCGCGATTTCGTTTTCGCGTTTCATCTGAGCAACCGATTTGCCGGTGTCCTTTGCCATCTGCAACATTTCAGCGGCGCTTTTGAACGGGAAGGGAACGGGCGCGCCTTCTTCGGTATCCTTGCCTTCAGCCAGTTCTTCTTCGGTCAGGACGAAACCGCCGCCCACCGAGTAATAAACCTGCCGCAAGATAACGTCATCCTGCGCATCGGTGGCCATCAGGATCATGCCGTTGGCATGGCCGGGAAGATTGTGTTCGAAATCGAAGACCAGATCGGTCTTGGGGTTGAACTTGAGTGTCGGCAGCCCTTCGGGCGCGACAGTGTGGGTCTCATTGATCTGGGCCAGTGCGGCCTCGGCCTTGTCGTTGTCATACGTGTCGAGCACGAATCCTGCCAAGCCGAGAATCGTGGCGCGATCAGTCGCATGGCCGACGCCGGTAAACGCCAGTGATCCATGCAGCGACCCGCGCAGGCCCGAGAATTCAAACGGAGATGCGCGCATCAGGTCCAGAAACCGTGCGGCGGCGACCATCGGTCCCATGGTGTGTGAAGAGGACGGGCCGATGCCCACTTTGAACATATCGAAGACAGAAAGAAACATATCAGATAGCTGAGCCTTCTGGCGGGTTGGCATAGATAGGTGAGGTGAAGGGCGTAGCTCCCAGCCCCTCGGCGGTGTTGGCTGCGCGTGTAGCTGGTCGCAACTCCAACTGCATCAGGATTTTTTGCAGATAAGGTGTATCGGCCAGCTGATACCAGCTGCGATCGGCCTGTGTGGGATA
This sequence comes from Ruegeria sp. BE3, assembly GCF_056538865.1. NCBI lineage: Bacteria > Pseudomonadati > Pseudomonadota > Alphaproteobacteria > Rhodobacterales > Roseobacteraceae > Ruegeria > Ruegeria sp. BE3. The sequence continues at coordinate 1,425,592 of NZ_JBQFTW010000001.1, read as the reverse complement.
AAGTGCCATCCAGCGCATCATGCAAGCCACATAATAGCTGAGAACCGAGGGGTGGTCGGCGCGAAACCATTGGGGCGCGTTCTGGGCGAGCGTATCCAGTAGCTTCAGGTGTTGAAGCAGCCTGGGGCGGATGCCCTCACGCAGTGTGTTGGCATGCGCGGCAGCAATGTACTTTTCGGCGTAGAACAGGATGCGCAGGTCGGCATGCACCGTGTTGGAGGCGAAGAACAGCCATTTCAGAAAGGCCGCGCGCTCCGGGCTGTTTGGTCCTGGTGCCATTTTGCCATGGGTGTCAGCCAGCCACAGCAGAATTGCTGCGGTCTCAAAGATCGGTCCTTGTGGCGTGTTCAGTACCGGTATCAGCCCGTTTGGGTTCAGCGCGCGATAGGCCGCGCTATCCTGTTCGTTCTGGGTGCGGTCGACCAGAACGGTGTGATAGGGCAACCCCATCTCTTCCAGCGTCAGCCGGATCACCAGCGAAGCATTGTCAGGGGCGTAATGCAGACGGTACGGCGTTTCCATGGCATCTATCTATGTCGCAAGTCGATCCTACACAGACCTGATTGCGACCTTTCCTATTAGAAAGGCGTATTTCAGCGGCATGTTAGCACAGTTGCAGGGCGATTTGCCTCTCGCAGTCGATAGGGGCATTCCGTATAAGGCGAACAGAAGGCTTAGGGGATGAAGTTATGAGCAAGGATTTGTCGCCGATCGACAAAGCTAAATATGTTGCGGCCTATCGTGCGGCAGATCTGGTTGAAGACGGTATGCGCGTGGGGCTCGGCACCGGATCGACAGCTGCCTGGTTGGTCCGTCGCCTGGGTGAACGCGTACGAGACGAAGGGCTTAAGATCAAGGGGGTTCCCACATCAACCGCAACGGCACAGTTGGCGCTTGAGGTGGGGATCGAAGTCGTCTCGCTGGATCAGGCCGGGTGGCTGGATCTGACCATCGATGGCGCGGATGAGTTCGATAATGAGTTCAACCTGATCAAGGGCGGCGGTGCCGCGCTGTTACAGGAAAAGATCGTGGCGACGGCCAGCGATCAGATGGTGGTGATCGCCGACGCGGGCAAAGAGGTCGAAACGCTGGGTGCGTTCCCCTTGCCGGTCGAGGTGATCCCGTTTGGCTGGCAGACCACCCGCACCCTGATCGAAGAGGCGCTGGACACGATGGATGTGCTGGGCACGTCGGTTACCCTGCGCATGAATGGCGAAGCACCGAAGATCACGGATGAGGGCAACCACATTCTGGACTTGCATTTGAAACGCATCGGCAATGCGCGGCAACTGGCGCTTGTACTGAACCAGATCCCCGGCGTGGTTGAGAATGGCTTGTTCATTGATATCTGCGACAAGGTCGTAGTCGGTTACGGTGATGGCCGCGTCGAGATGCGTGATATCAACGCAGGCACTGTTCAGACTGACATGCTGGGTGAGAATGGGGATAATCTGTTCTCGGATCTGGCGGATTGAGTGCTGGATGTCGATTTGGTGGACACTGAAATAAAACCAGAGTTTCAGCTGCCAAGGGGTTGGCAGCCCGGAATTCAGGCCCAGATAACCAATGCATTTTGGCCAAGCGGAATAAAAAAGGAACGCACCCATGAGCTTTGACTATGATCTGTTCGTCATCGGAGGCGGCTCGGGCGGGGTTCGCGCGGCGCGTGTGGCGGCGGGTGAAAACGGGGCCAAGGTGGCGCTGGCGGAAGAGGATCGGTATGGCGGGACCTGCGTTATCCGGGGCTGTGTACCCAAGAAGCTGATGGTGTTTGCCAGCGAGTATTCCGGGATGGTCGGCGATGCGCAGGAATACGGTTGGGATATTCAGTCAGGCGCGTTCAACTGGGACACGTTCCACGGCAAACTGGTTGCCGAACTGGACCGGCTGGAAGGCATCTATCGTAACATCCTGAAAAACAACGGCGTCGAAAGCTTCGACCAGCGCGCGCGCGTGGTTGATCCCCATACGGTCGAACTGGCCGATGGAACCCGCAAGACGGCCAAACATATTCTGATCGCTACAGGTGGTCGCCCAGTTGTGCCCGAGTTTCCCGGATCGGAACTGGCCATCACGTCGAACGAGATTTTCCACCTGGAGAAATTGCCCGAGAGCATTCTCATCGTTGGCGGAGGCTATATCGCCAGTGAATTTGCCGGGATCATGAATGGGCTTGGGGTCAAGACGACTCAGTTCTATCGCGGCGCGCAGATTTTGCGCGGCTTTGATGAGGAGGCGCGCGGCCTGATCTGCGAAGAGATGCGGCAGAATGGTATCGACGTTCGCCTGGGCACCAACGTGCTTGAGATGGCCAAGGATGGTGACAAGATCCGTGTCAAAGCAACCGATGGTACTCAGGACCAATTCGACGTGGTGATGTATGCCACGGGTCGTGCACCGAATGCGGATGATCTGGGGCTGGAAGCGCTGGGCGTCGAACGTGGCCGCAAAGGTGAGATCATCGTGGATGAGTACAGCCAGACCGGCGTGCCTTCGATCTACGCCATCGGCGATGTCACGGATCGGGTCAACCTGACTCCGGTAGCGATCCGCGAAGGTATGGCGTTTGTGGAAACGGTGTTCAAAGGCAATCCAACCCCGGTTGATCACGAGCTAATACCCACTGCCATCTTCACACAGCCTGAATTCGGCACCGTGGGCTTGAGCGAGGAAGAGGCAGCGTCGCAAGAGCCGGTTGAGATTTACGCCACCTCGTTCAAGCCGATGCAAAAGGCGTTTGCCGGCGGTACACAGCGGGTTCTGATGAAGCTGATCGTGTCTCAGGCAACGCGTAAGGTGCTGGGATGCCACATTGTTGCGCCCGGTGCGGGCGAGATGATCCAGCTGGCAGGTATTGCCGTAAAGATGGGCGCAACCAAGGAAGATTTCGACCGTACGGTCGCCGTTCACCCGGTCATGGCCGAGGAATTGGTGACAATGCGGCAACCTGTGCGCACGGCTTGATTTGCAACCGGGCGCACACAAGTTACAAGGGAACCCGTGATCACACGGTCCTACACGGTCTAAACAAGGGAAAAGACACATATGGCGGGCAACAGCGGTGGCCCCTGGGGGGGCGGAGGCTCTTCCGGAGGCGGAGGAAATCGGGGTAACAACGGGGACGGGCGCAAGCCCCCCGAAGGCGACGGCCCGCAGATCCCCGAGATCGATGAGCTGATGAAGAAGGGTCAAGAGCAGCTGCGCGTCCTGATGGGCGGTCGTGGCGGCGGTGGCCGTGGCACGAACGGCTCGGGCGGCGGTGGTGGTCCGGCGTTTACCAAGGGAACTGTTGCGATTGGTCTTGTGGCCGCTGCGGTCTTGTGGGGGCTGGCCAGCTTCTACACCGTCAAGCCCGAAGAACAGTCGGTTGAACTGTTCCTGGGTGAGTTCTCGGCCGTTGGTAATCCCGGTCTGAACTTTGCCCCGTGGCCGTTTGTGACTGCCGAGGTTATCCCGGTCACCCGCGAACAGAACGAAGATATGGGCGGCGCGCGCGGCAGCGACGATGGTCTGATGCTGACGGGTGACGAAAATGTGGTCGATATCGACTATCAGGTCGTCTGGAACATCAACGACCCGGCCAAGTATCTGTTCAATCTGCGCGACCCGCGTCAGACGATCCGCGCCGTGTCGGAATCGGCCATGCGTGAGATCATCGCGCAAAGCGAACTGGCCCCGATCCTGAACCGGGACCGCGGTATCATCGCCGAACGTCTGCAGGAGCTGATTCAGCAGACGATGGACAGCTACGACTCGGGCGTGAATATCGTCCGTGTGAACTTTGACAAGGCTGACCCGCCGCAGGACGTGATCGCCGCCTTCCGAGACGTTCAGGCCGCTGCGCAGGAGCGTGACCGGCTGCAAAACGTCGCTGACGCCTATGCCAACCGTGTGTTGGCCGAAGCGCGTGGTGAAGCGGCGCAGGTTCTGGAAGAGGCTGAAGCCTATCGCGCCCAGCAGATCAACAGCGCGCAGGGTGAGGCCAGCCGTTTCAGCGCGGTTCTCGAGGAATATTCCAAAGCGCCGGATGTGACCCGCAAACGTCTGTATCTGGAGCGGATGGAGCAGGTTCTGGGTGATGTGGACAAGATCATTCTGGATGAAAACTCGACCGGATCAGGGCAGGGCGTCGTGCCATATCTGCCGCTGAACGAACTGCGCCGTAGCCAGACCGAAGGGAACAACTGATGCGTAAAGCGACATTTATACTGCCCATCGTCTTCATCGCGATTGTAGCTGTTCTGTCCTCGATCTTCATCGTGGATGAACGCGAACGCGCGCTGGTTCTGCAATTTGGTCGCGTTGTAGCGGTCAAGGAAGAACCCGGTCTGGCGTTCAAGATCCCGCTGATTCAGGAAGTTGTTCGCTATGATGACCGCATCCTGTCCATTGATGTTCAACCGCTGGAAGTGACGCCTCTGGACGATCGTCGTCTGGTGGTTGATGCCTTCGCGCGCTACCGGATTTCCGATCTGGAACAGTTCCGTCAGGCCGTTGGTGTCGGCGGTATCCCGGTGGCCGAGGATCGTCTGGACCGCATTCTGCGCGCTGAAACGCGTGAGGTTCTGGGTTCGGTGTCTTCACGTGACATCCTGAGCTCCGACCGCGCCGCGCTGATGCTGCGCATCCGCAACAGCGCGATTGCCGAGGCGCGGGCGCTGGGGGTCAGCGTGATCGACGTGCGTCTGAAGGCGACCGATCTGCCGCAGGCCAACCTTGAGGCGACCTTTGACCGGATGAAGGCCGAGCGGGAACGTGAAGCAACCGACGAACGTGCCCGCGGTAACGAGGCTGCTCAGCGTGTCCGTGCGCAGGCCGACCGGACCGTGGTCGAACTGGTATCGGACGCCAACCGCGAGGCCGAGATCATTCGCGGTGAGGCTGACGCCGAACGCAACGCGATCTTTGCCGAAGCCTATGGGGCAGACCCGGAGTTCTTTGAATTTTACCGCTCGCTGACCGCCTATGAGAATGCTCTGCAAGGGAGCAACAGCTCATTGATCCTGAGCCCGGATTCCGAGTTCTTCAACTACCTTGCCTCGCCGACTGGTCGGCGGGCGCCAGCGGCTGCGGCTTCTGAGTAATGGGTATGATCCTTCTGGCCTTCGGGCTGGTGTTAATTGTCGAGGGGCTGGCCTATGCGCTGGCCCCTTCGCTTATTGAACGCATGTTAGAGGCATTGCGAGCACTGCCAGAACAGGCGCGGCGCTTGATGGGGCTGCTGTGCGTAGTCAGTGGCGTTATCCTGCTCTGGGGAGCCTATCAGATCGGCTTTTGATACAAGGTTCTCACTTGCCGGTGATTTCCCCGCGATCCCGAGTTGCGGGCTTGGCCAAACTGACTACATTGGTTGCTAAGAGGGGACCTCAAGCTAGGTCCCGCTGAAGAACGATCGACAAGGAGAACCCCAAGTGCAGGCGAAAGCGCGCAGTGTGTCCGTCCGGCGGGACGATGTTGGTGTGATGGTACGGCTGATGTGGCTGGCCTTCATGGGGATGGTGCTGGTTCTGGCGCAGACATTGGCCGCGCAGGCCCGTGACAGCCTTGCGCCGCTGGCCGAAAAGATCAGCCCGGCGGTGGTGAATATCACTACCTCGACCCTGATCGAAGGGCAGACTGGCCCGCAGGGGATCGTGCCCGAAGGCTCTCCGTTCGAAGATTTCTTCCGTGAATTCCAGGACCGCAATGGCGGCAACAGCGAAAACCGCCCGCGCCGCAGCAATGCGCTGGGGTCGGGATTTGTGATCTCGGAAGACGGTTTTATCGTCACCAACAACCACGTCATTGCCGAAGCGGATGAAATTCTGATCGAATTCTTCCCTGGCGACGGGCAGCCGGTAAAGGAACTGCCTGCTAAAGTGATCGGCACTGACGAGAAAACTGATATCGCGCTGCTGAAGGTCGAAGCCGAGGGGCCGCTGCAATACGTTCAGTTCGGCAATAGCGACACCATGCGCGTCGGTGATTGGGTTATCGCGATGGGCAATCCGCTGGGGCAGGGTTTTTCGGTTTCAGCGGGGATTGTATCGGCCCGGAATCGGGCGCTGAGCGGGTCTTATGACGACTACATCCAGACGGATGCGGCGATTAACCGGGGAAATTCGGGCGGACCGTTGTTCAACATGGATGGCGAGGTGATCGGTGTGAATACCGCGATCCTGTCGCCCAATGGTGGCTCGATTGGGATCGGGTTCTCGATGGCTTCGAACGTGGTGATCAAGGTTGTCGATCAGCTGCGCGAATTCGGTGAGACGCGCCGCGGCTGGCTGGGTGTGCGCATTCAGGATGTGACCGAAGATATGGCCGAGGCAATGGGTCTTGATAAACCCGGCGGCGCGCTGATCAGTGACGTGCCCGAGGGCCCGGCGAAAGAAGCTGGTCTGCTGGCCGGAGATGTAATCATCAGCTTTGATGGCGTCGAAGTTGAAGATACGCGTGGGCTGGTGCGTCAGGTCGGTGAGACGACCGTGGGCAAATCCGTGCGCGTGGTTGTGCATCGCGACGGCGGCACGCAAACCGTTCTGGTGACCTTGGGCCGTCGTGAGGATGCTGAGCGCACAGATGAGGGTGGAGAACCTGAGGCTGAGGCACCGACCGAAGAGGACAAGGATATTCTGGGTCTGACCATCGCACCTTTGGGTGACAGCCAGCGTGAAGAGCTGGGATTGGATGCCGACGCCGAAGGGTTGCTGGTGACCAATGTCGATGATTCTTCCGAAGCTTTTGAGAAGGGGCTGCGCGCTGGTGATCTGATCACTGAAGCTGGCCAGCAGAAGGTGGTTTCGATCGCCGATCTTGAGGCGCGGATGGATGAGGCACGTGAGGCTGGTCGCAAGTCGCTGTTGCTGTTGGTGCGCCGTGGTGGAGAACCCAGATTCGTGGCGCTGAGCCTAGAACAGTAATCTCACGACTAGTCTGGAAAATGACAGGCCGGGGTCAAGACCCCGGCCTTTTTTAATACTTTGTTAAGAAAGAAGCCATATGCCGGGGAAGGCATATGGCTCTGGTACAGGGAGAGGTCGGTGGACAGATATCGGGGATGATAAAACCGACCTCCTACAGTAACAGGGTTGACCTTAGGGCAATCTTCAAGCCGCGTATGTGAAGCGGATCACATCTGTGCCAAAAAGTTAGATTAAATCGGATTCGGCCAGTTGCCGCAGCGCATCGAGATCATGAATCTGCAATCCTCCGCGTGAGGCTTCGACCACGTTGTCCCGTTTCCATGTCGAAATGGTTTTCGATACCGCCTCACGCGTGGCTCCGACAAATTCGGCCAGTTCACTTTGCGACAGGGTGATGCGCGCGGTCGGTGTGTCCTGCTGGCCGGCCAAATGCAGCAGCTTGCGCGCCAGCCGGATCGGCATTGGCAGAAAGACCTGTTCGTTCAACTGGTCACCCATCCAGCGCATGCGCACACCGGCCAAACGGATCAGGTCAACCGCCAGATCAGGGTTCTTTCGGATCTGATCCATCACATCCTTATGCCGAACCCGCAGAACTTTGGCAGGATCGGCTGCTGTAACCGTGGCGGTGCGGGGGCCGCTGTCAAAAAGCGCTATCTCGCCAAACACCTCACCCGGGCGCATCAGCCTGAGCGATAGCTTGCGCCCGCTCATGGCCAGAAAAGACACTTCGAGCGTGCCTGTGAGGATCGCATAAAGCGCCTCTCCCGGATCGCCCTGTTCGAACAGGACGTCGCCGCTGTCGAGAGTAACTTCGGAGGCCAGTGAGGCCAGCATCTTGCGCAGCTCTTCAGAAGCTTCAGAAAGAAATCCACTGTTGGGAAATGCCATCATACGGGCGCAGGTCTCCGGTGGTGAGTGGTGCGAGTTCGATCAACTTTCCACAGCTTTGCGCCTAAGCCAAGGTTTTTGTCGGCTTTTCCTTGGGTCAGGCCGCGCTCTATTGTTTGTCCGGATCGTCCATATAGTGCTGCAGCATGCTGAATTGCAGCATCAGGAACGCCATGAGCGCGATCGGAAATCCAAAGGTTTCGATCTTGACCCAGAGATCTGTCGACAGCGTGCGCCAGATCAGTTCATTGGCCACTGCGAGCACCGCAAAACAGGCGCACAGGCGGCGAGTCAGGATCATCCAGCCTTCCTGACGCATGGGCAGCATCTCGTCTAGAACATAAGCCAGATAGGACTTTCCCTGCAAAAGGCCGATCCCGAGGATGACGGAAAAGAAGCCGTAGACCAGCGTGGTTTTCATCTTGAAGAAGCGCTCGTCGTTGAACCACGCAGTGAGGCCACCGAAGAAAATCACCATGAAGGCGGTGAAAATTTGCATCCGGCCGAGCTTGCCCGTCAGGTACCAAAGGATGCCCATGGCGGCCAGCATCAGGGGAACGAAGAGGATGGTGGCGACAATAAAACCCGAATACTCGATGCCGCCGATCACGAAATTGTCATCACGCAGGCGCAAGTAAATGAAGAAGAAGGCAAGCGGGGGCCCGAGTTCGAGCACCTGTTTGAGGAATGGGTTGATGTCTTTTTTCTCTGCCATGATTCCGACCTGCTGCTTATCCGCCCATTTCAACTATTACGGCGCCGAGTGCAATCAATGCCATCAATGTGATCCGTCTGGGTCCCACAGTTTCTTTCAGAACCAGCCAGCCGATGAGCGCGGCAAAGACGGTGGAGGTTTCGCGTAGAACCGCAGCTTCTCCTACCTTGTCGAGCCGTGTGGCGAGCATGATGGCACCGAAAGACATGGGGGCAATTATGCCGCCCGCAAGGCCACGTAGCATCAGAGGCCCGAGCGCCGGACGATGGATCATGGCGCGGTATCTGAGAGCTGCATAGATCGGCATGGCAGCCCCGTCGATCATGAAAAACCACGCTAGAAAGGTGAACGGGTCGGCTGTGGCACGGATTCCGTAGGCGTCATAGGTGGTATAGAGAGCGACGAAGAGACCGGTGGCGATCGCCAGCGCCAGGGCGATCCCCAGAGTTTCACGATTGGTTTCGAGATAGCGCAGGTTATACGCTGCCAGTCCGAAGATGCCTGCCATCAGAGTGCCCACGCCGAGCCATTGGATGGTCGAGAACGTCTCACCGAATAGCAGATTAGCCCCAATCACTGTGAATAGTGGGCCGGTCCCCCGCACCACAGGATAGACGACGGTATAGGAGCCTTTGGTGTACGCCATCGCTTGCAGGATCTTGTAGCCGATATGGATCAGCCAAACGACGGCAAAAATGGGCCACATATAGGGTTCGGGCCATGGAACGACGAAGAAGGCGAAAGGCATGGCCATCAGGCAATAACAGGCGTCAATCGCCCCGCGTGACATCCAGGGGTCGTGGCGGCCCTTTTGCAAGGCACCAAAGACTGCATGCAGGAACGCCGCCATTAGCGCGAGGCCGAGGGCGAGGTGGTGGCCGGATTCGGTGCCTTCAAGGGAGATCAGCCAGTCGCTCAAATCAGGGCTTTCGCTTGGATGGAGAAGGTGGGGGGCGGTCTGCCCCCCACACCCCCCGAGGATATTTTTTGCCAGATGAAGGGGCGGATCAGGTTTGCAAGCCGATGAGGGCGGCGGCGAATTCTTCGGGATCGAAGGGTGCGAGGTCGTCGATTTGTTCGCCGACGCCGATGGCGTGAATAGGAAGTCCGAACTTATCGGCCAGTGCGACGAGTACGCCGCCTTTGGCGGTGCCGTCGAGCTTGGTCATTACGAGGCCTGAGACATCGGCGAGGTTGCGGAAGGTTTCGACCTGGCTGAGGGCGTTCTGGCCGGTGGTGGCGTCCAGCACCAGCAGGGTGTTGTGCGGTGCAGTTTCATCGACCTTGCGGATGACGCGAACAATTTTGGCCAGCTCTTCCATCAGGTCTGCGCGGTTTTGCAGGCGGCCTGCGGTGTCGATCATCAGCAGGTCGGCACCTTCGTTTTGCGCCTTGGTCAACGCGTCGAAGGCCAGAGAGGCGGGATCGGAGCCTTCGGGGGCGGTCAGCACCGGCACACCGGCGCGGTCGCCCCAGACCTGCAGCTGTTCGACCGCGGCGGCGCGAAAGGTGTCTCCGGCGGCGATAACCACCTTTTTGCCTGCAGCTTTGAACTGGCTGGCCAGTTTCCCGATGGTGGTGGTTTTGCCGGAGCCGTTGACGCCCACGACCAGAACCACCTGCGGTCGCTTTGGATAAAGCGGCATGGGTTTGGCCACGGGCTCCATCACGCGGGCCACCTCTTGCGCCAGCAGTTGCTTGATTTCCTGGGTCGAAAGTTTGCGGCCAAAGCGTCCCTCGGCCATGTTCGACGTGACGCGCAGGGCGGTGTCGACGCCCATGTCGGAGGCGATCAGCAGCTCTTCGAGCTGTTCCAGCATGTCGTCATCCAGCGTACGACGGACAACGGTTTGGGTATCGCTGCGACTGAACAGACGGCCCAGCAGGCCTTTGGATTCGGGAGGCGGTGGGGCCGGTGCGGGGTCTGCAGGTGCGGGAGAGGGCGGCTCGGAGGGCTGGGGCGTGGGTGCCGGTGAGGGCACCTCGGGGACCGGTTGCGGTTCCGGTTCGGGTTTCGGAATCACCGGATCGGGTGCAGTTTCCTCGCCGCCATCCTCGACAATCGCGTCCAGCCCCTCTTCGAGGCGTGAGGAGGATTTGAACAGCTTGTCCTTGAGCTTTGAGAAAAACGCCATTTCTAGGTCTCCGCAGGTGTTCCCCTCACCTAATGCGGATTGGCGGCAGTTGCAAAGGGTCAGGTGAAGGCGATCAGGAACCCGGCCTGCGCACCCCAGTAGAGTGGCCAGATCATGTAAGGCGTCAGCTTTAGGGCAGGGTGGTCGGCAGGCAACAGGAACTTCTCGGTCGCAAGGATCAGGTCAGACGCGATGAACGCCATTGCAGCGGGCAAGGCCCAGCGCAATGCACCCGCGTCCGGCAGGAACAGAACGGCGATACCCATGCCTAGGATGATCGGAATATAGGCGAGAACCGGCCCCTTGAGGTCTCCGGCGCGCGGGGCAAGCAGGGTGGACATGACGATGCCCAGAACCAGCAATGACCAGAAGATAACGGGTTGCGTCAGGATCAGGCTTGGATCGCTGACCGGATGTGTCAGGAACAGCGCGATGTAGGCGAGATGTCCGGCGGCGAACGCTGCGATCCCAGCCATGAAGGTGGCCTCGGTTTCGCGCGACAGCAGGGCATCGCCGATGGCACAAAGGGCTAGAGCGAGGACGAGCAACCAGGGGGCAGCCGTGAGCCATGCAACGAGCGCTAGCAACGCGACGGATGCGATCTTCAACTGGGTGCGTAGAATACCAGCAGGGCGGGCCGTGAGCGGTAGGTAGGCCAGTGCGCAGGCGGCCGCCGCCCAGAAAAGAAGTGTCGGCATTGTTCCTCCCCAAGAGTGTCACGTCCATGTCGTCATGATTGCGTGAGGTCATCAAGATGTGACGTGAGGGTAGTACGCGCAGTGGAAAGGTTGATTGGTGCAAGTGGGCGGCATCTGACAAGATGCTGCTATGTACAGACTGTCTATGATTCTGCTGGCGCTTCTTGCGCAATCCGCTGCGGCGCAATCGCCGTTGTCGGGGACCGAGTTTGACGCCTATACCCGTGGAAAGACCTTGTTCTATGGCTTTGACGGTCAGGCCTATGGGGTTGAGCGATATTTACCCAATCGGCGCGTGATCTGGTCATTTCTGGATGGGGACTGCAAGGAAGGTGTCTGGTACGAGCGCGAAGACCAGATATGTTTTCTGTACGAAGACAGGTTGGACCCGCAATGCTGGGTTTTCACCGAGTTCGGGGGCAGGCTGATTGCGCAGTTCGAAGGTGATCCGACAGCGACAGAGCTCTATGAGGCCGAGGATGTCGGCGAAGAGATGATCTGTTACGGACCCGAAATCGGGGTTTGATGTCAGAGATCTGAGACCTCTAATTCCTTATAACTGATCATGACGTGATGCTGGTACGCGGGCCTCTGGGTCAGTGTTTCGTAATAGCGGCGAAGATTGAGAAATGACGCACGTTTGATATCGATATCGTAGTATCGGTACAGGATGTGTCCCAGCTGTATATCGGCCAGTGTTAAACTCGAACTCGTCAGATACTCCGTTTGAGACAGTTGCGCATCAGCTATGGCCAGTCTGAATTCCAAATGAGAAACAGCTTGTGTGATCATAGTATCGTCACGATCCGCAGGTGCTGTTCTTGTCACACGCCAGAAGACGGGCACTGTGAAAGCCATGGTTATGTTGATCTTGGCCCACTCAGCCCATCTGTCGATCTCTGCGCGCCGCACGGGGTCTGAAGGCCAAAATGCATCATCGCCATATCGGGATGAGAGGTATCGCAGGATAGCTCCGGTCTCCCACAGCGGGGTATTATCTCCATCTTGAAGAACCGGGATGGTTCGGTTCGGGTTTAGTTTGGCGAATTCGGGGCTGTCCAGACCGCCGAACCTGTGCCCGACATCGTGACGCTGATACTTCAGACCTAGTTCGCCAATGCACCACATCAGCGCCTGTACGTTCGAAGATGTTTTTCGGCCCCAGATTTTAAGCATAGTTAAAAAAGTGACCCCTGATCGGGAGTCGGCGGTTTAGGCGTGCGTTTGGGTTTGATCGTGTCGCTTTGGCCGGTGCTGAGCTTGCCATCCGCGAATTCGATCTCCAGGCTGGTGTGCTTCTCGGCTTCGGCTTTACGGGTCAGAACCTGATCTCCGGCGCGGACTACGGTATAGCCGCGCTCCAGCGTTGCTTTGTAACTGAGGGTTTCACGCAGGCGGTCGGTGGCGTCTAGTTGCTGGCGCATGCGATCCAGGCGTGTGGTTTGCGCGGTGTTAAGACGCTCTGCCAGGCGATCCAATGCCTCACGTCGGGTTTGCAGTTCTCGCTGAATCGGGCGCAGGGACAAGCGCGACGACAGGTTGCGCCAGCGGTCGCGGCGGGTTTCGACCAGGTTGCGCAGGGTCGAGGGGCGCAGGTGAGCTGAGGTATCAAGCAGTTTGACACGTCGGTTTTGTACGCCACGGATCAATGCGCTGGGCAGGCGCTCGGCTACCTGATCGAGCCGTTGACGCGGGCTGTCCAGCAGCGTCTCGGGGCGCGGCAGGGCGCGGGACAGGTCGCGCAGGCGCTGGTTTCGGCGTTGCACGGCGTCGGTGGCGGCGCGGGACAGGCGGGCGCCTTGTTCTCCGGTCCAGGCCAGCAGTTCCATGCGAACAGGTACGGCGAGTTCGGCAGCGGCCGTCGGGGTCGGCGCGCGGCGGTCCGAGACATAGTCGATCAGTGTGGTGTCCGTTTCGTGACCTACGGCTGAAATCAATGGAATGTCTGAGGCCGCTGCGGCTCGGGCGACGCTTTCTTCGTTGAAACCCCAGAGGTCTTCGATTGAACCGCCTCCGCGCGCGACGATGATCAGGTCGGGGCGGGGCAACGCGCCGCCTGGTGTGAGCGCATTGAAACCTTCGATGGCGCGGGTCACCTCAGGGGCGCAGTTGGCGCCCTGGACGGCCACGGGCCAGATCAGGACTTTACGGGGAAAGCGGTCGCGCAAGCGGTGAAGGATATCACGGATCACCGCGCCCGAAGGTGAGGTGACGACGCCAATGATTTCTGGCAGATAGGGCAGGGGTTTCTTGCGCTCAGGTGCAAATAGACCTTCGGATTCGAGCTGCTTTTTTCGCTTCTCCAACAGCGCCATCAGAGCGCCTTGTCCGGCGACTGCGACTTCATCGACGTTCAGGTTATATTTTGACTGGGCACCGAAGGCCGTCAGGCGGCCGGTGACGACCACTTCGAGCCCTTCTTCAGGCACAACCGACAGGCCAGAGATCTGGCCCTTCCACGTGGTACAGGCCAATACGTTCCGATCATCCTTGATGTCGTAATACAGATGCCCTGAGCGGGCCTTGAACACGCGCCCGACCTCGCCGCGTACCCGGATTCGCCCAAACGTGCCTTCGAGCGTGCGCTTCACCTCTCCGGAAATGTCCGAGACGGTGTATTCAGGGGTATTTTGGCCGGGAATGGGGTCGTCAAGCAGGTCGGACATTTCAGCGCCTTGTGTCAAATGCTCGCCCAGCTTAGAACGCGCGGCAAGCGAGGCCAAGCAGATCGGAGAGCAGTCATGAATATCCTCATTCTCGGGAGCGGTGGGCGCGAACACAGTCTGGCCTGGGCAGTGATGCAGAATCCCAAATGCGACCGTCTGATCGTGGCACCGGGTAATGCCGGAATTGCTCAGATCGCCGATTGCGCTGCGTTGGATATCGAGAATGGTGGAGCCGTTGTCAGTTTTGCCGAGGAAAACGCAATCGATTTTGTGATCGTTGGCCCCGAGGCCCCGCTGGCGGCGGGTGTTGCGGATCGTTTGCGCGAAGCAGGCGTGTTGGTCTTTGGCCCCTCGGCCGCAGCGGCGCAGCTGGAAGCTTCCAAGAGCTTCACCAAAGAGATTTGCGACGCGGCGAAGGCACCGACAGCAGCTTACGCGCGATTTACCGAAGCGGATCCCGCGAAGGCATATATCCGTGAACAGGGTGCGCCCATCGTGGTCAAGGCTGACGGTCTCGCTGCAGGCAAGGGCGTGATCGTGGCGATGGACGAGCAGACCGCACTGGACGCCATTGATGATATGTTTGGTGGTGCCTTTGGCGGTGCCGGTGCTGAGGTGGTCATCGAAGAGTTCATGGAGGGTGAGGAAGCCTCGCTGTTCGTACTCTGTGACGGGGATGAAATTCTGTCGATTGGCACCGCTCAGGATCATAAACGTGTCGGAGAGGGGGATACCGGCCTGAATACCGGTGGTATGGGGGCCTATTCTCCGGCGCCTGTTCTGAGCCCAGAGGTTGAGGCACGTGCGATGGACGACATCATTCGCCCAACCATGGCCGAAATGAAACGGCGGGGGATGCCGTTTCAAGGGGTTTTGTATGCTGGCCTTATGATCAAGGACGGTCAGCCCAGGCTGGTAGAATACAACGTGCGGTTTGGCGATCCGGAATGCCAGGTTCTGATGATGCGTCTGGGGGCGCAAACCATGGACCTGATGCACGCCGCTGCCGAAGGGCGATTGGGTGAGACACGGGTTAACTGGGCTGACGATCACGCCATGACCATTGTCATGGCAGCGAAAGGGTATCCGGGAGCTTACGAGAAAGGTTCGGCGATTTCTGGTTTGGGCGAGTTGCCGGAGGACAGCAGCAACATGGTGTTTCACGCTGGCACCAAAGCAGTCGACGGGCAGGTCGTGGCGTCCGGTGGCCGCGTGCTGAATGTGACGGCACGCGGCGAAACACTGCAGGAGGCGCGGGACCGGGCCTATGCGATGGTGGACGGCGTTGACTGGCCCGAAGGGTTCTATCGCCGCGATATCGGCTGGCGGGCTCTCTGATCTGATTGCCGGGCTTCGCCCGTCTTTATTGTTTTGAGTCAGAGGGCATTGTTTGGGGCAGAGGGCTTTGCTCCCTCGGCCTTGCGACCTCACCCCCAAGGTACTTGTTGGTCAGATTAAGGGCGGATCAGCAGTCCAGGGCCGCAGCCAGGTCTTCGCGGGTTTTGAGCGGGCCGAGGTCGGTGGTTTGCCAGCCATTTCTATATGAGACGCTGATAATGCGGGACCAGTCGGCGCTGGCAACGATCAGTTCAGGTGCGCCGTCGCATTGGCGTAGGCCGCCGGAGATGAAGTCCTCTCCGATCTGGTGGTTGGTCAGGCCGGGGATCGTCGCGATTTCGGTCAGATCGCCATCCTTATAGCGCCATATGCGCAGGGTTTTGGCCAGATGGGGACGGTCGATATAAGCGATTTCGACATTGCCGTCGTCATCAAGATCGACTGCACCGATTGGGGCGAGCCAGCGATTGCGGGTACCGATATGTGGTGTGGCGGCAACTTTCGTGCCTCGCGCGTTATAGATCGCCAATTGTGCGCCGGTCTTAGCCTGGGATTCGACGACGATAACTTCGGGTGCTCCATCGCCATCCACATCTGCCAACCGAGGCATGAGATCTTCGAACACGCGATCCGATGAGAGGCGAATGGTAAGAGTGGATTGGTCCGAGCCTATACCATCAAGGACCAGATCGAGCGTGCAATACTCAATAGCGTCACCGAGTACACCATGTGCATAGCGTTTGGTGGGTTCGGAAAAATGTGCGGATGCGATCCTGTCTGCCGAAAGCGCGGGGAGCGTTCCAGTCAGCCACACGAGTGATGTCAACAACGCGCCGCGCGACCGAGATTGCCATAGGCGAACCGGGGGACGCGGCGCTTTGGAGAACATCAGATCTGCTTTTCGGGCATCTGCACAACAAGGCCGTCCAACGCGTCGGTGACCTTGATCTGGCAAGTCAGGCGCGAGCGGGCAGGATCGGGTTCGTAAGCGAAGTCAAGCATGTCTTCTTCCATGTCGTCCTTGGCCGGGATTTTCTCGACCCAGTCGGGGTGGATATAGACATGGCAGGTCGAGCAGGCGCAGGCGCCGCCGCAATCGGCCTCGATGCCGGGAATATTGTTGTCACGGGCCCCTTCCATGACCGTCAGTCCGTTGGCGACCTCGACTGTGTGTTCGGTACCGCCATGCTCGACATAGGTGATCTTTGCCATTGCGTGCGTCTTCCTTCTTCGATTGTCGAATTCTTCCTTAGTGAAGGGAGTTAAGTGTTTCTAGTGGGAATTGCGACCTTGGATGCCGCGAACGGATATTTGCGGCCTTGGTGAAGCCTGATGTTCTTTTCGGGCGACACAGTCACAACGCGGCAAAGGAGGGGAATTTAGGCAAAGCGTTTGTCCGATGGATGCTACCAACGCCCGGATGCTCCACCACCACCAGATCGACCGCCGCCGAAACTACCTCCGCCGGAGCTATTGGAAATCTGAGGTATGTAATAGTTTGTTTCTTCAACATAATCGCATTTAAGGCATTCAATTCAGCGAACGCCTGAACCAGCCGTGGTTGTGCTTGCGGCAAGTGTGATGCGGCGCCTCTGCCGCAGACTGCGGTTGCCACATCTTGGGCAGGTTCGAAATCGCACCAAGCTATCGCTTATGAAATTGCGGCCCTTGAGCATCATAATCATCATTGCAAAGAGACCAAACATCCAGAGACCCGGATCATCATTTGTTTTCTTGGCGGGTGCGGCCTTTCCAGTGCGGAAAGGTTGTACGATCTGATCTATGACAGCTGTGGTACCGACCTTGATTCCAATTGCATAATTGTTTGTTTTGAAGGCCGGGAGGAATTTATCGTCAATAATGCGTTGCGTGGCCTGATCCCAATTTCGCCCATAAGCGGCGCCAAGCTCGATTCGCATGGCCCTGTCGTCTCGCAAGACCATCACAAGCACACCATCGTTTCGCGAAGCGTCGCCGATCCCCCAGTGGTTGAACAGTCCGGTTGCAAATTGTTCGAGCGTCAGATTGTGGGCATAGTCGCTTTGAGTGCGCAGCGTCAGGACGGTCAATTCAACCCCTGTCTCGCGTCTGAGCTTACCTAGTTGTTTGGAAAGTGCCTTCTCCTCCTACGGGCTGAGCAAATTGGCAAAGTCATTGACGGTTGTACTTTGATAATCGGGATAGGTTTGCCCAAGCGCAGCGCTGGCCCAAACTACAAATAAGACGAATACAATTCTCATGGCTACTCGCGGATTTTTGCTGAAGCATATCATAAGGTTATGCCGCGGCAATCAGGATTTGATCAGAACCTGAGAGATTTATTCGCCGTATTCCATTAGCGGTTTTGACCGTGATCAGCGCCTGAACAAGACCCCCTGAGCCTGTTTGTCCCTATGATCCCCGCGCAATTCCGCATGTAGCGCGCGGCCTGCTTGCACTGCGGGGCGGGCGCTCATCATGTTGAGCCAGCGGGTGAAGTGCGGTTTGTCCTCCAGTACCTGCTGCTGCCCTTCCCAAAGGCTTGCCCAACCCCAGATCGACATGTCGGCGATGGAGTAGAAATCGCCTGCGACATACTCGTTTTCGGCCAGTCTGCGGTCGAGAACACCATATAGGCGGGCGACTTCGGAACGGTAGCGGTCCTTGGGATAGGGAAGGTCTTGCGGTGGGTCCAGCTGCGGGGCGTATTTCAGGAAGTGATGCGCCTGGCCAGCCATTGGGCCAACGCCGCCCATCTGCCACATGAGCCATTCCTCGACCGCGATCCGTTCACGCTCGGTTTTGCCGTAGAATCGTCCTGTTTTACGCGCCAGATACATCAGGATCGCACCGCTTTCAAAAACCGAAACGGGTGCGCCGTCAGGGCCATCCGGGTCGACGATGGCGGGCATGCGGTTGTTGGGAGAGATCTTCAGAAATCCGGGGTCGAACTGGTCGCCCTTACCGATATTGATCAGATGGGTCGAATAGGGCAACTCCATCTCTTCCAGAGCGATGGAAACCTTCCAGCCGTTCGGCGTGGGCCAGAAATACAGATCGATCATGATAACTCCTCAGCTTATCGCGATCATGAGGGTTTAGGCGCGCGCGGCAAGGGGCAGCGTTGCTGTGTTACGAAAGCGTGACCGGTATCCGACCGGTCTTGACCATCGGCGGGACGCGGCGTAAACGCATGCCCAATACGTGGCGATTTGTTACCGGATTGCGGGCCACGCTAAACAACACCGCTAAAAGGTCAGGATGAAAGACCCCTTTCGCTTGGCCGCGTCTGGGGTTTTTTGTTTGCCCCCTCGAGGGCTGAAAGGAATGACATGAGCGAGAGCTGGAACAAACGCACCCAAGCCGTCCATGGCGGCATTCGTCGTAGTCAGTATAACGAAGTCTCCGAGGCGATCTTTCTGACGCAAGGGTTTGTCTATGAGAATGCCGAGCAGGCCGAGGCCCGGTTCATTGAGACCGGCCCGGATGAGTTCATCTATGCCCGCTACGGAAACCCGACCATTTCGATGTTCGAACAACGCATTGCCGCGCTGGAAGGGGGCGAGGACGCGTTTGCTGCCGCCTCAGGCATGGCTGCTGTGAATGGTGCGCTGACTTCGATGCTGAAGTCGGGCGATCACGTGGTTTCGGCCAAGGCGCTGTTCGGGTCCTGCCTGTACATCCTCGAAAACATCCTGACCCGCTACGGTGTCGAGGTGACATTTGTGGATGGCACCGATCTGGATGCTTGGGCGGCTGCAATCCGGCCTGAGACCAAGGCGGTGTTCTTCGAATCCATGTCAAACCCGACGCTTGAAGTGATCGATATTGCTGCGGTGTCGAAACTGGCTCATGCAGTTGGTGCAACTGTGATCGTCGACAACGTGTTCTCGACCCCGGTCTTCTCGCGCGCGATCGAACAGGGCGCAGATGTGGTCGTCTATTCGGCGACCAAGCATATTGACGGGCAGGGGCGTGCGTTGGGCGGTGTGATCATCGGTACAAAAGAGTTTATCCGCGGTACGGTCGAGCCTTACATGAAACACACTGGCGGTGCGCTCAGCCCTTTTAGCGCGTGGATCATGGTCAAAGGTATTGAAACCATGGCATTGCGCGTGAATGCGCAGGCCGACAGCGCGCAGAAGATTGCCGAAGCTCTTGAGGGGCATCCAGCGTTGGAGCGGACGCTGTATCCCGGTCTGAAGACGCATGCACAGAACGCATTGGTGCAGGAACAGTTGGGCGGCAAAGGCGGTACGGTTCTGTCGTTGGACATCAAGGGTGGCAAAGCAGGTGCTTTTGCGTTCCTGAATGCGCTGACGATCCCAGTAATCTCGAACAACCTTGGCGATGCCAAGTCGATTGCAACCCATCCAGCCACCACTACGCACCAGCGTCTGAGTGAAGAGCAGCGGGATGAATTGGGTATTACGCCGGGCCTGATCCGCCTGTCAGTGGGGCTTGAGGATACGGGCGATCTGCTGGCGGATATTGAGCGGGCTTTGGCTGCATCTCAGGGTTAGCGCCTGCTGGTAATTCTTGGTCAGGCGGGTTTAACCCGCCTGATTGGCCGCTTTTGGTTGAAAAGTGACGGTTTTTCTCATTTAATTTCGATCCGGGATGCTATCCCGCGCGTATCGTTCCGGACTGGTAATTAAACCTCGGTCGTATATAACCGACGGCCTAGCAAGGGACCCGTGCAAATGAACATTCATCCGCGCGATATCAACGAGACGCCTGATCACGATCAGGCCGCAGCAGCGCTTAAGCTGTTGCGCGACTGGGCGAAATCTGCCTCGGCTGCCGAGATCAGTCAGCTTGATCCAGCGGTTGCGCAACTTGTTCCGGGTCTTGTGTCGACGAATTACCCGGCCCTATCGCGCGAGTATCCCGAGGATTTCGAGTCGAACGCGGCTTACAAGGTCACCTTGCCCGACCTGCAAAATGGTCCCTCCAGCCTGATCCGGGGGTCGAAACAGCAAATCCAGCACGTTGGCATTTCGAATTTTCGACTGCCCATCCGATTTCACCGCAAGAATGGTGCAGAACTGACGCTTGAGACTTCAGTGACCGGCTCGGTCAGTCTTGAGGCTGAGAAGAAGGGCATCAACATGTCCCGGATCATGCGGTCTTTCTACAAGCACGCCGAACGCACCTTCAGTTTTGAGGTGATGGAAGCGGCCTTGAGCGATTATCTATCTGATCTGGACAGCCTGGATGCGCGCATTCAGATGCGCTTTTCCTATCCGGATCAGATCAAGAGCCTGCGCTCGGGCTTGTCCGGTTACCAATACTACGACATCGCGCTGGAACTGGTCGAGCGGGGTGGTGAGCGTCTGAAGATCATGCATCTGGACTATGTCTATTCGTCGACATGCCCGTGTTCACTTGAGCTAAGCGAACACGCGCGCGCCACGCGTGGACAGTTGGCAACACCGCATTCGCAGCGCTCGGTGGCCCGGATTTCCGTTGTTGTCGATTGCAACGCCGACTGCCTGTGGTTCGAGGATCTGATCGCGCTCTGCCGTCGTGCGGTTCCGACCGAAACGCAAGTGATGGTCAAGCGCGAGGATGAACAGGCCTTTGCCGAGCTGAACGCCGCGAATCCGATCTTCGTCGAGGATGCCGCGCGTCTGTTCTGCGCCGAGCTGCAGGCCGATCATCATGTCGGCGATTTTCGGGTGATCGCGAGTCATCAGGAAAGCCTGCACAGCCACGATGCCGTATCGATTCTGACCGAGGGTCCAACCTTCGAATCTGCCAGCCTGGACCCGCGTTTGTTCACCACGTTGTTCCATGTTGGTTGATTGACCCGACGGAAGCTGCTGGAAAAACGATCAAAATTCCCGCATGGGCGCCTTTTTGCCGCAATGCAGCAGGAAATGCTGCATCTGCGCCCTGACTTGCGTTAAACTGGGCCCGAGTGCAGCTGCTGCACGCCCGCGCAAGCTGGGTCGTGCAGCCCGAAAGGAAGCCGGGACGTGCGACGCCTTGGACCGCGAACCTGCAAATCCGCCCGGACGATTGGGGCGGACGAGGTCCTTTACTCTTCTTCCGGCTGCCTCGGTTTTATCAGGAGAGACATGCAATGAATCCGATTTCTCAACCGCTTGAGTTTCAAGCAGCGGCCATTCGTGTGGCCGGCTATGCGATGGTCAGCCAGATGGAGATCATGCAGATCATGACCCGTGCAGCCTTTGAACTGCCTATGGCGCCCTTGCAAGGGCTGAAAACGATCGAAACACCGGCACCTGCGGCGCGCAAGGTGGCACCGGCAAAACCGGCGACGCCGAAAGCGAAACCCGCAGCTAAACCGAAAGTAGTGGCAGCAACGCCCAAAGCGGCAGCGAAACCCAAGGTCGCCCCTAAAGCAATGGCCGCACCCAAGACGAAACCTGCGGCGGTTAAGCCCGCTCCTGCGGCCAAGCCCGCACTTGCGGCCAAGTCGGCTCCTGTGGCCAAGCCCGCACCGAAAGCGGCCCCTGCCAAAGCTGCTGCGAAACCCGTGTCGACCGAAGCGAAAGCTGTTGCGGCGTTTAAATCAGCAGCCGCGGCAAAGGCGAGGGAAGCCACAAACGCTCCTAAACCTGCGGTGACCCCAAAGCCAGCCGCTAAGGCTGCACAGCCCGCCCCGGCCAAGCCAGCGGTGACCAAGGCGGCACCTGCGAAAATCACAGCAGCGAAGCCTGTTCCGAGCAAAGCCACGGCTGCGAAACCCGCCCCGGCCAAACCCGCAGCGACAAAGCCAGCACCTGCGAAAACCGCTGCAGTGAAGCCCGCTCCGGTCAAAGCTACAGCTGCGAAGACTGCCCCGGCCAAGCCAGCGCCTGAAAAGCCCATCGCCGCGGTGCATGCAGAGCAGGCCAAATCCGCCGTTCGTCGCACGCGGGCACCATCGAAACCGCCCGCAATGCCGACCGCATCTGCGAAATCCGACACTTAACGCGGATCATCTGCTTGACACCGTCGGGCTAGCGCGCCAACGCTGCCCGTCATGATGGATCTTCGCCCGGTCGGATACGTGATTGGCCTGTTGGTCGCCATTCTAGGGGTGACCATGCTGTTGCCGATGCTTGCCGACCTGATCGAAGGGCGGGATGAGTGGCACGTTTTCTTTGAAAGCGCGGTCATCACGCTCTTGACTGGCAGTGTTCTTGCGATGAGTTGCTCGAATGGGGTTGGCGAGGGTCTCACCATCCGTCAGACCTTTTTGCTGACCTCGGGGGTCTGGGTGGCGCTGCCGATTTTTGGCGCCATCCCGTTTCTGTTCGGCGAGACGGAACTGCGTTTCGTCGATGCGTATTTTGAGGCGATGTCGGGTCTGACAACCACCGGCTCGACCGTGATATCCGGGCTCGATGATTTACCACAGGGTCTGCTGCTGTGGCGCGGCGTGCTGCAATGGTTGGGCGGTATCGGCATTATCGTCGTCGCCATGGTATTCCTGCCCGAGCTGCGAGTGGGTGGCATGCAGATCTTCCGCTCGGAAGGGTTTGAAACAATGGGGAAAATCCTGCCGCGCGCGCAGGAGATCGCGGGGCAGATTTCGCTGATCTATGTTTTCCTCACCGTCGTTTGCGCTCTGGTTTATGCGGGCTTCGGCATGAGCTTCTTCGACGCTGTTGTGCATTCCATGACCACCATAGCAACGGGTGGTTTTTCGAATTATGACAGCTCATTTGCACGCTTCTCCGGGCCGATGGAATATGCCGCTGCCGTCTTCATGATCCTCGCGGCGCTACCCTTCGTGCGCTATGTGCAGTTGGCCAATGGTTACACAAGCTCATTGTGGAAAGACAGTCAGATCAGGGCGTTTCTGGGGACAATCGCGGTGCTGGTCGTGATCATGTCTGTGTTCCTGACTTCGGTCTTCCCGCACCACTGGGAGCAGGCGTTCCGCGAGTCGCTGTTCAACATCACGTCGATCATTTCGGGTACCGGCTATGCGAGTGTCGATTATATGGGCTGGGGCAGTTTCCCTGTCATGTTGTTCTTTCTGATCGGCCTGATCGGAGGCTGCGCAGGATCGACCGCCTGTTCGATCAAGGTGTTCCGTTATCAGTTGCTCTTTGCTTCGATCAAAACGCAAATTCGCCGCATCCGTTCACCTCACGGAGTGTTTGTGCCGCGCTATGACGGGCGGGCAATTGGCAGGGATGTTCTGACATCGGTCATGAGCTTCTTCATGTTCTTCGTGCTCTCGATGGGGGTTCTGTCCTGGGCGCTCGCGTTGACAGGGCTGGATTTTATCACGTCTGTCTCGGGGGCGGCGACGGCGCTGGCTAATGTCGGGCCGGGGCTGGGGGACCAGATCGGGCCTGCGGGCAACTTTGCGGGTTTGAATGATAGTGCGAAATGGCTGCTGACCATCGGCATGTTGGTCGGCCGCCTGGAATTGCTGGCCGTCTACGCAATCTTCACGGTTCAGTTCTGGAGGGGATAATGAAGCGACCGCTGGGCGCGCAAATCTCGCATATGTTGAAGGATCGCGGCGTCGATGTGATTTTCGGCATTCCTGGCGTGCATAATCAAGAGATGTATCGCGGCATCGAAGAGGCCGGGATCACCCATGTTTTGGCTCGGCATGAGCAAGGGGCCGGATTCATGGCCGATGGCTATGCCCGCGCAACCGGCAAGCCGGGTGTGGCCTATGTCATCACTGGACCGGGGCTGTGCAATATCATGACGCCGATGGGGCAGGCATACTCAGATTCGGTGCCGATGCTGGTGCTGTCTTCATGCCTGGACGAGATTGAGGCGCAGCGCGGTCAATTGCATCAGATGAAAGACCAGCGCGCCGCCGCCGAGACGGTGGCGGACTGGTCTTGTCAGGCAAACGATGCGCAGGCGGCATATGGATTGATCGAACGTGCATTTGAAGAGTTTGAACTCTCACGCCAGCGCCCCAAGCATATTCAGGTGCCAATTGCGCAACTGCAGGACGAGGCCAACGCCGCGCCGATCCCGAATCCCGCTGCGCTAGATAAAAACGCCCTGCCTCCAGATGTGTCGTCGGTTCTAACCTTGCTCAATGACGCGCAGCGGCCATTGTTTATTCTGGGCGGTGGCTGCCGGTCGAACCTATGGCGGCAGATATTAACACAGCTGGGGGCGGCTTGTTTCACGACCTATGCCGGGCGCGGCTTGGTTGGGGCCGATTATCCGTTGGATTTTGGATCAATGCTGCCCCGTCCGGGCAGCGTCGAAGTGATCAGCTCGGCGGATTTGATCGTGGTTGTCGGTGCCGAATTAGGCGAGGTTGACCTTTGGCGGCAAGATCTGGGTCACTCCGCGACCATGGTGCGTGTCGATCTGGACCCCGAGGTTTTATCGGATCGACACCGCGCTGCTGTAAAGTTTCAGGCAGATGGCGAGAGTTTTGCACAAGCGCTCTGGGAAGCTATCCAGCAGACTAAGCCAGCTACCGGATGGTCCGAGGAAGAGGTGCGCGAAGCCCGCGCCCGCTGGCGGACCGAAGTAGATGCAGAACGTCCGGGGATTGTCCCGGTGGCCGATGCGCTCAGGGCGGCGATGCCAGCGGATACGATGATCTATTCGGATATGACTCAGTTTGCCTACGCCTCGAAAGAGGTCTGGGACATGGCTGTCCCCCATCACTGGCACCACCCGACCGGGTTTGGCACGCTGGGTTACGCCGTGCCTGCAGGGATTGGTGGCGCAGTGGCGCGGCGGGGAAAGCCCACTGCGGTGATCGTAGGTGATTATGGCTTTCACTATACGATGCAAGAGATTGGGGTTGCCGTGGAACTTGGCCTGTCGTTGCCCATTATCCTATGGGACAATGGCAAGCTGAAAGAGATTGAAGACAGCATGATACGCGGGCAGATCGCGCCTAATGCGGTCGTCGCACGCAACCCCGATTTCTGTAAGCTGGCCGAAGCCTTCGGGGCGCGGTCTGCCGCGCCGCAAACTCTGGACGAGATGCAAACTGCCGTGCGCGACGCTTTTGATGCAGGGAAGCCGACGCTGATCCGGG
Organism: Ruegeria sp. BE3; assembly: GCF_056538865.1. Lineage (NCBI taxonomy): Bacteria > Pseudomonadati > Pseudomonadota > Alphaproteobacteria > Rhodobacterales > Roseobacteraceae > Ruegeria > Ruegeria sp. BE3. The sequence continues at coordinate 1,400,268 of NZ_JBQFTW010000001.1, read as the reverse complement.
TTACGCCGGACATCTTGTGAGCTAAAAAAGGCGCCGCACCTAAGTGCTGCGCCTTTTCCCTGATCTTAATGAATTAATCCCAGCAGTGCACCAGAACGGTCATCCCGTTGGCCCTACGGCTCAGCTCATTTGGGGAAATCTGGGTCGAGCCCTGCGCCGGTTGACCCGAGATACCCGCCTTGGTCAGAACCTCGGTCAGACGTTCGACATTTGCTGCAAGGCTCACCGAATCCGGCAGGGCGCGCCCGTCGGATGGTGTAGGCAGCAGCATGCCAACCACACTGCCGCTGTCATCGAAGACCGGCCCACCTGCGTCTCCGGGCTGTGCGGCCAGTGCAAGACGTTTGACACCGTTTTCGCCGTTGAGGCCGCGAATATCAGCGATTTCACCAAAGGTCAGGGTCGGAGCCCCCAACGCGCCTTCGTAAGAAAAGCCAGACACAGTAACCTGAGACTGGATTCGTGGTTGTTCGGCGCGGAACTCGGCGACGCTGATCGGGGCGAGTGTCCGGTTTGGGCGCAGAACAGCAACGCCCAGAGTGGTATCTTGCCATGCCACCTGAACTTCTTGATCGCCATCCAACGTGATGCGCGTGCAGTTGTCTGCGGCCTCGGTGACAGTCAGTACAGTTCCGTCGGCGTCGGCAAAGAAGCCCGACCGGGACAACCTCGGTTTGCGGATTTGCAGGCCTGAGAGCAGATCGATACGTTGTTCGGCGTCCGCGCCTGCGCCAGCATCCAGCACAGCGTCATTGGTAGCAAAGCTGGCGCGCATCGCAGCCAAAACGCGCGCACGACGCGCCTCATCCCCTTCAGGCCAGACCAGGGTAAACCCTTTGATCTTGCCGTCTTTCAACGCCGCTTGAGTGAATGAGACACTGCCGTTGCCGCGCCCTTCGATAGTAAAGCTGTTGCCGCGCAAGGCGCGTTCACCTTCCAACGGGATGATCTCAAGCGATTGCATCACTTCATACAGCGCGCGTAGCGTGGCCGGGGAGCCTTCCTGAGAGATCAACAGCGCCTTGGCGCTCAGGTCGGAGTTGGGTTTGAAATGGGCAAATGGGGCCTCATAACGATCAAAACCCAGCACACCCAGCGGCATATCCAAATCAATCCCGGCTTGCGGGTCGGAATACCGATCCATCCCGACGCTGATCAGCGGTGCGTTGTAGTCATCTATCAGCGACTTGCGCTGCAGGGTGGTCAGAACACCGGTCGCCTCGAAGCCGTTGAACCGCTGCCAATCCGCCATCGAGCGGCGGGTGCCCTGACCAAAGGCGCCGTCGATGGTCGAGTTGTAGAAACCGGCGGCTTGCAATGCAGTTTGCAGGACCTTGCGTTCCTGCGCGGTCAACAGGCGTTCGCCCTGCAATGCCTCAGCGCGCGTTTCGTCTGCGTCTTGCGGGGTCAGACCGGCTTGTGGTTGTTCCTGCGGCTCGGGCTGGACCGGGGCTGTAATCACCCCGCGGTTTAGGATGTTGGCACCGATAGGCCAGAACTGCTGCCTCAGTGCGCTGGAGAAGGCGATGAAGCTGTCAGACGGGATCTGGCGTTCAGCGCGATAGACACGCAGAACCTGCTCGGCATCATCGCGCAAATAGGGCCCGATAACAATGGCATACCAGCCAGAGTTCAGTTGGAACCCGTTTACGTCAGGCAGGGCGTTGGCATAGGCCTGCGCCCGTTCCTGCGCCTCACGCAGCGACGGCTGCGCTTCGATCTGAACCCAGACGCCCGCGTCCTGTTGGGCAAAAGCGGCGCGCAGGCCGAAGAGGAAAAAGAATGTAATAACCGTAAATACGCGTGTCATTGTCTGCCCGTTTTATGCAGTGTTTTCACTTTGGCGCAGATTACGCGGAATCGCAGCCTGATGACCATGCCCGGATTACGGGGAATTCTGTGTGTGGCCGCGCAGTGACAGAGTGGCTCATTGGCCCGTTGACGCCCTTTGGTGGCTTGCATAGGAAGGGCCGAACCCACCGGAACCGGGCGCCTGGGCGTCCAAGGGATATGTCATGACCGAACCCAAAAGCGCACCACGTTCATTTCAGGAGATCATCCTGCGGCTTCAGACCTATTGGGCGACGAAAGGCTGCGCGATCCTGCAACCTTATGACATGGAAGTCGGCGCGGGCACGTTCCACCCGGCGACCACTTTGCGTGCGTTGGGGTCCAAGGCGTGGGCTGCGGCTTATGTGCAGCCTTCGCGTCGACCGACGGACGGGCGGTATGGCGAGAACCCCAACCGGTTGCAGCATTACTACCAGTACCAAGTGCTGATCAAACCCAGCCCGCCGGATCTACAGGACCTGTATCTCGGCTCGCTCGAAGCCATCGGCATCGATATGGACCTGCACGACATCCGCTTTGTTGAGGATGACTGGGAAAGCCCGACGCTCGGTGCTTGGGGGCTAGGTTGGGAGGTTTGGTGTGATGGCATGGAAGTCAGCCAATTCACCTATTTCCAACAGGTTGGCGGCCACGACTGTGCACCTGTCTCGGGCGAGTTGACCTATGGGCTTGAGCGTCTGGCCATGTATGTGCTGGGCATCGATCACGTGATGGACATGCCGTTCAACGATCCTCAGTCGCCCAGCCCGCTGACCTATGGCGATATCTTCAAGCAGACCGAAGAGGAATACGCGCGCTGGAACTTCGATGTCGCCAACACCGAGGTCCTGCTGCGCCATTTTGAAGAGGCTGAGGCCGAATGTGCGACCATTCTGGCGCAGGAGCATGACGACCCAAAAACCGGCAAGCGTATCATCATGGCGCATCCGGCCTATGACCAGTGCATCAAGGCCAGCCATATCTTCAACTTGCTGGATGCGCGAGGCGTGATCTCGGTGACCGAACGGCAGGCCTATATCGGCCGGGTCCGGGCGCTGGCCAAGCAATGCGCAGATGCGTTTGTGCAGACCGAGGCTGCAGGGTTCGAAGCTTGATGGCGGGCTTAGGCCAGACCGGGCAGCAACGCCTTCAGGCCGTCCGCGATCATGCTGATGGCGATGGCCGACAGGATCATGCCCATGAACCGGCTCATGATCACGCGGGCATTGTCAGACAACCGTTCAGCCAGCCAGGCGGCATTCCAGAATGTCACCAAAAGCAGGGCGACTACGATCAGAAAAACACCTGCATAAGCAATAGCTTCGATCGGAGTTTTGATGTGGTGTGCGTACAGGATCAGTGTGGTGATCGTGCCGGGGCCAACCAGAATGGGAAAGGCCAGCGGGTAGAACGCGACCGTCTCGGGCGCGGGATAGGATTGCTTCTCTCCGTCGGTGCCGTGATGCGAGCTGCTTTCGTTGCCGTTCAGCATGTTCAGGCCGATCATCAGAACAACCAGGCCACCCGCAACCCGCAAATGGTCGACGCTGATGCCAAAAAGGCCGAGGGCCTGACTTCCGGCCGAGGCAAAGGCGCCCCCCAGTATCAGGCAGTACAGCGCCGTTTTCAGCGCCACCTTGCGCTGATCGGCAGCAGGCAGATCTTGTGTGACGCTCAGAAAAACTGGCAAATTCGTGATCGGGTTCATGATCGCGAACAATGCACCGAAGAATCCAACGGCAAGGGTGGTTTCCATCTCTGTCGCCTTACATCTGCCTGTAATGGTTTGAAACCTGACCTATTTCCCCAGAATATGAAAGAGGCCGCATAAACGATGACCGGGAAGCTTCTGGCGCTGATCCTTCTGTTTTCGGCCGCTCTGGCGGGTGGGAGCATGTATTACCTGCAGGTTTACGGCTTCTATTATGATGTCACGCCGAAGCCAGGCCAGGATGTTACTCTGATGGTCGCAGGATCCGAGGTGCCGGAACCGATCAGCTACAGTGCGTTTCAGGCGATAGATGCCGACAGCTCTCCGATCCGGTATCGGGCCTGTTTCGAAACCGATCTGACGCCCGATCAACTGGTCGGGTTTGTTGCCGTAGAAGACGCCGAACCTTTGACCGCGCCGGGATGGTTTGAATGTTACGATGCAGTCGCTTTGGCCGATGCGCTGAAATCGGGGCAGGCGCAGGCTTTCTTGGGCGCGAAGAACATCCATTACGGGGTCGACCGCATCGTTGCTATCTCGCGGGACGGCAAGGGCTATGTCTGGCACGCGCTGAACAATTGCGGTGAGAAAGCCTATGACGGCACCGTGGTGGGTGAAGACTGCCCGCCCAGACCGCAGGAGTGAAACGTGGAGTTGGTCGTTGAGATCCCGGATTTCTTGACCGCGACGCTGGGTTTCGCGGTCTACTTGCTTGGGGCTGAGATCAATGCTCGCATCGCAACGCTCCGCAGCTTCAACATCCCCGAGCCGGTGACCGGGGGTCTGTTGGCCTCGCTCGTGGTACTGACTCTGTATCTGTTATTTGGCGTTGAGCTGTCCTTTGGCCTGACCACACGGGATTTCCTGTTGGTGTTGTTCTTCGCCGGTATCGGATTGAATGCACGGCTTTCGGATTTAATCGCAGGCGGCAAGCCATTGCTCTTGCTTCTGATTTTGACGCTACTGACTATCGTTGCACAGAACGTGATCGGGGCGGCCGGGGCGGTTCTGTTCGGCTATCCGGCGCAGGCGGGCGTTTTGTTTGGCTCGGCGGCATTGATCGGCGGCCATGGCACCGCGATCGCCTGGGCGCCAGAGGTCGCACAAGCCACCGGGCTCCAAGGCGCGACCGAGTTGGGTGTTGCCGTTGCCACTTTGGGCCTTGTATTAGCCGCTCTGGTCGGGGGTCCAATTGCGCGGCTGTTGGTCGAAGGGCGCAAACTCAACCCCAGTCGCCCTGAGGAAGAGCACACAGTTGGTTTGCCCAATGAGGTCGACCAGAAATCCGCAATCGACCATCAGACGGTTATGCGGGTACTGTTATATCTCAACCTTGCCATCATTTCAGGCGTGATCCTGAGTGAAGCCATCAGCGCTGCGGGGCTGAAACTGCCTTTGTTCGTGCCCTGCCTGATCATGGGGATTATCATTGCCAATCTGCGCGCGCTGCTTGCGCCCAACGCCCCACCCGTGGCGCGGACGCCATCGCTGGCGCTGATCTCGGAATTCGCATTGGGGGCGTTCCTGGCGATGTCCCTGATGAGCCTGCAACTGTGGACTATAGCTGAGCTTGGCCTTGCGATTGCGGTGATCATGACCGCCCAGACGCTCTTTGCAGTGGTGTTCGTGATCTGGGTCCTATTCCCGCTGATGGGCTCGAATTATCGCGCCGCCGTACTAGCCGCCGGTTTTGGCGGCTTCGCTTTGGGCGCAACCCCCACCGCGATTGCAAATATGACGGCTGTAACCAAGCGATATGGCCCATCGCCTATTGCCTTTATCGTGCTGCCCCTTGTATCCGCCTTCTTCGTGGATATCGCCAATGCAATCGTCATCCAGACGATTGTGAGTTTCTAAGGACCGACTATGCCCGACCTGCTGATCGAATTGTTTTCCGAAGAGATCCCCGCGCGGATGCAAACCCGTGCTGGTGAAGACCTGAAAAAGCGGATCACGGACGGCTTGGTCGAGGGTGGACTGACCTATGCCTCGGCTGCGGCCTTGACCACGCCGCGCCGCCTGACACTGGCGGTTGAGGGGGTGTTGGCCGAAAGCCCCACCATCCGGGAAGAGCGTAAGGGCCCTAAGGTCGGAGCGCCCGACAAAGCCATCGAAGGGTTCCTGCGGGGGGCGGGACTGACCCGCGACCAACTCGAAGAGCGTGATACGCCCAAAGGTGCGGTCTATTTCGCGAACATCGAGAAAGCCGGTCGTCCGGCGGCTGAGATTGTGGCTGAAGTGCTGGAAACGACGATCCGCAACTTCCCCTGGCCAAAATCGATGCGCTGGGGCGCGGGTTCGATGCGCTGGGTGCGACCGCTGCACTCGATCCTGTGTGTCCTCAGCGATGAAGCGGGCGCGCAGGTTGTACCGCTTGAGATCGAAGGGATCACCTCTGGTGATACCACCGAAGGCCATCGCTTCATGGCCCCGAACCGGTTTTCCGTTTTTTCGTTCGAGGACTATGCGGCCAAGCTGAAACGCGCCTTTGTGGTGCTTTCGCCCGAGGAGCGCGCCGAGCATATCTGGAACGATGCCCAGAACATGGCTTTCGCCGTGGGTCTGGAAGTTGTTGATGACAAGGGTCTTCTGGCCGAAGTGGCCGGTCTGGTTGAATGGCCTGTCGTGCTGATGGGGCAGATCGACGAGGAGTTTCTGGAGCTGCCGCCCGAGGTGCTGCAGACCTCGATGAAAGAGCATCAGAAGTTCTTTTCCGTGAAGAATCCCAAGACGGGGCGGATCGAGCGCTTCATAACGGTTGCCAACCGTGAGACCGCCGATAATGGCGCGACCATTCTGGCGGGGAACCAAAAGGTGCTGTCGGCGCGTTTGGCGGATGCCAAGTTCTTCTGGGAGAATGACCTGCGCATCGCCAAGTTGGACATGACCGTCTGGAGCAACGATCTGCAGAACGTGACCTTCCACAACAAGCTGGGTACGCAGGCCGAGCGGATTGAGCGTATCGCTGCCTTGGCCGGTGAATTGGCCGACGTCATGGGTGTTGATGCGCGTCAGGCCAAAGATGCAGCGCATCTGGCCAAGGCCGACTTGAGCTCGCAGATGGTCTATGAATTCCCAGAACTGCAGGGCTTGATGGGCCGCTATTATATCGCGGCTGCGGGTATGCGCCCCGAATTGGCCTCCGTAGCACAGGAACACTATTCGCCGTTGGGACCGTCTGATGACGTGCCGACTGCGCCGCTGTCGGTGACAGTGGCACTGGCCGATAAGCTGGACACGCTGACCGGGTTCTGGGCGATTGACGAGAAACCCACCGGGTCGAAAGACCCGTTTGCCCTGCGCCGTGCTGCGCTTGGGGTAATCCGCCTGATCCTGACCAACGATCTGCGCCTGCCGCTGGACCAGACTTTTGCAGTTGCACTAGGTAATCTGTTGAAACTGCCGGAATGGCAGGCAGCTCTGCTAGAGGCCAAAGCGCGCCAAACGCAGGCGTCTGACGACGAGGCAGAGGCCGCCGCCAAGCGCGTGCATGATCTGGCGCATCAGGTCGAGGCTGCGAACGCAATCGTTGCTGCGGCCCCGTCGGACTTGTTGTCTTTCTTCCACGACCGCCTCAAGGTCTTCCTGCGTGAAGAGGGCATCCGTCCCGATATCATCGACGCCTGCATCGCGATGGACGGCAATGACGACCTCAACCTGCTGGTCAAACGCGCCCGTGCGCTGAACGCGGTGATTGCGACCGAGGATGGAGAGAACCTCGTGCAGGGGTTCAGGCGGGCCAATAACATCCTGTCTCAGGCGGAAGAGAAGGATGGGGTGGAATACTCCTATGGTGCGGATGTGAAATTTGCCGAGACTGACAGCGAGAAGGCGCTGTTCGCCGCGCTTGATACGGCAGAGGCCAAAATCGATCCCGCTCTGAAGGCCGAGGATTTCCCGACCGCTATGGCGGCGATGGCTGTGCTGCGGGCACCCGTGGATGCTTTCTTTGAGGATGTGCAGGTCAACACCGACAATGACATCCTGCGCCGCAACCGTCTGAACCTGCTGAGCCAGATCCGCAAGGTCTGCTCCAGCGTTGCCGATCTGACCCTGATCGAGGGATAACGCCCTTGCGCCAAGGGCGCAGGGGCTTATGCTGCGGTGAAACCAAAAGGTGCCGCAGTGCAGAATAATCCGCAGACCACGCTTATTACCTCGAAAGCGCCCGTTGCCGCCAATACCCATGGCGGGCGGGCGAAATGCTTGCAACGCCTGGTTCGGCTTAAGATGCCGGTGCCGCGCACCGTAGCGCTCTCTTTTGACGCGGTGCAGCGAATTGCCGAAGGGCATGTACCTGACATCGCGGCCATCATGGAACAGTTCGACGCCGAAGCGCTGTTGTGTGTGCGCCCCAGTTCCGAAGACCCCGATTGGGGCGGTCCGGGCGCGGTCCTGAATATCGGCATGAACGATGCCCGCTATCTGGACTTGTCGGCGGGTATGGGACGGGATGCGGCGGCTGCACTCTATTTGCGGTTTGTGCAGAGCTATGCGATCCACGTGGCCCGGCTGGACCCGGATGTATTTGATGACATCGAGGCGGATGGACGTGAAGGGTTGAGCTTGTCTTTGCGCGCCTACGAAGATGAAACCGACGAAGCGTTCCCGCAGGACCGGGGCGAGCAACTGATCGGCGTGCTGCGGTCGATGGCGCGGGCGTGGGACGGAACTTCGGCCCGTTTGCTACGGCAGGCCAAGGGCGCGCCAGCGGATGCCGGGCTGGGGCTGGTCGTTCAAGAGATGATCCCGGGTGTCGGGCAGGGCGAGTGCGGCTCGGGCGTGTTGCAGTTGATCGACCCGACGACGGGCATGCCGCAGATCACCGGTCGTTATCTGAGCCAGAGCCAGGGGCGCGATGCGTTGGGCGAAGGCGTCTCGGCGTTGTATCTGGAAAGGGATGAGCGCGGACAATCGCTGGAAGACGTCGCGCCCGAGGCTTTTGCCGATCTCAAGACCCACGCGGCGCTAATGCGTGAAAAACTGCGTGAAGAGATGCAGGTTGAGTTCGTCGTGCAGAATGGCGACGTGCATATTCTGGATGGGGTCCGGGTTCAGCGTGGCTCGCGCGCGGCAATGCGGATTGCCGTCCGTCTGGCCGAAGACGGTATTATCCCGCCGCAAGAGGCGGTGATGCGGATCGACCCGCATTCGCTGAATGAATTGCTACACCGTCAGGTCCACCCCGAGGCAGCGCGTGACGTGCTGACCACCGGTATTGCCGCCAGCCCCGGTGCCGCGACTGGCCGCATCGTTTTCACGGCTGCAGAGGCACAGGCCAGCGCCGCGCGTGGCGAGCCTTGTGTTCTGGTGCGTCGTGAAACTTCGCCCGAGGATGTGCGGGGGATGCATGCAGCCGTGGCGGTGCTGACCGAAAAGGGCGGGATCACCAGCCACGCTGCCGTGATTGGCCGGGGGCTGGGTCTGCCCTGTATCGTAGGCGCGTCCGAGATGCGGTTCCAGACCAAGAAAAAGATGCTGACTGCGCCGGACGGGCGCGTGTTCAAAACTGGCGATGTCCTGACCATCGATGGCACCTCAGGTCAAGTTCTGGCCGGACAACCCGAGATGCTTGAGGCGGCACTGGACGATTGCTTTCAAACGCTGATGGGTTGGGCGGACGCCGAGCGTGACATCGAAATTCGCGCCAATGCGGATACGCCTGCCGACGCGCAAACAGCGCGTAACTTTCAGGCGCAGGGCATTGGCCTGTGCAGGACCGAGCACATGTTCTTTGATCCGGGCCGCCTGACCGTGATGCGTGAAATGATCTTTGCCCAGACGCCTTCGGGACGATCTGCGGTGCTGGAACGTCTGCTGCCGATGCAGCGGCAGGATTTCGTGCAGCTGTTCAGAATCATGGAGGGGCAGCCGGTGTGCATCCGGCTATTCGACCCGCCTTTGCACGAGTTTCTACCCACCACGCGCACGGGTCAGAGAGAACTGGCCGAGGCGCTTGATCTTCCGGTTTCGGATGTCGAACGCAGGGTCGAGGCGATGCGCGAATACAATCCTATGCTGGGTTTGCGCGGCGTGCGTCTGGGGGTGACCGTGCCCGAGATCTATGACATGCAAGCGCGCGCTATATTCGAAGCGACGCTTGAGGCCAGTAAAGAGGGGGCGCCCGTGGTTCCCGAGGTGATGATCCCATTGGTCTCGGCCAAGCGCGAGGTTGAACTGGTGAAAGCGCGCATCGATGCGGTGGCTGCCGAGGTGGCCTCGGAGCGTGGACAAGAGCTCGACTATAGGCTGGGTGTCATGGTGGAAACGCCACGTGCCTGTCTGCGAGCGGATGAAATCGCGCCGAATACATCTTTCCTGAGTTTCGGGACCAATGACCTGACCCAAATGACCTATGGTTTGTCCCGGGATGACGCTGGTCGGTTCATGTCGGCATATGTCCGCCTAGGCGTGTTTGGCGAAGATCCGTTTCACGTTCTGGATGCAGACGGGGTGGGTGAGTTACTCAAGCTAGGGGCGGAGCGCGGGCGTCAAGCTCAACCAGACGTTACACTTTCTGTCTGTGGCGAACATGGTGGCAACCCCGAATCAATCGCTATCTGCCGGGCGCTCGGGTTCGACTATGTGTCCTGTTCTCCGTTCCGGGTTCCCGTCGCTCGGCTGTCAGCCGCTCAACTGGCAATTTCGTCCAAACTTGGGGGTTGACTAACTGTCTCCTACCTAGAAATAGTGGCTCAGGAAACGTTCCGCTGTCGACAAAAATCGGCGGCGTGAGCGGTTTTTCTCTTGGCTTTTTCAGAAAACTGGACGTCTGCCCTCAAGTAGGGTATCAGCCTCGTCGCGCCCGCCGGGGGAGGGTTTGGCGCGGAAGTGCCTGTGCGAGGTTATCTGATGAGACGCTACATATTGGCTGTTGCCGTGGGGGCTGCAGCCTTGCTGCCAAGTTTGTCGTTTGCCGAAAGGCAGAACGAAGGTAAATCTGTTGAGTTGGTTGCCCGTAACGAGTTGCCAGCACAGAATTTCCGTGACTATCTGAAGCTGTTCAAGCCGCGTCAGACGCCGGAAAAGATCGAGATTTCTTACACCAAGGATTGGCTGGATCAGCAGCCCAAAGCGACCGGGGACGAGGGTTTCCGTTGTCTGGCTGAGGCGCTGTATTTCGAAGCGCGCGGCGAAAGCGTGCGCGGCCAGTTCGCAGTTGCCGAAGTGATCCTGAACCGTGTCGACAGCGCCCGCTTCCCGGATTCGCTGTGTGGTGTGATTAAGCAGGGCACCGGCAAACGCTATCAGTGCCAGTTCACCTACACTTGCGATGGTCAAAAAGAAGTCATCCACGAAAAGCGGGCGTATGAGCGTGTATCCAAGGTGGCGCGTGCCGCGATTGACGGTGTGGCAGAAGAGATGACCGCCGGGGCGACGCATTACCATACCAAGGCGGTTCGCCCGTCATGGTCGCGGGTTTACAAGGAAACCGCGCGGATCGGTGTGCATATTTTCTATCGCCACAATTATCGGACAGCGAGCAACTGATTGACGCACCAGCGCTGGAAGGGTGCTGGCGCAGTCCGATTTTGCCTCTATGTTGCGAGCCGGGAGGCTCGCGATGATCACTACGCGCAGACAGTTCATGCAATCGGCTCTGGCAATGTCGATGTTGCCGCGTGCAGCATTGGCGTCAGATATCGAATTGATCGCCCAACAATCTACGCAACAGATTGCGCCCGACGGTTATCCGCAGACGTCGGTATGGAGTTATGGTGCGGGCGTTCCGGGGGCCGAAATTCGGATCGGTCAAGGCAAACGGGTTCAGCGTACGCTGGTGAACGATCTGCCTCAGGCAACCGCGGTGCATTGGCATGGCATCCGGATCGACAATGCGATGGACGGTGTGCCCGGCTTGACGCAGGATGCGGTGCCCACGGGGGCCCGCTTTAACTATGATTTCGTTGTGCCGGATGCGGGAACCTTTTGGTATCACGCACATAATCGCTCGGTCGAACAGGTGGCGCGCGGGCTCTATGGTCCGTTGATCGTGGAAGAGGCCGTCGCTCCGGATGTCGATCAGGATCTTACCCTGATGCTGGACGATTGGCGGTTGGATCCCGAGACCGGTCAGATCACCGATGACTTCGACAATGGCCATGACCTGAGCCACGCTGGGCGGTTAGGCAATCTTATGTCTGTTAACGGACGGTTTGACCCATCCTACCCGGTGAAATCCGCCGAACGTTTGCGTCTGAGGTTGATTAACGCCGCAAATGCCAGGATTTTCGATGTTTCGCTCGACGGTTTGACAGGTTGGATCGTGGCGCTTGATGGGATGCCGCTTGAGACACCTCTCGCCATTGAAGAAAGCTTTCCGCTTGCACCGGCACAGCGGGCCGACCTGATTGTCGATGTCTCGGCAGAGGCAGGGCAGACCGCAAGTGTCGTTAGTATAGAGCGTGACGGCGCGTTTGGGTTGGTTAGGTTCGATGTGACAGGCGCTACGGCACGTTCCGTTCGTTCCGGGGTGAAGCCGTTACCCGCAAATCCGTTACCTGAGGTAGCACTGGAGGGTGCGCCGCTGCATCGCATGGCGATACAAGGTGGCGCGATGCGCTGGTTGGATCGCGCTATATTGGGGGATACTGAACTTTCGGGCCAGGAACTAGCGCAACTGGGACGGTTCTGGGCGCTCAACGGCTATGCTGAGCGGCCCTCCGATCCGTTTCTGGATACGAAGCTGGGCAACGTCCACCGTATAGAGTTTGTCAATGAGACGGCATTTCCGCATGCGATGCATCTGCACGGCCACCATTTCAGGCTGATCCTGCCGGATGGCAGTCTGGGCCCGTGGCGTGACACAGTGTTGGTCGAGCGGGGACAGACCCGGCAGATCGCGTTGCTGGCCGATAATCCCGGCAATTGGCTTCTGCATTGCCACATGCTGGGTCATGCCGCCTCGGGTATGATGAGTTGGTACCGGGTCGTCTGACGCCGGATTCGATGGCTGGAAAGGCGTTTGCTGCAGTGTTATATGCCCGCACATCGCTTAATGTGGGCTGATTAGCCCTCCACGTCTGAAAAGGTCCATCAGATGAGCTCTGAAATCCGCCTTGCCTTCGCGCATCCGTCTGAACGGTCCGAAGCAACCGCCACGCGCGGTCCGCTGGATCGAATCTCTCTGCGGGATCATATCGTGGAAGTTGAAATCGGGGCCTTTCAGGCCGAGCGCGGCACCACACAGCGCATCTGTTTCAACATCGTGGTCGAAGTACGCCCGCTGGCTGATCCGATCGACGATGATGTGGATCGTATCCTGTCCTATGATCGCGTAACCGAAGCAATTGCGTTTGAACTTGCCGCTGAGCGCCTGAATCTTCTGGAAACTTTGGCCGACCGCGTGGCTGAACGTATCTTGCTTGAGCCTCAGGCTGTAAGAGCTTTCGTACGCATCGAAAAACTGGATCGCGGGCCCGGTGCTCTGGGGGTCGAGATCGTGCGCGGCAAAGATGCGGTACATCATGATGTGGCCGAAGAAGAACGACCGCATCCCCGGCTGGTCTTTCTGTCGAACGAGGCGATTGCGTCGAGCAATCTGGCTGGTTGGATCGACCAGCTGCAGAACCGGCAACGCCCTTTGATCCTCTGTGTCGGCGCATCCGATCTTGCGGTCCCGCAGACCGGGCATGCGATGACACAGCGCAGGATCGACCTGTTGGCGATCGAGCAGAACGCCTGGGTTTTGGCTGCCCGCGACCATCGATGCGTGGTCGTTTCGACCCGGACCGAGCTGGATTGGGCGATGAAAAACGACCAGATCTGTGTTTGGGCACCGTCAAAAATTGTATTGGACGCCGTGGATGGCCCCTCAGCGGCGCCGTCAGATGCGGTTGCGCTGGCAGCATGGTTTGCCGCGACCTTTGAGGCCAGCGAGATGATGGTGATCGGTGGTGAACTGCCAGATGCACCAAAGACGCCGCTGCGTGCAATTTCCGTGGATCAGGCGCGGTTGTGACTGTCTATTACCGACCGCTTGTTCAGCACGGGCCTCTGCGCCCGTCGGGCGCTGTGCCGCTGGCGGGTCAGCAATTGTGGTTCACGCAAGCTGAAAAGCTGCAACGAGGCAAAACCTCTGAGATTGTAGAAATTGGCGATATTCCAGATACGTACATGGAGTATCTCACCCATCCACGCGCGGCCATAGCCGGACTGGATATGGCGCAGCCGCAGATCATGGGTATTCTGAATGCAACGCCCGACAGTTTCTCGGATGGGGGCGTGCATAATTCGGTCGACGCGGCCCGCGCAGCCGCTGTCGGGATGGTCGGTCACGGGGCCAGCATTCTGGACATCGGCGGAGAATCCACCCGCCCTGGCGCCGATTTCGTACCCGCCGAGGAAGAGATCGCCCGCACGGAACCATTGATCGCAGCAATCCGGGCCGAGACCGATGCGCTGATTTCGATCGATACGCGTAAGGCCCGCGTCGCTGAGGCGGCGCATGCGGCTGGGGCAGGGCTGATCAATGATGTGTCGGGTTTTACCTTCGACCCGCAGCTTGCTCCGTTTTGTGCCCGGATTGGAGCGCCTGTCTGTGTGATGCACATGCAGGGCGATCCGACGACGATGCAGGATGATCCGCAATATGATGACGTTTTGCTGGATGTATATGACTTTCTCGCGGCGCAGATTGCGCATCTTGAGAGCCTTGGCCTAAGTCGCGATCTGATCATCGTCGACCCAGGCATTGGATTTGGCAAGACCACGGAGCACAACCTGATCCTGTTGCGCAATCTCAGCCTGTTCCACGGCCTTGGCTGCCCGATCCTGTTGGGTGTGTCCCGCAAGGGGATTATCGGCCAGATCGGCAAGGAGCCGCGCAAGGATGCCCGTGCACCGGGGTCAATTGCCGTTGCTCTGGCGGGATTGTCACAGGGCGTGCAGATTATACGTGTCCATGACGTGGCTGAAACTGCTCAAGCCTTGCGTCTTTGGTCCGCCGTCCGGTAATCCGGGCACAAAGGAATTTCAGGAGTTAAGACTTATGCGCAAGCTGTTCGGAACCGACGGGGTGCGGGGGACCGCCAACACCTATCCGATGACGGCTGATATGGCCTTGCGCATAGGGGCCGCAGTGGGCCGATATTTCCGCCGTGACGCTTCGGGTGTACACCGGGTTGTCATCGGTAAGGACACACGACTGTCGGGCTATATGCTGGAAAACGCGTTGACGGCGGGTCTGACCTCGACCGGGATGAATGTGTTGCTGCTGGGACCGGTGCCGACGCCTGCGGTTGGTCTGATGACACGCTCGATGCGGGCGGACCTTGGCGTTATGATTTCGGCCAGCCACAACCCGGCCGAGGATAACGGGATCAAGTTCTTTGGACCGGACGGGTTCAAGTTGTCCGATCAGGCCGAACTTGAGATTGAGCGGCTGATCGAAGAAGGCGTGAAGCCGGCTCAGGCGCAGAATATTGGTCGTGCACGCCGCGTGGATGATGCGCGCTTCCGTTATGGCGAGCGCGTGAAATCCTCGTTGCCCCGAGACGTGAAGTTGGACGGATTGAAAGTCGTGATCGATTGCGCGAACGGCGCTGCGCATCGCACCGCGCCCGAGGTGCTTTGGGAGCTTGGCGCCGATGTGATCCCTGTCGGTATCGCGCCGGATGGCAAGAACATCAATTTGGGATGTGGCTCGACGCAACCGCAGACCGCTGCCGAAACCGTTGTGGCGCATGGGGCCGACGTGGGTATCTGCCTTGATGGTGATGCTGACCGGGTTGTGGTGATTGACGAAACCGGTGCAGTTGCCGATGGCGATCAACTGATGGCACTGCTCGCCTCTGCCTGGTCAAAAGCGGAGCGGCTGAAAGGCGATGCGCTGGTTGCCACCGTGATGTCGAACCTCGGTTTGGAACGGCATCTGGCCGGGCAGGGACTGCGGTTGGAGCGTACTTCGGTCGGGGATCGCTATGTGGTCGAACGGATGCGTTCAGGTGGGTTTAACCTGGGGGGTGAGCAATCGGGCCATATCGTGATGAGTGATTATGCCACCACCGGAGACGGTTTGATGGCGGGCCTGCATTTCCTGGCCGAGATGGTGCTGTCCGAAAGGAAAGCTTCAGAGCTGTCGCGCCAGTTCGAAACGGTTCCGCAATTGCTCAAGAATGTACGGTTCACCGCTGGGCAAGCTCCGTTGGAGGCGGCCAATGTCAAAACCGCCATTTCTGAAGCTGAGGCGCGACTGAACGGGCAGGGTCGTCTGCTGATCCGCAAATCGGGCACGGAACCTTTGATCCGGGTGATGGCCGAATGCGAGGACGCTGCTCTGCTAACTCAGGTGGTTGACGGTATCGTGGCCGAGGTTGAAGCGGTCGCGGGTTAGCGCCCGATCAGCATTTTGCGCAGGCTGAACCATTGGCTGATGGCCATGCCGGTCAGGATCAGCAGAAGTGCAACGAAGAAGCGCAGCGGCAGCGCCTCGGACAAGATCCAGGCGCCGAAGATCATCGACCAGACAGGCACCTGATAGTTTACCAGCGTCAGAAAGACCGAACCAGCACTGCGCGTGATCGAAACCCGCAGCAGGGTGGCAAAAGCCGTGGGCAATAAGCCCAGCACGATAAGCGCCAGGGTCGGGCGGGTGCCTTGCCAGGCCGGTAGTCCTTCGGTCAGCAGCATGGTAGGTACCAATACGATGGCCCCTACAACCAACGTCAGGGCCGCAAGGACCAGCGGATCAATTGGGGGGCAGCGACGCGTCATGATCGACGAACTGGCATAGCACAGCGCAGCAAGGATGCAGGCCAGCTGCGCAAGAGGCTCGGCCCCTTGGCCCAACTGCGCAAGGCCGGGCCCGATCAACACCAAAGCGCCGGTGAAGCCGAGGCAAACCCCGACCAGACGGCGCAGGTTCAGCGGCTCGTCCGAGAAGAAATGGGCCAGAGGTAAAACCATCAGCGGGATCGCTGCCATGGATAGCCCGGCAAATGCGGAAGGGACGAATTGCTGCCCCCAGCTCAGCAGCATGAAGGGTATCGCTGTTGACAGCAGACCGATCAGCGTGATCGACATGATCAGTTCAGCTGTCAGGGTTGGAATGCGGCGGCCCGTGATCCGCATCAGAATCAACAGTGTCACCGCGCCCAGCGTGGTGCGCGAGGTGGCGACCGTGATGGGGCCGTACCCCTCAAGCGCCATGGCGACGACCATGAATGTGGCACCCCAGATGAGGCCCAGAATGAAGACGCCGCTCCAATCACGTTTTGAGGGTTGTTCAACCATTCCATCCCCTTATCCCTCTATGTTGAACATGTCACGAGATGAAATTGACATACCGTTAGTTATAACTTACCGTAAGCAATGACTTACGAAAAGGCGTTATCAGCATTAGGGGACACCACCCGTAGGCAAGTGTTTGAAGCGGTTGCGTGCACGCCCAGATCAGTGGGGGACATCGCCGCCGAATTGCCGGTGAGCCGCCCCGCTGTTTCGCAACATCTTAAAGTGCTGTCTGACGCAGGGCTGGTGATGTGTCGAGCGGAAGGCACGCGGCGGATCTATGCGGTGTGCCCGGATGGGCTGGATGCGCTTCGGTCGTGGCTCGACAAATACTGGACAGATGTCATGAGCAGTTTTGCAGATGAGGTGAATTCAGGGAGGGAAGGTTCGTGACAGATCCAATTGTGAAAACCGTTGTGGTTAATGCAGAAGCTGCGCGTGCCTTTGACATCTTCGTCAACAGAATTGCCAAATGGTGGCCGCTGGATGGGCAAGCGGTATCTGCCTCCCAAGGTAATCCGGCCCTTGCGGTCGTCATCGAACCTCGTGCCGGCGGCGCGATTTATGAGACTATGTTTGACGGCGCACGTGCGGACTGGGGTGAAGTCTTGGTTTTCGAAGAGGGTAAGCGGCTGGCCTTCACATGGCATCCCGGTACGAACGCAGATTTCTCCACCCGGGTAGAGGTACAGTTTGATGCACATGGGGACGGTCAAACCAAAGTGACTTTGACCCATTCCGGTTGGGAAGTCTGGGCGGCTGAGGCGAAATACAAGCGTACGAATTATGACAAAGGCTGGGACTTTGTTCTTGGCGAATGCTATGCGAACGCGGTTGCCAAATAAAAAAGGGCGGCCACCGGGGCCGCCCTGTTTCTAGCTGACGCCAGACTTAGTTCTTTTCTTTGTCAACCATCTTACCGGCCGAGATCCAGGGCATCATGGCGCGCAGTTTGGCGCCGGTTTCCTCGATCATGTGCTCATCATTGGCACGGCGCGACGCTTTGATGGTCGGCTGGCCAACGGCGTTTTCCAGCATGAAGTCGCGAACGAATTTACCCTGCTGGATGTCGTCCAGAACGGCTTTCATACGCGCTTTGGTCTCGTCGTATTTCAGGATACGCGGGCCGGTGACGTATTGGCCGTACTCGGCAGTGTTCGAGATCGAGTAATCCATGTTGGCGATACCGCCTTCGTAGATCAGGTCAACGATCAGCTTCACTTCGTGCAGGCATTCGAAGTAGGCCATTTCGGGCGCGTAGCCTGCTTCGACCAGAGTTTCAAAGCCGCAGCGGATCAGCTCAACCAGACCACCGCACAGAACGGCTTGCTCACCGAACAGATCGGTTTCACATTCTTCGCGGAAGTTGGTTTCGATGATGCCCGAGCGGCCGCCACCAATTGCCGAGCAGTAGGACAGGCCGATTTCCAGCGCTTTTCCGGTTGCGTCGTTGTCTACAGCAACAAGGCAGGGCACACCGCCGCCTTTGGTGTATTCGCCGCGAACAGTGTGGCCGGGGCCTTTGGGGGCCATCATGATGACGTCGACGCCTTCTTTCGGCTCGATCAGGCCGAAATGCACGTTCAGGCCGTGGGCGAACGCGATGGCCGCACCCGGCTTGATGTTGTCGTGGACGTATTTCTTGTAGGTCTCGGCCTGCAATTCGTCGGGCATGGTGAACATGATGACGTCGCACCAGGCTGCCGCTTCGGCGATTCCCATCACCTGCAGACCTTCACCTTCGGCTTTCTTGGCCGAGGGCGAACCTTCGCGCAGAGCGATAACCAGGTTCTTGGCACCTGAGTCGCGCAGGTTCAGCGCGTGGGCGTGGCCTTGGCTACCATAGCCCAGGATGGCCACTTTCTTGTCTTTGATCAGGTTGATATCGCAATCGCGATCGTAATAGACGCGCATTTCGCCGGTCCTTTCAGTTTCGATTGCTGTGCTTCTATCCTGCGGGTTTGCTATTGGCGATAGGGTTGGGATTGAGTATTTGATAAAAAGGTGAAGAATAATTCTTCAATTTAGAGAAACATGAAAAAATCATGCTTGACGATGTTGATCGACGTATACTGCGCCACTTTCAGGCCGAACCAAGCCTGACCACGGCAGAGTTGGCTGAGCGCTGCCGCATCAGTTCGGGCGTCTGCTGGCGGCGGATTGAAAAGATGCAGGCCACAGGGGTGATCGAGGGTCAGGAAGCGGTGATCGACTGGGCCGCCTTGGGCTATGCGGTCGAGGTCTCGTTGCGGATCACTCTGGACAAAACGCAGGCGCGGGCGTTTGATGAATTCACCGCAGCGGCGCGCGATGTGGCCGAAGTGATCGAGATCCAGACCTTTCTGGGCCGTGTCGACGTGCGACTGTCGGTGCTTGCGCGCGACATGAGCCATTATCAGCAAGTCTATCGTGACCGCATTCTGACCCTGCCGCATATCGCCGATATCGAGGCATTAATGCATATCGCCCGGGTTAAGCGGGATGAGGTATTGCCGGTATGATCGAATTGGACGAGATCGACCGCAAAATCCTGCGCGCGCTGGTTCAGGATGCCACGCAAAGCGCCGGTGCGCTGGGGCGTCGCCTTGGCCTGTCGCAGCCAGCGACCTGGAGACGGATACGGCGGCTGGAAGAGGCGGGCGTGATCAAGGGGCGGCGACTGCGCCTGAATGCCGAGGCTTTGGGCTTTGGCGTGACCGTGTTTCTGGGGGTGAAGCTCGCACGTAAAGGGCAGGTCAGCCTTGAAGATTTCGAGCGTGCCGTCAGCGCCATCCCCGAGGTGCAGACGGTTGAGCACGTGCTTGGGCTCTATGATTACCGTCTGCGTGTTGTGGCGCGGGACCTCGCTGATTTCGAGCGGGTACTGCGGCGGAGGGTGATGACGTTACCAGGGGCCGGCGAGGTCGAGGCCAACGTGCTGCTGAGCGAGGAGCGTCTGCCGGGACCGATTGGTTAGTATTTCGTGCGGATGCGAAAGCCTGGATGATGCGTCATGCGGGCAAATGTCATCGGCTGCCCGTCTTTCCACGTCGTCCGCTCCAACTGGATCATCGAGGTGCCGGTAGTGGTGCCCATGAAATCCGCCAGGCGGCTGTCGGCTGAAATTGCACAAAAGGCGATCTCGGCCTCGGTAAATGGTGCAGCGTTCAGCAGCCATTCATGCGGGCCGCTTTTGTTGAGGTCGGCATGCTCGACATCGGGCACAGCTTCGATATTGATCCAGCGTTCTTCGAGCTGGAAGGGGCGGTTATCGGCGTAGTGCATGCAGATCACATGCAGCACGCGCGCATCCGGCTCGACATTCAGTTGCGAGGTAAGCCAACCGGGGCTGTAAACCACATTTCGCTCGACCAGTGAATAGCGATAGGCTGAGTTTTGATTCTCAACCGCCTGACGGGCCAGGGAGATTTCCAGCTTGGCCTGCTTGCGCGGCTCTTTCTTGACCCGGGTCCCACTTTTGCGCTTACGCTCGACGAAACCTTGTTCGGCCAGTTCCCTGAGTGCTCGATTTACCGTGGCACGGGCACAATTGAACTCTTCCGCGAGTTGGGTTTCTGTGGGCAGAAGTGAGCCCTGAGGCCAGATGCGGGATTCAATCCGCCGTTTAACTTCGTCCCGGACGACTTGAAAACTAATCCGCTTTTGCGCAGTCACGAGTTAACTTATCCGTTCTTGTTCAAAGTGAGTGTATCTGTTCAGAAACACGTCAGGGTGTAAAGAGAGGCTGACTCTAATTGGCGTCATTTCCTCTAATTGTTGCACGTAAAGTTTCAAAGTAAAACTTATGGTTGTAGATTACTTTGGGTCAACTGATGCCCGACGCATGACGCTTTACGCAAGGCGCGAGACAGGGCAGAAACAGATAGCGCAAAAGAAAAGGATGCCAGATGCCTGCATTGCTGGATACTGTTGACCCCGATGGCCTCGAAGAATTCTCGGTGGTCTTCACGGATCGTTCCCTTAACCATATGTCCGCCAGCTTCCAGCAAGTGATGCGCGATATCTCGGGTATGCTGCGTGAGGTTTATAATGCTGACGGTGTGGCCGTCATTCCCGGAGGTGGCACCTACGGTATGGAAGCTGTCGCACGGCAGTTTGCGCGCGATGCCAATGTATTGGTGGTTCGGAACGGGTGGTTCTCATATCGTTGGAGCCAGATTATCGAATCTGGCGCGCTGACCGCTCAGACGACAGTTCTGAAAGCACGCGAAACCGGCAATGCCAGCCCGTCGCCCTTTGCCCCGGCTCCGATTGATGAGGTTGTGGCAACAATCCGGGATAATCGGCCGGATATCGTCTTTGCCCCGCATGTCGAAACATCGGCCGGAGTGATTCTGCCCGATGACTATGTGACTGCAATGGCTGCCGCGGCCCATGAGGTCGGCGCCTTGATGGTGCTTGATTGCATCGCTTCGGGTTGCGCGTGGATCGATATGAAGGTGACTGGCGTGGATGTCCTGATCTCTGCTCCGCAAAAGGGCTGGAGCGCGACGCCCTGCGCCGGTCTGGTCATGTTGTCCGAACGGGCCGAGGCGCGGCTGGAGCAGACCAGCTCGGACAGTTTTGCCATTGATCTGAAGAAATGGCGTCAGATCATGCAGGCTTATGAGAATGGCGGTCACGCTTATCACGCGACGATGCCCACGGATTCGCTGCGTGCATTCCGGGATACCATGGCAGAGACGCGGGATTATGGGTTCGAGAAACTGCGGGCGGCGCAATGGGCGCTGGGTGATGGCGTACGGGCTTATCTGAAGGGCAAAGGCGTCATCTCTGTCGCCGCTGACGGGTTCGGAGCACCTGGCGTGGTCGTCAGCTATACCGCCGATCCAGACGTACAGAACGGCAAGAAATTTGCCGCTTTGGGCATGCAGATCGCAGCAGGAGTACCGCTGCAATGTGACGAGCCTGAAGGGTTCAGCACCTTCCGATTGGGCTTGTTCGGCTTAGACAAACTTTATGATGTCGATGGCACGATCGCACGCCTGAAACGGGTTCTGGATCAGGTTCTGTAAGCGCAGGGCCTCAGCGCACGCCGAGGCCCATCTGCATCAGCGTCTTGCGCACGGGCGGCAAGGAATAGAGTGCATTTAAACCCATCGCCCGAGCATCGCGCAGAGGGCGCGCCTCGATCATCGAGGCGCGATTCAGCAGGTCGATGCCTTTGACGCGCAGTTCGATTTCGGTATGGCGCGCCTTGTGATAAGCCTCCAGCATCTGCGCATCGCCCAGATCTTCGGGGCGGGCCTGCGCCAGTTCCAGCAGGCTGCGCAGATCGCCTAGTGACATGTTCAGCCCTTGCGCGCCGATGGGGGGTACCACATGCGCGGCCTCGGCCATCAGCGCGAGGCGTTCTCCCGAGAGCCGCTCCGCCGATTGGCTGATGATTGGCCAGATCGTCCGGCGCGAAGCCAGTTTCAGAGGCCCGAACAATCCGCATGAGCGTTCCGTCATCGCAGCTTCAAACGCCTCGGCTTCTAGGTTCAGCAGTTCGACGGCGCGCGGCCCGCGTTCCATCCAGACAATCGCCGACGATGGCTGACCTTGCCAATCGGGTAGGGGGACCAACGTGAACGGACCACCCGAGCGGTGAATTTCGGTTGAGACGTTTTCGTGCGGGATGGGGTGCGTAACCGCAAAAGCCAGCGCTTTCTGGCCATAGCGTGTGGTGTGCACATGGATACCGGCGGCCTCGCGCATCGGAGAATTGCGCCCATCAGCAGCGATTACCAGTTTGCAGCGGATACGGGTTCCGTCGCTCAGGTCCACACGTGCCTCATTGGTGCGTGTAAACAGGCTAACGGTACCGGTGCCGGGCCGAAAATCGACATTTGGCAGCTCGCCCAACCGTGCCACCATTTCGCGCCGCAGCAGCCAGTTGGGCAGGTTCCATCCGAATGGTTGATCCGAGATATCGGCGGCGTTGAAATCTCGCACCACGCGCGGTTTGGGCACATCGCCGCCCGCATCCACGATGCGCATGACCTGCAACGGGGCGGCATGGGCATCCAGTTTGGCCCAAAGTCCGCATTGCTCCAGCAACCCACGGGCGGGCTGCAGGAATGCCGTGGTCCGTAAGTCTGAACCGTCTACGTCCCGCTCAGTGATCGGGGGGGTTGGGTCGACGCAGATTACATCGAACCCGGCTGCGCCGAAGGCGGCGGCGGCAGTCAATCCGGCAATTCCACCACCGGAAATCAGGATGTCACAGCTGTCGGTCATTGGTTTGTCATGGGGGCAAGTCTCCGTTGCCGCAGACACTAGTGCCGTTGACCGGCAGGTGCCAAGTGACATCCTGTCTCGTATCTTCCTAACCCCGAGAGATCAGCAGAAGAACAAGGAACATCATCGGAACCATCATCAGGGCCGGGATGTAAAGGCCGGGCAGGCCAAACAGCAGGATAGAACAGCCCCACATGCTAATGAGGGCTGCGGCGGTGTAGTACAGGTCTTCAGCCTCGGCGTTGACCGCGTCGCGGGCCATCCAGCCAAACAGGGGAACTGCAAACAAAAGGCGCTGCCACAGGGGCAGACGCTGCGGCATCTCAAGCGCGGTCATTGGGGTCTCCGATTCTGTTCGTCGCTGAGGTGCATATGGGCGCTATGCTGCGACTGCGAAACGCACAGATCGTCGCAGTGTGACAGCCTATCGCAGGCGGCCCAGAAACCCGGTCAGATCATCTGTGTGATGGTGAATGTGGTCGGCTTCATGCGGGTCGGGTGCAACATGAACAGTGCGCATTCCCATTTCATGCGGGGCAGCCAGATTGCGTGGATCATCTTCGAACATTGCGGCTTTTGCGGCGTCGATACCATCCTGTGCAAAGATCGCCTCGAACGCGGCCTTTTGCGGTTTGGGACGATAGCCTGCATGTTCAATGCCGTAGATTGCATCGAACAGCCCATCCAAACCGCGCGCGGTCAGTACCCGTTCGGCATAAGGCGCGCTGCCATTTGTGTAGACAATGCGCCGCCCGGGCAGGGCGCGGATGTGGTCCGCCAGCGCGATGTCGGCCTCCATATGGCTCATATCCACCTGATGGACCGCGTGCAGATAGGGATCGGGGTCCAGATCATGCTCGGCCATCAGACCAGCGAGCGTGGTACCATATTCCCGCCAATAGTGAGAGCGGAGCCGGTCGGCTTCGGGCCGGTCGACACCGATGGCTTGCACCACGTAATCCGTCATCAGCACCTCGATCTGATCGAACAGGCGCATATGTGGCGGATAGAGCGTATTGTCGAGGTCGAACACCCATTGGGTGACGTGAGCAAAAGCAGGTTTGACCATGCTTTGGGTTTAGGGCGGTAGGCTGAGGTTTTCAATGCCGCTCTTGATTGCCAGGGCGTGTGGCGGATAGACAGGTCCGAACGAGGAGACACTACAGCCGATGCCCCAATCCAAACAGTCCAACACGGACGCCTACAGCCTTATTCTCGAAGCGATCGATGTGGGCATCTACAAGCCCGGCGACCGTCTGGTGGAAAGCGAGCTGGCCGAGCGTTTCGGCGTCTCACGCACCCCGATCCGGGAAGCCCTGCAGCGGCTGGAAACACAATCCCTGCTAGAACGGGACGGACGGTCACTTATTGTGGCGTCGCTCAATCACAACCAGATGGCCGAACTCTATATCGTGCGGCGTGAACTGGAAGGTCTGGCTGCGAGGCTGGCGGCCAAACACGCTACCGAAGAGGAGATCCGCGTGTTGCAGGAGATGGTGATTGCCGACAATGAATTGATCGGGGATCCTTCGGCGCTGTCGCGGGCCAATCGTCGCTTTCATGAGCAGATCCACCTCGCCTCACACAACCGCTATCTGGTGCAGCAGCTTGATCTTGTTCACCGAACCATGGCGCTGATGGCGACAACATCGCTGGCAGCGGAAGGGCGTGGCGAGATTGCGCAGAGCGAGCATGAAGGCATCGTTCAGGCCATTGCCGCGCGGGATGAGGAGGCGGCAGCCAAGGCGCTGCAGGACCATATCTCGGTCGCGTTCATGACCCGGCTGAAGCAGGATGCGATCCGGCGCGAGAAATAGCGGTTTCGCATTCCTCGATTGCGTGACCGTGCTGGGTCTTGTCCCAAAAGAACGGGTTAACCGCCAGTTCCCACAGACCTTTGTAAGCGGCCAGAACGCCCAGCGGGTAGTAGAGCGCCATTGTTGGCACCCATGGCAGCAGGAACCTCCGGTTTCCTGCTATGACGCCCAGCATTCCGACCAGAAGGTTGGCGGCCTCGGCAACAAGGAAAACATAGACGCAGGCGGTCAGGAAGCCCGGCGTCATGATCGGTTGGAACGGGTTGGGCAGGTCAAGGAAGATCAGCCAAAACACCCACAGAACCGGGGCCAGAAGAAACTGACCCAGTGTTCCCAGAAAAAACGCCTGCAGGCCCATAAACCGCAGAACCCCAAGATCATGCAGTAGTTTTCGTGGTTCGCGCATGTGTACCAGGTAGGTGACCATGAATCCTTTTAGCCAGCGTGAGCGTTGCTTAACCCAAGGCCAGGCGCGAAAGTTGGCCTCTTCATAAGTGGCGGTATCCACAATCTCGGTCCGGTATCCAGCGCGGCTGAGGCGGACGCCCAGATCGGCATCTTCGGTGACATTGTGGGCATCCCAACCGCCCAGTTCCAGCAGCTTGTCGCGGCGGAAGAAGAAAGTTGTGCCACCCAGAGGAACGACCAGGCCCAAACGGGCGATGCCCTTCAGGATCACGCGGAACCAGCCGCTGTATTCAATTGTGAAGCAGCGCGACCGCCAGTTGGTACGCGGGTTGTAATAGTCCAGCACGCCTTGCAGGCAGACGACGTCTTCAGGAGCTGTCGCGAAATGGCGAACGACGGTTTCGATCTGATCCGGAACCGGAGCGTCCTCCGCATCCCAGACGCCCAGAATGTCGCCGCGACAGAAATCCAGCGCATAGTTCATAGCGCGGGGTTTCGTGGTCAGTTCACCGCGCTGAGGCACGGTGATGGCGCGCATCCAGCTTGGTAGGTTGATCTGTTCCAAAGCTGCTTTGGTCACATCGTCCTGTTCTTCCAGCACCAGAATGACGTCCAGCAGTGCTTTAGGGTAGGTGAGGCGGCTTAGCCGCGCGATCAGGACATCTGCAATCTCTCGTTCTTTATAGAGCGGGACCAGGATTGAGACGCAGGGCAGGCGGAGAGGATCATCGGTGTCAGGCTCTGGCGGTGTCTTTCCGGGCCACAGATAGGCGGCGAGCCCCGACAGCCTGAGGATCAGGAACAGGCCCAGCGTCAGCAAGGTAACGCCCAAAAGAAGGCTGAGGCCGGCCATTGGAATGAGGACGAAGAGGATGGCCAGCAGCAGAAATCCGATGATGGGGCCGCTCCGCGCTTTGGCCGACCAATTGCGGCAGCTCTGTCTGGCCATAACGCGGGTTTCTGCGGCCTGTGCCAGCGGCATGGCGTAATGACGGGCGATTGCGGCGTCGATCTGCTCAGGTCCGGCCAGAACCGGAACGATGGTATAACCGTCGTCCTTCAAAGTTTCCTCGACCGCTGGGAATGCGTCGGGGCGCGCTGTAGCGATCAAAAGGATTGGCCCAACGCGCACCCAGGGCAGCACATTGTGATCCAACCAGAACTCGACCGGTTTCAGCGCACAGATGTCTGCAGGAGGTGGGACCTGCTCAAGATCGGCGATCTGCAGGCCAGTTTGATCAGATAGCGCTGAGAGAACCTGTGCACGCGTGGCCCAACCTTCCCCGACCAGTATTTCCCCCAGTGGGGCGTTCTGCTGTGCTTGCATCCGCAAAGCACGCGACAGCTGGTCGGACGTAATGATGCCTTGATCAAGCAGACAGGTGCCAAGTGGTTTGCGCGAATGTGGTCCGGGCACCGGTTGCGCCAGTGTCTGACGCTGAAGATTCAATTCGACCATAAGAAAACCCTGCCGCAAGTCACGCTGGGCAGGGTCGCTTGATCAGGGTTAACGTGCGGTTAACGCTGTTGAATTCGGCATTAAGCCTGTGTTTTTTGGTCTGCCATGGCTGCGGCAAAGCGTTCGAACAGGTAAAAACTGTCTTGCGGGCCCGGCGAGGCTTCGGGGTGATGCTGTACCGAATAAACCGGGCGACCTGTCATGCGGATGCCGCAGTTCGAGCCGTCAAACAGCGAGCGATGTGTCTCGACTACGCCATCGGGCAGCGTTTCGGCATCGACCGCGAAGCCGTGGTTCATTGAAGTGATCTCGACCTTGCCGGTTTCCATATCCTTGACCGGATGGTTAGCGCCATGGTGCCCGTGGTTCATCTTGATCGTCTGCCCACCAAGCGCCAGCGCCAACATCTGATGGCCAAGGCAGATGCCAAAAACGGGAAGATCGGTTGTGTCCAGCACTTCCTTGATCATCGGAACCGCGTATTCACCGGTGGCTGCCGGGTCGCCAGGTCCGTTTGACAGGAACACTCCATCGGGCTTGTGCGCCAGCACCTCGGCAGCCGTTGCAGTCGCGGGCAATACGGTTACGTCGCAGCCAGCCGAGGCTAGGCAACGCAAGATGTTGCGCTTGGCACCATAGTCGATCGCGACCACCTTGTGCACCGGAGCTTCCTGTCGCTGATAGCCATCGGGCCACGCCCAACGCATCTCATCCCAGCGATAGCTTTGGGCGCAGGTGACTTCCTTGGCCAGATCCATTCCTTCGAGACCTGCAAAACCACGCGCTGCGGCGATCAGGGCTTCGATATCGAAGTTTCCCTCCGGGTCATGTGCCAGCGCCACATGTGGCGCGCCCTGTTGACGGATGGCGCGGGTCAGGCGGCGGGTATCGACGCCACCAATAGCGATGCGACCACGGCGGGCTAGCCAGGCTTTCAGTTCTTCGGCTGAGCGCCAGTTCGACGGCTCGGTTGGGTCCCATTTGACGACCATTCCAGCAGCCACCGGATCGCCGGTCTCATCATCTTCGGGATTCACGCCGACATTGCCGATATGCGGGAACGTAAAGGTCACGATCTGGCCCGCATATGAGGGATCGGTCATGATCTCCTGATAGCCGGTCATGGCGGTGTTGAAGCACAGCTCAGCCTCGGTTTGGCCGATTGCGCCAAAGCCAACTCCGTAGAACAGCGTTCCATCGGCCAATGCCAGACATGCGGTGGGCTTGGACGGGGCGTTCTGTGCCATGGCGCGACTCTCCTGCAAGGTAAACGGGCGCATACCTAAGGGGGATAGAGCGCCGGGTCAAGCCTGTTCAAATTTTGGGCTATTGTTGAAAATCAATAACTTAACCATATCCATCGCCCATTGTGCCTGCCTTTTTGTTTCGATATGGTCGGGGTTCCTTTTCCATGGGGATGGACAGATCATATGGATATGCGATCACGGGTGAATGCCGCCCTGAAGCAAGCTATGAAAGACAAAGCCGCCGAGCGTCTGTCGACGCTGCGCCTGATCAATGCCGCGATTAAGGATCGTGACATCGCTTCGCGCGCGTCTGATAATGAAGAGGCCAAGGGCTGCGGCGATGCCGAGGTACTTGAAATTCTTGGGAAAATGACCAAGCAGCGCAAGGAAAGCGCACGTGCTTACGAGGAGGGTGGCCGCCTGGATCTGGCTGAGCGCGAATTGCGCGAAGTTGAGGTGATTGAGGAATTCCTGCCCAAACAGCTGGATGACGATGAGGTCAGCAAGGCCATTCAGACCGCCATCACTGCGACGGGTGCGGGTTCAATCCGCGATATGGGCAAGGTGATGGGCGAGTTGAAAACGCGCTATACCGGTCAGATGGATTTCGGCAAGGTCGGACCGATGGTCAAAGACCACCTGTGTGCCGCGTCGAATGGCGGTTAATCACGCCGGATCACTTAGTTTCCGGTTCAGATCATCGTAGAGCGCGATCCGTTCGTCCTCGGACAAGAACGCACCGATCTCAACTTCGCGCCCATCACCAATCAGTGTCACGTAATGGGGCACCGGCCCGCCGCTTGCGTGCATCTCGGGGCGGGCCCAATAGCGGTTGCAGATCCATTCCTGATCACCCTTGCGCGGGTGGTGGTGCACAAGGCGCGCTTGCGTCTTGTCTAGCGTCAACACCTCGAACACGCTGCGCGCGTGATAGTTTGTATGGATCGCCAGCCAGAGGCCCAACACCGTCAACAGCAGGAAAGGCAGCAGCCCCCACAGGACGACCGAGCCTAACATCGCCAGAAGCGGGATCAACCCGAACAGGAACACCGATAGGATGACAATCATGGCGCCACGCGGAGGAAGAGAGTTATGCGGCCAAAGGCGTAACTCATGTTCGGTGTCCGAATTTTCTGTCCATCGATAGGGCATGGCCGGAACCTAGCGCAGCCTATAACAAAGTCGAAGCCTAAACTGTCAGATCACGTGTCCAACACGTGCCCATGACAACGCGTCATCCAGTCGGTCATCTCCCCAGAACACCTCATCGCGCACGACGAAGCTGGGCGCGCCGAAGACTCCCAGCCGGATCGCGGTTTTGGTCTCGGTCTCCAGTGCTGAGACAATGTCCGGGCTGCGTGCCCGCGCGAGGGTTAGTCGCGGGTCTTGCTGGGCGCGGTGCAGAGCTTCGGTGATGGCAGACTCAGATCCCGCCTCGATGCCCTCTTCGAACCAGATACCATAGAGCGCTTGGGTGTAGGTCACGCCCCAGCCCTCGACCATCCCTAGCAGGGCGACCTGATTGGTCAGCGCAAGATCCGAGATCGGGTAGGGTGCAGGCAGGTTGGCGTGGATATGGTACTTGGCCGCACGACGTTCGATATCGCGCCACATATAGGCGGTCTTGATTGGTTTACCGGCGAAGGGGATGTTCTGTTGTTCGGACATGATGGTGCGCACGTTGAACGGGCGCCAGTTCACCGTGGCATCATGGTCAGTGCACCAATCGTCCAGACGTTTGATCGTCAGGAAGCTGTAGGTGCTGCCGATAGAATACCAGAAGTCGATCTCGGGCATCATGAATCCTCCGGTTGGCCGGATATAACGCCCGAACCAGAATAGCCTATTTTTGCTGTTCTGGCGACTGCTCAGCCAATCAGAGCCGGGCCTGAACGAAAAACCCCGCCTCAAAGGGCGGGGTTTTCCTGTCATTCAGATCGGGATCAGTGCGCGTGGCCTTTGTCCCAGTCTTCCTGCTTTGGCAGCTGCTCGAACGTGTGTTCGGGCGGCGGCGAGGGCAGGGTCCATTCCAGCGTATCCGCGTATTCATTCCAATAGTTGTTCTGAGTCACACGTGCGCCACGGAACAGGGCGTAGAACACGATGCCGAAGAACAGCAGGAACGAGGCGAAAGACACGAAGGCACCAATCGATGAAACAAAGTTCCACTGCGCGAACGCTTCGGGATAGTCGATATAACGGCGCGGCATGCCCTGACGGCCCAGGAAGTGCTGAGGGAAGAAGGTCAAGTTGGCGCCGATGAAGAACAGCCAGAAGTGAACTTTGCCCCAGAACTCCGAGTACTGACGGCCAGTCATCTTGCCGAAGTAGAAGTACACACCGGCAAAGATCGCAAAGACCGCACCCAAGCTCATCACATAGTGGAAGTGCGCGACGACGTAGTATGTGTCGTGGTAGGCACGGTCCACACCAGCCTGCGACAGCACAACGCCGGTCACACCGCCAACGGTGAACAGGAACAGGAAACCGAAGGCGAACAGCATCGGCGTCTTGAACTCGATGGAACCGCCCCACATGGTCGCGATCCACGAGAAGACCTTAACCCCTGTTGGAACCGCGATGACCATCGTGGCCAGCATGAAGTAGGCCTGCTGACGCAGCGACATGCCGACGGTGTACATGTGGTGCGCCCAAACGACGAAGCCCAGAACACCGATTGCGATAATCGCCCAGACCATCGGCAGGTAACCGAAGATCGGCTTGCGCGAGAAGGTCGCGATCACGTGGCTGATGATGCCGAACCCGGGCAGGATCACGATATACACTTCCGGGTGTCCGAAGAACCACAGGATGTGCTGATACAGGATCGGATCGCCACCGCCGGCCGGATCAAAGAAGGTGAAACCGAAGTTGCGGTCCATCAGCAGCATGGTGATAGCGCCCGCCAGAACCGGCAGTGACAGCAGAATCAGCCACGAGGTGACGAAGATCGACCAGCTGAACAGCGGCACCTTGAACAGGGTCATGCCCGGCGCACGCATGTTCAGGAAGGTGGTGATCATGTTGATCGCGCCGAGGATCGAGGAGGCGCCCGATACGTGTACGGCGAAGATCGCAAGGTCCATGGACATGCCGCCCTCGGTCGTCGACAGCGGTGGGTAGAGGACCCATCCGACGCCCGAACCAAGCTGGTCGTTACCACCGGGGCTCAGCAGAGAGGCCACGCCCAGCGAGGTACCAGCGACATACAGCCAGAAGGACAGGTTGTTCATCCGCGGGAACGCCATATCAGGCGCGCCGATCTGCAACGGCATGAAATAGTTGCCAAATCCGCCGAACAGGGCGGGAATGACCACGAAGAACATCATCAGAACACCGTGATAGGTGATCATCACGTTCCACAGGTGTCCATTGGGTGTACAAGGATCGGCCATGAAGCCTTCAAGGCACATGTACTGCACACCGGGGTGCATCAGTTCGAGCCGCATATAGACGGTCATCGCCACCGAGATGAACCCGGCAATCGCCGAGAAAATCAGGTAGAGAATCCCGATATCCTTGTGGTTGGTCGACATGAACCAGCGCGTGAAAAAGCTGCGCTGGTCTTCATGGTCGTGACCATGAATGGCTGCGTCTGCCATTAGGTGCCTCCTGTTGCAACTACACCGCGCAGTCGGACCTCTCCAACGCGCGGGATTCCTGCTGGTTTTAGAATGCGAAGGGGCGACCTTCAATGGTCGAGTTTGATCTGGATCAAGATTAATTGTCGCGGGCAGGCTGTGCTGCGCGACGATCCGGCCTCAGATGCGAAGGATTTGGGAATTCCGCCCGTCATTTCAAGTGGTGATCGGGGAAACCTGCTTGACCCGCATCGGACAGCGGCTCAGAACAGCACAGAAGTGCAATATCGGAGGCCCGAGATGACCGCATATGATCCCGAAAACGTCTTTGCCAAGATCCTGCGCGGGGAAATCCCGTCGAACCGCGTCTACGAAGATGATCAAACGGTGGCTCTGATGGATATCATGCCTCGAGCGGATGGGCACCTGCTGGTCATCCCCAAAACCGCGTGCCGTAACATGCTTGACGCTACACCCGAGCAACTGATGGCGGTGATGACAACGGTGCAGAAAATGGCGCATGCCGTGAAAGACGCCTTTGATGCGGATGGTGTTACCATTCAGCAGTTCAACGAGGCCGCGGGCGGGCAGGAAGTGTTTCATCTGCATGTCCATGTTTTGCCGCGACACGAAGGTGTGTCGATGCGTCCGCCGGGCAAGATGGGTGATTTCGACCTGATCGCTGAACATGCCGATAAGATCCGTGCTGCATTGGCCTGAGCTAACCGCTACCCTTAGCGATTGAGTTCTAAGCAACGGTAGTGGCGTGCGAGCCTGCCTCGTTTCGGATGTTCTGGAAAACAAGCCCCTAAAACGAGAATTGCCGTTCCGATATGGGGTCGGAACGGCAGACTCGTAACCAAACACTTCTCGGATTTCGCTGGGCAGCCCTGCGATCACCGGTTAACACACCACTCACTCATGAACGGCCATTACATACTATGTGGTTAGATGGCGTTTGTAAGGAGGGGATGTGAAGAATCCCTGAATTTAAGGCGAATTGGGGCGATTCAAAGGAAACACCCGCATGGTTTGCGAAACAGAATGCCCGGAAAATCGACATTGTTGTCCGGGATTTTGACCCTGATCATTCCCAGTACGTGGAATCACGTATATGTCAGACAGCTTCAGTCGCGAACACTTCATGGAAGGTCTTTTTGAGCGCCACGTCGACGTCATCCATCGTCACCGGCAACCCCAAATCTACCAAAGACGTAACCCCGTGCTCTTGAATCCCACAAGGTACGATACCTGCGAAATGAGACAGGTCTGGTTCGACATTGATCGAAATGCCGTGGAAGCTGATCCACTTCCGTAGGCGGATTCCTATGGCAGCGATCTTGTCCTCGGCCAGCTGTCCCGTCACCGTCAGAGGTTTGTCTTGCCGCTGTACCCAGACACCCACGCGACCTTCGCGTATCTCGCCAGTAACATTGAATTCGGCAAGGGCCGCGATCACCCATTCCTCAAGCTGCTGCACAAAGCGGCGCACGTCATGTCCGCGATTGCCTACATCAAGCATGACATAGACCACCCGCTGTCCAGGGCCGTGATAGGTATATTGACCGCCACGTTTGCTCTCATAGACCGGAAAACGATCCGGGTCGGTCAGATCTTCACGCTTCGCAGATGTCCCGGCTGTGTAAAGCGGCGGGTGCTCGAGCAGCCAGATGCATTCATCCGCCTCTCCCGCTGCAATCGCAGCGGCACGCGCCTCCATGAAGGCGGTGGCATCTTCGTAATCAACGAGGCCGTCAGTAGTCTTCCATTCCATAGCCGTCTCTTAAACCGTCCGCGGGGTAGGGTGAAGGGGTCAGGCAGCCTCGGCCAGACAGCGTTGCAGAACCTGCGCATAGGTGTCGGAGCCTCGCGCGCCGGTCAGCAGGTATTTCCCGCCGAATACCATCGAGGGCACACCAGAAATACCCCGGCTGGTCCAGAATTGTTGTTTCTCACGCACTGGCTGGACATGTGCACCCGACTCAAGCGCCGCGCGTGCCGCATTCGGGTCGAGCCCGGCTGTCACGACCGCGTCCAGCAACACCTCTGTTTTGGAAACATCCTGTTGATTGGTGAAATAGGCCTCGAACAGGGCAAGTTTCAACGGATGCTGACACCCCTGCATTTCCGCCCAATCCAGCAACTGATGCGCGGCGAAGGTATTCACGATCCGGCTTTCATCGGTGAAATTGAAAGTAAAGCCGAGTTCGGCCCCCAAAGCGGTCAGCTGCTCGCGCGCTTGCTGGCTCTGCTCAGGTGTAGAGCCATATTTCTCGGCAATATGCTCCCGCAAGTTCTGTCCTTCGGAACCCATGGCAGGGTTCAGTTCGAACGGATGCCAGCGCAGCCGGGCCAACACATTCTCTTGCTTCAGGGCTGCATCGAGCTGGCGAAAGCCAACAATACACCAAGGACAGACCACATCAGATACAACATCAATCTGTACGGTGGGGCGGGGATCGGGCGAGGCCATTTGCTGCTCCAGAATGCTTCCTTTTGCGTTTAGATATGGCCAAAGCGAGTGAATTCAATCACGTGTGTTTTTGCCTCTTCACATCGCGCGGTCCAGCGTCTATACGCCCCCTACCAAGTCATTGGCAGTGCGGTCGTGGCGGAATTGGTAGACGCGCAGCGTTGAGGTCGCTGTGGGGTAACACCCGTGGAAGTTCGAGTCTTCTCGACCGCACCAAGTACTTGATTTTCAACAGGTTTCTTCGCTGAATATAATGGCAAATGGAGCCTTTTGAGATGGATGTACGGGTGCCAAAGGGTCTCTTTATGAGAGGCAAGGGGCACGCGGTCAGAGTCGCAGTACTCAACGAATACCAAGCTATCATCGGTAGGAAAGAGATCGTGCGGGGTCTCGGAACGCAGGACTTGGCTGAGGCTTTGGTTCGACAAGAGGAAGTATTACCAGAAATACTTGCGTCAGTTGGCGAGGGCTCAACGCCCGAACCGATAGTAAAACAGGTTGCGCGACATAACTCTCAAGAGGGAACCACGGTCGGAGATACATCCAATCAGTGGTTGAGAGAGGCCGACGATATCAAAGAGTCCATCGAGGCTAAGCTTGAGAGTATGGATCTGCGTGGGTATGTCTGGATTCTCGTGAAGCTTTCCTATGATGAAGAGGCAGGAGCCTACATCAGTGAATCGTAGCGATCCGGATGTTCTAAGGCGTTTTCAAACGTCACAATAAGAAAGCTATCGAAGAATTTCTTCAAAACCCTTCCGTGGGAGGACATGCAACTGGCCACCATAGCCAACGTTATTGATTTCGCAGCCTTGCTTGTTCAAAACGGACGCTAGGTTCTTTATCGCGGTATTTATTCCTTTGGCTCCGCTATCTCCTGAGCGGAACGCGTTCAGCCTGCGTGCTTCTTTTTTCCCACCGCCATAGAAGTGTGTAACCGGGCCGGAATAATCCAAGTCGACTCCGAGAAGATTGATCTCTTTGTAACCCATGAAATGGCCTAACTGACAGGCTTGCAGTACAACGGATCCCCCCCGAAAGAACATATTTTTACCAGGGGTGATGGGACCGTGCGTCAAGTTAAACGGCCCATCGCCAAAGACATATGTGTTTGTTGGCAGCGGCCTAGGCGCAGAGGCTATTGCAGTACCGCTTAAAAAAGTCGCTTCTGCAGGAAACGCATCTATTTCACTCTTATAATCCCGATAAACGGCAGCATCGCTGACTATTAGAAAGCGAGGCTTCGGTAGCCCCAAAGACATTGCTTTGAAGCCGCGATTTACAACAATTATGTCCTCGCCATTAAGAAGGTGAAGTGGCATCTTTTTAAGAGAGGGACCATTTGCGACGACAAAACAACGGTTGCTGCGAGGGCAGGGCCAAGGTTTTTCACCACAATAAGCTTCATTCCAGTTTCGGCACAATTCTTCTAATTCAGCCCAACCGATCATCGCGGCCCAGGATTGGAAGCTCGTCAGAAGCCTTGTTGAATGCGGCAGTCGGGAAAGGGAGTTCCTGAACAGAGATGCCACCATGTCGTTGTCACGCGCTTCAATAGCGGCGTCCACGGCATCTTCAATTAGACCAGATATATCTTCCCCGACTGCTGCCTTTGCAAGGAGGCATCTATCATGGTAGTGAAGAATCTCTGCGCGCTGCAAAATACCGGCTGATGGCATCTTTTCATCTGCAATGCGGGCGGCTTGCGCCCAGTCGCCGGAAAAAATAACCGTCTCCAATCGCTTAAGTTGATCGAATTGATTGCGCCGGCTGCTTACCGGTTGCTGTTTCAAAACGGCTTCTAGCTTTGCGTTTTCCAACCGTTTCTCAATAGATCTCGAAACTTCGAGTATTTGCGATATAGTTTCTTTATCAAGAATTTCCGGTATACGCCCACTGCGATTGACTAACGCTCGTAACCAGTCGAACAACTTTTGGTTCTGGCGATGCTTTGACCCTTGTGGAGGATTTCTCAGTATTCTGATCCCTCGTGAGATCAACTCTTTATCTTCAAACCTTACACCAATTTCAATAAGTGAGCTTGCACGCATAGCTTCAGATAAGCTTTCGCTCACCTCAAGAAATTTGATGAGGTGATCGAACTCGTTCGACTCAGCTAGGATTTCGATCATTAATAAATCTGCGGCGGGTTTCTGCGGGGAATCCGATTTGATTCGGTCCAACCAATAACGGGCAGACTGATACTTCTGCGCTCGCCTAAGAGTTCTTGCCATGCGAAGCTTTACAAGATCACTTTTATCAAAAAAATATGGCCTCTGTACGCTCAAGCTCAGGGCCGGATCTACCGAGTGGATAGCTCGAAAAATACAGTCTGCTGCATACGCTCGTTGGACTGGGGACTTCAGATGGGGAAGGTCTGCGATCGACTTGTCGACGCCGAATTGGAAAACGATTTCGGTCGACGGCTGAATCCTGGCGACTTCATGCATGCGTATGGCGGGCTCCAACATATCGGCAAATGATCTTTTGGCGCTGAGGGCATGTTGAAACTGTTTATTTAGCCTTCTCGCTTTGAATTTTCGCCACTGTCTTCTCAAGCCCATAAGTTAATCCCCATCTAAAAATTTCTCATCGGGGTTGTATTGTTGATCGGTTATGGCATCAAGTGGTCAGATCGGCCTTGGTTGGCGACAGCAGGCGAATAGTCGCTGAACAAATGATGCCATTCGCGCTCTGAATATCAATGCGTCCTGAACCTGGATTAACCGCATCAATGAAGCACGGAATGGTCATATCACGCGCGAATGCCCGAAAGTAGTTTTCAGTGGGAACGATTGACGCATCCTCACGGACTTGCGCCGGAACCAAGAGCATCTCTGCCAAATGCCCTAGTAGCTGAAAAGCCCATGAAGCCATGGCTGTTTAACAACAACAACGAGACACAATACTCACCGAAACAGCACGCATCTGGAGAAGCGATAGCGCTACGCAAGGTGATTATATTTATAAAGCAATGGTTTATCAGCTTTTATTCGATGTGCCGGATGTTCCTCGACACGCCAACATCCCAAAAACAACAGAGATTTTCGTCAGTTTAGACGTGCGCCCTGTTGGTCGAAGCGATAGGTTCGATCCTGGGCATAGCCGAAATGGACGGATTCACCAGCGTTGACCTGATGCTGACCGAACAGACGCGCAGTGATCTGGTGGTCTTGCATCATCGCGATCACGTTGGTGTCTCCGCCCAGATGCTCGACATGGGTCACGTTCGCGGTCAGAGGGCCTTCGTCGGATAAGTACAAGTCCTCTGGGCGGATGCCCAACGTTGTGTCCGCGCTGTCGCCGATTACGCTGGCGGGGAAGAAATTCATCGAGGGCGCGCCGAGGAAGCCTGCAACGAACTGGTTGGCGGGGTTGTTATATAACTCCATCGGGCTGCCGACCTGTTCGACCCGACCGTCGCGTAGCACGACGATCTTGTCGGCCAGTGTCATCGCTTCGGTCTGGTCGTGGGTGACGTAAATCATCGAAGCATCAAGCTGCTGATGCAGGTTTGCGATTTCCAGCCGCGTGTTCATGCGCAGGGCGGCGTCCAAATTGGACAAAGGCTCGTCGAACAGGAACAGTTTGGGTTCACGCACGATGGCGCGACCGATGGCGACACGTTGGCGTTGGCCACCGGACAATTCAGAAGGGTAGCGGTCGATGTATGGCTCAAGATTCAGCATCTTGCTGGCCTTGGTGACGCGCTCTTCGATGACCTGCTTGCTCTGACCTTCCTGTTTCAGCGCCAGTGACATGTTCTTGCGCACATTCAGATGCGGATAGAGCGCATAGCTCTGGAACACCATCGCAATGCCGCGCTTAGAGGGCGGTGTGAGGTTCATCAGATCTCCACCGATGCGCACTTCGCCCGAAGTCACATCCTCAAGCCCTGCGATCACACGCAACAGGGTGGATTTGCCACAACCCGAGGGGCCGACGAAGACGACGAATTCTCCGTCTTCGACTTCGATGTTGATATCCTTAAGGACTTCGACGGTGCCGAAGGACTTGTTCACGTTTGTAAGCGTCAGGGCGGTCATGTGCGTGCCTCTTTCAGCGAAATGGGTTGGCCGGTGCGGATGCTTTCATCGGCAGCTAGGCAGATGGCGAGCGATTGCACGGCATCGTTCATGTGGCGGGTCAGGTCGATATCCTCGGCGATGGCACGCAACATATAGGCTTGTTCGGCGTCGCAGAGCTCCTGATGGCCGGGTTCATCGGGCATGTCGATTGTCTGGTCGCCGTCAGGGCGATGAACCAGAAGGCCACCGACCTTCGTGTGGCCGTCGATATCGGCTGACGCACCTTTGTTGCCATCGGTGATCGAGACCGAGCCGTTGGGTGACACGATGTCTTTCACGAAGAACGCAGTCTCGGACATCATCGGGCCCCAACCGGCCTCGTACCAGCCGATCGAGCCGTCCTCGAAGACCACCTGAAACTGGCCGTAATTGTACATGTCTTCGGCGATCTCATCGCTTAAGCGCAGGCCCATGCCGTGGACGCGCACGGGGTCAGAATCAGTGATCTGACACATCACATCGACATAATGCACACCACAATCGACGATGGGCGAGGTGGTCTGCATCAGGGCCTTGTGCGTCTCCCACTCGGCCCCGCTGCTTTGCTGGTTGAGGTTCAGGCGGAAGACATAGGGTCCGCCGAGATCGCGCGCCTCGGAAATCAGGCGCATCCAAGAAGGGTGGTGGCGCAGGATATAGCCGATGACCAGTTTGCGGTTGGTCTCAACGGCCTTTGCGACAACACACTTGGCGTCCGCCACAGTGGTCGCCAGTGGCTTTTCGACAAATACATGCGCGCCAGCTTCCATCGCCGCGCAGGCGAAATCGGCGTGGCTGTCGGAGTAGGTCGCCACGACCACCAGATCCGGGTTGGTTTCAGTCAGAGCTGCCTGAAAATCTGAATAAGCCGGATAGCCTGACAGGTCAGGATGGTCGACGCGACCGGATCGGTTCACCAGCCCTACGATCTGCGCGTCCGGGTGGTGATGGTGGACCAAAGCGTGGCTCAGCCCCATATTGCCAAGGCCGGCGATCAGAACTTTGGTCATTTGACAGCTCCTGAAGTGATGCCGCGGATCAACTGGCGTGAGAAGATAACGTAGAGCACCAGCACCGGCAGGATCGCCATGCTGAGCGCCGACAGAACCGCGTTCCAGTCGGTGACGAACTGGCCGATGAAAACTTGGCTGCCTAGTGTCAGGGTTTTAGTCTCCTCAGCGGGTGCGAGGATCAGCGGGAACCAGAGGTCGTTCCAGATGGGGATCATGTTGAATACGGCCACGGTCGCCATGGCGGGGCGGACCAGCGGCAGGACCAACCGGAAGAAGATGGTGTACTCGGACAGCCCATCGACGCGGCCAGCGTTCTTCAGATCATCCGAGACCTGCCGCATGAATTCTGACAGGATGAACACGGCTAGCGGCAGGCCTTGTGCGGTATAGACAAGGATTAGTGCCCACAAGGTGTTCACCAACCCGGTTGCCACCATCATCTCAAGTATCGCCACGGTGCCGATGCGGATCGGGATCATAATCCCAAGCGCCAGATAGAGGCCCATCAGGGTGTTGCCCTTGAACTTGTACTCGCTCAGCGCAAAAGCAGCCATTGCGCCGAACAACAGAACAAAAGCCAGCGATACCACGGTCACGATCAGCGAGTTCTGAAAATAAAGGAAGAAATCCCCTTGTTTCATCACCGTCTGATAACCGATCAGCGAGAAGCTTTCGGCATCGGGCAGGGCGAGTGGCTCGCGGAAAATCGAGCGTCGGGTTTTGAAGCTGTTGATGATGATCACGAAGACCGGGAAGAGGGCGATCAATGTGTAGAGGATCAGCGCCCCATGCATGGCGGCCGTGTTCAGCGGGTTCTGGCGTGCTTTGTTCATGCGTTCACCCTCACAGTTGATACCGGCGCATCCGGGTCTGGATGCCGAAGAGATAGATGCAGACGCCGACAAGGATGATGGCAAACATGGCGCCAGCGATGGCGGAGCCCATATGCGGGTCGCCCAGTTGCAGCTGGAAGCCAAAGAAGGTGCGGTACATGAAGGTGCCTAGGATATCGGTTGAGAAATCCGGCCCTGCCAGCGCGCCTTGCGAGACGTAGATCAGGTCGAAGGCGTTGAAATTGCCTACAAAAGTCAGGATTGAGATGATCCCGATTGAAGGAATGATCAACGGCAGTTTGATCTTCCAGAAAGCCGAGGCTCCGGTGATGCCGTCTATTTCTCCGGCCTCAAGGATTTCTTCGGGGATTGACAGCAGGGCGGCATAGATCAACATCATTGGGATGCCGACGAACTGCCAGACCGAGACAAGTGCCAGTGTCGTCAGCGCGTACTCTTCTTTGCCTAGCCATGGTGCAAACAGCGACTTGAGGCCGACGGCGTCAAGCATCGAAGGTGCGATGCCCCAAAGCGGGGACAATATCAGTTTCCACGCGAAACCGACGATAACAAAGCTCAGAATGGTGGGAATGAAGATCGCGGACCGATAGAGCGCGGCAAAGCGTAGGCGTGGATGTGAGAGAAGCGCAGCCAAAGCGATACCGATGGGGTTCTGAACCAGCATGTGGATCAGGAAGAACCAGAAGTTGTTACCCAAAGCATTCCAGAACTGCTCGGACCAGATCGGATCGAAGAACAGGGTGCGGAAATTCTGCAGGCCTACGTAGATGCGTGTCTGATCGACCTCGGTGAACAGTGCGAGGCGCAGTGTATTGAACAAGGGGAAGATCATCACCGCCGTGTAAACCAGCACCGCAGGGGCGAGGAAAACGGCGATGTGCCAGCGTGTGCGGCGGGTCTGCATGGGAATCTCCGGGGAAAAGGTCCGGACGCGACGCGGTGGCCGCGTCCGGTGTGAGTGGCCTAGGTGTTACTGATGCGGTGCGTACCAGCTGGCCAGACCGTCTTGCAGTTGCTGACCCAGCGCTTCGGGTGTCTCGGCACCCTTGATGGCTGCAACGGATGCACCCCAGGTCTCGTTTTCCAGGTTCGGCGTGCCGCGCGACAGGATCTGGTAGGTCGAGCGGATCGTGCTTTCGCACTCTTCACGCCAGCCGACGATTTCTTTGGCCAGTGGATCTTCCAGCTCGACCGGAGTGCTGGATAGCGGGAAGAAACCAGGTAGGGCGTTACCGAATATGCTGGCAAACTCGGGGCTTGCGACCCAAGCCAGGAAGGTGCGCGCGGCTTCTTGGTTTTCGCTCGCCGCGTTCATGCCGATGCCGATATCGGTGTGGTCCGAAATATAGCAGGTATCGCCCGCGTTCTGGACCGGTGGCTTAAAGGCGCCCATCTCGAAATCGGCCTGCGTGTTGAAGCCCGAAATCTCCCAGCTTCCTGCTGGATAGACCGCCGCACGACCCAGCGTGAACAGGTTCTGGCTGTCGGGATAGGTTTGCGCTTCATATCCGTCACCCAGATAGTCCGCCCATTTGGCCAGCGTCGCATAAGGGGCAACCCACTGTGGATCGGTCAGCTTCTGCTCGCCCTTGATCAGCGCTTGACGGCCTTCTTCACCTTTCCAGTAGTTCGGGCCGATGTTGTTATAGCCCATTGTGGCGGCTTCCCACTGGTCGTTGGTGCCCATCGCCATCGGGATATAAGTGCCGTCTTCCTTGATCTTGTCGAGAGCGGCAAAGAACTCGGCCTCAGTGGTTGGAACCTCGATGCCCAACTCATTGAACGCGTCTTTGTTGTAGATGAAGCCGTGGATCACCGATGCCATCGGTACGCAGAAGCTGGCTGATGCGTCATCGGTCTGCCAGGCGGATTTGGCGACGTCCGAGAAATTGCCCATCGCCTCCAGATCGGAAAGGTCTGTCAGGTGGCCTGCCTCATAGAGTGCCAGCGAGGCATCGAACGGGCGGCAGGTGATCAGGTCGCCAGCTGATCCGGCCTCAAGCTTGGAATTCAGCACAGCGTTATATTCCGCTGGGGCAGAAGGTGAGAAAATCACCTTGATACCGGGATGCTCAGCTTCGAACGCCGGTATGATTTTTTCCTGCCACAAGGCCAGATCGTCATTGCGCCAGCTTTCAATCGTCAGCGTGGCGTCTTGCGCATAAGCGCTTGTGACCAGCGCCGTGCTCATCAAGGCAAGGCTTAGAACTTTGCGTTTCATTTCGTGTCTCCCAGGTTGGTGGTTTCTTGGTTTTGTTTCAGCCGCTTCAAAGCGGGGCGGAGGTGATCGTTGGTCTCACGCAACATCGCCTGCGCCACATCCAGCGACGCAGCGCCCGCCGCCAGCAAGGCTGCGCATTTGAGATTGCCTTGCGCCGTCGTGAGCGCAGACGCTGCCTGTTCGGGGTCGGCGCCCGTCAATTGGCACACGATTACGTTGGCGCGGGCGCGTAGCTTGTCGTTATCTGCGCGCAGGTTGATCATCATGCCGTCCTGAATATGCCCCAACTCCATCGCCATCAGCGTTGACAGCATGTTCAGAGCAATCTTCTGCGCCGTACCTGCACCCATCCGGGTCGAGCCGGAAACCAGTTCGGGCGGTGTCGGCAAATGGATCGCGTGATCCGACAACCGCAGAAGCTCGGTATCCGCGTTGTTGGCGATGCCGATGACCGTCGTACCTATGCCGCGTGCGATTTGGGCCGCTGCGACAGTGTAAGGGGTTGTTCCACTGGCCGAGACGGCGATCAGGGTGTCCTGAGGGGATAGATCGGCAAGTTCATCTGTGAGAGTGGCAGAGATATCCTCGACATCTCCGGGCATTTCCGCGCCGGAAGGCAGACCGCCTGCCATGTGTATTCGGATCTGATCTGTCGGGATCGAGAACGTGCCCCCAAGCTCCAACGCGTCGGCGGCGGCCATCAGGCCCGAGGATCCAGCAGCAAGGTAACACAGGCTGCCACCCGCTCGGATCGTGGTTGCCATGGCGCGCGCACCTGCGCAGATCGGGTCAGTCGCTGCCAGCGGGGCAGAGGCTGCAGTGGCCTGCGACTGAGCCAATAGGGCAGCGACATCCATCAGCGGACGTGTGTCGAGCCCAATGGCCTTCTGATGCAACTGTTCCGTCACAGGTGTGCGCAAGTGATTCTCCCCCCAGTTCTTCGATATCATACCTTTTAGATACCATTAGTCTACCATTTTGTTTGAGGTGACTGAAATCGCGTTATTTTGCCTATTAGGTCGCTTTTTGGCCTTCAAATTCCTTTAAAGGTATTATAAAGGTCTCAACATGACTCGCGCCTCTGATACCATTGTTCTGGCCGCCGATGGCGGTGGCACGCGGTGCCGTGTTGCCTTGTCCGATGGTGATCGGATCTGGCAGGTCGAGGTTGGGGCGGCGAATGTATCTACTGATTTTGACGCATCCTGTGCTGAGCTTAAGCGGGGTTTAACTGCGGTGAGTCAGCAGGCGGGCATTGACCTGACCGAGGTCGCAGATGCGCCGGCTTATCTGGGGTTGGCAGGGATTACCGGTCAATCTATCGCGGATCGCTTGGCCGGGGCGCTGCCTTTTTCAGATGTACGCATAGAGGATGACCGACCGTCGGCCCTGCGTGGGGCGCTCGGGCCGGGTGATGGCTTTGTAGCCCATTGTGGCACAGGGTCTTTCCTGGCTGCGCAACTTGAAGGCAAGCCGCGCTTCGCCGGAGGATGGGGGCCGGTTCTGGGGGATCAGGCCTCGGCCCAATGGGTTGGGCGGCGGGCGTTGTCCCAGGTGCTGGATTGTGTTGATGCGGTGTGTGAGCCGTCCGAGCTGTCTGCGCAGCTCTTGTCACGATTCAAAGGGACGGCAGGTATCGTCAAAGCCGCATCTGACATGTCGCCCACCGAGTTTGGCGCTCTGGCTCCTGTCGTCACTCAATATGCCGGGCAGGGGGATCCGTTCGCGCAGTCGATCATGCAGGCAGGCGCTGAGTATCTGCGGGAACGGTTGGAGAAAATGGGCTGGGCCGCGGGCCTTCCAATCTGTCTGACCGGGGGCATTGGGCCGCAATACGCTGCCTATCTTCCAGAACCCATGCAGCAGGATTTAATGAAGCCGTTGGGTGATCCGCTATCGGGCGCAATCGCGCTGGCCCACGCTTTCAGGAAGGAGATCGAACATGAGCGTTGCTGATTTCCTGAGGCCAGAGGGCTGGCTGGGCCATACTGCCGGTCCACGTTATGTGCAGTTACGTCAAAGGCTTGAGCAAGGGATTGCGGAAGGCATCCTGCCGCCGAACAGTTCCCTCCCGCCAGAACGCGAGATCGCGGAACTCACTGATCTGTCGCGTGTCACTGTGCGCAAGGCCATTCAGGAACTGGTGCGTAAGGGAACAATCGAGCAGCGTCAGGGGTCGGGCTCATTCGTGCGCGAGCCGGTTGCGCGGGTTGAACAATCGCTATCGCATCTCACCTCGTTCACCGAGGATATGGAACGTCGCGGGTTTGAAACCACCTCGACCTGGCTGGAGCGGGGGATATTCCTGCCGTCGCCGGATGAGATGCTGGCGTTGGGCCTGTCGGCCAATGATCAGGTCGCCCGCATCCACCGCTTGCGCGCCGCCGGAGGGCGACCAATGGCTCTGGAACGCGCGGCGCTGCCGCTGGATATCCTGCCCAACCCGACCGAGGTCACCGGGTCGCTTTATGCGTTTCTGGAGCAATCAGGCTATCGCCCTGTGCGCGCGATCCAGAAAATCTCGGCCATCAATCTCGAAGCCCCCGAGGCGCGCCTTTTGGA
Organism: Ruegeria sp. BE3; assembly: GCF_056538865.1. NCBI lineage: Bacteria > Pseudomonadati > Pseudomonadota > Alphaproteobacteria > Rhodobacterales > Roseobacteraceae > Ruegeria > Ruegeria sp. BE3. Next base: position 1,355,573 of record NZ_JBQFTW010000001.1, on the reverse strand, counting down.
CGTTGCCGAAGGCACGGCTGGTCTTCGCATCCAGCGCACATCCTATCTTGAAAGCGGGCGCGTCGCGGAACTCACCCGATCCATCTATCACGGCGATGCCTACGATTTCGTGGCAGAGCTGCGTCTGTCAAACTGAAAGGCCGGGCACAATGTCCACCAAAACCACGCAAATGAGGCAAGAAATCAATGAGATACCGTGCGCTGTTGATCGGCTTTTGACCGACGGTGCAGTGGCCATTGAGGGTGCGGCGCAGGCGGTTCGTGATCATGATCCGAGCTTTCTGATCTCGGTCGCGCGGGGGTCATCCGATCATGCCTGTAGCTACCTAAAATACGCCTCCGAGCTGCTTTTGGGGCTGCCGATGGCCTCGGTGGGGCCAAGCGTCAAATCGATCTATGGCGTGGATATGCGTTGCCCTGGCGCATTGTGTATCTCGGTCTCGCAGTCGGGTCAGAGCCCCGATATCGTGCGCCTGACTCGATCACTTACGCAAGGTGGCGCCTATTCGGTCGCCATCACCAACAACACCAATTCAGCGCTCGCGGATGCGGCCTCGGCGGCACTACCTATCCATGCGGGGCCGGAACTGAGCGTGGCGGCGACCAAGACCTTCGTGACCTCGCTGGTCACCGGGCTATGGCTGCTGGCCGAGGTCAAGGGCGACGCCGCGTTGCTGTCGGCGATCCGCAAACTGCCCGAGGATCTGGCGCGGGCCATCACCTGTGATTGGGGTAGTGTGATAGAGGCGATCAATGGCCAATCCCTGTTCACTTTGGGGCGCGGGACCTCCTGGGCGATCTCGAACGAAGCCGCGTTGAAATTCAAAGAGACCTGCCAGATCCACGCGGAAAGCTACTCTTCAGCCGAGGTGCTGCATGGGCCCGTATCCATCGTGGATCAGGGTTTCCCAGTGCTTGCGTTCTCATCCGGCGATGCTGCTGAGGCCAACATTGCTGAGGTTGCCGATGCCTTGGCCGCAAAAGGCGCTCAGGTTTTCGCCACGACCGACCGGGTAAAGGATGCGGTCTCGCTGCCACATGTTCGGACGGCGCATTGGATGACGGACCCCGTCGCAGCGATTGCGTCGTTTTATGGCATGGTGGAAACCGTCGCGACCGGACGCGGCATCAACCCCGATACCCCGCGCCATCTGCGGAAAGTGACGGAAACGGTATGAACACGTCGACCATCACCTTTGCAGGCGGCCCGATCTTTGACGGAGAGACTTTGTTCACCGACCACGCCGCCGGGTTCGTCGATGGGACGCTCGATGCGATTGTGCCAAGAGCCGACCTGCCGTCTGATACCGAGATCCAGGAACTTTCCGGAGATATCCTCAGCCCCGGCTACGTCGATCTGCAGGTGAACGGCGGGGGCGGGGTGATGTTCAACGACGATCCCTCGGTCGACACCCTGCAGAGAATCGCTGAGGCGCATCGTGGGCTTGGGGCGGTATCGATCTTGCCGACGCTGATTACGGACACGCCTGAGAAGACTTCAGCTGCTATTGAGGCCGCGATACAGGCTGTTCAGCGTGGGGTTTCGGGCATTGCGGGTCTGCACCTTGAAGGGCCGCATTTGTCAGTTAAACGTAAAGGGGCGCATGACGGTGCTCTGATACGTCCGATGGACAACAACGACCTAAGCCAATATCTGGCAGCGGCGCGTGCATTGCCTGCGTTGATGGTCACTTTGGCACCGGAAAACGTGACGACTGATCAGGTTGATGCTCTGAGCCGCGCAGGCGTCATCGTTTCGCTAGGCCACACCGATGCGCCGTTCGACACCTGCACGGAATATGTGAAAGCTGGCGCGCGCTGCGTGACACATCTGTTCAACGCGATGAGCCAGTTTGGCAGCCGGGAACCCGGCTTAGTGGGTGCGGCGCTGTCCAACGGGGATCTGTCAGCTGGATTGATCGCGGATACCGTGCACGTGCATCCTGAAACGATGCGCGCCGCTTTTGCCGCTAAACGCGGTCCAGGGAAGATCTTTCTGGTGAGTGACGCGATGGCCGTCGCGGGCACTGACCTTCCCGAGTTCCAATTGGAAGGTCGGCTCATCCGGAGAGAGCAGGGTAGGCTGACTTTAGAGGACGGTACTCTGGCGGGGGCCGATCTCGATCTGACGACCGCAATTCGGGTCCTGACGGGTGAGGTGGGTATCTCATTGGCCGATGCATTGGCTGCGGCCACACGCATTCCCGCTCAACTGATCAACGCGGGTCCGACACCATTGACGCTCAGCGGCACAATTCGGATTACCTCAGACTTGAGCAAAGCGAACCCGGTTTAATCCAGCGTGATTTCCTGCCGCTGTTTCCCTGTCGTCTTGTCGAAGATCAGGATGCGATTGTCGTCGGTGACAACAGCATACCAGTTGCTGCCAATGGTCAGCGCCTGCGCGCGCGCGCCATCGGGCAATTCGATCTGATCCGGCAGCGTCGGGGTGCGATCCGATAGGCGGATGACAATCAGGGCGAATGTCACTAGAACCCCGCCAATCATTACCGCGGTCAACAGCATGACCATGCGCCGTAGCAACCGAAGCTGCGGTGTTTCCTGCGGTTCCTGAGGTTCGGAAGGGACAGTCATGGGCACCCGCCTGATAGAGTTTCACATCGCGGCCGCGCCGCCGCCCCGCCTTGATAAGGCGCTTGCGCGGGATGTGCCAGCGGAAGAGAACCTGTCGCGCACCCGCCTGACCCGCCTGATCGGTGACGGGGCGGTGACGGTCGATGGAGCGGTTGTCGATGATCCAAAAGCCCGAATTGCCGAAGGCGCGCAGGTCGGGATCACCGTGGCCGAGGCTGAAGGCAGCCATATTGGCCCCGAAGATATCCCGCTGGAAGTTGTCTATGAGGATGACGACCTGATCGTCATCAATAAACCTGCGGGGATAGTAGTGCATCCGGCGCCGGGCTCTCCGAACGGGACTCTGGTCAATGCTTTGCTGCATCACTGCGGCGATGATTTATCGGGTGTAGGAGGCGTGAAGCGCCCGGGCATCGTGCATCGGATCGACAAGGAAACCAGCGGCCTGCTGGTCGTGGCTAAGTCGGACGCGGCACATCACGGGCTGGCAGCTCAGTTCGAGGCGCACAGCGTTGAACGTTACTATCGCGCGGTTTGCTATGGTGTTCCCGATGCGAACGATCCGCGCTTGCGTGGGATAAAGGGCGTGAGCTTTGAGCCGGGCAACATCATGCGACTGACGACGCAACTGGCGCGGCACAAGACCGACCGGCAACGGCAAGCCGTGCTGTTTCACGGTGGCCGCCACGCTGTGACCCGGGCGCGGATTGTTGAGGTTTTTGGCAAACCCGGTGGCTTGTCACTGATTGAATGCTGGCTTGAGACAGGGCGGACGCACCAAATCCGTGTTCACATGGCCCATGCCGGCCATGGGTTGGTTGGCGATCCGGTCTATGGTGGCAAACGCAAATTGGCCGCGAAGGCCTTTGCGCCTGAGGCGTCCGAGGCTGTGCGTTCTTTCCCCCGGCAGGCTCTGCACGCTGCTGTGTTGGGCTTTGAACATCCGGTCTCGGGCGAGATGCTGCGATTTGAGGCGCCGTTGCCGCAGGATATGGAAGATCTGATTTCTGCGTTGCGGCAGCCGGTGACATAAACTGCAAAGGCTTGTGAAACCGGCAATTTCAGCTTTTCTTTACATCAGGTTAATTTCAGACTGGTAGTTGATCCTCTTGAATATGTCGGGTCTGGTACCCATATCCCATGTTAAGGGCTTAAACATTTGTCCAAGGGACGGAAATAAATGGCAAATTACTCAAATCTTCCGGCACCGACACCCGAGGGTGGTCTGAACCGCTATATGCAGGAGATTCGCAAGTTTCCACTGCTGGAGCCGGAAGAGGAATATATGTTGGCCAAGCGCTGGGTCGAGGAACAGGATACCGAGGCCGCGCATAAAATGGTCACGTCGCATCTGCGTCTCGCGGCCAAGATCGCCATGGGATATCGCGGCTATGGTCTGCCGCAAGCTGAGGTGATTTCCGAGGCCAATGTGGGCCTGATGCAGGCGGTCAAGAAATTCGACCCCGAGAAAGGGTTCCGTCTGGCAACCTACGCCATGTGGTGGATTCGCGCCTCGATTCAGGAATATGTCCTGCGGTCGTGGTCGATGGTGAAGCTGGGTACAACCTCGGCGCAGAAGAAGCTGTTCTTCAACCTGCGTAAGGCCAAGGCCCGCATCGGTGCGTTGGAAGAGGGCGATATGCGTCCCGAAAACGTTGCCAAGATTGCCCAAGACCTCGGCGTGACCGAGGAAGAAGTGATCAGCATGAACCGCCGAATGTCCGGTGGCGATGCCTCGCTGAACGCGACCGTAGGGTCCGAAGGCGAAGGCACTATGCAATGGCAGGACTGGTTGGAGGATGAAGACGCTGACCAGGCGGGTGACTATGAAGCGCGGGATGAGCTTGAGGCTCGGCGTGAATTGCTGGCCGCTGCGCTGGATGTGCTGAATGATCGCGAAAAAGACATTCTGACCCAGCGCCGGTTGATGGATCAGCCTGTGACGCTTGAGGAACTCAGCACGCAGTACAATGTCAGCCGCGAGCGTATTCGCCAGATCGAAGTGCGCGCGTTCGAGAAGTTGCAGAAAAAGATGCGTGAGCTGGCGCGTGAAAAAGGCATGCTGGGCTCAGTCTGAGCCTGTCGCACTGTTGAAACAACAACCGGCCTGACGTGCTCAGGCCGGTTTTCTTTTGGCAAGGGTGGCGGAGCGCATGACAGGAATGTCCTGCGCTGATAATGATGCGATAGCGCTAACGAGGCAGGGGAGGAACGATCATGCAAAAACCGGTTCAATGGGGCATTCTGGGGGCCTCGAAATTTGCGCGCCAGCATATGGGGCCGGCAATTCATGCAGCCCAGGGCGCGCGCCTATCCGGTCTGGCGACCTCTGACCCTTCCAAGGCCGAACCGTTCCAGCAATTCTGCCCCGATCTTAGCGTTTATCAAAGCTATGATGATCTGCTGGCCGACCCGTCGATTGATGCGGTCTACATACCATTGCCCAATCACCTGCACGTGGAATGGAGCCTCAAGGCGCTGGACGCAGGCAAGCATGTCTTGTGCGAAAAGCCGATAACCATGCGTGCCGAAGAATTCGATCAGTTGATTGCTAAACGCGATCAGACTGGTCTGCTGGCCGCTGAGGCATACATGATCGTACATCACCCGCAATGGCAGCTGGCTCGTAAACTGATTGCTGAGGGGGCGATCGGAAAGCTTGTGCACGTAACCGGCGTGTTCAGCTATGACAATCGCGCGGACACAGGCAATATTCGCAACCGGCCAGAGACCGGCGGCGGCGGATTGCGCGACATTGGCGTCTATGTGATCGGCAGCGCGCGATATGCAACTGGGCAAGAGCCGACCTCGGTTAGCGGAGCCATCCGGTGGGAGAATGACGTTGATGTCTTCACCGAAATTCGCGCGCAGTTTCCCGACTTTACCTACTCCAGCTATGTCTCAACCCGGATGCATCCCCACCAAGAGATGGAGTTTCACGGTGAGGGCGGTGTGATCCGCCTGACCGCGCCTTTCAATGCGCGCGTCTTTGGCGAAGCACGGGTCGAATTGCATCGCCCCGGCCTTGATATGCAAGTGACCCGCTTCCCCGGTGACAACCACTATGAATTGCAGGTCGAGGCGTTTGGTCGGACGATACGCGAAGGCGCAGAATATCCTTGCCCGTTGGAATTTGTGCGCGGCACGCAAGAGGTGATCGATCAGGTCTTTGACAACGCCGTATCGCTGTAGCTTGCCTCGGGCCGGGCGTATCGACTATTCTGCTTCGACTGGATCAGGAGGGCTCCATGGCCGGTGGTTGGGCGCGCGACGGCGCGGTGAGCGAACAAATCGAAGCATCGATCTCGGACGAGTTGGCGCGGATGCAGGCGCAAAAACGTCCCGTGGGCGAAAGCCTGACCCATTGTGCCGAATGCGAAGAGCCGATCCCCGAGAAGCGCCGCACCGCTCTGCCAGGTGTTAAGCTATGTCTGGACTGCCAGCAGGAGCGTGACAGCAGTTTCAAGGCGCGTGGCGGGATCAATCGACGCGGATCGAAGGACAGCCAATTGAAATAGCGCTTGGAGCAACCGGTGCAGGATCAGTCGCAGAAAAATTCAGTGCTGCAAAACGGTTTGGTTCTTGGCTTTCTCGCCGCGTTTTTGTGGGGCACGCATAGTGTAATCGTGCGATACCTGACCAGCGATCTGGGTGGGTTGCAGATCGCTGTATCTCGGCTATTCATTGCGGCCCTAGCGATGTACTGCATGTTACGCCTGATGGGGGCGCAAGTTTCTATCCGGTTTGGAGATTGGAACTTCCGGTTGGCGGTGTTGTCGACGGTAGTGAACTATATTCTCTTCCATATCGGTCTGGAGCACACCGGCGCCGCAAATGCGATGGTGCTTGAGAATACCGCGCCGTTCTTCGTGTTGATATTCCTGTACTTCTTCGCCGATACACCTGTCGGTCGTACCGAGGTTCTGGCGACGCTGCTGGCGATATTGGGCGTGGTCCTCACCGTCTATCGTGACTTTGAAGGCGGAGGTGAGCCCTTGTTGGGCGATCTGATGGAGATCGGGGCAGGGCTCAGTTGGGCTGTGTTCCTGATCTCAAGCAGCCGGGCAATGCAGTCTTCGGAAACAACCGCAGAAAGGTTGAGTTTCCTGTTTGGGATCTTCCTGTGTTCCGGAGTGCTGTTGGTACCGCTCGCGGCCTTCTCGCTGCAGATGCCCACCGCCAATGATCTGGTTTTCCTGTTCCTGCTTGGCGTTCTGCCCACCGCACTTGCCTACTATCTTTGGTATGAGGCCGCTGCGCGGGTATCGACGCTGACGGCAACACTGCTGTTCGCAGCATCGGTTGTGTTCACCTTTATAAATTCGGCGCTGTTCCTTGGCGCGACCATCACACCTCTGGCCGTTGTCGGGGCGGTCTTAATTGTCGCCGCAATCTTTCTGACCACGATGACGAAGGCCAAAGATGAATGAGGCGGCCCGTAGTGGCCGCCTCATCCATTTAGCTTTCCATCGCTTCCAATTCGTCAATGAAGCCTGAAATCATCGACAAGCCCTTGTCCCAGAACTCCGGGTCGCTGGCGTCCAACCCGAACGGGGCCAGAAGCTCTTTGTGGTGCTTTGATCCACCGGCGCGCAGCATCTCAAAATATTTGTCTTCGAACCCGTCGGCCCCGCTTTCGTAAACCGAGTAGAGCGCATTCACGAGGCCGTCGCCAAAGGCGTAGGCGTAGACATAGAAAGGCGAGTGGACGAAATGAGGGATATAGGCCCAGAAAGTCTCATACCCGTCCATGAATTCGAACGCGGGCCCAAGGCTTTCGGCCTGAACGCTCATCCACAGCGCGTTGATGTCATCGGGGGTCAACTCACCTTCGCGTCGCGCCGCGTGCAGTTTGCACTCGAAGTCATAGAACGCGATCTGGCGAATAACCGTGTTGATCATATCCTCGACCTTTCCCGCCAGCAGCACCTTGCGCTGTTCCGGCGTTTCGGCCTTATCCAGCATCTTGCGGAAAGTCAGCATCTCCCCGAAGACTGAAGCGGTTTCCGCCAGCGTCAGTGGGGTCGACGACAGCATCTCTCCTTGATCGGCGGCCAGCACCTGATGTACGCCGTGACCAAGCTCGTGTGCCAAGGTCATCACGTCGCGCGGTTTGCCCAGATAGTTGAGCATCACGTAGGGATGAACTTCGGTGACGGTGGGATGGGCGAACGCACCCGGAGCCTTGCCGGGCTTCACCGCCGCGTCGATCCAACCTTTCGAGAAGAAAGGGGCCGCGATTTCGCCCATGCGCGGATCAAAGGCGTTGTAGGCATCCATCACCATCTTCTCGGCTTCGTCCCAGTCGACGATGCGGGTATCTTCCATTGGCAACGGCGCGTTACGGTCCCAGACCTGCATGACGTCCAGACCCAGCCATTTGCGCTTTAACTCATAATAACGATGGCTCAGCTTGGGGTAGGCGGCCACGACAGCCTCGCGCAGAGCCTCCACAACTTCGGGCTCGACGTCATTGGACAGATGGCGACCGGTTTGAGCGGTTGGCATGTTGCGCCAGCGGTCGACGATCTCTTTTTCTTTGGCTTGCGTGTTATGAACGCGCGCGAAAGTTTTGATATTGCTTTGGAAAACGCTGGCCAGCTCACGCGCGGCGGCCTCGCGTTTGGCGCGGTCCTGTTCCGTCAGCAGATTCAACGTGCCTTCTATATTCAGTTCCTCGCCATCGACGGTGAAGGTCAAGCCCGCGATGGTTTCGTCGAACAGACGTTCCCAAGCGTCACCTACAACGCCGAGGTCGTGCAGGAACTTTTCCAACTCGTCGGACAGCTGATAAGGCTTCATCGCACGGATGCGGCGGAACACGGGTTCGTACCGCGCCAGATCAGCATTGGCGTCGAAATGCGCCTGCAGCACATCATCGTCTATGCGGTTGATTTCAAGCGTGAAGAAGACCAGCGGCGTGGTAAAGACGGTGATCTTCTCCTGCATATCCGACAGGAACTTGGCGCGATCTGCATCAGTGGTCAGCTGGTAATAGCGCAGGCCCGCAAAAGACATAATCCGTCCAGCGATGGCGTTGATCTTTTCGTTGCGCAGTACGCAGGTCAGTAGACCAGCGGCATCCAGATCGGCCAGCTTGCCCTCATAATCCGCGGCAAAGGACGCACATTCGCCTTCCAGCCAATCCAGATCGCGGGACAGTTCTGGTGCGTCTTCCGAGGCATAGAGATCCGTCAAATCCCATTCCGGCAGATTGCCCAGATCATCGGAACCGCCGCTGGCATTTGCGTCACGGACGGGAAAGGGTAGGTCGCGCATGGATCACCTCGAATAAATAGCTTTGGCAAACATCTAGGCCCGGCGCACCCGGATCACAAGCAACCTGTAGGCCGATGCCTTAGTGACAGGGCTCGGGTTTCGGCTTTGCGCTGGCTGCCAAGAAATGCGCGGCCAATTGGTCAAACACTGGCCCGCGCACGTCGGGTCCTTCCATCAAAACCTCGTGTTCGCCGTCGGGTATCTCGACCAGAGTACCGCTTGGCCAGTTCGCCATGCGGGCACGGATCGCCTTGCGGTCGACAATCTGTTCATGGCTTCCGAGGAAGGTCAGGGCAGGGATGTCGGGCGCGGTCTGTTCCATCAGCCAGATGCATTCGTCCAGCGCCTCGCGCAGCCAGATCGTGGATGGTGCACCCAACGCCAGTTCCGGATGCGCAGCCAACTGATCTCGCATCATCTGGTACATTTCGGGATCGCGGGTCAGAACGTTCCCTTCGAAGGGTTGCGAGATCACATAGCTTTCCAGCGAAGTTGTGGGCGGAGTCTTCTCACCCAATCCCAAACGCGGTCCCCAATAGGCGGTCAATTGGCTAAGCGGCTTCATGATCGGCGTGAAGAAAATGCCCCACATCGGCCCCGTGAAGGCGCAGGCGACGAAGTCAGAACCTTCTAGCACGGCGCGCAGTCCAATGGCTCCGCCCATCGAATGACCGATCACGTACCAGGGTTTAGGCAGTTCAAGACGTTCCGCCATCTCGAGTACCGCGCGAACGTCATGCTGATAATCGGTGAACTGTTCGATATGTCCGACACGCGCATCTGGTAACAGACGATCCGCAAGGCCCTGACCTCGCCAATCTATGGACATGCTGGCAAAGCCGCGACTTACGAACTCTTTGGCAGCGTTGCCATATTTTTCGATATACTCCGTACGGCCGGGAAACAGCATCACCGTACCGCGTGCGTCACCATCGGGGCGCCAGTGCGCCGCCCGGATGCGTTTGCCGTCTTCGGTGGTCAGCCAATACGCCACACCACCGGTAGGGCCGCCGGCCACGTCTTCGAATAAGGGGGCCGGCGTATACTCCATCAGGCCAGCACCGAGGCAAGTTTCATGGCAATGCCCATGTCGCCGTCTACGCTCAGCTTGCCGGACATGAAAGCCCCGGTCGGGTTCAGGTCACCGCTGAGGATCTGCTCGAACGTATCTGCATCGGCGCTGAGGGTCACATCAGCTTCGTCGTCGCTTACCCGCGCGCCGCTTGCATCCAGAATGATTGACCCCAGATCGGCGATGGCAAATTTTGCAGAGGCGTCGAAATCGCCGCCCGACAGTTTCTCATTCAATGCCGCCGCGGCTTTTTCCAGAATATCACTCATGGTCTTCCTCATATTGTTCATGCGCCGTGAATGGACATCCCCGGTCGCAACGCTACACTGACCATTGTTATGGGTATTGCAATCACCAATCTCAAAGGTACCGTTGCGGCACTTGCTGCGATAGTCACGTTTTCCACCACTTGCGCTGCGCAAGACGCGGATTCGCGGGACGAGATGGTGCTGCTGCAACAACTGGCTCAATCGACGCCCGAGCAAGCCATCGGTCTTGATCGGCAATTGCAGGCGTTGTGGTCGCAGTCGGGATCCGCCTCGGCGGATTTGCTGTTGGAACGTGGACGCGAGGCGCTTGAGGATGGCGATGTCGAAGCCGCGCTGGATCACCTGACCGCACTCACGGATCACGCGCCTGAATTTGCAGAAGGCTGGCACGTGCGTGCCTCGGCCTTCTTTGGTATCGATCGGTTTGGAATGGCGGCGGCGGATCTTGAGCACGCTTTGACTCTCAATCCGAACAATTATGAGGCCATTTACGGTCTTGGCCTGATCTTCGAGATCGTTGGAAAGCCCGAACAGGCGCTTGATGCCTATTCGCGTGCGCTGGCTATACATCCCCACCACGAAGAAGTAACCAATGCCGTGAATCGGCTGAAGCCTCAGGTTGAAGGCAAGGCGCTGTAAGTCTCAGGGCGCAGGGGGCAAAGGTGAGCGGGTCATCCCGAATCGTGGCCGTACTTGGCCCAACGAACACAGGTAAAACTCACTACGCGATTGAACGTATGTTGGGGTATCGGACCGGTGTCATCGGCCTGCCTCTGCGTCTGCTCGCGCGTGAGGTCTACGACAAGATCGTCGCCATTCGCGGCCCATCGGTTGTCGCGCTAGTGACGGGGGAGGAACGGATCGTACCGCCCCGGACGCAATATTGGGTTTGCACGGTCGAAGCTATGCCCGAGGGCATGGGTGCGGATTTCGTGGCCATCGATGAAATCCAGCTCTGTGCCGATCCCGAACGTGGCCATGTGTTCACTGACCGCCTGCTACGCGCCCGTGGGACAAACGAGACTCTGTTCTTGGGGTCCGACACGATGCGCGGCGCGATCGCTGCGCTTGTACCTGAGGCACAGTTTGTCCGGCGCGAGCGGATGTCGCAGCTTGTCTACTCCGGGTCCAAGAAGATCAGCCGGATGCCCCCACGCAGTGCCATCGTCGGGTTTTCGGTCGAAAACGTATATGCCATCGCCGAATTGCTTCGCCGTCAAAAGGGTGGGGCGGCTGTGGTCATGGGCGCGCTCAGCCCGCGCACGCGGAATGCGCAGGTGGACCTCTATCAGAATGGCGAGGTCGACTATCTGGTTGCCACCGATGCCATCGGGATGGGCTTGAATCTTGACGTCAACCATGTAGCGTTTTCATCCCTGACTAAATTCGATGGTCGCCGGATGCGTCCGCTGGCTCCGAACGAGTTGGCCCAGATCGCGGGTCGCGCTGGGCGCGGCATGTCTGACGGCACTTTCGGTGTGACCGGTGAAGCCCCGCCGCTGGATGAGGGCGTCGCGCAGGCCATCATGGACAGCCGTTTTACGCCGATGAAAAAGCTGAACTGGCGGAATGCTGCTTTGCGCTTTGGCTCTATCGAAGCGTTGATCGAGTCGCTTGAGGTCAGCCCCGACAGTGAAAACCTGATCAAAGCGCGCCCCGCCGACGATCTGAACGTATTGAAATCGCTGTCGCAGATTACCGAAATCATGGCCCGTGCCAGCGATGGCCAATCCGTCCGCTTGCTCTGGGATGTGTGCAGAATCCCCGATTTTCGTGGCATCAGCCACGCGGAACATGCCAGCCTGCTCGAAGTGATCTATGGCCACCTGCACGAACGCCAATCCATCCCCGACGATTTCATGGCGCGGCAAATCCGCCGCATCGACCGAACGGACGGAGATATTGATGCGCTCTCCAAAAGGTTGGCATATATTCGCACCTGGACATATGTTGCGCAACGAAACGGCTGGGTGCGTGACGAATCGCATTGGCGTGAGGAAACACGCACTGTAGAAGACAGGCTGTCGGACGCTCTGCATGACCGTCTGACTCAGAGATTTGTGGACCGGCGCACATCGGTGTTGCTGCGCCGGCTCAAACAGAAGGAGGCCCTTTTGGCCGAAGTAAATGACAAGGGTGAAGTGACCGTCGAAGGCGAATTCGTCGGTCGTCTGGAAGGGTTCCGGTTTACACCGGACAAAAGCGCGCAAGGGGCTGAGGCGAAAGCGCTCAAATCGGCCTCGCTGCAAGCTCTCGCGCCGCAATTCCATCTGCGTGCCGACCGCTTCTACAACGCGCCCGATACCGAAATTGATTTCACCGATCAGGGCGGCCTGATGTGGGGCGAATACGCTGCCGGCAAACTGGTTGCCGGGGCAGAACCTCTCAAGCCGATGGTCGAGGTTTTTGTGGATGAGGCCGCAGGGCCGGACGTCGAACAGAAGGTGCAGCGCCGGTTGCAGCACTTCATCGACCGCAAAGTGGCCGCACTGTTCGAGCCGCTGCTGAACCTGTCGCGGGACGAGGAACTGTCCGGTCTGGCCAAAGGTTTCGCCTTCCGCATGGTCGAAGCGCTGGGCGTTCTGCCCCGCGCGCAGGTCGCGCAAGAGGTCAAGGATCTGGATCAGGACGCCCGCGGCGCACTGCGCAAGCATGGCATCCGCTTTGGCCAGTTCACCATCTTCATGCCGCTGTTGCTGAAACCTGCGCCAACGCGATTGCGTCTGGTGTTGTGGGCGCTGTCCAGCGGCCTGCAGGAATTCCCCGAAGCACCGCCGCCGGGTCTGGTCACTGTGCCCGTCGCCAAGGATGCGCCGCAGGGCTACGACACGATGTGTGGCTACCGCGACGCGGGCGAGCGCTCGATCCGGATCGACATGCTGGAACGCCTGGCCGATATGTTGCGGTCCGAAGACAGTCGGGGTGGGTTCGAAGCCAAACCCGACATGCTTTCGATCACCGGCATGACACTGGATCAGTTCGCTGATCTGATGCAGGGCCTGGGATACAAGGCCGAACGCGGCGAGCGTGAAAAGGTTAAAACGGTCGTCGCAGAACAGCCGGTGGCAGAGGCGGCGGAGCAACCTGCGGTCGAAGAGTCTCCGGCTCCAGAAGCCGCACCGGAAGAGGTTAGTGCACCCGCCGAGGCGTCAGCCGAGGCCACCGAAAGCACCGAGGCGGCAGCCGAGGCCCCCGCTGCGGAACCAGCATCGGATGAGCCGGAGGTAGAGGTGTTCTATACCTTTACTTGGGGCCGTCAGCGCCAGCAAAATCGCGGCCCGCGCCGCGAGCAAGGGCAGGGCAAGGGCAAATCACGTGGTAAGCCGCAGGATGGTCGTAGACCGCAGGGCAAGAAGGGCGGCAAGCCGCAGGGTGCCAAGAGCTTCTCGTCACGTCCTCCGAAAAAGGAAAAGGCAATTGATCCTGACAACCCATTCGCCGCCGCGCTGATGGGTTTGAAGGACGGCAACTGACCGACAATGGCCGAGGCCAAGCTGCGGATTGATAAATGGTTATGGCAGGCGCGGTTCTTTAAGACCCGTAGCCTGGCCGCCAAACAGGTCAGCGGCGGACATGTCAGATTGAACGGAAACCGGGTGCTGAAACCAGCGCAAGCCGTGGCACCCGGAGACGTTCTGACCTTCCCGCAGGGGCGGATCGTCCGCGTGGTTCGTATCGAAAAGCTGGGTGAACGCCGTGGTCCAGCGCCTGAGGCGCAAACATTGTACTTCGATATGACTGAAAAACAGGATGCACCGCCCAAGAATCCGGGTTTTGAGGGAAAAGGTCGCCCAACCAAGAAAGAAAGGCGCGCGCTTGATCTTTCTCGCACCTCAAAGGGGTGATCTTCTCTTGAAGAGGCGGGCAGACTGAATTAGCTAGTCGCCCAAAGCGCACATGGGAACCATACAATGACCTACGTTGTCACCGAAAACTGCATTGGCTGCAAATACACCGACTGTGTCGAGGTATGTCCGGTGGACTGTTTCTATGAAGGCGAGAACACTCTGGTCATTCACCCTGATGAGTGCATCGACTGTGGCGTCTGTGAGCCTGAGTGCCCTGCAGATGCCATCCGCCCCGACACCGAGCCGGGCATGGAGCAATGGGTTGAGTTTAATCGGAAGTATTCGGAAATGTGGCCGGTGATTGTCACCAAGAAAGACCCGTTGCCTGAGGCCGAAGAACGCGATGGCGAAGAAGGCAAGATGGAGAAGTATTTCTCCGAAGCGCCTGGCGAGGGCGGTTAAGCGATTCGGTGGTCAAGTAAAGCCGTATCCCTGCCAATCGACACATTATCGCATTGAGATAAGGCGATTTTTCTGCCTTTGATCAGGGCCGGTCTTTTGAGTGTCGCAATTTTGTGATATACTCAGGTCTGAATGATGACTGTGATGGGGACGTGCTCCGTAAGTATGCTCACTATGGAGTCCTGATTTTGTGACAATAGATGCGCCTGACGAGGCCGTGCTGGGCCTCGGCTGGGGTGTTTTTGTTGTCTCATATCCCCGTCCATAACGAAGGATGTATCTGAATGTCGAAGTCGAAAAAGCTTGAGTTCCGCCCGAACGATTATGTTGTTTACCCCGCCCATGGCGTGGGACAGATCATATCGATCGAGGAACAGGAAGTCGCGGGCTTCTCGCTTGAGCTGTTCGTGATTTCCTTTGAAAAGGACAAGATGACACTGCGGGTTCCGACCAACAAGGTCACCGAATCCGGCCTGCGCTCGCTCAGCTCTCCGGATGTGATCTCTCAGGCGATGAAAACGCTGAAAGGCAAAGCCAAGGTCAAACGCGCCATGTGGTCTCGCCGGGCGCAGGAATATGAACAGAAAATCAACTCGGGTGATCTGATCTCGATTGCCGAAGTTGTTCGTGACCTGCATCGCACTGACGACCAGCGCGAGCAGAGTTATTCCGAGCGTCAGCTGTATGAAGCCGCGCTTGAGCGTCTGACCCGCGAAGTGGCTGCGGTGTCCGGTGCGGATGAGATTTCTGCCGCCAAACAGGTCGACGAAGTTCTGACCTCGCGCGCAGCCTGATCACGATCAACCTCTTTCATGGGCCGTCCCGATATCCGGGGCGGCCCTTTTTTGTGGCCGGCGCTTGGTGCAGAGACGCTTGTCGGGTATTTTTCTGTAACTGCGGGAAGATACGGGGACATGATGAAGCAGACGGTGAAGTTCCTCTACATCAGCCATGAGCCAGTTTCGGTCTGGTTTCGCTATGGCCTCATCCTGTTCGATATCGCCTCAATCATCTTTTTTGTCGCTACTGCGAACATCCCGCACGGACCGGGACTTACGGCTGCAAGTCTCGGGGTCGGGCTGATTATCCTGCTGGATTTCTCGGCGCGCATGTGGATCGCCAAAGACCGTTGGAAACTGTTGCGTCAGGTTTATACGCTGGCCGATATCGTGGTGATCGCTTCCCTGTTGCTTGACCCATTCCTAACCGGAAATCTGGCGTTCCTACGGATCTTGCGGGCATTGCGGCTGATACATTCCTATCATCTGCTGCGAGACCTGCGCCGGGATAGTCCATTTTTCAGGACCCACGAAGATGCCGTGATCGCGGCGATCAATCTGATGGTCTTTGTGTTTGCGACCTCAACTGCCGTACTGGTCTTCTTTGTTCCGGAGGACGCGCAGACCCCCTATATTGACGCGCTTTATTTCACCATGGCGACGCTGACGACGACCGGTTTCGGGGATATCACGCTCGGCACACCTGCGGGGAAGCTGTTTTCGGTCTTCATCATGGTCGTTGGCGTGGCGCTGTTCGTCCGTCTGGCGCAGGCGATCTTCATGCCGCAGAAGGTACGCTACAAATGCCCAAGCTGTGGTCTGTTCCGGCACGATCCGGATGCCGTGCATTGCAAACACTGTGGCGCGACGTTGCGCATCGAAACCGGGGGCGCATCTTAAAGCGATGCGGTCAGCGCCAAAAGGAATGCGATCTCCGAAATTTGCTGAGTGGCACCCAGAATATCACCCGTCTGGCCGCCAATCTTGATCTTTGCGAGGCGCGCGACAAAAGCCGTTGCGAGCAGCGCGCAGAGCATTGGTGCGATGGCTAATCCGCCCAGCAGTAGCGACGAAAGAGTGATGGCCAATCCGATGCCTGTCAGAACTGCAGAAAGGGGGGGCGCACCAACCGAATGGCTCAGCCCCGATTTGCGAGCGTTCGGCAGCGCACGCATCAGCGCAGGCATCATGGCGCGAGAGAAAATGCACGCTGCAAGCACGCCCGTCAGCAAATCCGCGCCAATCATGGCCATGATGGCAGCAACTCGAAGCATCTGCGCGAGCAGCAAAGCCAGCACACCGTAGGTGCCGATATGGCTGTCTTTCATGATCTCCAAACGACGCTCAGATGTGAAACCGCCCCAGAGCCCGTCGGCGGTGTCGGCCAACCCGTCTTCATGCATTGCTCCGGTCACGATGATCTGCGCGGCCACCAGCAAAGCGGCGGTTGCGAAGGTGGGCAACTGCGCCCAGATCGCGATCCAGGCAATCCCGCAGGCCAGCGCCCCGACAACAACCCCCGCCAGCGGATAAGCCCATGCGGCGCGCGACTGGCGGGCAAATGCCTCGTCAGGCAGGCGCGGCAGGGGCAGGCGGGTCAGCAGGACCAGAGCGAGCGGGATATCCCACGCAGAAAACGGGGCGGTGTCGTTTTTGGTCACTCCCAGGCCTTTCAGGGTCTTGTTGCTTTGCCAGCATTGGTTAAACACACACAACCACTCTGATGCAACGAGGCTTTCAATGCTGCCCGAACTCAATGATCTGAACAGTTTCCGCAATGCGCTGACCGGCGCTCCCGGCGTGGACGCATCTGCCGTACAAGGAGCGGAAGCGCGTAATGGCCAGTTGACCAAACCACCCGGCGCATTGGGCCGGCTTGAGGATCTGGCGATCTGGTATGCGGGTTGGCGCGGGGATGCGCGGCCTCAGATCAATGCGCCTCAGGTCATTGTGTTTGCGGGTAACCACGGTGTCACGGCGCAGGGCGTTTCGGCCTTCCCACCCGAGGTGACGGTGCAGATGGTCATGAATTTCGAACATGGCGGGGCGGCGATCAACCAACTGGCCAAGGCCGCTGGCGCGAAGATGGACGTGCATGCGCTGGAGCTGGAACGTCCCACCGCAGATTTCACGCAAGCGCCAGCGATGAGCGAAGAAGAACTGCTGAACGCCCTGCGCACGGGTTGGCAGGCGGTTGATCCACAGTCTGATCTGCTTGTGGTCGGAGAGATGGGGATCGGAAACACGACCCCTGCCGCGGCCATTGCCTGTGCGCTGTTCGGAGGGGAATCTGCCGACTGGACTGGGCGCGGGACCGGTGTGGATGATGCAGGTCTGGCAAACAAAACCCGCGTTGTCGCAGAAGGCGTCGCGCTACACGGTCAGGGCGACGGTCTGCATATCCTTCGATGCCTCGGCGGGCGAGAGATTGCGGCCATGGCCGGCGCGATTGCCGCCGCGCGCGTGTTGCGCATTCCAGTCATTCTGGACGGGTTTATCTGCACTGCCGCGGCTGCCTGCCTGGCGCAGATCTCAGAGACAGCGCTCGATCACACCGTGGCGGGTCACCAAAGCGCCGAAGGTGCGCATGCGGCGATGCTGGATAAGCTTGGCAAGGAACCCTTACTGAGCCTCGGTCTGCGCTTGGGCGAAGGCTCAGGCGGGGCACTGGCGATCAACATTCTCAAAAGCGCGGTGGCCTGCCATTCCGGCATGGCCACCTTTGCTGAAGCAGGCGTCTCAGACAGCTGATTTAACGGCCTGATCCGGTAAAGGTCAGGCCGATTTCTTGGCGTGTTCCTCGGCGAGCTCCAGCAGGGCAGTCTCCAAATCCTTTTCGAGCTCTTGCGCGCGTTCGATATACTTCTTGTTCTCGGCAGTCGGCATGCCGGGTATCCACAGTTCCGCCAGTTGGCGGACTGATGTTCGGTCATGGTGATAAAAGGTCTGTTCTGCCTGCGCAGCTTCGTATTCGCTGAGCCCGATATTTTCCAGAACATAGCGGCCTGCGCGCAGAGATCCGTCGAACATCTCGCGCACGATATCGTTGGCTCCGGCCTGATAGAGTTCGTAGACATGAGTGCGGTCGCGCGCGCGCGCGATAATATGCAGGTCGGGCCGTTGACGGCGAGCGTAGCTGACCAGCCGGGTCACCTGTTTGTAGTCATCCATCGCGGCCACCAGCACGGCGGCTTTTTCGATACCAGCGGCGCGCAGCAATTCGGGGCGCGTAGGATCACCCAGAAAGCCTTTGACCCCAAAGCGGCGCATCAGTTGGATGGTTTCGATGTCATGGTCTAACACCACTGTCTTGAACCCGCTGGCCTGTACCAACCGGTTGACGATCTGCCCAAAGCGACCGATCCCGGCGATGATGACGGGCCCTTTTTCATCGATCTGATCAGGTTCGACTTGTGGCTTGCTCTCACCCATATAGCGTGAAAGCAGGTCGTAGATGATGAACAGCAGCGGCGTGATCAGCATGGTCAGCGCGATGATCATCAGCAGCTTTTGCGACAGGCCAGGCGGGATCACATTCTGCTGCGTCGAGAATGCCAGTAGCACAAAACCAAACTCACCGGCTTGTGCCAGCCCAAGTGTGAACAGCCAGTGATCGCGCCCACGCAGCTTGAACGCGCGCCCGACGATAAACAGGATGATCCCCTTGGCGAGAATGACAAGCAGGGCGAGCCCAATCAGATCAAACGGATCGGCAAAGAAATATCCCACATCGATTCCCGCACCCACGGTGATAAAGAACAGGCCCAGCAGCAGTCCCTTGAATGGCTCAAGGTCGCTCTCCATTTCGTGCCGGAATTCAGAACTGGCCAATACGACACCGGCCAGAAATGCGCCCAGAGCCGGTGAGAGCCCCACGAGCGTCATCAGAAACGAGATACCGACCACGATCATCAACGCCAGTGCGGTATACATTTCGCGCAAACGGGTGGCGTGAATGAACCGGAACAGAGGGCGGGTCAGGTAGATGCCAGCCAGAACAACAAAGGCGACCGCTCCGATCGTGACCAGTGTCACGGCCCAGCCGGGCAGCCCTTCGACCAGTGACAAAGAAGCATGATACTCCCCGTTCTTTGCCGATTCTATGCCGCGGTTGATCGAGCCGTCGTCTTCAATCTGGATACTTGCGGGCAAAGCCAGTAGCGGCAGGAAGGCCAGTATCGGGATCACCGCGATGTCTTGTGTCAGCAGAACCGAGAAGGTCGCGCGCCCGCCATTTGTTTGCATCAGGCCCTTTTCGGACAGGGTCTGCAGTACAATCGCCGTTGATGACAGAGACAGAGTTAACCCAACCGCCAGCGCAACCGACCATTGGTGACCCGCATAGAAGGCCACAGCCGCAATGGCGGCGGTTGAAAGGGCGACCTGCAACCCGCCAAGGCCCAACAACTTGTCCCGCATATCCCACAGGGCGCGGGGCTCAAGTTCCAATCCGATCAGGAACAACATCATCACGACGCCGAATTCGGCCACATGCTGCAGGCTTTCTGTTTCCGCACCGACGAGACCCAGAATTGGACCAATGGCGATGCCTGCGGCCAGATACCCCAGGACCGATCCCAGCCCAAGACGGGCAGATAGTGGAACCGCGATTACCGCAGCTGCCAGATAGATCGATGCCTGATAAAGGAATTCGTTCATTAATGCTCTCTCTTGTGCGCTCAGGTCGGGAGTGGCGCGTCGCGTTTTAATTGGTCCATAACGATCTGGCTTTGCACCCGTGCAACAGCAGGATGCGGCAGGATCACTTCGTGAAGCAAGCTGTTGAGTGCTGATAAGTCGTCACAATAGACGTGAAGCAGGTAATCTGCCTCTCCGGTCATGGTCCAAGCACTGCAGATCTCGGGGCGCGTATTGACCATACGGGCGAAGCTTGCGGATTGTTCGGGGCCGTGTGTGCCCAGATGCACCTGAATGAACCCTTGCACCTGCAGCCCCAGCTTCAGTGGGTCCAGTCGGGCGGTGTATCCGGTGATGTAACCTTCGGCCTCAAGCCGTTGTCGGCGGCGGCCCGCCTGACTGGCAGACAGATTCAACACGTCGCCCAGTTGTTGCGAAGTCAGATGCGCGTCGCGCTGCAATGCCGCGAGTATTCCGATATCAATCCGATCAAGCACGTGCGGCGTTTCCTCAAGATTCGTCGATAAGATGCGGGGAATACGCATATGAACTAAGTTTATACGAAAACAATGCGCAGAAACAGCGCTCAATAAGGCGTATTTTTGAATCAGCAAAGAAATTCCTGTTTTCCAAGGAGACGCGCCATGGGTCCTTTCCCGCATAACGCCCCGAAATCTGTCATCAGTGATGAAAACCCTGCAGGGACCGACGGATTCGAATTCGTCGAGTTTGCCCATCCCGAACCGCAAGAACTGCGTGACCTGTTTGCGCGCATGGGTTTCGAATATGTCGGCTATAATCGCAACACGCCTAAAGTAGAGCTTTGGCAGCAGGGCGACGTGACCTACATCCTGAACGCAGACCCCGACAGCTTTGCCGCCAAGTTCGTGGCCGAACACGGCCCCTGCGCCCCGTCGATGGGCTGGCGCGTCGTGGATGCTCAGCAAGCCTATGAGCACGCAGTTTCCAAGGGGGCCGAGCCCTACGACGCTGCCGACAAGACCATGGATGTTCCAGCGATCAAAGGCATCGGCGGCTCACTGATCTATTTCATCGATCAGTACCATGACACCTCGCCCTATAACGAAGAGTTCGAGTGGCTGAAGCAATCCAAACCGCGGGGTGACGGGTTCTATTACCTCGATCACCTGACCCATAACGTCTTCAAGGGCAACATGGACAAGTGGTTCAAGTTCTACGGCGACCTGTTTAACTTCCGCGAAATCCGGTTTTTCGATATTCAGGGCAAGTTCACTGGTCTCTTTAGCCGGGCGCTGACCTCGCCCTGCGGTCGTATTCGTATTCCGATCAATGAAGATCGCGGTGAGACCGGGCAGATCGTGTCCTATCTGAAGAAGTACAAAGGCGAAGGTATCCAGCATATCGCGGTTGGCAGCGACGACATCTACAGCTCGACCGATGCGATTGCCGAGAAGGGCCTGACGTTCATGCCCGGCCCGAATGAGACATATTATGATATGTCCTATGACCGCGTGACCGGCCATGACGAGCCGAAGGACCGTATGATGAAGCACGGCATCCTGATCGACGGCGAAGGCGTCGTGGATGGTGGTGAAACAAAGATCCTGCTGCAGATCTTCTCGAAAACTGTAATCGGCCCGATCTTTTTCGAGTTCATTCAGCGCAAAGGCGATGATGGGTTTGGTGAGGGCAATTTCAAAGCCCTGTTCGAATCCATCGAGCGCGAGCAGATTGAATCGGGTGAAATCTCGGCGGCCTGATCGCAAACACATCTGATCTATGACAGAGCGCCGTTTGATGCGGCGCTCTTTTTCGTTCGACTATCAGCTACGCGGCATCTTGAGCGTGACGTTCTTGCCGCGTTTCTGATAGCGCAACTCGCTATCGCCAATGGCAATGACATTGCCGCCGTCGATACGGTCGCCCACCTTCAGTTTTTTGTAACGCCCGCTGGGCAGGCGGACCAATGCGCGGCGGTTCGCCGGGGTACCGTAGACGCCGATCAGGTTGAGCTTGCGCAGGTTTATGGCGTTGTCGATGGTTGCCTGTCGCGCGACCGATGCGCTTGACGGGATTTTGGGGTTCACCGCCTTGGGCTGGAACGATCCGGCCTCATCGGAATTGCTGGCCACGTTGGCTGTCGACGCAAGCGGGGCAGTGCCGCCAGTGCTTGGTTGTGACGTCGCGCGCGGTGCGAGGCCGGCTGGCCGGATCTTCGGGCGCGGCACCCGCACAACCGCCAGCGCCGTTGGCGTTTCATCGACTACCGGTTTGACCTGCAGCGACTCGGGCCGCAGCTTGGGGCGAACCGAGGCAAGCTCTTGCAGGGATCGACCACCCAACTGCTGGCGCTCGAACTGGTCCACTAGGTTTTCCGGACGCGGGCGCGGGCGGAACGCTGCGAGCCGTTCGTCAATCTCTTCAATAACGGCTGGTTCTGTCTCAAACCGGGTTGGTGCTTCGGGCGGAACAGAAGACGGTCGCCCAAGATAGACCATTACCCCGGCGGGGTTCAGCGTGCCGTCAGAGCTTGGCGTCACGAGGCCACGCTCATCAAGTTCGAACCGTTGCCCAGCCTGACCGGGCAAGGTGATCTGGTCGACTGGCGCATCCGTATCCAGGCTGGCAAGCGAGGGGAGGGCGACGATATCGGTCGACAGGTCCGAGCGGTCGACCGAAGTCAGATAAAGATCATCGACGTTCTGTTCAGGCGCCGAGTCGAGTTCTGAGGGCTCAACCGGAGCAGTGCCCGTGAACGCATGAAATTCGGTTGTGTCATCCAGCTGCTTCGCGATGTCTTCGACCGGTTCCGGTTCAACACTCAGCGCTTCTAAGATGGCCGCATCCGTTGCCGAGAGGGCCGGTTCCTCCTCGGTCGCGGGATCTTGTGTCTCAGGTTCCGGCGTCAGGCTTGCGGTCTCGGGGTCCTGGGTTTGCGACTCAGGTGCCTCGGGCTGAGGCTCTGTCATCGCAACTTCTGGTTCCGGCTGCAGCTCCGGGTCCAGATTCAGCGGTTCGGCTACCTCGATGGCTTCGGGTTCAGAGCTGTTGAAGGACCAGACGCCCAGCAGCATCCCGACCAAAACCGACGCGGCAATAGCGGGAAGGACAAAGCGTTTTAGATCAGTCCCGGACTTTGCTGCGGTGGGCAGGGTGAGAGAGGTAGGCTCGAAGGCAGGCGCTTTGGCTTCATCAGCTATTGCATGCACCGGGATATCCGGTGTCTTGTCTGGCTCTGGCTCTGGCTCTGGCTCTGGCTCTGGCTCTGGCTCTGGCTCTGGCTCTGGCTCTGGCTCCAGTTTCAGCTCTGGCTGGGGGTCTGGGGTCGGAGGCGAGACCTCTGGCGTTGAGGCAGCAGGTGCGGCCTCGACCGTTTCATTCTTGGTGACCGGCAATTCGAAAAACGGCTCGTCCAGCGTATCTTTGCCCGTTGCGCTGACCCAGATTGCCTCGGGGATGAATCCGTGATCAGTCGCAAATGCGCTGGCCTCGTTCAGCGTCTGTTGCGCTATGGCGGCAACACGCGTCAAAGGGCCGTCGACATCGGTGACATAGGCCAGTTCCGACAGTTCATAGGGCGTCGCCGAGGCGAGCGTGCCTTCGACCTTCTGCGCCGCTGCGTCACTGTCCAGACCATCGGTTTCAACCGTCAACAGCCGCACCTGGTCCGAAGGGATAATCAGCTTGCAACTCAGATCGTTTTCCAGCGCGAATCCCTGATCTCGCAGAGCTTGAATCTGATCCTGCAGATCCGGAGCATCCAACGGAACGGTCCCGATGCAATACCAGTCGCCATCCGACTGGTGATGCAGGGAAATACCGTTTTCAGAAAATGACAGCGCAAAGGCGGGTTTCATAATCCGGATGAACCATAATTGTCAGCTTTAATGCAAACGCTTGGATGTTTGCCGTCCGAGATTAGAGCAGGAACCCGCCGAGGGAAAGAAAAAGGCGCGTTACCCTCTTGCCGTGTGCCGCGTGTGATACCCATCTTGGAGGCAAGTCACTAGGAGGGATCACCTTGAAGACACTTGCTTTTCTGGCTGCGATGACCGCAGCGGTCGCGGCCATGCCCGCCTATGCGGAAGAACGCCGAATCTCGGTCAGCGGTACCGGAACCACTCTCGCCGCGCCTGATATGGCAACCATCACGCTGGGGGTGACAAATCAAGATGAGCAGGCCTCGGCTGCGATGCAGGCGACATCGGATGCGGTGGCACAGATTCTCAAGAGGTTGGATGAAATGGGGTTGGAGGCGCGTGACGTGCAGACCCGCGACTTGTCGCTGTCTCCTGTCTGGTCGGGGCGGAGCAGTTCCGGCAATGCACCACCCAAGATCACCGGGTTTACGGCCTCGAACCGGGTGTCGGTCCGAGTGCGCGATCTGGATAAGCTAGGTCAGATCATGGACGCGGTCATCAAGGATGGTGCCAATGATTTCGGTGGTCTGAGCTTTGGCGTTCAGGACCCCAAACCACTTGAGGCCGAGGCGCGGGCCAAAGCGGTCGCGGATGCAACAGCCAAGGCGCAGCAACTGGCGCAAGCGGCAGGGATTACGCTGGGCCCAGTGAATTCGATCAACGATCACGGTGGCGGCGTGCGCCCGGTCGCTCAGATGCGTGAAATGGCGATGTCCGATTCCGCAGGGTTTCCGGTTGCGGGCGGCGAGATTTTGGTCTCGGTCAACATCTCGATGGACTTCGAGATATCCGAGTAATCTCAGGCGCGGGCTTGCAGCGGTTGGCGTTGCTGGCCCACCTCATCGAAATTTTCAGGTGATAGCCAAGTCTGAAAGGCCTGCTTGATGCGGGGCCACTCGCTGTCGATGATCGAGTACCAGGCGGTGTCACGGTTGCGGCCCTTGTAATGGGTTGCCTGCCGGAAGATGCCCTCGAAGGTAAAGCCCAACCGCTCGGCAGCCTGACGTGACGGCGCGTTCAAAGCGTCGCATTTCCATTCATAGCGGCGATAGCCCAATTCATCGAAAACGCGCTGCATCATCAGGAACATGACTTCAGTCGATTGCGGTTTGCGCTGCAACAGTGGTGAGAAGTGGATGTGACCGACTTCAATTGCACCGGCCGCGGGTTCGACGCGTAGATATGACGCCATCCCAACAGGTGTTTCGTCTACATCCAACACCGTATGGAACATCGGATCGGCATCCATGCAGTTGAAATGCGCCCAGTCGATGAACTCCGCCTCGGCGCTAAATGGACCGTAGGGCAGATAGGTCCAGTTACGGCCATCCGCATCATTGGCAAACGCCCGGTAAAGCCCGGGCGCGTGTCTGTTTACATCCAACGGCACGACCGAGCAGAACCGGCCAACCATCGGCGTATAAGGCGGGGTGGGGCGCGGGTATTCGCCCTCTACCGGCAAACCGATGGGTTGGCCCAGATCGTTGGTGTCGTGCCCAGCCATCGGATCAGGCGCTCGCTTTGGCGAGGGCTTGGTCGAGATCGGCGATCAGGTCGTCCGCATCCTCGATCCCGATCGAGACACGTACAACGCCCGGTCCGGCGCCCGCGGCCTCTTGCTGCTCGGGCGTCAGTTGGCGGTGCGTGGTCGAGGCCGAGTGGATGATCAACGACCGCGCGTCACCCAGGTTGGCCACATGGCTGAAGATCTCAAGCGCGTTGACCAGTTTGACGCAGGCGTCATAGCCGCCTTTGACCGCGAAAGTGAACAAAGCACCCGCGCCGCGCGGGTAATGCGCCTTGACCCGATCATGATAGGGCGACGAGGGCAGGCCAGCATAGGTTACGTAGTCCACGCGGTCGTCAGCCTCCAGCCATGCTGCGATCTTCTGGGCGTTCTCGACATGGCGTTCCATCCGCAGGGACAAGGTCTCGATCCCCATCAGCGTGTAATGCGCCGCCTGCGGGTTCATCGTCATGCCCAGATCGCGCAGGCCGATGGCAATGCCGTGGAAAGTGAAGGCCAGCGGGCCGAATGTCTCGTGGAATTTCAGCCCGTGATAGGCAGGCTCGGGCTCGCTGAGCGAGGGGAATTTGTCATTCGCCGACCAGTCGAATTTGCCTGAATCCACGATACAGCCGCCGGTGACGGTGCCGTTGCCGGTCAGGTACTTGGTGGTCGAATGCACCACCAGCGTCGCGCCCTGTTCAATCGGGCGGCACAGGTACGGCGTGGCCGAGGTGTTGTCGACGATCAGGGGAATGCCCGCAGCATCCGCCACATCCGCCAGCGCGCGGATATCGGTGACATAACCGCCGGGGTTGGCAACAGACTCGCAGAACACCGCGCGGGTGTTTTCATCGATGGCGTCTTTCACGGCGTCCAGATCATCGGTGTCGACAAACTTGGCCGACCAGCCAAAGCGCTTGATCGTCTGGCTGAACTGCGTGACCGTGCCACCATAAAGGCGCGTCGAGGCCACCACATTGCAGCCGGGCCCCATCAGCGGGAACAGCGCCATGATTTGCGCCGCGTGGCCTGACGAGCAACAAACCGCGCCGACGCCACCTTCAAGGGTCGCGACACGTTCCTGCAGTACTGCGACGGTCGGGTTGGTCAAACGGGAATAAATAAAGCCCACTTCCTGCAGGTTGAACAGCGCGGCGGCGTGCTCGGCGTCGCGGAACACATAAGCCGTAGTCTGATAGATCGGCGTCTGACGCGCGCCCGTGGCGGGGTCGGGGCGGGCCCCGGCGTGAATTTGCAGCGTGTCAAAACCGTAGGTCGGGCCGTCGGACATCGAAGAAATCTCCTGTTGGAATGTTTGTTGATGAATCTCTAAGACATTGACCCGTCACGCACAACGCTTGCGTCACCGCAGCCAAAGCCCCTTGGACTTGATTGTTTTGCGTATGACCTGTTCGCGCGCTGGCAGGTTGTCCTGGTCGAACAAGGCCCGGATCTTCGTACCCTTGCGCTGGATCACCAGCTTCTTCAGCGGGTCATATCCTTTGAGCACCTTCTTGATCTTGTTCGGGGCCACAACGGTTTCCAACACCTCGATCACATGATCGCTTTCGCGGGCGTAGAGCATCGGAAACAGGCGATAATGACAACTGACCGATCCGTCCAACAGACCTTCGGGCAATGCATCCCGACCACCGTCGAACGAGTGGATGACCAGCGGCAAAGCAACTTGATCAAGCCAAGGATCCAGAACCTGTCCTGTCAACTCAGGGATTTCCTCATCCCGGATGGTGCGGGCGTAGTCGAGAAAGCGCTCACCAAACAGGCGGGGGCATTTGTAAAAGAAGTATCCGGCGTTGAAATACAGATAGTGCCGCCAGTATCCCGACGGTTGGCTGGGATTGAGAGAGCTTTCGAAATCCAGCCCGAACCGGTCATATAACGCTCGCCAGATACCGTCATAGCCGGGACCATAGAGCGTTGGTTTGGGCCACGAACCTTCGACCCGAAGCGAGGCACCGGGGCGGTCGAAATCAAATGGAACATCGGCAAGCTCGCCGGTGATCAGCGTGTCGCTGTCAAAGAAGACGAATGGCTCGCCCTCGGGCATTGCCAGCAGGGCTTCGATCTTGTTGCCGTGGGGATAGCTTGCGCCGAAAGTATGGGAATCGAAGGGCAGGATCTCAGTACCCAGATGCTGCAGCGCTTCCAGCACCTCGATGTCCTGTATGCTCGGGTTCTGGGGCCAGCGCGGGCCGGGCTGTGGTACGCCCACAAACAACCGACCCTTGAAGCCTGGGGAACTGTGGCGCAATGATGCGGCAAACAGCAACGCCTCATATTGCAGCCGGTTGTTTTGCCCGATGATGAGGATGTTGAATGTCGCCGGGCTTGCCTGCATCTTGTCGCTCTCTGATCGGGCCGGAATTCGGCATCTGCCTCAACCGGGAGTACAACAAGCCGTGAGGGGCGTCAAAACCCCAAACGGATCCGGTTTGAAATTCCGGTTCCGGATGCCATCTTATGGGGCAGCAACGCAGGAGGATTGCAGATGCGGGTCAATGCGGATTTCACGCGGCGGGTCGCCGTTCACTTTGATCAGACAGAATGGGTCGCCTCCCCGGCCGCCGGCGTCGAACGCAAGATGCTGGACCGCATCGGTGAGGAAGTCGCCCGGGCGACGACCATTGTGCGCTTTGCCCCTGGCAGTGCGTTTTCCGCGCATACCCATGATGGGGGTGAGGAATATCTGGTGCTGGATGGTGTGTTCCAGGACGAGACCGGAGATTTCCCGGTTGGCAGCTATGTACGCAATCCTCCGACGTCATCTCATACGCCCTCGGCCAGCGAAGGCGCGACCATTCTGGTCAAATTGCATCAGTTTGATCCGGATGATCGCACCGAGGTGCGTCGCTCGATCAACGGGGGCAGGGATGTTGATCTGTTCAAAGATGCGCATGAGGATGTCCGTGTTCAAAGCTGGACCGCTGGCGCGCGTATTGAACTGGATGCCAGCAAGGGGCTTGAGGTCTTCGTCATTGAGGGCAGCTTTGCTGAGGCGGGCGAAGAGTTCGGCACCTGGGACTGGCTGCGCCTGCCGCCCGGATCGGGCTCGGTTGCCGTCGCTGGCGAGGTCGGAGCGCGCGTCTGGATCAAATCCGGACATCTCGACGGGATGGTCTGACGCAGCATCTGCTGCGAAATTACGCAGATTTCTTTGAAATCCGGGCCATTCCGCCCGGATTTTTCTTTTTTTGACCATTTGGCAAATTTTACCAATTGATAAAAAATTTGTTTGTGGCAAGCTGTACCTCATAACAAACATATCTACAGGGAGTAGAGTGATGGCACAGGGCCAGATGGCACCCGGGATCGTCTCCGGGCGGCTTTCCAGCGATGAGCTGACCTCGAATTTCACCGATCTGCATCCGCCACTGGCCCCGCACGAGGCCGCCGTGGCCGCGGATCGCTGCTATTTCTGCTATGACGCGCCATGTGTGACGGCCTGTCCGACGGATATCGATATTCCGTTGTTCATTCGCCAGATTCAGGCCGGGCAACCGCAGGCGGCAGGTCAGACTATTCTGGAGCAGAACATTCTGGGCGGTATGTGTGCCCGGGTTTGTCCGACCGAAACCTTGTGTGAAGAGGCCTGCGTACGTGAAACGGCCGAAGGCAAACCGGTCGAGATTGGGCGCCTACAGCGTTATGCAACCGATGACGTGATGGCATCGGGCGCGCATCCCTTCGAGCGCGCCGCATCAACCGGCAAGACAATTGCCGTGGTCGGAGCAGGGCCCGCCGGTCTGGCCTGTGCGCATCGTCTGGCGATGCTGGGACATGATGTGGTGATCCACGAAGGCAAGCCCAAACCGGGCGGTTTGAACGAATATGGCATTGCGGCTTATAAATCGACCAACGATTTTGCGCAGGCCGAGGTCGATTGGCTGCTGAAAATCGGTGGAATCGCTATCGAAACCGGATCTGTTCTGGGTGAGACTATTTCGCTGGATGGCCTGAAGGAAAACTATGATGCTGTTTTTCTGTCGATCGGTCTGGCAGGGGTGAACGCGCTGCGTGCTGACGGGGTCGATAAAGACGGGGTGCGTCCGGCGGTCGATTTCATCTCCGATGTGCGGCAGGCCAGCGATCTGGCAGATCTTCCGGTAGGGCGGAATGTCGTTGTGATAGGTGGGGGGATGACTGCGGTGGACGCGGCAGTGAAGTCTAAATTGCTGGGGGCCGAGCATGTGACCATCGCCTACCGCAGGGGGCGCGCCGCGATGGGGGCCAGCCGCTACGAGCAGGACTTGGCAGCCTCGCACGGCGTTCGGATTTTGTGCAATGTCCAGCCATTGGCCATTCACGGAAATGGTGCCGCAGCAGAGATCGAATTGGAGTATACTGCCAGCAATGATGGTCGTTTGACCGGAACGGGAGAAACCGTCCGTGTCCCCGCCGATCAGGTTCTCAAGGCCATCGGCCAGACTCTGGATGGCGCGCCGGAAGGGCTGACGCTGGACGGTAACAAGATCACTGTGACCGGGGCCGGGCGCACGTCGATGACCGGTGTATGGGCTGGCGGTGATTGCGCGGCAGGTGGCGAGGATCTGACTGTGACCGCTGTGGCCGAGGGCCGCGATGCCGCGATGGATATCCACGCAAGTCTAAGCGTGTGAAACTCAAAGTTAAAGATGCAAATCTGCATCAGGGAGGCCGGATAAATGGCTGATTTAACATCAAATTTCTTGGGAATTTCAAGTCCAAACCCATACTGGCTGGCTTCGGCACCGCCGACGGATAAGGAATATAACGTCCGCCGCGCCTTCGAGGCCGGTTGGGGTGGCGTAGTGTGGAAGACCTTGGGGGCCGAGGGGCCTCCGGTCGTGAATGTGAACGGCCCACGCTATGGCGCGATCTACGGCGCAGACCGCCGGTTGTTGGGGCTCAACAACATCGAACTGATCACCGACCGGCCGCTTGAGGTGAACCTTGAGGAAATGGCCCGCGTAAAGGCGGATTATCCGGATCGTGCACTGATCGCCTCGATCATGGTGCCCTGTGAAGAGGCCGCTTGGAAAGCCATTCTGCCGCGCGTGGCCGAAACTGGTGCAGACGGGATCGAGCTGAATTTTGGTTGCCCGCATGGGATGAGCGAGCGCGGCATGGGGTCAGCCGTTGGGCAGGTGCCGGAATACATCGAAATGGTGACCCGGTGGTGCAAGCAGTATTATGACCGCCCGGTTATTGTGAAACTGACCCCGAACATCACCGATATTCGTAAACCGGCGGCGGCGGCCAAGAACGGCGGCGCGGATGCGGTATCGTTGATCAACACCATCAATTCGATCACCAGTGTCAATCTAGATACATTCAGCCCTGAGCCTTCGATTGATGGCAAAGGCAGCCATGGCGGCTATTGCGGGCCAGCAGTGAAGCCGATTGCCCTGTCCATGGTGTCAGAGATTGCTCGGGCTGAGGCCACTCGTGGGCTACCGATCTCAGGTATCGGTGGCGTGACCACTTGGCGTGATGCGGCTGAGTTCATCTCGCTGGGTTGCGGTAATGTTCAGGTCTGCACTGCCGCGATGACATACGGGTTCAAGATCATTGACGAACTGACCGCTGGCTTGTCGGAATGGATGGACGAAAAAGGCTATACCAATATCGACGAAGTGATCGGGCGCGCCGTACTCAACGTGACGGACTGGCAATATCTGAACCTCAACTACATCGCCAAAGCCAAGATCGATCAGGATCAGTGCATCAAATGTGGGCGCTGCTATGCCGCCTGCGAAGACACCAGCCATCAGGCGATTTCAATGTCGGCAGATCGGGTATTCGATGTCATCGACGACGAGTGCGTGGCCTGTAACCTCTGCGTGGATGTCTGTCCGGTTGAGGGCTGTATTTCCATGGTGCCGATGGCCGCCGGAGAAGTTGATCCGCGTACGGGCAAGGTCGTTGATCCGGAATATGCCAACTGGACGACTCACCCCAACAATCCGATGGCGAAGGCCGCTGAATAGGCCGAGATTTTTCGTCGAAAAATCTTAGGCGAGAAAATTCGCAGAATTTTCTCAGAACAGGATGTCGATCGGGCCGTTATGGCAGATGACGATGTATTGGTTTGCGGTGCGGATCAGGTGATATCCGCGCCGCTTAACTTCACTCTGAAAAGCGGAGTGACCGACTTCGCGCTCAACCCAGGCAACCGAGCGGCGGACTACCGCGCCGCTTCGTGCGGAGCGGGACGAGAAAAGCTGGGCGATCCAGGGATCGGGGTTGTCTCAGCGTGTCAACATGGCGCGAGCTATTTCCCAATAGGGTAAAGCTTTTGTTAAGGCGCCAGCAGTTTTCGATAAAGCGTTTCGACGAAGGGCGTTGCGCCTTCAAAAGGGTCTTCTTCGCCGAGGATCGCGCGGACCTGCACATCGAAATCCGCATAGTGCTGGGTCAGTGCCCAGATTGAGAAAATCAGATGGTAGGGATGCACGCGTGCAATCTTGCCCTGATCCATCCATAGGTTCAGGATTTCGACTTTCTCGTCGACCAGCTTTTTCAGATCTGTGGACAGCGCATCATGAATGCGTGGCGCTCCTTGAACCAGTTCGTTGGCGAACAGACGGCTTTCGCGGGGAAGATCGCGGCTCATCTCGAGCTTGCGATGAATGTAGGACAGTATCTCTTCGAGCGGGTCGCCGTCTTCGTCCAGGGTATGCAGCGGTGCCAGCCAGACCTCAAGCAGGCCTGACAAAAGGGCGGTGTGGATCGCTTCTTTGGACGGGAAGTAATAGAGCAGGTTGGGTTTGCTCAGCCCTGCCTCAGCCGCGATTTGGTCGACAGTTGCTCCACGAAACCCATGCGCTGAGAATACATTCAGAGCTGCCTCGAGAATCGCTGCGCGGTTCTTTTGCTGAATCCGTGTCGGGGCGCGGTCTTTGGGCATGTTCACCTGATGTCTCTTTTTCGGCCAGTTGGGTGTCGAATATGTCGAAAATTCCGGCAGGTCACTGCAATTTCTTGACTGATGTCGAACCCGTGATAGCGTGAGTTTGACCAGATGGTCAAATCAAGACACCAAAAGCGAGCCAAATCGCTAGCAACAGGGAAGAACATGATGGCAGCTCCGGCGCAGAACCTCAGGATCAATGGCGACAGGTTGTGGGACAGCTTGATGGAGATGGCCAAGATAGGCCCCGGTGTTGCGGGCGGAAACAATCGCCAGACGTTGACTGACGAGGACGCCGAAGGGCGTGCATTGTTCCAGAAATGGTGCGAGGACGCGGGCTGCACCATGGGGTTGGATCAAATGGGCAACATGTTTGCCCATCGCGAGGGAACGGACCCGGACGCTCTGCCGGTCTACGTGGGTTCGCATCTGGATACACAGCCCACAGGCGGCAAATATGATGGTGTTTTGGGCGTGCTCGGCGGGTTGGAGATTATTCGCACGCTGAACGATCTTGGCATCAAGACCAAGCATCCAATCGTGGCGACCAACTGGACCAATGAAGAGGGGACGCGATATGCGCCCGCAATGCTGTCATCGGGCGTGTTCGCAGGAATGCACACTCAGGATTGGGCGTATGATCGCGAGGATGCCGAAGGTAAGAAGTTTGGGGATGAACTGAACCGTATCGGCTGGCGCGGCGACGAAGAAGTGGGTGCGCGAAAGATGCACGCGTTCTTTGAACTGCACATCGAACAGGGCCCCATTCTGGAAGCTGAAGGCAAGGATATTGGCGTCGTCACCCATGGTCAGGGGCTGAGCTGGACCCAGATCACAGTGACCGGCAAGGATGCGCATACCGGGTCTACCCCGATGCCGATGCGCAAGAATGCCGGGCTGGCGATGGCGCGTATTCTTGAAAAAGTGGATGAGATCGCCTGGTCGCATGCGCCGCACGCCGTCGGTGCCGCTGGGCATATCGATGTCTATCCGAATTCGCGCAATGTGATCCCGGGTAAGGCTGTGTTCACGGTCGATTTCCGCTCACCCGAGTTGGATGTGATCACCGATATGGAGAACCGTCTGCGAGTTGCTGCAGAGAAAATTGTCGACAAGATGGGGCTGCAGATCGAATTCGAGAAGGTTGGGGGCTTTGATCCGGTGAAATTCGATGATGGCTGCGTGGCCGCCGTGCGCGATGCGGCGGAGCGGTTGGGTTATTCGCATATGGATATCATCTCGGGTGCCGGGCATGATGCCTGTTGGATCAACCGGGTGGCTCCGACTGCAATGGTGATGTGCCCTTGCGTAGATGGGTTGAGTCACAATGAGGCCGAAGAGATCAGCAAAGATTGGGCTGCAGCTGGGGCGGATGTTCTGTTTCATGCGGTCGTTGAGACGGCGGGGATCGTGGAATAGGGGGCTCTGCCCCCGTCGCCCGATGGGCGACTCCCCCGGGATATTTTTAGCCAGATGAAGCAAGCGGCGCAGACCGCATCAGGGAGTTTAAGATGAGCACTGTGATCAAGAACGGAACCGTTGTGACCGCTGATCTGACCTATAAGGCGGATGTGAAGGTTGAAGGCGGAGTGATTACCGAGATCGGCCCGGACCTGCGCGGCGATAAAGAACTGGACGCAACGGGCTGTTACGTTATGCCGGGGGGGATTGATCCGCATACGCATCTGGAGATGCCGTTTATGGGGACCTATTCCAGCGATGATTTCGAAAGCGGGACGCGGGCGGCGTTGGCGGGTGGAACCACCATGGTTGTCGATTTTGCGCTGCCCAATCCGGGCGAGAGCCTGCTGGATGCGTTGAAGCGCTGGGACAATAAGTCGACGCGTGCGAATTGTGATTATTCGTTCCACATGGCGGTGACCTGGTGGGGTGAACAGGTGTTTGATGACATCAAGACCGTCATCGAGACGCGCGGGATCAACACGTTCAAGCATTTCATGGCCTACAAAGGCGCGCTGATGGTGAACGATGACGAGCTGTTTGCCTCGTTCAAGCGTCTGGCCGAGTTGGGCGGCACCGCGATGGTGCATGCCGAGAATGGCGACGTGGTGGCTGAGCTGAGTGCCAAGTTATTGGCTGAAGGCAACACGGGGCCAGAGGCGCATGCCTATTCGCGACCACCGCAGGTGGAGGGTGAAGCGACCAACCGGGCGATCATGATTGCCGATATGGCCGGTGTGCCGCTGTACGTGGTGCATACGTCCTGCGAAGAGGCGCACGAGGCGATCCGGCGTGCCAAGATGCAGGGTAAGCGGGTGTGGGGGGAACCTCTGATCCAGCACCTGACCTTGGATGAGAGCGAATATTTCCACCACGATTGGGAGCATGCTGCCCGGCGGGTCATGAGCCCGCCGTTCCGGAATAAGCAACATCAGGACAGTCTGTGGAATGGCCTGCAGTCCGGAACGCTGAGCGTTGTTGCCACGGATCACTGCGCCTTTACGACCGAGCAGAAACGTTATGGTGTGGGCGATTTCACCAAGATCCCGAACGGGACCGGAGGGTTGGAAGATCGGATGCCGATGCTTTGGACACATGGTGTGAACACCGGGCGATTGACGCCAAACGAATTCGTAGCTGTGACTTCAACTAATATCGCCAAGATACTGAATTGTTATCCTAAAAAAGGTGCGGTTCTGGTGGGTGCGGATGCGGATCTTGTGGTCTGGGATCCGGATAAGGCCAAGGTGATCTCGGCCGCGACGCAGCAATCGTCTATCGACTACAACGTCTTTGAGGGCAAAGAGGTGCGCGGATTGCCACGCTTTACGCTGACCCGTGGCGTGGTGGCTGTGCATGATGGTGAAATCCAGACCCAGGAGGGACATGGGAAATTTGTGGCGCGCGAAGCCAATACCCACGTGAACAAAGCCCTGAGCACCTGGAAAGAGCTGACTGCTCCGCGACCGGTTGAACGGACGGGAATACCGGCATCTGGTGTGTAAGGTTTTTGGGCCGCCTGTTGGTGGCCCGGTTTCAGGCTTCTTCAAGGCAATGGAATGAATACAGAAAACACGACTCAGCCTGTTATTGAGGCAAGGCAGCTGGACCTGACTTTTCAGACGAATGACGGGCCTGTCCATGCATTGAAAGATGTGAACTTGTCGATTGGCAAAGGCGAGTTCGTCAGCTTCATCGGGCCTTCGGGCTGTGGCAAGACCACGTTCCTGCGCTGTATCGCGGCATTGGAAACGCCGACGGGCGGGTCACTAACCGTGAATGGGATGACACCGGATGAAGCACGGCGTAAGCGGGCCTATGGCTATGTGTTTCAGGCCGCGGGTCTCTATCCTTGGCGCACGATAGCCAAGAATATCAAACTACCGCTTGAGATTATGGGCTATTCCGCAGCCGAGCAGGAGGAGCGTGTTAGCAAAGTTCTGGAACTGGTTGATCTTGAAGGGTTTGGTGGCAAGTTTCCCTGGCAGCTATCAGGTGGAATGCAGCAGCGGGCCAGCATCGCTCGGGCGTTGGCCTTTGATGCGGACATCCTTCTGATGGATGAGCCGTTTGGGGCTTTGGATGAGATCGTGCGCGATCATCTGAACGAACAGCTTCTGGATCTTTGGGCAAGGACGGAGAAGACCATCGGGTTCGTCACGCACTCGATCCCCGAGGCAGTATATCTGAGCACCAAGATCGTGGTGATGAGCCCTCGACCTGGGCGGATTACGGATGTGATCGACAGCCCTCTGCCGAAAGAGCGGCCTCTGGACATTCGGGACACGCCGGAGTTCATCGAAGTTGCCCATCGTGTGCGCGAAGGTTTGCGAGCAGGGCATGGAGACGAAGTCTGATGCACGAGATCGACATCAGAAGGGCGAAACCCGATGACGTGGCGGCTTGTGCGCAAGTGATCTGGACATGGATCGACGAAACCGACTGGATGCCCGACGATCTGCCTCAAGAGAAACTCGAAGAGCTGATCCGCGAGGCGTTTCCGCATCGCGATATCTGGGTCTCAGGCGACCCGGCTGATTGTTACATGTCGCTTGATCCTGTCGAGAGTAAAGTTGGCGCGCTTTATTGTCTGAGGACCGGTGAAGGTATCGGTAAAAGATTGCTGGATAAGGCCAAGGAAAACCGAGATTTTCTGTGGCTGACCACGCATGTGCCCAATAGGGATGCGCAACGATTTTATCGACGCGAAGGCTTCACTGAAATCGGTACTGAGCCTCCAACACCTCCAGAAACAGTGCCGGTCATCCGGATGGAGTGGCGGGCATGAAACAGATTACAGCCGTCATGTGGGTGATCGCCGCGATTGTCGCCATCTGGTACATCGCCTGCATACCTATGAACATCGACAGTGCACTGAACGCTGCTGAACGCGCAGGTGAGGAGGTCGATCCTCCAACCGCGAAGGAGCGGTTGCTGGAGTATGATATCATTCTGGTCTGGGACAACAGCTTTGCCATCCCCGAGACATGGGAACAGGATCGCCCTCGGCTGCCGACACCCCATGACGTGGTGCTGGAGTTGTGGGACACGACGATCAACAAAAAGATCACCTCCAAGCGCTCATTGATCTATCATGGTTGGGTCACGCTGAGCGCTACAATGCTGGGTTTTGCGATTGGCACGGGTCTGGGCATATTGTTGGCGGTCGGGATCGTGCACAGCAAAGTCATGGACCTGTCGGTGATGCCTTGGGCGATTGTCAGCCAGACCATCCCGATCATCGCGCTTGCGCCTATGATCATTGTTGTCCTGTATTCGGTCGGTGTTCAGGGGATCATCCCCAAGGCCATTATCTCGGCCTATCTGAGTTTCTTCCCGGTTGTCGTCGGAATGGTGAAAGGGCTGCGCAGTCCGGACGCGATGCAGTTGGATTTGCTGCGCACCTATAATGCCAGTCAATCGCAAGGGTTTTGGAAGCTGCGGTTGCCTGCGTCCATGCCCTATCTGTTTGCCTCGCTGAAGATTGGGATCGCAGCGTCACTGGTCGGCGCCATCGTAGGCGAATTGCCTACCGGAGCAGTTGCAGGTCTGGGCGCACGTTTGCTTGCAGGCAGCTACTATGGCCAGACGGTGCAGATCTGGTCGGCCCTGTTTGCAGCGGCCATTCTTGCGGGATGCCTCGTGGGCTTGCTGGGTTTGATTGAGCGTACGGTCCTTAGACGGTTGGGGATGGCGCAATGATCATGATTTTCTTGGCCCTTCTTCTGTGGCTTGCGGGGTGGTGGCTCAACAGCCGGTTGGCCAGTGGGCCCATGGCGGATACGCCTCTGGTCCGGTTCCTGGCCCCGTTGATCTTCGGTCTGACGGTTATCGGCGTTTGGGAATTGCTGGTGCACGGGCTCGAGGTGCCCTTGGTTATCCTGCCCGCGCCATCGGTCATAGCTGTACGGTTTGGTGACAGTCTGTCGATCCTGTGGGCCGATTTCTGGCAAACCATCATCAAAGGTGCGCTGAGTGGGTATATCATCGGCTGCACCGCCGCTTTCCTGATGGCGATCGCAGTTGATCGTTGGGACTTTCTGCGCCTAGGGTTGTTGCCGGTTGGCAATTTCGTCGCCGCCTTGCCCATCGTGGGAACCGCTCCGATACTGGTCATGTGGTTCGGGTTTGACTGGCATTCCAAGGCCGCTGTTGTGGTGGTGATGGTATTTTTCCCGATGCTGGTGAACACCGTAGCAGGACTGCGCGAGGCAACGGCCATGCAGCGCGACCTGATGGAGACCTATGCAGCGACCTATTGGCAGAGCTTTCTGAAACTGCGCTTACCCGCTGCGATGCCGTTTATTTTCAACGGGTTGAAGATTTCTACCACATTGGCGCTGATCGGCGCTATCGTGGCCGAGTTCTTTGGCTCGCCCACGCTGGGCATGGGCTTTCGCATATCGACCAGCGTAGGGCAGCTTGCGCTTGATATGGTCTGGGCCGAGATCGTGGTGGCTGCACTTGCCGGAACGGCTTTCTACGGCGCGGTCGCACTGATCGAGAAAACGGTGACCTTCTGGCACCCGTCGCAGCGAGGATAAGAGGAATTCAACAGACCCCGAAAACGGGGCAATAACAGCAACTAGGAGACTTGAAGATGAAGAAGCTACTCAGCGGGGCGGTTGCCGCCTTTAGCCTGGCTGCCACTGCAGCTTGGTCGGCGGATGAGGTCACATTGCAATTGAAGTGGGTCACGCAGGCACAGTTTGCAGGCTACTACGTGGCCAAGGACAAAGGGTTCTACGATGAAGAAGGGCTGGACGTCACCATCCTGCCCGGTGGGCCTGACATTGCACCCACTCAGGTCATCGCCGGGGGCGGCGCGGACGTGACCGTCGAATGGATGCCCGCCGCACTGGCCGCTCGCGAGAAGGGCCTGCCGCTGGTCAATATCGCACAACCTTTCAAAAGCTCGGGCATGATGCTGACCTGCTGGAAGGATGCCGGAATTTCGTCACCTGACGATCTGAAAAACCGTACGCTGGGCGTTTGGTTCTTCGGCAACGAATTCCCCTTCATGAGCTGGATGAGCCAGCTGGGTATCAGCACCGATGGCAAAAGCGAAAGCGGTGTAGAGGTGTTGAAACAGGGCTTTAATGTTGATCCACTTCTGCAGCGTCAGGCCGATTGCATCAGCACCATGACCTACAACGAATACTGGCAGGTGATTGATGCTGGCGTTACGCCCGAAGAGCTGGTGACCTTTAAGTACGAAGATCAGGGCGTCGCCACGCTGGAAGACGGTCTGTATGTGCTGGAAGAGAACCTGAGCGACGCGGCCTTTACCGATAAGATGGAGCGTTTCGTGCGCGCATCGATGAAGGGTTGGAAATACGCCGAAGAGAACCCGGATGAAGCGGCTGAGATCGTATTGGAAAACGATGCGACAGGCGCTCAGACGGAAGAGCATCAAAAGCGCATGATGGGTGAAATCGCCAAGCTGACGGCCGGATCGAACGGCGCGCTCGACCCCGCCGATTTCGAGCGCACGGTGGCCACTTTGCTGGCCGGTGGCTCGGACCCGGTGATTACCGCCCAGCCCGAGGGTGCGTGGACTCACCAGATCACGGATGCGGCGTTGAACTAAGACGCAAAGATCTTTGACCATGCTTTGAACGCGGCTCCTGTTGGGGCCGCGTTTTTCTTTGCGATGTCGGATTTGTGTCTGTACTTGCGCGATGAATGCCTTAGAATTTACTTGTAAAATAACGCAATTAACGAACGCAAAGCTTGAATATAGAAGAAAATGCAGAATTTTGCATCAGAATTCAATCAGGCATTCACTCTGATCCTGAAAGTGGATGCAGAGCTTTGGGCGATTGTGCTGCTCTCACTGCGGGTTTCGGTCTTTGCAGTGCTGATTTCTGCCGCGATCGGCATGCCAATCGGCGCAGCCCTGGCCGTTGCGCGATTTCCGGGGCGGCGGGTTCTGATTATCCTGATGAACGCACTGATGGGATTTCCGCCGGTCGTCGTGGGCTTGCTGGTTTATCTGATGCTGTCGCGTTCCGGCCCTCTGGGTGTCTTGGAACTGCTCTACACGCCGACCGCCATGATTATCGCGCAGGTGGTTTTGGTTACGCCCATTGTGGCAGCCCTGACCCGACAAGTGATCGAGATGTTGGCTGAGGAGTATTCTGAACAGCTTCGATCCTTGGGCGTATCCCGGCTGGCTTCGGTTCCGGTGCTGCTCTGGGATGCGCGTTTGGCCTTGGTTACGGCGCTGTTAGCTGGGTTTGGGCGCGCCATTGCCGAGGTTGGGGCGGTGATCATCGTGGGTGGCAACATCAACCATGTGACGCGTGTGATGACGACGACGATTGCGCTTGAAACCTCGAAAGGCAATCTGGCGCTTGCGCTGGCATTGGGGGCTATTCTGATCGGGATTGCTGTTGCGGTGAATGCGATGGTCAGCGCCCTGACTTTGAGGGCCGAGCAGGAGGGGTTGCGCCATGCGTGATGTGGTAACCGCGATGCCCGGCGTGATTGAAGTGCGCGATCTGCATATCAGCCGCAAAGGCAAGGTGCTTCTTGACGTGTCGCAGCTCTGTCTCGATGGGCCGGGGCCGACCTTGATCCTTGGGCCGAACGGGGCAGGAAAAAGCCTTCTGCTGCGGTGTTTGCATGGGTTGATTGCTCCGGATCGTGGGGGTGTCACTCAGGATGGGCGTTCGCTTAACGCTGCACATAAGGCGCGACAGGCAATGGTGTTTCAAAACCCGGTCCTGCTGCGCCGATCGGTTGCGGCCAATCTTGAATTTGTGCTGAAGCGGCAGGCTATGCCGCGCAGCTTGCGCAAGCAGCGTATCGTTGAACTGCTCGCGGAAGGCGGATTGGAAGGTAAGGCACGTCAGTCCGCACGCTCGCTGTCGGGGGGCGAGGCGCAGCGCCTGGCGATTTTGCGCGCCCTGGCGCTTGAGCCTGAGACGCTGTTTCTCGACGAGCCTACCAGCGCGTTGGACCCGAGTGCCACGCAGACGATCGAACAGATGGTGTTGCGCGCATCGGCGCGCGGTGTACGCATCGTGATGGTGACGCATGACATCGGACAAGCCCGCCGATTGGCCGCAGATATTGTGATGATGCAGGCCGGTCGCGTGGTCGAACATGGACCCGCACAGCAGGTGTTGGACGCACCGCGCAGCGCCGAGTCCCGCCGCTATCTGGCTGGCGGATTGGTAACCTGATTTACGAAAGATGGAGTTTGGAATGATCCGGAAATTTATTCTGGCGTCGGCGGTTGCACTTGGGCTGTCAGCCCCGGCAACCGCGGAATCGCCGTTCATCGTGGTGCAATCCACCACCTCAACCCAGAACTCGGGCCTGTTGGATTACATCTTGCCGGGTTTCGAAGCTGAAACCGGTATCGATGTGCGTGTCGTCGCCGTAGGCACCGGACAGGCGATCCGAAACGCGGTCAACGGTGACGGCGATGTGCTGCTGGTGCACTCCAAGCCTGCCGAAGAGCAGTTCGTGGCTGATGGCTGGGGCGTCGAGCGGTTGGACGTCATGTACAATGATTTTGTGCTGGTTGGTCCAAATTCCGATCCTGCCGGGGTTGCCGGCGGCGGCGACATCGTGGCCGCCCTGACCGCGGTGGCCGAGGCCGAGGTCCCGTTTGCCTCACGTGGCGATGATAGCGGCACACACAAGGCCGAACTGCGCCATTGGGACGCGACGGGTGTCGACCCGACCGCAGCCTCGGGCGAGTGGTATCGTGAGACCGGGTCGGGCATGGGGGCCACATTGAACGTGGCCAGTGGTATGGACGCCTATGTGCTGACCGACCGGGCGACATGGCTGTCTTTCGGCAACCGGGGCAACCTGCAGATTCTGGTCGAGGGCGATCCGCGTCTTTTCAATCAATACGGTGTGATCCTTGTGAATCCAGAGAAATATTCTGGTGTGCGTGCAGCCGCCGGGCAACGGTTCATTGATTGGCTGACCGGCCCCGATGGGCAGGCTGCAATAGCGTCATACACGCTGGATGGTGAGCAGCTGTTCTTCCCCAACGCGCAGTAATTGCGTCTTAAGCAAGCGCTTTGGGAAATGGTGAAAGTTTAACCGCTGGCACCGTTGTGGTGGATCTGGCCAAGATTGCTTAGGTCATATCCACCCAGTTCGGTGGCCCGTTCGGCGAAACGTTCGGACCAAAGGAACCGGGTCAGCGTCTGCATGGGCGGGTCGAAGAAAGCACGACGCCAGATAGCGAGGTCCAGACGCTCGGAATGGGTGGGCACGAAGGTTAGAGTGTAGGGTCGCGTGAGTGCCCCAAGGCCGAACCCGGCCTCGGCTTTGCCATCGCGCAGCGCGGTGGCCAGCTCTTCCTCGGTTCGTGCGTAGACGGGCAGGGTGTTTAGATCATCGCGGCTTAGTCCATGTGCGTTGAGCTCGGCATCAAACAGCCGCTGGCTCGCGGCGCTGTCCTGACGCAGGATGATGCGTCGACCTTTCAGATCCTTAAAGCCCGAGATGCCGGAAGTACCGGGGGCCAGCAGCAGGCCACGTTGACGGTGGGCAATCTGGTACAGGATGATCGGGGCATCGCCCATTGTGTCGCTTAGGGTCCGAGTGTTGAAACCATCAGGCTCGTGGATATGCAGGGCCGCAGCTTGGGCGCTGCGATCCGCAAGACGGTTGAGCCCGTCAAAGGACCCATCATAATAAGTAGCAAGCCCTGATCCGCTTTCCCGCAACGCCCAGTCCAGAAGCGGATCGTGACTGCCCGCAACGATTGGCGGCAGCGGCGGTTCGGCCACATGCGGGCCAGAGCGTGAGGCGTTGAGCCAGGCAATGATCTCGGCCTTGGGAAACAGCAGCTTGCCCATGGCGCGTACGCAAGGGATTTCGCCCGACGATGCCAGATCATAGGCCTTCCGCTCACCAATGCGCAGCAGATCCGCCAGTTCGCGGGTGGTCAGGTATTGTGACATTCAGTCGAGGCGTACTGCCGAGCCGGACGTTCTTTCCTCGGCGCTGAAACCGAATTGATCCAGCGTGTACGGAGCGGCGACAGTGATCACGACCATCGCGGCGACGGCGGTCAGAAAGGCTTTCATAGTTTCCTCCGGCTCAGTCCCGTGAAGCGGTGGCGCGGCGCAGGAACGCGATCAGATCGATCCGGTCCTGAGCTTGCGTGATCCGCTGCATCGGCATCTTTGACCCTGGAATGTAATGGTCCGGGCCCTCGTCGAAAAGAGCATTTATGGTCTCTTCATTCCAAATGATATCAGAGTCTTGCAGCGTGTCCGAGTACAAATAATCGGGCAGGGTTCCAGCCTGCCGACCGAAGATGTCATGCAAGGTGGGGCCTGCGCGCCGTTCACTGTTCGGGGTCAGGCTGTGGCAGATCGAACATTTGCGTGCGAATTGCCGTTCACCGTTGCTCATCTCGTCGGGGTCTTTCAGAAAGCTGGGCTCGGCAGCGGCCATCTGCTCGCGATCGCCCAGCGCTGAAACGGGCCAGCTGTACATTGCCTCATCAATCCCGCCTGCGTGGATGTTCCGGCCGTCCGCAGAAAAAGCCAGCGCCCAGACCGGACCGCGCAGTGTGGCACGGAAATCCTGAGCGATGCGCCAGTCAGCCGTGTCGATGACCATGATGTAGCCCTCGCCATCGCCTACCGCCAAAAGCTTGCGATCGGGGCTCAGCGCCATGGCAAGGATAGGACGCCGATCGAGGGTAAAGTCTCGCTCTTCCCCTGTGGTCAGGTTCAGAATGCGGGTCACGCCATCAACGGCACCATAGGCGATCCAGCCGTCTTGCGTGTTCAGGACCAATTCGTTGATGCCAAAGCCATGCTCGATCAATCGGTCCGTTTCCTGACCACTGGCGACATCCCAGATACGAAGGGCACCATCGACGCCTGCCGAATAGAGCTGCGACCCGTCCGAAGTAAAGACAACGGCATTCACGCCGCTGCCAATTGGTCCAAGCATAGTCGGTTCTGACCCGTCAACGGGCCACAGCCCGATGGTGCCGTCCCAACTGGCGGTAGCAACGTGGGTTTTTGATGCCGCGATGCCTACGATTTTGCCCTTGTGCCGACCAACCACGTCACCTCCGGGCCAGCGGCGCAATGTGAAGTCATCCCCGGCGGAATAGATCGCGGTGCCGTTGAACGCGACGGAATTGACCGCCGCCTCGTGCCCCTCCAGCCATTCTGGGGTCTGCCCGGTCCACAGACCGACCGAATTGTCGAAACTGGCCGTTGCGATGCGCCCGTCCGGCGCAGTCGCGATCCCCATGATCGGCCCGCCGTGACCCTTGAGCGTGAAAAACTCGGACCAGGCGGGCAGGGGGACCAGTGCAATCGCAAGAACCAGCCAGCGCATCTATTCTGCGGGTGAGGCCGCTGCCTTGCTGGCCTCTTTTTCCTGCACCTCTTCCAGCCACAGCGAATGATGCTCGCGCGCCCATTGCTCTTCGACTTCGCCGGTTCCCATGGCGTCGAATGCGCCCTCCATGCCAACCGAGCCGAGGTAAATATGAGCGATGATGATCGCGATGAAGACATAGGCAATCATTACGTGCCAGACTTGGGCATATTGCATCTCTTCCTGCGGTGACATCTGCACGGGTAAGTTCAAGCCCAGC
Source organism: Ruegeria sp. BE3 (assembly GCF_056538865.1). Taxonomy (NCBI): domain Bacteria; kingdom Pseudomonadati; phylum Pseudomonadota; class Alphaproteobacteria; order Rhodobacterales; family Roseobacteraceae; genus Ruegeria; species Ruegeria sp. BE3. The sequence continues at coordinate 1,311,308 of NZ_JBQFTW010000001.1, read as the reverse complement.
ATCTGCGGAATACCGGTCGAATTGGCGATCTGGAATGTCTTGGCGAACATCGGCAGTTCAAACGGGAACAGCAGTGACAGGCCAGACAGGCTGATCGAGGCGCCCAACAGGATGCAGGCCCAGAAGATAACCTTTTGACCTGCGTTGAATTTCTTGGCGGGTGGATGGCTTCCTTTGGTGAACAGTCCACCGCCAGCGGCCAGCCATTTCAGATCGGTCTTGTTGGGGATGTTATGGGCGATCCAGTTCACGGTGACGATGATCAGACCCAACATGAAAGCCCAGGCGAGGTTGTTGTGCAGCCACTTGCACCCCTGCGCGATGGTGGCGAATCCTTCCTTGCCGAAGATCGGGATCAGGAAATCGCGGCCATATAGCGTCAGCAGGCCAGTGATCCCGAGCACAAGGAACGACCCTGCAAACAGCCAGTGACCGAACCGTTCGAAGCTGTTGAAGCGAAGGACCGTGCGACCGGTTTTTTCTCCGTCAATGCGGATTTTTCCTCGGATCAGGAAGAACAAAACAATGATCGCGAGCATTCCGCCCAGAATGTAGGTTCCGTATTCACGCAATGGGCCGGTGCGGAAATTCAACCACCACATCCCCCCGTCTTGAATCAGTACGCTGTCCGCAGGACCCTGAGATGAAACGGTGACATCCGCAGATCCGTAGCGCAGGGCGCGGTAGACGTCGCTGTCAGAGGCCACGCCGCGGGTGCCGAACTGCCCCAGCAAGCCTTCCACATTGCCCTGTCCGGTGTTTTCCGACCGGTAGCTGTTGTCGACCTTCTCGCCGCGTTGACGGGCCAGAATATCCTCAAGCGTGGTTGCGCCGCCAGTCGTGGACCGGTCGGCCGTCTCTGCAGAGGCAGAATCCTCATTGGTTTGGGCGACCGCAACTTGGGTCAGTGTCAGCGACAGCAGGAATGCGATGAGTAAGCGCAACATCGGAACCTCAATAAAAATCCAATGCAGGATGACCCGCAGATGCGGGTCATCCGTTTTGCTTTAGCAGACGGGATCAGCCGTCTTTCTGGTCGTAGGCAGTGCCCCAACCCCATGCGCCCGAGCCAAACCCGCGTGCAACAACGCGCTCACGGTAGATGGCCGAGACCACGTCGCCGTCACCGGCGAGCAGGGCCTTGGTGGAACACATCTCGGCGCAGATAGGCAGTTTGCCCTCGGCGATCCGGTTGCGACCATATTTGGCGAACTCTGCGGTCGAGTGCGTTTCCTCGGGGCCACCGGCACAGAAGGTACACTTGTCCATCTTGCCGCGCGATCCGAAGTTGCCCGCCTGCGGGTATTGCGGCGCGCCGAAGGGGCACGCGTAGAAGCAATAGCCGCAGCCAATGCACAGGTCCTTGGAGTGCAGGACGACGCCTTCTTCGTTTTGATAGAAGCAGTCGACCGGGCACACCGCCATGCAGGGCGCATCCGAACAATGCATACAGGCCACCGAGATCGAGCGTTCGCCCGGGTTGCCGTCATTGATCGTCACCACCCTGCGGCGGTTGATGCCCCATGGCACCTCGTGCTCGTTCTTGCACGCGGTGACACAGGCGTTGCACTCGATGCAGCGTTCAGCGTCGCAGAGAAACTTTGCTCTAGCCATTAATCGTCCTCCTTACGCTGCCCAGATTTTGCAGAGAGTACACTTGGACTCCTGCATCTGGGTCACTGAATCATAGCCATAGGTCTGGGCTGTGTTGGTACTTTCACCCAGCACATAGGGGTCAGCGCCGGCGGGATATTTGTGCCGCTGGTCTTCGCCCTGGAAGTGGCCGCCAAAGTGGAAAGGCATGAAGGCGACACCGGCACCAACCCTGTTGGTCAGCATCGCCATCACCTTGACCTTGCCGCCCTCGGGACCTTCGACCCAGACCTGCGATCCGTCCCGAATACCAAGGTTATTGGCATCGCGCGGATTGATCTCGACGAACATGTCCTGCTGAAGCTCGGCCAGCCACGGGTTCGACCGCGTCTCATCCCCGCCGCCTTCATATTCGACCAGACGACCTGACGTTAGGATTATCGGGTAATCCTTTGAAAAATCGTTTTTTTGGATCGAAGCATAAAGGGTGGGCAGGCGATATGCATGCCGGTCCTCGTAGGTCGGATAGTCCGCCACCAGATCGCGACGCGGCGTGTAAAGCGGTTCGCGGTGCAGTGGGATCGGATCCGGGAAGGTCCAGACAACCGCGCGGGCTTTGGCGTTCCCGAAGGGCGCACAGCCATGGGCGATTGCAACCCGCTGGATACCGCCGCTAAGGTCAGTCTTCCAGTTGGTTTTCTCGCCAGCAACAGCGTCGATGGCCGCGCGTTCCTCAGCCGTCAGGTCACCGTCCCAGCCAAGGTCCATCAGCATCTGCATCGTGAATTCCGGATAACCATCCTGAATTTCCGATCCAACGCTATAGACCCCTTCGGCCAGCAGGTTGTCACCATCCCGTTCCACGCCAAAGCGCGCGCGGAAGGTCAGGCCGCCTTCGGCCACCGGTTTGGACATGTCATAGAGGTTCGGTGTCCCCGTATGACCCATCTCAGCCGTTCCCCAGCAGGGCCAGGGCAGACCATAATACTCGCCGTCGTTTGGTCCACCGATGGCTTGTAGCGTGGTTCTGTCGAACGTGTGCTGGTTGGCCATATGGCTTTTCAGACGTTCCGGCGATTGACCGGTATAGCCAATTGTCCAAAGGCCGCTGTTGAACTCACGCGTGATGCTTTCAACATTCGGGGTTTCGGGATCTTCCATCTCGATATTGCGGAAGAACCGATCCGCCCAGCCAAACTTATTGGCGAACTTGGCCATGATGACCTCGTCCGGCAGGCTTTCGAACAGCGGATCAACGACCTTGTCGCGCCACTGCAACGAGCGGTTCGACGCCGTGACCGAGCCACGGGTTTCAAACTGCGTACAGGCGGGCAAGAGATAGACGCCATCGGTGCGGTCATGCAGAACGGCAGAAACGGTGGGATACGGGTCAATCACGACCAGCATGTCCAGCTTCTCCATCGCTGTCTTCATTTCCGTCATCCGGGTCTGCGAGTTGGGCGCGTGGCCCCACAGAACCATGGCTCGGACGTTGTTGTCCTGATCCATGTTGGCCGGGTCTTCTAGAACACCGTCGATCCAGCGAGAAACCGGGATTCCGCGCTCGTTCTGCAGCGGTTTGTCCTTGCCTTCCTTGTCCTTGATCGTGGCGAATTGGCCTGCGAGCCATTCGGGCTCTTCACCCCAAACGCGCGCCCAGTGACCCCATGCGCCTTTCGACAGGCCATAGTAGCCGGGCAGAGTGTGGGACAGAACACCAAGGTCCGTCGCGCCTTGCACGTTGTCATGGCCGCGGAAGATATTGGTTCCGCCACCCGAGGTGCCCATGTTGCCCAGTGCAAGCTGAAGCACGCAGTAAGCGCGGGTGTTGTTATTCCCGTTGGTGTGTTGCGTCCCACCCATACACCAGACAACAGTGCCGGGGCGGTTGTTCACCATCGTCCGGGCCACGCGGCGCAGCTGTGAACCGGGCGTGCCGGTGACGCGCTCAACCTCATCCGGGTTCCACTTGGCAACCTCTTCACGGATCTGGTCCATACCCCAGACACGGGTGCGGATGAACTCTTTGTCTTCCCAGCCGTTGTCGAAGATGTGCCACAGGATACCCCAGATCAGCGCGACGTCGGTGCCGGGGCGGAAGCGGACATATTCGTCCGCATGGGCCGCGGTGCGCGTAAAGCGCGGGTCGCAGACGATCAGCGGCGCATTGTTCTGCTCTTTCGCACGCAGGATATGCAGCAGTGAGACGGGGTGCGCCTCGGCCGGGTTGCCACCGATGATGAAGATGGCTCGGCTGTTGTGCATGTCATTGTACGAATTGGTCATGGCGCCGTAACCCCATGTGTTCGCAACGCCCGCAACAGTGGTCGAGTGGCAGATACGGGCCTGATGATCCACGTTGTTCGTGCCCCAATAGGCGGCGAACTTGCGGAACAGATAGGCCTGTTCGTTGTTATGCTTGGCCGATCCTAGCCAATAGACGCTGTCTGGACCGGACTCTTCGCGGATACTCATCATGCCGTCGCCGATCTCGTCGATCGCCTGTTCCCAGCTGATGCGCTTCCACTCGCCGCCTTCCTTTTTCATCGGATACTTCAGGCGGCGCTCGCCATGGGCGTGCTCGCGGACCGAGGCCCCCTTGGCGCAGTGTGCTCCCAAATTGAACGGGCTGTCCCAGCCGGGTTCCTGCCCGACCCAGACACCGTTCTGAACTTCGGCAACGACTGTACAGCCGACCGAGCAGTGAGTGCATACGGATTTGATATTCTCAACGGCGGTGTTTGCCGCCGTCTGGGCACTGGCTGGCGTCACGGTTCCACCCGTGGCGCTGATCGCGGCAAGGCCGCCGATCGTCAGGCCCGAGCCACGCAAAAATGCGCGGCGATCGACGGTTTTCTCGCCGACCTGGGACAGGATACTTGTCCGCTGGGGGCGTCTCGCAACCCCGTTGGTCTTTTTCCTAAGCATTTCTTTCCTCCCTTGCGCGCCGTGTAAGCCACGGCTGGCTTGGTACTTCGCAAAACCGACGTCAGGGCCAATCGCAACCGTCTGTCGGGTGTGACCTCGTCCGGGTTAGAACCGGGCGCTGTCGAGGTAAGCGCGCGTGTGCGCGGTGTCCTGAATCCGGGTTTCGTCCGTCGGCAGCTCGGCTGCTTCGGCTTGTCCGGTCAGGCTGGCGGCGGCGACAGCAGCGGGTGCTGCGGTTCCGGCTAGTTTGAGGAAGTCGCGGCGGGTTGCGCCTTCTTCCTTGGTCTTGCTCATGGGCTTCTCCTTTCCCATTTGCAGTTTAGCGCCCCGAAGGACGCTGGCGAATGACAGCGGTTCACGCTGCCGTCATTCGGAAGGCTTCACGCTCAATCTCCATGAACACTCGACCGGCCGTACCGACCGAGGCATAGAGGACCGAGTTCTCGGCACCTTCCAAATCCGAATAGAAATGCGCGGCCCAGGGGCCGATATGTTTGTTCCAGAACGCCTTTTGATCGTCGAGCGAAGCAGGCGCGCCAAACCGACCGACGATCATGCCCGCCATCATCTCCATCAGCGAGGCGATGTTGTCTTCGGGTTCATAGACATTCTGTGCCCGCGTGATCCCACGCGCTGCCATGTCATTGCGCAACTGGGCCAGCGGTTTTTCGTTCAGGAACCCGGTCAAATAGAAAGAGGCATAGGGCAACAGTTCTCCCCGACCTAAGCCAATGAACAACGCGTTGAATTCGCGCTCTGCCGCGGCAGGTTTGGTGACCTTGGCCACCCGTGCCATCGCCTGAATGGCCTGACCCAGATCCGAGTCATCACCGCCCAGCCCGGCCATCTGATCCAGCAGCAACTGATCAGGGGGACCGGCCAGTAGCAAACCGAGAAAATTGTAGAAATCCGCGCGCAGACGATCCTCAGCCGAGATATCCAGGGTTTGCGCGTTGTCTGCGGTCATAGAGTTATCCTTCGAATTCAAATTTCATGCGGCGTGGAGCAGGGGCGAGTTCGATCTCCTCCGGCTCTTCCAATTCCGCCATCTGCGGGGCTTCCGGTTCAGGTTCGACGGTGTTGATCAGTTCTTCACCTAACTCGATCATCTCGGGCGCGTCAGCCTCTGGTTCTGCTTCGGAAACCTCTGCCTCTGCCTCGGCAGCGAGCGCTTCGATGTGCGCCAGCATGCCCTTGCCAACCTGATAGGCCGTCTGGAGGTTCTCGATTACGCAGGCGGCGTCTGTATAATCTTCTCCATAGTCGACCAACCCGTCGACATTGGCCAACACCGGGTTTAGCCGCCATAGGCGACGCAAGGCGCGGCGGCGCAGACGATCTGGGACGGCCTTGGCCATGAAGCCCGAGACATCATCACCTGCTTGCAACGTGTCGGGATCGGGAAGATCAAACTCGGCCAAAATCTCGGCGTCGCTCTTTTCTTCCAGTTCAGCTTGTTGTGCTGCGATGATCTGTTCTTCTGCCACCAGAGCGTCGGCTTTGGCTTCGGCTTGAACGGCGGCCTTGCGGCGGGACCAGAAATCGCGGGTCTCGGTCATTGCAGCACCCTGCGTGGTGCGCGGTAGACATCCGAATCCTGGCGAATGCGTGCGTCACCTTTCCCGTCTTCGACAAGATCAACGCGTTTCTTGTCGCGGCGGCGTTTTACAAACACCTCATCATGGTGATGCTGCAGGGTGAAATCCCGTAGCCATGCGATCAGGCCTTCGGTCATGGGAATCTTTTCGACGATCTCTTCACCGGTATCGGCGTAGTCCTGACCTTCGTAGGGGGAAGCGGTGATCAACACGGCATTCAATGGGGTTTCGCCCTTCAACTCATCTCGTAACACGAGATACAGCGACGGCTGCCCATCAGACAGGTTGACCATGTAAGCCTCGGTCTCGTCGGCCCACAGTGTCAATGTCAGTGTTGCAGCATGATATTCGACGGCTTCACCTTCACGGCGTAGTTCCTGCCAATCGGCTGGTCTGGCGCCAGGTAGTAAGGCGACCGCGCGCCAGTTCCATCGGGCCCAACGTGTGACCCCGGGTGTTTTGCGCACAACGACGCCAACCGGCATTTCAATCTGGCTTGCGGCCTTGGCCACTGGCTCCTCCCCTGAAGGCTCTCCCCTGCCTTCGCCTGCATGTACTATGGTACATAAAGTGACGCCCTGCCAAGTCCAGTTAGGTCTCAATCTGTCGTATTCACTATTACTTTATCCGCAAATGTAGACTGCGGCGCTGATGAATGGTGAAAAATAGTGCATATTTTTGGAATTTCGCAGGGCCTTCGCATTGTCACGGCGCGGATTAGGTCTAAGGTGCAGACGGTCAGCAAGCAGAGCCGGGAGGGGATATGGCCAGCAAGCTAGTGTTGTGCGATTGCGAAGGGACGCAAACGCTGAATGCAGATGGCATTTCTTCGGCCTGTGAGGTGAATTGCAGCAGGGTGCATACTGCGCTCTGTACGCGCGAGCTTGCAGTGGCGGCCGAATATCTCAAAAGCGGCGAACAAGTGGTGATTGCCTGCGGGCAGGAAAGTACGGTTTTCAGCGAACTTGCCGAGGAACTGGGTGTCGAAGAGCCTGGTTTTGTTGATCTGCGCGACCGGGCCGGATGGTCCGAGCAGGGCGCAGACGCGGCACCCAAAATGGCTGCACTGGCCGCTGAGGCGATGGTACCGCAACCGGTCACATCCAGCGTTGATGTCATCAGCGAAGGCACCTGCTGCGTTATTGGCCCCGGTGAGGTTGCCTATCCATTGGCCGAACAACTGGCTGGCGTATTGGCGATGACGGTTCTTGTGACGGATGATGCCGAACCCCTTAGCCGCTCGTTTGATGTCGCCAAGGCACGGGTGCGCAACCTGACGGGCGCGTTGGGTGGGTTCACCTGGCACCTGGATCAGGTGCAGCAACTGGAGCCTGGCGGGCGGGGAGGTTTCAGCTGGAGCGCCCCCCGTGACGGGGCGAAGTCGCGCTGCGATATTGTCGTCGATCTAACCGGTGAAACGCCTTTGGTTACGGCCCCCGACAAGCGCGAGGGCTATTTGCGCGCCGATCCCCGTGATGCAGCGGCAGTGGCTCGTCTTGCTTTCGATGCGGTGCAACTGGTCGGGACATTTGAGAAACCGCTCTATGTCAGACTGGATGAGACCCTTTGTGCCCATTCGCGAGCCGAGCAAACGGGGTGTTCGAACTGTTTGGATATCTGCCCGACCGGAGCAATCACTCCGGCAGGTGATCATGTGGCGATTAATCCGATGATTTGCGCCGGGTGCGGTGAATGTTCGGCCCTGTGCCCGTCGACTGCCATAACCTATGAAGACCCACCGGTTTCAGCCGTGTTATCGCGGATGCACATTCTGGCGCGAACATTCCGGCGCGCGGGCGGCACTGCGCCACGCTTGCTGGTACATGATGCGCATGGGGCGGAGATGATCCGCATGGCCGCTCGGTTCGGACGGGGGCTGCCCGCGGATGTCATTCCGTTGGAGCTGAACGTAGTCTCAGGTTTTGGTCACGCTGAAACGCTGGCCGGTCTGGCGCATGGTTTCGCCCGTGTCGATATTCTGATGGGCCCCAAAACCGAACGCGATGCGCTGGATCGGGAACTTGTGCTGGCGCAGACCATCGCGGGGCAGGGCGTGCTGAGCCTGATCGATGAGGCCGACCCGGATGCGCTGGCTGATCTGCTTTACAGACAAGAGGTACCGCAGCCTTTAACGGAACCGGTTCTGCCGCTGGGCAATCGCCGTCAAATTGCGCGCCTGGCGGCGCAGGCTCTGAACCCGGACGCTGAGGCTCCCTTGGCCTTGCCCGAAGGCGCGCCCTATGGCGCGCTTGCGGTGAACACCGATACCTGCACATTGTGCCTGAGCTGCGTTTCTCTGTGTCCCTCGGGTGCGCTGATCGATAACCCGGACAAGCCGCAGCTGAACTTCCAGCAAGACGCCTGTCTGCAATGCGGGATCTGCCGCACGATCTGCCCCGAACAGGCGATCACGCTGGTGCCTCAGCTTGATCTGAGCGACAAAGCTCTGTCGCAGCAGGTGCTGAATGAGGAAGAACCATTCGAATGCGTCGAATGCGGCGCTGCCTTTGGTGTCAAATCGACGGTTGAGCGGATCATGGAGAAGCTGTCAGGGACGCATCCGATGTTCGCGACTTCGGATCAGGCACGGATGATTCAGATGTGCGACGATTGCCGGGTGAATGCGCAGTTTCACAGCACCGACAATCCGTTCCAGTCGGCCGCCAGACCACGGGTTGTCACCACGGATGACTATTTCTCAAAGCGCAAGGATCACTGAAATTGCAGCGGAGCGCCCAGATCGGCGGCGCGGAGGGCGGCGACGAAAGCAAGAATTGCCTCAAGATCGTCAAGGCTCATCTCGACCGGGTGGATGGGCGAAGGGCGTTCGGGCGGGAAGGGCTCGGTGACACCTTCAATCTGCGTGAAGGCGGGGTGTGGGTTCAGAGCAAAGAAAGCCTGAAACCGCTCGGACCAGTCCGGCATCGCGCGCAGCACCGCAAAGGAAGGGGTGGAGCCCAGACCGTTCATGCGGTTCTGCGGGCCGATCACATGACACCGCCCGCAATGGGTCATCGACAGATCTTCGCCCAGCAGCGCGTTGCCGTCGATTTCGACCTCTTCGGTGACCGTGGCAGTTTCGAAACTTGCGTTGAAGGGCGTGCCATAAGTGGGGGCAAAACCTTCGACCGTGCGTTTACCGATGTCGGATTGCAGCCAGTCGCGGAACCTTACCTGTTTAGCGCTGTCATCGATGCGCAGGTGATAGATTACCCCGTCACGCGCAAAGACCGGATCACCGGGCGGGGACGAGGCCAGTGACATGACGCCACTTTCATCCGCAACAACGCGTATCCCGGTCTTGAGAGAGAAGCGTGGAAGAATATGTTGCAGAAGACCCGAGTCTGACACCTCGTCCGGGGCGGCAAGGCCAAGCGCCTCTTGCGACCAAGAGGGGGTGGCGGTGAGCGTCAGGCTGAGGCACAACAGGACAAAGCGCATGGCCAAACCTAACGGCGACAAACCCGATGCGTCAAATAAACAGAAAGAGACGGAGACACATGCAATGAGCGGCGACTATAACCTGTCGATACGCAATGCCTTTCGCACAGGGCAGATCAAAGGAAAGATGGCATGAGCATCCGTGACGCGGTTCTGGCGAACCTGAAAAAGATCACCGACCCGGTTTCAGGGCAGGATATTGTCAGCGCAGGCATCGTGCGGGCGCTGTATGTCGAAGGCGATACCGTGCGGTTCGTGCTGGAGATTGACCCGAAACAAGCCGAGAAGATGGAGCCTGTCCGCGCCACGGCCGAACAGGCGGCGCAGATGGTTGAGGGGGTATCCAAGGTCTCGGCCATGCTGACCGCGCATTCAGACAAGGCTCCGCCGGATTTGAAGCCGAAGCCCAAGCCATCACAGACCGGCCCACAGGCCGTACCGGGCGTGGATCGCATTATTGCGGTGGCCTCGGGCAAAGGGGGCGTCGGCAAGTCGACCGTCTCAGCGAACCTCGCCTGTGCTTTGGCGGCTGAAGGACGGCGTGTGGGTCTGCTGGATGCGGATGTCTACGGCCCGTCCCAGCCTCGGATGCTGGGTGTTTCGGGTCGCCCGGCCAGCCCCGATGGCAAGACGATCCTGCCGCTGCGCAATCACGGTGTGACCATGATGTCGATGGGGCTCATGACCAACGAAGGGCAGGCGGTTGTCTGGCGGGGTCCGATGCTGATGGGTGCTCTGCAACAGATGATGAGCCAGGTGCAGTGGGGTGCGCTGGATGTTCTGATCGTCGATCTACCGCCCGGTACCGGCGACGTGCAACTGACGCTCAGCCAGAAATTTCAGGTGGATGGGGCGATTGTCGTCTCAACCCCGCAGGACGTTGCCCTGATCGACGCCCGCAAGGGGATCGACATGTTCAACCAGCTCAAAACGCCGATTGTTGGAATGATCGAGAATATGTCGACGCATATTTGTTCCAATTGCGGGCACGAAGAGCATGTCTTCGGTCATGGCGGCGTGGCTTCCGAGGCCGAGGCGCTGGGCGTGCCGCTGCTGGGGGAAATCCCGCTGCATCTGGATATCCGCGTCGCGGCGGATGGTGGTGCGCCCATCGTAGTCAGCAAACCCGATAGCCCACAGGCTGAGTCGTTCCGCAAGATCGCACGAGATATGATCGCCAAGGGGAACGCATGACTCAGCCGGTCTTTCCACCTCTGCTCAGCGGGCATCCTGCCAAGGCCGGTGAGGACCCGTTCGAACAGGCGCAGGCCATGGCGGCGCTGGGCTGTGACGGGGGGACGGTGGTTTATAACATTCAGGCGGATCGCCTGCGGGTTGCCATCGTCTTTGCGCCCGAAGTCCCATTGCAGGACGCGATGGCAATGCTGCCGCTGTGCGCTGTCGGGTTCCAGAACGCGCTCGGCGCACTCGCCCCGCCCGAGGTTGCGGTGCATCTGGGCTGGGACGGGCTGATCTGTGTGAACGGCGCGAGATGCGGTCAGTTTCATGTCGAATCCTCAAGCCGGGTTCCGGATGAGGTGCCCGATTGGTTGGTGATCGGCTGGGAACTGGCGCTGCTGCAAACCAGCGATGCGCCGGGCGAGACCCCGGATGTCACAGCGCTATATGACGAAGGGTGCGCCGATGTCGCGGCGGATCAACTGGTTGAAAGCTGGTCGCGCCATATGCTCACATGGCTCAACCGTTGGCAGGACGAGGGCAATGCCCCTTTGCATGGCGAATGGTTGGGATTGTTGCGCGGCGTTGGTGAGCCGATTGGGGATCAGGGTGTGTTTCTGGGAACTGATGAACGCTTTGGGATGCTCATCCGCAAGGGCGATGACACGCATTTGCGCCCGCTGACGGAATTGTTGGAGACTGCAAAATGAAATTGGCCCGTGCGATTCATTTCGATGAGAGCGACATGAACGTGTTCCATTCTCCTGCGCGTACAGGTGAATGGTGCGTCTCGGGCGGGTTTGAGTTCTCAAACTGGGGTGAGGGCGATCTGGAAGGCAAGGCGCGGCAAGCGTTCGCGAATGGCTGGCTCGGTCTTGAAACCTTTGGCCGCGTTACCTTTGTCGCCGTTACGCAGATCGAACCGGCCGAAATAGACCAGGTGGCGCAAAACCTGGCTGAGCATTTTGTTCAGTTCTACGGAGCGCCCTCGGTTGAGGCGGCGATGGATGTGGCGCGGACCGAAATCTCACATATGGCTGAGATGTGCGAAGATCATGCCCCGAATACCTTATTGACCGTTGCCCGAGAATTGACGGGGGCAGGGGTGCACGAGGCGTTTCGCGTGATCACGCCGCAAGAGACGCAGCTTGAAGCCCTGGCAGTTCATGGATCGCTGGACGATTAGATCAAGTCTGCGAATCCACCAAACTGACCGCGCTTGAAGATCAGCCCCTGACCGGGGCGATGCATCACCTGCTCGACATGGCCAACCAGGATCAGGTGATCTCCTGCTTCATGACGTGCGGACAAGCGGCAGTCGAATCGAGCCAGACATTCCGCAAGACGGGGCCGTCCGGCCTCATCTTCCTGCCAATCGGCATGGGAAAAATCGAATCCGTTGCGTGCGAATTGCAATGCCCGGTCGTGCTGGTCCTGCGCCATCACATGGATCGCATAGTGCTCGCAGGTGCTGAAGGCGTCGTACCGGTTTGAATGCCGATCTAGGCACCATAAAACCAGCGGCGGGTCCAGTGAGACGGACGCAAAGGAGTTCACGGTGATCGCAGCAGGGCCTTCTGCGGTATTGGTGGTGACGACAGTGACGCCGGTGCCGAAACAGCCCAAAGCCTCGCGAAAGGCAAGGCTCTGCTCGGGGCCGGGAATGAATGTCTTTTCCGTCATCGCGCGCTCGTTCAATGGGCCTGTCTCAGGTGCCATGTGGCGCTGGGATTGTCCACGAAAAGCTGACGTGAATTCGGGATTTTCCGATCAGTTCAGGTCCTCAAGCAACCGACCATGTTTGCGGGTTTCTGCAATGACGTCGCCAAAGGTCACCATGCCGCGCGCCGTCAGCATTGGCAGCATCCGAACGAGCACCTCAGCGGTCGCGACAGCATCGCCCAAAGCCGTGTGACGCAGGGCTTCGGGGATGGTTATGCCCAGCCGCTCACAGACCGCATCCAACGTATGTGTTTCGCTCGCCCCGAACAGCACTGCCGACAACAGGACGGTGTCGAGTATGGGATGTGTCCATTCGACCCCCATGCGGTCAGCGTGACGGCGTAAAAAGGCCATGTCGAATGGTGCGTTATGGGCAACAATCACAGCGTCCCGAGCGAATTGGTGAAAGCTGCGACCAGCCTCGGCAATATCGGGTGCGCCCTGTACCATCCTGTCACTGACTTTGTGTACCTTGGTCGAGGCGGGCGGTATCGGGATGCCGGGATCGACCAGAGTATCCAGCCGCTCACCGTCGACGATCTTGCCTTTCACGACGCGCACCGCGCCGATCTGTACGATCTCGTCCTTATGCGGCAGAAGGCCGGTGGTTTCGGTATCGAAAACCACGAAACACAGGTCCAGAAGATGCCTTTCTTCGAACGCGTCATCACCGGATGTATCGAGCAGTTCAAAATCATAGACCAGCGGGCGCGCCTCGTCGGGAGCGATCTGTGCGGCGCTGTCATCAAAAACGAGCATGTAACCCGGGGCATCGCCCAAGGGTTTCATCCGGGCAGAATAGGTTTGCCGCCCATCAACGCTGGTTAGGGTGCAATGAACGTCTTTTCCGGTTTTGATCAGCTTGGCATAGGAATCTGTCAGACCCGTTGCTTCGAGATAGTCGAAAAGCGAGGCATTCAGCCGGGGATGCGCAATCTGAGCCAAAACCTCAGCGGCCTGGGCATCATACAGAACGATCTGGTGCTTGGGCCCGGCCAGAAGCATGGCAACCGGGATTTCTGTCAGCAGCGCCGTGAGGCGTTGTTTCTCCGAAGCCAGATGGGCGGTTTCCGCGGCCACAGCCTCAGCCGTGCTCATGGCATTGGCGGCCAGTTGCTCGGCCAGCCCGGCGGCGGCGGGGGCAAGATCACCCAGATAGCGTGCGGCCTGCAGGTCCAGATCCGTGCTGACCCCGGCATGGGCCCGCGCCCGCAGCTGGGCCGAAAGCCGTTCGATTGGTTTTGCAACATTGTCATCGAACAAAAGCCAGACACCGACGATCAGCGCGAGCAGCCCAAAGGCGATCAGAATCTCGGCGAAGACGTAGGCACCAATGAGATCAGGATCGTCGACCCGCTCATAGCTGATCCACAACGCCAGTGCGCTTATGATCAATCCACCTGCGGCAATCAGGAGGAAAAATAGAAAAATCCTCAGGCGCAGGCTCAGGTGATTTAGCATGGTCAGACCCCGCAGGTTGCCTCGATCACGGGATCATTGGCATCGATCTTGATCCAACTGGCGTTCAGGAGGCGTCCGTCATCGGCGAACTCGGCACCATCGGCCAGATTGGCACGGCTGTTTTCTGCGCAGTTGACGGCAACGGGCATCTTTGAAACCGGTGCCCAGCGGCCAAAGAAATAAAGATCCACCAGACGCTCATCCGGAACGCTCGTATTGGTGCGCACGGAGGCGGCATCAATTGCTGCGAAGCGATCGACAAAGGGTACGGCATAGGTCCAGGGGCGATAGAAGGCGCGGCTTTCAACCTCTTGCACCACTGTCAGGCTCTCGGGCAGTTGGTCGCGGGTGCGGTCGTACCAGGAATATTCGCTGGTGATCGTCATCGCGATCATCCCGACACCCGCCGCGACCGGTGCGGCCCATTTGGGCAAGCGGCCTCCGGTCAGCTTGTTCACCACCATCACGACACCCGCAAACGCGAAGCCTGCAAAAATCGTGCCGATCAGTTCCAGAAACATAATGTCTCTCCGTTCATTTCTGCTGTCTTAGCCCAGCATTCCTTTGCCATGACCAACAGCTGATTGCATCGTTTTTACCACGACAAAGGCATCGCGGAGATGACTTCGCTCAAAGTCGGACAAATCAGCCGGGGGAAGGTAGTTGTCGGGCGCATCACCGGCCTTTACCAGACGCGCCTGATGTTCCAGCCGGGTCTCGGCGATCAGGTCATAGGCGTCCAGAAGATCGCGCGCACCCGAGGCGCTGAGAACTCCGCTGGCCTCAGCCGCACTGAGACGCGCGCGTGTGTTTGCTTCGGTCAACTGTCCCTGCAGGCTGTAGATGCGCGCCAGATCCACAATCGGCACCACGCCGTTATGCTTGAGGTCCAACGTATTGCGATGTTCGCCCGAGCGGATGGTGGCAAAGCCGCGCAGCAGGCCCAGAGGAGGCGTGTGCTTCAGCGAGTTCGAGATCATATGCGCGACAAAGATCGAGTTCGCATTCGCCGCGGCCAGCGTATCGGCCTGCAGGTCGGTAAACAGATCAAAGGACCCGCCGATGGGTCGCAGATCGAACATAACCGAGGCAAGCATTTGCGCCTCGGGGTTGGGTTTTGCAATCCAGCCTTTGAAATAGTCGCGCCAGACGCGCACGGGCTGACACCAGCGCGGGTTGGTCGCCATCATATCACCGGGGCAATAGAAATAGCCGCAGGTATCCAGCCCGTCTGAGATGAATTTGGCCAGCGCAGCGAAGTAGGCCATGTCGTCATCCGTCACGCTATCATCCAGCATCAGGCAGTTGTCCTGATCCGAGACACCGGTCTGTTCTTGCCGTCCTTGCGAACCACAGGCGAGCCACAGGTAAGGCACTGGCGGCGCTCCAAGCTCGGTTTCGGCCAAGGCCAACAAGCGCCGCGTTGCGGTGTCGGCAATGTCAGTTATCAACCGCGTCACGATCTCGTGCCGGTTGCCGCCCGCGACGAGTTGGACCAGCAGTTGCGGTATCTCGGCGGTGACCGAAGCCATCTCGTGCGCGGTGTTGGCTCGGGCAATTCGGCCCACCAGCTCGGCGGAGTTGACCGCCTGATAGTGGGTGAGATCCGTTTGAGTGACGATACCAACCAGCCGCCCGGCCTCGGATATCGGAATGTGGCCAATGCCGCGCTCCATCATCACATGCAGCACATCTGAGCCGATATCTGTGGGGGCCAGTGTGATTGGGTTGGCGGTCATGATGGCCGAAACGGTTGTGTCAGCTGGCATCGCTTCGGCGACGAATTTGCCCGAAATATCTCGCAGTGTGGCGATACCCAGCAATTTGTCACCCTCGGTCACGCAGAGCGATGAGATATGGCGGTCACGCATGATTTGCGCGGCGTTCTGAACCGAGGTGTCGGGCGGGCAGGTGGCAGGATTGTGTGCCATCAGAACGTCGATTGCACTGGTGGCCAGACTGTCCGGTCCGGTTCGCTCGCCTCGGGTCCTGTTGAAGAACTTCGAGATGACGTCGTGCCCGTCAATCAGCTTGCGCACCAGATCAGGGGGCAACAGGATCAGGACCGACGGCGTATGCGCACGAGCTTTGGTCGCGGCCTTGCCGTCCTTCAGCAGCCCGCGTTCGCCGAAGGAATTCCTGAGCCCGAGATGAGAAACAACGGCACCGTTCTCATCAGTAATTTCGACCTGTCCTTCGTAGATAACGAACACCCCGGGCATTGCATGGCCGAGTTCGTAGATCGAGCTGTCTTGATCTAGCTCCCAAACCTCGATCTGGTCTACCAGATTGTCCAGAACCTCGGGCGGCAGGGCGTCATAGGGGTGTACGGACTTCAGAAACCGGGTGATTTCGTCATGGGACAGGGGCATTTACGCTCTCCGGAGTTCTGAATGAAAAATCCCGCCCGGTGGTGTGCCGGGCGGGAACAGTAAGTCGAAAGATGCGGTCGAAGACAAGAGCCGCCGACCGCATCACACTCAGTGATCCTGAGCCGCGCCCGCACCACGGGGAATGCGTACGCTTTCGACCAATTCAACGATCTCCGGCGGAGTCTCTTTGGTCATGCCTGCAACAGTGTAGGCAACCGCAAAGTTGATCATCGCGCCGATTGCACCGAACGAGGTCGACTTGATCGGACCCAGCAGCGGATCAGCATCGGTGAACGAGTTGGTGCCCGGAATGAACAGCCAGCCCTTGTGCAGGAAGATGTAGACCAGGGTCACGACCAGACCTGCCAGCATACCTGCAACCGCGCCGGTGTTGTTGATGCGGGTCGAGAAGATCCCCATCATCAGCGCCGGGAAGATCGAGGCTGCCGCCAGACCGAAGGCCAAGGCCACGGTTTGTGCCGCAAAGCCCGGTGGGTTCAGACCCAGATAGGTTGCAACAACGATGGCTACCGCCATTGCGATACGCGCCGCCAGTAGTTCTCCCTTTTCAGAGATGGACGGGTTGATCGCACCTTTGACAAGGTCGTGGGACACGGCCGACGAGATCGCCAGCAACAGGCCCGCAGCGGTCGACAGAGCAGCCGCAAGACCACCGGCAGCGACCAGACCGATCACCCAACCCGGCAGGTTGGCAATCTCGGGGTTGGCCAGAACCAGGATGTCGCGGTTGAACTTGGTCAGCTCGTTACCGACCCAGCCTTTTTCTTCCGCAATCGCTTGCATAGCTTCAGACTTGTCGTTGTAGTACTGAATCTTGCCGTCGCCGTTCTTGTCTTCCCAATCCAGCAGACCGGTTTTCTGCCACGTGGCCATCCAGTCATAACGCGGATCGGTGTCGATTTCTTCGACCGAAACAGCGCCACCTTCGATGCCACCATTGGGCCACATCATGTCACTGATGTTCAGACGCGCCATTGCACCAACCGCAGGAGCGGTCAGATACAGCAGAGCGATGAAGACCAGCGCCCAGCCCGCCGACCAACGTGCGTCAGACACTTTGGGAACGGTGAAGAAACGCATGATGACGTGCGGCAGACCAGCCGTACCGATCATCAGCGACAGGGTGAACAGCACCATGTTCAGCGTGTTCGAGTGGTGAGTCGTGTACTCGTTGAAGCCCAGCTCGGTCACGATCGCGTCCAGCTTGGTCAGCAGGGGTTCACCGCTGGCGGTGTCACCAAACAGACCCAGCGCCGGAATAGGAGTACCGGTCAGCTGCAGCGAGATGAAGATCGCCGGGATGGTATAGGCGGTGATCAGCACGCAGTACTGAGCGACCTGAGTGTAGGTCACGCCTTTCATTCCGCCAAACACCGCGTAGGCAAACACGACGCCCGCACCGATCAGCAGACCGGACGTGTTCGAAACCTCGAGGAAACGGCCAAAGGCCACGCCCACACCGGTCATCTGACCGATCACATAGGTTACCGAAGCCACGATCAGGCAGATCACCGCAACGATACGTGCGGTCTGGCTGTAGAAACGGTCGCCGATGAATTCCGAGACGGTGTATTTGCCGAACTTACGCAGGTAAGGCGCAAGCAGCAGAGCCAGCAGCACGTAGCCACCGGTCCAACCCATCAGGAAGGTCGAGTTGTCATAGCCCGTAAAGGCAATCAGGCCCGCCATCGAGATGAACGAGGCCGCAGACATCCAGTCAGCCGCTGTCGCCATACCGTTGGTGACCGGGTGAATGCCGCGACCGGCGGCGTAGAATTCCGATGTGGAACCCGCACGGGCCCAGATCGCGATGCCGATGTAGAGCGCGAAGGATGCGCCAACAAACAGCAGGTTGATGGTAAACTGGTCCATGGCCGTTACTCCTCGTCCACGCCGTATTCAGCGTCCAGCTTGTTCATGCGCCAGGCGTAGTTGAAGATCAGCACCAGAAAGACCAGGATCGATCCTTGCTGAGCGAACCAAAAGCCCAGATCTGTACCACCGACGGCGATGCCGGACAGTAGCGGACGCAGCAGAATGCCGAATCCGAAAGACACCAGCGCCCAGATCGCAAGGCTGATGTAGATGAGGCGCAGGTTGGCCTGCCAATAGCCCTTATCGGACTCTGCAGCCTGCGCGGAGTTAGTCGAATTATCCGCCATCGCGGGTTCCTCCTTCGCTTCCTCGTTGGCGGCCCGTTGCCCAACTCCTCCAGTGCGTTGGGCCGCTTCTCGAATGTGCCAAACGCTCCGTGACGTCAGGCAAAACCTCTCCGGTCCGCCAAGGCGGGTCCATTGAAGTATTCTGTTGTAAGGATCAAAGCCCTGCGGGCTTATCTCCTCCCCTTAACTCATGACGTCGCCAACAAGACCCTGAAGGTCACGGGCGATGTCGTCGATCTGCCCCATGGCGTCGATGCCTTTCAGCACGCCCTGATTCTGGTAGTAGTCAATCAAAGGCGCGGTCTGCGCGTGATAGGCCGCCAGACGCGATGCTACCGTCTCGGCATTGTCATCCGCGCGGCGCTTGAACTCAGTATGGCCGCACTTGTCGCACTTGCCGTCTTCGACAGGCTGTTTGTACGTGTCGTGATAACCTTCTCCACATCCAGCGCAGGTGTAACGGCCTGAAATCCGTGTCACCATCTCGGCATCTGCAACCTCGAGGCTGATGGCGGCGTTGATCTTCTGATCGCCAGAAGCCAGCAAACCGTCCAAAGCTTCGGCCTGAACCGTGGTACGGGGGAATCCGTCCAGAATGACACCCTTGGTGCAGTCCGGCTCAGCCATGCGGTCGCGCAGGATGGCGATGACGATCCCGTCACTCACCAGATCGCCGGCCTCCATCACGGCTTTGGCGGCAAGACCAGCCTCAGTACCGGCGGCAACCGCTTCACGCAGCAGGTCGCCAGTGCTGAGTTGAACCAGCCCGAACTTGTCTTCGAGCATACGAGCCTGCGTGCCCTTCCCGGCGCCCGGAGGGCCGAGAAGGATCAGTACAGCGGGAGTTGTGGTCGTGGCAGCGTCCATCATACCCTCACTTGTTCGCGCGGTTCTGGATCAGATCGTCAACGACCGATGGATCCGCAAGTGTCGAGGTGTCACCCAGCGAGCCGAAGTCGTTTTCGGCGATCTTGCGCAGGATACGGCGCATGATCTTGCCCGAGCGTGTTTTGGGTAGGCCAGGGGCCCACTGGATCACGTCCGGCGAGGCAATTGGACCGATCTCGGTCCGCACCCAGGTGCGCAGCTCTTTCAGCAGATCATCCGAAGGCTCACGATCATTCATCAAAGTGACATAGCAGTAGATACCTTGTCCTTTGATTTCATGTGGATAGCCCACAACAGCGGCCTCAGCCACAGCGGCATGTGCAACCAGGGCGCTTTCCACCTCGGCGGTGCCCATGCGGTGACCCGAGACGTTGATCACGTCGTCAACACGACCGGTAATCCAGTAGTCACCATCTTCGTCACGACGGCAGCCATCACCGGTGAAGTAGTACCCTTTGTAGTCCGAGAAATAGGTCTTCTCGAACCGCTCATGGTCACCCCACACGGTGCGCATCTGGCCGGGCCAGCTGTCCTTGATGCACAGAACACCTTCGACGCCGTTGCCGTTGATCTCGACACCCGATTGCGGGTCCAGAACCACTGGCTGAACGCCGAAGAACGGTTTCTGGGCCGAGCCGGGCTTCAGCGCATGTGCGCCGGGCAGGGGGGTCATCATGTGACCGCCGGTTTCGGTCTGCCACCACGTGTCAACGATGGGGCACTTACCCTTGCCGACGACGTCATTGTACCAGTTCCAAGCTTCGGGATTGATCGGTTCACCCACGGTGCCCAGCAGACGCAAGTCGCTCAGATCGTGCTTTTCGACAAACTCGTTGCCTTGCCCCATCAGAGCGCGGATTGCGGTAGGAGCGGTGTAGAACTGGTTCACTTTGTGCTTGGCGCAAACTTCCCAGAAACGCCCCGCGTCCGGAAAAGTCGGTACGCCTTCGAACATCAGCGTGGTCGCGCCATTGGCCAGAGGACCATAGACGATATAGCTATGGCCGGTGACCCAGCCTACGTCGGCTGTACACCAGTAGACATCGCCTTCGTGGTAATCGAAAGTGACTTCATGCGTCAGTGAGGCATAGACCAGATAACCGCCGGTCGAATGCACAACACCCTTCGGTTGGCCAGTCGAGCCCGAGGTATACAGGATGAACAGCGGATCTTCGGCGTTCATCTCGGCAGGGGCGCAGTAGTCATCAGCCTCCAGCGCCATTTCGTTGTAGTCATAGTCGCGGCCGTCGATCCAGGTGGTCTGACCACCGGTGCGCTTGACCACCAGACACTTCACTGTGTCTTTGCAGTGCAGCAGAGCGGCGTCAGCGTTCGACTTCAGAGGCGTCTTGCGGCCACCGCGTGGCGCTTCGTCCGCGGTGATGATGACCTTTGCGTCACAACCATTGACCCGTGCGGCCAAAGCGTCGGGCGAGAAGCCTGCGAATACGATCGAGTGAATGGCGCCGATGCGCGCGCAGGCCAGCATGGCATAAGCGGCCTCGGGGATCATCGGAAGATAGATGACAACGCGGTCACCTTTGCGCACGCCCAGCGATTCCAGAATGTTGGCCATGCGGCAGGTGCGGCGATGCAGTTCGGCATAGGTGATGTGCTGGGCCGCGTCCTGCGGATCATCCGGCTCCCAGATGATCGCGGTCTGATCTCCGCGTGTGGATAGATGGCGGTCCAGACAGTTCGCCGAGACGTTCAGCGTCCCGTCAGCATACCAGTTGATCTTGACCGAGCCAAAATCATAGTTGACGTCTTTGACCTGAGAGAAGGGTTTGATCCAGTCAACACGCTTGCCTTGTTGCTCCCAGAAGGCCTCTGGGGAGTTGATTGAAGCCGCATACATGTCTGCGTATTTGTCGGCGTCCACATGCGCACGAGCGACGGTTTCTGCGGATGGCGGATAAGTCTTGGCATCTGCCTGAGCAGCGGTAGTCATGGTTGAGGCTCCTCCCTCTAGAACTGGATTACATTGGATTGATACTGCCGCCGATCAGGCAATGTCGATCCGGTTCCTCCCCGACTCGAATAATACGGAGAGCAGAAAAGAAATAAATAAATTACCGTAATCCTTGGATTTGTTTGTAAACAAATTTTTGAGATCCCTCCCAGTATGTAAATAAATTTCACAATATGTGTAAAAAACCATGCAAAACAAATAGTAGCGTGTAACTTTTACTTATGCTGCTTCTGCATGGTTTGCGCTACTTTGTCTTTCCCATAGGGAAGATCAGTGCCGATGTGTGCCCGATAGCAGGGGTTGGCACATCAGGGACTTAGCGCTAGCTTCATTTTCAAGCGCCTCGTCAGGGGGTGCGCCAATGGGAGGAAAAACGATGAACAAGATGTTGAGCGGTGCGGCTGTCGCCGCGCTGAGCTTTGCGTTTGTTGCCGAAGCCGCAGCGACTGAATGGAATGCCTCGGTTTGGGGAAAGCGTCGCGCTTTCACTGAGCATGTCGAGAAACTGGCTGAACTGGTCAGCGAGAAAACGGGCGGCGAATTCACTATCAATGTCAGCTATGGTGGCCTGTCGAAGCCGCGTGAGAATCTGGATGGAATCGAGATTGGCGCGTTCGAGATGGCGCAGTTCTGTGCCGGCTATCACCGCGACAAGAACCGTGCGATCACGGTTTTGGAACTGCCGTTTCTGGGTGTGAACAATCTGGACGAAGAAGTGGCGGTCAGCCACGCAGTTTATGATCATCCCGCCGTCAAAGACGAAATGGCGCAGTGGAACGCGCGGATCATCATGACCTCGCCCATGCCGCAGTATAACCTTGTTGGTACCGGCGATGCGCGCGATAAACTGGCCGATTTCGATGGCATGCGCGTGCGTGCAACAGGCGGTTTGGGTCAAGCCTTTGAGGCCGTCGGCGGCGTGCCTACCTCTGTCCCTGCGACCGAAGCTTATAATGCAATGGAATCCGGTGTGGTCGATACCGTGGCCTTCGCTCAGCACGCGCATCTATCCTTCGGTACGATCAACGAGGCTGACTGGTGGACTGCTAACCTGAACCCGGGCACGGTGAACTGTCCGGTTGTGGTCAATATCGACGCCTATGACGCATTGCCCCCCGAGCATCAGGAAGCGCTGGACAATTCCATCGACGAAGCCATTGCGCATTACCTGGCCAATTATGGTGGGCTGCTGGAGCAGTGGGATAGCGTATTGGAAGAGAAGGGCGTTCAGAAAGTGATGATCGAGGACGCCGTGATCGAAGAATTCCGCGCCAAGGCCGCGGACCCTATCCGCGAGAAGTGGATCGCGGACATGACGGAGCAAGGTCTTCCCGCGCAGGATCTATATGATCTTGTGCAGGCCACTTTGCAGCAGCAACGCGGCGGTAACTGATCGCCTAGGTCTGGCGTCGCTTGGCGCCCGGCCATTCCCGACAGCGAAGGAATGCAAAGATGGCAGGACATGCCACGGTGCTGCAGGATGGCAGTCTGATCAGCCGTCTGGACCAGAAACTATTGAGGTTAGAGCGTTTTCTGGCACTGATAAGTGGATTGGCAGTGTTCAGCCTTATGGTGCTGGCGGTGATCTCGGTCAGCGGCCGCAATGCCTTGAATGCGCCCTTGCCGGGTTATGTCGATTGGATCGAGCAGGCCATGCCCCTGATTGCCTTTCTGGGCATCTCATATGTTCAGCGCGATGGTGGGCATATCCGCATGGACATCGTGATTTCCCGGCTGAAGGGGCGTGCGCTTTGGCTGTTCGAGCTGA
Organism: Ruegeria sp. BE3; assembly: GCF_056538865.1. Lineage (NCBI taxonomy): Bacteria > Pseudomonadati > Pseudomonadota > Alphaproteobacteria > Rhodobacterales > Roseobacteraceae > Ruegeria > Ruegeria sp. BE3. The sequence continues at coordinate 1,288,203 of NZ_JBQFTW010000001.1, read as the reverse complement.
CTTCGGTCCTGTTGATCCTGCTTTTGATGCTTGCGCTTGTCTGGGGCAGTTGGTCCCATTTCGACCGGTCGTTTGACTTCGGTGCTCCGCTTTGGAGCCGCGACAGCTCGATCGATATCGGTATTCCCCTCTGGCCAGCCAAATTGCTCGCTCCGGTCGCGTTCTCGGTGCTATGCCTGCGGTTGGTTTTGCAGATCTGGGGTTATGGCTGTGCGCTGGTCACTGGCGCTGAGCACCCTGTTGCTGTTCCGCTCATACAGGATGCAGCGGCTCAGGCGGCTGCCGAAGCCGAACAGTACGAAAGGCAGAACTGACCCATGGACACGATCGATATCGGCCTGTGGGTCACTGGGCTGCTGCTGGTTCTCGTAATCACAGGAATGCGCGTGGCCTTTGCTGCCGGACTGGCAGGATTGATTGGCCTGATCTGGATTTTCTGGGCCAAATTCGGCTACGACCCTGATCGGTTCGGCAAGGCAGTTACCGTTGCCGTCAAGACTGCTGGTCAGGTGCCCCATTCAAAGGTGGCCTCGCATACGCTCAGCCTGATCCCAACCTTTATCCTGATCGGCTATCTGGCTTATTATGCCGGTTTGACACGCGCGTTGTTCGAGGCCGCCAAGCGCTGGATCGCTTGGGTGCCCGGCGGGCTGGCCGTTTCAACCATCTTCGCAACGGCTGGCTTCGCGGCGGTTTCAGGCGCATCAGTTGCGACTTCGGCGGTGTTTGCCCGCATCGCAATCCCCGAGATGCTGTCGGTCGGCTATAACAAACGCTTTGCGGCGGGCGTTGTTGCAGCAGGCGGTACGCTCGCCTCGCTGATCCCACCCTCGGCGATCCTGGTTATCTACGCCATCATCGTTGAACAGGATGTAGGCAAACTGCTGCTTGCCGGATTTATACCGGGGGCGTTTTCGGCCATTATCTATGGCCTGCTGATCGTCGGCATCGCAGTTGTTTTCAAATCGGTCGGACCTCCGGTCACCGGCTTCAGCTGGAAAGAGCGTTTCAACGCTTTGCCCGGCGCCTTGCCCATCGTCGCGGTGATCCTGATCATCATATGCTTCGTCTACAACCCGTTTGGCGAGAAAGCCTGGGGCACCCCAACTGAGGGCGGGGCAATCGGCGCATTCATCGTCTTCTGCTTTGCGCTGTTCCACGGCATGCGCTGGCCCGAGTTCAAATCGGCGTTGTTGGAAACGGCTAAGCTGACGGCAATGATCTTTGCGATCATCTGGGGCGTTTTGATCTATGTCCGTTTTCTGGGCTTTGCCGACTTACCGGGTGCGTTCTCGGACTGGATCACCTCACTTGAGATGTCACCGATGCTGATCCTGATCTGCATCCTGCTGGCCTATGCGGTATTGGGTATGTTCATGGATGCGATCGGAATGCTGCTGCTGACGCTGCCCGTTGTCTACCCGGCGGTGATGGCTCTGAACGGGGGCGAGAGCATCAGTGCTGCCGACAGCGCTTTCGGCATGTCCGGCCCGATGTGCGCGATTTGGTTTGGCATCCTCGTGGTGAAAATGGCTGAGTTTTGTCTGATCACGCCCCCCATCGGACTGAACTGCTTTGTTGTTGCCGGAGTGCGCCCCGACCTGAGCGTTCAGGATGTCTTCAAAGGCGTGACACCGTTCTTCATTGCAGATGCGCTGACAATTGCATTGCTTGTGGCTTTCCCGGGTATCGTTCTCTACCTGCCATCTCTTGCGGGATAGAGGATTTTGCGAGGCTCTGCCTCGCGCTCCGAGATATTTATAGCCAGATGAAGAACGGATCCTTAACCAACACATCGAAAAATGGTCGGGTGGTACAGGCAGGGATGATGACTGCGCTAAGTGAAGTTCTCTGGCTTGATGGTCAGAGAGCGGATCCTTGCTTCATCTGGCTATAAATATCTCGGGGGAGGCGCCCAAAGGGCGGCGGGGGCAGAGCCCCCATCACCATTGATCATGCTCGCCCGTGGCTGCACCGACAAAGCGCTATTTCGCCCGCATCAGCATCCCAAACAGATCTCGCGGGTCGTCGGGATCAGCCAGCATGTCCAGCGGCTCGAAGAAGTCAGTTCCTTCGATCGCGCGTTTGATATAGCGCAGGGCTGAGAAATCCTCGATCGCAAAGCCGACGCTGTCGAACAGGGTGATCTGGCGGTCGTCGGTACGCCCCTTTGCCTTACCTGTCATGACTTCCCACATTTCGGTCACCGGATGATCCGCTTCCAGAGCCTGGATTTCGCCTTCGATGCGTGTCTGTTCGGGGTATTCGACAAAGATATCCGAACGCAAAAGGATATCCCGATGCAGCTCGGTTTTGCCGGGGCAGTCGCCACCGATTGCATTGATATGGACGCCCGGGCCAACCATGTTGTCAGTCAGGATCGTCGCGTATTTCTTGTCGGCGGTGCAGGTCGTGATGATCTGGGCGCCTTCGATTGCGTCTTCGGGCGTTTTACAGGAAATCACTGTCAGATCTTTTTCCTGCAGATTGGCGGCACATTTCGCGGTGGCGTTCGGATCGGTGTCGTACAAACGAACTGTGTCGATCCCGCATATGGCCTTGAACGCGAGACACTGAAACTCGGACTGCGCCCCGTTTCCGATCATTGCCATGACATTAGCGGATTTCGGGGCAAGATAGCTACCCACGAGGGCCGAGGTGGCCGCCGTACGCAGGGCGGTCAGCATGGTCATTTCGGTCAATAGCGTCGGGTAGCCGGTATAGACATCAGCCAGGAGGCCAAAGGCGGTTACGGTCTGCAAACCCTCAGAAGTGTTCTTGGGGTGGCCGTTGACATATTTGAACCCATAAGCCTCTCCGTCCGAGGTAGGCATTAGTTCGATTACGCCATGAGGCGAGTGCGCCGGGATGCGTGGCGTTTTATCGAAGCTTTCCCAGCGTTTGAAATCGGCCTCGATCTGCGCGGCGATCTGAGTGACCATCCGTTCCAACCCAACGTGGTGGATCAGGCGCATCATGTTGTCGACGGATACGAAGGGCACAAGGGCCTTATCTGAGGGTTGCATCAAAGACTCCTATCGGCGGGAAAGATGGATGCCTGAGATCATGCAGCGCACTGATCCACCAGCTGTTTCAATTGTCGGAACTGAGAGCGGCAACAGCGCGGCGCTCTTTTCGATTATAGCAATTTGAGCGGATGTAAGCGCCTTTTGGGCGCGGCTGGACAACGCCAAAAGCAGGCCATCCCGACCGCTGAGTTCAATCGCGTTTCCGGCAAAGTTTGCGATCTGCTCATGCGATAGATCAATTACAGTTCGACCTGATTCCTCTAACCGTGACCGAACGGTCGCGCGGCGCTCCGGACCGCAGATCATGTCCAGGCAGATCAGAGCATAGTTCGTACCGATTCCCATCAGAACGTTGGTGTGGTAAACATCACGCCCCTGGGCATCCTTCGCATCGAAAGCGATAGGTTCATAGTTGAAATGAGTGCAGAACCTTTCAAGCAAAACAGGATCGGCGCGATTTGATTTGACGGTGTAAGCGATGCGGCCAACGTGATCCAGGACCATCGCTCCTGTTCCTTCCAGAGCAAGGTCATCCTGTTCAAGACCGGAATAATCAATAACGTCCTGAACGCGGTACTCCTGCTTCAGCATTTCTATCACATCGGCCCTTCGCTCGCGTCTGCGCGATGGAACGAACATCGGATAGATGGCAACATGACCACCTGGATGTGTCGAGAACCAATTGTTGGGAAAGACACTGTCGGGTGTATTGAGCGCACCGTCATCGTCAAAGACATGGACGTTTACACCTGCGGCACGTAGTTGGGCGACCGCTTCGTCATGTTCATCTCGGGCGGCAGCTGATGTTGCTGCTTCGGATTGGTCTGCAAGCGTTTGAAATGCATTGTCGTCTCGCGTTTCAGGATTCGAAGCGAATGCATGAGGGCGCACCATTACAACAGCGGAAGGCGATTGCAGGGAAATCATCAAAAACTCCGTGTCGGGCGATCAAAGATACGACGCCCCATCAGCGAGGCAGCCAGATCAACCATCAGTTTCGCAGTTCGGCCTCGCTCGTCGAGAAACGGGTTCAGTTCGACCAGATCCAGCGAGCAGACGAGGCCGCTTTCGTGCAGCAGCTCCATCACCAGATGCGCCTCGCGCTCGGTCGCGCCGCCGGGGACGGTGGTGCCGACCGCGGGTGCAATCGAGGGATCCAGAAAGTCCACGTCCAGCGATACATGCAGGATGCCGTTCGCAGCCTGCACTCTGTCGAGGAAAGCCAGAAGCGGTGCCTTGATACCGTGTTCGTCGATGCTGCGCATATCGGCCAGCATGGCGTGATCTTTTTCAAGGGCTGCGCGTTCAGCGGGATCGACCGAGCGCAGGCCAATCATGCCAACACGATTTGTAGGGATGGGGGCGGCGAGGGGCGCGAAAGCCTCAAACCCCGGTTGCCCGGTGACATAGGCCACGGGGGTGCCATGCAGATTGCCGCTGCCGGTGCTGCCGGGTGTGTGAAAGTCGCTATGTGCGTCGAGCCACAGCACAAACAGGGGGCGATCAATGCTCTGCGCGTGCGCCGCCATGCCTGAAACCGTGCCCATCGACAGCGCGTGATCGCCACCCATGAATATTGGCAGCCCTTGTTGCGCTGCGTTCTGCGCCGTTCGATGCAGCGCCTGCGTCCAGCCCACACATTCGGGCAGCGCAAACAGGTGCGGATGTTCCGCCATTTCCACATGATCCGGCTGCGTGTCGCCGATATCCGAAACAGTGTGCCCCAGATCGGCCAAAGCCTGTTCAAGTCCGGCCACGCGATAGGCGTCGGGGCCCATGCGGCAGCCTTGGCGGCGTTTGCCGGAATCCATTGGGGCCCCGGCCAGAATGAGAGTTTTCTTGTCCATATGTCTGTATAGAAACGCGATATGGGTTGAGAAAAGGGATCAAAATGGTCAAAATGAATTGATGGAATTCGATTTGGGCATTGTTGATGGACGAACTGGATAACCGCTTGCTGAATGCCTTGCATCGGGATGCGCGGGCCTCATTGTCGGAGCTGGCAGAGGTGCTGGGCGTGACCCGGACAACCGTTCGCAGCCGCCTGCAACGCCTCAAGCAATCGGGCGAAATAGTGGGCTTCACGGTTGTGACCCGTCAGGGCGTTTCAGAAAGCCCTGTGCGCGGGTTGATGATGCTCGAGATCGAGGGTCGTGGGACCGAACGGATCAGATCCCGGATTGCGGCAATGCGCGAGGTGGGCGCTGTCCATTCTACGAATGGCAGTTGGGATCTCATTGTTGAGATCGGGACTGACACGCTTGTAGAGTTTGATGAAGTTCTGTTCGAAATCCGACGGATGGAGGGGATCACAAGATCCGAGACCAACCTGTTGCTTTCGACACGCAAAGGACGGACGTGAATTCAGGCGCAACATGCTTTGATGGCTTGGATATTTGTGTAAAGCTCTGAACTGAGGCCGAAACTGGCAGCAGGGCAGGGATACGCAGAATGACTTCAGAGGCGACAATCGACGAGTCGCGGGTCCAGAAGCTGGCCGAACGTGTGACCGGATTGCTCGAAAAGCCACTGGTCCGGGTCGCTGTGCCTGTGATGATCACGCTGATTGCGTTGTTTGTTCTGCACGATCTTTCAGCTCATGTGAAATGGGCGGACGTTAAGACCGACATCGCGGCGACGTCGTGGAAGGTGATGTTCTTCGCGCTCTGCTGGACCGCATTTAGCTTTTTGTCGCTGTCTTTCTACGATGTCCTGGCGGTGCAGAGTATCGCTGGCGGCAAAGTACCGCTTCCCATCGCGGGGATGGCCGGGGCCAGCGGCTATGCGGTTTCGAACTGCCTGGGCTTTTCCTACATCACCGGTACTGCCATCCGGTATCGCATTTATGCGTCGCTGGGGCTGGATCTGGGGCGCGTGGCCGGGGTGATCGCAACCTCATGGGTGGCGTTCTGGATGGGGCTGATCCTGCTTCTTGGAATTCTTCTGACCTTTCATCCTGACGGCATCTCGAAAGTGCTGCCGATTGGAGAGACCACCGAAACCGTCATCGGCCTGTGTCTTCTAGCCGGTCTTGCGGCATTGTTTGTCTGGCTGTCCCGGGGTGGTCGGCGCATTGGATATGGCGGCTTTGGCTTTAACCTGCCGGGCGGAAAACTGGCCGGCCTGCTGACGGTTGCGGCGGTGGGGGATTTGTTTGGTGCCTCCATGGCGCTGTATGTGCTGATGCCGGATGATCTGGGTGTAGGTTATCCCTATTTCTTCACGATCTATATCGCCGCCATCGCAGTCGGTATCCTCAGCCATGCTCCGGGTGGGATCGGCGTGTTTGAGGCGACGCTGATCGCTGGGTTGGGAGCTTCCGGGCGCTCGGATGTGATTGCCGCACTACTGCTGTATCGGGTCGTCTACACATTCTGCCCGTTCGGAATTGCAAGCCTGTCCATCGCTGGAGCCTCGGTGTTGACGCAAAGACATAGGATCGGCGGCGCGGCGACATGGGTCTATCGCGCCATCCGTCCGATTGTGCCGATGGTGGCTGCCGGTGTCGCGGCGGTCGCGGGGATCATCCTGTTGGTTTCGGGTGCCTTGCCCGCGAGTTCACAGAACCTTGGCGTTTTACGCGAAGTGCTGCCGCTCTCATTTGTTGAGGCTTCGCATTTGGCGGGCAGTGCCGTGGGTGTCCTGCTGTTGCTGGTGTCACGTGGGTTGTTCCGAAAGCTCTATCGCGCATGGGTCGTCGCAATGCTGTTGATGGTGGCCGGATTTGTCGCCTCGCTGACCAAGGGGCTCGACACGCATGAGGCGCTTTCTCTGCTTGGCACTATCGGTCTGCTGGCGATGTTCCGGGGCGCATTCTACCGGGTCAGCGGCGCGTCGATTTTCCGGTTGAACATCCCGTGGCTGGTCAGCGTGCTGGCACTGTTGTTGGTGATCTTCTGGATTGGGTTGTTTGCTTATTCCCATGTCGAATACCAGAACGCACTCTGGTGGGAGTTCGCTTGGAACGGTGATGCTTCGCGCTTCTTGCGCTCCAGCCTCGTGGTTTCGGTGATCCTTGGAGTGGTCGCGATAAACTCGCTATTCGGGCGTGAAATACCGGCCCCGAGCCGTACTGAAATCCCCGAGGTGGTCGAGCGGTTGGTGATGGAAAGCGAGGACACCGAGTCTCAGATTTCGCTGACCGGAGATAAACAATTCCTGATCTCCGAAGATCAGACCGCCTTTCTGGCCTATGCCGATACTGGCAATGCATTGATCACCAAGGGCGAACCGGTAGGCGATGAAAAGGCAGGACAGCAGCTGATATGGCAGCTGCGCGAAATGGCAGATCGCGAAGGCAAGCTGTGCGCCTTCTACAGTGTCTCGACCAAATACCTGCCAACGTTTCTGGATCTTGGTCTGTCGATCCTCAAGATCGGCGAGGTCGCGCGCGTTCCGTTAACCGATTTCTCATTGGACGGGAAATCCCGCAAACGGTTCCGCCAGGCCAAGAACCGGGCGGAACGCGAAGGCTATGTGTTCGAGATCATTCCAAAAGAAGAACTGGCCCCGGTGCTGCCGGAGCTACGCAAAATCTCGGACGATTGGCTGGCCCGGAAGGCTGGTGAAGAGAAGGGGTTCGCGTTAGGGGGCTTTGACGAAAAGTACCTCTCGTATTTTGATCACGCGGTTTTGCGGGACGAAACTGGTAAGATCATGGCCTTTGCGAACCTGTTTCAGGGGGGGCATAAGTCTGAACTGTCGCTGGACCTGATGCGCTATGAACCCGAAAGCCCGAGCTTTGTCATGGATGCGCTCTTTGCCGAGATGATGTCCTGGGGGGCAGAGCAGGGGTTCCATTGGTTCTCGCTGGGTGCTGCGCCGTTTTCGGGGATCGAGAACCGGCAACTGGCCTCGCTGTGGAACCGCATCGGCGGGTTTGTCTATGAGCACGGCGAGCAGTTTTATCACTTCGAAGGCCTGCGCAGCTTCAAGCAGAAGTTCGACCCGGAATGGAGCCCGAACTATCTGGCCAGCCCCGGCGGGTTGGCCGCGCCTCGCATCCTCTACGAGGTGAATATCCTGATCTCTGGCGGATTGCGCGGGCTGACGAAATAGCGGTCAGTTCAGGCTGGCCCCGGTCGGTGTTTTCTCCAACAAATCACCCCAATCGGTGCGATAGGCCATTTCGGCCAGTACCGTTTCGGGTAGGAATTCCTGATTTTGCCGGATCTGCCAGCCTCCGCCTAGACCTTTGTAGATCGCGACCAGATTTGACGAGACCTCTTGCCGGGCTTCAATCAGGTTTGCTTGCGAGCGCAGAAGCGCGGTTTGCGTGTTCAGGATGCGCGAATAGCTGGCGATACCGTCGCGGTATTGATCGACCGCAATATCGGCAGCCCGGCGTGACGCTTCGACGCTGCGTTCATAGAACGCCACTTGCTTGCGTGCCTGCGCATAGGCGACCATGGCGCTTTCGACCTCGGAATATGCGGTTAGGACGGTGTTCTGATAATTCGCAATCAGCGCCTGATAGGCGGCGTCCTGTGCCCGGACATTGTTCTTGATGCGACCATAGTTCAATACGTTCCAGACCACGCCTGCATTGGCCAGACCTGTGGTGCTGTTGGTGCTGAACAAATCGCGCCCGCCCGAGGCCTGTAGTCCAATCGAGCCGGACAGTATGAACTGCGGATACAAGTCGGCCAGCGCGATGCCAACCTGAGCCGATTGCGTCGCGGCGGCCAGTTCCGCCGCGCGCACATCCGGACGCCGCCGCAGCAGCTCTGCCGGAACGCCCACGGCCACGTTTGAGCGCGCTGACGGGATGCGACCGGAGCCGCTCAGAAGGCCGGCCATTTGCGACGGGGTTTTGCCAAGCAATACGGCCAGCGCGTTCTTGGCTTGCTGCAGATCGCTCTCCAACTGAGGCACCAGCGCTTTGGTGTTGTTCAGCAGCGCCGTCGATTCCTGTACGTCCAGCTCGGTGGTCACGCCATTGTTGAAGCGCAATTGGGTCAGATCAGCGGATTCTTGTTGGATCTGGATATTTTCGCGCGCAATGCCCAAAGCCTCCTGCAAGGAGCGGACGTTGATATACAGAGCGGCCACGTCGCCGGTCAGCGTTACAAGCGCATCGTCATAGTTGGCCACTTGCAGGGCGAGATTTGACCGTGCCGCTTGCACGCCGCGTCGTTGTGCGCCCCACACATCCAACTCCCACTGCGCATCAAACCCGACTTGCGAGGTTGAGAATTCGGTATCCAAAGGGATGATCCGCCGAATATCCGAAACCGGACCGAGGTTGTCGCTGATCTGGCGTCGCTGCAGTGATCCTCCGATCGCTTGCGATTGGGGGTAGAGCTCTCCGAACGCGATGCCAAGCTGTGCGCGGGCCTGAAGCACACGGGCACCTGCGACCTGCAAGGTCAGGTTCTGGGCATAGGCCTCGGCGATCAGTTTGTTCAGCGTGGGGTCATTGAACGTCTCCCACCACCGCACCACAGGCGCGCTGCGTGAGGTCAGGCCGCTTTGACTTGCGCTGGGGCTGTTGACCTCGATCCACTGTTTCACGACCGGCGAGTTCGGGCGCACGAAATCCGGGCCTACCGGCGTGCAAGCGGCGAGAGTGGCAGCACATAGGGCAGTGCCTAACAACCGGCGGAGTGTCATGGCGCGCATCCTCAGATATCCAGAGGTCGGATAAAGTTGGCGAAGGAATAGAGGCGGATATTGATGCGCCTCAGGAACTCGAAACTTTTGCCCATGCCGGTGTAAATCGCCACGGCGGCGTGACCACCCGCTGGGAAAGTATGGCCTTCGGGCACGTCGACCGAAATCTGTACCGCGATGCGGCCAGGCAGTTTTGGCAGTTCAAAGCCGGGCAGGCGACCCGAGGGCAGATATTGGCCCTGACGCGTGGCCCACCAAACAGCCTCGACCTTGCCGGTCAGGATTTCGCCGGGATAGAGGTCCAGGGCGACCTCGACCGGCTGTCCGACTTCGACGAATTTCAGGTTCTGCTGTCGGAAAGTGGCGAGGATATAGGGGCTGTCTTCGGTCACGAAACTGGCAATCGCGCCAAGCCGTATCTCACCGACCACCATACCCGGGCGCGCCTGCTGTGAGACGATCATGCCGTTTTCAGGCGCGTAGATAGTTGTATTTTCAAGGAAATACTCGGCCTCGGCCAATTGTGACTGCGCCTCGATAATCCCTGTATTCACACCATCGATCTGCGAGGCCTCTGCCAGGTTGGCCTTTTCCAGATTTGCCTCGGCCTCTTTGACCTTGGCCTGATCTTCAGCCACTTGCTCATTCCAGCGATCCAGTTCGTCTTGCCGCGCACCTCCCGCAGGGACAAGGTTTTCGTACCGGGCCTGCTCGGTCAGGGCATAGGCCAGTTGCGCATTGGCGCGTTCAACGGCTTCGGTTGCGGCTATAACGTCCTGTTCAAGGATCAATGCGTTTTGTTGCGCGGCCACCAGTTGCGCATTTGCCTTGTCGACGGCCAGCGAAAACACGGTGTCATCAAAGCGATAAAGTGGCTCGCCCTTCGTGACCCACGTATTCGGTTCGACCAGAACCTCTGTCAGGATGGTTGGCTGAGTCAGGCGCGGGACAATCTGGATGGTCGAGCGCACGACGTGGCTGTCGATCGAAAAGGGCTGAAAGAACCGCAGCGCGACCAGGAAGATCAAAAGCAGATGCGCGCCAACCCAGAAGGACACGATGCCCCACATGATGTTGAACTTCAGCCACTTCGCCTTGAAGAAAATGAACCAGACGAAAATGAGATAGAAAAGCGTAATGCCGAGGGCGACGAACATATTTTATAGTTTCCTTTGGTCTTAGCTTTTCTGCGTATCGTCTTCGTCAAGCCGGTCCTGATATTCCGGTTTCACCGTACCGCCCAGTCGCTTGATCTCATCCCGGATGGCTTTGCGCTCCTCGTCCGGACCGCGACGTACATCCACGGTCACGCCGTCATGGAAGGCCCAGATGAATGCGTGGACCCATGGAACGATGGCCAGGAACCCCATCCATCCCATCATCTTGACCGCTTCGGCATGCGGATGGTTTCGCTTGATCGCGATACGGCCGGGCAGGCCCATGATGAACAGGAACAGAGCCATCACCGCGGCCAGCAGCAGGATCAATGCTAAAAACGTAAGGTAGTCGTAGAAGCCCAGCGGCTGCCCCAAAAGTCCCATGCTCGCGCCTCCTGTCGGGAAGGTTACTGCATCCTCAGTTGTGCGCTTCGCTTCGTCAATCAGTTTATGGGTGTTCTGGACAAAGTGATCGTCTACGGATTGCTATCGCATTGTATGATCTGCGTTTGCCATTCGGCGCATTTTATCGACAGATCTCCGGGCAGGGGGGCGTCGGTATAGATGGTATCTACATTCGCCAACGAGGCGATGCGGGCCGGGGCCGTTCGGCTGAACTTGGAGTGATCCGCCACCAGACTGATTTGTCGCGCTTGGGCGATGATGGTCTGGCTGACCAGCACCTCTTGCAGGTCAAAATCCATCAGATCGCCATCGGTATCGAGCGCTGAGCAACCGATAATCGCGTGATCAAATTTGAACTGACGAATGGTCGACACGGCGAGATTCCCCACAAGGCCACTGTCCGATCGGCGCAGTACGCCGCCCGCAACAACGATCTCGCAATCCGGGTTCTCGGCCAGAATGGTGGCGACATTCATATTGTTGGTAACAACCATCAGGTTCTTGTGCTGCCGCAATTGCCGAGCGACGGCCTCGGTCGAGGTTCCGATATTGAGAAAGACCGAACTGCCATCCGGGATATCGGCGGCGCAACGTTCTGCGATGCGGGCCTTAACCTCTTGGTTCAGGGCGCGACGGTCTTCATAACCGATATTCGAAACGCCCGAACGCAGCACAGCTCCGCCATGTACCCGATCGACCAATCCGGCCTCGGACAGATCGGACAGATCGCGCCGAATTGTTTGAACAGTGACCTGAAAACGATCGGCGAGCCCTTCGACGGTAACGCGGCCTTCTTCCTTGGCTATTTCAAGAATGTCCGATTGGCGAAAGGACAAGGACATGGATGATCTCCGGCATTGCTCTTGCTTTCGTTTTTGCTCTTTTTCCTGAGCGTGGCAAGTTCGGAATGCAGTAATTGCCGCAATTAGATTGAAGGCGATGAAAAGCGAAAGCAAAACTTGACGAAACGAATGTGTATCGGGTTAATGCGCACAAAGCTGCTGAATTGGGGAATCGCATAGAAATGTCATCGGACAACACTCAGGTAACCGACCTGTTCATTATCGGTGGTGGCATCAACGGTTGCGGCATTGCGCGCGATGCGGCGGGGCGGGGGCTGTCGGTGGCTCTGGCCGAGATGAACGACCTGGCCTCGGCCACCTCTTCGGCCTCGACCAAGCTGTTCCATGGGGGGCTCAGGTATCTGGAGTTCTTTGAATTCCGTCTGGTCCGCGAGGCTTTGATCGAACGCGAAACTTTGCTGTGCGCCATGCCGCATATCTCGTGGCCGATGCGCTTTGTACTGCCCTATCACGCCGATATGCGGTTCGATACGGAAACGCCGACCTCAAAACTGCTGAGTACGGTGATGCCGTGGATGCGGGGCCGACGCCCGGCCTGGCTGATCCGGTTGGGTCTGTTTCTGTATGACAATCTTGGGGGGCGGAAAATCCTGCCCGGAACGCGATCTTTGAAGCTGCGGAGCGCACCAGAAGGCGGGCCACTGCAGGACAAGTTTGAAACGGCCTATGAATATTCCGATTGCTGGGTCGAGGATTCTCGTCTGGTGGTCCTGAACGCCCGCGACGCCGAGGCGCGCGGCGCGCAGATCATGGTGCGGACCGAGGTCGTCTCGGCAGAACGTGTTGACGATCTCTGGCAGATTACCCTGCGCGACCGCGACAGTGACAAGACCAGAACCGTCCATGCGCGGATGCTGATCAACGCCGGTGGACCTTGGGTGGGCGATATCATCCAGACCAAGATCCGCATGAACTCACGCGAGGGGGTTCGGTTGGTGCGTGGCAGTCATGTCGTGACACCGAAGCTCTATGACCACGACAAATGCTATTTCTTTCAGGGCGAGGACGGACGGATCATCTTTGCCATCCCTTATGAGCAGGATTTCACCCTGATCGGGACAACGGACCAGGATCATTCCGATCCTTCTGAACCTCCGGTCTGTACCGAGGCGGAGCAGGAGTATCTTTGCGACTTTGCCTCGAAATACTTCAAGAAACCGGTGACTCGCGCAGATGTCGTTTGGACCTATTCGGGCGTTCGGCCTTTATACGATGACGGGGCCAGCAGCGCGACGGCTGCGACACGGGATTATACGTTGAAAGTCGATGCCGAGGGCGGGGCGCCAGTGCTGAATGTCTTCGGCGGGAAGATCACAACATACCGTCGTCTGGCGGAAAGCGCGCTTGAGAAAGTGGCCGAACATCTCTCAGGCGTGTCGGGCCCCTGGACAGCGGGTGTGGCATTGCCGGGGGGGGATTTCCCGGTCGATGGAGTCGATGCCTTGATCCAAAGCCTGATGGCAGATTATCCCTTTCTGACAGACGTCTGGGCCCGACGGTTGGTACGGGCCTACGGCACCGAGGCGCGCGCGGTTTTGGGCGCGGCACAGGATCAGTCTGATCTGGGTGAGGATTTCGGGGCGACGCTGACCGAGGCTGAGTTGAATTGGTTGATCGACAAGGAATATGCGCGCACCGCAACGGATGTGATCTGGCGGCGTAATAAGCTGGGTTTACGGTTGACACCTCAACAGGTCACACGGATCGAGAGCTGGATGGCTGATCGCTGAAATGAAAAACGCCCCGTAGATTTGCGGGGCGTCTTTTGTTTATCCGATCATGCGGCTTCTTCTTCGGGTCCGGGATCATTCTTGCTGCCTTTGATCCATTCCCGCAGGCCCTGCATTACAGCATATAGGACGGGAACAAGGATTACCCCGAACAGCGTTGCTGCCAGCATCCCTCCAAACACCGCAACCCCGATGGCCTTCTGGCTTGCCGCGCCAGCACCGTTCGCGGCCAGCAGCGGCACAACGCCCAGCAGGAAGGACAGAGCTGTCATCATAACAGCGCGGAAACGCTGATGGGCCGCTTCTGTAGCCGCTTCTTTGATCGACAAGCCCTTGGCTCTTTGCTCCATCGCGAATTCGACGATCAGAATCCCGTTCTTTGAAGCTAGACCAACCAGCATGATCATCCCGATCTGCGTGTAAAGGTTGATGTCACTGCCCACGATCGCGACTGCCGCGACCGCGCCGAACAGGGCCACCGTTACCGACATCAGGATCGATACAGGCATGGTCCAACTTTCGTATTGGCCTACAAGGAACAGGTATCCGAACAAGATCGCCAACCCGAGGATCACAACGACGAGGTTGCCAGAGGCCAACTGTTGTTGCGCCGTGCCGGTCCATTCAAAGGCATAGCCGGAGGGCAGGGCGTTCGCCGATTCCTCGGTCATGACATTGATTGCGTCACCCGTCGAAAGACCGGGTGCCGGAACTGCTGTCACTGTGGCCGAGCGGAACAGGTTGTGCCGTTTCAGCAGAACCGGTCCCAGCACATTCTCGACATCGATAAGCGTGCCGAGTGGTACCATCTCACCCTTGGTGGAACGCACGTAGAGGTTTGAAATATCTTCGACCTTGTTCCGGTACGAGCCTTCGGCCTGGATCATCACGCGATAGACTCTACCAAACAGGTTGAAGTCGTTCACGTAATACGAGCCAAGCTGCGCTTGCATGGTCTGGAATATCTCAGCCACCGAGACCTGCAGGGTTTTGGCCTTCTCCCGATCCAAATCAACGAACAGCTGCGGTACGTTCGCGCGGAAGGTGGTGTAAGCCTGCGCAATCTCGGGTCGTTGGTTGGCTGCATAAACGTAAGACCCAACTGCCGATGCAAGATCCTGAGGCGAGCCGCCCCCGGTTTGCTGTACCTCCATTTCAACACCGGCGGACATACCGAGGCCCTGAATTGGGGGTGGGTTGAAAGCCACGATTGAGGCTGCTGATTCTTGGTTTGCAATCGCCAGCACCTTGCCCAGAATAGCGTCGGCACTGAGATCGGGTTCCTGTCGTTCCTCCCAGTTGGTGAGGTTGACGAAAATGGCCGCCCCGTTCGTCGTGGTGCCGTTCAGCAATGAGAACCCGTTCACCAGAACGGTGCTTGAAACACCTGGGATCTCCTGAATCTGCGCGTCCAAACGCGCCGAGACGGTTTCGGTCCGTTCCAACGTTGCCGCGTCGGGCAGCTGGACATCGACGAACAGATAACCGTTATCCTCAAGCGGAATGAAGCCTTTCGAGGTGGCGCCCATGATGGACCCTGTACCAGCCGCGAAGGCCGCGATGATGCCTAATGAGATCACCGGCAAGATCAGTAGCTTGCGCACGATCGCGGTATAGCCGTTACGCATTGTACCAATGAACCCTTCGAACACGGCCAGCAGCCCCTTGGGGGGACCCGAGCGCGCCTTCAGGACCAGTCCACACAGTGCCGGGGACAACGTCAGGGCGTTGATCGATGAGATTACAACGGCGGTCGAGATCGTGACCGCGAATTGCGAATAAAGCCGCCCTGAGATGCCGGGCATGAAGGTCACCGGTACAAACACCGCAAGCAGAACCAGCGTGGTTGCAATCACCGGACCGGTAATCTGGCCCATGGCTTTGCGCGTGGCCTCCGCCGGGGGTAGGCCCTCTTCCGCGATGATACGCTCGACGTTTTCCACCACAACGATGGCGTCATCCACCACGATCCCGATTGCCAGCACCAGCGCGAACAGCGAGATCGTGTTCAGCGACATGCCAAAGGCCAGCAGGAACGCGAATGTCCCGATCAACGATACGGGGATCGCCACCGCCGGAATGATCGTTGCGCGCCAACTGCCAAGGAAGATGAACACAACCGTGATCACCAGAATGAAAGTCAGGATGAGCGTCGAAACCACGTCATTCAGCGATTGCTCGACAAAGTCGGTTGTATTGAACGGGACTGAATATTCCACATCGGTTGGGAAAGAGCGCGAGAGGCGTTCAAGCTCAGCCTCGACACGTTCAGACACCGCCAGCGCGTTGGCCCCGGGCGCTTGATAGATGCCGATTACCGTTGCGGGAACGCTTTGGAAGTAGCCCGAAGCCGAATAGAACTGTGCGCCGAGCTCGGTGCGTGCGATATCTTTCACACGCACAATCGCGCCCGCATCTCCTGTCCGGATCACGATGTCACCAAATTCATCCGCCGAGGTCAGGCGACCCTTGGTCTTGATCGTGTATTGAAAGGTCTGACCTTCGGGTACAGGTGGCGAACCGATTGAACCAGCAGATACCTCGATATTCTGTTCGCGGATAGCGCTGATCACGTCACCCGGAGTGATCGACAGCGCCGCCATCTTGTCCGGGTCCATCCAGATGCGCATGGCGTATTCAAGATTGGTCAGAACGTCCGCCTTACCAACACCCTGAACCCGCGCCAGCGCGTCTTTCAGGTTGATCGAGGCATAGTTCGACAGAAATACGCTGTCATACGTGCCGTTGGGCGAGGTCAGCGTGATCAGCAGCAGCATGTTTGTCGACGCTTTTTGCGTCACCACGCCCGATGAGGTCACCTCGGATGGCAAGGATGCCATCGCCTGCGCCACGCGGTTCTGCACGTTTACCGATGCGATGTCAGGATCGGTTCCCACTTCAAACGTAACGTTCAGCGAGTATGATCCGTTATCCGACGAGGTCGACGTCATGTAGATCATGTCGTCCACACCGTTGACCTGCGCCTCGATCGGGGCGGCCACAGTGTTTTCCACGGTTTCGGCGTTTGCGCCGGTATAGTTGGCGGTTACGCTCACGACCGGAGGCGTGATGTCCGGGAACTGTGCCACCGGCAGAACCAGATAGCCGATCCCTCCCAGAATGGTCAGAACCAGCGAAATGACAAGCGCCAGCTTGGGCCGGCTGATGAACAGAGCAGAGAACATCGATTATTCTCCCGGCTGTTCAGAGGCGACAACCGCATCGACGGCCACGCCCGGGCGTACCCGTTGCAGGCCCTCGACGATCACACTTTCGCCTTCGCGCAGACCGTCCGACACGATAATGGCCGAGTCCACCGTGTCACCGGTGGTGATATAGCGCTGCTCGACCATCTGTTTGTCGTTGACCACCAGAACGAACTCTCCGCGCTGGTCGCGTTGTAGCGCGGCCTGCGGGATCAATACCTGCAGCGTGGGCTCGAGTGCTTCGATCTGGACGTTCAGGAACGCTCCGTCGATGATCAGGCGGTCGGTATTATCGAACTGAGCGCGCACCGTGATCGCCCCGGTCAGAGGGTCGATGCGGTTGTCGACAAAGATGATCTCGCCAGTTTCATCCAGTTCGGTGCCATTGGGCAGGGTGACGTGGACATTCGGGCTTTTGTTGCTTTCTGCCAGAGATGCCGCGCTTTCGCCAACTTGTTGAAGAACGGTCGTAAACTGTTTTTCGTTCAGCGAGAAATTCACATAGATCGGCGCTTCGCTGACGAGGTTGACCAATGGCGGATTGTTGGGGCCAACCACGTCCCCGACACTTGTCGTAACGCGTCCAAGACGACCGGTGAAGGGCGCATGGATTTCGGTATAGCTCAGGTCCAGCTCGGCCTGTTGAATGGCGGCATTCGCAGCTTTGACTTCAGCCTCGGCCACCAATTCGTTGGCTCGCGCAATATCGCGTTCGGATTCGGGTGTTGCTTCGCGCTTATAAAGCTCTTCTTTACGGGCCAGGTCGACTTTGGCCAGTTCAAGATTGGCCTCAGCCCGGTCGAGATCCGCCTTTCGCGATTGCACCGTGGCTTCGTAAAGGTCAGGTTCGATCTTGAAGAGAAGTTCGCCTTCATTCACCAGCGCGCCGTCCTCAACTTCCTGACTTTCCAGAAACCCACTGACACGCGCGACGATATCGACTTTGTTAATGGCTTCTGCGCGCCCGATGAAGGTCGCCTCATCCGTGATCTCTTGCGTATAGGCTGCCGCGATCGAGACCTTGGGGGCAGGTGCATCACTTTGGTCCTGCGCAGTCGCACTCTGCGCGAGCCCGAAACCGAACAACAGAGCGAGGGTTGCGCTCAAAGCTCTGGCCGATCCGCGGCGGTGAAGGGGCGTAGGTGCAAATTCAGGGGACATGATGAATGCCTCGTCAAGATTACAGAAAGCGCGCCGCAGCAGAACGGTTGCTGCGACGAGTCGAACACATATTGGTCAGGATGGCCGCTTTGACATAATTTCTCAAGCGTGTTGACGAAGCGAGCGTCGCATCAAGCTGCGGAAATTTTTCTGCCGGACGGCAGGGTTAGGTGCGGAAGCTCAGCCGTGCGACATGGCCCGCAAGACGTAGAACCTCAAAACGAAAAGACCGGAGGCCAATACAAGCCCCCGGTCTAAGAAAGGTGAGTTAGGTTAGATTAGTCTCGCACTCCGGCGAACTTTTCCTGCCATTCTTCGCGTTGTTCGTCCGCAATCTTGGCAAATAGCACATCAGGTACGGTGAACTCGTGACCAGCGGGCAGGGCGGACAGTGCGGCCTCCACATCATCAGGCCAGCTGGTGTCGAGCGTGTTCATCGCGCTCAGCATCCGTGCAGATGTGTCGGGAATGAAGGGCGCGCTGAGCACGGCGTAAAGCCGGATCAGGTTCAGACCCAGCCGCACCTGCGCGGCGGCCTGTTCCGGATCTTCCTTGAAGGTCGACCACGGTGCTGCAGATTGCAGATATTCATTGCCCGCAACCCAGATGGCCCGCAATTCCTGAGCGGATTTGCGAACTTCCATCGCCTCCATAAAGCCTTCGTATGCCCGCACGCGTTTGGTCAATTCAGCGACCAAAGCCTTCTCACGCTCGCCAAACGCACCGCCTTCGGGTACGGCTTCGCCGAATTTCGAGCGGCAGAACTTGGTGATCCGGCTGACAAAGTTGCCCAGCACGTCGGCAAGGTCTTTGTTCACCGATTGCTGGAAGTTCTCCCATGTGAACTCACTGTCGCTGCTCTCGGGCGCGTGGCTGAGCAGCCACCAGCGCCAGTAATCAGCGGGCAAGATGGCCAGCGCCTGGTCCATGAACACACCGCGCCCCTGGCTGGTCGAGAACTGACCCCCATCATAGTTCAGATAGTTGAACGATTTCAGGTGGTCGACCATCTTCCACGGCTCGCCCGAACCCAGAATGGTTGCCGGGAAGCTGAGCGTGTGGAATGGGACGTTGTCCTTGCCCATGAATTGCACGTAACGCACATCATCGGCACCCTTGTCGGTGCGCCACCAACGCTCCCACTCGGCGTCCGGCTTGCCGCTCGCGTCTGCCCATTCCTTGGCGCAAGCGATATATTCGATGGGTGCGTCGAACCAGACATAGAAGACTTTGCCCTCCATTCCGGGCCAGTCCTGATCACCTTTCTTGACCGGCACGCCCCAATCCAGATCGCGGGTGATGCCGCGGTCTTGCAGGCCGTCTCCGTCATGCAGCCACTTCTTGGCAATCGAGGTCGTCAGGATCGGCCAGTCGGTTTTGGAATCGATCCATGCGTCCAGCTGGTCTTTCATCGCGGATTGACGCAGGTACAGGTGCTTTGTCTCGCGCACCTCCAAATCAGTCGAGCCCGAGATGGCCGAACGCGGCTCGATCAGATCTGTCGGGTCCAGCTGCTTGGTGCAATTCTCGCACTGATCGCCTCGCGCGCGGCCATAGCCGCAATTGGGGCAGGTGCCCTCAATATAACGGTCAGGCAAAAAGCGTTTATCTGCGTTGGAATAGACCTGCTTTTCACTGACCTCGCGGATCAGTCCGGCCTCATCCAGCTTGCCTGCGAAATGCTGGGTCAACACTTTGTTCTGCTCGCTGGACGAGCGGCCAAAGTGATCGAAGCTCAGGCCAAAGCGATTGGCGATGTCGGCCTGAACGCCATACATCTCGGCGCAATACTCGGCTACCGGCTTACCTGCTTTGGCCGCTGCCAGCTCGGCCGGGGTGCCGTGTTCATCCGTGGCGCACAGGAACATGACCTCATTCCCCCGGCCACGCTGATAACGTGCATAAAGATCGGCAGGCAATTGCGAGCCGATCAGGTTGCCGAGGTGCTTGATCCCGTTGATATAGGGGATCGCCGAGGTGATGAGAATCCGAGCCATTTTGCGTTTCCACGTAACTAACTGCGCGCCCGTCTACAGTATGTGAGGGATTAGCAAAAGCCCGGTTTCAGCGTTGAAGCTTCAGAAACCCATACAAACGCCACCTTCGCGAAATCCCTGATCTGTGTATGATGGTCCTGCAAGTGATTTTACGGGGGAATTTATGCATCACTCGTATTTGACGCGGTGTATTCGCGTAGCCGTCATTTTCATGACCACACTTCTATCGCCGACCAGCCTATCGGCAGAACAAAGCGATGCCCTGACCGCCATCGATACCTTCGACAAGGCGATGCTTTCGATTTTCAAACGGGGTCAGGCTGTACTGACGGCTCAAACCCGGCCAGTCATGGTCATTGCCCGCGACGTAACCGTCATGACCGAGGATGGCGAGATTTCTTATCCGCGCAACGATTCAGACTATCTGATCTTCAAATCCACTTCACACGTTCTGTTGGGGATCATAGGTGCAGTCACCCCATGGCCTGAGGATGAGGCTGGAGATGCGCGTTGGAAGGAAGATTTTGAGGGGATCGCGCAAGCAATAGATACGTTGCTGGCGTCAATTGATCAGCTTGATCTTTCAAAGGACGCGATCGCGAAACAACGGCAATTGCTGGAAACAGCCCGTACATTCGTCCGTGGATCGGTCGACCACGGAACGCTGACCCCTCAGGATGTATCAAAGGCGATAAATGACATGCGACCGATTTGGGCGGCCAATATGCGGGAGGCTGCGCGTGTTGAGTTGACCGCATTGCACAAGGCCGTCTCAGATGCCCGCGCGGCACTCAGTCAGGATGATTGGGACAAGATTTATGTCGTACATCACGGCGGCTCGAACGTGACCGGGGTTAATGTTGTTGAGCTGTATCTGGAACGGGTGATGCCCCAGAAAGTTGCCGCCGGACAGGTTATGTTTGCTGAGAACGCGCACGGAAACAAAGCTATGGCCGATTATGTCGGGTATGAGCGCATGCAGCGACATGTGGGGGCCTGGGCGTTCGGTGATCCAAGGCGGATGGAAGTCGATTTGCTTGGGTATGAAGCCGGGGCTATTTTGGATGAAATGATCCAGTCGTCTCCACCATCCGAACCATCTGAATAGGGTTTCTATTCCTCCCGCGACCGTTTCAGAAGGCGTCCGATGGTGAAGGATGTGCGTGGGGCATAAACGTAGTTCGTTCGCTCGTCCGGTGTTGGGCGCGACCGCATCCGGGCCAGCCCGAACATGATGAGCCCCAGATGACCCACGGCCACAAAAGCAAACAATGCGCCTGGCCCGAACTGTTGAATCAGCGTCGAAGAAACATAGGGCGAGGCGATGGCACCGAGCGCATACCAGAACATCAGCGCCGCAGACAGCTCAACGCGTTGTTCGGTGGTGGCGAAATCATTGGCGTGGGCTGAAGAGACCGAGAAGATCGGAAAGGTAGTCAGGCCAAAGAACCCGGCGGCCAGCATTACGCCCAGCGTTCCAGCCCCGCTTGCAGCCATGGTGATGCCGCAACTCAGTACAGCCGCAGCCGATAGCCAGATCAATACCCATCGACGATCGTATTTGTCGGCGAGCCATCCCAGCGGATATTGCGCCAGCGCCCCACCCAGAACGAATGAGGCGAGGAAGAATGCGATCTGATCCACGCCCAACCCAACCTCCTGCCCGTAGACCGGACCAACCATCCGGAACGAGGCCGAGCTGAGCGCCGAGACGATCACTCCGGCGACGGCCAGCGGTGAGTTCTGCCATGCCATCCGAGGGCGCAGTCGTGGTGCCTCAGGCGTTTGGGGTTGGCTGGCACGTGTTAGCGCCAGAGGCAAAAGCGAGGCGCAGCACAAGATCGCCAGCAGATTGTACGAGACATATGACGCGGGTGGCAGAACCGCGATGATCAACTGCGCGCAGAGCGACGCACCAAGGTCCGCGATGCGGTAGCTGCCCATGACGCGACCGCGCGAGTCGTTTGTGACCTTGGCGTTCAGCCAGGCTTCAATCACCGTGTAGCATCCTGCGACGCAGGTGCCCGAGGCGATCCTCAGGATGGCCCAGATGCGCGGGTCTTCCGTCAGGGTATGCCCCAGAAGACCCATCGCACCCAAGGCCGTGCAGACGGCAAATGCACGGGAGTGGCCGACGCTGCCCATCAGGCGCGGGGCCCACCAGCAACCGATGAAGAAGCCCAGGAAATGCGCCGAACCCAAAAGGCCGATCTGTTCCGTAGAGAAGTTCAGCGTCAGGCCCGAGATCGCGTCCAGCGGGCCAACGCCGCCGGTCGAAAGCTGCAGCAGAATGACTGAAAGAAACAGGGCGGCAAAGGAAATGATCGTGCGCATGATGGGATCAACTTGGCGTCACGCTCAGATTTTTCGCGCAACTATTCGACTTTAGCAGGTCGTTTTTCTGCTTTTCTAACTCAGCTCTCCCGCAGAATCTCAGCATGGATATTCAATCCGACAGTCTCCTGCACCAGATCCGGATAGCCTGAGGCACCGAATTCATGCCGGTTCAGCGCACCGACCAGCCGTATGGACAAGACATCCAGATCGTCAACGGCACTTCCTGGCATCCGGTAGAGGTTGGCCATCAGCGTTACGGGTCGTGTTACCCCGCGTACGGTGAGGTCACCGGTGACAGTTGCGCCCTCAGAAATGCGACCAGTGGGGCCGAGTTGTATCTTGGTCGAGGTGAAGCGGATCGTTGGGTGGCTTTTTGCGTCCAGCACGCTTTGGCCCAGCATCGGACCGCGGGCAAAGGGCAATTTGGTGCGCGCGTCCGCCACGTCCAGCACCACATCGACCCGGCTGTTCTGAAGGCGTTTGGTGTCGATCTGAATATCGGCGGACCGGATCGGCATTGTCCCTGATTGCGCCACGCCCGAAAGATCGAAGGTGAAACCGACCGAGGTCCCCTTGGGTGCAAGAACATAAGGAATCAAAGCCGTTTGCGCGGTGCTTGCAAGGGGCAGGGCAAACAGGCCCGCGATCAGGGTGCGTCGAGTCAGATATGTCATGCCATGACCTCTCGTCCTCGGGGGCGTGACCGCTTCATCAATGTTAGCAGGATGGCGATGTTCAGGCCGTTCCAGAGGATGCCGTTGATAAAGGCCAATTGATAATTTCCGGTTACGTCGTAAATCCATCCCGACATCCAGCCGCCAAGTGCCATGCCCATGATGGTCATCATCATGACAAACCCGACTCGAGCGCCCGCTTCTTGCGGGGGCATGTACTCACGCACCACCAGCGCATAGCTGGGAACGATGCCCCCCTGCGCAAGACCAAAGAGCATGCTGATGACATAAAGCGAGACCATCCCGTCATAGGGAAGAAACAGAAACAGCGCTATGCATTGCAGGACCGAGCCGATCAGCAAGGTGGTCAACCCACCCAGCTTGTCGGCCACAAGGCCCGAGATTACCCGGCTCACCACGCCGCCTAGCAGCATCAGTGACAGCATCTCGGCCCCGACCGCCGGACCATAGCCCAGCCCCACGCAATACGAGACGATGTGAACCTGTGGCATCGACATCGCCACGCAACAGCCGATCCCGGCAAGCCCGAGGATGTATTGCAGCGCGCGCGGCGACAGGCCCACGCTCTGCGCTCGGAACTGGGCCGCGGCAGCGGCGGTGCTGTGTGCATCGACGGGCAGGGGGCGGCGCAGCAAAAGGGACAGAGGGATCACGGTGGCCAGAGTGATCAGGGCGAGGGCCAGATAGACCTCTTGCCAGCCCTCGCGCTCCAGAATGCCCGAAAGCAGCGTGGGCCAGATAGCACCCGACAAATAGTTTCCGCTGGCGACCAGAGCCACGGCGATCCCGCGCCGCCGCATGAACCAGTGAGAGATATCGGCGATCAGTGGCCCAAACCCAACCGCTGTACCCAGCCCCAACAACAGATGCGCCAGCGACAGCAGCATCATGTTCGGGGCCAGCGTGGCGAGTAGATAGCTGATGGCACTCAGAGCTGCCGCGCCAATCAGGGCTTTGGTCACGCCTAGCCGATCCACCAACTGGCCCAGCCACATATTGCCGAGCGCAAAGCCGATCATGGTCAGGACATAAGGCAACGACGCCTCGGCCCGTCCGGCACTAAATTGTGCCTCGATGGCGGGCATTACCACGATGACGGCCCACATGCCCACATTGACCACTGTGGCAATGGCCAGAGTGATCAGCAGGCGCAGCCAGGAATAGCGGCTATCATGGATCGCGTGGGTCATCCCGGAACGCTAGGGCGCGACTGCGGTTTTGACCAGTCACAAGTTGCGTGACTGGTCGGCTGTCACTCAGTCGTGTCTTTGGTCTCGGTCCGTTGCAGATGTATCGTGGTCTGATCGGTGGTCTGCGTGACGATCCAACTGGCAGGCGGTTGCGAACGGGCGCGGCGGCGGGTCAGGGTCCAGCCTTGGCCTGCATCGCAATAGGTAGGGGCCATATGCCAGCGCGTCTCGATCCCTTGCGCACCTCCATCATCGGGGGTCAACAACACTCCCAGCGGAGCTTGCCCCACCGCGCCGCCCTGTTCTGCGGCCAGATGCAGGCGCCGGACCGGGGTCAGCCCCGGCGGGCCGGGCAGATCGCCGATGACAAGTGGGACTGCGCCGCTGCGCAGGGCCTCCTCCATACACCACAGCAGGTCTTCGGCCTTCGACGGACGAACCAGCAGAAAGCGCGAGGGATCGGCAAAGGGCAGCATACCTTCGGGGTGCAATTGCCCGATCTCCCATTCAGGGCAAATCCACATCACCGGCCCTTGCGTCTGCCCTGCCAGCCACATGGCAAAGCTGCGGCGCGCGGGGCCGCAGGCCTCGTGCACACGGGCCAGTTGCAGGCTGATCTGTGGATGCAGGACCACTCCGGGCGGGGTGCGTGCGGGTTTGCGGCCAAGAAGCTGGGTGGACATGCCAGCAGATTAGCATGTTCTCACTTTGTTCTCAATTGGGGAATGTCGTCAGCGCGACAATATCAGACGTCCATCAGCGAATTGGACGTTCGAGAAGCGCTGCAGGTACGCCATACCCAGCAACGACTGGTTCAGTTCGCCCTCGGTGATTGAGGCCTGCACATTGCGGTCCGTGATCGGCCCGAGCGCGAGGCTGTCCAAACGCACCGGAGCCGTGCGTACCATACCATTCGCAGTCGCAGCGCGCCCAAGATAGGTCAGCCGCGTAGTATCGATCCCGGCGCGCGCGGCATCCTTGTCGCTCAGGACAATGTTGCTGGCACCGGTATCGACCAGAAAGGTCACCGCTTTGCCGTTCACCAGCATCGGCAGGTAATAATGCCCGTCATATGACCGGGGCACCTCGATCCGGTGGTCAGTCACTGTTAGCTGAGTCGAAGGGCCAACGGTCGAGCGGATGTCGTCCCAAAGCCCGATCACAGCAATGACGCCGACAAAGATGAACACCCAGGCGGCGACCTGTTGCATCGTCTTGCCCAGTGATTGACGGTTTTGGGTGATGAACCACATCAGCAGTGCAGCAGCCAGCAACACCAGATAGGTCAAACGCCCGATATTCTCGCCATCCATTCCGTCACCCGTACTCAGTTGGTTAGCCATATATATGGGGGCTCAGGAAGCGAAACCAAAGGCCTTGAGACCATCCAGAATGAACTGCACCGACAGCGCGGCCAGCAGCATACCCAGTAGCCGGGTCAGCACGTTCAGCCCCGTCTTGCCCAGAATGCGAGCGATCACGCCTCCGGCCAGAAAGAACACGAAAACCACGATCATGACTGCCAGCATCACGGCACAGGCGGCGGCAATGCCCTGAATGCCCGGGTTCTGGCCAGCCAGCAGGATGATGGTAGCAATTGATCCGGGCCCTGCGATCAGGGGAATGGCCAGAGGGAATACGGACGGGTCAGGATGCTCTTCCTCCTCGGCCCGATCCTCGCGGCGTTTGGTGCGGCGGTCGAACAGCATGTCGAGCGCGGTCAGAAACAGCAGCGCACCACCGGCCACGCGGAAGGCCTCCATCGAGATGCCGACAAAGCCCAGTACAGCCTCGCCAAACGCGGCGAAGGCGATCAGGATGCACACCGCAGTCAGGCAACTGCGGATGGCGATCTTGCGGCGCGTCGCGGCATCCATGTCTTGCGTCAGAGCGACGAAGATCGGTGTAGTGCCGAACGGGTCGATCACCACGAACATGGTGGTGAACGCTGTGATGAAGAAGGCCATTTCAATCATGCAGCATTCTCTGCCTGTTCCAAGCGTTCGGCGGCAGCGACCCAGAGGGTTTCGGCCTTTTGCATCGCTTCAGCGACCTCGGCGAATTTTCGGTTCCAGGTTTCCAGATCGTTGATCTTGTCATCCTCATATAATGCCGGGTCCGCCAGTTTGGCCGAGAGTTTGTCGTGCATGTTCGTCAGTTTCTCGATCCGATCCTCGCATTTGCGCAGATCAGCGCGCAGCGCCAGCATGGTATCGCGCGAGGGGCGCTTGGGCTTGGCGGATTGCGGTTTCTCTTTCACCGGCTTGTCACGGGCCAGCAGCAGGGCACGATAGGTCTCCAGATCGCCGTCAAACGGCTTTACCGTCCCGTCCGAGACCAGCCACAGCCGGTCTGCTACGAGCGACAGTAGGTGCATGTCATGACTGACCAGCACAACCGCGCCGGAATATGCAGTCAGTGCTTCGACCAGCGCTTCGCGGCTTTCGATGTCCAGGTGGTTGGTTGGCTCGTCAAGGATCAGCATATGCGGTGCGTCGATTGTGGCGATCAGCAGTGACAGGCGGGCTTTCTGACCGCCTGATAGTCGACCGACCACAGTCTCTGCCTGATCCGCGTTCAGACCAAACCCGGCCAGACGCGACCGCCATTTGCCCGGAGCCTCGTCTGGGCGCAGGCGCCGTAAGTGGTCCAGAGGGGTCTCGTCCACATAAAGCTCATCTACCTGATGCTGCGCGAAATACCCGATGCGCAACTTGTTAGAGCGGCTCATCTTGCCTGCCATCAGGGGCAGGCGGTCGGAAAGCAGCTTGGACAGGGTCGACTTGCCCTGACCGTTCTTGCCCAGCAATGCGATCCGGTCATCCTGATCAATCCGCAGATTCAGGCGGCGCAGTACCTCAATCTCGCCATAGCCGGTCACACCGCCTTCAATCTGGATGATCGGCGGCGATAGCTCCTCGGGCTCGGGAAACGAGAATGCGCGCAAGGCGGCCTCTTGCGGGGTTGAAACCAGTTGGATGCGCTCGATCATCTTCAGGCGGGACTGGGCCTGTACGGCCTTCGACGCTTTATAACGGAAGCGATCCACGAAACTCTGCAGATGGGCGATGCGGGCCTTGGCCTTGGCGTTCTCCGACTCCGCTTGCGCCAGACGTTCCGCCCGGCGTTCGGCGAACTTGTCGTAAGGGACTGCGTAATAGGTGAGCTTGCGATCTTCCAGATGCAGGATCGAACCCACGGCGCGGTTCAGCAGACCGCGGTCGTGGCTGATGATGATCACCGTGTGAGGATACTTCGCCAGATAGCTTTCAAGCCACAGTGCGCCTTCGAGATCCAGATAGTTGGTTGGTTCGTCCAGTAGCAGCAGATCGGGCTGAGAGAACAGCACCGCCGCCAGTGCCACGCGCATCCGCCAGCCGCCTGAGAAATCGGAACAGGGTTTTAGTTGATCTTCGTCATCAAACCCCAGACCTTTAAGGATCGACGCTGCCCGTGCCTCAGCCGACCAGGCGTCGATATCGGCCAGACGGGTCTGGATATCGGCAATGCGGGCGGGGTCTTCGGCGCTTTCGGCCTCGGCCATCAACGCGCTGCGTTCGGTATCGGCGGCGAGGACAGTATTGATCAACGAAATATCGGAAGAAGGTACCTCTTGCGCCACTCCTCCAATCCGCGAGCGCTTCGGGACCGAGATATTGCCCGACTCCAATGCAAGCTCCCCCCGGATGAGGCGAAAAAGAGTGGTCTTGCCGGTCCCGTTGCGGCCCACAAGGCCAACCTTGTGACCATCAGGGATAGTCGCGCTGGCCCCATCGAACAAAGGGCGGCCCTCAACGGCATAGGTGATATCTTCGATCCGTAACATGAGGCCGCTCTTAGCAGAGCCACGATGCCGCCGCCAGCGGCTTGGCATGTTCAAACGCCAGGCAATGTGTTAGCGCTGTTTCGTTTGCTTTTTTGAAACGGTTTTCGAGATGCGCGCGGCCCAGACGCCCCCCAGTTTGATCACGCTGATCTTTGCCACGGCGCTGTCTGTGCTGTCCCTGAATATGTTTCTGCCCTCACTGGCGCATATGAGCGAGGATTTCGCGGTGGACTACGGCCTCGTGAACCTGTCGGTTGCGGGGTATCTGGCCGTATCTGCCGTGCTACAGTTGATCATGGGACCGCTGTCAGATCGCTTTGGACGCAGGCCCGTGCTGTTGATCTGCATGACGATCTTCGTCATTGCCTCGATCGGCTGCGTCATGGCCGAGTCGATCTGGCTGTTCCTGGGCTTTCGCCTGCTGCAGGCGGTAGTCGTGGCAGGATCGGTGTTGTCCAGCGCCTCGATCCGGGACCGATATCCTCCGAATGAGGCCGCGAGCAAACTGGGTTATATCGCCATGGCGATGGCGCTTGCGCCGATGTTGGGTCCGATGTTGGGCGGCGCGTTGGACATGCTGTTTGGATGGCGCGCGGGGTTTGTTCTGTATTCGCTGTTGGGGGCAGGGCTGCTGGCCCTTCTGTGGCTTGATATGGGCGAGACAAATCTCAACCGCGCCTCAACCTTCTCGGCCCAATTGCGCGAATACCCACACCTCTTTCGAGCGCGCCGATTCTGGGGCTATGCCCTTTGCGTATCGTTCTCGATAGGGGGTTTTTTCAGCTTCATCACCGGAGCGCCTTTGGTGGCTGCGGCATGGTTCGATTTGAGTCCGGCCATGCTGGGTCTTGGGATCGGCATCATCACGGGCGGATTCATGGTCGGTAATTTTGTGACGGGACGGATCGCGGCACACACACGACTGACCACAATGATCCTGATCGGGCGGATCGTGGCCTCGACCGGACCGTTTTGCGGGTTACTTCTGTTCATAGCTGGCCTGGGGTCAGTCTGGGTGTTCTTCGGGTCGGCCATCTGTGTGGGGTTCGGCAACGGATTGACAAACGCCAATGCGACCGCCGGTGTCATGTCCGTGCGCCCCAAGCTGGCCGGCAGTGCGGCGGGGCTTTCAGGTGCGATGATCGTGGCGCTTGGGGCGATCCTGACGTCGATGACCGGCGCGTTTGTCAGCCCGGAAAACGGACCTTATCTGGTGCTGAGCATGATGTGCGGCAGCAGTTTCATCGGCCTTCTTGCGGTACTCTATGTGCGTCGCGTGGATCGTCTGGAGCCGCTTCCCGATACGATCTGACCGCAAAGGCATCATTCTACTTTTCTTGAAGCAAATACCATGTTAGGCGGCGCGCGATGGATTTCGGCGCGGACCCGCGCCACATTGTAAGGAGAGGCCGATATGGCACTGGAACGCACATTCTCGATCATCAAACCCGATGCAACCCGCCGCAACCTGACTGGCAAGATCAACGCCAAATTCGAAGAAGCGGGCCTGCGCATCGTCGCGCAAAAGCGCATCCACATGACCAAAGAGCAAGCTGGCAAGTTCTACGAAGTACATGCCGAGCGTCCGTTCTATGACGAACTGTGCGAATTCATGTCGTCGGCCCCTGTTGTTGTTCAGGTTCTGGAAGGCGAAGGCGCCATTGCCAAGAACCGTGAAGTCATGGGCGCAACCAACCCTGCAGACGCAGCAGCCGGCACCATCCGCGCTGAGTTCGCTGAATCAGTTGGCGAAAACTCGGTCCATGGTTCGGACGCACCTGAGACAGCAGCGGTTGAGATCGCCTACTTCTTCTCGGGCATCGAGCTGGTTGGCTAAGCCACCACATCGGTGAACAGATTGGGCCGCTCCTTTTTGGGGCGGCCTATTTCTTTCTCAGACGGGTTTGAGGTCCGCAGCGGTCACACGAACGCCCACGGCGTCCAGATCCGAGACCATCTGGCTTTCCGGCGCCCGGCTCACCCCAGCCTTGATCGCATCAAACCTCTTGCGCAGCGCCTTCTTTTCTTCGCCTTTGCAGTCGTTCCAGGGACGGCCCTGCAGGCCCATCACCAGCACATAGTAGCCAATGAAATGCGGACGCGAGCCGGATTGCAAAAGGCGCGCATAAGCCTCATCCGCGCCTAAGTCCCGCAACTCTTGAGCGGAATGAATGCCCGCGCGCGCGCAAGCTTGCTCGAAGGCGGGGCCAAGGTTTCTGATCGAAGAGACCGGTTCAGACATGCCTCTGTCATAGCCCGAGCCTTGTCGAATGTCACCCGGGCAGAGTTGTCTGAGTCTGTTCCTTGCGTTAGGCAAGTGACGGGGCTGGGAGGATGCAATGAGTCGTGTAAGTTACGAAGAATTGGCGCAAAATCTAGACCTGATGAACCCACCTGTGGGCTTTATCGATGATCCGTTCCCGATCTATGATGCGTTGCTGGAACACGCGCCGGTGCTGCCGCAGCCCGATGGATCTGTTCTTTTGTCGCGCCACGCTGATCTGGATCGCGTCTATCGCGACACCACGCTTTATTCATCGGACAAGAAGGCTGCCTTTGGACCGAAATTCGGAGCGGGCTCACCACTCTTCGAGCACCATACCACTTCTCTGGTGTTCTCTGACCCACCGTTGCACACGCGGGTGCGCAAGATCATGACTTCGGCCCTGACACCCCGCGCCATTGCAGGAATGGAGCCGGGGTTGATCCAAACCGTCGATACGCTGCTGGATGCGATGACAGGCCGGGATCAGGTGGACCTGATCGAGGATTTTGCATCGACGATTCCAATTCAGATCATCGGGAATCTGCTGGACGTGCCCATGTCAGAACGCGGGCCGCTGCGCGACTGGTCACTGGCCATTCTGGGCGCGCTGGAACCGGCTTTGACCGAGGTACAGTTGGAGACCGGGCATCGGGCGGTGACCGAGTTCAAAGCTTATCTTGAAGACCTCGTCGCGCGCCGTCGTGCCAATCCGGGTGACCCGGAAACGGACGTATTGACCCGTTTGATCCGGGGTGAGGGGGCGGATGCACAACTCAGCGAGATTGAACTGCTGCAGAACTGCATCTTCATCCTGAATGCGGGTCACGAAACAACGACCAACTTGATCGGCAACGGTTTGGCGCTGCTGCATGATCATCCGGAGCAATGCGCGCGTCTGTTGCACGATGACGCGCTGATCAACTCGACGGTTGAGGAGGTTTTACGCTTCCGCTCACCGAACCAGTTCGGCAATCGTGAAACCACGGCTGATATAGAACTTGAGGGCCTGCATATACCCAAAGGCACCAATCTGCACCTCTGCATCGGCGCCGCCAATCGGGATCCTGTGGTGTTCGATGACCCGAGCCGGTTCGACATTGCCCGCAAACCCAACCGGCATCTGGCCTTCGCAGGTGGCCCTCATGTCTGTGTCGGCCTGACGCTCGCCCGGCTGGAAGGGCGGGTCGCGCTGGGTCGTTTTCTGCGCAGATATCCCGAGTACAAGCTTTTACCTAATCGCAAACAAGGCGGTCGTATCCGCTTCCGGGGTTACGCTGCTTTGCCTGCAGTTCTTTAACGCTATTTATTTGATACAGCAGTGTATTAACTGCCATTGTTAATGCGCTTCGCGACGTTCACGCCAGCTTTATAATAGTTTCCAGACCGGGCTTGCGGTTCTTTGCAATGAACTTGCCGCCATGCATGTGCGAGATTGCAGCCACCAGTGCCAACCCGAGGCCCGCATTGCGCTCGGTGCGGGCAGGGTCCAGAGTGACGAAGGGCATCTGCAATCTTGGCAAATCACGCTCGGGCACGCCGGGTCCGCGGTCACGAACGCTCAGCAATGTGAAGGCGCCATCTTCGCGGATTTCGATGGTGATCGCAGTACCCGCCGGCGCGTAGCGCATGGCGTTTTCCAGGAGGTTTGAGAAGGCCTGTGACAGTAAAGGGCGGTGACCTTGTATCGGATCGGTTCTGCCTTTGACCTCCAGCCGAATATTCTGATCTGCGGCGACGGGTTCATAGAGTTCGACCACGTCGCTGACCAGTTGCTGTAAATTCACCGGTTCGAACTGCTCGCGGCCCAGACCGGCCTCGGCGCGCGAGATTTCGGTAAGTTGGCTGAGAACTCGCAGCAAATGATCAATCTCACCTGTTGCGCGGGCCAGATCGATATCACGTTCCTGGTCGCTTTTGTCAGGCTCAGCCAGTGACTCGACCCGCTGGCGCAGGCGCGAAAGCGGTGAGCGCAGATCATGTGCAATGGAATTCGAAGTGGTCCTAAGATTACTGATCAGCTCTTCGATCTTATCCAGCATGTTGTTGAGCGTGCCCGAGACCTGATCGAACTCGTCACCCGTACCGCGCAATGGCATACGCAAGGCCAGATCGCCCGAAACGATGTTATCGGCCGTGTCAGCGATGTCTTTGAGGCGTGAGAATACCAGACGTGTCAGCAGCCAACCTGTCAGCAGACTCAACGCAAGGGCAGTCCCGAGCGCCAATGCGACGGACCGAAACAGAGCGCGGTCGAACTGCTGGCGCGCCAACGCATCGCGTCCGACCAGCAACCGTTCGCCACCGGGCAGCCGAACGGACGCAGCCGATATTGGAACCGTCTGGTCGCTGTCTTCGCGGCGCAATTGCAATTCGACCCAGCCGCTGCCCGGCGTGATCCCTTCGGGCCAATGGGCCAGGTTGCCTGCCAGCTTGGTGCCTTGCCGACCTGTAAGCAAATATAGGGCGTCCCGCTGGGCTGCGGTGGGCAGGCGACGTTCGATTGCGGTGATCAATCCGATCATGCCAAGGCGTTCGTATTCATCCGCCAGACCCGTGAGTTCTGCCTGTACGACGGATCGTGTCTCATCCGAGATTGTGCGATTGGCGGTCACGTAAACGGTTACCAGTACCGCTGCGGTCAGCAATGTACTCAGCACCATGCTGGCCATGACCAGCCGGGTGCGCGCATTCCTCAGCGACAGGCGCAGGTCAGGCATCCGAGACCATGTACCCAGCGCCCCTTACTGTCTCGATCATCGGGTCGGCACCTTCTTCATCAAGCTGGCGGCGCAGTTTCGAGATATGGACGTCGACTACATTTGTGTTGGGGTCAAAGTGATAGTCCCAGACGCCTTCCAGCAGCATAGTGCGAGAGACGACGCGGTTTTTGCGGCGCAGGAAGTACTCCAATATCTGGAATTCACGCGGGGTGAGGGTGATCTCGCGCCCGTTGCGTGTGACTTTACGCGTAAGCAGGTCCATTTCGAGATCGCGGCAAGCCAGAGTTGGAGTTTCTTCTGCTTCCTGCGGACGGCGCAGCAAGGCCTCGATCCGGGCGTGCAATTCCTGAAACGAGAAAGGTTTGACCAGATAGTCATCCGCCCCGGCACGGAGGCCTTTGACCCGTTCATCAACCGCGCTCATCGCGGTCAGCATCAACACGGGCGTCTTCAACCCCGCAGCCCGCATGGACTTGATCAACGACAAACCATCCAGCCCCGGCAGCATTCGATCCAGAACAACGGCATCGAAACCGCCATCAGTCGCATGATAAAGGCCCTCGCGGCCATCCGACGCGACTTCGACCACATAGCCTTCCTCGCCAAAGCCTTTGGCGATGAAATCACGGGTCTCCTGATCATCCTCAACAATCAACAGGCGTCTGCTCATGGTCGGGGCTCCTTTCCCAATAGGATATAAACACAGATACTCTTTGAAAAAAACATGCCGGGTGCGATGCCGCACCCGGCTGTCCCAGTGGTACGTGGACAATCCGCACCCTCCGGAATAAGCGCACCAGATTTCCCCATCATGTGGCGCGCTTAGGTGTTGTGGCTCAGGCGATCTTGACCGCGACGAAGATTTGGTTGCCGCCGCGATTGATCAGCACCAGAGCCGGATCGGTCTTTTCGCTTTCCAGCGCGTCTTTCAGCGCGTCCGGGGTCGCGGTGTCCAGATTACCCAGCCGCACGATCACATCGCCGCGCTGCAAACCAGCCTTTGCTGCAGGGCTTTCGGGCTTGAGGTCGGTGACAACCACGCCGTCCACATTCTCGCCCACGCCCATTTCCGCACGTGCCGTTTCGGTCAGCGGAGCAACCGTCACACCCAGCGAAGTGCCTTCGAACTTGTCCTCGACTACGCTGTCGGTCTCGGCTGAGGCAGACTGATGCTGGCCAATGGTCAGTTCAATCTGTTCTTCTTTTCCATTGCGAAGAACTGTCAGAACACTGTCAGTACCCACCTTGGTGGTGCCAACCAGGATCGGTAGATCACTACTGGAATCAACGGGTTCTCCGTTGAAGCTGAGAATCACGTCACCTTGTTGCAGCGCGCCATCCGCCGGGCTGTCGGTCACCACATCGGACACGAGCGCGCCGGTCGCCGTCTCGACGCCCATCGCTGCCGCCAGTTCGGGGCTGACATTCTGGATCGACACACCCAGCCATCCGCGGCTGACCTGACCGTCATCGCGCAGGTCCGCAGTGATGTGATCCACGATGTTTGAGGTCACAGCAAATCCGAGGCCGACCGAGCCGCCGCTAGGTGAGTAGATGGCAGAGTTCACGCCGATCACTTCACCTTCCATGTTGAACAGCGGACCGCCCGAGTTGCCCTTGTTGATGGCCGCATCCGTCTGAATGAACTCGGCATAAGGTCCTTCCGAGATATTGCGGCCCTTAGCCGACACGATACCCGTTGTGACAGTTGAGTTGAGCCCGAAGGGGTTGCCGATGGCGACCACGTCTTCACCCACTCGGATGGCATCGCTGTCGCCCATTTGTACGGCTTGCAGATCTTCGCCTACATCAATCTTCAAAACAGCGATATCAGTCAGCGGGTCGGTGCCTACGATCTCTGCCTCGAAGGTGCGGTTGTCACTCAAGCGGACAGTTATTTCCGTCGAGTTGTCGACCACATGGTGGTTGGTGACAATGTATCCAGCCTCGTCCAAGACGAAACCAGAGCCAAGACCTTGGCTCGGACCACGCTGCGGCATCTGGAAACCTTCCGGTCCGCCGAAGCGTTTGAAGAACTCACCAAAGGGGTGCCCTTCGAAATCGAACTCCTGTCCCTGCGTCAGGACTGGTGCTGTGTCTTGCTTGGCGATGATCGTAACGACTGAGGGTGATACGGTTTCAACCAGTTCTGCCAGCGCCTCGTCTGCCATCGCGGGCAGGGCGGTGGTGGCCAGCATGGCCGCGCCCAGTGCGCTTGCGCCCATCCAGCTAGTCGTGCGTGGGAAAAGCAGTGAGGATTTACGGATGCTCATTTTGACTCCTGTCTTTGTATGGCGGTTGAGCCCGCGCTTGAGACAGGAGATGCCCAGTCAATCTTTGCAGTTCCTGAGTGAAAAATTAAGAAACCTTAATTTTGCCGTTTTCTGTCCTTCCTATGCGGTTGTTCACCAACGGCGCATGAGCGGGAATCAGCCAAGCTTACGTAGGGCGAATCGGTCGATTGTTGCCGACATCGTCGACAGTCAGGAAAAAGCGCCGAATTGAATCAGTTTCGTTAACAAATAAACCGCACCTCTGGTCAAATCACCGAAGATCACCTTAAAGTTGTTTCTCCCCGAGGGACGTGTTTCTGGCGATTGGTAAAGATGCCTTAAAACAAATTGGAAACAATAGGCCCCAAAGGCCATATTCACATTAGGTAATGTGGTGAGCGGCTTAATGTACAACTCAAGCGAGATTCCAGACTGTTGCATTGTTGCGCAAGCGCCAAGTCGATTTTGTGGAAATTTACCAATTCTTCCAATTTTACGTTGTTTGAAAGCACCTGATAGGCGACGATGTAATTGCCCAAGTGAGGGGGGCCTGAGACACTAGGGGGTGTTGAAGGCGCATCTCAGTCTCCATAGCGCTGAGCGGCATGTTAACGAGGGGGTCTTGTTTAGGTTCGGCAGCGTATAGTCAGACAACCTGTTTGGTGATCTGACCGCGCTAGAGAGATTGGTGAAAGTGGTAGTCCTGTTTTTGGGCAACCGGCCCGGTCGTTCGCGACCGGGCCGTGTTCATTTCAGCGTTCGGTTTGATCGCCACTTCTCCCAATCCGTTGGCGTATCCAGATCCAGCAGAGCGTGATTGTCCGGCAGGCAGTGCAAGTGAACTTTGCCCTTGCACTGTTTAACGATTTCCTGGGCGCCGGTGTCGCCGGTCAATTCCTTGAGAGCGTGGAACAACGCTTGATCGAAAATCACCGGATGGCCGGGTGCGCCATCGTTGGTCGCACCACGCCAAACCAGATTATCCGGATACTGTGACCTCGACAGCAGTACGGAGCGGAGATCACTTGATGTCAGGTCAGGCAAATCCGCCAAAAGTACCATCACCGCAGGCGCGGTTGCCGGGACCAGAGCCATCGCGCCACGCAGACTGGCATTCATGCCTTCTGTGGCGTTGGCAATTTCGGCGCGGGTGATATCGAGCCCATCCAGCGCCGCATAGCGTGGATGCGGCCTGGGCGGCAGGGCGGCGATTACTGGGCCAGCGGCCAGTGCTGCAAGGGCAGACCGACGCAGGAGCGGAACCCCGTCAATCCGTTGCAACAGCTTATCCGCACCGCCCATGCGACTGGATTGCCCGGCGGCCAGAAGGATAATGGGAATCGCGCTCATCTAGCGACCATGCCCCCGGTTGTGCGCCGAGTCACCCCCGCATTCGCGCTCCATCCGGGTCGAACAGGGGGGAGGTGGTCACGCGTGCACCGCGCATCTGCCCGAGGATTTCAATCTCGACTTCCTGACCTGCCATCGCACGTTCGATAGGCAGGAAACCCATCGCGATAGATTTCCGAGCGTAGTGGGAATAGCCGCCTGAGGTGCAGAAACCGACAACCTCGCCCTCCAGCCAGATCGGTTCATAGGCGTTGACATCTGCGTCATCAGCGTCGACCTCGAAAGCCACCAACTTACGGGCCGGGCGTTCGGCTTCTGCTGCCGCGCGCCCGATGAACCGGGCGGATTTCGAGAAAGAAATGAACCGATCCAGCCCGGTCTCGGCAGCTGTATAATCGGGTGAGAACTCCCGCATCCACGAGCCAAAGAACTTGTCCAATCGCAGGCTCATCATTGCGCGCATCCCGAAGGGGACCATGCCAAGCGGTTGCCCTGCCTGCCACAAGGTCCACCAAAGCTGCCGCTGCGCCATAGGATCGCAATAGATCTCATAGCCAAGATCGCCGGTGTAGCTGACGCGCTGAACGATACAGTCAGTCATGCCGACCGTCATGCGACGCACGTCAAGGAAACGAAGAGCGCTGATATCGTCGCGCGTGCAACCGGCCAGAACCTCGGTCGCTTTTGGCCCGGCGATTTGGAAACCGTTCAGGCGATCGCTGATATTCTCGACCTGCACACCATCCTGAGCGTTCTGCTGGAACCAACGTAGGTGAAAGGCTTGGCTGCCATATGAGGCAGTCAGCTGGAACTCGGTCTCGCTCAGGCATGAGACGGTGAAATCGCCGATCA
Organism: Ruegeria sp. BE3; assembly: GCF_056538865.1. Taxonomy (NCBI): domain Bacteria; kingdom Pseudomonadati; phylum Pseudomonadota; class Alphaproteobacteria; order Rhodobacterales; family Roseobacteraceae; genus Ruegeria; species Ruegeria sp. BE3. The sequence continues at coordinate 1,250,534 of NZ_JBQFTW010000001.1, read as the reverse complement.
GCTTGCCCTTGGGCGATAGCATCGGCGTCAGAGACAGGCGGCCGGGTTTCGGAATCCGACCCGCCATGAGCTGGTCGAGCCAGCCCCGCGCACCGGACCCGGTGATGCGGTACTTGCCGAAATTGTGCACCTCGTTGATGCCAACCCCTTCGCGCACCGCCCGTACCTCGCGCCCTGTGGCGTCAAACGCGTCCGAGCGGCGGAATGAGGGCGTTTCATATCCCGGCTCATCGCCTTGTGCGAAATAGTTCGGAACCTCAAGCCCGTATTGCTGTCCCCAGACCGCGCCGAGATCTGAGAAGATGTCATACATCGGCGTGGTGCGGTTTGGGCGCGCGGCTGGCAGCTCCTCGTTGGGATAGGCCACACTGAATCGTTTCTGATAGTTCTCGACCACCTTGGGGCGTGTGTAGCCGGGGCTGATCCAATCACCAAAGCGAGCTACGTCCATCGCGAAGACGTCCCGTTCCGGTTCGCCTTCGATCATCCATTGCGCCAGCGTCAGGCCGACACCGCCACCCTGGCTGAAGCCAGCCATGACGCCGCAAGCTGACCAGTAGTTGCGCACGCCGGGGATCGGCCCCACCAGTGGGTTGCCATCTGGCGCAAAGGTAAAAGGCCCGTGGATGACCGATTTGACACCAGCCTCGGCCAGAACCGGAAAGCGGCGATAGGCGAATTCGATACTGTCGGTGATCTTGTCATAATCATCGGGCAGCAGCTCATGCCCGAACTCCCATGGTGTGCCATCCACAGCCCAGGGCTTGCAGGGCTGTTCATAGAAGCCGATGCACAGACCGCGCCCTTCCTGCCGCAAATAGCTTTCGCCCGCCGGGTCCATCACATGCGGATGCTCGCCGCCCGCGTCGATGATCGCCTCAATCTCGGGGATGGCGTCGGTGACCAGATACTGGTGTTCCATAGGGTGGAGCGGGAAGTAGATGCCCGCCATCGCCCCAACTTCGCGCGCCCACAAGCCACCAGCATTAACCACGTGTTCGGCATGAATGGTGCCTTTGTCGGTGACCACATCCCAGGTGTCATCCGGGCGCTGGTTGGTCTCGCGCACCATGCAGTGGGTCTCAATCGTGGCGCCTCCCATTCGCGCGGCCTTGGCATAGGCGTGGGTTGTGCCTGACGGATCCAGATGCCCGTCCAGAGGATCGTAAAGCGCACCGAGGATACCGTCAGTGTTGGTGATAGGGGCGATCTTCTTGATTTCGTCCGGACCGACGATTTCAGTCTCCAGCCCCATGAAACGATGCTTGGCACGCTCGGCCAGCAGCATGTCGAAGCGGTCCTGATTGTCGGCCAACGTAACGCCGCCAACATGGTGCAGGCCGCAGGACATACCAGTGATCTCTTCCAGCTCCTTGTAAAGCCGGATCGTGTAACCCTGAAGTGCGGCCATATTGGTGTCGCCATTCAAGGTGTGAAACCCGCCCGCTGCGTGCCAGGTTGAACCGCTTGTCAGTTCCGAGCGTTCCAGCAGCATGACATCAGACCAGCCCAATTTGGTCAGGTGATACAGAACGGAACAGCCGACGACCCCACCGCCGATAACCGCAACGCGTGTAGTAGTTTTCACGTTGGAACTCCCTCAGATTTTTCGGAAGCCTGTATCCGGTTCAGAGGCAATACTGTCCTGTTTGCGACATCGCTTACGTATTGCACCAGCCCCGGATTTGCAGCGCCTTTTCCCGCAGCCACAGGGCGTCAAAGCCGCCGACCAGCCGATAACCATTGTCAAACAAGCTAAGGGCGCGGTCCTCGGTCAGGGCGACATTGCCGAGGGGCAGATTCGCTTTCCTGGCCGCAGCTTCGATACGCGCGACCGCAGCCAGAAAATCAGGATGATCGAATTGCCCCATGAGGCCCAGATCGGTGCTTAGATCAAACTGAGCGGGTATTAGCAGATCAATTCCGGGAACGGCGCAGATTTCTTCGATATTCTCTACGGCTTCGGCGGTTTCAACGAGAAGGCAACAGATTAGTTCGGGCTGAATGTCTGGCGCGTAAGTCCCGAAATCCTTGCCCCAGCGCGATTGAGAAATGAATGGGCCGAACCCGCGCGTCCCGTCGGGTGGGTACCGCAGGCTGGCCACGGCTTGACGCGCCTCGTCTGCCGTGCGGATCAGGGGGAACATGATCCCTTCCGCTCCAAGATCCAGCGCGCGTTTCACCTGTGCAGGGTCATTCTCGGCCACCCGTACCAAAGGCGCACAATCTGTGCCTGCGGTCGCGGCGATCATGGCGTGGGCCGAGGCATAATCGACCGCGCCATGTTCCAGATCGACGACAATCGAGTCGACGCCACAGGCCGCGATTGCCTGCGTTACAACTGCCGAGGGGATGGTACAGACCACACAACTGAGTCGGTCACCACTGTGCCAGAGTTTCCGTTTCAAGCTGGGCATCCGGCACATCTCCTCAAGTCAGAATTATGAAACCATAGATCAGAGAGGACGGACTTTCAGCCCGGTAATCCGGTTCCCTTCGCGTGCTGTGACCTCGAACCGGAAGCCGTGGAACGAAAACACCTGTCCAACGATAGGGATCATCTGCGCCTCGTGGATTACCAGACCGGCCAGCGTGTTGGCCTCTTCGTCCGGTAGGGACCAGTCGAGTGCGCGGTTGGCGTCCCGGATGGTCATCGCGCCCTCGACCAGATATTGGCCATCATCGGTCCGGGTGACGGGCACCTCTTCATCGATGTCGAACTCATCAGCAATCTCGCCCACGATTTCTTCCAGAATATCTTCGAGCGTGATCAGTCCGCGCAGCGAGCCGTATTCATCCACCACCAGCGCAAAGTGACTGTGCATCCTAAGAAACTCGCGCATCTGGTCGTCCAGAGTGGTGGTTTCGGGTACGAAATAAGGATCGTTGGCCACCTTCGCGATGTCAAAGTTCTTGAGCCGCTCGGTATCTCCATCCGCGCCGCCCACTTGCGCATACATAGCTCGGAACAGGTCTTTGGCATGGACGACACCCACAATGTTTTCCTGCTCATCCCGATAGACGGGCAGGCGGGTATGCGGGCTTTCCAAACATTGCTGCAGGATTGCCTCGGGTTCGTCATCGGCGTCGATCATCTCGATATTCGAGCGATGCAGCATGATCTCTTCAACCGTACGGTCGCCCAGATCCAGCGCGCCCAGAATGCGGTCACGGTCTTCTTTTTCGACCACACCTTCGGAGTGGCCCAGTTGCAGCGCCCCCGCGATCTCCTCGCGCACGGCCAGGATGTTGCTGTCGGGATCAATCTGCACACCGAACAGGCGCAGCACGCCACGTACAAACAGGCGCACGGCAGCCACCACGGGTGAGAACACTGTGACTACGATGCTGATGACGGGCGCGACCAGCGCTGCAGCCTTTTCGGCATTGGTGATCGCATAGGTCTTGGGCAGCACCTCGGCAAAGATCAGAACCAGAAGGGTCATCACCAGCGTGGCCAGCGCGACACCGCTTTCACCGAACAGCCGGGTGAAAAGCGCGGTCGCCAGCGAGGCTGCCAGAATGTTCACGAGGTTGTTGCCCAGCAGGACGGAACCGATCAGGCGCTCATTGTCGTCGGTGATATCAAGCGCCTTCTGCGCGCCCTTCGATCCTTTATCTGCCTGCGTCCTCAGTTTCCCGCGCGAAGATGCCGTAAGCGCCGTTTCCGAGCCAGAGAAGAAGCCCGAGAGTACGAGCAGGAGGAGAATAGAGCCTGAGGTGATCCAGAATGCGCCATCAAGCAGAGAAGAGGTGGGTTCCATCGGTCCTTGAATATGTTTGTTTCTGCATCGGTTATGGGGGTGCGGCCCCCTTGGATCAAGGGGTTAGCCCTGATCGGGGGTGTCGTCTTTTGCCAGAGGGTGGTGTTCAAGCACCAGTTCTGACAGGCGTTCATCTAGCACGTGAGTGTAAATCTCGGTCGTGGCCACATCCGCGTGCCCCAGCAGCGTCTGGATCGAGCGCAGGTCAGCCCCGTTAGCCAACAGATGGGTCGCAAAGGCGTGGCGCAGCGTATGCGGTGTGACTTTTTCGGGCGAAACGCCACCCTCAACCGCCAGATCCTTGATCAGCAGAAAGAACATATGCCGGGTCAGATGACCGGATTTCCCGCGCGAGGGAAACAGGAAGCGCGAGGTTTGGCCGCCTTTGGCTACTGTTTGTTCTTCGGCCTCGTCCCGTACCACCAGCCAGACAGCTAGCGCATCGCGCGCGTCTGGGGACAGTGGCACCATCCGCTCTTTCCCGCCCTTACCAAGCACCAACAGCATGCGCGGATCGCCACGGGCGGAAGAAACCGGCAGTGAGACCAGTTCGGTTACGCGCATGCCGGTGGCATAGAGCAGTTCCATCAGGCAGGTGTTGCGCACCTTGTCTGCCTGCGTCCTTCCGGTACGGCGTGCGGCAGCGAGCAGCCGGTCAACTTCGATCACGTCCAGCGTTTTGGGCAGGCGTTTGGCGCGGCCCGGGCCTTTGATCTGGATCGCCGGGTTGGTTTCGCGCCAGCCCTCTTCGAATGCAAAGCGGTAGATCTGCTTGATCGCCGACAGTCGTCTTGCGCGCGTGGAACGGGAAAGCCCCTGTGCATCGCAGTCGATCAGATAGGTCTCGATCCTGTCCCGGTCCGCGTCTGCGAAATTGGTTTTGCGACGTTCAAGCCAGCCCGAGAAATCCTTGAGGTCGCGCCCATAGGCCAGAAGCGTGTTGGTGGCAGCGCCAAGTTCGGCTGCTTGTGCTTCGAGAAAAGTGGAGATCCACAACTCCTGTGAGGCAGGCGCGGCCATACTCAGGTCCCGTTGAGGATCATCAACTGCAGCGCTGCCCGGCGAGCAGTGTCTTCGAGGCCCACGCGGCGGAACGCGGCGATCGCGGCGGTCAGATCGACCAGATTGCCACGCGCACCATGGGCGAACAGCTGCATCGTTTCCAGAATGGCCTCCCCCAGCTGATCGTTGTTCAGCAGCGCATTGATATCCGAGGGGATCGGCGCAGACCATGCGAACCCTTCCGAAATTGCATCCGCCAACGGAGTGGGCGCTTCGGCGCGTCCGGGATCGCCAACCGCCAGAGCAGCCAGGAACGCATTCGCATCGGAACCGTCTGGCGCAGCCTGCGCGGCGTCTTCATAAAGTTCAGACAGTAACAGAATCCGCCAGCGCAGATCCTCGGCGGAGGGATTTGGCAGCGTCAGCGGGGCGAGCTGCGGGGCAAAAAGCTCGGCAAAGGCAACCTCAAGGCCTACGGTCTGCATCTGTGACCATGCAGCGGTCAGGGTCTTGGCAATCGCTTTGGGGTTTCCGGTATTCAGCGCGGTCTCAAAGCGTTGGATTGCGGCGACACGATCCCAGACCGCGCCTGACGCAGCAGGAGAGCGCTCTGTGTAAAGACCCAGTAACTGGTTCGGCGTGAGCGCACCGATGCGGGTCAGACGTTCGGCCGCCTCAACCTGCGCTTTCCATCCGGCCACGTCCCGCAGGTCTGCATTGGCGAATGCGCGGGGCAGTGAGGCGGTGGGCAGGCGTTCACCGATGGCTTCGAACAGGCGAAATGTCAGCGGGTCAGGGTTTTCAGGCTGAGGTAGATATTCGGCGTCTTCAAACAGCTCGGGGCTGAGGAAACGGTCGAGCAAGGCAAGCTCGTCATCGGGCAGAACCTGAAGCGCATGCGCGGCTTCAAGCGTCAACGCGGCCGACGCCCAATCTCCACGCCGGGCTTTGCAGAAGATCTGTGCGGCGTAATCTCGTGACAGATGCGGCTGCGCGATGAGCGCGGTGCAGCTGCGATCCTCGTCCCCGGTCAGCAAAGTCGCATCGAACCAGCGCTTGAAGCGGTCCTGCGTGTCGGTCGGCCCTGCAAGTTGCACCAAGGATTGAACCGGGTCCGATGCGCCCAGTTGCATCAGGCGGTCCAGTCGTGCCTTCAATAAGGTATCCTGCGACTGCGTGCCCGAAGGCGGGCGCGCCTCGGTCAAAAGCAGGGTGAACAGCAGGCGCTGCATCGCGGGGTTGGCCTTGACCGGTACACGGGCAATCAGTTCTGCTAGGCGTTCAGGTTCGCTACCTTGCCATAAATCCACTGGCAGGCCGGTTACGGAAGATGGCACCAAACCCAACGGCGGTGACAGCGCTTCAAGCGGGGTCACCTGCACTTCGGGTTGCAACCCGGTCTGGGTCACTGGCGGCTCCAACAGAACGGTGCCAGGCAGATTCTGGGGCGGATCGGTCAGCCAGTCGATAACCGACAAGGGCTCTGACGTTTGTGCCTGGGCGGTTCCGGCAAGAATAAGCGCCAGCAAGGTGGCTCTAGTCGGCATTCAGAGTGACCGGTTCGCGGATTTCGCTTTGGGGCGCAGAGAAGTCTACACCAAAGAATGGCCCGACATATGCATACCCGATCAGCCCAATGAATCCCAGGCAGATGAGGTATATCAGGAACTTGATCAAACGGCCCATGGGTGAACGCTGCCTCAAATTTTGGTTTTGCCCAAGTTATAACTGGCATTTTTTCCAAGATCACGTCATTCACGATGAAATGAGCGAAATTAAGCATAACCCGTCGCGCCCCGGCACCTCTGATCGGTTTCGATTGCACAAAACCGTTGTTTTGGTTGGCATGATGGGCGCAGGAAAGACGGCTGTGGGGCGTGCATTGGCGGCGCGTCTGGGTGTGCCGTTTCTCGATAGCGATGCCGAGATCGAATCGGCGGCCAATATGACCATCCCCGAGATATTCGCCCGCGATGGCGAACGCTTCTTTCGCGGCAAGGAAACTCAGGTGATCGGGCGGCTGCTGGATGAAAAGCAGAAGGGCATCCTGTCAACGGGGGGCGGGGCGTTTCTAGCTGAGGGCAATCGGCAGATGATCTCGGACCGGGGTGTTTCGGTCTGGTTGCGGGCTGATCTGAATGTGCTGTGGAATCGCGTTAAGCATAAGGACACGCGACCCTTGCTGCGCACCGCGGATCCCTATGCGACATTGCGTGATTTGTATCAGGCACGCGTGCCCGTTTATGAACAGGCCGATCTGGTCGCAGATTCGGATGGCGAGACCGCGATCGAAGATATGGTGGACCGGGTTGTAGCCGCGCTTGAGACGCGCCCGGATGTTTTGGAACGGAATTAATGCATCAGACCGTACATGTAGATTTGGCCGAGCGTTCTTATGATGTCGAGATCGGCCCGGACCTATTGGCGCAGGCCGGCGCGCGTATCGCACCGTTGCTGCCGCGCCCTCGTGTTGCGGTTCTAACGGATGAGAGGGTCGCTGGTTTACATCTGACTGCTCTGCAAGATGGGTTGGCCACCTCCGGTATCGAGATGACGGCACTGTCGCTTCCCGCCGGAGAGGCCACCAAAAGCTGGCCGCATTTCGAACGTGCGGTAGAATGGCTGCTGGCTGAGAAAATCGAACGCAACGATGTCGTCGTCGCGCTCGGAGGCGGTGTAATTGGTGATCTGGCAGGCTTTGCCGCAGCGGTGATGCGGCGCGGTGTACGGTTCGTACAAATCCCAACTTCTCTACTGGCGCAAGTCGACAGCTCGATCGGAGGCAAGACTGGGATCAATGCACCTCAGGGTAAGAACCTGATCGGAGCGTTTCACCAACCCTCGCTGGTGCTGGCGGATACTGCCGTGTTGGGAACACTGACGGCGCGCGATTTTCTGGCCGGTTATGGCGAAGTGGTGAAATATGGCCTGCTGGGGGATGCGGATTTCTTCGATTGGCTCGAGCGAAATGGTCCAAGCCTGCTCTCTGGCGATATGGCAGCTCGCGTTCAAACAGTAACCAGATCGGTTCAGATGAAGGCGGATATCGTTGCCCGCGATGAAACTGAACAAGGTGATCGCGCGTTGTTGAATCTGGGCCATACCTTCTGCCATGCGCTGGAGGCGGCGACTGGCTATTCCGACCGTCTTTTGCATGGTGAGGGTGTCGCCATTGGCTGCGCGCTGGCGTTTGAGCTGTCCTCGCGGTTGGGGCTGTGTTCGCAGGAAGACCCGAGCCGCGTGCGGGCGCATCTGCGCGCCATGGGCATGAAGACCGACCTGGCAGATATTCCCGTAAAGTTGCCGAGCGCTGAGGCTCTGGTCGATCTGATGGCTCAGGATAAAAAGGTGGTCGATGAGCAGCTGCATTTCATTCTGGTGCGTGGCATCGGGAAGGCGTTTGTCACATCGGACGTTCCGAAGGACGCGGTGATCTCAGTGCTCGAAGACGCGCTCGAGATGTGCTGACTACGCGGCTTAGCGCCCTTGTATGATCATCAGCTCGCCGATATTCTCGCGGGTGATATAGCCGACCATCTTGCCAGTTGTTGTGCATACCGCAATGGCTGGCGCACCCTCGTGTAACGCGTCCAGAACCTTGTTCAGCCCACTTGTCAGGGAAACCTTGGGTATGTTGGGCTCAACAATCGAAAGGGCCAGTTCCGAGCGTGGGTGATCGCCTGCAAGCGCGGTAAACAGGCGGTCTCGAGTAACAAACCCCAACAACTCGCCTTCATGATCCAGCACAGGAAACTCATGCTGTGTTGTATGGATGACGGCCTGCGCTGCGGTTGCCAGCGTATCCTCGGGCGAAAGCGCGTGGAATTCGGTGATCATCGCGTCGCGCGCCTGAACCCGCCGCGCGACTGAGCGCATGGCGACATCCTGACTCTCGGCATTGGCGGCGACGAAGACAAAGATTGCAATCAGAACCAAGATCGGATTGCCCGATGTCAGCCCGAGGAACCCCAATCCAATCGCAACAATCTGCCCGCCGACTGCTGCGAAACGGGTTGCCTTGACCCGATCCATCTTCAGGCACAGCAAGGCGCGAAACACGCGTCCTCCGTCCATTGGAAAGGCCGGGATCAGGTTGAATGCGGCTAGCAGCAGGTTCACATAGGCCAATCGGGTCAGTAGATCTGCATGCGTTGATTCAATCTGAGCGAAGGTTTCAAGCTGCGTTCCAGCGCCGAGTAATACCAGAACAAGCCAGATCGCCACGTTCACGGCGGGCCCGGCGAGCGCGACCCATACCTCTTGCAACGGTTTTTCCGGCATTCTTTCCAACCGGGCCAGTCCGCCGATCGGCAAAAGCGTGATGTCGGGGGTTCGAATGCCATAACGTCGGGCCATCAAGGCGTGGCCGAACTCATGAGCAACCACACAGGCAAACAGGGCCAGAACGAACAGAAGATTGTGGATGGCAGCGTGTAAACCTCCGCTGGAATAAGCGGCGAATCCGACCCATGCCAACAGAAGGAAGAAGGTGACATGGACCCTCAGTTCCGAACCGAGTAATCGGCCGAGCGAGAAGGACCATGCCATTTTTTATCTCCGTCTTGGTTTAGAACGGGATTTCGTCGTCATCGATCCCGCCCGATGCGGGGGTAGGGGCGCTGGATTGACTTCCATATGGGTCGCCATAGCCACCGCCAGCTTGGCCGCCGCCATAACCTCCGCCGCCACCGCCGCCGCCTTCACCGCGACCGTCCAGCATTGTCAGCTCGCTGCGATAGGGCCGCAGGACCACCTCGGTCGTGTATCTGTCTTGGCCCGATTGATCCTGCCACTTCCGGGTTTCCAGCTGTCCTTCGATATAGACTTTACTGCCCTTACGCAGATATTGCTCGGCAACCCGGACCAGAGGTTCCGAGAAGATAGCAACCGAGTGCCACTGGGTCCGGTCCCGACGTTCTCCGGTATTGCGGTCTTTCCAGGTTTCGGACGTCGCGACGCGCAGGTTGCACACTTTTCCACCATTCTGGAACGACCGCACCTCAGGGTCGGCACCGAGATTGCCGATCAGAATGACTTTGTTGACTGAACCTGCCATATATTCCCTCGTTCTTTTCGTCATGGATTGCGCCCGAATCTGGCGCATTGTTCTGTTGGTGACCCTATACGGGCCGGGTCTTGGTTGAAACACAGTGCAACGTTAAGCGGGAAAATATTAGCATGATCTTTACCAAGCTTTCATTTCCAGCTGATTTTACTATAATCCGTCTGGTTGTTGAGCGTGCAGGATTAGCATTAATGCGTTTTCTGGTTGGTGGTCTTTCGATCTTGAGTATTTGTCTAGTGGCCTCGGTTGCACAGGCACAGACACTATCCTCGAAGAACCGCAAAGACATTTTCCTGAAACAGTCCAAAGTTCTGGATAATCGCGCAGCCACGCAATATCGCGGGTCGGAACGGCTCAAACCCAAGACCGAGCGCGGAAAGTTCTCCAAACGCTATACCGGCAACTATCGGGGGCAATTTCTGGAACATGCCCGGAAAGCTGCCCGTCAACACAATATCCCCGAGGATTTGTTCCTGCGTCTTGTACAGCAGGAAAGCGGTTGGAATCCGGCTGCCAAGTCACATAAGGGGGCATTGGGCCTTGCCCAGCTGATGCCGCAGACGGCGCGGCTGCTTGGCGTAAACCCGCATGATCCGATTCAAAATCTGGAGGGCGGCGCTCGGTATCTGTCGTGGCAGTACCGTAAGTTCAAATCCTGGCCATTGGCGCTCGCGGCCTACAATGCTGGGCCGAAAGCTGTCGAGAAGCATGGCGGTATCCCGCCATATAAAGAAACCCAGAACTACGTGAAAGTGATCTGGGGCGGATAACCCTACGAAAAAAGGCCGGTATTGAACCGGCCCTCTCTTCTGATGTTGTGACGGCTTATTCCGCCGCAACTTTGATGACGGGCTCCATGCGCGCCAGTATGTCTTCAGCCAGATGGCATTTGACCTGATGGCCGTCCGCCAGCGTCTGAACCGGCGGCACATGGGATTCGCAGCGCCCGTCCGGCACCTCGGATTTCCAGCGACACCGTGTCTGGAACGGACAGCCCGGCGGCGGATTCATGGCCGAGGGGATGTCGCCTTCAAGCACGATATGCTGTTTCTCAACCGACGTATCCGCGATGGGAACAGCACTCAGCAAAGCCTCGGTATAGGGATGATAGGGCGGGGCGAAGACCTGATCGGTCGTACCCAGCTCGACCACATGACCCAGATACATCACCATCACCCTGTCGCTCAGATAGCGTACGATTGACAGGTCGTGGCTGATGAACAGCAGCGTGGTTTTGTGTTCCCGCTGGATTTCCATCAACAGGTCGGTCACCGCCGCCTGCACCGACACATCCAGCGCCGAGACAGGCTCGTCCGCCACAACAATCCGAGCGTCACCGGCAAAGGCGCGCGCGATACCTACACGTTGCTTCTGACCACCAGACAGCTGGCGCGGCATCCGGTCGGCGAAAGCGCGCGGAAGCTTCACAAGATCCAGCAATTCCAGCATCCGCTTCTTCCGCTCGGCCTCAGAATTGCCAACACCAAAGATCTCAAGCGCCCGGATGATCTGGCGACCCACTGTCATCGATGGATTCAACGTGTCGAACGGGTTCTGGAACACCATCTGAACCTCGCCAACGGTTTTGGCGTCGCGCTCTTCAATGGGCACGGCTTCGATGTTGCGATTGTCCAGCAGGATCTGCCCGTCAGTGGCTGTCTCAAGCCCCATCAACACTTTCGCAAACGTGGATTTGCCACAGCCGGATTCACCCACAATGGCAAGTGTCTCGGATTCATGCGCCTCGAAACTCAGCGTTTCGTTGGCCTTGACCACCTTGGTTTCGCCGCCACCGAACAGCGCATTCGCGGCAACCTCATAGTATTTTTTGAGGTTGTCCATCTTCAGAACAGTCCGGCCGATTTCTCCTTTTTCTTTCTGCTCTCCCACAGCGATCGGAGCGTTCCAGTCGATCTCCTGGAACTTTAGACAGCGCGTGTGATGCCGGTCATTACCGGGCACGGCTTCCATCAAAATGTCCTTGGCGTCACAACGCCCTTCCTCAAAGTAATCGCAGCGCGGTCCAAAGTTGCAGCCCGGAGGCCGTTCATGGGGCAGGGGGAAGTTCCCCGGAATGGCCACCAACGGACGCGAGTTCTTGTCGGCCCCAGGCAATGGGATCGAGCGGAACAGCGCCTGCGTATACGGATGCTGCATCTCGTCAAACACATCCTTGATCGAGCCGCGTTCGACCGCCTCACCCGAATACATCACACAGAGCCGGTCACAGGTTTCCAGCACGAGCCCGAGGTTGTGCGAGATAAACAACATCGACGTGCCGTATTTCTTGCCCAGATCCTTAACCAGTTCGACCACCGCGGCCTCAACGGTCACGTCCAGCGCGGTCGTCGGCTCATCCAGGATCAGCAGTGCCGGTTTCGACATCAGCGCCATCGCAATCACGATCCGCTGCTGCTGACCGCCGGAAAGCTGATGTGGGAACGAACTTAACATCCGCTCGGGATCGGGCAGGCGGACATCGGTCACAACTTCAAGGGCGCGCGCATAAGCCTCTTCGGCGCCGACGCCCTCGTGGATCATCGGAACTTCCATTAACTGCTTGCCGATCTTCATCGCCGGATTCAGCGAGGCCATCGGCTCCTGATAAATCATCGCGATCTCATTACCGCGAATGTCGCGCAACTCTTCGGTGGTCATCTCACTCAGGTCGCGACCCTTGAACTTAATCGAACCACCAACAATCCGCCCGTTCTTGCCGAGGTCCTGCATGACCCCAAGCGCCACAGTGGATTTGCCGCAACCGGATTCACCAACCAGCCCCACAGCCTCGCCGGGCTGTACGCTGACCGAGAAATCCATCACAGCGGGGATTTCGCGAAGACGGGTGAAAAACGAAATCGAAAGCTTGTCGATCTCCAGAATTGGCCCGTCATAGTCTGCCAGTTTGTTCATCTTGTTACTCCTCGCGAGAGTCCGGGGCATCCCCTTCATCTGGCTAAAAATATCCCGGGGGTCCGGGGGCAGAGCCCCCGGTCTCGATCACAATCAGTCCTTCAGACTTTCTTCGCGCAGACCATCCGCCAGCAGGTTCAATCCAAGAACCAGCGACAACAAGGCCAACGCGGGTGGAAGGGCCGGGTGCAGGTAGATCGACAAGAGCTTGCGCCCTTCGTTGATCGTCGAACCCCAATCCGGGCTTTCCGGGGGAAGACCCAGCCCGAAGAAACCCAAGGTTCCCAGAAGGATGGTGGTGTAGCCGATGCGTAGACAGAAATCGACGATCAGCGGACCCCGCGCATTGGGCAGGATTTCCCACAACATGATGTACCAAGGACCTTCGCCGCGGGTTTGGGCAGCAGCCACGTAGTCACGGGTTTTGATGTCCAGTGCCAGCCCGCGCACGATGCGGAACACCGTGGGCGAGTTCACAAAGACCACCGACACAAACACCACCAGAATGCCGCCCGGAATATCGAACAAATCCAGATAGGTCGGTAAACCCCAGATGCGGTAGCTGTCGGTGCTGATGATGTAGCCCCCCGTCGAGATCAACGAGAGATAAAGCCAGAGCGCGACACCCAGAACCCCAATCAGCAACGGCGTCCGGAAGTTTGGGCGCGTGTAGTAGCGTGAGTTCAGCAAAACGCCGAGGAAGATTATCGGGAATACGAACAGTACCGCTGCCATATAGTTCGGCACACCGGTTGCCACGATCTCGGGTGTGACCAACAGGTAGAACAGCAGGATCACCGGGAAGGCGAGAATCAGGTTGGCCAGGAATGACAGCAGCGTGTCCAACCGACCACCGTAGTAGCCTGCGGGCAGACCCAGAGTGATACCGACCATGAAGGCAAACATCGTCGCCAGTGGCGCGATCTGAACAACGATCCAGGCACCTTTGACCATACGGCTAAAGACGTCTCGGGCCAGGTTGTCCCCGCCCAGCAGGTACCAGGCGTATTGGCCGTCCTCCAGATTGGGCAGAGGCGTACCCGGCACCTTGTTCTTCATGCCTGAAATCTGCGCCAGCGGATCATGAGTGACGATAAGATCGAGCGCCCCAAAAATCCCTGTGAAGACCCAGAACATCACAAGGCCGAAACCGATCATGCCGATAGGGCTGTCGAACAGCTTGCCATAAAGGCCCAGCTTGCGTTTGAACGCGATTGACATCGCATAGAGGATAATCAGTGACAGCCATACCGGCAGGAACTGTTGGGATATGGCACCGATGATGCCGGCGCCTGTGCCCATCAGAATGCCCAGCACGATGTAGGCGACTGCAAGTCCCACGCTGGCCAGAAAGCTGTAGCGTAGTGCAGCCTGTATCAGGTTCCGAACGCTTGAGCTTGAGGTCAACGTGCCGTCCGGGTTCACCGTCATCTGGTCCTCGGGTAGCACAATGCTGGCCAGCATCCAGACGACGATGGACAGCACCATAAGCCCAAGTGCCAAGGCCAGCAGCGGATTCAGGAAGGCGATAGAGCCGGTCCAGGTAAGTGGTTCCATGATCTAACCCTCCTTATGAAATGCGGATGCGCGGGTTGAGGTAGACATAGCCGATATCCGAGATCAGCTGCGTCACCAGCACCACAAAGACCGACACGACCGAAATCGCCAGCAAGAGCTGGATGTCGTTGTTGCCCGCCGCCTGAACCAGCGCCCAGCCAAAGCCTTTGTAGTTGAACAAGGTCTCGACGATCACAACGCCGTTCAGCAGCCACGGGAACTGCAGCATGATAACGGTGAAGGGTGCGATCAGCGCGTTGCGCAGCGCGTGCTTCATGACGATGTTCGGGAAGGACACACCTTTCAGACGTGCGGTTCGGATATACTGCGCCGTCATCACCTCGGTCATCGATGCGCGGGTCATCCGGGCGATATAGCCCATCCCGTAAAGCGCGATGGTTAGAACCGGTAGGAAGAAGTTCTCAAACGTCGGGTTCTCCATCGCTTGAGTTGCGGTACCTTTGAACCATTTCAGACCGACAGCAGAGGATGTGAAGATCGCAATAAAGATAACGCCTGACACATATTCTGGTGTCGCTGTCGTGGTAATGGCAAAGGTCGAAAGTGTCCGGTCAGTTGCCGAGCCTTCTTTCATGCCTGCCAAGATGCCGAGGATCAGCGCCGAAGGGACCATCAGCAGCATCACCCAGAGCATCAGTCGACCGGTCAGAGCGAGCCTGTTGCCAACCACGGTTGAGACCTCGTCCTTGAAGACGGTCGAATATCCCCAGTACCCCTGCAGAATACCGCAGAAATTGGGGGACTCTTCGGCAGTTTTGCCCGGCAGAATGCATCTGCCCTGAACCGTGCCGTCCTCATTCGTGTAGCGAAACGAAGGCAGGACACCCAACCACTCGCCATATTTGATCGGCGTGGATTGGAGGTAACCGTTTTTTTCGAGATAGCTCTCGACTTGCTCATCCGACATCCGGAAATTGCCTTGCGTCTTGGCAAGTTTTTCGAGGTTCGGATAGAGATTGGTCAGAAAGAAGACCAGGAATGTCAGACATAATGCTGTCAAAAGCATGATGCCTACGCGCCTTAGAATGAAAAGTCCCATATTAGCCCCTGTTGGTCGGCCTGCGTGAACTGCAGATTACTTCAGGCATCGCTGATTTTTTGTCGCCGTGTTCAGGACGAAAAGGCCGCGCCAATCGGCGCGGCCCCTGTTTCTTGGGTTAGGATGTCAGGCCGAACTTATACAACTGCGGTAGGTCCGCGATGTGTTTTTCGACGCCGACCATGTTGTCACGATGGTGGCGCATCGCGGTCCGCCAGTACGGCTGGATGGTCACACCTTCGTCAATCATGATCGCCTGCAACTTGGCCATCACCTCGCGGCGCATGTCGACATCCGCGATCGAGTTCGCCTCGGCCAACAGCTTATCGAACTCTTCATTGGCGAAACCGGACTCGTTCCACGCCACACCCGACTTATAGGCCAACGCCAGAACCTGAGTGCCCAGCGGGCGGTGGTTCCAGTTGGTCGATGAGAAGGCGTATTTCGTCCAGTCGTTCCAGAAGGTCGAGCCCGGCAGAACCGTGTGCTTGGCCTTGATGCCCGCGTCGTTCAACTGGGCGACTACAGCAGCGGTGGTATTCCGGCGCCAGTCATCATCGATGGACTGAACTTCGTGCTCGAAATCACCCATGCCGGCTTCGTCCATCAGCGCCTTGGCCCCTGCGGGATCGTAAGGAATACGGGTTATCGCTGAATCGTATTCGGGGTGCATCGGGCCAACATGGCAGTTGTCTGCCGGGATACCGTAACCTGACATACCCAGCTCAAGGCACACTTCGTTGTCGACCGCCATGGCCAGAGCCTGACGTACACGCTTGTCGCCATAGATCTTGTTGCCGTCCGCATCTTCCGCCAGCTGGTTCGGACGGATTACGATCGTGAAACCCGACGGGATTTCCGAACGAACAAGGCCAATGCCGTCAAAGATGTCGACGAATTCACCAACCGACTCCCAGTTCATGTCGATCTCTTCGGCCTCATAGGCGGCCAGGAACGCGGCCGGATCGGTGCCGTAGTCGATGAATTCGATCCGATCGATATAGCCACCTTTGCCGGCCTCATAGCCCCACCAGTCGAAGTCTTCGTTGCGGACAAGAACGCCTTTGACGCCAACTTCGTGGCTTTCAGGGATCATGAAACCGGTGCCGACAGGGTTGGAGAGCATGTCGTTTGCGTCAAAGCTGCTGTGGACGATGGCACCCGGATAGTCGGCCATACCTGGGATGATGGTGATATCCGGTGCGCTACACTTCAGCTTCACAGTGTGCGAGTCGACAACGGTGATCGCACCGTCTGCAGCTTTCTGAGTGCTATCGTCGATCAGCGACGCCATGCGGGACGCCATCGAGTTGCCCTCAAGCGATGCGTCGCACCAGCCTTCGATGTTGCGCGCCACGTCTTCGGCAGTGAAGTCGTCGCCGTTGTTCCACTTGACGCCTTTGCGGACGTTCAGAGTGTACTCGGTCGCGTCGTCATTGGCTTCCCAGCTTTCCAGCAGCATTGGCTTGAACGAGCCGTCATTGTTGTATTCGACAAGATACTCCAGCCAGCCTGCGGTGAAGGTCGCAATCTGCGTCCAGTCATAAGTCCGCGGATCCTTGAGCGCGCGTACTTCCATCTGATAGCGGATTGTGCCACCGCGCTGCGCCTCTTGCGCGGCAGCCGGTGATTGAAGGCCGATCATCCCGTAAGCGGTCGGAACGGCCACGCCCAGCGCAGTGACACGAGCCAGAAATTCGCGGCGATTCAGGTCGCCATTACGATATTCCTGCGCGTGCATCTCTGCCGCCCAATGCATCGGCTTTCCGTTGATTGTCTGATTTTCCATAGATGTCTCCCTGTGACACTGAATTTTTTTGGATTTTATAGTGCGGATTTATTGATCTTGACCCTGGTGTCGCCGGTTCTTGCCGGTTATCTGGGCCGCGCACTCTATTTCTGGATTTCTGAACATCCCCATGCGGGCATTCGGCACCAGTTTTTTGCTGCCGTCAATGTCGGAAATCGTCATCATTTGTACAAAAGCGACATCCGAAAGGAAAGTGCAATGGATAGGGCGTCAATCTGAAACTTGCCTGTGCAGTCGCGCCGACATCGTCGAATCTGTGATTGCTCGCAAATTCGGTTGATGGTCAAGCTTCTGTTATTTCAATGTTTTTGACCAAATGATCTAAATTGCGGCATTCAACCGATGCCAGGCCTTCATCCGAGCCCGAAACCAGGTGCGCTGCCGTTTGGCGAACTGACGTGTCGCAATCCTGGCCCGTTCGCGTGCGTCAGTCAGCGACATCCGGTCGTCAAGATATGCGAACAGTTCAGGTACGCCGATTGCCTTGAAGGCGGGCAGGGCGGGGTCATAGAGATCGCGCATCGCAGCGACTTCTTCTATCGCGCCCTGTTCCAACATCTGGTCAAATCGGCGATTGATCCGGTCCAACAGCCAATCCTTTTCGGCGTCGAAAACGATCGGGACAGTATCCTGGAGGTTCAGGACCGGCGGCGGGGTATCGGCCTGCCATTCCGACAAAGGTCGGCCAGTGGCGTGCTGAACCTCCCACGCGCGCTGAACGCGGGCGCGGTTGCGACGGTCCAGTCTCGCAAGCGTTTCGGGGTCCACACCTTCGATCAACTCTTCCAACGACAATGCATCGGCTTGTTCCCGGATTTCAGGCGGAGTTGCAGGGATGTCGGCCATACCCTCAGTCAGCGCCGAGAAATACAGGCCCGTTCCGCCGACGATGATCGCGCGCGTCTTGCTCTTCAACAGCGGCGTGACCTCGCGGACCCAATGCCCTGTTGAATAGGTCTGATCCCAAGCGACATGGCCATAGAGCAGGTGCGGCGCGCGCGCCTCCTCCTCGGACGATGGCCGGGCAGAGATGACGCGCCAGCATTCATAAACCTGACTGGCATCTGCGTTCACGATTACGCCACCGAAACGCTCGGCAATCATCAACGCCAGCGCGGACTTGCCCGAGGCTGTCGGGCCTGCAATCAGCACAGGTTTGTTATCCGGAATCGAGGGCAGCTGGCTCCATAGCCGGTCAGCGGTCGTGTCGGCCATTGTTACTTGCCCCATTCCTGACTATCCGCATTGAACCTGCGGAAGTTTTGCTTCATTTTGCGCCGGAAAATAACCCCGTGCCAGCCCGGAGCGCAACATGACCCTTCCCTCATCCGTCGAGACCCCGAAAACAAAGTACAATCGCGTCATGTTGAAGATATCGGGCGAGGCATTGATGGGGGATCAGGGATTCGGTCTGCATCCGCCTACCGTCCAGCGCATCGCGCAAGAGGTCAAATCGGTCCATGATCTGGGTGTCGAAATCTGCATGGTGATCGGCGGAGGTAATATCTTTCGCGGCCTCAGCGGATCAGCGCAAGGGATGGAGCGGACGACCGCAGATTACATGGGCATGCTGGCCACGGTCATGAATGCGCTGGCCATGCAATCTGCGTTGGAGGCGGTAGGGGTCTTTACCCGCGTTATCTCGGCCATTCGGATGGATGAGGTCTGCGAGCCCTACATTCGCCGCCGGGCTGTGCGTCACCTCGAAAAGAAAAGGGTCTGCATCTTTGCTGCGGGCACCGGCAATCCTTATTTCACCACGGATACCGCCGCCACGCTACGCGCCAATGAAATGGCGTGTGAGGCCATTTTCATGGGTAAGAATGGCGTGGATGGGGTTTACGACAAAGATCCCAAGACCAATGCAGATGCAGTCCGCTATGACACCGTCAGCTATGACGATGTTCTGGCCAAGCGCCTACGCGTCATGGATGCCTCAGCCATCGCTTTGGCACGCGACAACAACCTGCCCCTTATTGTTTTCGGTCTGGATGAGCCCGGTGGATTCCGGGGTATCTTGGCTGGCGAGGGCACTTATACCAAGGTGCAAGGCTAAAGGATCAGGCCGGGCGATTACGCCCGGCCATTTTTGTCAGGTCTGGCCCTCAAAGAAGCCTACAGAATTCCCGTCGGGATCCGTGGCATAGAAAAAGCGTCCGGCGGGGATTTGTACGGGGTCCGAGACCACTTGTCCGCCGCCGCGTTCAACCCGTTTCATAACATCTTCCAGGCGACCGCTGGCGGCCAGATGCAGGGTTGGTCCCTGACCGTTTTCTGCAGGTTTGCCGGGATACAGATGCAGAGCGACACCCGTATCAGGGTCTGCGGGTTTGAAAACCGCCATTGGGGTGGGACAGTTCGGATCAAGCTGCAGGTCGGCTCCGGTCACGTCGGAATAAAACGCGATGGCTTTGTCCAAATCACGGACGGGCAGTTCACCCCAGACCAGAAAATCCTTTGGAATATAGTTCATTATCGTACCTCATGGAATTCAGGGTGGTCCGAGTGTTGCATGACCTGATGACAGGTTGTGGCATCAGATCAGCGGCTTGACTGAATGAGAATCCTCTGGCTAGTTGACGCGGTCAATCGGGTGAACGCGTTTCACCCGAAGGGCTGCCGACGATCCCTCAGCGCAGCGATAGGGGCGCGGCTTGGCTGGAAGACCTGCCATGTTTTCGGAACGGTCCGGGATCATGCGCGGATCGTCCGCCAAGATGTGGACGCTGACTGAGGAGAGACGCGGGATGACATCCCTTGATATCGATTTTGTGCGGGCGCAGTTTCCCGCCTTTGCCGAGCCCAGCTTGCAGGGGCAGGCGTTTTTCGAGAACGCTGGCGGTTCTTATACCTGCAAGCCGGTGATCGACCGCCTGTTTCGGTTTTATACACAACGCAAAGTTCAGCCTTATGCGCCTTACGAAGTCAGCCAGCTTGCAGGGGCCGAGATGGATGAGGCCCGCACCCGCTTGGCTGCGCTGATGGGGGTCGAAGCGGATGAGCTGAGCTTTGGCCCATCGACCACACAGAATACTTACGTGCTGGCGCAGGCCTTCCGGCAATGGATGCGGCCGGGCGATGCCGTTGTTGTCACCAATCAGGATCACGAGGCAAATTCCGGCCCGTGGCGTCGGCTGGCGGATGACGGCATCGAAATCCGTGAATGGCAGATCGACCCTGAGACCGGCTCGCTGAACCCACAGGATCTTGAGAACCTGCTGGACGACAAGGTCCGGTTGGTTTGCTTTCCGCATTGCTCGAACGTGGTGGGTGAGATCAACCCGGTGACCGAGATCACTGCGATTGCACACGCCGCAGGCGCGTTTGTCTGCGTCGATGGCGTATCTTATGCGCCGCATGGATTGCCGAATGTCGGTGATCTGGGCCCGGATATCTATCTGTTCTCGGCCTACAAGACATATGGACCGCATCAGGGCCTTATGGTCATCCGTCGCAGCCTGGGTGAGATGTTGCCCAATCAGGCGCATTATTTTAACGCAGCATCGCTTTATAAACGGTTTACTCCGGCTGGCCCTGATCATGCCCAGATTGCGGCCAGCGTGGGTATGGCCGACTATTTGGATCAGCTTTGCGCTCATCATGCCGGGCCAGATACCGGTGCCGCTGCGCGCTGCGCATTTGTGCACGACCTGATGCGTGCGCATGAGGTGACGCTGCTTCAACCGCTGCTTGATGCAGTGAAGGACCGAAACACCCTGCGTCTGATTGGACCCTCGGACGCGACACGCCGCGCGCCCACGGTTGCTTTGGCGCTGAACACCGCGGCTGAACCTGTTGCCGCCGAACTCGCCAAATATGGCGTCATGGCCGGAGGTGGCGATTTCTACGCTGTCCGTCCCTTGCAGGCGATGGGCGTCGATCCTGAGCAGGGTGTCTTGCGGCTCAGTTTCACGCATTACTCCACAGAACAGGAAATTAGTCAGCTTTTGGAGGCGCTTGATCGCGTTTTGTGATCCACTATCTGTCCCGTTTCGTACACTGAAGAAAACACGGGTCGGATATGGCAACAGAGCAGCCTGCAGTCATTCTATGGTTTCGCCGCGATCTTCGGCTTTGTGATCACCCCGCACTTCACGCTGCGGTCCAGTCGGGTGCCCCGATCATTCCCGTTTATATTCTGGATGATCAGGTTCACGCCCTCGGCGCGGCACCAAAATGGCGTTTGGAGAAGGGTCTAGAGGTTTTCTCGCGCACTCTCAAAGACGTCGGTAGTCGTCTGATCCTGCGCCGGGGTAGCGCTCTGGACGTTCTTCAACAGCTGGTGACCGAAACCGGTGCCCGCGCAGTTTACTGGACGCGGGCCTATGATCCCGGGGCAATCGCGCGAGACAAGCAGATCAAATCCACGCTTTCAGAGCAGGGGATCGAAGTACGCTCGTTTCCCGGAAATCTGTTGTTCGAGCCTTGGGCTGTTGAAACCAAGGCAGGTCAGCCTTTTCGAGTCTTCACTCCGATGTGGCGCGCAGTGCGAGACCGGGACGTACCGCCACCCGAACAGATGCCCGTCCGGGTACCGGCACCACAGAACTGGCCGTCGTCAGATCTGCTGTCCGAGTGGCAGTTGGATCGAAGGATGCAGCGCGGAGCGCGCATCGTCGGTCGGTATGTAAGGGCAGGTGAAGACGCGGCCTTGGATCAGCTAGCTGCATTTCTGGACCGCCTCAGCTTCTATTCTGATCAAAGGGATCGGCTGGATGTGGCTGGCACTTCTGATCTCTCCGAATACCTCTCGCTCGGAGAAATCGGTCCACGCACGGTTTGGCACCGGGTGCAGGCGGCTGCTCAGATGGGTGCCTCAGGGGCCGAGGCTTACTTACGGCAACTGGTCTGGCGTGAGTTCGCCTATCACCTGATGTACCACTGGCCGCATCTGTTGTATCGCAACTGGAAGCCGGAATGGGACGCATTCCTCTGGAACACCGATCCGGACAGGCCCGAGGTTCAGGCCTGGAAGCAGGCGCGGACCGGCGTTCCGCTTGTGGATGCCGGGCTGCGTGAGATGTATGTGACTGGCCGAATGCACAATCGTGCGCGGATGATCGTTGCAAGTTATCTGACCAAGCATCTGACAACGCATTGGAAAATTGGAATGGACTGGTTTGCCGATTGCCTGATTGACTGGGATCCCGCTGCGAATGCGATGGGGTGGCAATGGGTGGCAGGTTCGGGCCCGGATGCTGCACCCTATTTTCGGATATTCAACCCGGACACGCAACGAGAACGCTTTGATCCAAATGCCAAATACCTGGATAGATGGATCGCGGAAGGGCGGGCTGAGCCCTCGACAACTGCACTGAGCTATTTCGAAGCTATTCCCCGATCCTGGGGTTTGTCGGCACAAGAAAGCTATCCGAAACCGGTCGTGTCTTTGACCGATGGGCGTGCCCGTGCGCTGAGCCTCTATGAACGTCGCAAAAACCAGTAAGGAACTGAAAACTTGCCAGAAACCGAATCCCGTCCTAGCCTGAACCCGCAACCGCAGAGGGGAGAGCGGATGTTTCTGACGTCCACAGATGGGCAGGACAACCTGCCGAGGTATTTTGCGCAGGTCTTCAAGATGCTGAAGCGGATGGAGTCCGGGCGGCTTGATATCGCCCTGCCGGATGGCCGCGTTTTCCGCTCGGACGCGCCCAAGCCCGGCCCTGTTGCCCATATCGACATACATGACCCGGATGTTTTTGCGCGCCTTGTACGAGAGGGCGAATTGGGTTTTTCCGATGCTTATCTTGAAGGCGACTGGAGTACGCCCGATCTGCGCAGCTTCATGGACCTTGTGCATCTCGGAACGGAAACAGTCTATGATGATTTCACCGGAAAGTTTCTGGTTCGCGCTTATGAACGCCTGAGGTTCTGGTTGCATCGCAATCACAAGTCGCAGGCAAAAAAGAACATCTCATACCACTATGATCTGGGGAACGAGTTCTACGGTTTGTGGCTGGACGACACGATGACCTATTCCAGCGCAATCTTCGAAACCGGGCAGGAGAGCCTGGAAAAGGCGCAAACTGCGAAATACGCCAGCCTGGTGGATGAGATGGAGGCCAAACCTGGTGACCATATCCTTGAAATCGGATGTGGCTGGGGTGGGTTTGCCGAGTATGCTGCCAAGGAACGCGGCCTGCGCGTGACCGGCCTGACCATAAGTCAGGAGCAATTGAAGTTTGCACAAGAACGCATTGATAAGGCAGGGCTTTCTGATCTTGTGAAATTCAAGCTGCAGGACTATCGCGATGAACAGGGACAATATGACGGGATCGCATCGATCGAGATGTTCGAGGCCGTAGGTCAGAAGTATTGGCCTGTCTATTTTGACACTGTGCGTGATCGTTTGAAGCCAGGAGCGCAAGCGACCCTTCAGATCATCACGGTCGCGGATCATCGCTGGGACGTTTATAAGAACGGCGTTGATTTCATTCAGAAATACATCTTTCCCGGGGGTATGCTGCCTGCGCCGACGATCCTGAAAGAACAGATCGCACAATCGGGGCTGAGTGTTGTGCGCTCCAAGGAGTTCGGCAAAAGTTATGATCTGACGCTTCGGCGCTGGTACGAGACGTTCAATGCCAAATGGGATGAGATCGCGGACATGGGCTTTGATGAGCGTTTTCGCCGCATGTGGAATTATTATTTGACCGCGTGTGGCGCAGCCTTTGACACCGGCAATTGTGATGTGACACAGATCACAGTAGCCAAACCGAGTTAAAGACGGAAAAACCGAATGCCTACAGCCTCACGTCTTATTGCAGCTATTTGCCTGCTGGTGGTGGCGTTTCTCGTGTCGGGTATGGTGATCAGCAACGGGGAAGAGGGCAAGGACTATGGGTATTTTACCTATGTCAACATGGCCCTCGGGGTTGTTTGCGGTTGGGTCGTTATGGGCAAGCGCGCCGGGCGCGGTTGGACTGCCGGGATCAATAATGGTCTGACCGGAGTGGCTTCCCTGGTGTTCTGGGGTCTGTTCGTGCAGGGCACTTACGAGATGTTCAGTCAGGCGATGCGCCATCGATACGGGGGGCCGTTTGAGGCGCTGCTCGCGATTTTCAAGCTCGGCGTAGAGTTTGGCCAGCAACTGCTGGCACCTGAGATTCTCTGGACCTTTGCGATCGGTGCGGTGATCAGTGGCATACTGACCGAAATCGCCTTCCGCCGCTGGAAATAAACACGCGTGATCCGGTTGGGGCACTGATTGATGTCAAATCTGTTTTTTTACGGCACCTTGCGGCATCTCCCTTTGCTTGAGCTCGTGCTTGGGCGCCCGATTTCAGAATTGGTCGCAACGCCCGCCGCGCTGCAAGATCACGCGGTTTATGGCGTCAAAGATCAGATTTTCCCGATGATCTTGAAGGAGAAAGGTAGCACCGCCGACGGACTTTTGGTTCAGAATCTGAGTGTTGAGGATTTGGAAAGGCTGGCTTTCTATGAAGGCGGATTTGATTACGATCTGAGCCCTCAGCAGGTTGAGTGTGAAGATGGATTGATCCTTCCGGCTCGCGTGTTTTATCCTCAGCCGGATCTTTGGACGCGCGACCAAGCGTGGTCTTTGCAGGACTGGGTTGATCGTTGGGCCGAGGTCAGTCTGTTGGCCGCGGAAGAGGTCATGGCCCTCTATGGAACAATCGAGACCGCGGTGGTCGCGCAGAGCTATCCTTCGATATTGATGCGCGCTTGGGCCCGATTGCTCAACCGCCAACGGGGCAACGAAGATCAGGGCGATGCCGAACAAGATGTGATCGTAAAGCATCATGAGCGTCCCTATGTCGGTTATTTCGGTATGGGCGAAATGGACCTGCAGCATCGTAAATACGACGGTTCAATGAGCCCCGTTTTGCGGCGCAGCGCGTTGATGCAGGGGGCAGCGGCGATTGTACTGCCCTATGATCCGGTGCGCGATACAGTGCTATTGGTCGAGCAATTCCGTGCGCCGGTTTTCATGAGCGACGATTCCGATCCATGGTTGTGGGAGCCGGTTGCGGGTATGGTCGATCCCGGAGAAACCCCGGAACAGACGGCGTATCGCGAAGTGCGAGAAGAGGCACATGTATCGCTGAATAGGTTGGAATATGTCGGGGGTGCATATTCATCCACCGGGTCTTCGACCGAATATGTCTATCTGTATGTTGGGCTGGCCGATCTGACTGGCACGGTCGAAGGTGTAGGTGTGGCCACCGAGGGTGAGGATATTCGCAGTAAAATACTGCCCTTTGGTACATTCATGGAAAAGGTAGATGCCCATGTTTTCAAAGACCTGAAGCTTTTGACATTGGCACATTGGCTGGCGCGACACCGTGATCGGCTGCGGGCTTAACTATCGCGACTTGTGGTTGCGGCGGGGCGCCTGTAAATCTTCTGCAATACCAAATGACAAGAGGGTGCCATGCGCATTGCACGAGACCTTGCCGACGCGGTCGGTAAAACACCTTTGATCCGGCTGCGCCGCATCAGCGACGAAACTGGCTGCGAGATTTTGGGCAAGGCCGAATTCATGAACCCTGGCCAGTCGGTCAAGGATCGCGCGGCGCTATATATCATCCGCGACGCCATCGCGCGCGGTGATTTGAAACCGGGCGGCACAATTGTCGAAGGCACCGCTGGTAACACCGGTATTGGCCTTGCGCTGGTTGGGGCGTCGATGGGCTTTAAGACGGTGATCGTAATCCCCGAGACCCAGTCGGAAGAGAAAAAGGACATGCTGCGTCTGGCCGGCGCGCAGTTGGTGCAGGTACCTGCCGCACCCTATCGCAACCCCAACAACTTTGTGCACTATTCACGCCGCTTGGCCGAAGAGCTTGCCCAGACTGAGCCCAATGGCGCGATCTGGGCCAACCAGTTCGACAATGTGGCAAACCGGCAGGCGCATGTCGAAACCACTGGTCCCGAAATCTGGGAACAGACAGGTGGAAAGGTTGATGGTTTCATCTGTGCCGTTGGCTCGGGCGGGACCCTTGCGGGCGTCGCCGATGCGCTGCAGCCCAAGGGTGTCAAGATTGGTCTGGCTGATCCGATGGGGGCAGGGCTCTATTCCTATTACACAACCGGTGAGATCGCGATGGAGGGCGGCTCGATCGCAGAGGGCATCGGGCAGGTGCGGGTGACAAAGAACCTTGAGGGGTTCACCCCTGATCATTCCTACCAGATCACCGATAACGAAGCGCTGCCTTATATTTTCGATCTGCTGCGCGAAGAGGGGCTGGTCATGGGCGGTTCGACCGCGATCAATATGGCGGGCGCGGTTCGGTTGGCGAAAGAGTTGGGGCCGGGTCACACCATTGTCACCATCTTGTGCGACTACGGCACGCGCTATCAATCGAAACTGTTCAACCCTGAATTCCTGCGCGAAAAGGAACTGCCGGTTCCTGACTGGATGACCGAAGCGCCGCGCAGCATCCCCGGCGTATTCGAGGACGTGTGATGTTGCGACAGGTCCGCCTGTTTCTGATCCTCGCCGCCTTATGTCTGTTTGGGCTGGGCGGCATGGCCTCGGCCCAGCTGACCGACCGGCAGAGCGAATACTATCAGGGATGGATCAGCACGGCGAACCGCGCAGAATCGGTGATCAGCGCCAATCGGGCGTCGAATGCTGCGCTCGAAAATCTGCGTTCGGAAATAAACGGTTATCGCGAAGACTTCAACAAGGCTCGTGGTGCCAACACCGATCGAATTCAGACGCTGGAAAGCCAGCTCAAGGCTTTGGGTGATCCTCCAGCCGATGGTGAAACGGAACCTGAAGACATCGCAAAGCTGCGCGAGCATCTTGAAACGCAGCTCAATAGTCTTCGAGTCCCACGCATCATCTCGGAAGAAGCGTTCAGCCGGGCGAACGGCCTGATCAGTGAAATTGACCGTATCATCCGCGACCGGCAGGCCAAAGAGATGCTTGAGAGAGGGCCATCTCCGGTCAACCCAGTTTATTGGGGCCCTGCATGGAATGATGTAAAAGAAGCCACCCGCAGATTGGTCAACGAGACCACCAAGAATTTAAAGACGGACGTGGTGCGTGAGCAGATACGCGAACGCAGTCTGGGCATTTTTGCGCTGCTCGTTGTCTCGGCGGTTTTGCTTCTCTATGGGCGGTACTGGTCCGAGAAAGGCGGTGCGTATCTGCGCTCGCTTGGGGGGCAAGGCAGCGGTGTCTGGACATTCGTTGTCTCACTCTTTCGCATTTTTTTGCCGTGGCTTGGCGTCTGGGCACTGGTCGAAGCGGTAATGTTGACCGGTGTGCTGGGACTGCGTGGCATGCTGTTGTTCGACAACATACCGTACTGGGCCGCGATCATCTTCTATTTCGACTGGATCGGCAGACAGATCTATCTGATGGGCGCCGCGCAGGATTTTCAGCGTCTATCTCAAGGCAAAATCAGGGAAATTCGAGTTTATATCGATCTTTTGGCTGTCATGCTCATACTGCACGAACTGGTGCAGTTGTTCGAGCAGATCGAGAACATCTCGGATGCGACACGGGCTGTAGTTGGATTCCCGGTCGTATTGGCGACGGCTCTGCTGTTGTTGCGGGTGCGCCAGATTCGTCAGACCGATGTGAGAAATGATGGATCCGAGCAAGACGCGCCTCGTCGCACGGCGGGCTTCAGTCAACTGATTGAGTTTCTACGACGAGCTCTGTTCCTGTTGGGAGTTGCCACACCGGTTCTGGCGATTTTCGGCTACATCAACGCAGCCGAAGGGATCGTCTTTCCGGCGGCGAAGACTCTGGTCTTGATCGCGGCGCTGGTCATTGTTCAGCGGTTCTTCAGCATGGTTTATGGCTGGCTGACGGGGCAGGGTGAGGCTGCGCGTGATTCTTTGTTCTCGGTTCTGGTCGGGTTTGCATTGGCGATACTGGCGCTTCCCATTCTGGCCATCTACTGGGGCGCGCGCGAGACCGATCTATTGGAGGCCTGGTCGCGACTATTGCTGGGGTTCAATATCGGCGGCGTCACGATATCGCCCAGTAATTTTCTGGTCTTTGTCGCGGTGTTTGCCATTGGCTATACGCTGACCCGGTTGCTGCAAGGCGGTCTGAGAAACTCACTGCTGCCCAAGACCAAGATTGACCCCGGCGGCCAGAACGCAATTGTTTCCGGCACCGGCTATGTCGGCATCTTCCTGGCCGCACTGATTGCGATCATTGTAGCGGGCTTTGATCTTTCCTCGCTTGCGATTGTCGCAGGGGCCTTGTCGGTTGGTATTGGATTCGGGCTTCAAACCATTGTTTCGAACTTTGTGTCGGGCATCATCCTGCTGGTTGAACGCCCGATCTCGAAGGGGGATTGGATCGATGTGAACGGTATGATGGGGTATGTCCGCGATATCTCGGTCCGTTCAACACGGATTGAAACTTTTGACCGGACGGATGTGATTGTTCCGAACTCGGATCTGATCAGCGGCGTGGTCACCAACTACACGCGCGGGAATACGATTGGTCGGGTGATCGTGCCTGTGGGCGTGGCCTATGGGACAGATACCCGCAAAGTCGAAACTATTCTGGGTGAGATTGCGAATTCTCACCCGATGGTTCTGGCGAACCCCGCGCCCAGTGTTGTTTTCCAGGGATTCGGAGCGGATTCTCTGGATTTTGAGATCCGCGCGATTCTGCGCGACGTGAACTGGGTTCTATCGGTCAAATCCGACATGAACCACGAAATCAACCGCCGCTTTGTCGAAGAAGGAATCGAGATTCCATTCGCCCAACGAGATGTATGGTTGCGCAATGCCGAAGTCTTGCGTGACGACAACGCACGATCGTCAGTGGCGGAAGCAATGACGCAGGAAAAGCCCGCAGATCACCGCATGGGCCCTGCTGATCTGACTGAAACTGATCTGGATTCGCCGGACGGAGAAGAGCTGTAATTCGACTACAATCGGGCCTTGCAAATCTGGTTTCGATGGTCCAAATATCGCCGGCACGGAGAGGTGGCCGAGTGGTCGAAGGCGCACGCCTGGAAAGTGTGTAGGCGGGAAACCGTCTCCAGGGTTCGAATCCCTGTCTCTCCGCCATATTCCACAGCCGCAGCCGATAATTTATCGAGGTCAAACAATGCAATGTGCATTTGTGATCGCGAGATTATTTTGGCGCGTCCATGTTGCGAATTTAGACGAACACCTGCCATATTTTGGTAAAAAGAAAGAGCGAATATCTGATAGACGAACGAGATAGACTCGAAATCATCGCCGAACTGGTGTTTTGTTTTCGAGCGGATGTTGAAGACTGATATCAGTAAAAGTGAGGTTGGAGCGTAATGTATAGAACTGCTTTGAGTTTAGTGGGTTTGTTTTTGTGTATGGGTGTTTCACAACCTGCATGGTCCTCAGATTATCCTCCGCGTCAGGCCAATCCGGTAAATGTAAAACAAATACATAGCGGGCATAGCTTAACAGACGCATATATGGGGCAGCCTTGGCCTGGGCAGTTGATCCTGGCGACAAGCTCACTGCGTGGCGCTCAGCCTCACGACAACATTGCAAAATCAACCACTCCCGGCGCTGGACTGAAATGGCGTTGGCAAAATCCGGTAGGGCATGGAGCGCCTGACGCGCGTCAAGATATTGGTAGGTTTGAGCTTCTAGTTACGACGGAAACCGTGCCTTTGTACCCCAACCCTCAAGCTTTTAAAGAAGATACACTCGATTACGTCGAGAAATGGGTCAAACACGCTTGGCAGAACGGTAATCGTGGCAAGGGTGCCGAAGTCATGCTGTATAGCACCTGGGTGTGGTGGCAGAATCCCGGAGATGTACGATCCGATGGAGAGGGGCATATACCGTTTCGAGAACGCCTTGATATCGAGGGAGCTCGTTGGGAGCAAATGCAAGATCATGCCAACGCGGTTCGGCCGGATGGCATGCCTCCGATCTACATGATCCCAGGGCACAGATTGATGATGCGTATATATGATGACATCGAGGTTGGAAACGCACCGGGGCTTAACAGCATTGGGGATATCTTCCTGGATGATATTCATCTCAATGAATTGGGCAATTATGCTGTGACCTGCCTCATCTGGGCAGTCGTTTATCAGAGGAACCCGCGCGAGATACCAAACACCTTCATCCACGGTGACAACCAAAAACTTGTAATTCCTTATGAACAGGCAAACTACTTCAAGAAGGTCGCTCTTGAGGTTGCTCAGGACTACGATCGTGCTGGGGTGCCGTGACGCCTGCGTGTTTTTCTTTCGTCTAATCGACGATCAGAATTTGCCGCAGAATATATGTTGGCGATATTTTCAACACGCTATCGTCAGCCTTGGTTCAAAAAAGTTAACAAAACTGTCAGTTTGATATAACCTTCTAGTGTTATTGCCAATAATCATTCGGTTTTGTGTTGTGAGTCAGACGATCTATGAAAAGTATGGTGGCTTCAAAACCATCAGCCGCATTGTAATGTCATTCTATGAAATGGCGTTGGAATCCGATGAAATCGGGGACTATTTCGACGACATCGACATGCCGCGTCTGATTGATCATCAGACAAAATTCGTCTCATCGTTGGTCGGAGGCCCGGCTTCGTTTAGC
Organism: Ruegeria sp. BE3; assembly: GCF_056538865.1. Classification (NCBI taxonomy): domain Bacteria; kingdom Pseudomonadati; phylum Pseudomonadota; class Alphaproteobacteria; order Rhodobacterales; family Roseobacteraceae; genus Ruegeria; species Ruegeria sp. BE3. The sequence continues at coordinate 1,219,833 of NZ_JBQFTW010000001.1, read as the reverse complement.
GATGACCGGATAGAAGCGGTTCATCGGCATCTGAAGATCACGCATGCGGATTTCGACGAAATGGCTGCGCTGTTTAGCGAAGCGTTGGCGATGCACGGTATGTCAGAGCCAGACATAAACGTCGCACTGGACGCGATTGAGAGCAAACGGTCAATTATCGTTGCTCGGAACGCTGCATGAGCATTCTTGCCATCAACGAACATTTGCTGCGTGCGATTGGTGTCGGCGTCGCGGTGCTGCGCGCTTCGGATTTGACCTTTGTGTTCCATAACGGGCCGTTTGCCGAATGGTTTGGAACGCCCGAGGAAGGGCAGACCTTATTGGATATTTTGCCCAGCCTGGATCGAAAAGAGCTTGAGGACGTAAAGCAATCCGGCCTGCGCTATTCAGTGGAACTGCAGATTAAGCCCAAGCGCCGGACGCTAATCTTTGCCACGACAGTCTCTCTCGCCAATGGGTTGGATGAACAGGTTCTGGTGGTTGAGTGCCAGAACATCACCCGAATCCGCGAATTGGAAAGCATGATCGACAGCTATTCGACAATGGTCGAGCGGAACACGCGTGAGCTGGAGCGCGAGAAAGAGCGCGTTGAACGGTTGCTGCTGAACCTTATGCCGAAAGCGGTCTATGAAGAATTCAAGACCTTCGGCGTTGTTACCCCTCAATTGTTTGACCAAGTATCGGTGGTAATGCTCGATTTCGTGGGTTTCACTGATTTCGCGGCCAAGACCGATCCGACGGTCACGCTGAGCGAGTTGAACGATATTTTCACAGCCTTCGATCGTATCGTCGAACAGTTTGGTTGCGAGCGGATCAAAACCATCGGTGATGCTTATCTGGCCGTTTCCGGAATGCCGGATGAGACCCCGGACCATGCGACCGCAGTCGCTCATTGCGCGGTTCGGTTCCTACGGTATCTTGAGCGTCGCAATGAAAGCCATCCGCATAAATGGCAGGCTCGGATCGGGTTGGGGATGGGGCCTGCTGTGGGCTCGGTCGTAGGGATTCAGAAATACGTCTATGATGTTTTCGGCCCGGCGGTGAATATTGCGTCTCGTCTGCAGGTCTTTGCCAATCCGATGCGGATCGTAGCACCGGAAGAGATGAAATACGCGCTGATCGATGAATTCCAGATCACTGATATCGGGCCGGTCGATATCAAGGGTATGGGGCATATGGATCTGATCAACGTTACATCACGCCTGAACACGCCTAAGCCTAGCCGGGTGTTCTGACGCTTTAGTCGTCCTGATCCACCAGCCCCAGACCGCGCAGATAGATGCCGATTCCGGTCTCCAGAAGGTCCTCGGGCGGAAACGGAGAGCTTGCGCCTGTATTGCGCGCGAAAAGTTCAACCACTCCATGACTCATCGCCCAGATATGCGCGCTGAACATCGACGCAGGCGGGCGCTTTTCGGGTGGGATATGCTGCGAAAGATCGCTTGCTGCCTTTTCGAGCACGCTTTTCGCCCGGTTGGCTGCAAGGGCGAGCTCTGGCGTCCGATTGACCGAAATTCCGCTTTCAAACATCGCAATGTAATGCCCGGGGTGCTTGCGAGCAAAGGCCAGATAGGCGCGGCCCGTTGCCTCAAATGCGGCTAGTGCCGAGGGTTGCCCTTTATCATAGGCGAACTGCATCAGGTCCGCGAACATCTCGAACCCTTGTCGGGCAGCCTCGGCGATCAGGTCCTCGCGCCCTTCATAGTGCCGGTAAACGGCGGCTGGTGTGACGCCGGCAGTCTTGGCAGCTTCTGATAGGGTGAAACCGGTTGGGCCTTTCTGCTCGATCAGCGACAAGGCCGCTTCGATCAGTGCTTGTTTCAGGTTCCCGTGGTGATATCCGCGTTTTGTCATCCCGGCCTCAGGCGCGTTTTTTCTTATATATGTATGGGCTGTGCCCGGAACCAGCGCGTTCAAGCATCCCAGATGTCCGGGCCGCCACTAATCTTGTCATCTGGAATGCCAACCACTTCTGGGTCTTTTCCATCATACTCCAGAGCGCTTAGCACAGTGCGAATAGCCGCCAGTCGCGCACGTTTCTTGTCATCTGATCGGATGATCGTCCAAGGACAGTCGTCGGAATGACTGCGCGTGAGCGTCTCTGAAATCGACTGGCTGTATTCATCCCATTTGCTTAACCCGGCCACGTCAATCGGACTGAGCTTCCATTGTTTCAGCGGGTCAGTCTCGCGGGCGAGGAACCGGTTCAACTGCTCAGCGCGCCCGACATTCAGCCAGAACTTGAACATGTGAATGCCGTCATTTCGTAACCCGTTCTCCAATGGAATAACCTGGCGAAAAAACCTCTCACGTTCGTCTGTGGTGCAAAAGCCGAAAACGTTTTCAACGACACCCCGGTTGTACCAGCTTCGATCGAAGAACACGATTTCACCCGCTGAGGGTAGGTGAGAGATATAACGTTGAAAATACCACTGACTGCGCTCCGCATCCGAAGGCTTGCTGAGCGCCACGTTGCGTGCTCCGCGTGGATTAAGATTTTTCCGGAACCGTTTGATTGTCCCGCCTTTTCCTGCAGCATCCCGGCCTTCAAACAGGATTGCAACCCGCTGATCCGTCGCTTTGACCCAAGATTGCATCTTTACCAGTTCGATCTGAAGCGCATCCATCTGTTCATTGTAATCCTTTCCCTTCATCTTGTCGGAATATGGGTAGGACGGGTTCAGGATGTCGCCTTTCCCGGAGTATTCGATGGCGGCTCGAACCTCTTTCGGCGCTTCATTTCGGAAGTAACTTTCGATAGCGCCTTGATCTGTTCGGGTCATGTGCAGCCTCGCCATAAAATCCATATCTTACTATGGATTACGGATCGCCCTAACGCAAACCCGCGCGTTCGGCAGCGCGGTCTATAGCGGCTGCGACTTCGGGGGCGGCAACGACTTGTGGCATGTGGCCGATTCCATCCAACTCGATAAGTTCGGCGCTTGGGATTTGTTCGATCAGACGCTGGGAATGCCAGCTTAGACCAACGGTATCATCCGCGGTGCCGTGGACGATTTCCGTCGGAACCGATATTTCGCCATAACGCGGTTGAAGCTCGGTCACTTCATCCAACAGGTTTGCACGCTGTTTCGCGTTTGCGTGCATTGACGCGCGGCGCATCGTCAAGCCTGGACCGAAATGCTCGGCATAGCCCTCCGGAGCCTTCTGGGGTGCAAAAACCTTATCCAAAGCCTTGGTGACATACCAATCTGGTACATAGGCGGAAATCAAGGGCAGAGCCAGCGCATTCCCGACCGAAGTCGCGCCAATGGTGTTGAAAGCGTCAAGCGGTGTCTCCCATGGGATGGCGGCCGGGGCGATCAGGACGAGTGCGGAGATGCTTTCTGGCTGAGTCACAGCCCATGCCAGAGAAACCGATCCGCCATAACTTTGTCCGGCAACAATGGGCTTTTCTGCGCCAAGCTGTGCTGCGGCGCGTTGCAATATTTCTGCTTGCTCTACAATTGTTTCGCCGCTGGGATTAAAGCTATCGGAATACCCAAGGCCAGGTCTGTCAAAGACGATGACGCGATAATTCTCAGCCAGAATCGGGGCCAGTGCAAAGGTCATATCTCGAGTATTGCCGCTGGAGCCGTGTATCAATACGACGTCCGGGCCTTCGCCCATGACCACGGCATGCACCGCAACCCCGTCAACTTCGACGATTTGCCCTTCTGGTGGAAACGAGGTTTCGGCCCGCGCTTCCCGTTGGGCGCCGCGCCAAGCAGTCGCTGCTGCAAGACCTGCGGCCACGACACAAAGGGATATGAGAAGTTTACTGGCCAATTTTGGTCAGATCGAACGGGGTTGTCTGGTAGATGGAGTTGATCCAGTTGCCATACAGCAGATGCGCGTGACTGCGCCATCGGTTCTGCGGATCCTGGCTTGGATCGTCATCGGGATAATAGTTGATCGGTACGTTGATCGGCGTGCCGTTGGCCACGTCACGATCATATTCCTGCTTGAGTGTGTCGCTGTCATACTCAAAATGATTGAAGATATAGAGCGCGCGATGTTCGGGGTCTTCGACCAGGCAAGGGCCTACGTCGTCGCTTCCCAGTAGGGTGGTCAGACCCTGCGCTGCATCGATCTCATCCTGTCGCATCTCGGTCCAGCGGCTGACAGGAATGACGCAATCGTCGGAAAATCCACGCAGATATGGTGATGCGGATGCAAGGTTCCGGTGACGGAAGCAACCAAAGGCCTTGGCATCCAGCATGTGTTTCTTGACGCCGTGGAAATGGTTGATCATTGCCATTCCGCCCCAGCAGACGCCAAAGGTCGAATGCACGTTGGTCTGAGACCAATCTAAGACTTCGCACATCTCTTCCCAATAGGTGACATCGGGAAATTCCAGATGCTCGATCGGAGCGCCGGTGATGATCAGACCGTCGAACTTCTGATCCTTCACCTCCTGAAAGGGGTGATAGAACTCGGCCATATGCGCAGCGGCGGTGTTCTTGGTCTTATGCTCGGTCATGCGGATCAAAGACAGTTCGATCTGCAAGGGGGTCGCACCGATCAGACGCGCAAATTGATTTTCCGTCTGAATCTTCTTGGGCATCAGGTTCAACAGACCAATACGCAATGGTCGTATATCCTGACGTGCTGCCTGATCCTCGGCCATGACCATGACGCCCTCATTGGTCAGGACGTCAAAGGCGGGCAGGTCTGAGGGTATTTTGATAGGCATATGGTCACGCTGCTGAAACTGCGAAAGAAGTCTGGAACTTAGGTGGGGTTGGCGCGGGTCTCAAGAGTGCGCTCGATCAACTCATCGAAATCACCGCTGTCGCGCACCTTGGCGATGTCGTCGGCTTCGATTGTGACGCCCCAGTTGCGCGCCATGGCCGCATATCGCGGCTGCCGATGCGCCAAAGCTTGGGCATAGGTCCAGCGGATGAAGGCGTCTGGATCGACCTCAACCCCGGAACAATCGTTGAGGGCCAAATACTCGGCCCATACGCGAGCCAGAAACTCGGCCTGATAGGACATAGGTTTAGGGGCTTTGTCAAAGCGGCGGATCAGCTCTTCGGTATGCGCGTCGTCGCCCTTGATCCAGATCATCAGGGTCTGGCTGGAAAGTTCGCTGAGGATCTGATCATTGGGATCGTCGGGTTCGACCCATTCGCAGATCGAGCCTCCGGTATCGCAGATGAAGTGCGGATAATGATAAAGGCGTTTGGCGCGTTCGATGAAGTACTTGGTGTCCAGCAGGGCGTGGATCTCGGCCAGCCGGAATTGCTCCTGTCGCTGCTGATATTCAGAGATTTCAAGGCCACCCAGTTCCGAGTTGCCGGGTTTGCCCAGATAGGTCGATACCGGCGTCAGGTTTTCAAAGCTGATATTCGATCCGATATAGATCGAGTCTGACAACAGCAGTTCACGCAGAAATGGAACCTTCATTGCTTCGGCTTTGGCATTGTCGGTGATGTATTCGCCCATGTAGCGGGTGCCGATGCGATAATCGATGGAATAGTGGAACCAGTCCCCGGCTTCACGCAGAGTGTTCGAGACATAGGATTTGCCCAGCCCGGACATGCCGAAGAACAGCACTTTTTTCCGTTCAGCTTCGCGCCAGTCTTTTGCCGAGCTATAGATCATCATCCGCCGTCCCTTGTTTTGCATTAGCTAAATCGGGCGGTTGGCGGCGTCAATCGCGTCTGCGGGATTGGCTGAGGATTAGCAGCCCTAGTGCCAAGATAGCGAAACCAACGAAGGCGCGCGTGGGCAGGGCCTCGTCCCTGACCAGAGCGCCAAGCAAGATTGAGACCGGCGGGATGATCAAGGTTACCAGCAATACATTGCCGCTGCCCCCTTGTTGGAGCACGCGATAGTAAAGCAGATAGGCACCCGCCGTAGCCACCAATGCGTAATATGCGATGGCGATCCATGTCACCGCGGGGAGCGCAAGGGTAGGGGCACCGTCTACCATTAGCGTGACCGGCAGCATGATGAGGGTTGAGGTCGTCAGCATTCCTGCGGCAGCGATCTGCGGAGAGAGATCGCCCAGTTGCTTGCGGGCCCAGACTGCGGCCAGGGCGTAGGAAAATGTGCCGAACAAAATGGCCAGTTGCCCAAGATTGCCCAGATTGAAGGTATGAAACTGATTGAGGCCGATTGTAATTGAAACGCCCAGAAAACCCAGCACGACCCCCAGCAAGCGTGTCTTGGTCAGGCGTTCATCACGAAAGAAAAGGGCGGCAAGCAGAACACCAAAGACGGCTGTCGTGGCGTTCAGAATTGAGGTCAGCCCGACTTCGACATGAAGCTGGCCCCAGGCCATAAGAGAGAAGGGCAACACATTGTTCAGAATTCCCATCACCAGAAATGCGCCCCAGATGCGTGGATCGCGGGGAATGGTCTGCTTTTGCAACCAGATGACGATCCAAAGCGCAAGAGAAGCCCAGAAGACACGATGAAATACGGACGTTACGAATGGGATCGTATCCAACGCGATGCGGATCGACAGAAAGGATCCGCCCCAGATTACTCCGAGTAGGATCAGTTCGGCCCATGCGCGAGGAGAGAGTGATTTCTGAATAGCCATGGCCTGTTCTGGCATCTCTCTGACAAGTGATCGACCCGAAACATGCGAAAAAGCCCCGCCGAATGGCGGGGCTTTGCAGTTGGTTTTCTGGCTGTATCAGTCCAGAGAATATGTGATCTGGAAGCCGACGCTCCAGGCGCTGTTGCCAGTAAAGGTCGCGCGGTTGTCCGGGCCGGTTCCATTTGCGGTCGCATCACCGATATCCGTATAGCGTACACCGCCCGAAAGTTGAGCTTTCTCGAAGGAGTAGGTGCCGCCTAGGCCGATGCTCCAGAACCCGTCTGTCGGGCCCAAATTCGAAACCGAGTTACCTTGCGAGCTTTCGTAGCCCAACGTCACTGCGCCTGAAAACTGTTCTGAGAACTGGTAGCCAAGGCCAAGCGAGTAGGTCCACGTGGCTTCTTCATAATCGACCAGATTGATCCCGGTCAGACCTTCGTAAACCGGCGGAGCATAAACTGTCTGCGGCCAGTCAACCCAGCGGACCGACCCGAACAGCAGCGTTTTCGGGGCGACGCCCGTCTGAAAGTCGAGGTTGACGGATTGAGGCGTTACGACTTCGGTTGTCGAGTCGGCGCTTGTACGACCTATCGTCGGAATTCCGGGTGGAATGAATCCGTTGATGAAATCGTTCGCTTCGGTTTGCGACAGATCGTGTGTGATCTTCGAGTTATAGGTCAAGGCTACACGGGCTGCTATGTCAGGTCGTTCCCAAGCGACGCCGACAACATATCCAAAGTCGATTTCATCGTCGGTTTCGACGCGGTATCCGCCTTGCGGCGGCGTGGTGCCTGCGCCCGCGATCGGTACCGAAACGCTTGCTTTCAAGCGCTGCGCCCGAACGCCACCGATTACGCTGAATCCGCTGTCCAACTTGTACCGCAGTAGCGCGGTGACAGCATCTGTGTCTGCCTTCGCTCGCAGCACGTCTGTGCTTCCTCCAGGAAAGCCGGACAGCACGTTCTGAGACAGCGGATAATCTGCTGAGTAGTCGATATCGGCGCCAAAAGGTTGGTCGTAGACCAGAGCGAAGTCGAGTCTTTCAGTCAGAGATGTCTTATAGGCAAGATGCGGTGTAAAGAAGTCGTTTGCGACATTACCAGAATCGATGGTTTCGCCGAATGTCGGGCTGCCGGTAATCCGGTCCTCCATCGAGCCACTTACGCTTGGGTTGGTATAACCAAGTCGGAATTGGGCGACGGACCCTTCCTCGAACAAAATGTTGACACCCTGACCGCTTCGGTCAAGACCGCCCGCTTGCACAGCTGTGGCCCCGACACACAGCGCACACGCCTTGAACAGCGCTTTTTTCATTTATTCCTCCCTAACTCTGTCCATTTGCCTGTTAGATGCACCCTCACATGCACACCCGGCTTCGTTACCGGGTGTTACTGTCTTAATACTTAAAATAAGGTCAACCGGTGACGGAGCGTTAGTCCGCGTCGGCACGGTGAGCGTGTGTTGCCAAATTGGCACGATTCTCGGACCAAACATTCAGGAAGATGCCTGAGAATATCACCACAGCACCCAGCAGTGTCCAGTGATCCAGCGGCTCCTGATAGAGGATCATACCTATAATCGCGATGGTCGGGAGGCGGGCAAAATCGAATGGCACGACGACCGTCGCCGGAGCGATCGCCAATGCATTGGTGATGCAGTAATGCGCCAGCAATCCCGCCAACCCGATCAGCAGCAGATAAGGGGCGGTGTTGAACGAGGGCAGCGCAATGTCACCGTCAAACCCCGAGGCGATGAGGCCAAGCGCCGCCTGCATGACTGTCAGCCAGAACATGATGCAGCCGATGCTGGCAATGCGCGTCAGGGATTTGGTCGAGATGTTGGTTAGGGCAAAGAAGATTGCAGACAGGGCGGCTGCAATAACGCCCGGGCTGATCGAGGTCACGCCCGGTCGTGCCACGATGAGGATGCCTGCAAACCCTATGAACGCTGCTGTCACACGCGTGGCAGTCAGGCGTTCTCCTAAAAACAACGGGGACAGCAGGATGACCCAAATCGGGTTTGTGAATTCAAGGGCGAAGACCTGCGCCAAGGGGATGACAGCGACGGCGTAGAACCAAAGGTTCTGTCCAATAAAATGCAGCAGGTTTCGTGCGCCATGTAGCCCCAGACGTTTGGTTGTGACCTGATGCCACTTGCGTGTCACGCTCAGTACCAGCGCAACTACGCAGATACCGACGAGACTGCGGTAGAACATGATCTCGAACGTGTCGTGCACCAGGCTTAGTTCTCGGCCCGCCACAGCCATGGAGGAAAACGAGGCAATCGCCCCGGTCATCCAGAGCGCGGCTTTGCCGATCTGCGTTTTGCTCTCATCCATCGCTTAAATGCCGTTTCGGGGTATAACACGCTGACTAAAGGGCGATTTGTCCGGGATTGCAAAATAAAAAGCCGGGCTGTGACCCGGCTTTTCGCTCATTCCCACTCGATGGTTCCGGGTGGTTTTGAGGTGATGTCGTAAGTGCATCGGTTGATGCCCTTGACCTCGTTGATGATGCGCGTGGCGGTCTCACCCAGAAATTCGTGGCTGAACGAGTAGTAATCCGCCGTCATGCCATCGACCGAGGTCACCGCGCGCAGGGCGCAGGCATAGTCATATGTGCGCCCGTCGCCCATCACGCCGACGGTGCGCACGGGCAGGATGGCCACGAAGGCCTGCCAGATCTCGTCATACAGGCCGTGCTTGCGAATCTGGTCGATATAGATCGCATCCGCCTCGCGCAGAATCTCAAGCTTTTCGCGCGTGATTTCGCCTGGGCAGCGGATGGCCAGGCCGGGTCCGGGGAAGGGGTGGCGACCGATAAAGCTTTGCGGCAGGCCCAGTTCACGGCCCAGGGCGCGCACTTCGTCCTTGAACAGTTCGCGCAGTGGTTCAACCAGTTTGAGGCCCATCTTTTCAGGCAGGCCGCCGACATTGTGGTGGGACTTGATGGTTACCGAAGGACCGCCCGAGAACGAGACAGATTCGATGACGTCGGGGTACAGTGTGCCCTGCGCCAGAAACTCGGCACCGTCGATGGTATCGGCATGTTTCTGGAACACGTCTATGAACAGTTTGCCGATGATCTTGCGCTTGGTTTCCGGGTCGCTTTGCCCGTCCAACTCGCCCAGGAACAGGTCGCTTTCATCTGCATGGATCAACTGGATATTATAGTTGTCGCGGAACATGCCAACGACCTCGGCGGCCTCGTTCTTGCGCAGCAGGCCATGGTCGACAAACACGCAGGTCAGCTGATCGCCAATCGCCTCGTGGATCAGGATCGCCGCGACCGAGCTGTCGACGCCGCCCGAAAGGCCACAAATAACTTTCTTGTCCCCGACCTGCTCGCGAATTTTGCGGATCATCTCTTCGCGATAGGCGCCCATGGTCCAGTCGCCGGTGAACCCTGCCAGTTTGACAAAGTTCTCATATAGTTTGGCGCCCTTGGGTGTGTGATGCACTTCGGGGTGAAACTGCACGGCATAGAAATGACGCGCGGGATCGGCGGTGATCGCAAAGGGGGCGTTCGGTGAGGTGCCAAACACCTCAAAGCCCGGGGCGATTTCGCTGACATGGTCGCCATGGCTCATCCAGACCTGCTCATCGCCGTCCGCGAACCAACCATCAAGGATATCGAGCTTGCTTTGCGGGGTCACGAAGGCGCGGCCAAATTCGGCGGTGCCATGTCCGCTTTCGACCTTGCCGCCCAACTGGTGCATCATCACCTGCTGGCCATAGCAGATGCCCAGGATCGGAACGCCGTAATCAAAGATCTCTTGCGGGGCGCGGGGCGATCCTTCGCGCGTGACACTGTCCGGCCCGCCCGAGAAGATCACGGCCTTGGGGGCCATTTCCCGGACAAAGTCCATCGTCACGCTTTGATAAGGGTGGATTTCGCAATAGACGTTCAGCTCGCGCAGGCGACGGGCGATCAGCTGGGTTACCTGGCTGCCGAAGTCGATGATCAGAAGGCGGTCGTGGGTGTCTTGGGTCATGACTGGCTATTAGGTCGCAAGCCTTGCTTGTGCAAGCGCAATGACGTCAATTGAGCAAGGAGGCTGACATATGACGACCCTAAAGCTCAGGACTGCCGAAGACGGCGACGCCAAAGCGATACGGGCCTGTATCGCAGACGCCTATGCACCGGCAATGCGTGACATCACCGATCTGCCCGATGTAACGAGCGGGGTCGCCGAAGAAATTGCGGCGCATCAGGTTGTTGTTGCTGAAGAAGCTGGGCGTCTTTTGGGCGTCATTGTCTTTGATCAGCAGGCGGATGCGATGATGATTTTTAACCTTGCCGTTTCGCCAGAGGCGCAGGGCAAGGGCGTCGCGCGACAGCTGCTTGCGGTCGCGGAACTCAGGGCGGCTGAGGCGGGGATTTCGATTCTCCGTTTGCGGACCCATCGGCTGATGCATGCGACGCGTGCGATGTATACGCATCTGGGCTGGCATGAGGTCCAAACCTCGGGAAACTCGGTCGTGATGCAGAAAAAAGTGACGTAGGGGCCAAACTCAGCAGGGCCGCGATCAGCGGCGGTTCATGTCGCTTTTACCCCTATTGCGCCGTAAACTACCTGCGGCGGTGATTGCCGTTCATGTAACTAATTTACCAAACCAACCAATCACGGGATTTTCTCAATGGCAGAGGCAAACACCCGGCGCAGGGCACGGGGTGGCGGTGGTGCCGCCCGTCGGGCTGAGCGCACGGCGGTCAAGATCGAAACCGCGAAATACATCGAACGCAACATTCCCAATTTCGAGGTTCTCAACGAAGAAGCGTTGCAGATCATCGAAGCCAACGCAGAGACCATATTGGCCGAAGTTGGGGTCAACTTTGTCGACAATCCGGCTGCGCTGGAACGTTGGAAAGATGCCGGTGCCGATGTCGAGGGAGAGCGTGTGCGACTGCCGCGCGGTCTGGCGCGCGAATTGATCAAGACCGCCCCCAGCGAGTTCACCCAGCACGCCCGCAACCCCGAGAAATCGGTGGTCATTGGCGGTCGCAATATGGTTCTGGCCCCGGTCTATGGCCCTCCGTTCGTGCGCGATGCGCAAGGCGGTCGCCGCTATGCGACCATGGACGATTTCAACAAATTCGTGAAACTCGCCTATATGTCCAAATGGCTGCACCATTCGGGCGGCACGGTGTGCGAGCCGACCGATATCCCGGTGAACAAGCGCCATCTGGACATGTTGATGGCGCATATGACCCTGTCGGACAAGCCGTTCATGGGCTCGGTCACCGATCCCAGCCGGGCACAGGATTCGGTTGAGATGTGCGAGATTCTTTTCGGTAAGGAATTCGTGCAGAACAACACGGTGATGACCTCGCTGACCAACATCAACTCGCCGATGACGTTCGACGATGTGATGATGGGCTCGCTGGAGGTTTATGCGAAGAACAATCAGGCCTGCATCATCTCGCCCTTTATCGTGGGCGGTGCGATGGCGCCGGTTTCGGTGGCCGGGACCCTGACGCAGGTGCTGGCCGAGGTCATGGCTGGTGTGGCTTATAGCCAGATCATCCGCCCGGGTGCTCCGGTGATCTTCGGTGCGTTTGTATCGTCGATCGACATGAACTCGGGCGCGCCGACCTTCGGGACTCCCGAAGCCTCGCACGTGACCTATGGTGCAGGCCAATTGGCGCGGCGACTGGGACTGCCCTATCGCTCGGCCGGTTCTTTCTGCGGCTCGAAATTGCCGGACGCGCAGGCCGCGTATGAGACCGCGAATTCGCTGAACATGGGTCTGATGTCGGGCGTGAACTTCATGCTGCACTCTTGCGGTTGGCTTGAAGGTGGTCTGGTGGCGGATTTTGAGAAATTCGTCATGGATGCCGACCAACTGGGTGTCTTGCACGGTCTGGCCAAAGGTGTGGCCTATGACGAAAATGCGCAGGCTATGGATGCGATCCAAGAGGTCGGACCCGGTGGCCACTATCTGGGCTGCGCGCATACACAAGCGAACTTCAAAGAGGCGTTCTGGAAGACCGATCTGCTGGATTACAAGCCGTTCGAGACCTGGGAAGAAGAGGGCGCCCGCGATACACGGACGCTTGCCTCGGCACGGGTCGAGCATCTGTTGGCCAATTACCAGCAGCCGCAGCTCGATCCCGATGTGAAGGCCGCGCTTGATGCCTATGTCGCTGAGAAAAAGGCGTCCATGCCGGATGCCTTCACCTGATCACTGATACCGCGTGGCACGGCTGGCCTGATACAGCTGTGCCTCGCCGATCAGAGCGATCAAAATATCCAGATGACGCACCAGAGAATAGGCTGCGTCATCTTCCTGCCTTTGCAGATCAAGCTCCCGCTCCAATTCCATGAGGCGGATCAACGCCGACCCTGTGCTGGGTATCGACCCATAGCCCAAAACGCGTTGCAAGTGCCGGTCTCGATTATAGTCCTTTGCTCCGATTTTCGCGGCTCGGCTTAGCAAGCGTGGGCGGCGGAGTGTGGCGATCATGGTCATCAGGTCCTGCACGGCAGCGTTCCTTCGTTTTTGTTCTGACGCCAAAGATGTCGCACAACTTAAGCGGGTGTTGCCTTGTTTAAGCTCCCTCCGAACGATGGTTTCATGACTGTTTATCTTTTTGAATCAATTCTGCTCCGTGCCGTCTGTGATTAACGAACGAGTAACGAAAGCGACTCTAGTTAGATTTGGTTAACTAAGAATCCGACGGCGAAAACTGTCAGTTTGTTTTGTCGACGAGGGCATTGAACTATGGAAAACAGCGTGGCTTTCAACGTACCGACCTGGGTCCCTGAAGGGGCGCAACGATATCTTGACCATACCGAGTCGGGCCGGTCCATTCGGGATATCGCCCGGGCGGCGGGATGCCATGCGTCGACCATCTTGAGACAAATTCGCCGTGTTGAGATGCGCCGTGACGACCCGCTGGTCGATGCTGCGTTGCGATCATTGGCGCAGACCCATTTCGCCCCTATGAAAGAGGCCTCGGCCCGGTATCCTGCCCCCGATTATCCATCTGATGAGCCAAAAGATGATGCGTTCGAACGCGAAGCGCTGCGGGTGCTGCGCCGACTATGTGAATCTGGTGCGGTGCTGGCCGCGGCAGAGAATATGGATAAGGCGATTGTAGTGCGCGATAGTGGGGATTGTGGAACGACCCGAACAGCTGTCGTTGACTGCAAGATCGCGCAAGCCCTGGCGTTGAAAGATTGGATATCATGCGACAATCCGGGGCGAATTTCACGGTACCGGATTACAACGTCGGGCCGCTCGGCGCTGAGCCATCTGCTGGCCGATTCCGAAAATCGTGCCCGCGCGCAGAGTGAGTTCGGCATGGCCGAAGCGCAAGCTCCGTTTAAGACCGTTGGAGCGGGAGCGAAATTTCAGCCCAAGGCGTCGGCACGAGCCCGCTATAGCACGACCGAAAGCCCGTTGATCGCCCTTGCGCGTCGACGGGACCGGGACGGAAAGCCGTTTCTTGATGAAACACTCGTCGGTGCAGGTGAACGCTTGCGCGAGGATTTCGAACTTGCGCAAATCGGGCCTCAGGTCACGCAGAACTGGGATCGTTTCCTGACCGGTGGTGGCCGAGGAGATTTCACCGTGGATGCGCCTATCGGACGGGGGTCGTCCGGTGCGCGCGATCGTGTGGCGCGTGCTTTGTCGGACCTGGGGCCGGGGCTCAGCGATGTTACACTGCGTTGCTGCTGTTATCTTGAGGGGTTAGAGCTCGCAGAAAAGCGCATGGGCTGGTCGGCGCGGTCGGGCAAGATTGTACTGCGCATCGCCCTGCAGCGGCTCAAGCGGCATTATGAAGAGCAGACTGAACGTGACCGCATGATCGGTTGATATATAGATATTGTGGTTCTGGCGGAAAGTGATAATCCAAGATTATGAATTTTACATTTCGCCAGTTGCAGTATTTCCGCGCCGTTGCCGAGCAGCGAAACTTTGGCCGTGCGGCACAGGTTTGTCATGTCTCTCAGCCGGCGCTGTCAGTTCAGATCAAAGCGTTAGAGGAAGCGATGGGTGGCCCTCTGTTTGAACGGCAGGCCCGTGACATTCTGCTAACGCCTTTGGGCAGAGATGTTCTGGATCATGCCGATCAGGTGCTTATAGCCGCTGATCGGTTGGACCGGTTCGCGCGTGACCATTCCGGCGGGCACCGGTCCTTGTCGATTGGCATCATTCCAACCGTCGCGCCCTATTTGTTGCCAGGGGTATTGGCAGGGTTGCGCTCTGGTGATGTTTCGTTGCGTGTCAGAATACGTGAGGCCCGGACCGAACGCTTGCTTGCGATGCTGCGCGGGGGTGAAATCGATGCGGCGGTGTTGGCGCTGCCCACAGGCGGGACCGCTTTGCACGAAGAACCCTTGTTCGAAGATCGTTTCCTGCTGGCGGGCAGTCAGTCGCGCCTCAATCGACTGACTATTAGCCCCGAGGCCCTGCGTCCTCTGGATCTACAAGCGGCACAATTGATGTTGCTTGAGGACGGGCATTGTCTGACCGATCAAGCGCTTGAGGTTTGTGGTCAGGATCGGGCCAGCGGGCAGATCAATATGGGAGCCTCGTCATTGGCCACTCTGTCGCGACTGGTGGCTGAGGGCTTTGGCTTGACCCTGATGCCGGAACTGGCAGCCAGGGCAGAGGCCGACGCGGTGCCGGGCTTGCGTTTGCTGCGCTTTGCGACCCCTCAACCGGCGCGAACGATTGGCCTAGTGCGGCGTTCTTCGACCGGAGGCGAGGGGTGGTTCGATCGCCTGTCCGAGGTGATCCGGCAGGTCGGAGAAGACGTCGTCGCGCAAACCCGCACCTGATCAAAAAAGGCCCGCCGAACGGCGGGCCTTGTCATGTAATCACATCTGATCAGGCCAGCGCGGGCTCGCGCACTTCATCCAGATGCTTCATCAGGTTTTCGGGCGATGACACGCCATAAGGATCCTCGGGGCAGTTATCCATCAGGCCGGGCTCTTCGAACCATGCTTCGACCACGCCATCGTTGACGATGGCCGCATAGCGCCACGAGCGCATGCCGAAACCCAGATTGTCTTTGTCGACCAGCATGCCCATTTTCCGGGTGAACTCACCCGAACCATCCGGGATCACATCAACATTCTGCAGGCCCTGATCCGCTGCCCATTTGTTCATGACAAAGCTGTCATTCACGGACATGCAATAGATTGCATCGATCCCTTTATCAGTGAAATCCGAGAAGCCGTTTTCAAAACCTGGCAGCTGATAGGTCGAGCAGGTCGGCGTGAACGCACCCGGCAGCGAAAACAGGATGACGCGCTTACCTGCGAAATAATCAGCGGTGGTTTTATCTTCCCAACGGAACGGGTTCGGGCCTTCGATCGAGTCGTCGCGAACGCGCGTGTGGAAGGTCACTTCAGGCAGTTTTGCACCGGTTTTCATCATCAAACTCCTGTGATTCACATATGTTTGATGCGAGGGTTAAAACGATTCTAAATCAGCTTCAACAATAGATATACTGCAGTTGCAAAATATCTAAGCCCCAGTCACGACCATTGAAAATAAACATGAAAATCTGTAAGTTGTGTCTATGTTTCTGCGGTTGCATAGTTGAGGCGCATAGCGGCTATGCGTCACTGGCCTAACCCCTGTAGTCGGTTTATGTTAAGCGCGAAGTGAATTGACCCAAAGTCAGGAAAGCCCGTTGTGCGTGATCTGAAAATTCCCGAGCAAAGACACCCGGAAAAGGCGCATCGGCCTGACAATGCGGCCCCGCGCAAACCGAAATGGATTCGCGTCAAGGCTCCGGGCGGCGAAGGGTATGCCGAAACCCATAAGATCATGCGTGACAACAATCTGGTGACCGTCTGCGAAGAAGCTGGTTGCCCGAATGTTGGTGAGTGCTGGAGCCAGGGTCACGCCACCATGATGATCATGGGCGAGATCTGTACCCGCGGTTGTACCTTCTGCAACATTGCCACCGGCCGACCGGATGAGCTGGATGCGTTCGAACCCGGACGTGTCGCCCATGCGGTGCAGAAACTGGGGTTGAACCATGTGGTGATCACCTCGGTCGATCGCGATGATCTGGAAGATGGCGGGGCTGAGCATTTCGCGCAGACCATTCGCGCGGTACGCCACCGTTCGCCCAAGACCACGATTGAAATCCTGACGCCGGATTTCCTCAAATGTGATCCTTCCGTTCTGGAAATCGTGGTTGAAGCCAAGCCGGATGTGTTCAACCACAATCTCGAAACGGTTCCGGGGCTTTATCCGCAGGTGCGCCCGGGCGCGCGTTATTTCCACTCTCTGCGTCTGTTGCAGCGTGTGAAGGAAATGGATCCGTCGATCTTCACCAAGTCGGGTATTATGGTCGGATTGGGTGAAGACGAGCAGCAGGTGCGTCAGGTCATGGATGACATGCGCGCAGCAGATATCGATTTCCTGACAATTGGTCAGTATCTACAGCCGACTCCGAAGCATCACGGTATTGATCGTTTCGTCACACCGGAAGAGTTTGCATCGTATGAAAAGGCGGCCTATGGCAAGGGATTCCTGATGGTATCAGCAACGCCTCTGACACGGTCCTCTTATCATGCAGGGGATGATTTTGCCCGCTTGCGCGAGGCGCGCCAGAAAAAACTGGGGCAGGTGTGAATCCTGAGCTTCAGAGCTGGCTTATCGAAAAGCGCCATGAGTTGCATCAGGTGCCAGAGATTTCGGGTGACGAGCGCGGTACAGCTGCGAGCATCGCGAACTTGTTGCAGGCGTGCGATCCCGACACGGTCTTAACTGATATCGGCGGCTACGGGGTCGCAGCGGTTTATGACAGTGGCAAACCCGGACCAACCATCGGTATTCGTTGCGAGCTGGACGGCCTTCCTATCCAGGAAGTCTCGGAAATACCGTATGCATCGCAATACCCCGGTAAGGGGCATCTATGCGGTCATGACGGCCATATGGCGATGGTCCTTGGCGTCGCCTTCATGCTGGGTGAGAAACGCACATCGCAAGGCCGGGTGGTGCTGATCTTTCAGCCAGCCGAGGAAACCGGGAAGGGGGCTAAAGCCTTTCGCTGCGATCCGAAATTTAATGGCATCGCCCCGGATTACGTGTTCTCGCTGCACAATCTTCCGGGACTTGATCACGGAGCGGTTGAGATCTGCAGCGGTCCGACCAACTGCGCATCGCGCGGGATGCGGATTGCACTGACTGGAAAAACGTCCCATGCTGCAGCGCCGCAGGATGGGGTGTCTCCGGCACTGGCGATCTCGGAGTTAATGCCCGCGCTGGCTCGGCTTGGGCAGGGTGGCGCGCTGGATGCTGACTATGCGCTGACCACCGTTACCCATGCGCAACTAGGAGAGCCCGCTTTTGGCGTCGCTCCGGGATATGCCGAGCTGTGGGTAACATTGCGCGCGGTATCGGATGCACGGATGGAGCGTTTGATCGAAGAGGCCGAGGCATTGGTCGAATCCGCAGCACAGGCCGAAAGACTAAGGGTTGATATCACATACGACGACGTTTTTGAGGCTTGCACGAACGACGAAGAGGCCGCTCAGATCCTGTCGGATGCTTGTGATGCCCAAGGCGTGTGGCACAGGCTGGTCAAAGAACCCCAACGGTTTTCCGAAGATTTCGGCCAGTTCGGCAAAGACGCGAAATCGGCAATGTTCTGGTTGGGTGCAGGACGGGATCATCCGCAATTGCACAATCCCGACTATGATTTTCCTGATGCGCTGATCCCGATAGGCACCGGCATTTTCCTGGCTGCGATTGAGCGTACCCTTACGGCCTGAGTTTTCTCGGCTCGCTGCCCGCCCAATCCGGCCACCAGCCCATAAATTCTATGCCTGCGATTAACATGCATACCAAAATGATACCAAAAACCAGTATCACGCGGCGCTCGGACGGCGGATTGCGCGCCCATAAGGTCATGCGAAGGAAATGGCGCAAGTTCATTTCTGGCGCTATTCGACGAACCGAACCTTGCCGATAAAGGGCAGGTTACGGTTGCGTTGGGCGTAATCGATACCGTAGCCCACAACAAATTCATCCGGAATTTCGAACCCGATCCAATCTGAACGGAAATCAACTTCGCGCCGGCTGGGTTTGTCCAACAATGCTATGGATTTCAACCGCGCGGGCTTGCGGCTTAGCAGCAGCTTGGTGACGTGGTTCAGCGTGTGGCCGGTATCGACGATATCCTCGACCACCAGCACATCGCGCCCTTCAATAGCGCCACGCAAATCTTTGAGAATACGGACCTCCCGGCTGCTCTCCATCGAGTCTCCGTAAGAAGATGCCTCAAGAAAATCGACCTCGATTGGCAGATCAAGCTCGCGCACAAGGTCCGCGATGAAAACGAAGCTGCCGCGAAGCAGTCCCACGACAATCAGCTTGTCGGTGCCGCCGAATTCCTCTGTGATTTCGCGGCACAATGCCTCGATCCGCGCGGCAATGGCCTTGGCCGAGATCATCTCATCTATCACATATGCGCGGTCACTCATCGCTGCCCCCTTGATCTTTGGCGCGCAACATACGAAATCACGCGCCATTGTCACCAGTGAATCCCGGATATCATGCCAACACACTCTGAAACCCGACCGCTGCCTTACACCGCCCAGCAGATGTATGATCTGGTCGCGGATGTGGCGAAATACCCGGAGTTTCTTCCTTGGTGCGCCGCAGCCCGTATCCGCCGCACCTATGCTGCAGGGGACGGCAAGGTGATGGAGGCTGATCTGGTCATCTCGTTCAAAGTGTTCCGCGAACGTTTTGGCAGCCGGGTCACGCTGTTCGATGCGCATAAACGGATTGATACCGAATATCTGGATGGACCCTTCAGATACATGCGTTCGGATTGGGAGTTCGAAGATACGGATGAGGGATGCAACGTCTCGTTCCACGTTGATTTCGAATTCAAGAACGCGGTGCTGCAAGGCATTATTGGTGTCGTATTCAACGAGGCGATGCACCGGATTGTGCGTGCCTTCGAACAGCGCGCGGCGGACCTCTACGGCTGAGGCTTTACGACCGGGCAGTGCGCGCTAGACTGCGCTGCATGAGCATCCTGACTTCTACGCTTGCTGAATTTGCTGCAGGCCCCGTTTCAACCACGAAGCAAGCACGCATCGTGACCTCTTTGTCCGTTTTGGATTGGCTTGCTGTCGGGCGCGCGGGGGCAGAGGAGCCGGTGTCGCGGATTGTACGGCAGATGGTCCTGTCTGAGGGCGGCATGGAACAGGCCCGATTATTCGGTGGAGGCGCCGCACCTTTACGTGCGGCTGCGCTGGTGAACGGCACCATTTCCCACGCGCTGGACTATGACGACACCCATTTCGCCCATATCGGCCACCCCTCGGTGGCTGTTGTCCCCGCAGCGCTGGCTATTGCGGCGTGGGAGGATCGCCCTCTGGTCGACTTCCTTGAGGCTGCCCTGATCGGTATGGAAACTTCGATCCGGATCGGGTTATGGCTGGGGCGCGCGCATTATCAGGCCGGATATCACCAGACCGCAACTGCCGGTGCGTTCGGGGCTGCTGTCGCAGCCGGGCGTATCATGGGGTTCGATGCGGCACAGATGTCTGCGCTTATTGGTCTGACCGCGACACGTGCGTCTGGTCTAAAAGCGCAATTTGGAACCATGGGCAAACCTTACAACGCAGGTATCGCCGCATCGAACGGGGTGGAAGCGGCGCTGTTGATTCGAAACGGATTTCTACCTAATGCCGATGCTCTCGGAGGGGCATACGGTTTCGGTGCCACGCATCTGGGTACAGACGATGCCGACAGTGCGCTGCAGGGATTGGGTGATGAATGGCTGTTTGAGACCGTCAGCCATAAGTTCCACGCTTGTTGCCATGGTCTGCACGCGGCCCTTGAGGCAGCGCTTGATCTTGATATCGCCGAGCCTGAGGTTGCGGAAATCAAGGTCAAAACTCACCCCCGCTGGATGAGCGTCTGCAATCAGTTGGAACCTTCGACGGGGCTTGGGGCGAAGTTCTCGTATCGCACTGTTCTGGCGATGCAATCGCTTGGCTATGACACCGCATTACCGGGCAGCTATTCTGACAAAATATGCGCCGACCCGCGTCTGCAATCCCTGCGAGATCGGATCACCGTTGAGGCGGATGAGAGTCTATCCGAAACGCAAGCCCACCTGTCGCTGCTGCGCCGCGATGGTGCGCGGCTGGAGGCAAGCCATGATCTGCTGGCCCCGATGTCACTTTCGGATCGGGAAGATCGTGTGCGGGGCAAGGCTGCTAAACTGATTGGCGGAGACGAAGTTGATGCTATCTGGTCCATGCTGCGCACCGGCGGGCGCGCAGCGGATTTGGCAGACAGGCTATCCTATTAGGCAACGCGCCAATGCAGCGGAAAGCCCGGATCGAATACGGTCACAGGCCCGTCGCCCGTTTCGATCTTGGATGGATACGCAACCGGTTCGCCTTTTTTCAGAGTGATGGTCTCTTCGTTCACCGGCAGGCCATAGAACGCAGGGCCATTCAGGGAAACAAAGCCTTCCAGCTTGTCCAGCGCGCCTTCGCGATCAAACATCTCTGCCACCAGTGACATGGTGTTGGTGGCCGTAAAGCACCCGGCACAGCCACAGGCCATTTCCTTGTTGTCATCCGTGTGGGGAGCACTGTCCGTGCCAAGGAAATACCGCGCATCGCCCGAGGTGGCCGCAGCCAGCAGAGCCAGCCGGTGTTCCTCACGTTTGGCAACTGGCAGGCAGTAGTAATGGGGTTTGATGCCGCCCACCAAGATATGGTTGCGGTTGATGATCAGGTGATGCGCGGTGATCGTTGCGCCCAGATCAGTGTCATTGGCTTTGACATAATCCACGCCGTTCGCGGTGGTGATATGCTCCATCACGACACGCAGTCCCGGCGTTGCCTTACGGATCGGATCAAGAATTCGATCGATAAATACGGCCTCACGATCGAAGATGTCGATCTCGGAATCGGTGACCTCGCCATGTACGCAAAGAGGCAAACCGATTTCGGCCATCTTCTCCAGCACCGGGCGCACCTTGTCGAAATCGCGCACACCCGAGGCAGAGTTGGTCGTCGCACCCGCCGGATACAGCTTGACCGCCTTGATCAGCCCGCTGGCATGGGCGGCTGCTACATCGTCGGCATCCGTGTCCTCGGTCAGATACAGCGTCATCAGCGGCTCAAACGTCATGCCATCGGGCAGGGCGGCCATGATACGGTCGCGATAGGAGGCAGCGTGGTCGCCGCGCACGACAGGCGGCACGAGGTTTGGCATGATGATCGCACGGGCAAAATGACGCGCGGTTTCGGGCAGGACGGCCTGCAACATCGCGCCATCGCGCAGGTGCAGATGCCAGTCGTCGGGGCGGCGGATCGTGAGCGTATCGGTCATGGCCCCCGGCTAGCACAGCCGGTTCAGAGGGAAAAGCCTTGTCAACCGATCAGATCGTCGTAAATCCCGGAAAAGCCTTGGTCTTGACGCGCGCACGCTACCATGACCTGTTGGGCGCAGCGATTGAGGGGATCACATGCCGCAACCAAATTCCATCGATGCCGTGCAGGAAACACTCAGCGCCCAGGGTTATGTTTGTGGGCGCGCTCTGGCGACGGTCGTCTTCCTGTCGCTGAAACTCGGACGTCCCCTGTTTCTTGAGGGCGAGGCAGGCGTTGGCAAGACCGAGATTGCCAAGGCGCTTGCCGCTGGCCTGAACCGCCGTCTGATCCGGTTGCAATGCTATGAGGGTCTCGATGCATCCTCGGCCGTCTACGAATGGAACTTTCCGGCGCAGATGGTGGCGATCCGTACCGCCGAGGCTTCGGGTGGGGCCGACCGAGCGGCATTGCAGACCGAACTCTTCTCGGAAGACTACCTGATCGAACGCCCCTTGCTGCAAGCGATGCGCCCGGATGAGAACGGCGCGCCGGTCCTTCTGATCGATGAATTAGACCGCACCGATGAACCGTTCGAGGCCTTCCTTCTCGAAGCTCTCAGCGATTTTCAGGTGACCATCCCGGAGCTGGGCACTGTCAAAGCGCCGGAACCGCCCATCGTCATCCTGACCTCGAACCGCACACGCGAGGTTCATGACGCCCTGAAACGCCGATGCCTCTATCACTGGGTCGACTACCCTGATTTCGACCGCGAGATCGAAATCCTGCACGCCCGCGCCCCCGAAGCGGCCGAGGCGCTGAGCCGGGAGGTTGTTGCTTTCGTCCAGCGTTTGCGCACCGAGGACCTGTTCAAGAAGCCGGGCGTGGCGGAAACCATCGACTGGGCCAAATGCTTGCTTGCGCTCGACGTGATCAACCTGAGCCCCGAAGTGATCGGAGACACGCTGGGCGCGATCCTGAAATACCAGGACGACATCCAGAAACTGCAAGGCTCTGAGGCCAAACGTATTTTGGATGAAGCCAAGGCAGAATTAGTTAATTCATGAATTTTTTGGGTGATCAAGCTATCTCAAGGGCAACGAGAACCACCGGTCGTGCTTGCTGGTTTTCTTCGGTGTTTCTGTTTGCTTATGTTTCAGATTGGATAGCGTTAACCACCGGGCAAATTGGTCCGTTGATCTTTGTGCCTGAGCGTCTGGGAAGTGCGCTAGTGATCTTTGCTGTGTTCTCCTGTGTCGCTCATACGATCCAATGGTATGGTGACATGCAGTCATTCAAAGGGTGGAACGTTGCAGGCAGAAAGGTTGTAGGTCTTCAATACATTGCTGATACAACATCGAAGTCGAGGCTTGAGGCATTTGGTCGGGATCTTGACCGGCTGTACGAATATGATCCCACCGACCCATCCAATTTGAGTCGTGTTCGTGGAGCTTTTGATAGCTTGGCGGGATACATACCAGACTTTCGGAAGAGTTTGCGCGACTTCGGACGATTTGCTGTGTTCTACTGCTATTTCTGGCATCTAGTATTCCCGGTTTCCGCTACCATAATCGCGTCGCTTGTTTTTTTCTGGTATCGCAACCAATCCTGACAATGGCCGAACAACTCCCGCTCGATATCCCCGACAACCCCAAGCTGGCGCAGAACATCACCCATTTTGCCCGCGCCCTGCGCAAGGCGGGTCTTCCGATTGGTACGGGCCGCGTGGTGGATGCGATCCGTGCCGTCGAGGCTGCTGGGTTCACCAAGAAACAGGATTTCTATTGGACCCTACACGCCTGTTTCGTGAACCGGCCCGAACATCGCACGGTCTTCGCGCAGGTCTTCCGCCTCTATTGGCGTGACCCGCGTTATATGGAGCATATGATGGCCATGATGCTGCCCGCCATTCGTGGCGTGCAGGAGGAACGCAAGGCGGATGCTGGCGAAAAACGCGCCGCCGAGGCCTTGCTTGAGGGGGTCGAACGGGATCAGCCCGAATTGCCCGAGCAGGAGGGCGAGACAGAAATCGAGATTGATGCGACCCAGACAGCCTCGTCCGAGGAACGGCTGCGTAACCTTGATTTCGAACAGATGAGTACCGAAGAAATGGCACAAGCCAAGCGCTTGCTGGCGCGGTTGACCTTACCGGTCAAACCCATCGCATCGCGCCGGGCGCAGGCCAGCCATCTGGGGCATCGGCTCGACCGCGCGCGCACGCTGCGCCTGGCCATGCGTCAGGGTGGAGAGTTGCATGAGATCGCGTTGCGCAAGCCCAAACCACGTTGGCCGAACCTTGTGGCGTTGTGCGATATCTCTGGGTCAATGAGCCAATACAGCCGCATCATCCTGCATTTCCTGCACACGGTTTCTAATGCCAAGGGGGCGGGCTGGGCAAAGGTGCATGCCTTTACCTTCGGTACGCGCCTCACCAATATCACCCGGCACCTGCATCAGCGCGACGTCGATACGGCACTGGCCTCTGCCGGGGCCGAGGCGCAGGACTGGGAAGGTGGCACAAGGATTGGGGAGTGTCTGCATCAGTTTAATCGCGACTGGTCCCGCCGGGTGATGGGGCAGGGCGCGGTTGTCCTGCTGATCACTGATGGTCTGGAACGTGGCGCGCCCGAACAGCTGGAGAAAGAAATCGAGCGTCTCCACCTGTCCTCAAAGCGATTGATCTGGCTGAACCCGTTGCTGCGCTGGGATGGGTTTGCCCCCAAGGCGCAGGGGGTCAGAACCATGCTGCCCCATGTCGACAGTTTCCGCGCCGGGCATTCGATCGCCTCGTTGGAAGATCTCGCCAATGTGATCTCTGAGCCCGACGATCAGGGGCAGAAAGCACGGCTGATGGCCGCGCTTTCCGAAGGTTGATTATGAGAGCTGTTCTTCGTTGCACTTCCGCGCCATTTCCATGGCCTTGTAGGTGCCGGTGAGGTCGACGGTGAAGGCAAACTCTTTCTCGGGAAACACCACCATGACCTTCTTCTTGGCCAGATCATCGGCGAACTGCGGATCGTCCGACAGGACGTAACCGCCGGAATAGCCCTTAGTGATATTGCCTTTCATGCCAGTGGCTTCGCCGACATAGATGTTGTCACCGATCAGAATGGCCACGGCTTCTTTCTCACCGGCTTTGATGTTGGTTTTGGCCTTCGTGAAAACGCCGACGTAGCCCACACCGCGATCTTCGGTCAGGCCCATCTGAACCACGTTTTCGGAATCATCAACGGCTTCGATCAGGCAGGACTTCTTTTCCTGATCGATAAAGACCTTCCAGCCTTCGACTTCGCCATATCTCAGAAATGTTTCTGCCCAACCGGTACTGGCCGTCGCCAGACCGATTGCCGCCGCGAGTGTAAGAATGCGTTTCAACTCATTGTCTCCGCTTTGGAATATGAAGGGGAATGCACCGTTTCGGGTCCGGTGATACAAGCAAGTTAGAGGGTGGTGCTGTATCGATCAATACTTTGTGAATGTGATCGTGAAATCGGCTCTTTAGCGCCGGAAACTCTACCTGCTGACCGCTTTTCATTGCTGCAAAGCTAACTATGTTGAACCGGAACAAGGCCGGAGGTCTCAATGGAACGATTCGACAACAGCTCGGAAACTGCTCTGAAGTGGCATCGCGCGGGCAAGAAGGCAGCCCTTGCCACGGTGGTCGAAACCTGGGGCAGCGCGCCACGCCGCGTCGGTGCGCAGTTGGTCATCGCAGGTGATGGGCAGATCGAGGGTTCGGTCTCTGGCGGGTGCGTCGAAGGGGCGGTGATCGTTGAGGCACTGGAAGCCATTGAGGAAGGTGAGGCACGGTTGCTGGAGTTTGGCGTCAGCGACGAGGATGCCTTTGCGGTCGGATTGGCTTGTGGCGGCACTATTCGGGTTTTAGTCGAACCTGTCGGACAAGTCCTGCCAGAACCGATGTTGGCCGAACTGGTTGCAGCGCGCGCGCGGCGCGAACCTTTGGCTTACGAAGTGAATGTCGAAACCGGCCACCGTGCCTTGCGCCGTAACGCATATGCTGAACGGTTGCGGATGGACCGGTCTGGGTTTGAAGAGGACGGGCAGACATTTGTTGCCGTCCACAACCCGCCGCTGCGGTTGATTGTGGTGGGGGCAGTTCACATCGCTCAGGCGCTGGTGCCGATGGCGCGGATCGCGGGGTATGACCCTGCGATCGTCGACCCGCGAGAGGCTTTTGCATCGGATGCTCGCTTTCCCGGAGAAACCATCCTGACAGATTGGCCCGATGAGGCCGTGATCAAACTGGGGCTCGATTCGCGTACGGCCCTCGTGTTGCTGACACACGACCCTAAGCTTGATGACCCGGCACTACAGGCTGCGCTGGAGGCCGGTGTGTTTTACATCGGCGCGCTTGGATCGACGCGCACACATGCCAAACGTGTAGATCGGATGAAGCAAGCCGGGTTCTCCGATGCTCAGATTGGGCGCATACACGGCCCAGTTGGACTCGACGTTGGCGCGGCCAGCCCTTCGGAAATAGCGGTCGCCATTCTCGCCCAGATGACCGCTGTCTTGCGAGGCAAGGCGTGAAGTTCGGACCGGTTTCCTTATCTGAAGCCAGCGGTGCGATACTGGCGCACTCGGTCAAGGCAGAAGATCAAAAACTGCGCAAGGGAATCGTACTGACGGCTGAACACATCGACCTGCTGGCGCGTGCCGGTTTGAATGAGGTTATTGTTGCCCGCTTGGAACCCGGTGATTGCCACGAAGATGAAGCAGCAACGATGTTGGCCGCAGCTCTTGCTCCGGATCCTGCGAGCGCCAATCTGCGTGTCACAAAGGCGTTTACAGGCAGGGTTAACCTTTTGGCGGATGGGCCGGGCGTGGTGGAACTGGACGTTGAAGCCATACAGAAATTCAATCAGGTTCATCCGATGATCACCGTGGCGACGGTGCCGCAATACCAGCAGATGGGCGCAGGGGGGATGGTTGCGACGGTCAAGGTGATCTCTTACGCCGTGCCTCGGTTGGATGTGCAGCGCGCTGCGGATCTGGCGCAGGGGAGCGTGCGACTGACCATGCCGCGATTCCAGACAGCGGGCCTGATCGTGACAGATATCCCCGGCGGCCCGTCCAACGAAAAAGGGATCGCCGCGATTCGCGGTCGGGTCGAGGCGCTGGGGATGAATCTGACAGATATTCGGATCGTTCAGCACAAGACGGAAGAACTTGCGGAAGGGCTCAGGTCGCTGCAAGGCGACGTTGCAATGATCCTCACGGGCTCGGCCACGTCCGACGTGGATGACGTCGCGCCCACAGCAGTGCGTCTTGCCGGTGGCGATGTGGACAGATTCGGCATGCCCGTTGACCCCGGAAACCTGTTGTTCCTCGGCGGATTGCAGGGCCGTCCCGTCATCGGCTTGCCCGGCTGCGCCCGCTCGCCTGCGCTGAACGGAGCCGATTGGGTTCTGTCGCGCGTGGCATGCGGGATCGAAACAACAGGAACAGATATCGCAGCGATGGGCGTTGGTGGGTTGCTGAAAGAGATCCCAAGCAGGCCGCAACCGCGTGCAGCGAAAGTAAAGTGACGTAACGGCATCTTTGCCGTTTTTCGGGCTTGCTTCATCATTACAGGGTTATGTGGCTGAACGGCCTAAAAAACGGGCAAATATTTTTGTTCTCAAACAAAAATTCCCGTGTTTAACTTGGGCGCAAAGGAAAATTCCAAATAGGGAGGATTTCATGACACAG
This sequence comes from Ruegeria sp. BE3, assembly GCF_056538865.1. Classification (NCBI taxonomy): domain Bacteria; kingdom Pseudomonadati; phylum Pseudomonadota; class Alphaproteobacteria; order Rhodobacterales; family Roseobacteraceae; genus Ruegeria; species Ruegeria sp. BE3. The sequence goes on along the minus strand of NZ_JBQFTW010000001.1, from coordinate 1,192,253 downwards.
GTCTCAATGACCGTGAACGGGAAGGCCGTTAGCGGTGACGTGGAGGGGCGGACATTGCTGTCCAGCTTCCTGCGGGATCATCTGTCTTTGACGGGGACGCATGTTGGATGTGACACGGCGCAGTGCGGAGCCTGCGTTGTGCATGTGAACGGCGAAGCAGTGAAGTCCTGCAATATGCTGGCGCTCGAGGCAGACGGTGCAGATGTTGGCACGATCGAGGGGCAGGCGAATGCGGATGGTTCACTGAATGTGATCCAGCAAGCGTTTCAGGATCACCATGGGCTTCAGTGCGGCTTCTGTACGCCGGGCATGGTGATGAGTGCAGCTGCGCTGCTGGAAGAGAACCCGCGCCCGACGGAAGGTGAAATCCGGAAGTATCTGGAAGGCAACCTGTGTCGGTGCACTGGCTACCATAACATCGTCAAAGCGATCATGGCCGCATCGGGCCAGGACGTTTCAAGCATCGCCGCCGAATAAGGCGGGCAAGAATTTTCGACGAAAATTCTTTTCCCAGGGAGGAGAACAAGCAATGCCCAAAGACAGTGGCATCGGAGCCAGTTCCAAGCGGCGCGAGGACGTACGCTTTCTGACCGGAGCAGGCAATTACACCGACGACATCAACGTACACGGTCAGGCTTATGTATATTTTCTGAGATCCGACATCGCGCATGGCCGTTTGAACAGCGTTGATACCTCGGCAGCTGAGGCCATGCCTGGCGTGGTCAAGGTATTCACCGGCAAGGATTTTGAAGGCGTGGGCGGCATGCCCTGCGGTTGGGAAGTGACCGACCGGCACGGCGCGCCGATGCAGGAACCTCCGCATCCGATTCTGGCACAGGGCAAGGTCCGCCATGTAGGCGACCCGATCGCGGCGGTTGTGGCTGACAGCCTCGAACAGGCCCGCGACGCGGCCGAAGCGATTGACATGGATATCGAAGAGCTGCCTGCCGTCATGGATATGAAGGCTGCCGCGCAGGACGGCGCGACGCTCATCCATGACGATCTGAAGAACAACATTTGCTATGATTGGCATCTGGGTGAAGCGGACAATGACAAGGTCAATGAGGTCTTTGCCAATGCCGCCCATGTGACGACGCTGGATCTGGTCAACAACCGTCTGGTCGCCAACCCGATGGAACCGCGTGTGGCTGTGGGCGAGTACAAGCGTGGTACGGATGAATACACGCTCTACACCACCTCGCAGAATCCGCATGTGATCCGCCTGCTGATGTGCGCCTTTGTTCTGGGCCTGCCCGAGCACAAGGTGCGTGTGGTGGCCCCGGATGTTGGCGGTGGCTTTGGCACCAAGATCTTCCACTATGCGGAAGAGGCGTTCTGCACCTTTGCCGCCAAGGCCTGTGGTCGCCCGGTGAAGTGGACGTCCAGCCGGTCCGAGGCGTTTATGTCGGACGCGCATGGCCGGGATCATGTCAGCACCATCGAACTGGCGTTGGATTCGGATAATAACTTTATCGGTCTGCGCACTAACACCTATGCCAATCTGGGTGCCTACCTGTCGACCTTCTCCAGCTCGGTTCCGACCTGGTTGCACGGGACGCTGATGGCGGGCAACTACAAGACGCCGGTCATTCAGGTGAACGTGAAGGCGATGTTCACCAACACGGTACCGGTGGATGCTTATCGCGGCGCGGGCCGCCCCGAGGCGACCTATCAGCTGGAGCGCGTGATCGACAAGGCCGCGCGCGAGTTGGGCGTTGATCCGATTGCGCTGCGCCGTCAGAACTTCATCACCCAGTTCCCCTATGACACGCCGGTGGCGCTGACCTATGACACCGGGGACTACAACGGGACGATGGACAAGCTAGAGGCCGCTGCTGATCTGGCGGGCTTTGCTGCGCGTCGTGCGCAGAGTGAGGCCGATGGCAAGCTGCGGGGCTTGGGCATTAACTGCTACATCGAGGCCTGTGGGATTGCTCCGTCGAACATCGTTGGCATGCTGGGGGCCCGAGCGGGTCTCTATGATGCAGCAACCGTGCGAGTGAACGCGACAGGCTCGATCAGCGTCATGGTTGGCGCGCACAGCCACGGGCAAGGGCATGAGACTGCCTTCCCGCAGGTTGTGGCCGACATGATCGGCATCGATGAGTCGATGGTCGAGATCGTGCATGGCGATACCTCGAAGATCCCGTTTGGGATGGGTACCTATGGGTCCCGGTCTCTGGCGGTCTGTGGTTCGGCCATGGTCAAAGCGACCGAGAAGGTGATCGACAAGGCCAAGAAGATCGCAGCCCATCTGCTGGAGGCATCCGAGGCCGATATCGAGTTGAAGGACGGTCAGTTCAGCGTGGCAGGTACCGACAAGTCGGTGGCTTGGGGCGATGTAACTCTGACGGCCTATGTGCCTCATAACTTCCCGCTGGAAGTTGAGCCGGGGCTGGAGGAAACCGCGTTCTATGATCCGGCCAACTTCACCTTCCCCTCTGGGGCCTATGCCTGTGAGGTCGAGGTAGATCCCGAGACCGGCAAGGTGAGTATCGAGGCGTTCACCGCAGCTGATGACTTTGGCAACATCGTCAATCCGATGATCGTGGACGGCCAGGTGCATGGCGGCATTGGTCAGGGCATCGGTCAGGCATTGTTGGAAAACTGCGCCTATGACGAAAACGGCCAGCTGCTGAGCGCATCCTACATGGATTACGCGATGCCGCGCGCGGATGATGTGCCTTTCTATGGCGTCGATCATTCCAGCCAGACGCCCTGTACGCACAACCCGCTGGGTGTGAAGGGCTGTGGAGAGGCCGGGGCCATTGGCTCGCCGCCCGCAGTGGTCAATGCGGTGCTGGATGCGCTGAATTCGGCTGGCAAGGCGGTTGATCACATTGACATGCCGATGAGCCCGTCGCGCGTATGGGCTGCGATGAACAGCTGAGTTGAGAGGGAGGACCGGGGGCCAGCCCCCGGACCCCCGGGATATTTATAGCCAGATGAAGGGCGGATCCGCGCCTTTCGGAAAGGAAAAGCGAAATGTACAGTTTCGAGTTTGAGAAACCCTCGACCATTGCCGACGCCGTTGCTGCGTTGGGGGCCGAGGATGCGCAGGCGTTGGGAGGTGGTCAGACGCTGATCCCGACGCTGAAGCAGCGGTTGGCGTCACCTTCAGTGTTGGTCAGCGTGAGGGGGGTTGCCGAGATGCAGGGTGTCTGTGTCGAGGATGATGGCTCGGTCGCTATTGGCGGGGCGACGACCCATGCCACGGTGGCGCGAGAGGCGGCCAGCAGCTATCCGGCGTTGGCGGCACTGGCCGGGCAGATCGGCGATCCGGCGGTGCGCAATCGCGGAACCATTGGCGGGTCAGTGGCCAACAATGATCCGGCGGCCTGCTATCCGGCGGGTGTGCTGGGATCGGGGGCCACGATTGTGACCAACGCACGGCAGATCGCAGCGGATGATTTCTTTGAGGGCATGTTCTCCACCGCGCTGGACGAAGGTGAGATCATCACTTCGATCCGTTTCCCGGTGCCGCAAGCGGCGAGCTATCAAAAGTTCCTGCAGCCCGCGTCGCGCTTTGCACTGGTCGGTGTTTATGTGGCGCGCTTTGTCGATGGTGCGCGGGTGGCCGTGACCGGAGCCAGCGAGGATGGCGTGTTCCGCTGGTCCGAAGCTGAGGCGGCGCTGAGCAAGGAGTTCCGCCCGGACGCTCTGATGGACCTGCGCATCAATCCGATGAACATGATTGGCGACCTGCATGGCAGCAAGGAATACCGCGCGCATCTTGTCGGCGTCATGACTAGACGGGCGGTTGAAGCCTGTATGTAAAGCGCGCTTTCATTGAAACGCTACAAGGCCCCGGTACGTCCGGGGCTTTTTATTTGCTCTTAATCCTGGGTGGTTTGGAAGGTTGCCAATAAGCGCCGGTATCTTCGCGGGCCTTCTGATAGCGATCTACCCTGTCGCGCGCAGCATGACCGCCAGCAGCGAAGAGATGACCCAGCAGGCATTCAAGCACCGCCATTGCGCCGGAGAAGCTTGAAAGGTGATGCTGCGTACGGATGCTGATGGGCAGGACGACATGGGGGGTGACGCCAGGCGCAATGACCTCGCTGTCTGAAAGCAGGATGATTCTAGTGCCTCGGTCACGAGCAAAGCGAATGGATTGAATCGTGTCGGATGAGTAGGGGTAGACCGTCAGCGCGAACAGGCAATCTGTCTGGTCAGCATCCAGCAAATCGTCGATAGCCGTGCCGATATGGCGGGGGATCAACTGGAAGCCCGGGTGCGCCATTCGTCCGGCATAATGAAAATAATAGGCCAATGCATAGCTGGCCCGGGTTGCAGTGATAAAGCAGCGATTGGCGCCAAGCATAAGATCAATCGCGCGCTCGACCTTCGCAGGCTCCATCAAGCGCAGTGAGCGCGAAACCACGTTTAGTTCATTCTGCGCGTATCCGGCCTGCGCAGCACTGAATGCATCCGCGGCCTGCATACGTTGTAGCCAATCTTGACCCAGCCGGTCCTCTCGATCGGTGACCAGTGTTTGGCGGAAGGGTTTGCGAAAAGCATCGTAACTGTCGAACCCCAGACGCTGGGCCAGTCGGACCAGAACATTTGAGCTGACACCGATTTTGTTTGCTGTGACGCGGATCGGGTCGAGCCCGAAATCTCCGGGATGATCAATTATGTATTTCGCGGCAGCCTGCATTTGTTGAGGCAGGGCATCGATGTCACGGCGCAGGCGTTGAGTCAGATGGGTAGGGCTCGATTGCATGGCTCGAGAAAAACATATGTTATGCAGAAATGAAATTGAAAACGTTTGATCAGGCGATAGATCGGGTGCGAAATTGATGGGATTTGAAGATGCCAGATAGTTTTTCCGACCGCACGGAGCTTCCTTATGTATTGGTTGCACCGAACGGAACGCGACGTGGACACAAAGACCATCGCGAAATCCCTGTTAGCATTGATGAAATCGTAGAAACCGCCAGGGCTTGCCATACCGCTGGAGCGGATGGAATTCACCTTCATGTCCGTGACAAGGTGGGGGATCATTCGCTGGATGCCGGTCTCTATCGCGAGGCAATTGCCGAGTTGCGCAGGGCCGCGCCGCAGATGGATGTTCAGATCACAACCGAATCTGCCGGGGTTTTTGACGTACAGGCGCAGTTAGATTGTCTGCACCGGGTTCATCCGGAATGGGCTTCGATTTCTGTGCGTGAGATTGCGCGAACGCCCGAGTTGGCGCCGAAGGTCTATGCACTTTGCGAGGAACAGGGAACGCGGGTGCAGCACATCCTTTATGACGCCAAAGATGCCGAGCTGTTGACGCACTGGCAAGCCAGTGGCGTCGTCGGTGGCGATCAGGTGGATCGTTTGTTGGTACTTGGCCGTTATTCGACCACTCAGGAATCAACACCAGACGACCTAGATGCTTTCCCTGAGTGCCCGGACCGGTGGATGGTCTGCGCTTTTGGGGCGCAAGAACATCTGTGCCTTCAGCGTGCAGCGCAGCGTGGAGGTGACGTTCGAGTGGGGTTTGAGAACAGCCTGACCCGTTCCGATGGTACGGCTTGGGAAGACAATGCCGCCTCGGTTACAGCGCTAATCGCACTTCTTAAAGGGACTGCAAAATGAGTCACGTTTTTCCACGTCATACGAAGTCTGACCTGCCGCTCGCTGTAGGGGGCGACGGGTGCTATCTGATCGATTCTGACGGCAAGCGCTATCTGGATTGCGGGGACGCGGCGGTGTCCTGTCTGGGGCACTCGAATGCTTCAGTGGTCAAGGCGGTTCAGGATCAAGTCGGTCAGATTGCCTTTGCACACACTGGTTTCATGACCTCAGAGCCAGCCGAGGCGCTGGCGGATTTGCTGGTCGAGCATGCCCCGGGGGATTTGGATCGAGTCTATTTCGTCTCGGGCGGGTCTGAGGCGACTGAGGCTGCGATCAAGCTGGCGCGGCAGTATTATCTGGAGACGGGTGAACCCGAGCGCCGCCACGTGATTGCGCGACGGCAGAGCTATCACGGCAACACTCTGGGTGCCCTGTCCGCGGGCGGTAACGCGTGGCGACGCGCTCAATTCGCACCCATGTTGATTGAGATGACGCACATAGCACCATGTTATGAATATGCCGAGAAGCCCGAGGGAGAGAGCAGCTTTGACTACGGCCAGCGCGTTGCCAATGAGTTGGAGACCGAGATCCTGCGCCTTGGGCCTGAGACGGTCATGGCCTTTATGGCCGAGCCGGTGGTTGGTGCGACGCTGGGGGCCGTTCCGGCAGTTGAAGGATATTTCAAGCGGATCCGTGAGATTTGCGACCAGTATGGTGTGCTGTTGATCCTTGATGAGGTGATGTGTGGCATGGGGCGTACCGGTCATTTGTTTGCCTGCGATCACGACGCCGTTGCTCCGGATATTCTATGCGTCGCCAAAGGTTTGGGGGCTGGGTATCAGCCGATCGGTGCGATGTTGTGCACAGCTCGGATCTATGATGCGATTCGGGATGGGTCGGGCTTCTTCCAGCACGGCCATACCTATATCGGCCATCCGGTTGCGACTGCGGCCGCATTGGCTGTGGTGACAGAGCTGACCCAAAAAGAGCTGCCACTGCGCGCGGCACTGATGGGCGAAAAACTGCAGTCTGCCCTGATCGCTGCCTTTGGTCAGCACCCTCATATCGGCGATATCCGGGGACGGGGCTTGTTCCGGGGGCTGGAACTGGTCGCAGATCGCGACAGCAAAACGCCGTTTGATCCGTCGCTGGGTGTGGCGGGTAAAATCAAAAAGGCGGCCTTTGCCGAAGGTTTGATCTGTTATCCGATGTCCGGGACTCGAGACGGACGGCACGGCGATCACATCCTTCTCGCGCCTCCGTTCATCATCGAGGATGCGCAGATCGACGAATTAATCGCCAAGCTGGGCTGTGCGATTTCGAGCGTGATCTGACAAAGCTGTAACAGGCTTTGCCTCAGGAACACAAAAGCGCGGAAGGAGCGGATGATCAAATCTGCTCCGAAGCGTTCGGCATTCTGCGAAATGCGCCTTGTGGGTGGCCGGGCATAAAAAAGGCCCCGACCAGTCTGGCGGAGCCTTGGAAAACGCTGTTGAGAGCTTTTACTTCTGCGGAAGCGGGCCGATCATCATGATCATCTGACGGCCTTCCATCTTGGGCATGTTCTCGATCTTGCCCAGGTCCTTGACGTCTTCTGCCACACGCTCAAGCAGCTCACGTCCCAAGTTCTGGTGCGCCATTTCGCGGCCACGGAAACGCAGGGTGACTTTGACCTTGTCACCGTTCTCAAGAAACTTGAACACGTTGCGCATCTTGACGTCATAGTCATGCGTATCGGTGTTGGGCCGGAACTTGACCTCTTTCACCTCGATGATCTTTTGCTTCTTGCGGGCTTCGCTTTCACGCTTCTGCTGTTCATACTTGAACTTGCCAAAATCCATGATTTTGCAGACCGGCGGGTTGGCGTTAGGCGAAATCTCAACCAGATCGAGGCCAACATCGGCGGCCATCTGCATGGCTTTTGCGGGATGAACCACCCCGACATTTTCACCTTCGGCGCCAATCAGGCGAATTTCGGGAGCACGGATCTTGTCATTGACGCGCGGGCCGGTATCTCGCTGTGGCGGCGCGTTGTGAGGTCTGCGGGCTATGGGTTCATTCCTTTGATAATTGCAGAATTTCGAGCCCGGAATTTAGACCGGGCTGAGAGGTGTTTCAAGCGGCATAAATCGCAGGCCGCATGAAATTTCCATGAATTCCGGGAGTTTTTGCCGGTCAGAGCGCTTTGCGACCCGACCGGCAAAGCCGATCACCCTACAAATGCTTTTTCGATCACGAACTCTTTGGGTTCGGAATTTGCGCCTTCACGCAGGCCGAACTCTTCCAGAATGGCCTTGATGTCGTGGTTGAACGCGAGGCTACCGCAGACCATGGCGCGGTCTGTTTCCGGCTTGATGCCGTCTTCGATGCCCAGATCCGCGAAAACAGTACCGTCCTGGAGCAGGGTGGTGATGCGGCCCATCTTGGCGCTCTCTTCCCGCGTGGTTGTTGGGTAGTAACGGATCTTGTCGGCAAAACCTTCACCGATCAATTCTGCCAACAGTTCGTCCTGTTTGATGCTCTCGATCAACTCGCGCCCATAATCCAGCTCGGCCACGTCGCGGCAGGTATGGGTAATGATGACCTCATCGTAATCCTCATAGGTCTGCGGTTCACGCAGCAGCGAGGCGAAGGGGGCAAAACCGGTGCCGGTGGCGAAGAACCAGATGCGCTTGCCCGGCAGCAGGGCATCATGAACCAGGGTGCCAACAGGTTTGGGACGCAGAATGATCTGATCACCCGGCTGGATATGCTGCAGTTTCGAGGTCAGCGGACCGTCCTGCACCTTGATAGAATAGAACTCAAGCTCTTCGTCCCACGAAGGCGAAGCGATGGAATAGGCGCGCAGCAGCGGTTTGCCGTTGTCGCCCAGCAGGCCGATCATCACGAACTCGCCCGAGCGGAACCTCAGGGACGCGGGGCGCGACACCTTGAAGGAAAACAGGCGGTCAGTCCAATGCTTGACCTCGGTCACGGTCTGAGCGTCGGGCAGAACGGGGGCCTTGACGGCGGTTGCTTCGGTCACGGGCTTCATCTCTGTCATCGTTGTCACTGTCGGCTGGGTAAACCGACATCTCCGTTTAATCTTTGATCCAAGTCAGGAAAAGGGGGCAGATTGCCCCCGTCCTTCAAAAGCAGGCGATGGTTGTTTCAGCCGCGCAGTCGAGCCTGATAGTTGTTGTCCTGCCAATTGGCGCGCGCAAGCCATTGATCTTCGGGCTGGCGGTTGGCTAGATTGTGATCGATCTCGACCTCATCAAAGCCGCTGCGCCGTGCCATGGCGTATTGATCGGCCAGTACGTGCCCTTTGGCGCGCAGGCGGCCGGTATAGCCTTTCAGGCGCAGAACGCGAGCGATCGTGAAACCTCTTCCATCCGCCGAAGACGGAAAATCTACGCGCACCATTTTGGCGCTGCCCAGACGTTCGACCAGTTCATCCGGGTCAGTGTCCGAGGCAACATCCAGCGCGACCACGTCATTTGCTGCATCGTCCAGCGTGACATAGCCGTCAGTCCAGTCATCGGGGGCGAAGCCCTCGTCCGTTACGATTACATTCATGTTTTCTCTCCGGTGCGGACTATCTTGCCATCGACAAAATGGATGCCGCATTCTTCTTTGTTCTGGTTGCGCCAACGTCCGGCGCGCGGGTCTTCGCCTTCTTTGACCGGCGAGGTGCAGGGCGCACAGCCGATCGAGGGGTAACCTTTGGCCACCAGCGGATGCCGGGGCAGGTTGTTTTCGTCCATATAGGTGCGCACGTCTTCGGGTGCCCAATGGGCCAGCGGATTGACCTTGATCCGACCCGTTCCGTCCTCGACCTCAAAGAACTCAAGCGCAGCTCGGGTGCCTGCCTGAAACCGCTTGCGCCCGCTGATCCAGCCGCAATACCCCGTCAGCGCCTGTTGCAGCGGGAAGGTCTTGCGCAGATTGCAGCACGCATCGGTGTCACGCAGGTGCAGAGCACCGTAAGGATCGTCACGTTGCACGTCTTCCTCATCCGCGTGGATGATCCTGACATTGCGCAACCCCAGGCGCGCGCTAACCTCTTGCTGGTATTCCAGCGTTTCGGTGAACAGCATCTGAGTGTCGATGAACAGCACCGGGGTCATCTTGTCGACCACCGCCGCCATGTGCAGCAACACCACCGACTCCGCCCCGAAACTGGACACGAGGGCGAGCTCGTCGATCTCTTCGATGGCACCGTGCATCACGTCGTGAGCAGAGTGGTGCCGGAACCGGGCGTTCAGCGCTTCGACTTTTTCTGTCAGTACGCTGCGGTCTTTGCCCAGTTCCGTCTGGATCAGGTCAAGCGGCATTCGCCTGAGCCTCGGGGTAAAGGGCAGCCTTGAACGGAGCCATGCCGACGCGACGGTAGGTTTGCAGGAATTCCTCTTCGGCGCTTTCGCGCTGTTCCAGATAGGTGTTCACGATCCGCTCGACTGCCGGAACGATCTCATCATAGGCAAAGCCCGGACCGGTGCGGTCGCCGATGGCAGCCGTTTCGGTACCGTCGCCACCCAGCGTGATCTGGTAGTTCTCGACGCCTGCGCGATCCAGGCCAAGGATACCGATATGGCCCACGTGGTGGTGCCCACAGGCGTTGATGCAGCCTGAGATCTTGATCTTCAGGTGACCGATATCATGCTCAAGCTTCAGGTCATCGAACCGAGTTGCGATTTCCTGTGCAACGGGGATCGAGCGTGCTGTCGCCAGTGCACAATAATCCATACCGGGGCAGGCGATGATGTCGCTGATAAGACCAATATTGGCCGTCGCCAGCTCGTATTCTTTCAGCTTCGCGTGGATTGCGGGCAAGTCCGACTTGTGGACATGCGGCAGGATAACGTTCTGCTCGTGGCTGATGCGCAGCTCGTCATAGGCGAATTCTTCCGCCAGATCAGCCATCACGCGCATCTGCTCAGCGGTCGCATCGCCCGGCGTCTGGCCGTGCTTCTTGATCGAGATCGTGACAATCGCATGATCCGCATTCTTGTGCGGCGCGATATTGGTGTCGACCCAAGAGCGGAAGACCGGATCGTTGGTATAGGCGGACTTAAAGGATGCAACCGACCCCTCGCGGAAGGTCGGGGGCGCGAAGTGGCCCTTGATCTCTTCCAGCAGGTTCATATCCGCGCCTTTGAACTGCGGGCGAACCTGCAGGAATCGTTCGTTGACCTTGGCGCGGATGGTGTCGATGCCGTTCTCGTGCACGGTGATCTTGATACGCGCCTTGTACTTATTGTCGCGGCGACCGATCTGGTTCCATACGGAAACGGTGGCCTCCAGATAGGCTAGCAAATCGTCGAAGGCGACGAACTCGGACAGTTCTTTGCCGATCATCGGCGTGCGACCCAGGCCACCACCCACGATGACACGAGCGCCCAGAACGCCGTCACGCTCAACCAGTTGCAGGCCGATGTCATGTGCCTTGATCACTGCGCGGTCATTTTCCGAACCGGTGATGGCGATCTTGAACTTGCGTGGCATGAACTGGAATTCTGGGTGGTCGGTGGACCACTGGCGCAACAGCTCGGCATAAGGGCGGGGGTCGGCGACCTCATCCGCGGCGGCACCGGCGAAATGGTCGGCGGTCACGTTGCGGATGGTGTTGCCCGAGGTTTGAATGGCGTGCATGCCAACCTCGGCCAGCGCGTCCAGCATATCCGGCACATCGTTCAGCTTGGGCCAGTTGTACTGGATGTTCTGACGGGTGGTGAAGTGGCCGTAGCCCTTGTCCCACTTCTCAGCCAGCAGAGCTAGTTGGCGCATCTGTGCGCTGCTCAGTGTGCCGTAAGGAATTGCAACGCGCAGCATGTAAGCGTGCAGTTGCAGATACAGGCCATTCATCAGGCGCAGGGGCTTGAATTCGTCTTCGGTCAATGAGCCGTCAATGCGGCGCTCGACCTGTGCGCGGAATTGCGCATTACGTTCTGCCAAAAATGCTGTGTCGAACTCGGAGTAGCGATACATGATTAGCTGTCCTTAGTTGCAGCCCCGAACCCAGGGCCTTGAAGAGGGGAGAGAGAGCCTGTGATCAGGCTCGGGGCTGCGGGGAAGTTTCCTGTTTGCCGTGGGCATAGTTGGACGGACCAGTCCGACGGAAATCTTCCCGGAAATGTGTGGGCTCGGGGCCGTTGTCTCCGGCCACGGCATCCGCCAGATAGGCACCAACAATCTTGTTGACCTGACGCTCTGCATCCAGCAAACGCAGCTGGGCATGAGCTTCATCTGTGATCAATTCGGCCTCGGAGAGTTCGCGGGACCAGCGATCATCTTCGGTCAGATAAATCACATCGCCTTCCAACAGATCGTTGGCTGTAACCACTTTGGGTGTAAAAGCGCGGGGCATCAGGCAAGGTCCTCGTTGTTTACAGGCGTCAGCGCATTGCTGTTCAGGTTGTTTGACTTGAGTGACAATATAGGAAATATTCCCGCATAAGCACCATATCTCTCGACAAATAAGAACGTTCGTTTTGCTTGGTGGAGTTGGTGGAGCTTCTGTTCTGAATCTAGGGAAATAATGGAATGTCGGTGCGCATAGACGACACAGATCGGAAAATTCTGGCTGAACTACAACGAGACGCCAGCCAATCACTTGACGAAATCGCGGCACGGGTCGGCAGTTCCAAGACCCCGGTCTGGAATCGCATTCGCAAGCTGAAAGGGGCCGGAGTGATCGGTCAGCAGACTGTGCTGCTCGACGCCGAAGCACTTGGTTTTGAGGCAACTTTCTTTGTGTTGATCCGCACGTCCGAGCATGAAGCCGATTGGCAAAAGAAGTTTCTGCAAGCTCTGCGTGACCGCCCGGAGGTACAAGAGGCCCACCGGTTGGCGGGGGATATCGATTACATCCTGAAAGTGCGTGTCAAAAACGCGCGTGCTTATGATGCCTTCTACCAAGCCCTGATATCAGAGGTGCGGGTGCACAACGTGACCGCTCTGTTGTCGATGGAAGAAATCAAGTCCACCACGATGTTGCCGCTGAATGTGACGAGCTCTGCTTGATACTGATCGACAAAAGGGGGGGCGCTGCCCCCGTCGCCGTGTGGCGACTCCCACGAGATATTTATAGCCAGATGAAGCAGGGATCCGTTCTTCATCTGGCGCAAAACACCTCCGCCGGAGGTATCGCGCGGCACGCGCGACCCGATGGCTTCAGATGCTAACTTTCAGCTCGGTCAGGCCATGGAAATGGTAGCTGTTCGAGTATTCCGGTTTGTTCAGTAGTGTCAAATTGGGGCATCTGCTGAACAAAATCGGTAAAGCGATCCTCATTTCAAGGCGGGCGAGCGGGGCTCCGACGCAGAAATGCAAGCCTCCGCCGAAGCTGGTATTGGCGCTGATCCGGCGGGTTGGATCGAAGCTGTTGGGGGCGTTCCAGACCGATGGATCCCGGTTGGCGGCACCCAGAAGCAGGGCGACCTGCTCTCCGCGTGCAAATTTGTGCCCGAAGACTTCGACATCTTCGTAAGCATAGCGGGTGAACTTATGCAGGGGCGGATCGAAGCGCAGTATCTCTTCGACCATGTTGTCTATGACGTCTGGGGAAGCAATCTGCTCCTGAGTGCCGGTTTCCAGGATTGTTTTAACGCCATTTCCTAGGGCGTGAACAGTCGCCTCGTGACCGGCATTGAGCAACAGGATACAGGTTGTGATCAGCTCCTCACGCGAAAGCTTTGCGCCATCTTCTTCGGCAGCGATCAGGCGCGTGATCAGGTCATCGCGCGGATCCTTGCGGCGTGTTTCGATGTAGCCTTCGAGGAAACGTGTAAACTCGGTCGAGGCGCGTGCGGCGGCGTCTTCGGTTTGGCGTGTGCGGCTGGCCTGATACATCGCGACCATAGCGTGTGACCAGTCCAGAAGCTGCGGTGCCATGTTCTCGGGCACCCCCAATAGACGGCAAATGGTGATCACCGGCACCTGAGTGCAATAGGCTTGCAGAAGGTCGAAAGGCTCGTCCGGAAACTGATCAACTAGCGCATGGCAGAGCGTTTCGAGGGCGGGTGCAAGATCTGCTATGGCACGCGTCGTGAAAGCCCTTAACACAAGCGCGCGCAGCCGTGTGTGACGAGGTGGTTCGAGCTCCAGCATCGAATGCGCTTCGATTGCGAGCCAGGGCGCGAGGTGATCCGGACCAGGCTTGACAAGTTCTGCCGGGATTTCGCGCCCAAAGCGACGATCTTTCAGCAGAGCCTGTACGGATTTATTAGAAGCAGCAGCAACCATCCCATAATCTTCCCAATAGAACAGATCGCCGAACGCGCGTGCGGTGTCATAGAATGGATAAGGGTTTTGTACAAAACCAGGGTCGGTGGGGGATTGGGACAGTGTCTTCATGCGCTGCACACTTGCCACGGGTCGCTGCGAATGCAAGACCCTATGACATGCAACGGGTTTGGATCATTGCCGGGTTTCTGTGTGCGGTTGCTTTGTTGTCGGCAACAGTCTGGACCTATGGTTACCGTCAGGCGCTGACTCAACTGAGTCAGCAGGCCGAGGCTGATCTTGAGCTGGCAGCAGACCGATTGAGCACTCAGATGCAGGTGTATCAGGAGGTTGCTGCGTTGATGGCGGATCATCCGGCATTGCGGGCGCTTGGGACTCCGACGCAGGTTCGAACCGCGCAATCGGTCCTGTTGGATGTGGCGGATAAGACAGCGGCGGTTAACGTGATCTATCTGGCACCGGATGGCCGGGTTCTGGCTTCGGCACAGCCTGTTGCGCAAACAGATATGGCTGAACATCCGGCGTTTGAACGCGCCATGCAGGGTGCGCTCGGCAGCGCGCATGGGGTCATGCCGGGCAGTGGGGATCGGATCTATTCTTACGTTGCTCCGGCCTTTGGTCCTGCGGGCCGGGTTGTGGGTGCGTTGATGGTCGTGGCCGATGTGCAGGATGTTGAGCAGACGTGGCGTGGCAGCACCGAGGCTGTGTTTTTCGTCGACGCCAATGGGGTTGTATTCATCTCCAACAGGTCGGATCTGCTGTTCTGGCAGCGTGCGGATGGGCAGCCGGGCCTGACGCCACCGGATGGTCAATCGGTTGATTTCGCCTCAACACTGGTGGGCGGGCATGAACTCTGGCGGTTGGGATGGGGGCGCTACTTCCCGCGCCGCGCCCTGCATCTGACACTTGCGTTACCCGTGATCGATATGACAGCCGAGGTTTTAGTCGATGTCGCCCCGGCGCGGCGTTTGGCAGGATTGCAGGCCGCAGCCGTCGCCGCGATCTGTTTTGCCTTTGGCGCGCTGTTGTTTCTGGCCTCGGAACGTCGTCGTACACTGGCTCTGGCCAACACGGTATTGGAGAGCCGTGTTGCGCAGCGTACTCGCGCCCTGACGGCGGCGAACTCGGCGTTGCGGCGCGAGGTAGCGGAGCGGCAAGAGGCTGAGGCGGCGCTGAAACAGGCGCAGGCAGATCTGGTGCAGGCCGGTAAACTGAGCGCGCTTGGCAAGATGTCAGCCGGGATCAGTCATGAGCTGAACCAGCCACTGATGGCGATCCGTCAGTTCGCGGATAACGGTTCGGCCTTTTTGGAACGGGGCAAGGGTGAAAGAGCGGGCGAAAATCTGGGTCGTATTTCCGACATGGCGGCGCGCATGGCGCGGATCATCAAGAACTTGCGCGCATTTGCCCGCAACGAAAGCGAGCCGATGGGGAAAGTCGATCTGGTTCAGGTTCTAAACACCGCCGTCGAACTGACCGAGGCCCGGTTGCGCGATGAAGATGTGACGCTGGATTGGTCGCCGCCCGAGGTCGAGGTTTATGCTTGGGGTGGCGAAGTGCGGTTGGGTCAGGTTTTCGTCAACCTGATCAACAACGCGGCGGATGCCATGGCGGATCAGGCCTCGCGTCGGATTTCGATCCGCCTGACCGAAGAGGAGCGTATTCGCGTATCGGTGCGTGATACCGGTCCCGGCATCAAGGATCCGGACCGGGTGTTTGAGCCGTTCTATACCACGAAGACGGTAGGCAGCTCGGAAGGGATGGGGCTGGGGCTGTCCATCTCATACGGCTTGGTGCAGAGTTTCGGAGGGGACATCCGAGGCGCGAACACCGAAGACGGGGCCGAGTTCACTGTCGAACTAGAACCCTATGATGAGGACAAGATCGCATGATCCGTAAGGTTCTTTTGGTGGATGATGACTCGGCTGTGCGTGAGGCGTTGGCCCAGACGCTGGAACTGGCCGAGTACGAACCTGTTGCTGCCGGTTCCTTCGTGGCCGCCAAGGATCATATCCGGCGCGATTTTGAAGGGGTGATCGTTTCGGACATCCGGATGCCGGGGCGGGATGGGTTTCATCTGTTGAATTATGCGCGTGAGGTTGACCCGGAATTGCCGGTTGTTCTGTTGACGGGCGAAGGGGACATTCCAATGGCTGTACAAGCGATGGGGCAGGGTGCGTTTGATTTTCTGGAAAAACCCTGTGCTGCTGCCGATCTGCTGTCTGTTCTGGGGCGCGCTTTTAGTGCGCGGGCCGAGGTCCTTCAGTTGCGCGAACAAAAGAGCGAGCTGGAACGCGGTGATCCCGCTGCGCGGATACTGTTTGGACTGTCCGAGCAAGCCGAAGCCTTGCGTGAACGTGTGCGCGCAGTGGCGCCGACGCGGGCCGAGGTGCTTGTCACTGGTCCGGTGGGCAGCGGTATTTCCAAGGTGGCTGAGGTTGTGCATCTGATGTCTCCGGGCGGGCAGGGTCCGTTCGTCAAACGATCTGCGTCGGGGCTGACCGTCGAGGAACTGAGGAAGGGATGCGACGACGCCTCGGGAGGGTCGCTGTTTCTGGATGAGGTTTCGGCCATGTCCGATGCCACGCAATACGCGACTCTGGAGTTGATCGAGCAGGAATCAGAGGCACGTATCATCGCGGGAACGACGATGGACTTGTCTGAACTCGTTACACTGGGACGGTTCAATGCAGATCTGTTCTATCGTCTCGACGTAATGCGTGTGCGCATACCGTCTTTGTCTGAGCGTCCCGAGGATATCCCGGTTATTTTCCGCCATTACGTTGCACAGGCAGCCGAGCAAGCTGGCATTGCAGAGCCTGAGGTGACGCCCGAACATCTTGCCTCGCTCATGGCCCAGGATTGGCCGGGGAACGCCCGGTCGTTGATGTCGGCTGCAATGCGGTTTGTGCTGGGGATGCCCGAAGAAGTTGCCGAGGCCGGTGATCTAGGCTTGAGCGAGCAGCTTGCCCGGGTTGAGCGGTCGCTGCTGATCGCAGCGCTGGGTCGCCACAATGGCAAGGCTGCTGATGCGGCGAAGGCGTTGAAGCTGCCGCGCAAAACCTTCTACGACAAACTTGCGCGTTACCAGATTCGCCCCGAGGATTATCGCAGGTAACAAGAGCTCCCGCCTGTTTTGACAGCATTATCATGCTGTCAAAGCCGTTGGGCCGGGCAGCCCGCTGGTGCGGGCTGCGGTTGCGCGTCAGGTGAGACAACGCGATTCGGCTGGAATGATTCGCGATTGTGCGGAAATCCGCACAGCGCTGAATTTCGCTGTGCGAGATTCCGCACAGTGTTGGGGTCGCCTTGTCGAGATATTAGCAAAGCAGCTAGTTAAGCACATGATATGAATGCAGAAACATCGAATCCATATTCGCAAAAACAAATTCTTGAGAGCGTTGCGGCGATTCGCTTCACTGCGTCGCATATGGCGCTGGTCAGGCGCCTGACGGAAATCTCAAGGAAGTCTGGGAGGACAAAACTGATGAAATTCCTGGCAACAGCCGCTACTGCACTTGCGCTTACTGTGACTGCCACTGCAGGCATGGCCGCCTGCGACGATGGTGAGATCGTGGTCAAGTTTGCTCATGTGACCAACTCTGACAAACACCCCAAGGGCATCGCCGCATCACTGCTGGAACAGCGCGTGAATGATGAGATGAATGGGGTCATGTGCATGGAGGTGTTCCCCAACTCGACCCTCTACAACGATGACAAAGTGCTGGAGGCGATGCTGCAGGGCGATGTGCAATTGGCCGCGCCTTCACTGTCGAAGTTCGAAAAATTCACCAAACAGTTCCGCCTGTTCGACTTGCCGTTCATGTTCAAGAACATCGACGCTGTCGACGCGTTCCAGGCCTCGGATGCCGGTCAGGCGATGAAGGACAGCATGCAGCGCCGTGGCCTGCAGGGTCTGGCGTTTTGGCATAATGGCATGAAGCAGATGTCTGCTAACAAACCTCTGGTCGATCCTTCGGACGCGGATGGCCTGAAGTTCCGCGTTCAGAGCTCGGATGTGCTGGTCGCGCAGATGGAGGCTATCGGCGGTAGCCCGCAGAAGATGGCATTCTCGGAAGTCTATGGCGCGCTGCAGCAGGGCGTTGTGGACGGGCAGGAGAACACTTGGTCGAACATCTACGGCAAGAAGTTCTTCGAGGTGCAGGACGGCATCACCGAAACCAACCATGGCATTATCGATTACCTGGTGGTGACCTCGGTTGACTGGCTCGACAGCCTGGAGCCAGAGGTCCGCGATCAGTTCCTAACCATTTTGTCTGAGGTGACCGAGACCCGGAACAAGGAAGCCTTCGCCGTGAACGAAGCGGCCAAAGCCTCGATCACCGATGCAGGCGGTATCATCCGCGACCTGAATCCCGATCAGCGTCAGGCATGGGTCGATGCGATGAAGCCCGTCTGGGACAAATTCGCGGATGACGTCGGTCAGGACAAGATCGACGCAGCCCAAGCGATCAACGCCGGGTTCTGATCCCGGTTGAGGCCGCGCGTCGGGGGACTGGGGAGTTATCGACGCGCAGGCCGGGCGGGCCGCTGTGAGGCCCGCCAACCTTTTACTCTCATCACAAAAAATGCGGGGACAGAGAGATGTCTGGTGCGAAACCCGGCCAAGGCGGGCTGGTCGACCATATCGAAGAGACGATGATCGCGCTTTTGTTGGGCGTGATGACGGTCGTCACCTTCGCCAACGTAATTGCGCGGTTTGTGTTCAATTCCAACATTCTATGGGCGCTTGAGCTGACGGTATTTACCTTCGGCTGGCTGGTGCTTTTAGGCGCATCTTATGCCGTGAAGAAACACGCGCATCTGGGTGTAGACGCGATCCTGAACATGCTGGCGCCGGCGCCGCGTCGCATACTTGCGCTGATCGCGGTGGCCTGTTGTCTGGTGTTCTCGTTGCTGCTGCTGAAGGGGTCGTACGACTATTGGGCGGTCTTTGCAGACCTTCCGCCGACCTCGGGCCGTTGGTTCCCGACCGGGTTCGACACCGGCGCACGCAGCCAGAGTTTTTACGAAGTGGATGACATTCCGATGGTTGCCCCGCTGCGGTTTCTGGAAGATCTGATCAACTATGGCGAGGGGTACGAGAAGATCCCTAAGGTGATCCCTTATCTGGTGTTGCCGGTTTCCATGCTGCTGCTGGTCATCCGCTTTTCTCAGGTTGCAGTTCAAATCTGGCGCGGCGAGACCGACCGCCTTGTTGCCAGCCACGAAGTAGAGGACGAGATCGAAGAAGTCCGCGCTCAGCAAGGGGAGCATAACTGATGGACGTCGTTCTTCTTTTCTCGATGGTCGTTGGCCTTCTGCTGATCGGTGTTCCGATTGCGGTGGCTCTGGGCCTCAGTTCGACCCTGTTCCTGCTGATCTATTCCGACAGCTCTCTGGCCTCGGTCGCGGGCACTCTGTTCGAAGCGTTTGAGGGGCACTTTACCCTTCTGGCGATTCCGTTCTTCATCCTCGCATCGTCCTTCATGACGACCGGTGGCGTGGCGCGCCGGATCATCCGATTTTCGATTGCGTGTGTCGGGCATCTGCCGGGCGGTCTGGCGATTGCAGGCGTCTTCGCCTGTATGCTGTTCGCCGCGCTGTCGGGTTCGTCCCCAGCGACGGTTGTGGCCATCGGTTCGATCGTCATCGCCGGTATGCGGCAGGTGGGCTATTCCAAGGAATTCGCAGCCGGTGTGATCTGTAACGCGGGTACGCTGGGCATCCTGATCCCGCCCTCTATCGTGATGGTGGTCTATGCGGCCGCCGTTGAGGTCTCGGTCGGTCGGATGTTCTTGGCGGGCGTGATACCGGGCCTGATGGCCGGTCTGATGCTGATGATCACGATCTATGTGATGGCAAAGGTCAAGAACCTGCCCAAGGGAGACTGGAAGGGCTGGGGTGAAATCTTTGTTTCGGCGCGCGAAGCCGGTTGGGGGCTATTCCTGATCGTGATCATTCTGGGCGGTATCTACGGCGGTATCTTTACGCCGACTGAGGCCGCTGCGGTTGCTGCTGTCTATGCCTTCCTGATCGCAAGCTTTGTCTACAAGGACATGGGGCCGCTCAGCACCGAAGAGGGTCAACCCAATGTACCGCTGCTCAAGAAACCTTATGCACTGGTGACGGCCTTCTTCCATCCCGATACCAAGCATACGCTTTTCGAGGCGGGCAAACTGACTGTCACGCTGCTGTTCGTGATCGCCAACGCGCTGATCCTCAAGCACGTTCTGACGGACGAGCAGGTGCCGCAGCACATTGCCAGCGCCATGCTGTCGGCGGGTCTGGGGCCGGTAACCTTCCTGATCGTGGTTAACGTGATCCTGCTGATTGGTGGTCAATTCATGGAGCCCTCGGGCCTGCTGGTCATCGTTGCACCGCTGGTGTTTCCGATTGCAATCGAGCTGGGTATCGACCCGATCCATCTGGGTATCATCATGGTGGTGAACATGGAGATTGGGATGATCACGCCTCCGGTCGGTCTGAACCTGTTCGTGACCTCGGGCGTGGCGGGAATGCCGATGATGAGCGTGGTGAAAGCGGCGCTGCCGTTCCTGGCCGTGCTCTTCGTCTTCCTGATCATGGTGACGTATATCCCGTGGATATCTACCTTCCTGCCCAACACCTTCATGGGGCCGGAGATTATAACCAACTAGGATTGGGCAACCAGTCTAAACCGGGCGGTTCTGCTGCCCGGTTTTTTTATGCCTTGAAGCCAGTGCCCGAACGCATATCTAAGTGTTTGAGGACGACCTCACCACCATGGATGACCATTCGGGACGACCCGAATTCGAAGTGAGGTGTTCTTATGCCCTGGATACTACTGTTGTTCGCTGGCCTGCTTGAGATTGTCTGGGCTGTCGCAATGAAGCAAACCGCCGGTTTTACACGGCTGTGGCCAACGGCGATCATGAGTGTCTCGATGGTCGGGTCCTTTGGCCTGCTTGCGCTGGCAATGCGGGACCTGCCCTTGGGCACCGCCTATACCATCTGGACCGGGATTGGCGCTGTCGGCGCGTTCACCGTTGGCATTCTGTTTCTCGGTGAGGCTCTGACCCCGATGCGTATCCTTGCGGCCGTCCTGATTGTCACCGGCCTAGTGGTGATGAAGCTGGCCTAAGCGTTGACGCCTGAAACGGGGTCGGGCAGCTTGGTGTGGCGATTCAATAGGATACTGCCCATGTTGACCGATACCGATGCACGCCTGCTTCGCCTTGCCTATGACGAAGCGAAAGCGGGGTTTGACGAGGGTGGTTGTCCCATCGGTTCGGTGCTGGCACGGGGCGGCGAGGTCGTCTCGCAGGGACGCAATCAGCGCGTCCAAGGTGGCGACCCGATCGCCCATGGCGAAATGGATGCGCTGCGTAAGGCGGGGCGGCAGAGGACCTACCGTGATACCGTGCTCTACACCTCTTTGTCGCCGTGCATGATGTGTTCGGGCACGATCATTCAGTTCGGAATCCCACGCGTCGTTGTTGGCGAGAATCAGAATTTCGGCGGCAACGAAGATTTCCTGCGCTCACGCGGGGTCGAGGTCATCATCGCGGATGACCCCGACTGTATCGCGCTCATGAAACGCTTTATCGAAGAAAAGCCCGAGCTATGGGCCGAAGATATAGCCGAATAGACTGATCATGCTCACGCGGCTTCGAGCGCGCGAATAATACCCGAGAAATCGTCGGCCTTCAGGCTGGCACCGCCAACCAATGCTCCGTCGACATTGGACACACCAAATATCTCGGCAGCGTTGCTAGGTTTGACCGACCCACCGTAAAGCAGGCGTACTGAGCGGCCAACGCCCTCGCCAAAGCGGCGTTCCAGGCGGGCGCGGATGAAGTCATGAACCTCACCGATCTCTTCCAGTGTGGGAACTTTGCCGGTACCGATGGCCCAGATCGGCTCATAAGCCACGATCAGATTCTCACCCGTCGACTGATCCGGGATTGAGCCTGACATCTGCCCGCCAATAATGTCCAACGTGTTCGCAGCGTCGCGTTGTTCGAGGCTTTCACCAACGCATATGATCGCCTTCAAACCGGCATCCATCGCCGCGCGGGCCTTGGCGCGAACATCTTCGTTCTGTTCCCCGTGGTCCTCACGCCGCTCTGAATGCCCAAGGATCACCGCCGAGGCGCCTGCATCAAGCAACATGTCGGCGCTTAGATCACCTGTATGCGCACCCGAGGCTGCGGCATGGCAATCCTGACCGCCCACGGCGATCTCAGTCCCGCTGACAGTCCCCGAAGCGCGGTGCAGCAACGTCGCGGGTGGGCAGATCAGGATGTCGATCGGCGAAGAGGGGTGCGCAATCGCCAGCTTCTCAAGCTCGCCCAACGCGGTGCTTGTGCCGTTCATTTTCCAGTTGCCTGCCGCCAGTTTGCGCCGCATCGCGATCCCTCCGCATTATCCGTTATGTGTTTCGGATATCACCCTCGCGCAGTGCTTACAATTCCGGTTGCAGTCTGGGCGCAGTAACGACAGATTGCGCGTGAAAATGCTGAGGGTGACATGATCGAAAACCTTGACCTTGCCAAGCTGGATCTACGCGATCCGCCAGAGCTGGCAAAGCTGAAAGACGCCGTTGGGCGCGTCGGCTTTCTGACCGTGTCCAACACGGGGCTTGAGGATGATCGCGTCCGTCAGGTTATTGCGGCCTATCGCTCGTTCTTTCATCAACCCGATGAGATTAAACAAGCCGTCGATATGGCCGTGACCGGCTCTAATCGTGGCTGGGGTGCCTCTCAGTCCGAGCAGGTCGATCCGGACGCAAACCCGGACTACAAGGAAGTATTCGACTGCGGATATGAATTGTCGTCCGGCGATCCCTATGCCGATCGCGGGCTGAGCGTTTACGCACCCAATCTCTGGCCCGATGTGGCAGAGTTTCGAACGGTAATCCAAGCCTACTACACCGAAGCCAGTGCAGTTGCGATGCGCGTTTTACGTGCGATTGCTGTGGCACTTGGCCGTCACGCGCAGAGTTTCGATGCCTCATTCGATACACCCATGGCTCTGCTGCGTGGGAACTTCTATCCGCAACGGCCCGATTGGGCAGGGAAAAAGGATTTCGGGATTGCCGCACACACCGACTATGGCTGCCTGACACTACTGGCTACCGACGGTGCGCCGGGTCTTGAGGTGCGCATGCCGGATGGTAGGTGGCAGGCCGTTGAGGCCGCTCCGGGCGCATTCATCATCAATTTCGGTGAGATGCTGGAATTCTGGACCGGTGGCGAGGTTAAAGCGACCCTTCATAGGGTGATAGGCGGTGCGGAGGAGCGGATCTCGGTCCCGCTGTTCTTTAATCCGTCTTACGATACCAACGTCGCCCCGCCGGGCTCAGGGCAGGTGATCCGGGCGGGTGAGCATCTGACACGCCGTTTCAATGAGACCTACGTGCACCTTCAAGCTGCGTCTTAACGCTGCGCTGCCAGTGTTTCGTCGAATTTGATCGATTCTCCGCAGCCACAGGCATCGACCACATTCGGGTTGCGAAACTTGAAGCCGGATTCAAGCAGCGAGACCTCATAATCGATCTCGGTTCCGAACAGGAACATCTGGGCCATGGGGGCAATCATCACGCGTGCGCCGTCTTGCTCGACCACTTCGTCATTGGGGTCGGCTTCATCGACATAATCCATGGTATATTCCATACCGGCACAGCCGCCTTTCTTCACACCGATGCGCAGACCGGCATGACCGCCGGATTGCATCAGCTGAACAATTTGGGCAGCTGCTTTTTCTGTCATGGTCACGGCTTGTTTGCCGGGAATGCCAAACATGGTGGACTCCGTTTTCGCGCGTTACATCTAATCTAAGGCCGACGAGCGCCGGGCTCAAGAGACCGAGTGTTCAATTCCTCTGACCGCAGCGGGTTGTCATGAGGGGTCGCAAGGCTTTAGCCTGCTCTATGCGGGCAAGTTTTCAGAAAGGTAAGGACCGATGGCAGTTCAACGCTTGGTTGGTAAAAGGGCATTTGCGACCGTGATTGGGCTGGCTTTGGCTTGTCCGGCGATGGCTGCAGATGACAGCAAACGGCACCCGGTGAATTGTGCCACCGCTCCGGGTGATTTGCGCGCAATTGCGGCCGAGAAGAAGCACGCCGAGGATCAACAAGTCGAAAGTGTCGTTTCGATCTTGCCCGCCGGTGCCTTGTTGGGGCTGGTCACGGGGACCGAGAACAAGCATCTCAAGATGTTGTCGGGGGATTACATAAAGCAGCTGGACGCACGGGCGGCAGAGATTAGATCGACCTGCGGTATTGAATAGCCTGAAAAAAAGACCGCCCTCGGGCAAGGGCGGTCCGTGATCCGGGACAGGTCATATGGGGGCGGCAATCAGTCTTTTACCCGGAGCACTGACACAGTAGGGATCGTCTGTGCCAACGCGGCAAAAGTGCCGGGCTTTCATGTCGAAAACCACACGGATTGGTAACAGGCTCATAACCGTTTTATGACAAACGGAAAAAATCTGTGGATAGATGCGCGGGTTACATGAACCCAAGCTCAAGTCGGGCTTCGTCCGACATCATCTCCATGCCCCAGGGCGGCTCCCATGTCAGTTCAACGTCTACTTCCTTGACGCCTGCAACGGGCTCGATGGCCTCCACGATCCAGCCGGGCATTTCGCCTGCGACCGGGCATCCGGGGGCGGTCAGGGTCATAATGACCTTAACGGCGTTCTCGCTGGTGATATCGATCGTGTAGATCAATCCGAGGTCATAGATATTGACCGGAATCTCGGGGTCAAACACTGTCCGGCAGGCTTCAACCACGGGTTCATAAAGAGGGTGGTCGATGGTCGAAGGCGCAATCAGCGGGGTGCCTTCGAACTGTTCGCTGGGATGGGTCATTTAAGCCTCGGGTTTGTTACCTGAGAAATTATATAGGGAAAGTGTCGGGCAGCGTCCAGAGGTGCCGCAGCGCCTGTTCAGGCGCCACGACGGTTCAGTCATTGATATCGTGCTTGAAGGTTTTGACCTGACCGTGAGGCAGGGCAAACATGCGGCGCAGCACCAACCATGCGATCAGCGACAGAGCCGCGAAGATCAGCAGAAGAACCGGCAGGGAGGGCGCAAGGCCCGGGATCATCAAAATCACTCCGGTAATGGCTGCGCCGATGGCAAAGCCCAGGAAGATGAAGCCAGGCAGGGCGACTTCGAGGATGGCCAGAGCAAGCGCTCCGGCCAGCCAGATCCACCATGTCAGCCAAAAGGGATCGGCCATCATTTGCCTCCTTTCAGCATGTTAAAGGCATTGCCAAAGGCTTCAAGGGCGTTTGCGGGCACAACGATGGTCTGAGAACCGGTGCCATTGCCCAGGGCATTGAGCGCTTCCACCTGCTTAAGGGCGACCTGATACTGCGCTGCTTCCAACCCGTTGTCCTGAATGGCTTTGGCCACGACCTGCGTCGCATAAGCTTCGGCCTCAGCCGAGATACGGCGAGCCTTTGCCGTCTGTTCCGCTGCGTAAAGCTCGGCATCGGCCTGCAGCTCAACGGCGCGCTTTTGACCTTCAGCCTCGGTGACCTGCGCACGGCGGGCACGCTCGGCGTTCAACTGTTGCAGCATCGCGTCGCGGGTGGCCTGATCGAGGTTCACATCCAGAATCTCGGCACGGGTCACTTCGATACCCCAGTCATCGACAGCGGTTTCGACGCTTTCCTGAATGCGTTCAATCAGTTGTGCGCGGTTCGACTGCACCTCATCCAGATCCATCTTACCGATTTCCGCACGCACGATACCAGCCACGGTTGTGGCAATTGCGCCGTCTACATCGCGGATGCGATAGACCGTCTTTTCAGGTTCCAGAATACGGTAAAATACCGAGGTATCGATCTGCACCAGAACGTTGTCCTTAGTGATCGCGTCCTGCGTTGCATTCGGCAACTGACGCTCAAGGATGGATATCTTGTGGCGGGCAACATCAAGAAATGGAACGATAAAATTGATCCCGGGCCCAAGCACAGAATGTAGGCGACCGAACCGTTCGATCACGTATTTCTCTGATTGTGGCACGATCTTGATGCCTTTGAAGATGACAATAGCAATTAGCGCCGCCGCCAGCAGGTAGATAATGTTCGATGTAAGCAGTCCGATAATCTGGTCTTCTGTCATACTGTCCTCATTATTTGTGTACTATAGTATACATTTGGGGATTGAGTCGCCCGATTTCAACTCTGGTATGGATTGTGAGGGCAGGAATGCAAGTCTTTGAAAGCGTTAATACCGGGCGGAATTTCCATGCTGTGGCCGCTTTGCATCCCGCGTGTGTTTGCGATATCCGGCAGGGATGAAACTGATTATCGACACAGACCCCGGTATCGACGACGCAATGGCGATCGCTTATGCCGCCGCGGCTTCCGAAATTGACCTGATCGGCCTGACAACCGTGTTCGGCAATACGCATGTGAATCAGTCCAGTCGCAATGCGCGGTTTCTTGTGGACAAACTGAGGCTGAGCATTCCGGTGGCAGAAGGGGCGCCTTATGCGCTTGGTGAAACCGCGCATTCGCCATCAGAGCATGTGCACGGTCCCGAAGGCTTTGGTGATCTGACGGAAATTGAAGATATCGGTCAGAACCATCCGTTGCCTGCGGCTGAATTTCTTGTCGAAATGGCACGCGCGCATCGAGAAGAGCTGGTGGTTTGCGCGGTTGGTCCGTTGACCAATATTGCGGATGCGATGCGCCTGGATCCTGAATTCGCGGGCAACCTTGGTAAATTGGTCATTATGGGCGGTGCTGTTTTCTGTCCGGGCAATATCACCGAACATGCCGAGGCGAATATATATCATGACGCCAAAGCCGCCGATGAAGTGTTTGCGGCGCCACCGCCTACGGTGCTTGTGGGCTTGGACGTTACTCTGAAGACGCTCTACGAAACCGCCGATTTTGAAGCTCTGGCCGAACGTTCCCCGGATATGGGCGGCTTTCTGCGTGATATCTCGCGGTTCTATCTGAGGTTTTACAAAGAGGTCGGGGGCCTTGAAGGCTGCGGTCTGCATGACTCGACGGCTGTTATCGCCTGCACGCATGAACCGATGTTCGAGGTTGTTGAAACGGGTTTGCACGTGGCGCTTGATGGGCCTGAGATTGGCGCGACGCGACCGAATTCCTCACGACCACCTGTAAGGGTCTGCCGCGATGTGGATGGAGCAGGGGTCGTGCGCCTGTTTACCGAGCGCGTGGCCTCGCTGCCCTGACGGGTTGCATTGCACCTGTAGATCGGGCAAAGCCTGCCCGGTTCAGCGACCCAAGGCGATGACATGACTCAGCGATTTTCTTTCGATCTGAAAGCCACCGACGGTAAGGCTCGTACCGGTGTGATCAACACGCCACGCGGCGGGGTGCGAACGCCCGCGTTTATGCCTGTCGGTACGGCCGCGACGGTCAAAGCGATGATGCCCGAAAGCGTGCGCGCGACGGGTGCTGATATTCTGCTGGGCAACACTTACCATCTGATGTTGCGCCCCACGGCCGAGCGGATCGATCGATTGGGCGGTTTGCACAAGTTCATGAACTGGGACCGTCCCATCCTTACGGATTCGGGCGGGTTTCAGGTGATGTCGCTGGCGGGTCTGCGCAAGCTGACTGAAAAGGGCGTCACCTTTAAGTCTCACGTGGATGGCTCCAAGCATGAATTGACCCCCGAACGGTCGATGGAAATCCAACGCCTGTTGGGTTCGGACATTGTCATGTGTTTCGATGAATGCCCGGCGCTGCCGGCAGATCGCGACCGGATCGCCGAATCCATGCGCCTGTCGATGCGGTGGGCCGAGCGGTCGCGCGAGGCGTTCGGGGACCGCCCCGGTCACGCTCTGTTCGGGATTATGCAGGGCGGGCTGGAGCAGGATCTGCGTGAAGAAAGTGCCGAGGCGCTCAAGGCGATCGGGTTCGAAGGTTACGCCATCGGCGGTCTTGCCGTGGGTGAGGGGCAGGAGGCGATGTTTGACTGCCTCGATTATGCGCCCGAGTTTCTGCCGCAAGACAGGCCGCGCTATCTGATGGGAGTGGGCAAACCGGATGACATCGTCGGTGCTGTCGCGCGTGGCGTGGATATGATGGATTGCGTCCTGCCGTCCCGCTCTGGCCGCACGGGGCAGGTGTTCACACGCTATGGTGTGGTCAACATAAAGAATGCCCGTCATGCCGACGACCCGCGTCCGCTGGACGAGCAGTGCAGCTGTCCGGCGTGCTCGAACTACTCTCGGGCCTACCTGCACCACGTGTTTCGCTCGAATGAGATGATCTCGGGCATGCTGCTGACCTGGCATAACCTGCATTATTTTCAGGAAATCATGCAGGGCATGCGCGACGCGATTGCATCCGGCACGTTTGCCGACTGGCAGGCTCAATTCCACGCACAGCGCGAGCAAGGTGATATCGAGCCACTTTGATCACAGTGACAAACAGAGCATTTTCTGTTATTATGACGACATTCTATTTCAGAAAATTTTCTTGTTTTGTTCAGGAGGACTCAATGCCTCGTTTTATTGCTATTTTTGCATCTTTTTGTCTGCTCTCTGCCGCACACGCCGATGTTTGGACGTTTGAAACACCATCTGAGAACATCCAATGTGTAGTGGGGCAGGAGCCCGGAACGTCGGACCTGTCCTGCACTATCATTGAACGGTCAGGCGCACCGGCGCTGCCCAAACCTGCCGATTGCAACTCGGATTGGGGGCATGATTTCTTTATGACCAACCAAGGTGCGGTGAGAATGCTGTGCCAACCAGTCAACCAGTCTCGCGATGGGTTTGACCGTGCAGATTACGGGGCTACCGGACAGTTTGGCGGATTTGTCTGTCACTCGTCCAAGAAGGGATTGGAGTGCAGGAATGAGGTCGGTCACGGTTTCTTCCTGTCACGTGCCAAACAAAGGATATTTTGACGCTGAATTGAGCTCATTACGTCCACGATGATGGGCTGGGATCGCAAAAACGGTGGATATGTGCGCACGACGCCTTGCAGTCGCCAAATCATCGGGTCATGCTACTTCACGACAGGTGGCGATGAGGTTGAAATGGGGGAACAGGTGCCCCACCTTAATCGTCCAAGACAGGAGACGGCCAAAGGTTGCCTGAATTAGGGACTGGTGCCGTCTTGCCAATGATAAGGATAGAGCATGCAAGAGCCTCTGAATTCCTCATACCCCGTTCTGCCGCTGCGCGACATCGTGGTGTTCCCACATATGATCGTGCCGCTGTTCGTGGGCCGAGACAAATCGGTCCGCGCGCTGGAAGAGGTGATGCAGGATGACAAGCAAATTCTGTTGTCCAGCCAAATGGACCCCAGCGATGATGATCCGGATATGGACGGAATCTACCGTTCGGGTGTGCTGGCCAATGTGCTGCAACTGCTGAAGCTGCCTGATGGCACCGTTAAGGTGCTGGTCGAGGGGCAGGCGCGGGTGCAGATCACCGAATTCCTTGAGAACGAAGACTTCTTCGAAGCCCGTGCCGAGTATCTGACCGAGATTCCCGGTGATGTCACAACGACCGAGGCGCTGCTGCGTACCGTCGCCGATGAGTTCGAGCGCTATGCAAAAGTGCGCAAGAATATTCCCGAAGAAGCGCTGGCCGCAGTGGGTGAAACCACCGAGCCTGCGAAACTGGCCGACCTCGTATCGGGTCACCTCGGCATTGAAGTTGAACAAAAGCAGGAATTGCTGGAGACGCTCTCGGTCAGCGAGCGGCTTGAGAAGGTCTATGGCCTGATGCAGGGCGAAATGTCCGTTCTGCAGGTCGAGAAAAAGATCAAGACCCGCGTCAAAACCCAGATGGAGAAGACGCAGCGCGAGTATTATCTGAATGAGCAGATGAAGGCCATTCAGAAGGAACTTGGCGATGGCGAGGACGGCTCGAATGAAGTCGCCGAGCTGGAAGCCAAGATCAATGAGACCAAGCTGTCGAAAGAGGCGCGCGAGAAGGCGGATGGTGAGCTGAAGAAGCTCAAGAATATGTCGCCCATGTCGGCCGAGGCCACGGTCGTGCGCAACTATCTGGACTGGATCCTGTCGCTGCCGTGGGGCACCAAATCCCGCGTCAAAAAGGATCTGGGCCGCGCGCAGGACATTCTGGACGCCGATCATTATGGGCTTGAGAAGGTCAAAGAGCGGATCGTCGAGTATCTGGCGGTTCAGCAACGCTCGAAAAAGCTGAAAGGCCCGATCCTGTGCCTTGTTGGACCTCCGGGCGTGGGTAAAACCTCGCTGGGTAAGTCCGTTGCGAAAGCGACGGGGCGCGAGTTCATTCGCATCTCGCTGGGTGGTGTGCGCGATGAATCCGAGATCCGCGGTCACCGCCGGACCTATATCGGTTCGATGCCTGGTAAGATCATTCAGGCGCTGAAAAAGGCGAAGACTACGAACCCTCTCATCCTGCTCGACGAGATCGACAAGATGGGGCAGGACTTCCGTGGCGATCCGGCTTCGGCAATGCTTGAGGTGTTGGATCCGGAACAGAACAGCACGTTCATGGACCACTATCTTGAGGTCGAATATGACCTGTCCAACGTGATGTTCCTGACCACGTCGAACAGCTATAACATGCCCGGGCCTCTGCTGGACCGGATGGAGATCATCCCGCTGGCCGGTTACACCGAAGAGGAAAAGAGCGAGATCGCCAAGCAGCACCTGATCGGCAAGCAGGTCAAGAACCATGGCCTCAAGGCCAAGGAATTTGAGCTGACTGATGAGGCGTTGCAAAAGATGATCCGTACCTACACCCGTGAGGCGGGCGTGCGGAACCTTGAACGTGAGATCGCCAAAGTTGCACGGAAATCGTTGACCAAGATCATCAAGAAAGAGGCGGAAACCGTGAAGGTGACGCCTGATAATCTGGATGATTTCCTTGGTGTGCCCAAGTTCCGCTATGGTCTTGCTGAACAGGACGATCAGGTTGGTGTCGTCACCGGTCTGGCCTGGACATCGGTCGGTGGTGATCTGCTGCATATCGAGGCGCTGAAACTGCCCGGTAAGGGGCGGATGAAAACCACGGGTAAGCTGGGCGATGTGATGAAGGAATCCATCGATGCGGCCTCGTCCTACGTTCGGTCGATTTCTCCCAAGATCGGGGTGAAGCCGCCTCAGTTCGACAAGCTGGACATCCACGTCCACGTTCCTGACGGGGCGACGCCCAAGGATGGTCCAAGCGCTGGTCTGGCGATGGTCACGTCGATCGTTTCGGTGCTGACCGGTATTCCGGTGCGCAAGGACATCGCCATGACAGGCGAGGTTTCGCTGCGCGGCAATGCGATGCCGATTGGTGGGTTGAAAGAGAAACTGCTCGCGGCCCTGCGTGGCGGGATCAAGACCGTGCTCATTCCCGAAGAGAATGAGAAGGACTTGGCGGATATCCCCGACAACGTGAAAGAGGGGCTGGAGATCATTCCGGTCGAGCACGTCTCGGAAGTTCTGGAGCATTCATTGGTTCGCGAACCCGAGCCGATTGAATGGGACGAAGCTGCCGAGGAGGCCGCTGCAGCTGCGGCCAAGGTGGCCGAGGGTGCCGGCCCCTCTGCAACAGCCCATTGAACAAACTTAAAAGGCGGGTCTTAACCCGCCTTTTTTACAGCCCGATCACCGGTTCAGCCGGACCCAGCAGTTCTTCTTCCGCGATGTAGGCCTGGAATTTCTCATCAGACAGCGAAGATCGAACTGCGAGGGCAAAGACCACCACGGAAAACACCGCACATAGCAGGATATCCCAGCCAAACGGGATTTGCTTCAGAGCGCCATCGCCGAATTGCCCAAGGTATGAAATCAATCCCAGTCCGCCAAAATAAGGCACCAGCCAGAGTGCCTCGGTGGCATCCATTTCATCCAGCTTGTTGTGAAAGCGGGCGAGCAACAGCACCATCCCGATGACCAGAGCTATGCCCAGCCTCCAGACAGTGTCCCAGCCGCTCCAGTAGACAACGAGAGTCGAGATCGCGAAGGCCGTGGCACCAACAAGCTTGACCGCAGGCACCCGGATGGAGCGAGGGCGATCGGGCAACAGTTCTCTGAGGCAGACAACGGCGATCGGACCGACCGCAAAGGAAAGAACGATTGCGGCTCCGTTCAGGGCGATAACGGTCGTGAATGGGACAGTGAGCAGAAACACCATGCCGATCAGGAAGTTCAGCGCCAGTGCCCATAGGGGCACCCCGAATTTGGACAGGATCTGAAGGCGTTTTGGCAAGAAGCCGTTCTTTGACAACGCAAGCGCGATCCGGGCGTTCGAACCAGTCGCGACAAGTCCGTTGCCAAAAGGACCAACTACTGAGCCGACATTCAATAAGCTCAGAAACCACACGATGCCCACGGACATGATGATGGCGTCAAGCGGACCTTGCCCCCCAAAGTCGAGGCTTGCCCAACCATTGCTGATCATCGACGGATCCAAAGCGCCGATAAATGCGATCTGCAAGCCGATATAGATCAGCGCGCAGAGTATGATTGAAAGCACCAGAGCAGCCGGTATCGCGAATTTCGGATTGCGTACTTCGCCAGCCATGTCGACCACGTGCCGGAAACCGATGAAGGAGAAGATCACACCTCCGGTCGATACGGCCGCCATGATCCCCTTGAGGCCGTAGGGGGCAAACCCGTCCGGCGTGGTCAGGTTCTGCGCATCAAACCGGGTGAGGACCAGAAGGATAGAAAGAAAGATCGGTATCGCGATCTTGGCCCAGGTCAGCACGGCGTTCACTTGGGCAAAAAATCGAACACCCAATGCGTTCACCGCCACAAACAGCAACATGAAAAGCAGCGCCACGAGAATACCCGCTCCGGTCAGGTCTCCGGTATCGGCCGAATGCAGCCAGGGGACATATGGCGCGAGGTATTTCAGCATTGCCTCGACCTCGATCGGGGCGGTGGTGTTATAGCCGATCCAGGCAGTCCACCCCATCGCCATGGATACGATATTGCCATGCGAAAACTGGGGAACCCGCGCGATCCCACCCGGTATGGGCAGCATGGCCGAGATCTCGGCAAAGGTGATTGCCAATATGAACATTGCGACAGCGCCAATGATCCAGGAAAGGATCGCAGCGGGCCCTGCGTGTTGAACCGCGAGAAGGGGCCCGAACAGCCAGCCAGAGCCGATGATGCCACCGACCGATATGAAGGTCAGGCCGACAAGACCGATTTCACGCTTGAGTTTCGCCATGCCATTTTCCCGACTGCGTATCTGGCAACCTTAGGCAGATCGCGGGATTTCTGACAAGCTTCGGGAAACAGGGGGAAATCTCTGCCGTGCCGACATTGGGCTTTGTCGAAAAGGGTGGAAAACACTGTTCGCCTGTTGCACGCTGATGATCTGCCCACGTCAGGAGGATGCCTCATGCCCCAATATAACGACCTGTTTGAGCTATCTGTCAGCGATATTGATCTCATTGAAGAGGCCATGCGCCAGACGATCACCTCAAAGTCGCTGGAACCTGCGGACGAGACAAGCGAAGACCGTGCAGCGCGTGAGGATTTTGTGCGGCGTATGCACGACCTACTGGGGCGGTTGCATGATCAGAAGATATTCTATCGTCCGCGAAAGGGTGTATATGTCGGCGGTTAGAAGGGAGCGACGCCAGCTTTTCAGAACGGGATTGGGAAAGATGGTGGGTGATAAGAGATTTGAACTCCTGACATCTTCGATGTGAACGAAGCGCTCTACCACTGAGCTAATCACCCGTGACGCAGGCTCTTATAGTCAGATCAGGTCTTGCGCAAGGTTATTCGCCCCGTTCGAGATGGTCGTTCTGGAAAAAATCAGTATCGGGCAAAAAACTTCAAAACGCCGCTTGACGCTGCCCGACCGGGGCCATAATACACCCCAACGTTCAGCAATGAACGTGCAGCGGGCGGTTGTAGCTCAGTTGGTTAGAGTACCGGCCTGTCACGCCGGGGGTCGCGGGTTCGAGCCCCGTCAACCGCGCCATCGCTGCACTCCTTGGTCCAGGTCAAAGGCCACGAAAATAGATGCGCGGTTGTAGCTCAGTTGGTTAGAGTACCGGCCTGTCACGCCGGGGGTCGCGGGTTCGAGCCCCGTCAACCGCGCCACTTTTCCCCGAAATTTTAAAATGAACGCTGACAATCACGCAGCGTCGTGCTGTATTGCCGCGAAATCAACCGAGGGCTGCAGTGACTAGTCTGAACAGAGTGATCATGGCGCGGCGCAGCCGTGAGTGGATACGTAAGTTGAAGCCATCAAAGCTGGATGCGGTAGAGATATCCGGGTCGTGGGGTAATCAGTTCGGGTTTCGCAGTTATGAGCAGGTCTGGCGCAATGACCATGATATCTGCCGAGGGCCTTTGCTGGACGAGCAGGGAGAGGTCCAGACGTTTGATCTAGTTCTTGCCAATCAGGTCTGGGAGCATCTAGACCGCCCCTTTGAGGCTACACTGAACGTTCAAGAGATGTTGCGGCCTAGTGGTTATTTCTGGCTGGCGGTTCCGTTCTTCGTCCCATTCCACGCAGCCCCTCACGATTGTTCGCGCTGGTCCGAACGCGGGCTGCGCAATCTGCTGACCGAGTGTGGATTTGATCCCGCAGATATCCGGGCTGAACAATGGGGAAACCGTCAGGCGGCACTTCGAAACCTAGAACCCGACTGGCCTCCGGTCTATGAGCCCGAGACAGATAGCCTGGATAATGACCCGGCCTTTCCGATTTGTGCCTGGGCCTTGGCGCGCAAATCCGAAGGTTAAAACAGGATTGACTGAAAATCCGCCTGTTCATATTTTGTTCTAACTTTTTGGTTGGAGACTCACCGTCGCTCGCCTATTTCTGATAGGCACTGGTTGTTGGGGGCCGAAATGGCTGAGCTGAAGAATATCGAGGTGCGCGGCGCGCGCGAACATAACCTCAAGAGCATCGATGTCGACATTCCGCGGGATCAGCTGGTGGTGATCACCGGCCTGTCGGGCTCTGGCAAGTCTTCGCTGGCGTTTGACACGATTTATGCCGAGGGCCAGCGCCGCTATGTCGAAAGCCTGTCGGCCTACGCGCGCCAGTTCCTCGACATGATGGAAAAGCCCGATGTGGATCACATCAGCGGTCTGAGCCCCGCGATTTCGATTGAGCAGAAGACAACCTCGAAAAACCCCCGTTCGACAGTGGGCACCGTAACCGAGATCTACGATTATCTGCGACTGCTCTTCGCCCGCGCCGGAACGCCCTACAGCCCGGCCACAGGGTTACCGATTGAGGCGCAGCAGGTGCAGGACATGGTCGACCGGATCATGACGATGGAGGAGGGCACGCGCGGCTATCTGCTGGCGCCCATCGTGCGGGACCGGAAGGGTGAGTACAAAAAGGAGTTCCTTGAGCTGCGCAAGCAGGGGTTCCAGCGCGTCAAAGTGGATGGTGAGTTCTACGAACTGGATGAACCACCAACGTTAGACAAGAAGTTTCGTCATGACATCGATGTCGTGGTCGATCGTCTGGTGGTGCGCGAAGGCATGGAAACGCGCTTGGCCGATAGCTTGCGCACTGCCTTGGATCTGGCCGACGGGATTGCGATTCTCGAAACGGCCCCGAAAGAGGGTGACCCGGAGCGTATCACGTTCAGCGAGAATTTTGCCTGTCCTGTCAGTGGTTTCACAATCCCTGAGATCGAGCCACGCTTGTTTTCATTCAATGCTCCGTTTGGCGCGTGCCCGGATTGTGATGGGCTTGGCGTCGAGCTGTTCTTTGACGAACGCCTTGTGGTGCCGGATCAGACGTTAAAGCTGTATGACGGTGCCTTGGCACCTTGGCGCAAGGGAAAGTCACCATATTTCCTGCAAACCATCGAAGCCATCGCGCGGCATTACGAGTTCGACAAGAACACGCCGTGGAAAGACCTGCCCAAGAACGTGCAGCAGGTATTTCTGCGCGGGTCGGGCGATGAAGAAATCCAGTTCCGTTATGATGAAGGTGGCCGCGTTTATCAGGTCACCCGCACCTTTGAGGGCGTCATTCCCAATATGGAACGCCGTTATAGGGAAACAGACAGCGCGTGGATTCGGGAGGAGTTCGAGCGGTACCAGAACAACCGTCCTTGCGGCACATGCGAGGGGTATCGTCTACGGGCTGAGGCTCTGGCTGTGAAGATTGCTGGCCTGCATGTGGGGCAGGTGGTTGAGATGTCGATCCGCGAAGCGCTTGCATGGGTTGAGGATGCGCCCAACCATCTGAGCACGCAGAAAAACGAGATTGCTCGTGCGATTCTGAAGGAAATTCGCGAACGCCTCGGATTTCTAAATAACGTGGGTTTGGAATATCTTACGCTATCACGTTCGAGTGGCACCCTGTCTGGTGGTGAGAGCCAACGCATCCGCTTGGCCAGTCAGATCGGCTCGGGCCTGACCGGAGTTTTGTACGTGCTGGACGAGCCATCAATCGGCCTGCACCAACGTGACAATGACCGGCTGCTGGGTACGCTCAAGAATCTACGCGACCAGGGCAATACCGTCATCGTCGTGGAGCATGACGAGGAGGCCATTCGCGAGGCCGACTACGTCTTCGATATCGGCCCCGGGGCCGGGGTGCATGGCGGGCAGGTGGTCAGTCACGGTACGCCGGATCACATTGCCGGAGATGCAGCCTCGATTACGGGCCAGTATTTGTCGGGCACGCGCGAGATTGCGGTGCCATCCGAGCGGCGGAAGGGCAAGAAACAGAAGGTGACGGTGGTCAAGGCGACCGGAAACAACCTCAAGAACGTGACGGCCGAGTTTCCGTTAGGCAAGTTTGTTTGCGTGACCGGCGTGTCTGGTGGCGGCAAGTCGACGCTGACCATCGAGACCCTGTTCAAGACCGCATCGATGCGATTGAACGGAGCGCGGCAAACACCTGCACCCTGCGAAACGATCAAGGGGCTGGAACATCTGGACAAGGTGATCGATATCGATCAGCGCCCGATTGGGCGGACTCCGCGTTCGAATCCAGCAACTTACACCGGGGCCTTCACCCCGATCCGTGACTGGTTTGCCGGTTTGCCCGAGGCCAAGGCGCGTGGGTATAAACCCGGTCGCTTCAGCTTCAACGTCAAAGGTGGGCGTTGTGAGGCCTGCCAGGGCGACGGCGTTATCAAGATCGAGATGCACTTTCTGCCTGACGTCTATGTCACCTGCGAAACCTGTAAAGGCGCGCGCTACAATCGCGAGACCCTCGAAATCAAGTTCAAGGGCAAGTCCATCGCGGATGTGCTTGATATGACTGTGGAAGATGCTCAGGAGTTCTTCAAGGCCGTGCCGTCGATCCGGGACAAGATGGATGCGTTGGCGCGAGTCGGGCTGGGCTATATCAAGGTTGGACAACAGGCTACGACTTTGTCGGGTGGTGAAGCTCAACGGGTGAAGCTGTCGAAAGAACTGTCAAAGCGTTCGACGGGACGAACGCTCTATATTCTTGATGAGCCCACGACCGGCCTGCATTTTGAAGACGTACGTAAGTTGCTGGAAGTGCTCCATGAGCTGGTAGATCAGGGCAACACGGTTGTTGTGATTGAACACAATCTGGACGTTGTAAAAACCGCAGACTGGATCATCGATATCGGTCCCGAAGGCGGCGACGGAGGAGGGCAGATCGTGGCAGAAGGTACGCCGGAAGACGTCGCAGAATGCGAACGTAGCCATACTGGCCGATACCTCAAACCGATGCTGAATGCCGAGCGTGTGGCCGCCGAATAGTCTGTGGCCAATCGGGGATTAATATTGTGCGTATCGCGCCATATACCAATGGCGAAGAATCGGCGGGAAGAACAAAAAGACGAAACCGAAGCTGACATATGCAAAGACCATCAGCGGTACCCACAAAAACACTCCGATCAACCCGACAAACCCGGCAATGCGCGTTGCTGCACGGGGCGGTAAGAACCGGTGCAGCACGGCATGAAACAAACGCCCGCCATCCAATGGCATAAGGGGCAGCAGGTTGAAGAGTGCCAGCCACAGATTTAGGTCTGCCGTTACCGTCAGGATCCACGAAAGATTTGGTGAAGTGACGAATGGTTCCAGCAACGAGCACGAAGCCCATAGCGTAAGATTCACGATCGGGCCCATGGCTACGATCAATTCGTCTTCGTAAGAAGTGGTTGAGCGGCGGTGCTCACAATACCCGCCACCTCCATACAACACGATGCGTTTGACCGGCACATCCTGCACCAGACACCCCCAGGCGTGCCCTAGCTCATGCAGCAGGATGGAGCCCAGAAGAATGGCCACAAACCCCAATGCGTAAGGCAAAGTCTCGGGATCAAAGCTGAATCCAACGATGATCAAGACCAAAAAGATCAGGCTTTGATGAAATTCTATCGGGACATTCCACGGGCCTCGAAACTGAAAAATCGCGCCGTCGTTACTCATGCATAATCCTCACAACAATGAGGAACTTGCTGACGTAAGATTGCGTCAAAATTTGGGAATTATCCCTATAGTTGTGTAATTTATGGCTGTTTCGAAAAACTTCAAAACAGAGTTACACGACCCCCCCTTGGTGCCGGGGTTCAGTTCAGGATGTCGACGACAGCGCCAATCAGGTTCAGGACTTTGCGTGTTTCGGGATCAACACGATATACATAATCCCCTGCGCGCAGGTAGTAATCGTTGCGGTTCAGACCATACCGATAGGGATTGTCAATCCAACGGTAATCCCGCGCGACGAACTCTCCATTGCGATAGATCTTTTTGGCCTGCCCCGGAGGAACGCAGGGCACGGATTTCTTGGCCAGGCCCGGCGGGCAATGCCCGCCTTTGTTTTTGGCGATAGCCACGCCAGGAGCCAAGGCCAGCGCTGCAAGTGTCGCAGTCGTTACCAGAAATTTCGTCATGATACGGTCCTTCGGCCTATTGGCTGTGCCTGTATCATCCATATGGTGGCAGGCCCAATGGCTTTCAATCCGTTGGGCAAAACGCCGCCGAGATCTTACTTTCGGCCGCGCGTTTCGAACCGAGGTAGCATCGCGCTGAAGTCGCGGCCCAGACCGTTTTCCTGTTCGACAAACTGCTCATACAGAGCGGTGGCGACCTGTCCCATTGGCGTGTCAGCATCGGCGCTGTCCGCCGCCTGCTGGCTTAGCCGCAAGTCCTTGAGCATCAGCTCAGCCGCGAAGCCGGGTTGATAGTCGTTGTCTGCCGGGCTTTGCGGCCCGACACCGGGTGCGGGGCAATAGGCATTCATCGTCCAGCTATAGCCAGATGAGGTGCTGACCACGTCAAACATCTTTTGCCGGTCCAGCCCGAGCTTATCGGCCAGCGCAAAGGCCTCGCAGGTGGCTATCATGGTAACGCCAAGGATCATGTTGTTGCAGATCTTGGCGGCTTGACCGGCACCTGCCTCACCGCAGTGGACCGCTTTCTGACCCATGATGTCGAACAGGGGGGCAGCCTTGGCAAAGGCGTCGTCAGAACCGCCGGCCATGAAGGTCAAAGTTCCTGCAGCCGCCCCACCGATCCCGCCGGATACAGGTGCATCAACGGCCTGAAGACCTGCATCGGAAGCCTGC
Source organism: Ruegeria sp. BE3 (assembly GCF_056538865.1). NCBI lineage: Bacteria > Pseudomonadati > Pseudomonadota > Alphaproteobacteria > Rhodobacterales > Roseobacteraceae > Ruegeria > Ruegeria sp. BE3. Next base: position 1,152,986 of record NZ_JBQFTW010000001.1, on the reverse strand, counting down.
TGTGCCACGGCGCGCGCGCTGTCGACATCTACGGTTGAGCAATCGATGAGTACCGCACCTTGGGTCATCGCCGGGATGACCTCGTCCGTAACCGCCCGCAGGATCTGCCCGTTGGGCAGCATTGTGATGACAGCTTCTGCGGTTGCAGCGGCTTCGGCCCCAGATGAGGCCATGGTCACGCCCTCAACGGTCACATCGGCCTGATCGAAGCCGACCACATCATGCCCGGCAGCCGCCAGATTCGCCGCCATCGGAGCGCCCATGTTGCCCAGTCCAATGAATGCAATTTTCATCTCTTATTCCTCCGAAAAACTCAGCGCGCTTTCGCCCAAAGGCTGCAGCATGTTTGCGACCGCTACTGCAGGTACGTTCATATCGGCAAATTGCCAGCGCGGGTTGCGATCCTTGTCGATGATCTGCGCACGGATGCCTTCCAGAAAATCACCGTGCTCCATCGCGCGATAAGTAAAGCGATACTCCATATCCAACGCCCTGCGCATCGTTAGGTTTGCTCCGCGCAGCCGATGCAGCATTTCGACAGTACAGGCCATCGAAATCGGAGAACTCCGTTTGAGGCCGTCGAGAATTTTCGTCGAAAATTCTTTGCCGTCGCTGCGTAGACCATTCAGAATATCGGTCAGGCTTTCACCGTCGAAGAAGGCATCGATCTGCGGTTGTATATCGGCCAGTGTTCCCTCGGGTGGTGTATCAACGTGCTCTTCGATGACGTTCGCGCGGCCTGAAGCCTCCAGGAGTTCGATAAGGTCCGGCCAACGGTCTTGCGGAATGAAGTGATCGGCAAAGCCCGCATATATGGCATCTGCGGGGCCCATGCGATGGCCGGTTGTGCCCAGATATTCACCCAGACGCCCAGGGGCCAGAGCCAGCATCAGCGAGCCGCCCACATCCGGGATAAGGCCGATCGAGCATTCCGGCATTGATATCTTTGAGCTTTCGCCAACGATGCGATGACTACCATGGCAACCGATGCCCACACCGCCCCCCATGGTGAAACCCTGCAGGAAGCTGATCACCGGTTTGGGATACTCAAAAATCATCGCGTTCAGTCGGTATTCGTCGCGCCAGAATGTGCGGCCGTAGTCGTAATCTCCCTTGGTTCCGGTGGCATAAAGGTCGGCAATGTCGCCGCCGGCGCAGAATGCTTTATCGCCTTCGGCATCAAAGATGATCAGGTCGACTGCATCATCCTCACGCCAGTTACGCAGGGCGGTGTCGATGGCCATGCACATCTCATAGCTCATCGCATTCAAGGCTTTTGGACGTGTCAGAGTAATGCGCCCGGCGCGCCCCACGGTGCGGATGTCAATGTCAGCCATAAGGTCCTCAGCGGTTGGCAAGCATCTGGCGCGCGACGATGACGCGCATGATCTCGTTCGTACCCTCAAGTATCTGATGCACGCGCAGATCACGCACAAGCTTTTCGATGCCATAATCCGCAAGATAGCCGTAGCCGCCATGCAGCTGCAGGCACTGGTCCACTACCTTCGATCCCGTCTCGGTCACGAATTTCTTCGCCATGGCGCAGAACTTGGTGGCGTCGGGCGCGCCCTGATCCAGTTTCCACGCAGCCTGCCGCAGAAAGGTGCGGGCGGCCTGCAATTCGATCTCCATATCCGCAAGGCGGAATTGCAGGGCCTGGAACTGATCAATGGACTGACCGAAGGCCTTGCGTTCGGACATGTATTGCAGGGTCATATCCAGCCCGTTCTGAGCGGCCCCCAACGAACACGACGCGATGTTCAATCGCCCGCCGTCAAGTCCCATCATGGCGTATTTGAAACCGTCGCCTTCTGCGCCAACCAAATTGCCGGAGGGGATTTTGCAGTCATCAAACTGAACCTGCGCCGTGGGTTGGCTCTTCCAGCCCATCTTCTGTTCTAATGCCCCAAAACTGAGGCCAGAGGTTCCGTCTTCGACGTAGACTGTCGAAATTCCCTTGGGGCCATCTTCGCCAGTGCGGACCATGCAGACATAAGCGTCCGAATAACCGCCACCCGAGATGAAGGCTTTGGAGCCGTTCAGGGTATAGCCTTCATTGGTTCGTTCAGCGCGGGTTTTCAGGGCGGCTGCGTCCGACCCCGAACCGGGTTCTGTCAGGCAATAGCTGAGAACCGTTTCAAGGCTGAGAATGCCCGGCATGATCCTGGATTTCAGTTCATCGCTGGCAAAGCTGTCCAGCATCTTGGCACACATATTGTGGATCGACAGGAACGCCGCGACCGAGGGGCAAGCCATCGACAACGCCTCGAACACCAAGGTCGCATCCAGGCGGCTCAGCCCTGATCCGCAGCTTTCTTCAGAAACGTATAGGGCACCGAACCCAAGTTCTCCGATCTTAGGCCAAAGCTCTTTCGGGATGGTGCCGTCAGCTTCCCACTGTCGCGCGTATGGGGCGATATGGTCTTGGCCAAAGGCATAGGCCATGTCGAAGATGGCTGTCTGTTCTTCGGTCAGTGCGAAATCCATAGCTGTGGTCCCTGTATTCTGCAGAATTGAACGAGCGTTTTATTCTTCAATCCTTACAGAAATTTTTCAACGTCGGCAAACGCTGCGGCCATGTTTGGGGGAAATGGGGGGCTGCGCTATACTGCGGGCATTCTACGGATCAATTTCTTGGAGTATTCTGATGGCCTCACACAAACTGGCCGTGATTGTGATTCACGGAATGGGCAGCCAGCACAAACCGCAGGGACAGCCCGCATCCACGACCCCGACCTTTTCAAAAGGCCTCAAACGACGCGTCTCGAACCGGGTGGGCGCGGATATGAGCCACGTTATCTGGCATGAGGTCGTCTGGGCGCAGATCCTGCAGGGGCGGCAGAAAGACTATCTGAAAAAGATCAATCGCAGTCTGGGTTATGACAAGCTACGTGAGTTTGTGGTGTGCAACCTCTCGGATGCAGCGTCTTATCGTCCGACGCCGGACGATGGGGACAAAATCTATGAAGCCATCCACCAAAAGATCGAGAATGTGATGGGGGTCGTCAAACATCAGGTTGGTCCTGATGGTCCGGTTCTGATCCTTGCCCATTCATTGGGTGGGCACATCATGTCGAACTACATCTACGACATGCAAGGCCATATGCGGCCGGGTGGTGGTTTGCCGGTGCATCAGACCGATGTCGAGAACATGAAAACCGTGGCCGGGTTCGTGACCTTAGGGTGCAACATTCCGATTTTCCTGTTTGCCTATCCCGAGAGCGATATTTTCCCCATCATGGCCCCCAACAGCGCGCTGCCTGCGGCGCTGCAATTCCCGACGTGGTGGTACAACTACTACGACAAGCATGACGTTCTGGGCTTTCCGCTGGGCAAAAGCGCGCCGCGTTACAAGCAATTGTCTGATAGTGGAGCCCTTAAGGACAAGCCGATCAACGCGGGCAAGATCTTTACCTCGTGGAACCCGTTTTCCCACAACGGCTACTGGACCGATCGCGATCTCTATGCGCCGGTGGCGGATCGGATCAAAGAGATTTTGGCTCTGACCTAAGGCCTAAAGGTCCGCGTGAAATTCCTCGATCAGGTGTTTCACGACGGCCATACCCGGATCTTCTCCGCGCGCAACGGCTTCGGCATAGGCACGACGCTGGCGCGTGGCCGAAGTGCCGTTTTCGGCGATCTGACGCAGGCGGGCGAGTTCTGTCATGGTTCCCAAAGCCTCGGCATCTTCGGCCAGCATGCCCATCAACTCACCCATCAGATCAGCCATGGGCGTGATCGCGCGGTCGCCGAAATCGATCAACCCTTCGCCCACGCCATAGCGTTGCGCGCGCCAGCGGTTTTCGCCGATTAGGAACTTATCGTACTGTCGCCACCGTAGGTTGCGGGCTTTCAGGCGGCATAACATCCGGGTCAGCGCCTGTACTAGTGCGGCCAGAGATAGCGTATGCTCCAACCGGGGCTGCACGTCCATGATACGGGTTTCCAACGTCGGAAAACGATGTGACGGGCGCAAATCCCACCAGATTTTCGTTGTGTCCTCGATCACGCCCAGCTCGACGAGAACACCTGTTGTCCGTTCATATTCACCCCAACTGCCAAAAATAGGAGGTAGACCCGTGCGGGGCAGATTGTCGAATACGGTCAGCCGGTACGAGGACAGGCCCGTATCCTCGCCATTCCAATAGGGTGATGAGGTCGACAACGCCAACAGGTGGGGCAGAAAGTAAGACAGTTGCGGCATCAGATCAGCACGTAGCGCCTGATCCTGCACCCCCACATGCACATGCATTCCACAGATCAGCATACGACGCGCCACGCCGCCAAGCGCGTGCTGCAAGGCATCATAGCGTTCTTTGCGCGTGTGATGCTGATCTTTCCAATTCGCGAACGGGTGGCACGAAACGGCGATGGGGGCCAGGTTGTACTCTGCCGCACGTTTTGAAACGCATGATCGCAGGCGCTTCAGGTCTTCTCGGGCGGTTTTGACTGTCGCGTGTGGGCGGGTTCCGACCTCGATCTGGCATTGCAGGAATTCGGGGCTGACCTGACCCTCGAAATCTGCCTGACAAGCCTCCATCAACGCTTCGGGGGCTTCGGCCAGCTGCAGACTGTCGCAGTCGACCAGCAGATATTCCTCTTCGATACCGATCGTAAATTCCTGCTGCATGGCGGCCCTCGTTCGTCAATTCAGATCAGTGAATACGGAAATTTCCGTTTTGCCAAGGGTTTGAGGTGCAGGGTTCTTGCGAATGCCCCGCTGGCGCGGGTAAGGAACAGGCAGAACCGAATGTGGAGCTTCGCGTGAAACCCAGGAAATTTCCCCAGATCAACGCAGCCCTTGATGAGTTGGGGGTAAAGCTGGTCGACAAATCTGTCGAGAATGATGAACGCGCGCGACTTGAGGCGTTTGAGCGGGCAGGGGGGCTGACCCGCCCGGCCTATGCGTTGTCACCGGGGATGGCGGAGTTCGACATCTCGCAGCTGGTTGAGGAATACGCGCAGCACAAGGCGGCGCTTGAGGCGTTGAAGGACCTCGAACGTAATCAAACCGGATATCGGTTGGGGAACGGCTATTACGACAGCCCGGATGCGGACGCGCTGTATCTGATGATCCGCAGGTTCCAGCCGAAGCGCGTGATCGAGGTAGGTTGCGGCAACTCGACCCGCGTCACGCGGCAGGCGATTGTCGACGGTGGATTGCAGACAGAAATCACCGCGATCGATCCCTATCCCCGCGCCGATATCGCCCATGTGGTTGATCATTTTGAGCAGAAACGGTTGGAAGAGGTCGACCCGGCGATGTTCGAACAGCTCGGAGCCGGAGACGTTTTGTTCATCGACTCCAGCCACGTTGTTCGGATGAGCAATGACGTGGCTCACCTATTCTGCCGGATTATTCCCACGCTGAAACCGGGTGTTGTGATCCATGTCCACGATGTTTTTCTGCCCTACGAATATCCCAAGCGGTTTTTCTATGATTGCCCGGGGTGGGGAGAGCAGTACATCCTGCACGCCTTGCTGCAATCTGGTGCATATTCAATGCTTTGGCCGGGGTACTACCTACAACAGGATCACCCCGAAGCCGTTGAAGCGTTGCCGTTCCTGAAGGATGGCCGGGCGCAAAGCATATGGGTTCAGATCAAAGAAAATTGACCCGGATGTGATCCGGACGCCGCAGTGTCGCGTAACCCTCTCCATAACAAGCTGGAGAGGAGTTAACAGCCATGTTCCGCCGCACATTCATGGGCGCCGCCGCCGCACTCGCATTGACACTTCCGGTCAAAGCGCAAGCTGCTGATATCGTCGATACCGCCGTTTCTGCTGGGTCATTCAACACTCTGGTCGCTGCTGTTCAGGCCGCAGGTCTGGTCGACACGCTGAAAGGTGAAGGCCCGTTTACAGTTTTTGCACCCACGGATGAGGCTTTTGCCGCATTGCCTGAAGGCACGGTGGAAACGCTGCTTCTGCCCGAAAACAAAGATCAACTGGTGTCGATCCTGACCTATCACGTGGTGCCAGCCAAAGTGATGTCTGGCGACATCGCAGGCAAGCGCGCGAAGGTGCTCACGGTCCAGGGTGATCGTCTGAGTGTGAACGCAAAGAACGGTGTCAAGGTGAACGGGGCTGAAGTTATTCAGGCTGATATCGAGGCGAGCAATGGCGTTATACACGTCGTGGACGAAGTGATCTTGCCTGAGTGAACCTTTAAGACCCCCTTTAAACACAAAGCCCCGGTCCAAATGGCCGGGGCTTCTTTTTGAAAGCGTTAGCTGATTACAGCAGGCGCACCTGAGTGCCGACCTGCACCAGCGGATACAGTTCTTCTACATGCTGGTTATAAAGGCCGATGCAACCCGATGAGCTCTGCCGGCCGATTTTACGCGTATCATGGGTGCCATGCACCAGATAGGCGGGCCAGGACAGGTACATCGCGCGGGTACCCAGCGGGTTACCCGGATCGCCACCTTCCATACGGACGGGCAGCGATGGATCACGTTCACGCATCGATGCGGTCGGGGTCCAGCTTGGGTTTTCGCGCTTGCGCACCACCTCGGTATAGCCGCGCTTGGTCAGTTCCTCGCTCATCGGAACCGAGCTTGGGTAGAGCCTGTACGTTCCGTCCGGTCCCCAATAGTGCACCGCGCGGCTGGTAATGTCGGCCAGCAAACAGCCTACGCCCAGCTCATCGAAATGATCCTGCCAGTCCTGCTGCGAAAACGACGAGACGTTGCGGCGCACCGGCAACTGCGTGCTGATCGCATCCTCATCCTGCGGGAAAGCGTCCAGACTTTGCGCGCGCACCAAAGCAGGCGTTGCAATCAGTGATGCAACCCCCAACAGGGCAGAGCGGCGGTTCATGCGATTTTGGGACAAGGCTGCCTCCGGAAATATCAACTGCTCGAGCATTCGAATTGGCGGTAAAATATTGGTGATTGCCTCATTTTTCCAGAGGGGCACTGCTGAATTTCTTGTGAGGTGCGGCTTGGCGCGAATTTGGGCCGAGAAATGAAAAACCCGGCCAAATATGGCCGGGTTTGCGTTATAGCGACAAAAGCGATCAGTCCATCGCTTTGAAGTTGAACTCGCCGCCTTCCTTGATGCCCGAGGGCCAGCGCGAGGTGACGGTTTTCGTGCGGGTATAGAACTTGAAGCTGTCCGGGCCATGCTGGTTCAGGTCGCCGAACATGGATTTCTTCCAGCCGCCAAAGGTGTGATAGGCCAGCGGCACCGGGATTGGGACGTTGATGCCGACCATGCCAATGTTCACTCGGCTGGCAAAGTCGCGCGCCGTATCACCGTCACGAGTGAAGATCGCGGTGCCGTTGCCGTATTCATGATCCATCGCCAGTTTCAGCGCCTCTTCATACGAACCGGCGCGTACGGTGGACAGAACCGGGCCAAAGATTTCCTGCTTGTAGATGTCCATGTCGGGCGTGACATTGTCGAACAGGTGCGGACCGACGAAGAAGCCGTCTTCATAGCCCTGCAGGCTGAAGTCGCGGTTATCGACAACCAGCTTCGCGCCCTGTTCCTCGCCCGAGTTGATCAGGCCAAGAATGCGTTCTTTCGCGGCTCCGGTCACAACCGGACCCATGTCCACATCATCGCCAGCCGTATAGGGACCAACCTTCAGCTTTTCGACGCGGGGGATCAACTTCTCGATCAGCGCGTCGGCGGTTTCTTCACCCACCGGAACGGCAACCGAGATTGCCATGCAGCGTTCGCCCGCAGCGCCGAAACCGGCTCCAACCAGCGCGTCAGCTGCTTGATCCAGATCGGCGTCCGGCATGACGATCATGTGGTTCTTTGCACCACCAAAGCACTGCGCACGCTTGCCGTTAGCGGTGGCACGGGAATAGATATACTGCGCAATCGGGGTCGAGCCCACGAACGAAACGCCCTGAATGATCTCGCTGTCGAGCAGGGTGTCGACGGCCTCTTTGTCGCCATTCACAACCTGGAATACGCCTTTGGGCAGACCGGCTTCGATGAACAGTTCCGCCAGCATCAAGGGGACCGAGGGGTCGCGCTCGGACGGCTTCAGCACAACGGCGTTGCCACAAGCCAGCGCCGGACCAACATGCCACAACGGCATCATGGCAGGGAAGTTGAACGGCATGATCGATGCAACAACACCAAGCGGCTGGCGCATCGAGTACATATCGATGCCTGGGCCCGCGCTGTCGGTGAATTCACCTTTCAACATCTGAGGCGCACCGATGCAGTATTCGATCACCTCAAGACCGCGTTGCAGATCGCCCTTGGCGTCGGGCAGGGTCTTGCCGTGTTCGCGACTGAGCGCTTCGGCCAGCTTGTCCATATCGCGGTTCATCAGGCCAACCATGGCCATCATCACGCGGGCGCGCTTTTGCGGGTTGGTGGCCCCCCAAGCAACCTGGGCTGCAGCGGCGTGTTCTATGGCTGCAGTGGTTTCAGCCGCACTGGCCATCGGACATTTATACTGCACCTCGCCCGTGGCGGGGTTAAACACATCGTCGAAACGGCCCGATGTGCCGGCGACATTTTCACCATTGATGAAATGGGTCAGGTCGTTCATCGCAAACTCCTCCAAACAAAGTTGCGCGCAGAATAGGCTTGCGAAAATCCATTGAACAGAGGCAATGTTTCAAATCAGTTTTGCAAAAATGCAAAGGGCACGAGATGACACCGAACTGGGATGATCTGCGCGTATTTCTAGCCGTGGCACGCGAGGAAAGCCTGTCAGCGGCGGGCAGGATGCTCAAAATTGATCCGGCCACGGTGGGGCGTAGGGTTGCGCGGCTTGAAGCCGCATTGGACGCGGTTTTGTTTACGAAATCCCAGCAGGGATATGTGCTGACGACTGCCGGCCAACGGTTGATGGATCACGGGCAGCAGGCCGAAGAGGCGATGCGCGCAGCGGCGGGGGCCATGTCCGGCTCGGCCAAATCGTTAAGTGGTCAGATCCGCATCGGAGCGCCAGATGGCAGCGCCAACTATCTTTTGCCGCAGGTCTGCGCAAAGATCGGCGATGCCAATCCAGATCTGGATATCCAGATACTGGCCCTTCCACGTATCATCAATCTGTCCCGGCGCGAGGCCGATATGGCGATCACAGTTAGTGCGCCGACCGCCGGGAAATTGCTTGTCCAGAAGATCACGGACTACAAGTTACATCTCGTTGCCGCTCAATCCTATCTCGACCGCAATCCGCCAATCCGATCGGTGAATGATCTCTGTGATCATCGCATGATCGGCTATATCCCGGATATGATCTTTGATCGTGAGTTGGACTATCTCAACGATATTGGGATTGAGCGTGTCGCACTTGCATCAAATTCAGTGTCGGTGCAGCTGCGGCAGGTCTCGTTGGGTTCGGGTGTCGGCGTCGCACATGACTTCACATTACCGTTTCACAAGGGATTGCAGAAAATCCTGACGGATCAGGTAAGTTTGACCCGAGGGTTCTATCTGGTTCGTCATCAGGGCGACCAACGCAATGAGCGGTTGAACCGCTTCGCCGAGGCCCTGACTCGTGGCCTGCGAGACGAAGTGGCGCGGCTTGAGCGGGAAGCTTCGCCTTGACACATTCAGACATTCCGGCAACGCTTTGGAAAACAGTACGTTATACCGGAGGTTTTGCTAATGCTTGTTCAGGCCATTCTTAAATCCAAGGCCACTGACGAGGTGGTGACGGTCGAACCATCAGCAACGGTCTCTCAGGCGGCCGAAATTCTGGCAAGCAAGCGGATTGGTACTGTGGTCATTTCCGAAGACGGCGGTCAGACGGCGGCGGGCATTTTATCTGAACGTGATATTGTGCGCGAACTTGCAGCCAGCGGCAGCGGATGCCTCGGCAAGCCTGTAAGCGCCTATATGACCAAGGACCTTGTGACGGCCACGCGACAGGACACGGTTGAGGCCATTCTGTCTCGCATGACCGAAGGCCGGTTTCGCCACATGCCCGTCGTGGAAGAGGGCAAACTGATCGGGATCGTCACGCTGGGCGATGCGGTGAAGGCACAACTGGCTGAGCTTGCGATGGAAAAAGACGCGCTTGAAGGCATGATTATGGGGCACTGAGGTCGCGTGGTGCACAGCTGACCCTTGCACCTGCGGCAAAGATGTGTTTGCTAGCGCAGAAATATTATTGCGCAGGAGGGCCTGATGCGGGTTGGATTATATCCTGGAACCTTTGATCCGATCACCTTGGGTCATATCGATATCATCCGTCGGGCCGCAGCTCTGGTGGACAAGCTTGTAATCGGGGTTGCAATCAATCGCGACAAAGGGCCGTTGTTTTCACTGGAAGAACGCGTGGCGATGATTGAGGCTGAATGCGCGCATCTCACCGAACAGACCGGCACCGAGATCGTGGCGCATCCTTTCGAAAACCTGCTGATTGACTGTGCCCGCGATGTAGGGGCACAGATCATTGTGCGTGGTCTGCGGGCGGTTGCGGATTTTGAGTATGAATTCCAGATGGTTGGAATGAACCGTGCGCTGGACAACTCGATTGAGACGGTCTTTTTGATGGCCGAAGCGCGGCATCAGGCGATTGCCTCGAAACTGGTGAAGGAAATCGCCCGGCTGGACGGAGACGTGTCGAAATTCGTCACGCCCCGTGTAAATGCTGCTCTGCGAGAGCGCTTAGGATAAAGCGCCCATCGCTGTGGCGGTGTCCAGCATCCGGTTCGAGAAACCCCATTCATTGTCATACCAGGCAAGTACGCGAACCAAGGTTCCGTCGGTTACTTTTGTTTCCGCCAGGGATACAGTTGAGCTGTGAGAGTCGTGATTGAAGTCGATTGAGATCAGTGGGCGTGTCTCGGCGGCCAATACACTAGGAATCTTCGCCGCGGCTTCGACGAACAGGGCATTGACCTCATCTTCGGTGGTTGGGCGAGAAACTTCGGCCACGAGATCGACGACCGAAACATTTGGCGTCGGCACACGGATTGCTTGCCCGGTCAGCTTTCCGGCCAATTGAGGCAGGACCAACCCGACGGCCGATGCTGCACCGGTCGTGGTTGGGATCATCGACAGAGCTGCTGCTCGAGACAGGTAGGGATCCTTGCCTGCAGTATCATGCACCGGCTGGCTGGCCGTATAGGCATGGACGGTGGTCATGTTGCCATGCTTGATGCCCAGTCCCGCATCCAAAGCCGCTGCGACAGGTGACAGGCAGTTGGTGGTGCAAGAAGCGTTGGAGACAACAATGTCGTCGGCAGTCAGCTCGTGATCGTTGACGCCGAACACTACGGTCTTCACCCCGCCATCGCCACGGGCAGGGGCCGAGATCAGAACTTTCTTCGATCCGTTTTTAAGGTGCCGCTCAGCCGCCTCGCGGGTGCGGAAGACGCCTGTGCATTCCAAAACGACATCCACATCCGACCAGTCCAGTGCTTCGGGGTCGCGCTCGCTGGTCAGCCGGATGGGGCCGGCGCCCACGTCCAGACCAGCGTCGCTGAGCGTGACCGGGTTGGGATAGCGGCCATGAACGCTGTCGAATTCAAACAGATGCGCGTTCATTTCCGGTTTAGCCAGATCGTTGATTGCGACGATTTCGACATCGGTACGGTCCGATTCCATCACCGCGCGCAGAACTCCGCGTCCGATACGTCCAAATCCGTTGATTGCCAGCTTGAGTGTCATGATGCGCTCCGTCCGAATGTCGTCCAAGAATGGTTAGCGCTAACAATGACAGATTGCGCCGAAAGTCAAGCAAAACCTCTGTCAGCGCCAAAAGGCGAGCCAGTCGAGGAAATCATAAAGTTTCTTGCCGAGAAAGAGCATGTGCTCGGTTCCGAACAAAGCCACATCCAACATCAGGCCGCCAAGAATGAGAACTCCGAGCCAGATGGCGATTTGATTGGTCATGGGGTGCCCCGAACGAAAATGCCCGCCCAGATAACCTGAGCGGGCATAAGGGTACAAGCGATGTGCGAAGGGTCAGTTAAGGCGGCCCATCGCAACAGCGACATCTGCCATACGAACCGAGAAGCCCCATTCGTTGTCATACCACGCCAACACACGCACCATTCGGTTGTCGACCACGCGGGTCTGATCCGGTGCGAAGATCGAGCTTTCTTCGGTGTGGTTGAAATCGGTCGAGACCAGCGGCGCGGGCTCATAGCCCAGAACGCGCTGCATCGGGCCTTTGGCGGCTTCTTCGACGATGGCGTTCACCTCTTCAACGGTGACGTCGCGCGACGCGCGGAACGACAGGTCAACGGCCGAAACATTCGGGGTGGGCACGCGGATGGCTGAGCCATCCAGACGGCCTTTCAGATTGGGCAGAACCTCACCCAGTGCTGCCGCAGCACCGGTCGAGGTCGGGATCATCGACATGGCTGCCGCGCGAGCACGATAGAGGTCACTGTGGCGACGGTCGAGTGTCGGCTGGTCGCCGGTATAGGCGTGGATGGTGGTCATGATGCCATGCTCGATGCCAACGCCTTCGTCCAGAACCTTGGCAAGCGGAGCAAGGCAGTTCGTGGTGCAGGAGCCGTTCGAGACCATGTTGTCATTCGCGGTCAGCGTGTTGTGGTTCACACCGAACACGATAGTTTTGTCGACATTCTTGCCAGGGGCCGACAGCAGAACTTTGCCCGCGCCACGATCGAGGTGGGTCTTGGCCTTTACGCCGTCGTTGAATTTGCCGGTGCATTCCAAGACGACATCACAGCCTTCCCAATCCAGCTCATTCATGTCGTAGGTGGAAAACATCTCCATCGGGCCGCGGCCCAGATCCATGGTGTTGCCTTCGATCGAGACCTCACGCGGGAAACGTCCGTGGACGCTGTCGTATTTCAGCAGATGCGCCGAGGTTTCCAGCGGGCCGGTGGCGTTGACTTTGATCACTTCGATGTCGTTGCGCGCCGATGCGGCGATGTGCGACAGGGTACAGCGGCCAATGCGGCCAAAACCATTGATACCGACCTTGATGGTCATTCGACGTCTCCAAAATGCGCTTGTGTTGCTGCGCATATAGCCGCGAATGTGGAATCCCAAAAGGGCAAAATTGGCATATTTTTAAGGTGTTAGCGCAAACCTGACCCGGTTGCGCTAACGCTTGCGCTAGCCGTTGGATCAGGTAGGGTCCAATCCGAGCGGACGATTGGAAAGGAAGCGCGATGAGTGGTCTTTTGGCCCTGTTGGATGACGTGGCAGGCATTGCAAAGGTCGCGGCAACCTCGGTTGACGATGTGGTTGCTGCTGCCGGCAAGGCGGGGGCCAAGACCGCTGGTGTAATCATCGACGACGCCGCAGTGACGCCCAAATACGTTCAGGGTTTTGCTCCGGCGCGGGAACTTCCGATCATCTGGCGGATCGCGCGGGGTTCGATCTTCAACAAGATCATTCTGTTGCTGCCCGTTGCGCTGCTGCTGGCAAACTTTGCCCCATGGCTGATAACGCCGCTGCTCATGATAGGGGGGTCTTATCTGTGCTTTGAGGGGGCTGAGAAGATTTTTCATGTCCTGTTCCCGCATGGGAGCAAGGTGATCGAAGAGGACATGAAAAACCCCGATCCCGGTCATCTGGAAGAGCAAAAGGTGAAGGGTGCGATCAAGACCGACTTCATCCTGTCTGCTGAAATCATGACCATCGCTTTGGCGGCCATTGAGGCTCCGAACGTCTGGATGCAAGCCGCGACGCTGGCCGTTGTGGGTATAGGCGTGACCGTCGCGGTCTACGGCTCGGTCGCACTGATCGTGAAGATGGATGATGTCGGTTTGTATCTGGCGCAAAACGCACCGACGCCGATTGGGCGCGGAACGGGCAGGGGTCTGGTCAAGGCGATGCCCGTTGTCATGAAGGTTTTGTCAATCGTCGGAACCGCTGCGATGCTGTGGGTCGGCGGGTCGATCATGATCCACGGCATGGAGGTTTTGGGCTTTGGCTGGCTGGGTCATCTCATTTACGACTGGGCCTATGCAGCGAGTCATATTGTGTCTGAGCAATGGGCCGGCGCGGTAAAGTGGATCGCCAAGGCGACAATGGATGGTGTGTTCGGTCTGGCCTATGGGCTGGCTCTGATACCCCTGGCAACCAAGTTTCTGTCCCCGGCGATCAGCGCGTTTTCGGGCTCGGCGAAAAGACATTGAAACCAAGATCATGTGACGTGAGGTTTCGTCTGGCGTGCCCGCAAGGGCAGAGTATGGTCCAGCCGTAACTCATCAAATGTGAAATCCATGACAAAACTCAGCCTCTCCCAGGTTCTTGGCAGTTCAGAACGCATTGACGGGGATTTGCAGTTTCCTGTTCCGCCAAATTGGATGCAGGGTCGCACGACATATGGCGGGTTCTCTTCTGCCTTGTTGCTGGCTGCAGCGAGACATGCGGTCGACGATCTGCCACCTTTGCGCTCGGCCCTGATCAATTTCACCGCGCCCATAGGATCACCTCCGCTGATCGAAACCGAGGTGCTTCGCAAAGGGCGGAATGTCACGACGATCAGTGCACGGGCGAGGATTGAGGGTAAAACAGCCGCGTTGGGGACATTCACTTTCGGGCAGGCGCAGGACAGCCATGTGGCGTTTGCGCTTCCGGCGAAAGCAGAGACGCTACCAGAGGCGACCGATCACTATTTTCCACCGAATCTGCCAAGGCTTCCCATCGCGTTTCTGGAAAATTTTGATGTTCGATTGATCGAAGGTGCGCGGCCATTTGCTGGGGCTGAACATGGATATGTAAAAGTCTGGGCGCGCCATAATGATGCCGAGATGCGGGGCCGGATCGAGGGCTTGATCGCCATCGCTGATCTGCTGCCACCCGCAATATTTCCGACGTTGAAAAAACCGGGTAACAACTCGTCAATGAACTGGATATTCAATGTGTTGTCCGAAGACATTCAAACCCGTGATGGCTGGTGGCTGATGGAACATAAGCTGACAGCCGGACATGACGGCTACAGCTCTCAGGTCATGCGGATGTGGAACACCGAGGGCGATCTGGTCGTTGATGGCATGCAGTCGGTGATCATCTTCGTCTAACAAAAAAAGGCCCCGGTGTTGACCGGGGCCTTGTAGTTACGTTCTGCGGAACTAGCCCAGCAGTTCTTTAACCTTTGCAACTGTGGCCTCGGCAGTGATGCCGAAATGCTTGTACAACTCACCGGCAGGGGCTGATGCGCCGAAGCTGGACATGCCGATGAAACCGGCCTTGGCCTCACGTCCGCGCTCGCCTAGCAGCCAGCGGTCCCAGCCTCCGGCACGGACGGCGGCCTCGATGCCCACGCGCACTGCGCCCGCAGGCAGAACGCGCTTGCGATAGGCTTCATCCTGCTCAGCGAACAATTCCATGCAGGGCATGGATACAACGCGGGTACCGATGCCTTCGGCTTCGAGCGTCGCTTTGGCTTCCATCGCCAGCGATACCTCCGAGCCAGTGGCGATCAGTATGGCCTGACGTTTGCTTTCGGCCTCGGCCAGAACATAGGCGCCTTGTGCGGTCAGGTTCTTGCCTTTGTGCTGTGTCCGCACGGTCGGCACGCCTTGACGGGTCAGCGACAGGACCGAAGGGCTGTCCTTGAAGGTCAGCGCCAGTTCCCAGGCCTCAGCCGTTTCCACCGTATCAGCGGGGCGGAACACATAGGTGTTTGGCGTCGCGCGCGAGATGGCAAGATGCTCGACCGGCTGGTGAGTCGGGCCATCTTCGCCAAGACCGATCGAGTCATGGGTCATCACGAAGACCGACGGGACTTTCATCAACGCTGCTAGGCGCATCGAGGGACGGGCATAGTCGGTGAAGGCCATGAACGTGCCGCCATAGGGACGAATGCCGCCATGTAGTGCCATGCCGTTCATCGCCGCGGCCATGCCGTGTTCACGAATACCATAGTGGATGTAGCGACCCTTGCGGTTTTCCGGCAGGAACACACCCATATCCGCAGACTTGGTGTTGTTCGAGCCAGTCAGGTCAGCCGAGCCGCCAATGGTTTCGGTCATGATCGGGTTAACGACGTTCAGAACCTTTTCCGACGAGGCACGGGTCGCCAGTTTAGGCTGGTCTTCCGACATCTGTTTCTTGAACGCGCGAATTGCGCCCGCCAGCTTCTTGGGGGCTTCGAACAAGTAGGCGCGGTTGAACTCGGCTTGCTTGCGCTCGGAGATCTGAGCAAAACGCTCTTCCCAGGCTGCTCGCTCAGCAGCACCGCGTGCGCCGATGGCTTCCCATGCAGATTTGACATTTGCCGGAACCTCAAACGCGTCGTGCGGCCAGCCGTAGCCGTCTTTCGCGGCTTGCAACTGATCCTGATCCGTCAGCGCACCGTGGCCTTTCGAAGTGTCCTGCGCTGCGTGACCCAGAGCGATATGGCTTTCGCACGCAATCATGGTCGGTTTGTTCGACTTCTTGGCCTGAACGATAGCGGCGTCGATGGCCTTTGGGTCATGGCCGTCGATCTCGATGACATGCCAGCCCGAGGCCGCAAAGCGGCGCACCTGATCGGTGCGGTCGGCCATATCGACGGTGCCGTCGATGGTGATGTTGTTGTTGTCCCAGAACACGATCAGTTTGCTGAGTTCGTGACGACCGGCCAGAGTGATGGCCTCTTGGCTGACGCCCTCCATCAGGCAGCCATCGCCAGCGATGACATAGGTATAGTGATCGACGACTTTCTTGCCATAATGCGCGCGCTGAATCTCTTCTGCCATCGCGAAGCCAACAGCATTCGAAATACCCTGACCCAGCGGGCCCGTTGTGGTCTCGATCCCGTCGATCAGGAAGTTTTCGGGGTGGCCGGCGGTTTTTGCACCCAGCTGGCGGAAGTTCTTGATCTCGTCCAGCGTCACATCGGCATGGCCGGTGAGATAGAGCAGCGAATAAACCAGCATCGAGCCGTGACCTGCAGACAGGATAAAGCGGTCGCGGTCAGGCCAGTTCGGGGCGGATGCGTCGAATTTCAGGTGCTTTTCAAACAGCACCGTTGCGACGTCGGCCATGCCCATCGGCATGCCGGAATGGCCGGAATTGGCGGCGGCGACGGCGTCAAGGGTCAGGGTGCGGATGGCCGCAGCTTTGTCCCAGTGTTCGGGGTTTGCAGTGCGCAGCGCAGTCAGGTCCACGGGCGTTATTCCTTTGGGTTACGGGCAGATGGGGCGCTGAATATCATCCGCCTGTCAAAGTGCAAGCAGAACCCGATATTACCTTTGTGTGGCGCTTCAAGTGTGCTGCGCAAGTGCTTGAAACCAAACAGTGGGTATTTTCTGTCACATTCCGTTAGACTAGGGGTTAGAGCCGCCACCCTTGATTCGGGCAGGCGCGCGACAGAGAGAACCTTGGTAAAGAGGTGACAGGGGCATGAGCCAGATCGAAGAACTACAACGCCGTATCATAACTGCGATGGAGCGGATCGGCAGCGGTGTCGAGTCGTTGCAAAATATTACTCCGACAGGGGGTGATGACGCAGCGATACGCGCCGCACTAGAAGAAGAGCGTTTGGCGAATGCGCAATTGGAAGAGCGGATCAAAACGCTCAAGGAACGCCATGCGCAGGAAATCGACGCAATGCGCGCTCAACCGCCCCAGAGCGACGAAACGGAAACGCTGCGCGTACAATTGGCCGAAGCCACATCCAAGCTGGCCACGGTTGAGGCCGCACGGGCCGAGTTGGCAGATGCAAAGGCTGCGCTTGAGAACAGCGACGAGGTTGCAACTCTGAAGGCAGAAATTGAAACGCTGAGTAGCTATCAAGGAGCGGCTGAAGAGGCCGAGTCTCTGCGCGCGGAAGTGGAGCAACTGACGCCGATTGCGGATCGTGCTGAAGAGATGGAAGCGGAACTCAGCCAGTTGCGTGCTGAGCTTGTTGACAGCGAACGCCTGACCGAACTCAACGCTGAGCTTGAGATGCTACGCGCGGAACGCGCCAGTCATGGTGCGGCAATGTCCCGGTTGGATGATGACCTTCAACGACTGCGCGGCGCGAACGAGCAATTGCGTACAGTTGTCGATGAACTCCGGGCCGCCGCCGAAGAAGGTGTGGCTGATGCGGAAATGCTGAACCGCGCGACGGCGGCAGAGCTTGAAGCAACCCGCGCTGCCCGGGCGTCTGACGCTGCTGAAGCGCATGCGGTGCTCGCACGACTTGAGCCGTTGTTATCCCACGCCAAACTGGCTGAAGGAGAGGTGGAATAATGCCCGAAGTAACCATTCATATCGGTGGCCGCGGCTTTGACGTTTCTTGCCAGGACGGGGAAGAAGCGTTTCTGCAGGCCGCAGCCAAGTTGTTGGACGATGAGGCGCAGGTGCTGTCGGATCAGATCGGGCGCATGCCTGAATCGCGTATGTTGCTGATGGCTGGCCTGATGTTGGCTGACAAGGCCGCAGCTCAGGACGATCGCGTGAAACTGGCCGAAGCGAAACTGGCCGAGGTTGAGGCAGAGCTCAACCGCCTGCGCAATATGCCTCAGCCTCAACCAGAGCGGATCGAAGTTGCGGTGGTACCGCCTTCGGTGACGGATACTCTGGCGGAAATGGCCGCGCGGGCGGAAGCTTTGGCGGCTGTTATTGAAGAGAAAACAGTATGATACGCCTGAAGTGCGTTTCTCTTTGCGCCTGTGCGCTATCGCTTTGGGCTCCAGCGGCGTTGGCAGAGATCGACATACTCACGGTGACGTTCTCATGTGAGAACGCCACGCAGGTACCAGTGGCCTACTTCAACGCTGCGGACGGAACAGGTGCCGCCGCAATGGTCATCGATGGCCAGTTGATAGCGATGCAGCAAACCGAAAGTGGGTCAGGCATACGCTATGAATCTGCCGGTGCGGACGGAACTTACACGTTGCGGTCCAAAGGGTGGGAAGCCACGATCAGCCATCAGGCCGAAGGCAGCACAGCCCCCGAACTGGTCTTGTTCAGGGACTGTAGCAGCCGATAAATCAGGCGTTTGCTTCGCGGATCTTGTCGGCGGCATCTTTGTTGTAGCCGACACCGTTTTCATCGAACAAAGTGTCCAGCTCGCCCGATAGCGTCATCTCGGTGATGATGTCGCAACCGCCGACAAATTCGCCTTTGACGTAGAGTTGAGGCACGGTCGGCCAGTCCGAATAGTCCTTGATGCCCTGACGTACCGCTTCATCTGCCAGAACGTTCACATCGGCATATTCGACGCCCATATAGTTCAGCACGCCCGCCACACGCGAGGAAAACCCGCACTGGGGCATTTCTTTGGTGCCTTTCATGTACAGCACCACGTCGTTGGCTTTGACAGTTTCGTCGATCTGGGTTTTCACGTCGGTCATTTCGCGTTTCCTTGTCAATGGCGCCTAGTCGCGCCCATTCATACGTTCTAATCGTTCGTTCTCGGCCTGTACCTTGTTCACAAGGTCAACATTCGTTGCTTCCATGCCTAACGGAGGCTTACCTTCGGTCTTCGGTACTCTCCAACGAACTATGGCCGACAGAAGATCCCAAAACGTGGTTTTCATTCCGGTACTTTAGTGGTCAGCGCCAATGCGTGCAGCTCTCCATCTGGGCCGTCCATCTTGCCTTTCAAGGCCGCATAGACCGCGCGCTGCTGCTGGACGCGGTTCTTACCTCGAAAGCTTTCGTCCACGACCATGGCGGACATGTGTACGCCATCGCTGCCACCAACCTGGATTTCCGCATTGGGAAAGCTTTCGCGTAGCAGAGTTTCAATCTCGTGGGCGCTCATCGGCATGTAGGTTCACTCCTGAAGGTCTTTCCCAAGATGTAGAGCGATGCACCGGAGCGTGCAAGATGGGAGCGGTGCGGTAAAACAGCAAATCCTGCACGTAGGGCTACGTACAGGATTTGCTGATATGAACCTGTCGAAGGGTGCGCCGATCAGGCGACGGCCTCGGCAAAGCTGCTGCGGAAGGTATCGGTCAGCTCGGCCAGCGAAGCTTCGGAATTGCCGATCTTCACGCAGTCACCGGTGAAACGACCGACCGAAACCAGTGGAACACCGGCCTGACCGGCCGCAATCATCAGGGCCTCGGCCTGATCGAAGTTGCAAGCCACCAGATAGCGCGCCTGGTCTTCGCCAAACAGGAATTCGGTCGCGGCATCGTCGAGGCAGACGCCAACACCTGCAGCTTCGGCCAGTTCAAAGGCCGCCAAGGCAAGGCCGCCATCGCCCAAGTCGGTGCAAGCCTTGATCATCTGACGATTGGCTCGGATGAAGTCTCCGTTACGCTTTTCCGCGTCCAGATCAACCTGCGGTGCGTCACCGTCTTCGCGATTGAACACTTCGGCCAGCAGTGCGGATTGACCCAGATGACCTTTGGTTTCGCCGATCACCAGCGCCACATGACCCTCGCGGACTTCATTGCCGATGATGTCGTCTGAATGTGCCAGCAAGCCAACTGCGCCGATGGTCGGTGTAGGCAGGATCGCCTGACCGTCGGTTTCGTTATAAAGCGAGACATTGCCAGACACGATGGGCATGTCCAGCGCACCAACGGCAGCACCGATACCTTGAATCGCGCCGACGAACTGCCCCATGATCTCGGGCTTTTCGGGATTGCCGAAGTTCAGGTTGTCTGTGGTAGCCAGCGGTTTGGCACCAACAGCGGTCAGGTTGCGATAGGCCTCAGCCACCGCCTGCTTGCCGCCCTCAACCGGGTTGGCGCGGACATAGCGCGGAGTCACGTCGCTGGTGAAAGCCAGCACCTTGTCTGTGCCATGCACGCGGACCATTCCCGCGCCCAGACCCGGAGTGCGGGTGCTGTCGGCCATGACCATGGTGTCATATTGCTCATAGACCCATTGCTTGCCCGCGTAGTTGGGCGAAGCGAGCAGGGCGCGCAGGCCATCAATCGGGTCAATCTGAGGAACCTCGGCCAGCTCCTCAGCTGCGGGTGTGGGCTCCCATGGACGGTCATATTCTGGTGCGGTCGAGGACAGTTTGGACAGCACGAGATCGGCTTTGACTTCGCCATTGTGCATGATCAAGAAACGGTCCTCGGCGATCGTTTCGCCGACGATTGCAAAATCAAGGTCCCATTTCTCGAATACAGCGCGGGCCTCGGCCTCGAGCTCGGGCTTCAGCACCATCAGCATGCGTTCCTGAGATTCCGACAGCATCATCTCATATGCTGTCATGTTCTCTTCGCGCTGGGGTACGTTTTCCAGATCGAGACGCACGCCAAGGCCACCTTTGTCACCCATCTCAACGGCCGAACAGGTCAGGCCCGCAGCACCCATGTCCTGGATCGAGATCACGGCGCCGGTCTGCATCAGTTCCAGCGTGGCCTCCATCAGACGTTTTTCGGTGAAGGGGTCGCCGACCTGAACCGTGGGGCGTTTTTCCTCGATGGTATCGTCAAACTCGGCCGAGGCCATGGTCGCACCGCCCACGCCGTCACGGCCGGTTTTAGCGCCCAGATACACCACGGGCATGCCGACGCCGGATGCGGCCGAGTAGAAGATCTTATCGCTGTCGGCCAAACCAGCGGCAAACGCGTTCACCAGGCAGTTGCCATTGTATGCGGGGTGGAAGCGAACCTCGCCACCGACACAAGGTACGCCAAAGCAGTTGCCATAACCGCCGATACCTTCAACCACGCCATTCACCAATTGACGGGTCTTGTGGTGGGCGGGTTCGCCAAAGGACAGCGCATTCATCGATGCAATCGGGCGCGCGCCCATGGTGAAGACATCACGCAGGATACCACCCACGCCAGTCGCCGCGCCTTGATACGGTTCGATGTAGGAGGGGTGGTTGTGGCTTTCCATCTTGAACACCACGGCTTGGCCATCGCCGATATCGACCACGCCCGCATTCTCACCCGGGCCGCAGATCACCTGAGGGCCAGAGGTCGGCAGGGTGCGCAGCCACTTCTTGGACGATTTGTAGGAGCAGTGCTCGTTCCACATGGCCGAGAAAATGCCAAGCTCGGTGAAGGTCGGCTCGCGCCCGATGATCTCGAGGATCATGTCATATTCCTCGGGCTTGAGCCCGTGTGCGGCGATCAGATCGGGTGTGATTGCGGGCTCTTGCATCTTCTGTCCTGTGTCCAAGTGGGCCGAGATTGCGCGCCTTTTAGGGCAATGGGCCGCTTGAGGAAAGGGCCAAACCCGCGCAGGGGCATCAGAGAATGAAAAACGGAACCGACCATAAGACCGGTTCCGCGGTGAGTGTCCAAGTCATTTGCTTCAGCCAATGCCTGAGATTGGATGAAGCAAAGACATCAGGCCGGGTTTTGTCCTTTGTTGACCGTATCGGCCGCCGCAGCACCTACCGCTGCCTTTTGTTCTTCGCTCAGGTTCTCGGCCTCTTCCAGTCCGGGAATGGCGACGCGCACCTCGCGGCGGGCAAAGTCGATGCCGTTGGCGTTGAATTCAGCCTTCACGCGGTTGAAGATTTCCTTACGAAGCGTGAACTGCTTGCCCGGCTTGGCCATGAACTTGCCGCGGATGATCATGCCAACATCATCGAAGTCGAACACACCCTGAGATTTGAACGGCTGCAGAAAGCCATCCTTGTGAACCTCGTCTTGCATCATCTCGGCACCGATCTTCTTGAAGATTTTCTTTACCTTGTTGGGATCAGTGTCGAAGGGCACGGTGAATTTCAGCTTCATGATCACCCAGTCACGGCTGAAATTGGTCAGCTTCTGAATCTCGCCATAAGGGATCGTATGAACCGGGCCGCGATGGTGACGCAGTTGCATCGAACGGATTGAGATTTTCTCAACCGTACCCATAGTACCACCCACATCGACATATTCGCCGACCCGGAAGGCATCGTCGATCAGGAAGAAGATGCCGCCGACGATATCGGCAACCAGTTTCTGCGCACCAAAGCCGATGGCCAGACCCAGAACACCTGCGCCGGCCAGAAGCGGAGTAATGTTGATACCCAGCGCACCAAGGGCCAAAAGCCCGAAGATAACAGCAATCGTAACCTGCGCAGTGATCCGCAGCAGCGGCAGAACTGTGGCCAAGCGTGACCCGCCCGCACCGCCGCCTTCACCGCCGGCTTCTTCGTCTAGGGCTTCGGCTGCGGTCTGTTCCTTGGCCAGACGGCGATTGATCCACAACGAGACGACCTCGTTCATGATGTAGCCTATGGCGATGATCAGCAGGAACTCGATGATAGTTCCGCCCACCTCAGCGCTGACCCCGGCCGAGGCGACATGGCGCAGGTCCAATTGCCATGCGTTTGCAATCATGAAGACCACAAATAGCCCTGCAACCACGCGACCGATGCGGATATAGCTGCGCTTGGCCGACCGATACGCACGCTCGGCCAGCGGCCCTTCACCGGACATTGGCGGCTGCAGGTGACGGACCAATCCGCGTATCAGGGTATCAAGCGCCGGTGCGATCAGCAGCCAGAACATGGTGTTGAAATGCGCCCCGTTGACCAGCACGCGCATCACCGCAGGATCGCGTTGGGCAATCAGAAACTCAACCAGCAGCCAGATCACCACCGAGACGCCAATGGCGAAATAGGGGTAATAACGCGCGACCTCCTCGTCGAACCTGGTGTGGTCCGGGTCGGTGCCCAACATCATTTGGGACAACCCCTCGCGTGCAGTCCAGGCGATGACGCCGATATAGATATGGATCGCAGCGTTCAGCCAGAAGCCGATGCGGGTATCGTCACCGGTGACGCCATTAAGCGCGTTGAACCGGATGACGAACAGAGTGAAGCCGATCAGGATCAGCAGGCCGATTAGGTTGCGATGCAGGTATTTGGCCCAATGATCGTCAATATTGACCAGCCGGAATTGCGGTTTCTCAGGGGCCAGCACAAAGCGCGACGCGGCAGCCCCAAGGCGTGGCACCCAGATCAGATAGAACACAAACGGCGCGGCATAGGTGATCTGTTCAGTGGTCAACAGACCACGCCCGATGGCACGAATGACCACGTAGAACACGATCAGCCCGGCGATCTCGCGGCAGAAGCGGCGGAACAGGTATCGCACAGCGCCCCATAGGTCGGCTTCATCGGCGACCTCGGTCGCCTCGTGCCAGCGCCGGGTCAGGAAGATGAACAGTTTCTCGGCTATGAACCCTGCAATCAGCACCGATAGGACCAGCCCCATAAGCACAAAGACCCCAGTTGTCCCGAACGTATCCGAGAAATTGCTGAACGCGGTAATCTGTGCGGTCACGATATTGGGTAGCGTGGTCAGAACATGTGTCCAGGATGAAACCATTTCAGCCCAGATTTCGCTAATTTCCGTCAGCGGGTCGTCGACACTCGCTTTCTCTGCGGCCTGTTTTTCAGCAACCGCATCAAGGCGTTCCAATAGAATCGCGCGCACCTGATCGTCGGACATGCGTGCGACCAGGTCGTCTACCTGTTCGGGGGTAAGATCTTCAGGGATGGTGACCGTTGCCGTGGCGCCGGTATCTTGTGCATAAAGCGGAACCGCAAGAAACAATGCGGATACAATCGCCAGCACCAGGCGGAATGGATGGAACATAGATTTGCCCTCGAACACGAAATTTCTATCGTTTTCGGGATCATATGCTTATGCGTGCATTTTTCCCAGAAGTTTCGCAGACTTGATGCCGGGTATGACCAAAAAAAAGGCCGAGCACTAAGCTCGGCCGTAGTCCAACAGGGAGGTATGAAGATGATGAGCGTTACAGCATCACCGCCTTCGATTGCTCATTTAGGGATCACTTTATGAACGATCAAGGATTATTGGGGTCTTTAGACGTCATGCCCGCTATGCTTTTGGTGCATAGCTAAAGTTTGCCCAACTGCCGAAGCTGCTTGCGATGGGCGATGATCTCATCCTGAACGAAGTCACGAAATGCCGCTATCCGTTTGGAATGACGCAATTCTTCGGGGTAGGCGAGGTAAACGGGCACGTCCGCGCTTTCGATATCGGACAGGACCGGTACCAGATCAGGAAAGTCATCGGTCACATAATCGGGAAGTACGCCGATCCCGAGATCGTGTATCACCCCCTGAAGAACTCCGAAGTAGTTGTTTACCGTCATCAGCGAGGCAGGGTTGTAAGTCATCAGATGACGTACCATCGCCGCACTTGCTCCGACTTGGGGGGCCGAGGGTGTTTGGCAGATCAGCCGATGCTTTGAGATCTCCTCAAGCGTTCCGGGCGCGCCACCGTGGGTCTCAAGATAGGTCGGAGTTGCATAAAGCAGCATCTGAACGGTCATCAGCCGCTTTCTGACCAGATCGGCCTGGCTGGGCTCTTTCATGCGGATGGCGACATCCGCCTCGCGCATGGGCAGGTCCAGCACGCGTTCTTCCAGCATCAGGTCAATGTTCAGATCAGGATATTGCTCGTAGAGCTTCGGCAGGCGCGGGGCCAGCCAAAGAGTCCCGAAGCCAAAGGTGGTGGTCACACGCAGGACGCCGAAAACCTCATCCTCGCTGTCGCGAATGCGCGCCGCAGCCGCATCAAGGCGCTTGGACATGGTCGAGGTTGCATCAAAAAGCAGCTCACCCTGTTCCGTTAGAATCAGTCCGCGTGCGTGGCGGTGAAAAAGGGTCGCATCCAGCGATTCTTCGAGCGCCCGAATCTGACGGCTCACTGCAGATTGAGACAAATTAAGCTTGTCTCCTGCATGCGTGAGGCTGCCTGCATCCGCAACCGCATGAAATATTCTGAGCTTATCCCAATCCATCGCCGCAACTTTCGTTATCTTTGGGAAGCCCTATATGAAACACGTAACAAATTCCACAATCAAACCCGGAAATCGTTATGGAATAGGGTAAAATTACTATACAGGTCAGCAATTGTGACCTAAAATACACATGAATGAAGCACACTAATCCGACGAGGGGAGACGTCTGATGAGTCAGCCAAAGATTTCGCTCAACGACCGCTTTGATCTGTCCAAAAGCCCGGTCCTACTGAACGGTACACAGGCGCTTGTGCGGCTTATGCTGATGCAAAAGGCGCGTGATACGCAGGCGGGATTGAACACGGCGGGTCTGGTCACCGGCTATCGGGGATCTCCCCTTGGCGCGGTTGATCTGCAGATGTCCCGCGCTGAAAAGCAGCTGGCCGAAAGCGATGTCACATTTCAGTTCGGTTTGAACGAGGATCTGGCAGCAACTGCGTTGTGGGGTAGCCAGCAGGCGGGATTGCGTGGCGACGGGAAATTCGATGGTGTTTTTGGCCTCTGGTACGGGAAGGGCCCCGGCGTCGACCGATCCGGTGACGTGATGCGCCATGCCAATATGGCGGGTACGGCCAAGCATGGCGGTGTTTTGATGGCGATGGGCGATGACCACACGGGCGAAAGTTCGACCGTGTTGCATCAATCGGAATGGTCGCTGGTGGATATGTATATGCCCGTGGTCAGTCCCGCAGGTGTGCAAGAGATACTGGATTACGGCATCTACGGCTTCGCGCTCAGCCGGTTCGCTGGGGTTTGGGTCGGGCTGAAGACCATGAAGGACACGATTGAGGTGACCTCGGTCGTCGATGGCCGCCCGGATCGGATGCAACTGGTTACTCCTCAGTTCGATATGCCCGAAGGTGGTTTGAACATTCGGCTAGGCGACACGCCGCATCTTCAGGAAACGCGTGTGATCGATCACAAACGCTTTGCGGCTGAGGTGTTCTCGCACGCCAACAAGCTGGACAAGCGCGTCTGGGGTAAGCCCGGCGCCAAGATCGGGTTTGTGGCGGCAGGCAAGAACTGGCTGGACCTGGCTCATGCCATGTCGCTGCTGAACATCAACGCGGAAGAAGCCGAGCGTCTGGGCATTACCACCTATAAGATCGGCCAGACATTCCCCTTGGATATGAAGGGCTTCCACGATTGGGCTGAAGGGCTGGACCTGATCGTGATCGTCGAGGAGAAACGCAAGCTGATCGAGGTTCAGGTCAAAGAGGCGATCTTCGATGACCGGCGCGGACGCCGTGTTTACGGCTGGTACAAAGGCGGGGCCGGCACGCTGCATCGTGAAGAGCTTTTCCCGACACGTGGGGCGCTTGACCCGATCATGATTGCCGAGAAGCTTGGCGAGATCCTGATCGAAGAAGGGCGCGACACGGATGGCGTGCGCGCCGGCTTGGAAGCACTATCCGAGGCAAGACGGGCTGATAACGCTCAGGAGATTGCTGCGCGTTTGCCATATTTCTGTTCAGGATGTCCGCATAACAGTTCGACCAAACTGCCAGAGGGTAGCCGGGCTTACGCAGGGATCGGCTGTCACTACATGGTGCAGTGGATGGATCGCGAAACCACCGGGTTTACCCAGATGGGCGGAGAAGGGGCGAATTGGATCGGCGAAGCTCCGTTTTCGACAACCGAACACGTGTTCCAGAACCTTGGAGACGGGACCTATAACCACTCGGGCGTGCAGGCGATCCGGGCGGCGCTGGCAGCTGGTACGAACATCACCTTCAAGATCCTCTATAACGACGCGGTTGCAATGACCGGTGGGCAAGAGAACGAAGGCGGACTGAGCGCTGAACGTATCGTGGCCGAAGTCAAGGCGATGGGCGTCAGCAATGTGGCCGTTGTCTATGACGAAAAGGAAGATGTGAATTTTGCCGCCTTACCCTCGGGCGTTGAGACCTTCGAGCGTGCCAAGTTGATGCAGGTTCAGGAAAAGTTCCGTGAAATCGAGGGGGTATCGGTTATTGTTTATGTCCAGACCTGCGCTGCCGAAAAGCGCAGGCGGCGTAAACGCGGCACGTTCCCGGATCCCGATAAGCGGGTGTTTATCAACACTGACATATGTGAAGGTTGCGGAGACTGCGGTGTTCAGTCGAACTGCGTATCCATTGTTCCCAAAGAGACTGAACTTGGCCGCAAGCGGGCGATTGATCAGTCAAGCTGCAACAAGGATTTCTCATGCCTGAAAGGATTCTGCCCGTCGTTCGTGACCGTTGAAGGTGCGAAAATCCGGAAGGAAGCGACAACAGAGCTAGACCTGCCGGACCTGCCGGACCCCGTACTGCCGCAGATCGATGGCACCCATAATGTGGTGATCACAGGTGTTGGCGGAACCGGCGTCGTCACGATTGGCGCGGTTCTTGCGCAGGCGGCGCAGATTGACGGTAAAGGCGCCGGTATGATGGAGATGGCGGGCCTCGCGCAGAAGGGCGGTGCCGTTCATATCCACTGCCGCCTGGCCAACCGACCCGAGGACATCAGCGCCATTCGTGTCGCCACCGGTGAAGCGCATGCGCTAATTGGCGGTGATCTGGTGGTTTCTGCAGGGGCTAAAACGCTGGGTCTCACGCAGACCGGTCGAACCGGGGCGGTGGTGAACAGTCATGAGATCATTACCGGCGACTTTACCCGCGATACCGAATTCACGATCCCCAGCGATCAGCTGCAGCTTGCCCTTCAGGCGCGACTGAAGGACGGAGTGGCCCTGTTTGATGCCACAGATCTGGCGCGGGCCGTGATGGGGGATTCGATTTATTCCAACATGATGATCTTCGGCGCGGCTTGGCAGCGTGGTTTGCTGCCGATCAGCCATCAGGCGATCGTCGAGGCGATTGAGTTGAATGGCGCAGCGGTTGAACGCAACAAACGGGCGTTTGAGGTCGGTCGCTGGGCGGTGACCCATCCCGAAGAGGCAGCCGGTATTTTGCGTCCGAATGTGGCGGAGATGCCAAAGATACTCGATCAGGTGATCGACTTCCGCGCCGCGTATCTGACCGATTATCAGAGCAAGCGATTGGCGAAGCGCTATCGCAAACTGGTTGAAAGTGTCGAGGATCAAAAAGTCCGTGAGGCGATAGCCAAGGGTTACCATAAACTCTTGTCGTACAAGGATGAATACGAGGTCGCACGGTTGCTGCTCGACAGTCGCCAGAAGGCGGAGGCCGAGTTTGATGGTGACTTCAAGATGACTTTCCACCTTGCGCCTCCGACTTTGGGAACGAAGGGTGAGAACGGGCGTCCGGCCAAGAAGGCGTTCGGTGAGTGGTTTCTGGGGCCGTTGAAGATACTCGCAAAGCTGAAAGGCCTGCGTGGCACGCCTCTGGATATCTTTGGGTACACGGCAGAGCGCAAAATGGAGCGTGCTTTGATCCGCCAGTATGAAAAAGACATGAAAGAGGTTCTGCCCAAATTGACGCCTGAGACTAGTGATGCGATCGCTGCGCTTGCTGCTCTGCCGCTGGACATTCGTGGCTTTGGCCCAGTGCTAGTGGCAAACGAAGCCAAGGCCGCAAAACGGCGCGAGGAGTTGCTGGCTGTCATCCGCGATGGTGGGCCAGAACTGCAGGCTGCGGCAGAGTGAAGCTTCACAAGCCTGTCACGTAAGCTTTGCAAAATGGCGATCCGGCCTTATCTAGGCGGCAGCAATCCGGAGTAGCCAATGCCCTCGCGCCATCACGTCGCCCGTGACATATCCTACGCCCACTCCGCAGAAACGCGGGGCGGGCGGATGATGATCAAGCTGATGGAGAACACAACCGGCCGCATGCGCCTGATCCGGCGTGCCGATGGGTACGAGCAAGAGGTCGCACAGGGGCGTGATTTCTGGTCCGTAATGGTGGATCGCTATGGTCTGACATTGGATGTGGTGGGCGGCGCGCTGTCGAACATTCCTCAGGATGGGCCGCTGATTCTAATTGCCAACCATCCCTATGGCATTTTGGATGGGCTGATGATGGGACATATCCTGTCCCAGACGCGCGGAGATTTTCGCATTCTGGCAAATCGGGTTTTCCGTAAAGCCGAGGATATCAATCGCATCATCCTTCCGATCTCGTTCGATGAGACGAAAGAGGCGATGAAGCTGAACCTTGAGACCAGAAAGACCGCTTTGAACTATCTGAGCGAAGGTGGCGCCATTGGGATTTTCCCGGGTGGTACAGTCAGCACTGCGGTCAAGCCATTTGCCCATCCGATGGATCCCGGCTGGCGCGGATTTACCGCGCGGATGGTTGCGAAATCCAACGCGACTGTGGTGCCTCTGTTTTTTGACGGCCACACCTCGCGCCTGTTCCAGATCGCCAGTCATTTGCACAACACGTTGCGGATGGGTTTGCTGATCAAAGAGTTTAAGAAGCGCGTCGACACCCCGGTTCGTGTCGTTGTTGGTGAGCCTATCGGGCGCGACATTCTAGACCCACTGGGCAAGGATACGCGCAAGATGATGGATTTCCTGCGCAAAGCCACGTATGAGCTGTCTCCAGAGCCGCTGAAGTCTTATGACTATGGCTATGAATTCGAGGAACGGCATCGCGCCTGAAGGGGCAAATGGCAGTAGGTATCTTTGATTCCGGGTTGGGCGGTCTGACCGTCCTGAACGCCGCGCAGAAACGTCTGCCCGACGTAGATTTTCTGTATTATGCGGACAGCGCGCACGCGCCCTACGGTGTGCGCGATGCCGAGGATATCTATAACCTGACGCGAGACGCTGTGCAGAGCCTGTGGGATAGCGGCTGCAATCTGGTGATTCTGGCCTGCAACACCGCGAGCGCTGCCGCACTGCGCCGGATGCAAGAGGCGGGTGTCCCCGAGGGAAAGCGCGTGCTGGGTGTCTTTGTGCCTCTGATCGAGGCGCTGACGGAACGGCAATGGGGCGATAACTCTCCACCACGCGAGGTGCAGGTGCAGCATGTCGCGCTGTTTGCGACACCCGCGACCGTGTCCAGCCGCGCATTTCAGCGGGAACTGGCGTTTCGGGCGATTGGCGTGGACGTTGAGGCACAAGCTTGCGGCGGTGTCGTCGACGCCATTGAAGACGGTGACATGATCTTGGCCGAGGCTTTGGTGCGCAGCCATGTTGATGCCCTGAAGCGCAAGATGCCGGAACCGCAAGCAGCGATTCTGGGCTGTACGCATTATCCTCTGATGGCAGAGACGTTCCAGAAGGCGCTTGGTCCGGATGTGAAGGTTTACAGTCAGGGTGACTTGGTTGCTGAGAGCTTGGCAGATTACCTGAAACGCCATCCAAATATGCTGGGTGAAGGTAAGTCTGGCTTCCTCACAACGGGCAAGCCGGGGGTGGTGACGGATCGTGCGACCCAGTTCCTCCGACGACAAATCACCTTTGCGGCCGCCTGACCAAGGTCAAGGACGGCACCTTTTCCATCTCGTATTTCGTTGACCGTCACAGCGGCGGTCACCCATGTGACACATGAATGAAAGAGGTCTGACATGACCCACAAAATCGCAATCCTAGGTGCTTCCGGCTATACCGGCGCAGAACTCGTGCGGCTGATTGCCGGGCATCCGAATATGGAAATCAAAGCTCTGGCCGCCGAGCGCAAGGCAGGGCAGACCATGGCACAGGTGTTTCCACATTTGCGTCATATGGATTTGCCGGTGCTCTGCAAAATCTCCGAGATCGACTTTTCGCAGATCGATCTGTGTTTCTGTGCCTTGCCGCATAAAACCAGTCAGGAAGTCATTCGGGACTTTCCCAATACTCTGAAAATCGTCGACCTTTCGGCGGATTTCCGGCTGCGGGATGGTGATGAATACCAGAAATGGTACGGCAACCCGCACGCCGCGCTGGGGCATCAGGAAGAAGCCGTCTATGGCCTCACCGAGTTTTACCGGGATGACATTCGCGCCGCGCGGCTGGTCGCCGGGACCGGATGCAACGCCGCGACCGGGCAATATGTGCTGCGGCCGCTGATCTCGGCGGGCGTGATTGATCTGGATGACATCATTCTGGACCTGAAATGCGCTGTCTCGGGTGCGGGTCGCGCTTTGAAAGAGAACCTGCTGCACGCAGAGCTAAGCGAAGGCGCGAACGCCTATGCGGTAGGTGGGACGCACCGGCATCTGGGTGAGTTCGATCAGGAGTTCTCGGAACTGGCGGGTCGTACCGTACATGTGCAGTTCACACCGCATCTGATCCCGGCCAACCGGGGCATTCTGGCCACCACATATGTGAAGGGCGATCCGCAGAGCGTTTATGAGACGCTTCAATCGGCCTATGAAGGCGAACCCTTCATTGAGATGTTGCCCTTCGGAGAAACACCTTCGACCCATCATGTTCGCGGTTCGAACTTCTGTCACATCGGGGTGGTCGGTGATCGGATCGAACGCCGCGCCATCGTGATTGCGGCACTGGATAACCTGACAAAAGGTAGCAGCGGGCAAGCCTTGCAGAACGCTAACCTGATGTTAGGTGAGGATGAAACCCTGGGGCTGATGATGGCCCCTCTGTTCCCGTGAGGACGGTATGAAAACGCTCAAGAAACGTCGTCGAATTCAGATCATTGTGCTAGCCGCGGTGGCCTTGGCCCTATCGACGGCGTTGATTGGCGTTGCCATGAAAGATGGCATTAACTTCTTCCGCTCTCCTAGTCAGGTGATCGCCGAGCCTCCACAACCGAACGAAGTGTTTCGCATCGGCGGTCTGGTCGAGGAAGGCTCGATCATTCGCGGGCAGGGTGAGACGGTGCGTTTCGTTGTGACCGATGGGGGCGAGAGCGTGCCCGTGGCTTTCACCGGTGTGCTGCCTGACTTGTTCTCTGAAAACCAAGGGATGGTGGGCACTGGAAGTTACGTCGATGGCGTCTTCGAAGCGACTGAAATTCTTGCGAAACATGATGAAACCTACATGCCGAAAGAGGTCGTAGACGCGCTGAAAGAGCAGGGTGTTTACAAAGAGAGCGGCGACAGCTGAACAGGCCATGGCGGCCTTCCTCCGACAGAGGTTTTTTAGAACAGAAGAAACAGGGTGTTGCGCGCAGAAAGCGGGCAACGCCCTTTGATTTGTCGAGGTGTTAATGCCTTTGCTTGACCGTTTGAGCCATCTGAGCAAAGGGGTGGTTCAATGCAGACGGTTCGGCAGATAGCTGAAGGTATCGTTACGCGCGAAGGTGGCTTTGTTGATGATCCGGATGATCCCGGCGGCGCGACGAAGTACGGTGTCACAATTCACACGATACGACGCTTGGGCCTGGACTTGACCGGTGATAGGGCAGTGAACCGCGCCGATGTGCGAGCGTTGACCCGAGTGCAGGCCGTTGAGATCTATCTGAAACACTATTTTTCGAGGCCCAAGATTGATCGGTTACCCGAGGTGTTATGGCCCACGGTATTCGACATGCATGTAAATGCGGGGGTGCAGGCGGTGACGATTCTGCAGAATCTGTTGCGCCGGATGGGATATGATCTTGCCATAGATGGGCTGGTCGGACCCCAGACTGCGCAGGCCTGCGAGAATGCGGCAGAGCCAAAACCAACCGTGCTGAGGGATGCCTATGGGATCGAACGTCGAAACTACTACTTGCGGCTGGCGGATCGAAAACCAGCATTGCGCAAATACGCCAGAACCAGGGCCGGTGGGAAAGGCGGATGGATCAGACGGGCTGAGGAGTTTTTGTCGCCCATCTATCACCTGAATGATGCAGAGTTTCAGCGGAGGGTTTCGGAATGGGATTGATTTCGGGGCTTTTGGGCCTGTTGTTCGGCAGTGGTCGAAATGTGGTTAGGGAAACGGCAGAAGTTTTTCGCGAAAACAGCGAAAGCGGGGCCGCGCGCGCGACGATGTTGCAAGCTTCGGCGATGACCCAGTTCGGAGCCGAGTTTCAGGCTCAGGGGAAAGGTTGTTTTGATCGGTTCATCGACGGTTTGAATCGCCTGCCGCGCCCGGCAATGGCATTGGGCACTTTGGGACTATTTGTCTCCGCAATGATCGATCCGGTTTGGTTTGCCCAGCGAATGCAGGGCATCGCACTTGTACCCGAGCCTCTCTGGTGGTTGTTGGGCGTTATCGTCACCTTCTATTTCGGGGCACGCCATCAGGTTAAAGCACAGGATTTCCAACGGGAAATCAGCAGCTCGATGCGTCTTCTGCCCGATGTTGTCGCCAACCTCGAAACGCTTGGTGCCTTGAAAAGCGATAGCTCCGACACCACAGATACAGCGATTGAGACGGAAGAGGTTAAGGCCGACTCCAACCCCGCGCTTAATGAATGGAGACGCTTGCGCAGAAGCTAAGGCGCGACATTGTGTACGGCGGTTGCGGGCGAATGTGAATGGCGCTTGGCGGGCCTTCGTACTATAAGTCCGCCATGATTACAGAGCTCGGACATTTCGCACTGATCCTCGCCTTTCTGGTTGCCATCGTTCAGACCTTGGTACCGCTTGTAGGCGCCGCAAAACGCTGGACCGGATGGATGGTATTTGCTGAGCCGGCAGCCATAACACAGTTCATTCTGACTGCGTTTTCGTTTGGCGCTCTGGTCTGGGCTTTTACGACGTCTGACTTCTCGTTACGGATCGTGGTTGAGAACAGCCATTCGGCGAAACCAATGCTCTACAAGGTCAGTGGAACCTGGGGTAACCACGAAGGATCGATGCTGCTGTGGGTGCTGATTGTCGCGCTGTTTGGTGCCATGGCTGCGGTCTTTGGCGGGGGGCTGCCACCAACGTTGAAAGCACGGGTGCTGGCTGTTCAAGCGGCGATCGGCGTAGCGTTTTATGCCTTCATTCTGTTCACCTCGAACCCCTTTGACCGGTTGCCTGTTCCGCCGTTTGACGGGCGTGATCTCAACCCACTCTTGCAAGATCCGGGTTTGGCCTTCCACCCGCCGTTCCTGTATCTGGGCTACGTTGGTCTCAGCATGGCGTTTAGCTTTGCTGTTGCTGCATTGATCGAAGGCCGGGTTGACGCGGCATGGGGGCGTTGGGTGCGTCCCTGGACTCTGGCTGCTTGGATCTTCCTGACCATCGGCATCGCGCTTGGGTCCTGGTGGGCCTATTACGAGCTTGGTTGGGGCGGGTTCTGGTTCTGGGATCCGGTTGAAAATGCCAGCTTCATGCCCTGGCTTCTTGCTGCCGCGCTGCTGCATTCGGCCATTGTGGTCGAAAAGCGCGAGGCGCTGAAAAGCTGGACCATCTTGCTGGCGATCATCGCCTTCGGCTTCTCGTTGATCGGTACCTTCATCGTACGCTCAGGTCTGCTGACTTCGGTCCACGCATTCGCCAACGACCCCGAGCGCGGCGTGTTCATCCTGTTCATCCTCGTGGTCTTCACAGGCGGTGCCCTGACCCTGTTTGCCGCACGCGCGCAAGCGATGGAGGCGAAGGGTGTCTTTGGTATGGTCAGCCGCGAAAGTGCGCTGGTTTTGAACAACATCCTGCTGGCAGTCAGCTGTTTCGTGGTGTTCTTTGGCACACTCTGGCCGATGGTGGCTGAGATGGCGTTTGATCGAAAGCTTTCGGTCGGTGCGCCGTTCTTCAACGCTGCATTCACGCCCTTTATGGTAGTGCTTGGGATAGTCCTTCCATTGGGTGCGATGATACCGTGGAAGCGCGGTCGCTTAGGCAAGGCGGCGTGGTCTCTGCGTTATGCTTTCGTCTTGGCCGTTGCACTGGCGATACTGGTTTGGGTTCTTCAGACCGGGCGTAGCGCGTTGGGGCCAGTGGGGCTGTTCCTCGGGGCGTGGATTACCTTTGGAGCCATTGTTGATCTGTGGAGCCGTACGGGGCGCAAGGGCAGCCTTGCTCGCTTGTTCCGCTTGCCGGGTGCCGATTGGGGCAAGGCCGTCGCTCATACGGGTCTGGGTGTCACCATGTTTGCCATCGCAGGTTTAACCGCTTGGGAGGTGGAAGATATCCGCGTTGCGCAACCTGGTGAGCCGTTCGAGGTTGGTCAGTTCACATTGACGCTGCAGGATGTACGACGCGTTGAGGGGCCGAATTATTTCTCGACCACCGCCGACGTTGCAGTTGAGTTGAATGGCCGTCCGATCACGATGCTACACCCCGAGAAACGCGACTATCCGGTGGCGCGTATGCCCACGACAGAGGCGGCGATTGACTATCGCTTCCTGCGCGATCTCTACGTAGTGATCGGAGACCAGCAAGCGGACGGAGGTTGGGTCATGCGCACCTATATCAAACCTCTGGCCAACTGGATCTGGGCTGGGTGCATTTTGATGTCTCTGGGCGGTTTGCTCAGCCTGTCGGACCGCCGCTTCCGAGTGGCGGCAGGCGCACGCAAGACGCCAGCAAGCGGAGTACCCGCAGAATGAAACGCCTCGTTCTGATCCTGATCCTGATGTTGATGGCTGGCCCGCTTATGGCCGTGCAACCGGATGAAATTCTGGACGATCCCGTGCTTGAAGAGCGCGCGCGGGAACTCAGCACCGGGCTGCGCTGTCTGGTGTGCCGGAATGAAAGCATCGACGAAAGCAACGCCGATCTTGCGCGCGACCTGCGTATTCTTCTGCGTGAGCGGTTGGTGGCCGGAGACACGGATCAGGAGGCGGTGGATTTCATTGTCGACCGCTATGGTGAATACGTACTGCTAAAGCCCACAATAACAGGGTCGAACCTTATGTTGTGGCTGGCTGGTCCCGTCATGTTGCTGATCGCAGCAGGCATGGGGTGGAGCTTCTTGCGCAAACGGGCGCATGCACAGGCTTCCGGCCCCGGTGATAAACTCAGCGAAGAAGAACAAGAGCGTCTGCGCCAAATTCTGAAAGACTGACGCGCGGTTCTTCTTTTCCTTCCCTCACATTTGCGTAAGGTTTTGCAAAACGCTGCGCTGGTGAGGTTTTTCGATGGAATACAAAGCAGTCCAATTGGAGATTGCAGATGATCTGGCGGTTCTGACACTGAACCGGCCGGACAAAATGAACGCACTGACCACTCAGATGCGGGCTGAAGTTACTTATGCCATGAAAGAGGCCGCACGGCAGGCGCGCGCTATCGTTCTGACTGGTGCGGGGCCTGCCTTCTGTTCCGGTCAGGATCTGGGAGACGCCTCAAGCACAGGTTCGATCGATCTGGAACGCGCTTTGCGGGATGAGTATGAGCCGATGCTTGAAGCAGTCTACGACTGTCCGGTTCCAACCATCGCCGCTGTCAACGGGCCGGCGGCAGGGGCAGGGGCCAATCTGGCACTGTGCGCGGATGTGGTGATCGCGACTGAGAGCGCTTATTTCCTGCAGGCCTTTGCCCGGATCGGTCTGTTGCCCGATGCCGGTGGCACGTGGTTCATGCCGCGCCAGATGGGGTTTGCCAAGGCGATGGGCGCGGCGTTGTTTGCTGACAAGATCAGCGCGCGACAAGCGGATGAGTGGGGTCTGATCTGGGAAGCCGTGGCGGATGATCAGTTTGATGCGCATTGGCGTAAAAGGGCTGCCTATCTGGCCAACGGCCCGACCGCAGGTTTCCGTGCGATCAAACAGGCAATTCGGGGCACCTACGACAACACTCTGCCGCAGCAACTGGCGGCTGAGGCGCATCTGCAAGGTGAATGCGGACGCACGCGCGACTTTGCCGAAGGAGTCGTTGCTTTCCTTGAAAAGCGCCCCGCGAAGTTCGAGGGACGCTGATCGTCACATTATGCCCGGCGACGACGACGAGTACGCCGTTCTGGAGCGGCGTCGTCCCCGGTGCCGTCCGAGGCAGAGGTGAACGGGCCGAGCGCCAGCGTGATCTCATCCAGAGTTGGGCGATTGCCACGCGGTCGCGTGTCCAGTGCTTTGCGCATCTCGCGCAGATGCGCAGGCATCGTACCGCAGCAGCCGCCGATAATGGTCGCGCCTGAATCACGGGCCATCGCAGCGTATTGCCCCATCAGCTCGGGTGTACCGTCATAGTGGATGTGCCCGTCCACATATTTCGGGATACCCGCATTTCCCTTGGAAATCAGGGGACGCTCGGTACCCTGCGCTGCAAATCCCAGGATGGTGCGCAGAATATCCGAAGCACCCGTTCCGCAATTGGCACCGAAGGCCAAAGGCGGATTAGGCAGAGTTTCAACCATTGTCGCCAGATCGGATGAGGTCACGCCCATCATCGTGCGACCGGCAGTGTCAAAGCTCATGGTGCCGCACCAGGGCATATCGGCCAGTGCGAAGGCCTCGGCTGCGGCGCGGAACTCTTCCGGCGCGCTAATGGTCTCAAGCCACAGCACATCGGCACCACCGGCTTTCAGTGCCTCGGCCTGTTCGTGGAACATCTCGACCGCTTCCGCATGGGTCAGGCTGCCAACGGGTTCCATGATCTCTCCGGTCGGGCCGACCGAACCCGCCACGATCACGGGGCGGCCTGCCTTGTCTGCGACCTCACGGCCAAGTTCCGCACCGATACGGTTCAACTCAGCCACGCGACCCTGAGCGTCATGCAATTTCAGCCGCGCCGCAGTGCCGCCGAATGTGTTGGTCAGGAATAGATCACTGCCTGCATCGATCGAATCCTGATACAGCGCGCGGATCTTGTCGGGCGCATCGACATTCCACAGCTCGGGCGCGTCGCCGGATTGCAGGCCCATGTTGAACAGGTTGGTGCCAGTCGCACCATCCGCAAGGATGACATCGACCGTTTCCAGAAGCTTGCTGAGCGCGTTTGTCATTTGGGAATTCCAAAAAATAGGGGCTTGAGCCCAAAAAATGTGAGACACCCCGTGTCTCACGACCGGGGCGTCAAATCAAACTCATAAAACTCATGAAGATCATGAGTATTGCATTTTCAGGCCATCAGTGTTCGGCTTCTGCCATCACCTGTTCTTTGGCTTCGACAAGAAGTTCTGCCATTTTCGAACGGATCTTGGCCTCGTCTGCGAGATCGCCAAGATAGCCCTTGACCGCCTCGACAACATCGTCTTCGCTGACATTCTGCAGATCGGCATGGACCAATACCTCGCCGTATTTCCGTGCCTGTTCAACGGTTTCGCCCTTCAGCGTCGACGCCCAAACCGCCATAAATCGATTGCGGCGCATACGTGCGATGAACTGCATCTTTTCGTCATGGGCGAATTTGCTTTCAAACGCGGCTTCACGTTCGTCGAATGTGGTCATTGGTTGGGGACCCCTTGGATTACGATTTCTTTCTGATGATATGACAATACGACACCCGGGGCGCAAGGTATTTGCGCTGCGTCAAAGGCCCTCGGGGTAGCGAACTTGCGAGAACGCGGGGCTTGCACTATGAGGGCGCCAACGTGAAGGGACTCATTCCCTTTCTTCAGCCTGGAAAGGTCGCTCATGGCGCGTCGCAAGAAGATTTACGAAGGTAAGGCAAAGATTCTGTATGAGGGCCCCGAGCCGGGCACCATCGTGCAGTACTTCAAGGACGACGCCACCGCGTTCAACGCCGAAAAGAAAGATGTCATCGACGGTAAGGGGGTTCTGAACAACCGCCTGAGCGAATTCTTCATGACCGGCCTGACACAGATCGGCATTCCGAACCACTTCATCCGCCGCCTCAACATGCGCGAGCAACTGGTCCGGAATTGCGAGATCGTTCCGCTGGAAGTGATCGTGCGCAATTATGCCGCTGGCTCTATGTCCAAACGTCTGGGCATTGCAGAAGGTACGCAGCTGCCGCGCCCGATCGTTGAATATTGCTATAAGGATGATGCTTTGGGTGATCCGCTGGTCACCGAAGAACACATTGCGGCCTTCGGTTGGGCCAGCCAGCAGGACATGGACGATATCCTCAGCCTCGCGCTGCGCGTGAATGATTTCATGAGCGGCGTGATGCTGGCCGTCGGTATCCGTCTGGTTGATTTCAAGATCGAGATCGGCCGGGTTTTTGAAGGCGACTATCAGCGCCTCATCGTCGCGGATGAGATCAGCCCCGATAGCTGCCGTTTGTGGGACATTGAAACCGGCCAGAAGCTGGACAAGGACGTGTTCCGGCGCGATCTGGGCAGCTTGACCGACGCCTATTCCGAGGTCGCACGCCGCCTTGGCGTTCTGCCGAAAAGCAATGTAACCAAGCCGACCCTGATCAACTGATCCTGCCCCTTGAGGCAGGGTTGTCCGACAGACCCAAGCGGGATATCCCGCACGCAACGAAACGGACCGGAGAGCGGTCCACGACTGGAGTTTTCGAACATGAAGGCACGTGTGCATGTGATGCTCAAGAACGGGGTTCTGGACCCGCAGGGCGAGGCTGTGCGTCACGCATTGGGTGCAATGGGTTTTGATCAGGTCGAAGGTGTGCGTCAGGGCAAGGTCATCGATCTGGAACTCGCCGAAGGTGCGACCGAGGCTGACGTGACCGAGATGTGCGAAAAGCTGTTGGCCAACACGGTCATCGAACGCTACGAGATCGAACTGGTCTAAGGGCATGCGGGCCGCGCGTCTGATCTCTTATCGACAGCCGCTTGAGGTGACGACGGTTCCTGACCCGGAACCGGCGGAGGATGGCGTTGTCGTGCGGGTTCTGGCTTGTGGCGTATGCCGCTCTGACTGGCACGCATGGTCCGGTTCGGACCCGGATGTTGTCCTGCCGATGATCCCAGGCCATGAGTACTGCGGCGAAGTTGTCGCGGTCGGCAGCCGGGTCAGCCGGTGGCGCGTCGGGGATCGGGTGATTGCACCTTTCATTCTGGCCTGCGGGCATTGTTCCGATTGTGCGCAGGGCCATCAGACGATCTGCTCCGATCAAGTTGTTCCGGGGTTCACCTGTGATGGTGCCTTCGCCGAATTCATTTCGGTTGCCCATGCAGATGCGAATCTGACCGCTCTGCCTGACACATTGGCTCCTGAGATTGCGGCGGCGCTGGGATGCCGGGTGACGACCGCGTGGCAGGCCTTGGTCGGTCGGGCGCAGATACAGGGCGGGGAATGGCTGGCCGTCTTCGGTGGCGGAGGGGTCGGTATCTCGCTGCTGCTGCTGGGCAAAGCGTTAGGCGCTCGCGTGATTGTGGTCGACATTGCAGACGACAAGCTGGCCTATGCAAAAAACCTTGGCGCAGACGCAGTGGTCAACGCGGCCACCTGTGACGCGCCACAAGCGGTCAAAGACCTGACGGGCGGTGGCGCACACGTTGCTATCGAGGCTCTGGGCATCGAGGTCACAACCGTATCCGCCATGCGTTCACTGCGCAAACTGGGCCGGATGGTGCAGATCGGTATGCCTGCTGGCGATCACACCACAATGGCTCTGCCGATGGATGTTCTCTATTCCGGTCAATTGTCCGTCTACGGAACACGCGGCATGCCCAGTTGGCGCTATCCGTCGCTTCTGTCGTTGATCGCAGGCGGAGGGGTCGACCTGAGCCCGCTGGTCACGCGTCAAATCACACTGAATCAAGCAAGCGCTGAGCTTGCCGCCTTTGACCATCCAACGCCTCCGGGTGTTGCCGTTATCACTGACTTTGTCTCTTAGGAGGGTCCGCCATGCGCGCAGCCGTCATCGTTTTCCCCGGGTCCAACTGTGACCGCGATCTTGCCGTTGCTTTCGAACAGGCCGGGTTCTCGGTTGATATGGTCTGGCACAAAGACGCCACACTGCCTGAGGGCGTCGATATTGTCGGCGTGCCGGGGGGCTTCTCGTATGGCGATTACCTGCGCTGTGGCGCGATTGCCGCGCAATCGCCGATCTGCAAGGCATTGGCCGCTCATACCGAACGGGGTGGCTATGCAGTAGGTATTTGCAACGGTTTTCAGGTCCTGACCGAAACCGGCATTCTGCCGGGCGCGCTGCTGCGGAACGCGGGTCTCAAATACATCTGCAAGACAATCGGTCTGAAAGTCGCAACCAGCAACAGCGCTTTCACCGAAGGCTACAATGCCGGGGATGTGATCGACATTCCGATTGCGCATCATGACGGCAATTATTTCGCTGATGATGAGACTCTGGCGGCGCTGAAAGATCAGGACCGCATCGCCTTTACATATGCCGACAATCCCAACGGTTCGCGTGACGATATCGCAGGCATTTTGTCAAACAACCGTCGCGTGTTGGGGATGATGCCGCATCCTGAAAGGGCGGCGGATTCAGGCCACGGAGGCACCGATGGGACGGCGCTCTTCCGCGCATTGGCAGGGGTGCTGGCACCAGCGTGACTTGAGGTGATCGGTCGGGACGCGTAGCGTCAAAGGATGAGTGCGGAAGATCAACCACACAGCGCTGGATTTTTGAATCGGCTGCGCGGGTCGCCTATGGGCTGGCGACTGCGCCTTGCCGTCTTCTTGTTGCTGATTGCGACCGTCGCCACGGTATGGATCACCAACAGCCTTCTGACCGACCGCTTTACGGAATCCACACGCAACCGCGCCGAACTGCGCCTGACGCTGTATTCCGGCAACCTGCTGAGTGAACTGCGGCGCAACTCGATTGTGCCGCAATTGCTTGCGCGGGACCCGACGCTGATCTCTGCGCTTCAATCCAGTGATTATACGTTGTCCAGCCAACGCCTGATCTCTTTTGTTGAAGAGATCGGGGCGGCCTCAATCTTTCTGCTGGATCGGGACGGGCTGACACGGGCGGCGACCGAGCGGAATCGGCTGGGCGAGGGACATCGCAGTTCTCCTTATTTCATTGACGCGATGCGCTCCAACGCCACCATATTTTCGGTGATTCCGCGCGAAGCAGGCGGTTACAGTTTTACCTATTCGCGCCGGATCGAGGCCAATTCCGAAATCCTTGGCGTGATCGTGGTTGAGGTAGACCTTCAAAAATTCGAACGCGCCTGGGCCGGGATTTCGGATGCGGTGATGGTTACGGACAGTACCGGAACAATTATTCTTTCGACGGAACCTCAATGGCGTGGTCTGGACGAAAGCACCGCTATCCTGCGGCAACCTCCGCAAAGTGCGATACAGCGCGCGATCCGAGCTACAACGGACTGGAATGCGTTGCCGCCCGACGCGTATCTGCAGGGCGAGGCGGTGATGCGGATGGAGACCCGTATTCCCTTCCGAGGATGGCAGATGATGTCGTTTACCACCTATTCCTCGATACGGGAGAAGGTGAATAGCGTTCTGGCGCTGGAAATCATGGCGTTTGCGATTCTTCTGGCGCTGGCTTTCTATGCGCTCAGCCGTAGGGCCACGTCACGCATGACTTTGTTCCAACGCGAGTCGGCGGAGCTTCGCGCATTGAACGTAAGGCTGCAGCGGGAAATTGCTGAGCGGGAACGCGTTGAAAAGACGCTGGAAGTTGCCGAGCAAACTCTTGCGCAAAGCTCGAAATTGGCGGCGCTCGGTGAGATGTCTGCGGCGGTCAGTCACGAGTTGAACCAGCCGCTGGCTGCGATGAAAACCTATCTTGCGGGCGCGCGTCTGTTGCTGCGTCGGAACCGGCCCGAAGAGGCGCTGGCCAGCTTTGGCCGCATCGACGGGCTGATCGAACGGATGGGGGCAATCACGCGCCAGCTCAAATCTTATGCGCGTAAGGGCGCGGATGCGTTTTCGCCTGTAAACCTTGGCGAAGCGCTGGCATCAAGCCTATCGATGATGGAACCGCAGCTGCGCCAGCGGCATGTTAAGATCACGCAGATTTTGCCCGAAGAACCTGTTATAGTGATGGGAGATCGGATGCGGATCGAACAGGTTATGGTCAATCTCTTGCGCAATGCGCTGGACGCCACCAAATCTGTGCAGGAACCGGATGTCGAGATCATCCTCGCCGCGGGCGACACGGCCATACTGACCGTGCGCGACAATGGTCACGGGATCGAGGATATCGAGAACCTGTTTGAACCGTTCTACACGACCAAGCGCCCAGGAGACGGCGTGGGTCTGGGGCTTGCCATCTCGTCCGGGATCGTGAACGACCATGGCGGACGGCTGACCGCGCGCAACGGCCAACAGGGCGGCGCGGTGTTTGAGATGCAATTGCCCATTCTGGGAAGCGACGGCCTTGAGGCCGCGGAATAAAGGAAATGACTATGGCACAGGCCATGAAAATCGCCATCGTGGATGATGAACAGGACATGCGCCAGTCGATCAGCCAATGGCTGGCTCTGTCGGGATATGACACCGAAACTTTCGCCAGCGCTGAGGATGCGCTCAAGGTGCTCGGGCCCGAA
Source organism: Ruegeria sp. BE3 (assembly GCF_056538865.1). NCBI lineage: Bacteria > Pseudomonadati > Pseudomonadota > Alphaproteobacteria > Rhodobacterales > Roseobacteraceae > Ruegeria > Ruegeria sp. BE3. Next base: position 1,109,422 of record NZ_JBQFTW010000001.1, on the reverse strand, counting down.
TATCCGGGAATCGTGATCTCGGACATCAAGATGCCTGGGATGGATGGCATTCAATTGCTGAAAAAGCTGATGGGGGCGGACAGCACGCTGCCGGTGATCATGATCACAGGTCATGGCGACGTTCCTATGGCTGTTGAGGCGATGCGCGTCGGGGCGTTCGATTTCCTCGAAAAGCCCTTCAACCCTGACCGGATGTCTGAACTGGCCAAACGCGCCAGTAATGCGCGGCGTCTGACTTTGGACAACCGTGCCCTGCGGCGCGAGCTGTCGGGTGGTACGCAGATCATGAACAAGCTGATCGGGGCTAGCCCAGTCATGGAACGGCTGCGCGAGGATATTCTGGATTTGGGGCAGGCGGACGGCCATGTCCTGATTGATGGGGAAACCGGGACCGGCAAAACGTTGGTGGCCCACGCGCTGCACGCGGTTGGCAGCCGCGCTGGAAAGAAATTTGTGTTGGTCTCTTGTGCTGCGCTGGAAGAGGAAGCGTTGTCGAAACGCCTGTTCGGTCCGATGTTGCCCGAGGACACCCAATTGCCTGCCATCGAAGAGGCGCGTGGCGGTACGCTGGTCCTCGAAGATGTCGAAGCGCTGAGTGACACGCTGCAGGCGCGTTTGCTAAGTGTTATGAATGAGCAGGGGACGCCTGCAGAAACGCGGATCGTGGCGATTTCGAACCTGCAGGAAGCGGGCAAAACCTCCGAGGATGTTCTGCGACCGGACCTATTCTATCGCCTTGCGGCGTTGCGCATCACGATGCCGCCCTTGCGTCAGCGCGGTGAAGACATTCTGACGTTGTTCACGCGTTTGAGCGAGCAGTTCGCCGAGGAATACGGCTGTGATTCACCTCAGGTCAGCGCTCAGGAGGCGGCACAGCTGTTGCAGGCACCGTGGCCGGGGAACGTGCGTCAGTTGATCAACATCGCGGAACGCGCTGTGCTGCAGTCACGACGCGGCTCGGGGACGATTGCTTCGCTGCTGATGTCCGATCATGAGGAAATGCAGCCGGTAATGACGACTGAGGGCAAGCCGCTGAAGGAATATGTCGAAGCCTTCGAACGGATGCTGATCGATAATACCATGCGGCGTCACAAGGGCTCAATCGCGTCGGTGATGGATGAGCTTTGCCTGCCGCGCCGGACGTTGAACGAGAAGATGGCCAAATACGGGCTGCAGCGTTCGGACTATTTGTAAGGGTCGTGAGGGGGCCAGCCCCCTCTTGAGCCTTCGGTTCAATTCACCCCCGAGATATTTATGGCCAGATGAAGGGATCCAGTGGCGCTTGAGGGCAGTGTCGTGCAGTTTGCCCATTGTCTTTTCCACAGGACTGCTTTTATTGTGAGCAGACGGGCCGGGCATTTGTGCCTGCAAGCCCCGTTATTTTGAGTTTCGCTGCTGAGCTGATGGTGAGGATCGATCCCGCGCGGCACGGCAGACCGATTGTGCCCTGGTTGGGGCAGATGAACGCCTGAGCCCGTAAATGCGGGCGAAAGGAATAAATGGGCGGGCCGCGTCGAGACGCGCCTGTCGGAGAAGAACCGCGATGACGCGCGCGCAACGATTGAGTATACGGGCAGGGGGCCAATGCGCCAGACCCTGCCGCGCGCCGTCCGATATCGCCCGTACAAGACACCTCCCCAAAAGCGCCTGTCCGCCTGGACGGGTCAGGACAACGCGTTTGGCGCGGTGCACCAAGGACACATGGCTAAGAAAATGCTTATCGATGCCACCCACGCGGAGGAAACCCGCGTTGTGGTGGTCGACGGAAACAAGGTTGAGGAATTTGACTTTGAATCCGAAAACAAACGCCAGCTTGCTGGCAACATCTATCTTGCAAAAGTAACACGGGTTGAGCCGTCGCTGCAGGCGGCCTTTGTGGATTACGGCGGGAACCGGCATGGGTTTCTGGCGTTCTCCGAGATTCATCCCGACTATTACCAGATCCCCGTCGCTGACCGCGAGGCGCTGATGGAGGAAGAGCGCGCCTATGCCGAGGCAATGAAGGCGCGGGATGAGGCCGAGGAGGCAAAACCGAAAAAGCGCCGGTCGCGCTCGCGGTCCAAAGCTGCTGATGTGAAATCGGACGATCCGGTCGAAACGTTGGAGGTTTCCTCGGAGCCGACTGGCATGGAAACCATCGATCTGGATGACAGCGAAGAAGCCGATGTGCCTGAGGGGACATCGCCGATGGAGATCGTTGCCGAAACTCCGGTAGAAGAGCCCAGCGATAGTGTTGAGCCTGCGGCTGAGGAAGCGCCGGTAGAGGATGCCACATCAGAAGAGGCAGAACAGCCTGCTGAGGCCGTTGATGAGACCGCTGACGCGGAAGAAGAAGCTCCTGCTGAAGCAGAGGAAGTAGCCGAGGAGGTCATCTCGGAGGAGGTCGAGGCCGATTCTGATGTTGAAGAGGCGAAGGTTTCTGACGACGATCCGGATGCAGATGACGAGGCAGAGGGCAAAAGCACCGATGCAGCGTCGAAAGACGACTCGATCGAATCCGTGGCGGATGAAGATGATAGCGAAGACATTCGTCCTCCGCGCAAGCCGCGCCCGCGTCGTTACAAGATCCAGGAAGTGATCAAAGTGCGCCAGGTTCTGCTGGTGCAGGTCGTCAAGGAAGAGCGTGGCAATAAAGGTGCAGCGCTGACCACCTATTTGTCGCTGGCTGGCCGCTATTGTGTGCTGATGCCAAACACAGCACGTGGCGGCGGGATCAGCCGCAAGATCACCAACGCGGCGGATCGGAAGAAACTCAAGGATATTGCCGCTGAAATTGACGTCCCGACCGGCGCAGGTCTGATCGTGCGTACGGCTGGGGCCAAGCGGACGAAATCCGAAATCAAGCGCGACTATGAATACCTGCAGCGCATGTGGGAGCAAATCCGCGAGCTGACGCTGCAATCCATCGCGCCTGCGAAGATTTATGAGGAAGGCGATCTGATCAAACGGTCGATCCGCGACCTCTACAACCGCGATATTGATGAGGTTCTGGTTGAAGGCGAGGGCGGTTACCGCATTGCCAAGGACTTCATGAAGATGATCATGCCGTCCCATGCCAAGAATGTGAAACGGTATGAGGACGCGCTGCCACTCTTTGCGCGCTATCAGGTCGAAAGCTATCTGGCGGGGATGTTCAACCCGACGGTACAGCTGAAATCCGGTGGCTACATCGTGATCGGCGTAACCGAAGCGCTGGTGGCGATTGACGTGAACTCGGGTCGGGCGACCAAGGAAGGTTCGATCGAGGAAACCGCGCTCAAGACCAATCTTGAAGCCGCCGAAGAGGTGGCGCGTCAGCTGCGTCTGCGCGATTTGGCCGGTCTTATCGTCATCGATTTCATCGATATGGACGAGCGCAAGAACAACGCGGCCGTCGAGAAGCGTTTGAAAGACAAACTGAAGACTGATCGTGCACGCATTCAGGTGGGCCGGATTTCGGGCTTTGGACTGCTTGAGATGAGCCGCCAGCGTCTGCGCCCCGGCATGATCGAGGCCACCACACAACCGTGCCCGGCCTGTCATGGCACCGGCCTGATCCGTTCGGACGACAACATGGCGTTGTCGATCCTGCGCCAGATCGAAGAGGAAGGCACCCGCCGCCGTTCGCGCGAGGTTCTGGTGCGCTGCCCGGTCAGCATTGCGAACTTCCTGATGAACCAGAAACGCGAGCATATCGCGCAGATCGAGGCACGCTATGGCCTGTCGGTGCGGATCGAAGGTGATGTGCATCTGGTCAGCCCCGATTTCTCGATGGAGAAATTCAAGACCGCCAGTCGTGTGGTGCCTGAGGCGACGGCACCTGTAGTGTCGGTTGATGCCTCGCTGATGGACATGGTGGATGCCTCGGAAGAGGAAGAAGCCGTCGAAGAGACCGACGTACAGTCCGAAGAAGAAGCAAAACCCAAGCGCAAGCGGCGTCGGCGGCGTCGGAAGAAGAGTTCTGGCAATGCTGAGGCCGCAGAGGTTGGCGCCGAGACTTCGGACGACAATGCGGATGATGCTGTCGCGTCGGATGCTGCGAATGACGATGCAGCCGCTGAGGAAAAAGCAGCCGAAGAAGAGCCTGCTGTCGAAGCGGCAGAGAAGGCTGAGAAGCCCAAGAAACGCCGTGCTCCGCGTCGTCGCAAGAAAGAGGTCGAAGCGGACGCTTCTGAGGAGGTTCAGCCTGCCGCCGAAGAGAGCACTTCGGAGCCTGAGCCGGTCCAGGCAGAGGTTGCTGAAGTGGCAGCTGAGGAGCAGGATGCGGCAACTGAGAGCGCCGCAGTGGAGCCGGAACCAGAAGCCGTCGCAGACGACGTGTCGGAACCCGAAGCAGCCCCCGAGGCAGAAACAGCCGAGGTTGCTGAGCCTGAACCGGAAGTCGCGACCGAGGAAGCTCCTGCGGAAGAAACACCGGAACCTGTTCTTGAAACCGTTGCGGAAGAGCCCGAGCCAACCCCGGCCAAGCCGAAAAGGCGCGGTTGGTGGTCACTGGGGCAGTGATCGAAAGGGCGGGCCATCAGGTCCGCCTTTTTCTTTTTGATCAACCGGATTTTTGGATCAGATAAACCTGGTATCCATTCGTCTTGCCCTGCGAAACCAGCGTATGCCCGGCCTCACTGCAGAAATGCGGCACGTCGATGATGGCCGCCGGATCATCGGCAAGCACGCGCAGCAACCCTCCGGCGGGTAGGGATTTCAGCCGTTTTCGCGCTTTCAGTACGGGCAACGGGCACAACAGCCCCAACGCGTCGAGTGTTTCGGTCTCATCAGTCATGGGATTGAGATATTTCCAACGCGCGATGCTGTCCAGCGTGCAACCACGAGGATGTGACTGAATGGCCCCGTGACGAAATCGATCTGATACCATATGTGCTATTCCATGTTCGGAATAGATATCATCGACGCGGGGCTTCTGCCCGCCATGTTCATCGCCATGCTCGGCGGTTTGATCAGCTTTTTATCGCCCTGTGTGTTGCCGATTGTGCCACCATATCTGGCATATATGAGCGGCGTTTCGATCAACGAGATGAAGGACGAGGCGCGCGCACGCCGCAAGGCGACCCTGTCGGCACTGTTCTTTGTTTTGGGTCTTTCGACGGTTTTCCTGCTGCTTGGTTTTACTGCTTCTGCCTTCGGGGCGTTTGTTCTGCAAAATCAGGTGCTTTTCGCCAAGCTCTCAGGTGCGGTGGTCATCGTTTTCGGACTGCACTTTCTGAACGTCTTCCGTATCCCACTATTGGATCGTGAAGCGCGGGTTGAGACCGGGGATTCCGGTGGTTCGGTCTTCGGTGCCTATATTCTTGGCCTTGCCTTTGCGTTCGGCTGGACGCCCTGCATTGGGCCTCAGCTGGGTGCAATTCTATCGCTGGCTGCATCCGAAGCCTCGGTTGCGCGGGGCACCCTATTGCTGGGTGTTTATGCGGCGGGCTTGGGAATTCCTTTCCTGCTGGCGGCAATGTTCCTGAACCGCTCGATGGCTGTGATGAACCGGATCAAACCGCATATGGCGACTATTGAGAAGGTGATGGGCGGGCTACTGCTGTTCGTGGGTATTATGCTGATTACAGGTCTGTTCACCGAATTCAGCTGGTGGCTGCTGGAAACTTTCCCGGTTCTGGCCACGTTCGGTTAACCCTCTGGCGCTAAACGTGGATGTCGCGACGGCGGGTCTTACACCGCTTGCCGCTCTGCGCTAATCTGCGCGGCAGAGGGCCGGGTCAATGAGCAGTCAACAACCCCATCCAGAAGTGCGCAAACGCCGGGTGTTCTATATTCCCGGCTACGACCCGATTCATCCGCGCCGCTATCGTGAGCTTTACCGCACCGAAGGCCAGGCCCAGGCTGCGATTTCGGGATATGAAATCTCGATCCGCGGGCGAACCGGGAATGACCTTTATGGTTGGCAGATACATTCGGAACAGGAAGGGGCCACGGTCGCGGCGGTGGTCGATGTGCTGGTATGGTCCGATATCGTGCGCCAGAGCATGGCGCGCTCAATCCCTGCGACCTATCTGCAGCTTGCTCGCACTGCTTGGATTTATATCTCGACGGGAACACTTTGGCGCTTGATGCAGTTGCGCAAAGGCCCGGTGATCGCAGCGCTTTATCCCGTCGGTATGCTGTTGTTGCAACTGATCGCCGCTCTGGGGTTTGCCTGGGGTCTGTCCGCTGCGCTGCATCCACTGATCGGGGGGTGGGGACTGTTGCCTGCGATTGGGGTCGCCTATGCGCTACTGCTCTGGTTTCGGAAGCTCGATAATCGGTTGTTTGCCTATTACCTGATGCATGACTACGCGCATTCAGCGCGCCTGCGGGGCTCGTATGCGCCAGAAATGAAACAACGGCTGAGGCAATTTTCCAACCTGATCTCAGACGCCCTTGAGGCCGATGTGGATGAGGTTCTGGTTGTAGGCCACAGTTCAGGAGCCCATCTGGGTATCTCGGTACTGGCAGAGCTGTTGCGGGGCCAGAAGATTCCAAGCGACGGTCCTGCATTATCTTTCCTGACATTGGGGCAGGTTGTACCGATGGTGTCCTTTCTGCCAGATGCCAGCGGGTTACGTTCGGACCTGCGTTATCTATCAGAGCACCCTGATCTGACATGGGTCGATGTCTCAGCTCCGGGGGATGGCTGCGCATTCGCGTTATGCGATCCGGTTGCCGTCAGTGGTGTCGCGACATCTCAGAAGCGCGGGCCTCTGGTGTTGTCAGCCGCCTTCACCCAGACCCTGTCCGCTGAACGCTGGAAGCAGTTACGATGGCGATTCTTCCGTCTGCATTTTCAATATCTCGGCGCATTCGATCGGCCCGGAGATTATGACTATTTCCGTATTACCGCAGGCCCCAGGACCTTGGCGAACCGGTTTAGGGACCGCACACCCTCACAATCACGTATCGAGAAACCAACCTCGAAATACACTTCGGTGCGCGCATGAGACCACCGAAGCCACAGGCGCGCCCCGACAAGGTATCTCTCTGGCAGTACATGCGCCTGTTCCGAAAGGATCTGTTGTCAGCTCAGCCACAAAGGCTCTACCGCGCTTGGATGGCCGAATTCAAAACGCCGTTCTTTCGGTCTTACATGATCAACCAGCCCGATCTGATCCGAACCGTGTTGAAAGACCGGCCAGACGATTTCCCCAAATCCGAGCGTATCAGCGAAGGGCTGCGTCCGTTGTTGGGGCAATCGGTTTTCCTGACCAATGGAGAAACATGGAAGCGTCAGCGGCGGATCATCGACCCGGCGTTCGAGGGCGGGCGGCTGAAAGACAGTTTTCCGGCCATGGTCGATGCGGCGCAGGCTTGTGTCGATAGATTGACCGCGCAGGCCGGTCAGGTGGTGGAATGCGAAGAGATCACCAGCCACGTTGCTGCCGATGTGATCTTTCGCACCCTGTTCTCGGTCCCGATTGAGCATGAGGTCGCAACGCAGGTTTTTGACAAGTTCCGCACCTATCAACGTGCGCAACCGCTGCTGAATCTGGCCGCGTTTATTCCGCTGCCACGTTGGATGCCTCGGTTTCATGTGCGCCGAACCCGGGAGACGGCGCGGGAAATCCGGACACTGATTGGTCGTCTGACAGCGGAACGTGCGAACGCGATCTCTGCGGGTAACGCTCCGGATGACCTCGCGACGAAGATCATGACGACGCCCGACCCGGAGACAGGAGCTTGTTTTGGCACCGAAGAAATGATCGATCAGGTGGCAATCTTCTTTCTTGCAGGGCACGAAACCAGTGCTTCGGCCTTGGCTTGGACGCTCTATCTCATGGCGCTTTATCCTGATTGGCAAGAGAAGGTCGCAAACGAGGCGCAGGCGGTCAATATCGACGATTTTGCCGTGATGTCGAAGCTGAGGCTCAGCCGAGACGCGTTTCGTGAAGCGCTGCGACTCTACCCGCCTGTACCCATGATGGTGCGTGAGACGACAGGCCCGGAACGCTTCCGCGACCGGGATATTGCGAAGGGCGCGCAGATCGTGATCAGCCCATGGCACCTGCACCGGCAGGAGCGCCTGTGGGACAACCCCGACGATTTCGATCCTGCTCGTTGGGCCACTGAAAATGGTCGAACATGCCTGCGAGAGGCTTATATCCCGTTTTCCGCCGGGCCACGGGTCTGCACAGGTGCGGGCTTTGCCATGATTGAAGGCCCACTGATCCTGTCGATTCTGCTACGGCGTTTTCGCTTCGAAACAATCGAGGGCAAAACGCCCATACCGGTCGCGCATCTGACGGTCCGCTCGAAAGACGGTATTTGGTTACGGCTGGTTGAGCGCTAACAAACTACCATCGTCCGACGGCTTGCTGTATGCGGAGGACAAATACGGAATCATATTGAACGGGAATGAGTTATGTCCAAGGCAGAACAGCGCGCACAGATGTCCGAAGGCGCAGGATTTATTGCAGCACTGGACCAAAGCGGGGGTTCGACACCTAAGGCGCTGGCGCTTTATGGCGTTGAGGCGTCGGACTACAGCTCAGACGAAGAAATGTTCGGTGAAATCCAGAAAATGCGTGCGCGCATCATTCTGGCCGATGACTTCACCAGTCAGAAGGTGATCGGTGCGATCCTGTTCGAACGGACTCTTGGTGAAGAAATTGATGGGAAGAAGGTCGCGGATTACCTTTGGTCGGCCAAGCAGATCGTGCCGTTCCTGAAGATCGACAAGGGTCTTGAAGATCAGGCCAATGGCGTTCAAATGATGAAACCGATCCCGGGTCTAGCCGAAACGCTTGCCAAGGCAGAAGGCGTATTCGGCACCAAAGAGCGTTCGGTCATTCATGAGGCCAACGCCGAAGGTATCGCCGCGGTTGTCGCGCAACAGTTCGAAGTGGCGCGTGTTGTGACAGATGCGGGCATGGTGCCGATTGTCGAGCCCGAGGTGAACATCCACTCGGAAACCAAAGCTGAGGCTGAGGATATTCTGAAAGCCGAGATCCTAAAAAACCTCGATCAACTGGCCGAGGGACAGGAGGTCATGCTGAAACTGACTATCCCGAGTCAGGTAAACCTCTATGATGCGCTGGCAGATCACCCGCGTGTTCTGCGCGTGGTCGCGTTGTCGGGCGGATATTCGACCGAACAAGCGTGTGATTTGCTGGATCAGAACGGCAAGATGATCGCCTCATTCTCCCGCGCGCTAACCGAAGGCCTGTCCAAGCAGCAGTCGGATGCAGAGTTCAATGCCGCGTTGGGCAGCAATATCGAAAAGATTTATCGCGCCTCGATCTGATCTTCAGACAGGTTTGGTGAAAGAGCGGCGCAACTGCGCCGCTTTTTTACGTCCGATGCACCCTTCGGCGTGGTCATTGACCAGACCCATGGCCTGCATGAAGGCAAAGACCGTGGTGGGGCCGACGAACTTCCACCCCCGTTTCTTCAGATCCTTCGACATTGCGATGGATTCCGGTGAGGTTGATGCCGTTTGCGGCGGCGGAGGCGTTTCGGCCTCATACCGCCAGACATAAGCGGCCAGAGAGCCCTCGGCCTTGATCAACTCTTGCGCGCGACGGGCGTTGTTGATCACCGCTTCGATCTTGCCACGGTGCCGTATGATGCCACTGTCTTGCAGAAGACGTTCAACATCTGCTTCAGAAAACGTAGCCATCTTGTTGAAATTAAAGTTACTAAAGGCTTTGCGAAAGTTCTCTCGCTTATTCAGGATCGTCCGCCAGCTTAGGCCTGACTGAAAACTCTCGAGGCACAGTTTCTCGAACAATCGCTGGTCATCCGCAACCGGATGGCCCCATTCTTCATCGTGATAGTTAAAGAACTCGGGCGCGGCCTGACACCAGGCGCAGCGCGGTTGGCCATCGGGTCCGGTAACAGTTTTGCTCATGACAATGTACCCTTTTTGTTCCTTCATAAGCTATACGCTCTGGAAAGTGTGTGACAAGCGTCAATCGCGGGTTCGATACCAATTAAGAACAAAAACCCGAATAGCCGAAGCGAGACCGGTTTCCGGATCACGCTCTACATCAATCTCGGCGGCCAGAGCGTTGATTGCCTGATCTTTTTCTTCGGCTATGTCACGGAATGCCCGCCAGAATTCATCCTCAAGGGATACTGATGTGCGATGACCTTTGAGGGTCAGCGAGCGTTTGACCGGGCGGCCGCTCATTCATCCAGCTCGTGATTGTCGAGGTCCCGCTTCAGCTTGTCCTGCTGCAGCTTCACCACCTCTTTCTCGGCCTTGGTTCGACCGAAAGCCACAGAGTTTTGGTCTGCACGGGCCTTCTTGTCGGCCCGCGCCTTTTCTTTTCGATACCGGTTCAGATTGACCGGCTTACCCATCAGTCTTTCGGGCCGATCATCTGTTCAGGACGCACGACTGCGTCAAACGTCGCTTCGTCCACAAAGCCCAGCGCAATCGCCTCTTCCTTGAGGGTGGTGCCGTTCTTGTGCGCGGTCTTGGCGACCGTAGTTGCGTTGTCGTAACCGATCGTCGGAGCCAGTGCAGTGACCAGCATCAGCGATTCCTTCATCAGCTTGTCAATGCGCGGCTCGTTGGCCTGAATGCCCAGCAACATCCGCTCGGTAAAGCTGTCAGTGGCATCACCCAGCAACTGGATCGATTGCAACAGATTATAGGACATCATCGGGTTGTAGACATTCAACTGGAAGTGACCCTGTGAGCCCGCGAATTTGATTGCAGCATCATTACCCATGACGTGGGCAGCCACCTGCGTCAGCGCCTCGGCTTGAGTCGGGTTGACCTTGCCCGGCATGATTGACGAACCCGGCTCGTTCTCGGGCAGGATTAGCTCACCCAGTCCCGAACGCGGGCCAGAACCCAATAGGCGGATGTCATTGGCGATCTTGTAGCAAGAACCAGCGATGGTCGCCAAAGCACCCGACAGGAAAACCATGGCGTCATGCGCCGCCAAAGCCTCGAATTTGTTCGGAGCGGTCACGAAGGGCAGGCCGGTGATTTCAGCCATATTGGCAGCGACGGCTTCGTCCCAGCCACCATGGGTGTTCAGACCGGTGCCAACGGCGGTGCCGCCCTGAGCAAGCTCATAGATGCCAGGCATCGCGGCCTCGACCCGAGCGATACCCTGACGGATCTGATGGGCATATGCTCCGAATTCCTGCTCCAGCGTCAGCGGCGTTGCATCTTGGGTGTGTGTGCGGCCAATCTTGATGATACCAGCGAACTCAGCGGCCTTTTTCTCAAGCGCCTCCGCAAATTTGGTCAGGCCGGGCAGCAACACGTCGCGCACGCTGACAGCAGTGGCGATATGCATGGCGGTGGGGAAGGTGTCGTTCGACGACTGGCCCATGTTGCAGTGATCGTTCGGATGCACCGGGTCTTTCGAGCCGATCACGCCGCCCATAATTTCGATAGCGCGGTTCGCAATGACCTCATTCGAGTTCATGTTCGACTGGGTACCGGATCCGGTTTGCCAAACGACCAGCGGGAAGTTGTCGTCGAACTTGCCCTCGATCACCTCACCAGCGGCCTGAATGATTGCATCGGCGATATTGGCGTCCAGCTTGCCGATGGCCTTGTTTTCCATCGCGCAGGCTTTCTTGATCACGCCCAGCGCACGCACGATGGCGACGGGTTGCTTTTCCCAACCAATGGGAAAGTTCATGATCGAACGCTGCGTTTGAGCGCCCCAATACTTGTCAGCAGGAACCTCAAGCGGGCCAAAGCTGTCGGATTCGGTGCGGGTCTGAGACATCTGTCACTCCGTCTGGTATGCGGTTGTATGCCGTTTAGCCCGAGCGGTGTCGTGACGCAATCGGCCAGTTGCGCGCACCTTAAACATCGACTGTTCAAAGGTATAGATGAGGCACCCGCTCAAATAATTTCTGTTAGCGAAAACAGTGCCATTGTACACGGGCGGGCTAGAGTTAGAATGGAAAGAAGACTCGCGACGGAGGCAGCTATGCGCGTGACAGTTTTTGGATCGGCCCTATACGGGATCATATTCGCCCTCGTCGTGACGACTTTCCTGGCGCTGCTGGCGCCGCATGCTTTGGCTAACACCATCAAACCATTTGTCGGGGATTACGTCGGTTCAGCCGATGTGGTTGATTCTGATGGTAGGTCCATGCCCCGGGATATGAGCGTTTCGATTCAGGAAATACGGGGCGGTTTCAATATCAGCTGGACGACGACAACTTATAAGGAAGATGGGCGGATCAAAGAGGGGAAATACTCGGTCGATTTCCAGACAACTGAACGTCCTGATGTGTATTCCGCCGCCATGAAGCGCAATGTGTTCGGTCACGAAGTGCCGCTGGACCCGATGAAGGGAGAGCCCTTTGTCTGGGGCCGGATCGAGGGTGATACGCTAACCGTATTCTCGTTGTTTATCGGAGAGACAGGCGATTACGAATTGCAACAATTCGATCGCACGCTCGCTGAAGGTGGTTTGGATCTGTCATTTTCCAGGTTTCGGAATGGTGTGAAATCACGCTCGGTTGAGACTTTCCTGAAAAAGGAATGAACCCCGCACTAGGCGGGGTTTGAAGCGGCTTATTTGCGGAAGCTGTCCAACGAGACCACATCGGCATCATGATGTGGCTCGGGCTCTTCCACATCCACCTCCATCGGAGCTTCGGAAGGCTGGTAATCCGCCTCGTCCTCATCTTCGGGGCTTTCAAAACGCAGGCCGAACTCGACCGAAGGGTCCACGAAGGTCTTGATGGCAAGATATGGAATATACAGCGGTTCCGGCGCGTCACCAAAATTCAGAGTGATCGAAAACCCGTTTTCTCCGACCTCAAGATTCTCGAACCAGTGCTGCATGACAATTGTCATCTCGTCCGGATACCGTTCACGCAGCCAGTCAGCCAGTTCGACACCCTCTTGCCGCGTGTCGAACGTGATAAAGAAATGATGAGCACCGGGCAGGCCATGTTCAGACACGCCCGTCAGGACGGTCTTGATCAGGCCGCGCATGGCCGTGTGCATCAAATTCCCGTAGTCGATGTCTTGCGACATGGTTGATCCTTCGAAAGTGGTTGATCTCAGCATAAGGGATTTGGACGGAAACGAAAGGCCGTGCTGGGCTGCATTGATTACAAAAAGTGCAATCCGATTCCGGCCAGAACCATTAAGAACAATGTGGTGGCTAAACCGGATTTCAAACGGAAAATCAACATGCCAGCGGCCAAGGTAAGGGTCAAAGCATCGATATTCAGCGTGTTCGGGTCAGGCAAGGGAAGAGAAACCGGCCCCCAAGCCCATCCGACGATATTGCCGAACAACACGTTCAGACCAAACCACACGGACAGGTTGAGAATCACTCCGACAACCGCAGCCGTGATCCCGTGCATCGCCGCTGCCAGGTGTGGGCGAGCGGAGATTCGCTCCAGATGTGGAGCCGCAAGGAATATCCATAAGAAACACGGTACAAAAGTCGCCCAGAGAGCGACCGCACCTGCCGCCAGCGCTAATGCCGCGCCCCCGGCAAGTTGACCGCTGAGCATGGCGACGAACTGTGTCACCAGTATCAAGGGCCCGGGTGTGGTTTCAGCCAGTCCCAGCGCATCGATCATCTGGTCCATGCTGATCCATTGATATGTCTCAACTACAGTTTGAGTCATATACGCCAGAACCGCATATGCGCCGCCGAACGTGACCACGGCAAGCTTGGCGAAGAACCAGCCAAGATCGCTGAGCAAATTCTGATCACTCAGTTCCAGAAGCACCAGCGGACCCAGCCACAAGGGCAGCCAGATCATGCAGGTTCGGATCGGGTGGGAAGACGTGGGGCGCGGCCTAGTCGGAACCGGCGCAGTGTCCTTCGATGTAGCATATCCCCAGAGCGCTGCGCACAGGATAATCAAGGGGAAGGGCAGGTTGAAGACGAATATACCCAGAAACCCGAGCACGGCGATCACTTGGTGTTCACGATCTGTCAGCGCTTTGCGCGAGAGATTTCGCAGCGCTTTCAGAACGATGATAATGACCGTTGCTTTCACGCCCAGAAATCCGGCTTGCACCAGCGGGAGCGTGCCATACACGGCATAAAGCGCGACCAGAACCGCGATTACAAAGGCACCGGGCAGGACAAATAGGGTGCCGGCGACCAAACCTCCGGCGACGCCGCGTAGCCGCCAACCTGCATAGGTGGCGAGTTGCATCGCTTCGGGGCCCGGCAGCAGCATGCACAACGATAGCGCGCGCAGATAGGTCTGTTCGTCGAGCCACGTGCGCCGCTCGACAAGCTCTTGATGCATCAGGGAAATCTGCGCTGCAGGGCCGCCAAAGGACAAAAGGCCGATACGACCGAACACTCGGACCAGTTCCAACATGGACGGATCCAGTGCCTGTGACCCGGTGGCAGCCATCGCATGTCTCCTTCGTGGTTCGGATACATGCGAACTTGACCTGCCATCTGATGGGGTGTCCGCAAGCCAACCCCGCGCTTTCTGCTAGCGCGGAAACTCAGCTGCGGTCAAGCATACGGTTGCTTGCGTCAGGCCCAGTCTAGTCTTTGGCCTGTCATACAGACGGGCAACGTGTCCTGAGGGAATTGCCCCAACTGCTCAAAGAGCGAAATGAAGTCAAACTGGTTGTAGGCTTCGACCATTTTATCACCCTTGAACCGCGCCATCACTTGCCCGGTCACTTCAAGCGGAGCGCCATTATCAGCTCGGAACGTTCGAACGTGAAGAATACCAGATACCCAATCGCCGTTTTCGATGATCTTTGGCAACTCTACCGAGATGTCGCCAAGAACATGTCGAAAGGCCATTACGAGATCCCTGAAATCATCCGCGCCAACCTGCATCTCGGGGATCAGCCCCTCGGCCAGTGTATCGGGGGCAAAGAATTGGTCGATAGCGTCGATGTTTCCCTTTTCCCAGACCTCAGAATACCACGCGCGCAACTTGTCTGCTTTCGACATCTCGACCTCCTGTCATCCGACGAAAGGATGAAACAGAGAAGTGAATAAACTCTGAATCTCGGGTGAGTTCTGAGCAAGAAACAGACATAAGGGGAAAAATGCAGGTTTCTGTTGCCAGGTACCTGCGAACCCCGCCTTACGCGGCTAGGCGCAAGGGCTTAAGTTTCGGTCTTGCTACTGCTTACGCAGCAACTGCAACCGGAGCACGATTGTCGTTTGCAATTGTACTAGTTTCGCCGATAACGGTGGCAGACAGCCGAGACAAAGCTAACCCCTTTAGACGTTCGTCGATCCTGTTTCGGCCCCATGATCCCCAAACGAAGGATGGTTGGTGGAGCCGCCGGGTACCGCCCCCGGGTCCGATCCGCTTATTACGAGCGCGTTTATGTCCATAGTCCCGAAGGACATACCTTATATAGGTGAGGATCAGGCCCGATGCAAACTCAGATTGAAGATTGCAGCGCACAATAAAGCCAATAACTTACGCCGTCTTGTTCATGTTTGCGAGGATCAACCAAAGGGACAGAACCAGTTCGATTCCCCCGAATGTCAGCGCTTTGATCAGCGGAGGGTTGTCCAGTGCCACCGAGACGAACCGTCCCAGCGCAGCACCTGCATAAACCACGCCCAGCATTACGTAGGCCATCGGATGGTTCAGCCACAGAACCGCGATGCCTGTGACCACAAATAAGCCTCCAACCGAGGCACGCATCTCGCTAAGGCCCATCGTACTGTTGGTAGGGGCCAGATCCAGCGCATTCGCGGTGAAAGCAGGGGCCAGAAAGCCAAATGCGCCGAATCCGATCGTCAGAACTGCGGCAAGAATGTTCAACGCCGAGACCATCTTATTCCCCTCTGTCAGGCCGCGTACGCGGCTTCAAAGAACTCCAGTTCAAGTTCGACGGCGCGGTGGAACAGGCGTGTCACCTCAGCCTGCGCATCGGCATCCAGCGTGGGCCAGACCCTGTCCAACTGGTCGCGCAAATAGGCGACCACACCTTCGAACCCTTCGCCTGCATGTAGCGTAATCCATTCGGCAAACCAGAACGGCAGGTCCGGGGCCGGGGGATTCACCGGGGTGGCCCAACTGAGTTAGACCCATTCGGCGACCACCAGAACCGCCAGCATGTTCTCATACCGGCCCGATGCGGTGGCTTCGGCCATCAGTTGTTGGAAGGCCAAAGTCGCAGGCGCAGGCTGATCGATGGGCGCCGTATCCAGAGCCTCCATCGCGCGCAAGAAATAGGTGTTTTCTGGCCCGGTGATCACCGCAAGGAATTGCGCCGCGGGCACACTGTCTGCAAGGCTAGGTGCATGCGCAATCGCGCTGGCCAGAAGACGTACGAAACCATCGACGAACTGATAATCCTGTTGCAGATACCAGCGCATCTTGTCAGCGGGCAGGGTGCCCGCTGCGAGTTCGCGAGTGAAGGCATGAGTTGTGGCCGCCTGCCATTGCTCCAATCGACCTTGACGAAGGATTTCGGTTGGGCGTGCGCTGTTTTGCATCTCGATGCCTCCTGACTGTCTTGGTGGCAGACAAAACCGGTTTTTGTCCAAGATACAAGGCCTTACAGAAATGGGATTTGATCAGATCGCCGACCACAGTCCCAGACCACCGACCAGAATCAGGCTCAGCGCCCAGACCAGTTCCAGATTGAACCAACTGCGCGACAGGAATTGCAGGCCAAGCCAGCGATAGACGGCAAAGGCCAGAATGCCCCCGCCAAGTACCATCGCAGCGGTATGCAGCGCGGCAACGGCAAGCACCAGTATCCCGTTCGTGGTCATGATTTCAGACACTGCCCGATGGCCCGCATCCAGCTCATCCAGCCCGCAAAGGCCCAGATATATTGGCACCAACATCAGCGCAGCCCCGTGGGCCAGCGCCACCAGAAAGGACCAGAGCGCCAGCCTGCCGGGCGGGATGCGGGACAGCATGCGAGGATGGCGCCGGATGATGGCGATATAAGCCCCCATCGCGATCACGATCAGGGCGGCGCCGATCCGGATTTCGCGTTGGTAATCAACCAGTACGGCCATCAATGCGAAGGGCAAAAGGACGCCCAGCATGGCCAGAAAATGTCCTCCGGCAAGCGCAGCAAGGGCGCGCCAGAGGGCGGATTGCCGTTGCTCCATCAGGGCGGACGATACGGCCAGAGGCCAACCCATCCCGGGGTTCAATCCGTGATAGGCACCACTGAGAACAACGGCCAGCCAAAGGCCAGCCGTTGATGTCATCAGAACCTCCAAGTCAGACTGAAGGGTAGCAGAAGCTGTCAGTCGAGCAGTCCCCACCCTCAAGACGAATCTGGTGGCTGCGATAGCCTTTTGGGAACTCGACCCAGAACTTGGGATCAAGCGTTAGGCCACCGTTTTCACCAACATCCGCCTTGACCATCGCCGCCCCTCCTTCTTCGGGATAGAACTGATCGTCCCAGGTGGAGTAGAGCGAATTCGTCCAGTAGACGCGCTTGCCATCACGACTGATCTCCACCATCTGCGGGCCGTAGCCGAAGGTCTGACCGTTGGGATGTTTCGTTTTCTTCACGATCCCGCCGATTTCAACCTTACCCGCAAGCGTAGGGTTCGTCGGGTCTGACACATCATATTGATGCATTTCTCCGGTGCCCCAACAGGCGACGTAGAGGTATTTGTCGTCGAGGCTGAGGTCGATATCCGTGACCAGAGGCGGCACGGCCGCAAAACCTTTCAGCAGTTCCGGCAAGTCATCCGGATCAGCGGGTTGCGGGTCGATGGTGATGGTTTTCTTGGCTTCAAACGTACCATCATCGTTGCGCCACCAAGTGAAAATTGCCCCCTGCAAGTTCGTTGTGTCCACAACAACGCCACAGAACCCGTGTTGCTTGACCGGGTCATGCGCAGGCCGGATTTCCAGCGCCATCTGATGGTTTTCGCCCAGATCAATGGTCTGGATGTTGGTGCGGTTTCTCAGATTCCAGAAGTGGATACTGTGGCCGTATTTGTTCGACAATAGATCCTCAGCCACCAACCCGTTCTCGAATTGCGGCGGCAGGCCCCATTCCGAGCTGACCATGTAGTCGCGCGGCAGGTTCCACCAGAAATCATAATGTTTGTCCTGCACGCCGCGTTCGATCTCGTACCGTCCGATGATCTCGAAACTCTCACAATCCATGATGAAAATACCCGGAGGGCCATCGGTTCCGTCTTCTCCACCGCCGCCAAGCGTGCTGACATAGATACCTTCGGGTCCGCAATGGATCGTGTGAGGCCGGGAATAGCCTGTTTTGGCAAAGACTTCCTCGGGCTCGATGATCTTGTGGATCTTGGCTTCCAGTGGGTTTTTTACATCGATGATGTAGATGCGGCTAGACCGGATGCCGGGAATGATCAGATAGCGGCGTTCCAGAAATGCATGGCCGCTGAGCGGTGACAGTGCTGATGAACAGGCGTTCCAGCCAAAGTGATGAAATTCATCCCCTTTTTCCGGCATGATCACCTGATGAACGATCTTGCCATAGTCATCCGATGTCGGATCGACATTCACCACGGCCAGCCCGTCAGGTTGCGAAAAATCGGGGCTGAGCATCAACGTGAAGGCCAACGTCTCGGTTGGGCCCTCCATTGCCAGTTTGGCCGATGGGTAAAAGGTTGGGTCCGGTCTTTGGTTCATAACTTCCTCCCGTAAGTCATTGATATTCAATTCATAGTGAGAGTTCCGGTCTTGTCGCCGGATGTCATGCTGCCTGCTCGGGGTCCTCGTTGGTTTCGTTCTTATGCGGGTTTGCGCCGCTGTTCGGCGACATCTTGCGCCAGTTGTCTCGTATAGCTTTCCAGTTTGATCAGCGCGGCATCCACGGTCGCCGCATCGCCTGCCTCCAGCCCATCGGCGATGTCGGTGTGCAGCGCGATGATCTCTTCGCGCGACCGAGCTGTAAAGGTAATCATGTTCATCAGGGGCTGCATTGCTTCGACAGCCCCAGCAAGTTGGTAGGACAAAACCGGATTGCCCGCGCCATCGACCAGCGCGCGGTGAAAGGCCACGTCAGAGGCGCAAAATGCCTCATCCGTCAAACCCGGTTGCGATTGCCGAAAGATTTCAGCCCGCATCGTGGCCAGTTGATCGGCTGTGCGACGCTGCGCCGAAAGCGAGGCACAGGCGCGTTCTAGCGCATAGCGGGCCTCGCAAGCGGTATCAAAGCTGACTGCGTTCATCGACAGTAGCAAGGTTGAGGTCGTAATCTGCTGAGAATAAGCATCCTCAAAGTTCAGCCTGTTCACGAATGCACCACCCGATGCCCCGCGTTGCGTGCGGATCAGAGACTGTGCGGCAAGCCGCTTCAATGCCTCACGAACAGTCGGGCGCGAGACTTGAAACTGATCAGCGAGCTCGGATTCGGAGGGCAACCGCTCATCCACAATCAACCGGCCAGAAACGATCGCGTCCCGGATTGCCTGGGCAATTTGGGCCGACAGATCAGCAGGGTTTCGCGGGTCGATTTTCATGGTGTTTATGCGGATTCGAGAATTTTCATTTGTCTGACATTTAAAAGTCTGACATTTGAAAAGCAAGAGAGTTGAGTCGGGAGGGGCAAGTGAGTCGCTCAGTTTTCCGCAGCGCGCTTTGGTTGGGCTTCTACATCACGATCCTTTGGGCGTGGTGGATGATGTTCAGCATGAGCCGCGATATGGATCTGGACTGGATCGGCAGACCGGGCCCGATGGGACAATCCATGGCCGCGATGGATCCGCGGATGGACATGTATATGCCCATGGCCGAGTTTGGCCCGCTGTTCTGGATGTGGGCCATCATGATGGCGGCGATGATGCTACCAACGCTTGTGCCCACCCTGCGCAGCTATGACGACCTGATCCGCAGTGCAAACGGAACGCGGGCAGGGTGGCTGGGCGTTCTGAGCGGTTACTTCATTGTTTGGGTCGGTTTCGCGGCCCTGATCACCGGTCTGCAGCTGGCTCTGCTGTTTGGTGGCGCGGTTGACATGCTGGGTATCGCCAAATCACCCTATTTGGCAGCTGGGCTGCTGATCGCGGTTGGCGCATTCCAGTTCACCCGCGTGAAAGAGGTCTGCCATGGGGTTTGCCACGCCCCGATGACCTATTTTCTTGGGCACTGGAAGACGGGTTTCACCGGCGGTCTGCGAATGGGCTTGGGGCTGGGCTCGTTCTGCGTCGGATGCTGTTGGGGGTTCATGGCGCTCGGCTTTGTTGGTGGGATTATGAGCCTGTTGTGGATGGGTCTCGCGACCCTGTTCATGGTGTTGGAGAAACTTCCTCAGATCGGGCACGCGGTAACGCGCCCCTTGGGGTTCGCGCTGATTGCGAGCGGTTTTGGACTGCTGGCGTATCACATTGCATACGGAGGATAAGCCGATGGCAAAAAACAGAAAACCGGAATCGGACAAACTGCCGATCAGTCAACGGATCGACAGCCGGATGCCAAATCCCAAGCGCCGCGAGATGAGCCCGACGGACTGGGCCATCAAAGGTGAGCTGATCCTGAACTGTTCCTGCGATGTGTTCTGCCCCTGCGTTGTATCGCTTGGGGCGCACCCTCCGACAGAAGGGCACTGCCATGCCTGGATGGGCATCATCATCGATGAAGGTCATTATGAGGGCGAAGACCTGTCAGGCCTGAATGTGGGCCTGCTGGTCGATATCCCGGGCCGTATGGGCGAAGGTCAGTGGAAGGTCGCGGCCTATGTCGACGAACGCGCCAGCGGCAAAGCCTATAACGGTCTTCTGCAGATCTTCAGCGGTCAGGCAGGTGGCACAACGGGTCTGTTCACTATGCTGGTCAGCGAGATCATCGGGGCAGAGCGTGCTCCGGTTGTGATCGAGCGTGACGGCACCAAGCGGCGCATTGTGATCGGGCGCAAGATTCAAGGCGAGATTGAGATGCTGGCAGGCAAGGACCCGGAGCATCCGGTGATGGTCTCGAACTCGAAATACTGGATGGGGCCAGATATCATCGTGGCGAAGGGCACCAAATCCAAGGTGCGCGACTATGGTCGTGTCTGGGATTTCGGTGGCAAATCCGCCGAAATTTGTCCGATTGACTGGCATGGACCCAAGTAAGTCACGCGGGCGTTTCAGCCCAAAGTGATTGGCATCAATGCTGGTGTTGCCTGAGGAGGCATGAATGGCTCAAATCTCACTTTCTCGCCGACTGCGTCGCACGCCCTTCTCTGAGGGTGTCGAGGCGGCGGGGGTCAAGGGATACACCGTCTATAATCGTATGTTACTGCCCACGGTTTTCGAAAGCGTCGAGGCAGACTACCGGCATCTCAAATCCCATGTGCAGGTCTGGGACGTCTCATGCGAACGCCAGGTCGAGCTGCGGGGGCCTGATGCAGCCCGTCTGATGCAGATGCTGACACCGCGCGATCTGCGCGGAATGCTGCCCGGTCAGTGTTTCTATGTGCCGATCGTGGATGAAACGGGCGGTATGCTGAATGATCCGGTTGCAGTAAAACTATCGGACGACCGGTGGTGGATCTCGATCGCCGACAGCGATTTGCTGCTTTGGGTGAAAGGATTAGCCAACGGCTATCGTCTGGATGTTCTGGTAGATGAGCCGGATGTCTCTCCGCTGGCGGTACAAGGACCGAAAGCCGATGATCTGATGGCACGGGTGTTCGGCGACCGCGTGCGCGACATTCGGTTCTTCAAATTCGATATGTTCCAGTTTGAAGGACGCGATCTGGCCGTTGCGCGGTCGGGCTATTCAAAACAAGGCGGGTTCGAGATTTACGTCGAGGGCGGAGATGTCGGCATGCCACTTTGGAATGCTCTGTTCGCCGCAGGTGAAGACCTGAACGTGCGCGCCGGTTGCCCGAACCTGATCGAACGGATTGAGGGCGGTTTGCTGTCTTACGGCAACGACATGACCGACGACAACACTCCGCATGAATGCGGTCTTGGCAAGTTCTGTAACACTCACACAGCTATCGGTTGCGTCGGGCGCGATGCTTTGCTGCGTGTCGCCAAAGAGGGTCCTGTGCAGCAGATCAGACCGATTGAGATTTCCGGGGATACTGTCCCGCCATGCGATCGGCCCTGGCCTGTCTACGGTGGCGGCAAGCCTGTTGGGCAAGTGACCTCGGCCGCGTGGTCGCCGGATTTTCAGGTCAATGTCTCGATTGGAATGCTGCGGTTGAGCCATTGGGATCCGGGCACCGCGCTGGAGGTAGAGACGCCCGACGGGCAGCGAAGCGCGGTCGTGAAGGACGGGTTTTGGATTTGATCGGGGAAGGGGGCTCTGCCCCCGTCGCTGCGCGACTCCCCCGGGGTATTTTGGGCCAGATGAAGAAGCGGATCTGGTCGTTTGAAACAGAAAGGATATCAGATGTTTAACGCATTGGTCATGGACAAGGATGAAGAGAGCGGTCTGGCGAGCGCGTCGGTCAAGCAGATCAACGTGGATGACTTGCCTGCGGGCGAGGTGACGGTTGCTGTCGACTATTCGACCGTGAATTACAAGGATGGTCTGTGTATGTCGCCCAAAGGGGGCGGACTGGTGCGCAGCTACCCTCATATTCCAGGGATCGACTATGCGGGGACGGTCGAGGCGTCTTCAGACGAGCGGTACAAACCCGGTGACAAGGTTGTGCTGACCGGATGGCGCGTAGGCGAGGCGCATTGGGGTGGCTATTCCCAAAAAGCCAACGCGCGCGCAGATTGGCTTGTACCTCTGCCAGAAGGTCTGTCAGCACGTCAGGCGATGGCGGTTGGGACCGCCGGGTTCACCGCGATGTTG
The DNA here is from genome assembly GCF_056538865.1 of Ruegeria sp. BE3. Taxonomy (NCBI): domain Bacteria; kingdom Pseudomonadati; phylum Pseudomonadota; class Alphaproteobacteria; order Rhodobacterales; family Roseobacteraceae; genus Ruegeria; species Ruegeria sp. BE3. Next base: position 1,086,811 of record NZ_JBQFTW010000001.1, on the reverse strand, counting down.
GCCGTTATGGCGCTTGAAGATCATGGCTTGGAGTCGGGGCATGGCCCGGTGCTGGTGACGGGGGCCGCCGGCGGCGTAGGCTCGGTCGCGACTGCGATATTAGCGCATCTTGGCTATGAAGTTGCCGCTGTCACAGGGCGCCCCGAGACAGCAGAGTATCTGACCTCGCTGGGGGCGACGACAATTGTGCCTCGGGATGAATTGAACGAAACCACCAAGCGCCCATTGGAGAGTGAAACCTGGTCTGGCTGTGTGGATGCCGTTGGTGGTGCGATGTTGGCTCGGGTTCTGGGGCAGATGAAGTATGGTGCCTCGGTTGCGGCTGTTGGCCTTGCCGGAGGGGCTGCTTTGCCCGCGACCGTGATTCCGTTCCTTCTGCGTGGGGTCAACTTGCTTGGGATCGACAGCGTCATGCAGCCATATGAAAACCGCGTGCGGGCCTGGCAGCGCATCGCAACCGATTTGCCGATGGATAAGCTTGAAGCCATGGTGCATCCGGCAACATTGTCAGATCTGCCCGCATTGGGGGCAGATATTTTGAACGGACAGGTCAAAGGGCGCGTCGTGGTCGACGTTAACAGCTGATCAGCATGAGGTCTGAAGCTGGTCGGGTACGCTATCCGACCGGCTTTGTCGTTGTGATTGTGCAGAAGATACCAGAAACAGTTCTGGTCATTGCCACAATTCCTGCCCATGATTGCTATACATCCCATTTGTGATGGCTTAAGACCCATCCGAACAGCACCTGAAGACGGGGAGTGAGCAGCATGTCTGATGATTTTGACCTGGACACCGATGATCTGAAACGCCGCATGGACGGCGCTATGACAAACCTCAAAACCGAATTCGCATCGCTTCGGACAGGGCGGGCCTCGGCCTCAATGCTCGAACCGGTGATGGTTGACGCCTATGGCTCGATGACGCCGATCAATCAGGTGGGGACAGTGAACGTGCCCGAGCCGCGAATGGTGACGGTCAATGTCTGGGACAAGTCGCTTGTGGGAAAGGTTGAAAAGGCAATCCGTGAGAGTGGGTTGGGGATCAACCCTCAACTGAACGGCACGATCATCATGCTGCCGATCCCAGAATTGAACGAAGAACGCCGCCGAGAGCTGGGCAAGGTTGCAGGACAATATGCAGAAAGCGCGCGGGTTTCGATCCGTAATGTTCGGCGCGATGGCATGGATCAGATCAAGAAGGGCAAAGCCGATGGCCTGTCTGAGGATGACCAGAAGCTCTGGGAAGCCGAGGTGCAGGACCTGACCGACATGATGATCAAAGCCGTTGATGATGCGCTTGAGACAAAGCAAGCCGAGATCATGCAGGTCTGAGCGCGAGACATGCCGAAAGATCCCCATACCGCCCTCGATACAGGGCCGCGCCATGTGGCCATCATCATGGACGGAAATGGCCGCTGGGCGCAGGCGCGCGGGCGGCCCAGGTTGTTTGGCCATCACGCGGGCGCGCGCCGTGTGCGTGAGGTGGTTGAGGCCTGTCCTGGGCTGGGGATCAAATACCTCACGATATTCGCCTTTTCGACGGAAAACTGGAAACGCACGCAGGTCGAAGTTGCTGGTCTGATGAGCTTGTTTCGGCGGTATATCGTCAAAGAAACCAAGACGTTGAAGGATAATGGTATCCGAGTGCGGTTCATCGGCGATCGTGTGCGTCTGGACGCGAAGCTGATTGAGTTGATGGACACGCTAGAGCGAGAGACGCAGGATAACGAGCTGGTTCATCTGACCGTAGCCCTTAACTACGGCGGGCGTGATGAGGTGGCTCGCGCAACCAAACGTCTGGCTCGTGATGTGGCTGAGGGGCGCCTGCGGCCCGAAGACGTGGATGAGGAAACCCTGCCTAAATATCTGGATACGCGCGTACTTCCGGATCCGGATCTTGTGATCAGGACCAGTGGCGAGGCGCGGATTTCAAACTTTCTGCTCTGGCAATCCGCCTATTCCGAATATGAATTCATCGATACGCTGTGGCCCGATTTCACCGCCGCCGAGCTCGAGCGCCTGTGCCGCAGTTATGGCGCGCGCGAGCGGAGGTTTGGAGCGGTTCCAGCATGACTGATGGCCGATGGTCTGATCTGACCACCCGGGTCCTGTCGGCTGCGGTTCTCGTCATCGTCGGCGCGATCGAAGTCTGGCTGGGCGGATTGTGGTTCGAGGTATTCATTGCTGCAGCCTGTGGTCTGATGACCTGGGAACTGGTGCGTATGGTGGACCCCGACCGCAAAGGCGTCGCCATTCAGCTTGCGATCTTGACAGGCGTTGCCGTTATCCTGAGTTATCATTTGCCCCCGCTTTACAAACTTCCTTTCCTGCTGGCTCCAGCTCTGGTTGGGGCGGGGCAGGTCAGCCGCGCGCGCGGACTTTATGTTATGTTTGCGTTCTGGATTGCGGCCTCAGGGTTGGGCTTCATCTCGATCCGAGAAAATATGGGGTTCGGCTGGATGGTTTGGCTGATCCTGATCGTGGTCGCCACCGACGTCGCGGGATATTTTGTAGGCAAAACGCTGGGTGGACCTAAGTTCTGGCCAAAGGTAAGCCCCAAGAAGACGTGGTCGGGTACGGTCGGAGGCTGGCTGGCTGCCGCGTTGGTCGGGGTTATCTTCGCCGCTTATGTGGGCTTTGGGGCAGCTTTCGTTCTGGTATCGGTGCTTGCTTCTATGGCCAGCCAGGCCGGCGACATCGTCGAAAGCGCCGTGAAGCGTAAGCTCGGGGTCAAAGACAGCTCGAACCTGATCCCGGGGCACGGAGGGTTCCTGGATCGTTTTGATGGAATGATGGGCGCAGCGGTCTTTGTGTTGATTGCAGGGCTGATATACGCACCCGGAGGCATGTGATGCGCAGAGTATCGATATTCGGGGCGACCGGATCGATAGGGCAGAACACCATTGATCTGATCGCACGACATCCCGACGCCTACAAGGTGGTGGCGCTGACCGGTGCTGGTAACATCGCCCAGTTGGCGCAGGATGCCATACGCCTGCGCGCCGATATCGCGGTGACCGCATTCGAAGATCGGTTGGATGATCTGCGTGACGCTCTGGCTGGAAGCGGCGTTCAGGCTGCTGCGGGGCAGGCGGCTTTGATTGAGGCAGGCACGCGCCCGGCGGATTGGGTCATGTCGGCCATCGTTGGCGCAGCAGGGCTGGCTCCGGGGATCGAAGCGCTGAAACAGGGCGCGACACTCGCGCTGGCCAACAAAGAGACGCTGGTCTGCGCGGGTTCACTGGTTCTGGACACTGCGCGAGCACACGGCGCAAAGCTGTTGCCCGTCGACAGCGAACATTCGGCGGTGTTTCAGGCCCTTGTGGGCGAGGACATCAACTGCGTCGAGCGGGTTATCATAACGGCCAGTGGCGGGGCATTCCGCGATTGGCCATTGGCTGATCTGGCTCATGCCACGGTCGAACAAGCCTCGAGTCACCCTAATTGGGATATGGGTCAAAGGATCACGATCGACAGCGCATCGATGTTCAACAAAGCGCTAGAAGTCATAGAGACCAAAGAATATTTTGGAATCGACTCTTCCCGAATTGAAGTGCTGGTTCATCCTGAATCAATCGTCCACGCGCTGGTTGGGTTTCAGGACGGTGCGTTGATGGCTCATCTTGGTGCGCCGGATATGCGCCATGCAATCGGATATGCGCTTCATTGGCCTGAACGGCACGAATTACCGGTAGAACGGTTGGACCTCGCCAAACTTGGACAATTGCGCTTTGTTGCGCCGGACGAGACGCGCTATCCCGCCCTGCGGCTTGCGCGAGAGGTTATGACACGCGGTGGTCTGTCCGGCGCAATCTTCAACGCGGCCAAGGAACGTGCTCTGGATCATTTCATTGCGCGCCGGATCGGGTTCTTGGATATGGCAGATGCAGTGGCTGCAGCGCTTGATCGATTTGAGGCTTCGGACGGCCTTATTGATGCCCCTTTGACACTTGATAATGTGCAGCAAACGGACCATCTGACACGGCAATGGGTCGATGAAACCGTATTGCAACGAGCAGGATAAACACCTTTGGACATACTCTCTCTGATCCCGCAATTCGGCAATCTTCTCTATACGATCCTGGCCTTTGTTGTGGCGCTTTCTGCGATCGTAGCCGTGCATGAATACGGGCACTATATTGTTGGCCGCTGGTCAGGCATTCATGCCGAAGTGTTTTCGATCGGGTTTGGTCCCGTGCTTTGGAGCCGCATCGATAAGCGCGGCACCCGCTGGCAAATCGCGCTGCTTCCGTTCGGAGGCTATGTAAAGTTCCTGGGCGATGCGAATGCTGCTTCGGGCAAAGATGAAGAAGCGATGGCCGACATCGCCCATCAAAGCCCGGAAGAACTGCGTCGCACGATGCATGGTGCTCCCCTTTGGGCGCGCGCAGCGACCGTGGCGGCCGGACCGATCTTTAATTTCGCGATGTCGATTTTGGTGTTTGGCCTGGTTTTCTGGTCGGACGGCGTGTCGCGTGAACCACTTACGGTTGGTGCGTTGCAACCGCTACCGGGGACGGTGCAAGGTTTGCAGGAGGGCGATGAGATCATCGCCATCGCAGGGCTGCAAACCCCGGATTTCGACGACGAGAACAACTGGTCGGACTTTATCGACGCCTTGCCGGTACTGCCGGAGTTGGACTACACGGTCATCCGCGGTGGTGAGACGATTGACGTCCAGGGTCCATGGCTGTTTCCGCCTTTGATTCAACAAGTTACGCCACGCAGCGCAGCCATGGATATCCAGCTGCAGTCAGGCGATGTCATCACGGCTGTTGATGGTGATCCGATCTTTGCCTTCGATCAACTGAAGGAGCATGTCGAAGGCTCGGATGGTCGGGCTTTGTTGCTGACGGTCTGGCGCGACGGCGCAGATCTGGAGTTCGCTCTGGCCCCGCGCCGGACGGACGAACCAAAGCCGGAAGGCGGATTTGTCACCCATTGGCGTATTGGCATCGTCGGCGGCATGATGATCGAACCCGAGAAGGTTCCGGCCGGAGTTTGGGACTCGTTAAAAGGTGGTGTCGCTCAGACAGGGCGTATCATCGAAGGCTCACTTTCGGGCATATGGCATATGATTACGGGGGCCATCAGCACCTGCAACATTTCCGGGCCAATTGGGATTGCCGAAGTTTCGGGGGCAATGGCCAGCCAGGGCACGCAAAGCTTCATCTTTTTCATCGCTGTGTTGTCCACTGCGGTAGGCCTTTTGAACCTTTTCCCAATCCCGGCGCTGGATGGCGGACATCTGTTGTTTTACGCCTATGAGGCGGTGTCCGGTAAACCGCCCAGCGATAAGGCACTGCGTGTTCTGATGGGCATCGGAGTAACGTTGATCCTGTCGTTGATGATCTTTTCGGTCAGCAATGATCTGTTCTGCTGATTAAGGCAGGCACGGCACGGTTCGGACGCAAAATTGCCTCATTTCGGTCCTATGCTCTTGGGTGCATTTTAAAGAATGGGCTCAAGGGCTATGACCAAGACACTGCAGAAATCGTATCAGAGCTTCAGCTATCTGTTTCTGTTGAACTGGGATGTGCTGCTCAGCTTTGGAGTCACCGCATTGGCGCTGGCGGTTGGCGGGTATCTCGTCGGTCTGTGATTCTTTCTGCACCACTGTGACATCTTGGAACGGCCTGCGGGCCGTTTTTTACGTTTTGCGCTTTTGACATGATGCCACAATCGGGCTACTCAGCAGCTAAAGTCTGAAAATTCTGGGTAGTGACAAAAATGACTGACAGCAGAGGCACGGGCACATACTGCGGCTCTCGCGGGCGGCAAAACAATATTTTGTGGCAGGCACTAACGTTCTTTTTCTTCTTTGCTATACCGGGTTTACTGGTATTGCCGCAGCCGGCACAGGCGCAGTCTTACACGATCAACAGCTTCGATGTTGAAGGCAATCGCCGTATCGAAACCTCGACCATCATCGCCCGGACGGGAATCGAGCCAGGGCAGACGGTAAGCGCTGGAGAGCTGAATGACGCCTTCCAGCGTTTGCTTGACAGTGGTGTTTTTGAGACAGTCGAGCTGACACCGCGTGGCAATACCCTGGTTATCGAGGTCGAAGAATACCCGACAATCAACCAGATCAGCATCGAAGGTAACCGCCGTGTTAAAGACGATGTTCTACTGGACGCGATTTCATCCGAGACACGGCGCGTTTTCACACCGCAGGTGGCCGAAGCGGATGCCGAGCTGATCGCTCAGATCTATTCCTCGCAAGGCCGGGTGTCGGCCACTGTTATCCCGCGCATCATTCGTCGGAGCGACAATCGGGTCGATCTGGTTTTTGAGGTTGCCGAAGGCACGACCATCGAGGTGGAGCGCGTAAGCTTCGTGGGCAACCGGGCCTATTCGGACCGTCGTCTGCGCCGTGTGCTCGAAACCAAGCAGGCGAACTTCCTTCGTACGTTCCTGCGTGGAGACACTTTCATCGCGGACCGTATCGAGTTCGACAAACAAGTGATCCGCGATTTCTATCTGTCGCGGGGCTATGTCGATTTTCGGGTCAACAGCGCGAATGTTGAATTTACGCGTGAACGTGACGCCTTTTTCCTGGTCATGAATATTACGGAAGGCCAGCGTTTCGCGTTTGGCCAGATTTCCACAGTCAGCGAAATTCCGGGTGTGGACCCTGCGGTCTATCAAGACGCGTTGAAGATCAAACCCGGCGTTATCTACTCGCCGTCGCTGGTGGAAAACTCGATCGCTCGGATGGAGCGGCTGGGAATCAAGAACGGCGTCGACTTCCTGCGCGTTGAGCCTCGTATTACGCGAAATGCGCGAGATCTGACCTTGGACGTGCAGTTCGTACTGACCCGCGGGCCGCGCATCTTCGTGGAGCGGATCGATATCGAAGGCAATACGACCACTCTGGACCGTGTCATCCGACGCCAGTTTGATACAGTCGAAGGTGACCCGTTCAATCCTCGTGAAATTCGCCAGAGCGCTGAGCGTATTCGTGCGCTTGGCTTCTTCTCGGTCGCGGATGTGGAGACACGTGAAGGGTCGACACCCAGCCAGGTTATTGTTGACGTCGATGTTGAAGAACAACCAACCGGGTCGCTGAGCCTTGGTGGTAGTTTTTCGGCCACAGATGGCTTCGGGATCGCAATTGGTCTGAATGAATCCAACTTTCTGGGACGTGGGCAGAATCTGGGTGTGACCCTGTCGACTGCGCAGGATTCGGAAGAATACTCGATCAACTTTACCGAGCCTTATCTGTTGGGCCGAAAGCTGCGCTTTGATCTGGGTTTGGGGCTTTCTACCACGAACTCGAGCTTTGCCAGCTTTGATACGAAAACGGTCTTCTTCAACCCTCAGATCAGCTATGCCATCGGTGAGCTTTCGGCTTTGCGCCTGCGCTATGGGTGGGACCGCAGCGAGATGACACAGCAAAGCAACGAAACCAACGGTGCTGTGATTGCCTCGGAAATTGCCCAAGGCAAACGCACCACGAGTTCGATTGGCCTGTCTTATGTCTATGACAGCCGTTTGGGCGGGCTGAATCCAACAGCTGGTGTTCTTTTCGAGGTTGGTGTGGATGCGGCCGGACTTGGTGGTGACAACGAATTCATTCAGACGACCGCGCGCGCCATCGCGCAAAAGCGGGTATGGAATGAAGAAGTTGTGCTTCGCGCCAGTCTGGAACTTGGGGCGTTGAATTGGACTGGTGACGACTTCAGCAGAACAATCGATCGTTTCGTGCTGGGTCCGAATACGTTCCGCGGCTTTGAGCCCGCTGGTCTCGGCCCGCGTGATCTCTCGAATGGCCAGGATGACGCGATCGGGGGCAACTACTATTGGGTAGCCCGTTTCGAATCCGACTTCCCGCTGGGCCTGCCCGAGGAATTGGGATTGCGGGGCGGTGTGTTCTATGACGTTGGCAATCTCTACAACATTGACAACGTGAACACTGCAGGATCTGATATTGTGGGTGCCAACGGTTCGATCCGTCATGTCATCGGCGTTTCGGTTCTGTGGACCACGCCCTTTGGTCCACTGCGCTTCAACTTCTCGAAGGCTCTCAAGAAGGAAGAGTTCGATAACGAGCGGAACTTCGACCTGACCATTCAGGCTCAGTTCTGATCCCGAATGCGTAACAGGAACATAATGTTATTGCAGGGCCCTTTTTGGGCCCTGTGTATTTTGGTCTTTTTGTCTGTATTGCCCGTAAGGGCACAGCAGCTTGGTGTGCCTCAAACCGGCGTACTGACAATTTCCAGCGAAAGGTTTTTCGCCGAATCCGCTTTTGGTCAGCGGGTATTTCGTGAAATCGAGACCGAGAGCGCCTTGTTGGCTCAGGAGAACGAGCGGATCGTTTCTGAGTTGAGCGAGGAAGAAAAAGACCTGACCGAAAAGCGTAAGTCTTTGTCGGCTGAAGAGTTTCGACCCCTGGCAGAAGCGTTTGACGAAAAGGTCCAGTCCCATCGCGAGGGTCAGCGCGCCAAGCTGGACCTTCTGGCACGGCGCGGTGAAGAGGCGCGCGGCCGGTTTTTCGAGCTGGCGCAGCCTGTTCTGATCGAGTTGCTGCGCGAATCCCAGGCTTCGGTTGTAATTGAAAGGGCGACGGTCGTGCTTAGCACGGACGCCTCAGACATCACGGACGCCGCGATTGAACGCATCAATGCCGCGATTGGCGATGGAAGCGCGCTTGGCGGCACCAACGGCGAATAGGCTGACTTGCCCTTACGTATCGGTATTGCTAACCACGCTTGAACGAGACATCCAAAACAGGACATCCAAACCATGACCACGGAAACCAAGAGCGCCGACATTCAGCTGATTCAGCGGATATTGCCGCATCGCTATCCGTTTTTGCTGGTCGATAAGGTCGTGGACATCCAGGGCTATCAATCCGCAGTTGGTATCAAGAACGTCACCATGAATGAACCCCATTTTCAGGGGCATTTTCCGGGCACTCCAATCATGCCCGGCGTCACGATTGTCGAGGCGATGGCGCAGACCGCCGGTGTCATGTTGGGCGTCGGCATGGACGTGATCGACAGTGAACTGCTGATCTATTTCATGAACATCGATAAGTGTAAGTTCCGCCGCAAGGTTGTGCCCGGCGACGTACTTGAGATGCATGTCGAAACGGTGCGTGGCAAGAAAGGCGGTAAAATCTTCAAATTCAGCGGTCGCGCAACCGTTGAAGGCGAAGTTGCCGCCGAGGCCGAATTCTCGGCCTATGTCGATTGGGATATGGAAAAGACGACATGAGCGGTATCCATCCCAGCGCCATTATCGAAGACGGGGCTCAGATCGGGCAGGGCTGCATCATCGGTCCCTTCTGTTACATCGGATCGCAGGTCCGTTTGGGTGATCGGGTTGAGCTGAAATCTCATGTGGTGGTGACCGGCGACACCAGCGTCGGCGAAGACACTGTGATCTTCAATTTCTCGGTCATTGGAGAAATACCGCAGGATCTGAAATTCGGCGGCGAGAATACCCGATTGGAAATCGGCAAACGCAACCGCATCCGTGAACATGTGACGGTTAACACCGGTACAGACGGTGGCGGTGGTGTGACCCGTATCGGCGACGATTGCCTGCTGATGGCCGGTGTCCATGTCGCCCATGACGTGCAGATTGGCAACCGGGTGATCATGGTCAACCATGCCGGCGCGGCCGGTCACTGCATTATTGAGGATGACGTGATCGTCGGCGGCATTTCCGGTCTGCATCAATTTGTGCGTGTCGGTCGCGGTGCGATCATCGGCGCGCTGACGATGGTGGCAAATGATGTGATTCCCTACGGCCTTGTGCAAGCTCCGCGCGGCGAACTGGATGGTCTGAACCTTGTGGGGTTGAAACGGCGTGGCGTGGCGCGTGCAGATATCTCGGCCCTGCGTGCCGCGTTTCGCGAATTGTCCGAGGGTGAGGGCACCTTCATGGATCGTGCCAAGCGATTGGGCGACGATCACGAAAGCGAATATGTGCGCCGGATCGTCGATTTCGTCACCGGTGAATCCGATCGCTCGTTCCTGACGCCGAGGAAGTAATCCGATGCTGGCTCTGATCGCGGGAACAGGTGCGCTACCGGATATGGTGCTTTCGTGCCTGTCCGATCGCCCGCTGATTTGCGCCATGGAGGAGTTCGAACCGGACACTCTGACAGCAGATGTGATCTTTCCTCTAGAACATCTCGGCAGTTTCATCGCTGACCTCAAAACGCGGGGCGTAACCGAGATCTGCATGGCCGGAGCAGTACGCCGCCCTGTTGTTGACCCGGCGCGGATCGACGCTGCAACGATGCCGCTGGTTCCGATCCTGCAGCAGGCCATCATGTCCGGAGACGATGGCGCGCTGCGAGCGGTCATCGGCATCTTTGAAGACGCCGGACTGAACGTTCGGGCCGCGCATGAGATTGCGCCTGATCTGCTGCCTCCGCTGGGTTGCCTGACCGAAGCGCACCCGTCCGAGGCCGATCTGGCAGATGCGGATCGCGCTGCGGGTATCCTGCGCGCGATGGGTGCTGCCGATATCGGTCAGGCTTGTGTGGTACAGAAAGGACAGGCGCTGGCGGTCGAGAGTATCTTTGGCACCGCATGGATGTTGCAATCTCTGACACAACGACCCGATGCGGGCGGTGGTGTTCTGTTCAAGGGCCCCAAGCCCGATCAGGACCGGCGTGCGGATATGCCCGCCATCGGGCCTGATACGGTATCTGGCGCTGTGGCTGCTGGTCTGGCTGGTATTGTGATCGAAAAGGGCGGTGTCATCGTGCTGCAGCGCGACCGTGTCATCGAGGAATGCAATCGTCTTGGCCTGTTCCTGCAGGTCCGTGAGCGCGCGGTCTGATGCGCGTCTTTCTGGTCGCGGGGGAACCTTCGGGCGACCGTTTAGGGGCCGCGTTGATGGAAGGTCTGCGTGTGCTGGTTCCTGATGTCACGTTTGACGGCGTGGGTGGTCCCTTGATGCAGGCGCAGGGGCTGAGCAGCCGATTTCCCATGTCAGAACTCAGCGTCATGGGGCTGGTTGAGGTTTTGCCCAAGTTTTTTCACCTCAAACGTCGTATTGCTGAAACCTCTCAGGAAGTGCTTGAGACGCAACCGGATGTATTGATCACCATCGACAGCCCGGATTTTTCCCTGCGTGTCGCGAAGCTGGTAAAGGCCGAAAGCAACATCCGCACCGTGCACTATGTTGCGCCCAGCGTTTGGGCTTGGCGGCCGGGGCGTGCCGATAAAATGGCGAAAGTGATTGATCACGTCCTCGCCCTGTTGCCGTTCGAACCGCCATATATGGAACGCGCCGGAATGGAGTGCGATTTCGTTGGCCATCCGGTTGTGAACGAACCCGTCGCCACAGATCAGGACATAGCGCAGTTCCGCACCGATCACGATCTGGGTGATGCGCCGATTATCCTTGCGCTGCCTGGTTCTCGCCGGGGTGAGGTTGAAAGGTTGGCTCCGATATTTGGCGCCGCCCTCGGGCAATTTCTGCAAGATCGGCCTGACATGCGCGTTGTTGTTCCCGCTGTTGCGCATATGGTGGATGCGGTTTCTGAGCAGGTGAAGGATTGGCCGGGTCAGCCGGTTGTTATCGATCCACGAGAATTGCCTTCGGATCAGGCTCAGGCGCAGAAACGGGCAGCCTTTGCCGCAGCCGATCTTGCGCTTGCGGCGTCTGGCACCGTTTCTCTGGAGCTCGCGGCGCAGGCGACGCCGATGGTGATTGCCTATAACCTGAACTGGCTAACCACGCTGATCGCAAAGCGTATGGTGAAACTGGACACGGTCACTCTGGTCAATCTGGTGTCAGAAACACGAACGGTCCCTGAATGTCTGCTGGACGACTGCCAGCCCGGTAAGATTGCTGATGCATTAAGAGACGTCGCGGCGACCCCCGGAAACCAGCAACAGGCGATGACTGAGACGATGCAGCGTCTGGGGCGAGGCGGCGAGGCCCCCGGCTTACGTGCGGCGCGCGCAGTCCTGGAACGGATGTCGTAACACCATGTTCGAGCATGTCCTTTTCGCCATATCGGCTGGGGTGGCGATGGTGTCGACGAACCTCGACAATCTGGCGGTATTGCTGGGCCTGATCCTGATCATGGAACAACGCCGCGCCATCGTCGGTTTTGCCATTGCACAGGCCATTGTCTTGTCTCTCGCGATGACCGTTGCGGTCGGATTGGATCAGAGCGGTATTCCCGAGTGGATCGGATACCTTGGTATCGTTCCGTTGATCTTCGGCCTGCGCGGAATCTGGCAGCAGTTTCGGGGGACGGAAGCGGAGGACGTAAGTTCCAAAGGTGCCGTCAGCTCGGTTATAACCTTATTTCTGAGCCTGTCGGTCGACAGCTTTGCGGTCATGACCCCGCTGTTAGCAGATTCGACGCCATCGTTCCGTTTTGCCGCCTTGGTGGGAGCAGCCATCGCTGCCTGTACCTTGGTCGCCGTTGCAACATGGGGTGCGCCACGGGCCAAAAGCCTTGGCCCGCAGGTGGCCCGGATGGATCGGGTCGCACCTTACATAATGGTCTGTGTCGGGCTCTACATCCTGTTCAACTCACCAACTGATGTGCTCTGATCTGACGTAACCAACGTATTGTGATCGGTCGGCATCTGTTGCAGCACCTGAAGGCTTGGATATGCTGGCTGCGAAGGAGATAGCCCATGACCCGAATCCCACCGCTGAGCGATGATGAAATGACCGACGCGGCCTGCGCGTCTTTTGCGGCGCTGCAGGGCTATGGACCATTCGATAACTGGGCACGCGTCGCGGCCTATTGCCCGCCGGTGCTTGAGCATGTGACGGGTCTGCTGACCACATTGCGTGCTCAGGAAAATCTGCCGAGACGTGCACTCGAATTAGCGATGGTAACTGTTTCCAAGCTGAATGCCTGCGACTATTGCGTGTCGCATCATACACCGCTGCTGACCGTGACCGGGCTAAGCCCGGAAGGCGCGGCGCGTTTGCCCGATGTCGACGATCATCCCGAACTGGACGACTGTGACAAAGCGGTGGTCCGGTTTGCCGAAGCGGTGACGACACGATCAGGCAGGATGCGAGATGCTGAGGTTTCGGACCTGCGTGAATGGTTCAGCGATGCGCAGATCGTTGAGCTGACTTGGCGCATCGCTCTCACCGGCGCATTCAATCGCTTCAACGATGCGCTTCAGATACAGATCGAGGCCGAGGTCGATCCGATTTCGGCTTAATAGCCACGCCAGATCCAGCCGCCGCCAAAGATACGGCTGCCTTCGCTTGCATAGAACACGCAGGCTTGACCGGGCGATATCCCTTCTTCCGGCGTCAGCAATTCGACCTCTGCCGTTGTGTCGGAAAGGGGGCGAATGATCGCCTCACGCGGCGGCCGGGTCGAGCGGACCTTTACCGATAGATGCCATTCGTCGCGCGAGGTGAAGGGTTCATCGCCCAACCAGTTGATCTCGCGCACGGGTACGACGCGGGTGGCCAGCATCTCTTTTGGGCCGACGACGACCTGCTTCTTGTCCACGTCCAGTTTAACCACGTAGAGCGGTTCGCTGAGGCCGCCAATGCCAAGACCGCGGCGCTGACCGATCGTGTAGTGGATCACACCATCATGCTGCGCCAGTACGCGGCCATCGGCATGAACGATCTCGCCGGGCTCTGCCGCACCGGGGCGCAGCTTTTCGATCACGCTGGCATAGTTGCCGTTGGGCACGAAACAGATGTCCTGACTGTCCGGCTTGTCTGCTACGGCCAACCCATATTGGGCCGCCATCTCGCGGGTGGCGTCCTTGGAGGGCAGGTGCCCCAGCGGGAAACGCAGGAAATCCAGCTGTTCAGGTGTTGTCGAGAACAGGAAATATGACTGATCGCGGTTCGCATCCTCGGCGCTGTGCAGTTCCGGGCCATTGGGGCCCATCTTGCGCTGGATGTAATGACCGGTGGCCATGCAATCGGCCTCAAGGTCCTTCGCCGTTTCCAGAAGGTCCTTGAACTTTACCCGTTCATTGCAGCGGATGCAGGGCACTGGGGTCGCGCCAGCCAGATAGCTATCGGCGAACTCATCAATTACCGCGTCCTTGAAGATGTTTTCATAATCCAGGACATAATGCGGAAACCCGCGCTCCTCGGCCACGCGCCGCGCGTCGTGGATGTCAATCCCAGCACAACAGGCGCCTTTTTTGGCCAGCGCTGCGCCGTGATCGTAAAGCTGCAAGGTCACCCCGACGACGTCGTAACCTTGTTCTGCCAGATGTGCGGCCACGACCGAACTGTCCACACCTCCGGACATGGCGACCACCACCCGCGTTTCCGAGGGCGGTTTGGCGAAGCCAAGCGAGTTCAGCGGTGTCTCGGTATCGAGGGCCATATCGATTCCAGTCAGGTTTAAAGAAGACCGGCAGAATATAGGAAAATTCTACACACTCTCAAGGGGCGGTTTCACGCTGTTTTAAGTAGGCTGGGCGCAGCTTTGTCGCAGCAAAAGAAGGTTTAACAGATGTATTTGCACAAAGTGGAAGGGCCAAGGTCAGTTACCTTACCAGATGGAACTGTTCTGACGCGGGCAGATCTGCCACCTGCGGACACACGACGCTGGGTCGCATCACGTAAAATCGTCGTCGTGCGTGGCGTGCTGTACGGTCTGATTTCTTTGTCGGATGCCAAAAAGCGATACGGGCTCAGTGATGAAGAATTCAATGCCTGGGTTTCTGCCGTAGCCGAACATGGAGCTGATGCACTGAAGGTCACGGCGCTAAAAAAATATCGACAACCTAAAGGAGAACATGAATAAATGAATCAACGGTAACGGCAGGTTAACCATTTTTGACCAGTCTCATTTCGAACCGAAGATTTTTAACCGAATTGGAGCAGTTGAATGCGAATACTTCTTGTCGAGGATGATCCCACCACGTCCAAAAGCATCGAGTTGATGCTGACGCATGCAAATCTGAATGTGTATGCGACAGATCTGGGTGAAGAGGGGATCGATCTGGCCAAATTGTATGACTATGACCTGATCCTCCTGGACCTGAATCTGCCGGACATGAACGGACACGAAGTGCTACGGCAGTTGCGTATTGCCCGGGTTGAAACGCCGATCCTGATCCTCTCGGGTGCTGACGATACTGAAAGCAAGATCAAGGGCTTCGGCTTTGGTGCGGACGATTACCTGACTAAACCGTTCCATCGCGAAGAGCTTGTGGCGCGCATTCACGCGATCATCCGTCGCTCCAAGGGGCATTCACAATCGGTGATCCATACCGGTCAGGTGGCAGTAAATCTGGATGCCAAAACGGTCGAGGTTGGCGGCAAAACCGTGCATCTGACCGGCAAAGAATACCAGATGCTCGAGCTTTTGAGCCTGCGCAAGGGTACGACGCTGACCAAAGAGATGTTTCTCAACCACCTCTATGGCGGCATGGATGAGCCCGAGCTGAAAATCATCGACGTGTTTATTTGCAAACTGCGCAAGAAGCTCAGCAATGCCACGGGTGGAGAGAACTATATCGAGACGGTGTGGGGCCGTGGCTATGTCCTGCGCGATCCACAGTCGGGCAGCGTCGACGAAACCCGTATCGCGGTTGGCGCCTGAACTCATAAGAAGTTTGCCGCCGCCGGTCCAGGGCGGCAATCCCACTCGCGGCTCAGCACAACACTGGACCTGACCATGGCCTCGCCCTATCACTGGGGTCCAAGACAACGTGACAGGGCGGGGACATGAGCAAGACCATTGCGGTAGCTGATTTGAGCGAAGACGAAGCACGGGAAGAACTTGCCCGGCTCGCCGCGGCTTTGCTGCGCGCCAATGATCTGTATCATGCCAAAGATGCCCCTGAGATCTCGGATGCAGATTACGATGCGCTCAAGCGCCGAAATGCCGAAATCGAGGACCGGTTTCCGAATCTGAAGCGCGTCGACAGCCCATCGGATCAGGTCGGCGCACGGCCTGCAGACGGGTTTGCCAAGGTGGCCCATTCGATGCGTATGATGTCGTTGGGCAACGCCTTTGAAGACGACGACGTCGCCGATTTCGACCGCTCGATTCGTAAATATCTGGGCCTGAGCACAGATGCACCGCTGGCTTATACAGCCGAGCCCAAGATTGATGGCTTGTCCCTGTCCCTGCGGTACGAAGACGGCGAGCTGGTACAGGCTGCCACGCGCGGAGATGGCGAAGTCGGTGAAAACGTCACCGCAAATGCCCGCACGGTCGAGGATGTCCCACACCGGATTGAGGGCGCCCCAGAGATTCTGGAGGTTCGGGGCGAAGTCTATATGTCTCATCAGGACTTCGACGCGCTGAACGCTCGGCAATCCGAAACCGGTGGAAAAACTTTCGCAAACCCGCGCAATGCGGCAGCGGGTTCTCTACGGCAGCTTGATTCAGAAATCACCCGGTCTCGACCGCTGCGGTTCTTTGCTTATGCCTGGGGGACGTTGTCCAAACCATTAGCGGAAACGCAGATGGCTGCGATCGGGCGGCTTCGTGAGTTTGGATTTCAGGTCAATGATCTGACCCGCCTGTGTGCCACAACAAATCAGATGCTCGAACACTACCGTGAGATCGAAGCGCAGCGCGCAACCTTGGGCTACGATATCGATGGCGTGGTCTATAAGGTCGATGACCTTGGCCTGCAGGCTCGTCTGGGGTTTCGCTCGACGACGCCTCGTTGGGCCATCGCGCATAAATTCCCGGCAGAACTTGCTTGGACACGGCTGGAGGCGATCGACATTCAAGTCGGCCGAACCGGAGCGCTCAGCCCGGTTGCTCGGTTGCATCCGGTCACGGTTGGTGGCGTCGTTGTTTCGAACGCGACCTTGCACAACGAGGACTATATCGCCGGGCGAGACGCCAAAGGCGGGGTAATCCGTGATGGCAAGGACATTCGTGTCGGGGATTGGGTGCAGGTCTATCGCGCGGGCGACGTGATCCCCAAGATCTCGGATGTGGACCTATCCAAGCGGCCCGACGATTCCGAACCCTATGATTTCCCATCGAAATGTCCCGAATGCAGCAGCGATGCGATCCGCGAAGAGGGCGATGCGGTTCGGCGCTGCACCGGTGGTTTAATTTGTCCGGCACAAGCGGTTGAGAAGCTTAAACACTTTGTGTCGCGCAAGGCCTTCGATATCGAAGGTTTGGGCGCGAAACAGATCGAGATGTTCCATGGCGACTCGATCCTGCCGATCAATACTCCTGCTGACATTTTCACGCTGCAGGATCGTGACGCGGGCAATCTGGCGCGCCTGAAGAATCGGGATGGCTGGGGCGACACCTCGGCCAGTAACCTGTTTGCGGCCATCGATGAAAAGCGGACAATTCCCTTTGCACGACTTTTGTTTGCCCTTGGTATTCGCCATGTCGGTGAGGTCGGCGCGCGCGATTTAGCACTGTTTTACCGCGATTGGGACGTTATGGCCGCAGCGATTGACACTGCACGCCCTGCGGCCTTGGCACAGCGGGCGGCGGACGAAGCGGAAGAGGCTGAACGGATCGCCGCCAGTGGCGAGGGTCGGCGCGCACGACTGAAGGAAGCGCGCGATGCGGCCGCGGCGCGGTTGGACGTACCTGCCTCAGCTGCAAATGCATGGTCTGATCTGATCGGAATCGATGGAATTGGGGCTACTCTGGGCCTGTCACTATCCGACGCTTTCGCTAACGCCGAAGAGCGCAAGGCTTTTGACGATCTAAGCGCGCACCTGACGATTGTTCCACCCGAGGCGCCGTCGTCGGACAGCCCGGTCGCGGGCAAAACCGTTGTATTTACCGGAACGCTGGAAAAGATGACCCGTGCCGAGGCCAAGGCACGGGCTGAAGCATTAGGTGCAAAAGTTTCCGGCTCGGTCAGTCAGAAGACTGATCTTCTTGTGGCTGGTCCCGGGGCCGGATCGAAGGCGAAGAAGGCAGCTGATCTGGGTATAGAAACACTCGACGAAGACGGCTGGCTGCAGCTGATCGGGGATGCATGAGCGGCAGACCCGAACAACTCTTTCCGCTGTTCGCAGGGCTTGAAACGCTCGACGGTGTTGGTCCCAAGACGGCGCAGCTGATGGGGCAGCTCGGGATCGAGTCGCCGCGTGATGTGTTGTTCGCGTTGCCCTATGCAGTGATCGACCGAAGGCGGCGAGACACGATTCAAGGCGCGGATTTACCGACGACCCTGACCGTAGAGGTGACCGTCGGCCCGCACAGACCTCCTCGCAACAAGGGTGGTGCCTATCGTATTCATGTCGAAGATGCTCAGGCCGATTTCCAGCTGGTCTTTTTTCATGCTCGCGGGGACTACCTGAAGAAAATACTGCCGCAGGGCGCGCGCCGTGTGGTGTCGGGCAAACTTGAGCTGTTCGATGGCATGGCGCAGATGGTGCATCCCGACCATGTCGTGGCCCCCGAAAGTGCCGGGGAGTTGCCTGAGTTCGAGCCGGTCTATCATCTTACACAAGGCGTTACTCAGAAGACGGCCTACAAAGCCGCACAAAGCGTGTTGGCACGCGCGCCTGCTTTGGCTGAGTGGGCTGATCCAGCCCAGGTCGCACAGCAAAGCTGGCCGAGCTGGCAAGCAGCGATGCAAGCGGCGCATCACCCGAAAGGTGCTGATGATGTGGCCTCATTTGCTCCGGCGCGTGAACGGTTGGCCTATGATGAGTTGCTGGCGCACCAGCTCACTTTAGCGATCGCGCGTCAAAAGGAACGCAAGACCCGTGGGGTCGTCAGTGTCGGAACAGGTGCGCTGCAGTCCAGGGTATTGGCAAGCCTTCCGTACCGTCCAACCGGGGCGCAGACGCGCGCGATTGAGGAGATCTCGGCGGACATGGCCTCGGACAGCCGTATGAATCGGTTGCTTCAGGGTGATGTGGGGGCAGGCAAGACACTAGTGGCGTTCATGGCCTTGCTGGTCGCCGTCGAGGCAGGAGGGCAGGGCGTAATGATGGCCCCGACCGAGATTCTGGCCCGTCAGCATTTGGAAGGGTTGCTTCCGTTGGCCGAGGAAGCTGGCGTTGTGCTCGAAATCCTGACCGGGCGTGACAAAGGTGCAGAACGGCGCGCCAAGCTGGCCGCATTGAAACAGGGTAATATCCAAATCCTCGTCGGCACCCATGCCGTTTTCCAAAGCGATGTCGAATTCAACGCTTTGCGATTGGCGATTGTCGACGAACAACATCGCTTTGGCGTCCGTCAGCGGATGGAACTGTCCGAGAAAGGCCAGCGCGCGGATGTTTTGGTTATGACCGCAACGCCGATCCCGCGCAGTCTGGCTTTGGCACAATACGGGGATATGGATGTTTCGGTTCTGGACGAAAAACCTCCGGGCCGGAAACCGATCAAGACCGCCATCGTCAGCACGCAACGCATGGATGAGGTCGTGGCCCATCTCCGGGGCGCGATTGAAGCGGGCAAGCAATGCTATTGGGTTTGCCCTCTGGTGGACGAATCTGAAGTCTCCGATCTGACAGCAGCTGAGGAGCGGTTTAAACGATTGCGCGCGCTGTTGGGCGATGGTGTCGTGGGGCTTGTACACGGGCAAATGCCACCAGCTGAGAAAGACGCTGCCATGGCGGCGTTCCAATCTGGACAGACCAAGGTTCTGGTGGCCACAACCGTGATCGAGGTGGGTGTGAACGTGCCCAACGCGACCATCATGGTAATCGAACGGGCCGAGATTTTCGGCCTGGCGCAATTGCATCAGCTGCGCGGTCGCGTAGGGCGGGGTGAGGATGCTTCGACCTGTTTGTTGATGTATCAGCCACCGCTCAGCGAAGGTGGGCGCAAGCGGTTGGAGGTCTTGCGTGAGACCGAAGACGGGTTTCGGATCGCCGAGACCGACCTGCAGATGCGCGGAGCTGGGGATCTGATTGGCACCGCACAATCCGGGTTGCCAAAGTTCCGCATCGCAGATCTTGAGCGGCAGGCCGGGTTGATGGCCGTTGCCCAATCCGACGCGCGCGCATTGCTGACTACCGACCCGGACTTGACCTCAGATCGGGGAAAGGCCGTGCGTGTTCTGCTGTGGCTGATGAAACAGGATCAGGCAATCCGTTTGATTTCAGTGGGTTAAGTCGTAAATCCTCAAAAGTTCGCAAATGTTCTCAAAAAGTTCTTTACCGACTCGCTGAAATATGAGAACAAAAGGTCAACAAAAGATTAAACCCGACCGGAGGTGAGACCATGCTGGCCCAGATCAAGACCGCTTTCAGCCGTTCGCAAGCAACGATTTTGCAAGATGCTGTAGGCGCTGTCTCTCTGGTGGTCATGCTGGTGGTTGCCCTTCACCTGCCGACGGGGTTTTAAGCTTTTCTGCCTGCGATCTCATGCCGATAGCACCGCGCTTGTTTCCCCATCTCAGTCAAGGGTGACCTGCCTGTCCCAAACCCCTTGAAGGGGCCAGCCTCGGCCCCGCGCGGAAATCCGGACCCTACGTGAGACACGCACAACCTACCGCCGCCCTTTCCGCCCGGAAGGAGCGGCGGCTTTTTTATAATTGCCCGGTTTTGATGATTTCGAGCATCGCCGACAGCACAGAGTTCACCGCTACCGAGGCCAGGATCATCCCCATGATCCGACTGATGATCGCGGCACCCGAATGTCCGATCCAACGTATGATGGGCTCGGCCAGCAACATCAGCACAAAGGCAATGGCAATCACCACCAACATCACCAGAGCGGTTATGCCTTGATCGGCAATGCTGTAACGATTGTTGTCGGTCAGTACGACAATCGCCAGCATCGCGCCAGGTGAGGCGAGGGACGGAACCGCCAGTGGAAAGATCGCAGGATTGGTCTCATGCATCCTGTCTTGCAGATCTTCCTGAGCCTCGCGCTGTTCGATATCCTGTTTGCTCTCGCCAAAGATCATGGTCAGCGCGAACAGGAACAGAATAATCCCGCCCGCGACCTGAAAGGAATTGAGGCCGATATCCAGCGCCTCAATCACCAGCTGCCCACAGACGAGGAAGAACAGAAGTATACCCGCACTGACCAGCGCGGCCAGAAGAGCGGTTTTGCGCCGGGCAGCGACCCCGACGCTTGCGGTGACGGCTATGAAGACGGGGATCGTGCCAATTGGATCAATGACAACCCAGAGGGTCACGAAATGTTCGAGCAGTTTTTCCACACCTTACTCCCCCGGATTTCGGCGGAGATTAGACGGGTTTGTCGAAAAAGACCACGCTCAGGCGCAGTTGGCCTGTTCAGCTTGTTCCATCGCCTCGGCAGTGGCTTCCAACGCCAGAAGAATTGAGGCGTGACGGTTTTTGTAGTCGCGCGCCGGCATCAGCACCTCAAGCCCGTCAAACGGTGCATCGGGGGCAGGGCCGTCTTTCTTTAGCATCGCAGACAGTTGCTCGCGTGCGGTTTCTACCTGAGCTCGGGTTGCGCCAATCACCGCACTTCCAACCACTGAAGCCGAAGCCTGACCCAAAGCGCAGGCTTTGACATCCTGTGCAAAATCAGAAATCCGCCCGTCTTCGACCTTAACGTCCACGGTCACCGTCGAGCCACAAAGCGGCGCGCGTTTCTTTACGGTTGCGTCCGGATTTTCAAGCCGCTCGAGATGGGGGATATCAGCGGCAAGCGCAAGAATGCGTCCTGAATATAGCTTGATCAGATCGGTTTCGCCGCTCATGGCTTTCCCTCGTTGGCTGTTCCCCATACATAGTGACCATGTTCCGGGATGCAAAAGGTTTTTGCCATGACACAAACTGTTTCGTTCGATCCGTCGACGCTCAAGTATAACGAAGCAGGACTGGTGCCTGCGATTGCACAAGACGAGGGTACCGGTGAAGTGTTGATGATGGCATGGATGAGCGCCGAAGCAATTGAACGCACATTGAAGACCGGTCGCGTGACCTATTGGTCTCGGTCGCGGCAGGCGTTCTGGATCAAAGGCGAAAGCTCAGGCCATGTACAGGAACTGGTGGATTTCCGCGTCGATTGTGACCGTGACTGCCTGTTGTTGCTCGTGCGGCAGACAGGACCTGCATGCCACACCAATCGGCGTAGCTGCTTTTACACTGCTGTGCGCGCCGGAACCGAAGTTGAGCTGATGTCGCCGATGGAATGAACACCGCTCGCGGCACTGGTATCCAGAAAAAGGCGCCGCCGGGTCAAAGGCCGACCATCGTTCGGATATCGACGGGGGAGGCACCTTGCTCTCGATAGATCGTGATGGCGCGCGCGTCGTCCCGTTTGGCAAGGCGCTTGCCGTTCTCGTCTCGGATCAGGCTATGGTGGTGATAGACCGGCGTAGGCAGGTCAAGCAGGCTCTGCAGCAGGACATGGATTTGGGTCGCGTCGAACAGATCCTCGCCGCGTACGACATGGGTGATGCACTGATCGGCATCGTCGATGACTACGGACAGATGGTAGGAACTTCCCATATTCCGACGCACCAGAATTATGTCACCGACCGAATGGATCAGGTGCTCGGGCTGAAGATGATGCGTTCCAAAGAACTTGGGACCGGTTTCACAAAATGATGTTAGATCAGCCACTTCAAGCGCTTTGCGCATGTTGAGCCTTAAAACATCGTTTGCGCCAGAATCGGAAAGTAGGCGCTGCCGGCAGGTGCCGGGATAAATGCGTCCATCCGGACCAAATTGCGGTACACCTTCTTGAGGTGCCCCGGCGGCAGATTCAATATCAGCGCGGTTGCAGGAACAAGGATAGACCAAATCCTGCTTGATCAGCTCTTCAAGCGCTTGCTGATATCGCGGCAACCTGTTCGATTGCCGCATAACAGGTTGCGGCCAGCGCAACCCAAGCCAAGACAGGTCTTCATAGATTTGCTCTTCCCAGTGCAGGCGAGATCGGGACTGATCTATATCCTCAATCCGCAGCAGGAACTGTCCGTTTTCGGCTTTGGCCATATCCTGCGCCAAAAGCGCAGAATAGGCGTGACCAAGATGCAGAGGTCCTGTCGGCGATGGGGCAAAACGGGTGGTGAAGGTCAAGCTTTTTCAACAACGTAGACGTCAGATTTCATGTCCATGCCGGGCAGATGCGGACCGTATTCGCGAAACAGCAGCCGCGCGTGGCCCATGTCCAGCCAGTCATTCAGCCGAGAGGTATACGTGCGATCAGCCAGAGTATAGTCGTTAAACGAAAACGCCAGATATCCGTTGCGTGGCAAAGCGTTCATCAGCAAATCGAAGGTCTCTGGCGGCGCCGCGCCCGAACCGATCACGCCGATGGCGGTAATCGCGGTGTAGGAGCCTGCCTCGATCGGTTCGGGATCAGTGAGTTCAAAACCTATGAGATTGCGGTATACGCCTTTGGCTGCGGCTTGTTCCAGCATCTTCGGCGTCGGGTCCATCCCGTCGATAACTCGAAAGCCCGCTTTGTAAAGCGCCGCGCCTGACAGCCCAGTTCCGCAGCCATAGTCCAAGATAGGGACCTGATCATCTGGCATATACGACTTCAGCGCAGCCGAAACGCGATCCGGGGTAACGTAGCCATGCTCTCCCACCTCATCATCGTATGAGGCCGCCCATTTCTGGTAGTGGTCGCGGGTTTCCTGGGCCGAGTTCAATCCATACGTATTTTTCAGAAACTTATCGCTCATACCTTATGTTAGGCGCAGGCGAGGCATATCGTCCAGTCAGCAATGCGCCAACCAGTCCGACCAAGCCGACTTGGCGCGGTCGGTATAGGCCTTATAGCGATCCTTACGGCCCCGGCGGCCGCCCTTCAGGCCGTCCACGGGGCGGAACAGGCCGAAATTCACGTTCATCGGCTGGAATGTTTTGGCGTCTGCACCGCCAGTGATGTGGTGGATCAGAGCGCCCATGGCACTGTCCTGCGGAACATCGGGCAGAGTCCGACCCAGAATTTCAGCGGCGGCGAGGCGACCGGCCAGCAGGCCCATCGCGGCGCTTTCCACATAACCTTCGACCCCGGTGATCTGACCGGCAAATCGGACATTGGGCCGAGATTTCAGCCGCATTTGCGCATCCAGCAAGGTTGGAGAGTTGATGAAGGTATTGCGATGAATGCCTCCAAGCCGCGCAAAGCTGGCATTCTCAAGCCCCGGAATCATGCGAAATACATCTGTTTGCGCGCCGTATTTCATCTTGGTCTGAAAACCCACGATGTTGAACAGAGTGCCCAGAGCGTTGTCTCGGCGCAGCTGAACTACGGCATGTGGTTTTACATCCGGCTGATGCGGGTTGGTCAGGCCCACGGGCTTCATCGGACCATGCCGCAGAGTTTCGTGGCCACGTTCAGCCATAACTTCAATCGGCAGGCAGCCGTCGAAATATCCGGCGGTTTCGCCTTCGTGGAACTCTGTCTTGTCGGCGGCCAGCAGAGCATCGATGAACGCTTCATACTGGTCGCGGTCCATTGGGCAGTTCAGGTAGGCGGTTCGCTCTTCCTCGGTCTCGCCCTTGTCATAACGGGACTGCATCCAGGCCTGGCTCATATCGATGCTTTCGGCATAGACGATAGGCGCGATGGCGTCGAAGAAGGCAAGTGCCTCAGCCCCGGTTTCCGCGCGAATGGCATCTCCCAAAGCGGCAGAAGTCAGCGGACCGGTTGCAAAGACCCAGTGGCCTTCGGCAGGTAGCGAAGTAACTTCTTCGCCGGTAACAGACACGCGCGGATGAGCTTTGAGCTTGGCTGTTACCGTCTCAGCAAATGGATCGCGGTCTACCGCCAGCGCTCCGCCCGCGGGTAAGCGGTGGGCGTCTGCAGTGGTCATGATCAGACCATTGGCCGCGCGCATCTCCCAATGCAACAGGCCCACGGCGTTCTGCTCATCGTCGTCCGAGCGGAACGAATTCGAACACACCATCTCGGCCAGATTGCCGGTTTGATGCGCAAACGTGCCCACTTGAGGCCGCATTTCGTGGATCACGACGTCCACACCCATCTCTGCGGCCTGCCAAGCGGCCTCGGACCCGGCCATGCCGCCGCCCACGATATGCAATTTCTCTGTCATGGGCTGCCACATAGGGCACTGCAACGTCCTGCGCAATGCGCAGTATTGGGTGTATTTTCTTAGGAGGGTCTTGGGGTCGCCGCTGCGGGAATGTCAACGCCGGTGAGAGAAACCAGCTTGGAGGGACCTTCCGCCCACGGCGACCCAAAAGTCATAAGAGGCCTCAGCCTTGACCCACCATTGCCACAGTGTCGCCCTTTTGAAAAGTGCAAAAATGCGAACAGTAGGTAAAAATGCATAAAATAATCGCGTTATTGCTGCCAATTAGGCGGTCGTTTCTCGATAAATGCGGTTATGCCTTCTTCGGTGTCACGATGCATCATATTCTGTGCCATTACCTCGGCGGTATAGTCATAGGCCTGTTCCGTGGACATCGGAAGCTGTTGATAGAACGCCTCTTTTCCGATCTTTACAGCTGCGCCCAGCTTGGCCGCCAGTTTCTCGGCCAAGGCATTGGTTTCCTGTTCCAACTGATCGGCGGGCACGACGCGATTGATCAGACCCAACTCAGCGGCGCGGTCAGCGCTGATAAAATCTCCGGTCGTCAACATTTCAAACGCCTGTTTCCGCGGAATGTTCCGGCTGAGCGCCACCATTGGAGTAGAGCAGAACAGGCCGATATTGACGCCGTTGACGCCAAATCGCGTCCCTTCAGCGGCCAAAGCCAGATCACAGGTGGCGACCAACTGACAGCCAGCGGCTGTCGCGATGCCATGGGTCTGCGCGATGACAGGTTGGGGCAGGGACTGAATCGACATCATCATCTTGGCGCAGCGATCGAAAAGGTCCTGGAAATAGCCAAGTCCACCATCCGGAGCTTGCCGCCCCTGAGTCATCTGCTTCAGATCATGCCCCGCGCAGAACGCCTTGCCCGCACCTGAGAGAATGACAACCCGAATCGATTTGTCCTCGCGCAGGGCGTCCAGTTCGGCCTGAAGGGCGGCCAACATCTCGTCGCTCAGTGCATTCAGGCGCTCAGGCGCGTTCATCTCAAGCCGCGCAATGGCGCCTGTGTCGTTACGTTCCAGAATTGCCATCTTGCCCTCCTGCTGGCTGTTGGGCCAACTCTAGGGGGGCAGGGCGAAGAGGGGAAGCATGTCGTTAGCGCTAAACAAAAAAGAACTGGCTGAGTATCTGACACAGGTATTTCCGCAGGTTCACGGAGATTTCGTCGTTGAGGACCTGACCGAGACGACCATCACAATGCGGCTGCGGGTCAAAGACAGGCATCTGCGCCCGGGCGGTACGGTCTCAGGGCCGTCTATGTTCGGCCTGGCTGACGTGTGTGTCTATGCGATGGTTCTGGCGCGCAAAGGACGGCAATCACTGGCGGTCACCACCAGCAGCTCGATGGACTTTCTTCGGAAGCCCGAAGGTGGTAGGGACATGATCGCTGAGTGTCGCCTGCTGAAACTCGGGCGGACACTGGCTGTAGGTGACGTGCTTATGTATTCCGAGGGATCGGATAAGCCGGTTGCGCGGGCCAGCATGACTTATTCCATACCGCCCGAAGGCTCGGCAGCGGCCGCGTTCGGATAAAAAAGGCCGGGGGCAAGCCCCGGCCAGGAAGAGGTCCCATGAAAAAAGGGACTGGGGATAACTTACCTCATCCAGAAATAGCGACTGGTTTCGACGTCAGCCTGAGGGCGGGTCAGACCGACGTCCCGCAACAGCCTGTCATCCAGCTTACCCAGATTGATGCGACTGCGGCGGCGTTGCTCCCACTGAGTGACCGACGCCGCAAACCGCACGGCCAGAACCGCGATCAGCGGCAGCCGGGGGCTGTCGTTCAGCAGTATGAGGGCGGGGTTGTGCATTGCGCGTGTCATAGTGGGTATCCTTTCAAATTGTATTGACACAAAGTTGAGATGTTCGATATATTGAGTTGATACATTCAAGATTGTGTCGAAATCAAAGGAAGAATTGTAATGGATACAATTTGGCCGGAATCGCTACCCAAAGCGAAGGGTCCAAAATACACTTTGGTCGCCGATACGATTCGAAAAGCAATTGAAAACAAAACACTGGAGGTTGGCGTGAAGCTGCCCCCGGTGCGCGAACTTGCGTATCGATTGCAGATCACACCGGGCACGGTTGCGCGGGCTTATACCATTCTGACGGACGAGGGATTGTTACAAGCCGAAGTCGGACGTGGTACATTTGTCGCCCCTCCGCGATCACCGATCCTCGATGATGTCTGGTCGCGGCAGTTGCATTTGCGGGATGACAAGCACGACGCCAATGTCAGCCTGTTCAGTCCACGCCTGCCTGATGTGGGGCAGGTTGCGTTGATCCGAGAGTGCCTGAGCAAGGTCGCACAGGGTGATCCGCGCATGTTCATGAACTATCCAACGCGTGACGCCTATCAGCCTGTGCGGCAAGTGGTGGTGGATTGGCTCTCAGACCTGCCATTGGGTGCGGTGACGGCGGATGATATCGTTCTGACGCATGGCGGTCAGAGCGGGCTTTGCGTTGTGTTCCAGACCGTCCTCAGCGGAGCCAAACCCGTGGTTCTAGTCGAAGACCTGTCCTATGCAGGCTTCCGCCGGGCCGGAGAGCTGATGCGCGCAGATGTTGTTGGTGTGAAAATGGATAAATGGGGCATTAGCCCCGATGCCTTGGATCACATTCTAAGGCAAACACAGGCACAGGCGATTTGCGTCTCACCCGAAGTGCAGAACCCGACTGGCGGGCATTCACCGCTGGAACGCCGCAAAGAAGTGGTTGAGGTCGCGCGCAAGCACGATCTGCAGATCATTGAGGACGACTGCTATCGCATGGGCGACGCTCGCGCGCCCAGCTATCGCGCGCTGGCGCCAGAACGAGGCTGGCATGTCTCTTCGATCTCAAAAACTCTGACACCCGCGTTGCGTGTCGGTTTTGCCATCGCTCCAAAAGAGCGTAGCGTCGATCTGCGCAGGTCGGCGGAATATGGGTATTTTGGGCTCGCTCAGCCATTGGCAGAATTGACCCGGTTATTGTTAAGCCATCCTTCTGCGCGGCAACTCGCCTCTGAGGTTCGCTCCAAGACGGGTGAATATGTCCGCGTCGCTGTGAATGCCCTTGGAGGTTTCGATTTGAACTGGGACCCGCATATTCCGTTCCTTTGGCTGAACCTGCCCTCGGGTTGGCGGTCGGCCGCCTTCAGCCGGGCTGCCGAGCGGGAAGGGATCCAACTGCGATCAGCCGACGAGTTCGCCCTGCGCGACGGGCGTGCGCCGAATGCAGTGCGCATTGCCGTGAACGGGCATGTTTCGTTGTCTCAGTTCGAAGATGCAATGCTGCGTTTGCGGGCATTGCTGGATACTCCGCCCGAACAGATCAGCGTTTAGGACAAGGGCACCGGGTCTCCAAAGAAACCGGCCAGATGGGCGATCTTGCCTTGTGCGTCCAGGCGAATGAAATCATGACCGGCGACCATGACCGCACCGTCTGGCGCGACCATGTGCCAAGTGAAATGAACCACATCATGATGTGTGGTTGGTTCGCTGGTGATATCAACCCGTCCATTAGTGTCGTCCAAGACCGCGCCAATATGTGCGCTCAGTTGATCTCGCCCCGAAACATCCGCCGTCGGATCGACATAGCGGCCGGTCTCTGCAAAACAACGTTCGAGCAGGTCGCGCCGGCGTTCCGGATCGGTTTCCTGCCACGCCGCTCCATAATCAGCGATGACCTGTTTCAATTCCTGCATGACAATCTCCAATCTAAAACTCGATCAGCGGGCTACACCTGAGCTTCACAGGGTTCGACATAGTAGTGATATTTTTGGGGTAAAATAATACCTATTTTATAAGTTATTGTTATTGTTTAGAATAATCTGTATTGCGTGTGTTGACCTGCATTGCGAGTAGGTCTAAACCCCCTCCATCGAATTCGGACCGCTCCGTAAGGGGGCGGTCTTTCACATCAAACAGGACTATCCTGCCATGAAAACCTTTTCTGCAACACCTGCAGACATCGACAAGAAATGGATCCTGATCGACGCCGAGGGCGTTGTTCTGGGCCGTCTTGCCTCGATCGTCGCCATGCGTCTGCGTGGCAAGCACAAAGCGTCGTTCACCCCGAATATGGACATGGGCGACAATGTCATCGTGATCAACGCTGACAAAATCCAGATGACCGGCAAGAAGCGCGAAGAGAACTTCTATTGGCACACTGGCCACCCGGGCGGCATCAAGTCGCGCACCAAACAGCAGATCCTCGAAGGTGCACACCCCGAGCGCGTCGTGACCCAAGCGGTCAAGCGCATGCTGCCGGGTAACCGTCTGGCGCGTCAGCAAATGACCAACCTGCGCGTTTACGCCGGTGCCGAGCACCCTCATGAGGCGCAAGCGCCCGAAGTTCTGGACGTCAAGTCCATGAACAAGAAAAACACCCGGAGCTAATGACCGATGGCTGATCAGATCAATACTCTCGAAGAGCTGAGCGCCGTCGCAGGCGTTGAAACCGTGGCCGAAGAAGTTGTTGTACGTGAACCCGTGCGCGACGAGCTGGGCCGTTCCTACGCCACCGGCAAGCGTAAAGACGCTGTTGCTCGCGTTTGGATCAAGCCGGGTTCCGGCAAGGTCACCGTGAACGGTAAAGACCAGGACAAGTACTTCGCTCGTCCCGTTCTGCAGCTGATCCTGCGCCAGCCGTTCCAGGTTGCCGGTGTGGAAGGCGAATTCGACGTTGTTGCAACTGTCAAAGGCGGTGGCCTGACCGGTCAGGCCGGTGCAGTCAAGCACGGCATCTCGAAAGCTCTGCAGCTGTACGATCCGTCGCTGCGTGGCGCACTGAAAGCCGCTGGCTTCCTGACCCGCGACAGCCGCGTTGTGGAACGTAAGAAATACGGTAAGCGCAAAGCGCGTCGTTCGTTCCAGTTCTCGAAGCGTTAATCGCTACGGACACAGAATTGGAAAGGGCTCGCAATTGCGAGCCCTTTTTCTTTGGTGGGTTTATTCTTCGTAAACCAGTTTCCACGCGCCATTTTCGACGACGCTGACAAAGACGGTATCTGCGCCCTGATGATCGTCCGGGCCATACGTGATCTGGTTGCCGACCAACTCGTCCATGTAGTCTAGGGACTCCATTGCTGCGATAAAGCTGTCATGAGTGAGGTCAGGTCCTGCGGCTTCCAGCGCCTTGACCATCATCTCGGCCGCTGAATAGCCCAGCATCGAGAAACCGACCGGGTCTTCGCCCGTAGCCGCTTTGTATTCAGCAATAAAAGCTGCCGGGGCGGGCTCCTCCGCGCGCGCCCAAAGATCCAGCCATGACGCCGCAGCGTAAAAACCATCCGTCACACCGCCGGGCACCTGTGCCACAACGGTCAGAAAGCTGGCCGAGGTGCCGAGAAACTTCATATCGGTCAGACCCATCTTCTTGGCCGTTCCAACAACGGTGATCGCCTGACGCACACCGAGCGCCATCGTGACGATATCGCAGCCTTCCTCTTTAAGCTTGCTCAGGGACCCGACGAAATCCGTCTCGTCTGGCTTGTGGGTGGTCTCTGCACCAAAAGTAATGCCAGCCTCTTCGGCCCCGGCTTTGCTGCCTTCCAGAATTTCCTCGCCGAAATCGGTGGGCAGATACATGGTGCAAACGGTTTGCGAGCCAAACTCACCGTTCAGATATTTCACACCGATCCGCGCCTGATCATAGTAGGTCGAGAACGAGGTAAACTTGTTCTTCACAGGCTCTTGCAGCATTTGCCGCGCCGCGGTCAGGGGGGCGACGTTAGGAATACCTTTCGGGTCCAGCAGCTTGAACCCAGCGACATTCATCGGCGTGCCCAGTGACTGCAACATGGCAAACACCTTGTCGCGGTTCAGCAGCTTGTTATAGCCCTGCATCGCGCGCGGCATCTGATAGCCGTTGTCCTCGACCACAAAGCGAATCTTGCGCCCGTGAACACCGCCCTCGGCGTTGACCCGGTCAAAGACCACATTTGCGCCCTTGGTCGCTGGCACGCCCACGGCCGCGAATATACCGCTGAGGTCATTCACCGATCCGATGACGATCTCATCATCCGTCACGCCTTGGGTTTGTGCCCAGCCCATCGTGGCAGATGCAGTCAATGCCGTGGCTGCGGCAATGCCCTTAAACAAATGTTTCATTCTTCTCCTCCCTGTTGGGTCGCCCCTTAACTAATTGTACATATCTTCAATGAGATGTGCGTGTTTCTTTTCCACCAGACCACGCTTGAGTTTCATCGTGGCGGTCAGCTCTTCATCCTCAGCGGTGAGCAACACATCGATCAGCCGGAAATCCTTGATCTGTTCGACCCGTGCAAAGTCCTTATTGACTGCTGCGATTTCATCGCCGATCAGCGCCGTCACTTCAGAGGCCGCACAGAGGGAGGCGAAGTTCGAGAATGGAATCTTCCGCTCCTGCGCGAATTTCTCGACGTTTTCCTGATCGATCATCACCAGCGCTGTCAGATATTTGCGCCGATCCCCGATGATCACGGCGTCTGAGATATATTGGCTGAATTTCAGACTACTCTCGATCTCAGCAGGTGTGATGTTCTTGCCGCCTGCGGTGATGATGATGTCTTTCAGGCGGCCTGTGATTGTAACAAAACCTTCCTCGTCGATATGCCCCATGTCACCGGTGCGCAGCCAACCGTCGCAGGTGAAGCTCTCAGCTGTCTTGGCATTATTGCGCCAGTAGCCCTGAAAGACATTCAGACCTTTGACCTGAATCTCTCCCTCTTCCGAGATCCGCAGATCGTTGCCGGGAACCGGTTTTCCAATGGTGCCGATCTTGTTGGCCTCAAGCGTGTTCAGAGCCGAGATGCCTGCGGTTTCGGTCATCCCGAAGCCTTCGACGATGGGTACACCGATGGCCCAGTACCACCTGAGCAAATCCGGTGAGATCGGAGCAGCGCCCGAACCTCCGCGCCGCATCCGGTCCATTCCCAGCATCCGGCGCAGATTGTGTAAGACCAGCCGGTCCCATAACCAGAACCGCAGCCCAATCATCAGGGGGACGGGATTGCCGGCAAGGATATAGTCTGCCCGCGCCATGCCCGCCTTCAGCGCCTGCCTAAAGGCGAAACGCCCAGTCGGTGTTGCTTCTTTCGCCATGAACATGACGTGAGAATAAATCTTCTCCCACACACGGGGGACGGCAGTGAAGGTGGCCGGAGAGACCTCTTGCAGGTTCGCGAACACCGTTTCGGGGCTCTCCGCGAAATTCACCGTGCTTTTTGTCGCCAGTGGGTAATAGATCGAAACATCGCGCTCCAGAACATGGCAGAGCGGCAGGAAACACAGCTGTTCGTCCGTCGCGAGTGAGGGCAGGGAATGCGCTCCGCCCTCAATCGCGGCCATGATGTTCTCATGGCTCAGCATGGCGCCCTTGGGGTTGCCGGTCGTACCCGAGGTATAGATCAGCAGAGCAGTATCCTGCGGCGTGGCCCGCGCGATTTCGGCCTCAAACGCGCCGGGTTCGTCGGTCTCGGCCTGCTGACCCAGAGCATACAGGTCTCCGATCATCATGCAGCGGGGATGACTGAGGTCGTGCAGGCCTTCGTCCTCAAGGATAATGACCTTGAGCAGATCGGGCAGGTCCTCTTCGACTTCGAGGAACTTGTCCAACTGTTCTTCGTCTTCAACGATCAGAAACCGGCTGTCGCTGTCATTGATCAGGTACTTCAGCTGGTTGGCCGAATCCGTGGTGTAGACGCCCGAAGCAATCCCTCCGACGCATTGGATGCCCATATCGAACCACGCCCATTCCTTGCGGTCCTCGGACAGGATCGAGACGACCTCGCCACGCTGCAGGCCCAGCTTGCGCAAGGCCAGCCCGATCCATTTGGCGTGCTGCCAGTATTCGGCCCAGGAATAGGACTTCCAGATACCGAAATCCTTCTCACGATGCGCGGTGCGCGATCCCAACTCGGCGCATCGTTTCTGGAACAGCTCGCAAATCGTGGTGCAGCCATCGACGCGCAGGGGCCGCTGTCCGGGTGTTGCGTTGAACCGCACGCCGTTGATCGTGGTCTGAGGGGGAAGGGGGCTTGCATCCATCTGGCTCACCTCCAGGTCTTCTTGCGTTTCCAGCGGCGGTTTTCCCGCGCACCTTCCTCCTGAACGCCCAGATAGAAATTCTGGATGTCCTCGGACTGCAGTAAGGTTTCAGCCGCGCCATCCATGACGATCCGCCCGATCTCCATCACATAGCCATGGTGGGCAAGCTCCAGCGCCGCATTGGCATTCTGTTCAACTAGCATCATCGTCATGTTCTGCTCGTCATTGAGACGCTTGAGGATGCCAAAAATCTCTTGCACCAGCAGCGGGGACAGGCCCAGCGAAGGCTCGTCCAGCAGCATGATGCGCGGGTTGGCCATAAGGCCTCGCCCGATTGCCAGCATCTGCTGCTGCCCGCCAGATAGCGTTCCGGCCTCTTGTGTGCGGCGCTCTTTCAAGACGGGAAAATACGAAAACACCAGATCGCGATCATGATCGATCTGGCCTTTATCCGAAAGAGTATAGGCCCCAAGGCTCAGGTTTTCATCAACCGTCAGCAGCGGGAAAACCTCGCGCCCTTCCGGTACATGAACGATGCCTTTCTGCACCACCTTATGTGGTTCCAATCCCTGTATCTGCTGACCAACAAATGTGATCGTGCCTTTTTCAGGATCCATCACGCCTGATACGGTTTTCATCAGAGTCGTCTTGCCCGCGCCATTTGCGCCCAGGATCGAGACGATCTGACCTGGGTGCACATCCAGCGATACACCGCGAATAGCCATGATCGGACCATAGAAGCTTTCGATATTGCGGATGCTGAGGATCGGTTGGCTCATGAGGCCTTTCCCAGATAGGCCTCGACCACGGCCGGATGCGATTGAACTTCTGCCGGGGTTCCTAGCGCAAGTTTCGCTCCGTCTGCCATCGCCAGCACCCGGTCGGAAACGCCCGAGACCAGTCCCATGTCATGTTCCACCATCAGAACGGTGATCCCCATCTGCCGCCGGATATCATCAATCCACCAGCGCATATCGGTGGTCTCTTCCACCGACAGGCCCGAGGCGGGTTCGTCCAGCAGCAGCAGTTTCGGGTCAGTGGCAAGCGCACGGGCGACCTCGACCACCTTGCGCACGCCGTAAGGCAGGCCCGAGATCATCTTGTCGCGAAAGGCCTGAAGATCGAGGAAGTCGATGATTTCCTCAACCTTTTCGCGGTTTTCAATCTCTTGTCTGCGCGCGGAGGGCGTGAACAGGATTTCCGAGATCAGGTTGGTCTTGCGATGGCGGTGACGCCCGACCAGAAGGTTCTGCAAAACGGTTGCGTTCTCGAACAGCTCGATATTCTGGAACGTCCGCGCAACGCCATAAGCCGAGACGGCCGAGGGTTTGACACGCAGCAGGTCATGCCCATCAAACCGGATCGCCCCGGCAAAGGGGTCGTAAAAGCGCGAGATCAGGTTGAAGACCGTCGATTTTCCCGCGCCGTTCGGGCCGACAATGGCGAATACCTCGCCCTCCTGGACTTCGAATGACAGGTCATCCACCGCAGTCAGCCCGCCGAACTTGAGTGTTACGTTTTCGAACTCCAGCATGCTCATCTCAGACGCTCCGTCTTGAGGTAGGATTTCTGCCGTTTGAACATGTCCTTGCGGTAGAAGGGAAACAACTCGAACCACGTCCGGATTTTCAGCCATCGGCCATAGAGGCCCATCGGCTCGAACAGGATGAAAGCAATCAGGATCATGCCGAAGATGCCAAACTCCAACCCCGGAATGGCGACTGTGTTGCCGCCAAACAGGACGGCCGCGTATTCCTTTGAAATCGACAGGAACTGCGGAAGAAACCCGATCACGATTGCCCCCAGAAACGCGCCATGGATCGAGCCCAGTCCGCCGATCACGATCATCATCAGCAACTGGATCGAGATCACAACACTGAACGTCTCATTGTTGAACGCCCCAGCAAACAGCCCCATTAGCGCACCCGCCAAACCGGTGACCGCACAGGACAGCGCAAATGAAATTGTCTTGGTGCGTGCGATATCAACGCCCATGGCTTGCGCCGAGACCTCAGAATCCCGTACAGCGATAAAGCTGCGGCCCAAGGGCGAGCGCAGCAGGTTGATATAGCCAAGCGTGACGATGACAGCGACAGCCAGCACCAGCCAGAAGAACTGTCCCGGCGTGGCCCAGCGGTCGACCAGATGCCCGAAGATTTCGACGCCACCAAGATACTTGCCAGCAACGCCTCCGGTGATGGGCTCGGCCAGAACGATGATGTCGTCCATCAGCACGGACAGGGCCAGCGTGAAAATCGCCAGATAGATGCCGTGCAGGCGTAGGGCAGGGATGGCGACCGTTGCGCCGACGATGCCGGTCAACAGGCCTGCCAGCGGGAAAGCCAGCAAAAAGGGCACGCCTGCTTCGATCAGGATGACATTTGCATAACACCCGACGGCCAGAAAGGCGGCATGGCCAAGGCTGGCCTGCCCGGTATGACCGGTCAGGATCATCAGGCCGAGCCCTGCAATGGCCCAGATCAGAACATTGGTCAGTTCCCCAAGATAGAAATCGTCCAGCCACCAAGGTGCGGCGGCAACGATGGCCAACAGGATCAGGTAAAGGCTTAGCTGATAACCGTCCTTCCACGGACGAATGTCCTGCATATAGTTGGTTTTGAAAACAACCCGCATGGCGATCAGACCTTCTTGACCCGCACTTGGCTAAACAGCCCGTGCGGCCGGAAGATCAGCACCGCCAGCAACAAGGCATAGGGAGCAATCTGACTATACCCAGCAGCGATATAGCGGCTGGCGAAAGGCTCGATGACTCCTACGATAAGTCCTCCGGCCAGGGCGCCGGGCAGGCTGCCGAACCCGCCGATCACCGCAGCCGCGAAAGCCTTGATCCCCAGCAATCCGGTTGTGGGATCAACCGAGCCCTTGGCCGCGAACAAAATCCCGGCAATCCCTGCAACAACTCCGGCCAGAGCCCAGATAAACCCCTGCACCTGCTTGACCGGGATGCCCATATAATACGCCGCCAATTGGTTCTGAGACGCGCCTTGCATCGCAAGCCCCAACTTGGTTTTGCTGAAAAACACGTATAGGCCCCATGTCAGCAGGACGGTGACAACGATCACGGCCACATCTTCCATCCCCAGGACCAGACCACCAAAACGGAATTCCTTACCCGCGAGAGGGTTCTGGAGAGTCTGCGGCTCATGCCCCCAGATCAGCCCGGCGACAAATCGGATAACAAAGCCTAACGCGATAGTCAGGATCACCACAGCTGTCTGGCTTTCGCCGAACAGGCGGCTGATGATCAGTCGGTCGACCAGATACCCCAACGCCCCCATGATCCCCAATGAGATCGGCAGCGCCAACCAAAAGGGCAGGCCCATATACTCTGTGTTGGTCAGGCCGATGGTGACGAAAGCACCCAGCATCATGAAATCGCCCTGCGCGAAATTCACCGCCTCGGTGGCCTTGTAAATCAACACAAAGCCAAGAGCGATCAGGCCGTAGACACAGCCATTCGCCAGCCCGCTGATCAGCAGCTGTGCGTTATCCAATCTCACCCTCCCTCAGCCGGATTTGCCCGGCGCTTTGTTCTACTATGGCGTGATAATCACCTTGCCGTCACTCTTTTTCAGCGCGTTCGCGAGATTTGGCAAAACCTCCCGCAACGAAAGCCGGGCCGACACGTCCGTGTGCCACCGGCCATCCGCAAACCGCGCTTGAACTTCACCAACAACGCGCATCTGATCAGCAGGGGGTGTGTCCATCATCCAGCGGGTCAGCCAGAATCCTTCAACCTGTTTGCTCATGAATATCAGCTGACCCATCTGTGTCAGCGTCGGCAATTCGGGACTGAGTTTGCCGTAGCACACCCAGCGCGCGCCATTTGGCATGGCGCAGAAAACCTGCTCGGAGAGCTGATCAGCGACAGCATCCAGAAAGACACGGGGTTTCAGGGCTGCGCTGATCTTTGCAAACTGATCTGCAACATCGGCATCACCGGTCACAAGAACTTCGGCAGCTCCAAGCTCTTTCATTGTGTCCGCCGTTTCCGCCCGGCGCACCAGCGCGATTGGCTTCAAACCCAGATCGCGCCCCAAGCTGCACATAAGTTTGCCTAGCTGACTGGTCGCGGCGGAGACTACAAAAGCCTCTCCGGCGTCGCGGGCAATATCCACCATCGCCATCGCCGTCAGAGGGTTCACGATCTGAGCAGCACCGTCCTCATCCGAGATGTCCGGCCGCAGGGGTATGCACATCATCGCTTGCGTCACTACATATTCTGCCCAAGCGCCTGAACCCGC
The DNA here is from genome assembly GCF_056538865.1 of Ruegeria sp. BE3. Lineage (NCBI taxonomy): Bacteria > Pseudomonadati > Pseudomonadota > Alphaproteobacteria > Rhodobacterales > Roseobacteraceae > Ruegeria > Ruegeria sp. BE3. The sequence continues at coordinate 1,049,645 of NZ_JBQFTW010000001.1, read as the reverse complement.
CGCGACAAAGGCCACACGCTGCCCATGCAGCGCCTCGGCCCCACTACCTGTTGCGACGACATCGCCACAGCCTTCGAATCCAGCGGCGGCGCCTTTGACGCGTGGCTGGCCATATTCACCCTTGATGAAGTGGATATCGGAGGGATTGACCGAGGCAGTGCGAAGCTTGATCAGAACCTGCCCGGGACCTGGCGTGGGGACGGGAAGCTCTGCTTCGGCCAGCCAATCAGACGCCTCAGTCAATGTTGGTCCTGTCGCGCTCCCCGAATACCCTTCATGAGTTTGAACAATGGCGAACATCGTATCGGGCAGGGCGGTCATATGGGATTCCTTCGTTACGTTACCTGTGCAGCGGAAACTTCTGACAAAGCGATCTAATTCCGCGGAATATCTGCTTAGAGGCAAGCAAAGTCAGCCGTCAGGGTCAATCCGCAAAGTCAGTGACGCCGCGGAATCCATTGATTGGCAGTGCGGGTTGGCATGATGTGGCCAACCCGGCACGTGTTTTAGGGTTGGGACATCAGCGTGCGCAGGTCCTGAATCTTGGCCACCACGGTTTCCGGTGAAGCTTTGATGTCATCGAGGATCTGGATCACCTGTGTTTTGACATTCTGCGCCAATGCGCTGTCCTGCACAGAAGCAACCATCGCATCGTAGTCAAAATTTTGCGCGGTCAGCATCCCGTCCTGTACCCAAGTGTTCAAAAGCTCCTGGCCCTGCGCAGCAAGGGCCGCCACCTGATCGCCTGCCGCAGCGGCTGCCGTATCCGCCTGCTCGGCCACCGCGTTTGCGGCATCGCTGGCCTGTTCGGTGACCGAAGAGGCCGCTTCGCTGGCTTGATCCGCGAGCGATGAAGCCGCCTCGGACGCCTGCTCGGTTGCTTCATTCAATGCTTCGGTTGCAGCTTCTTGTGCGGCGGAGGCGGCTTCACCTACCGCTTCGGTCGCATCCTCAGCAGCGGCTTGCAGCTTTTCAGCCGGCGTGGGCTCGGGTTTGGTTGCAAAATAATAGGCGCCAGCGCCAATGGCGGCGATGACAACGATAAGTAGTAGGCGTGACATAAGTGTCTCCTTCAAAAGATGTGTCGCCGAGATGGGTTAAAACTACCCCGGCTCAAAGGGGAAAACCCGTGAAATTGCAGCATATTCCGGGTTTGAGCCATGGCACGCTGATTAACCCCACAGTCAACGGCGGGTTCACGCCGCCAGCGATCGCTGTGGCCAATTTTTTTTGATGTTGGGGCTTGAAGAATTGTGGCGGAGAGACAGGGATTCGAACCCTGGGTGGGCTTGCACCCACAACGGTTTTCGAGACCGCCCCGTTCGACCACTCCGGCACCTCTCCGCGGGGGTCTGTGAGGGGGGGATTTAGTGAGGAACGCGCAGGGGTGCAAGCAGAAAATTCCCGAAATTCACTAAGACGGGATTTTCCATTGCCAGTACGCAGAAAACACCTAGGCTGATAGTCATGACCTATCATCTACGCCGCTTCACCCTTTGGCTTGTTCTGCCGTTGCTCGCTTTTACTTCAGCCGCGCAAGCAGCGAACCGCGACCGGATCGAGGCGTTTCTGACCACAACCGGTTTCGATGTGGCGCTTGAGAGCATTGCACTGGCTTCGGCCTCGGCCCCGCAAATGCTGGGGATTGATGCTGACGGCTTTGGCTCGGATTGGAGCAGGTTGACCGAAGAAGTGTTCGACACCGAGCAGATGCATGAAACAGCCGTTTCGATACTCGAACAGACCCTCAACGACGATGCCCTGAACCATGCGGTTGAATTCTACGCGTCGGATCTGGGGCAAAGACTGGTTGTTGCTGAGAACGCCGCGCATATGGACGACGATGACGCGGCGAAACAGCAGCAAGGGCAGGAAATTGTATCCGAGTTGATCAAAAGCGGCTCGAACCGCGTCGAAAGCCTGAAACGGATGAACCGGGCTGTGGATGCAAGCGGTACATCTTTGCGGGCTCTGCAGGAAATTCAGGTGCGGTTTTTGCTGGCGGCCAGCGCGTCCGGCATCATTGAACTGCAACTCAATGGCGACGAATTGCGTGAGATGATGCGACAGAACGAGGGCGAAACGCGTCGGTCCTTGCAGATATCTGCGCTGGCGGGCGCGGCTTATACATATCAGGACTTCTCGGATGCGGATGTAGATGCCTATGTCGAAGCGCTGGAGCAGCCGCTGATGCAAGAGGTCTATGAGCTGCTGAATGCCATTCAGTACGAGATCATGGCCATGCGCTTTGAGGTTCTGGCCACGCGTATGGCCGAGCTGCGCCCTGCGCAAGACATCTGATGCGCTTACTGGCCGCTGTACTGGCGCTGTTCCTATCAGCCGTTCCGCTCGCCGCTGGGGAGCAGGTTGAGCGTCTGATGCAGGCCATGCAGCTGTCAGAGTTCCTTGAAATCCTGAGCGAAGAGGGGCAGACCCAAGGCCAGTCGATAAATGAAACGATGCTCGGCAGCGCGGGCGGATCCTATTTCGAGGCTCAGATCGAAGAGCTCTATGATCCGGTCTGGATGCATCAGCAAATGTCGAACGCTGTCGAACGGAATATGACCGACGCTCAGCTGGAACAGGCCGCAATCTTCTTCGAAAGTGATCTGGGCCAGACCATAGTATCGCTCGAGAATTCGGCCCGCCGCGCCTTGTCCGACGAAGCGATTGAGGAGATGGCCCGCGCAGCCTATGAGCAGGCTGATCATGACGATGCCTTGTTCCGCCTGGTTGATGAGTATGTGCAAGTCAATGACTTGATTGAACAGAATGTCCGGGGAACACTGAGTGCCGATCTCAGCTTCTATCGGGGACTGGCGAGCGGGCAGGGGCCGCTTGCGGACGAAGGGGCGTGGCTTGAGCAGTTGCTCGCGCAACAGGATGAAACAAAGGAAGAGACGACAGAATGGATGTATTCCTTTCTGTTAATGGCTTATCAGCCGCTGTCCGAATCCGAGATGCGGGAAAATATAGCCTTTTCACGTACCGAAACCGGACGGGCCTTGAACAAGGCACTGTTTGAAGGGTTCGATCAGATGATCGACGGCATCTCATTCCAGTTGGGACAGATTGTTGCACAGGCAATGCAGGCCTCTGATCTGTGATCGCCGAATTGGGTTGACTTTGCCCCTGAATGTTTAGATAAGCGCGCATCCCGGCCGGAATCTCCGCGCCGGGTCTCGTTATTATTGACCCATCGGGCTGGTCCCGCGGGTCGTCACACAGCCCGAAAAGGGCGCGCTGTTCGAGGTGGCTGAGGCCAGTAACACCCAACCGGGGACCACAGAACGCGGGTTAGAAAAGGAAAGACGCATGTTTGCGGTCCTCAAGACTGGCGGCAAGCAGTACAAGGTTCAGGCGGGCGATGTGCTCCGCGTTGAAAAACTGGCTGCCGACGCAGGTGAAAAAGTTCAATTCAACGATGTGCTGATGCTGGGCGGCGACGCTCCGGTTGTTGGTGCACCTTTCGTTGAAGGCGCAGGCGTACAGGCCGAAGTGATCGAACAGATCAAAGGTGACAAGGTCATCAAGTTCGTCAAGCGCCGTCGTAAGCACAGCTCGAAGCGTACCGTTGGCCACCGTCAGAAACTGACTCTGGTCAAAATCACCGACATCCTGTCGTCGGGCGCTGAAAAGTCGGGCATCAAAGCTGCAACCGGTTCGGTTTCTGCAACTGCTGTTGAAGCAGCTGCACCCAAGAAAGCCCCGGCCAAGAAAGCTGCCAAAGCCGAAGCACCCGCTGCTGAAGCAGGCGCAGACGATCTGAAGAAACTGTCCGGTGTTGGCCCGGCGCTCGAGAAAAAGCTTCTCGAGGCAGGTATCACCACTTTTGCCCAGATTGCGGCATGGACGGAAGCAGACGTTGCTGCTATGGACGAGAAACTGTCGTTCAAAGGCCGGATCGAGCGTGAAGGCTGGATCGAACAGGCCAAAGAACTGGCTAAAGGCTAAGGAGAGAGAGAATGGCACATAAGAAAGCTGGCGGTTCCTCCCGTAACGGTCGCGACTCAGCTGGTCGCCGCCTTGGCGTGAAACTGTACGGTGGCCAGGCGGCCATCGCAGGCAATATCATCGTGCGTCAGCGCGGCACCAAGTTCTGGCCGGGCGAAGGCGTGGGCATGGGCAAAGATCACACCATCTTTGCAACCACTGATGGCGCCGTGAAGTTCCACAAGGGACTTAAAAACCGCACCTTTATTTCGGTCCTGCCAGTGGCGGAGGCCGCAGAGTAAGCCGAAACCCAGAAGGTTTAATAAAAAATTCATGGGGGACCGGCAGAAAATGCCGGTCCCTTTTTCGTTTTAACGCAGTTGTGAACAAGAACCCGATGGCCGTCGCAACCACCAGTTTCCTGATTTTTGCCGCCTCGCAGGTTGGCACGCCGGGGCCAGCCAACATGGTCCTGCTGGGAACAGGTGCGCGTTATGGCTTTCGGGCGGCGCTGCCCTTTGTAGGCGGGGTCATTCTGGGCAAACAGTTGATCATCTGGCCCGTCGGGTTTGGACTGATGCAGGTGGCCGATCAGGCGCCGCTGGTGTTCGAAGCGCTCAAATACGCCTCTGCTGCCTATATTTGCTGGCTGGCATGGAAAATCGCTAATCTGCGGCTTTCCAGAGGGCAGGCGGATGAGCAGGTCCCGGGGTTTTTGGCCGGGTTGGTCGTGCATCCGCTTAATCCCAAAGCCTGGGCGATGATTATCGCCGGTTTCACGGGGTTTGTCGCAGCGGGAACATCCAGCTTTAATGCAACGTTTACGATTGCTGTCTGTTTGTTGCTTTGCCAGGTGATTTTACACCCGATCTGGACTTTTGCAGGGGATCGGATCGCCCATGCGGTTGAAGGTCGGCCTGCGGAAAAATATCTGATGTGGACGTTAGCGAGTGTCACTGTTGCGTCCGTACTTTTTGTGTTGTTCGGAGGAGGAACGCACTCATGAAACTTGAGACAATAATAAACCAGCCGGTCATTGAAACCGAGCGGTTCGATCTGCGCCCCTTGCGTCGGTCGGATATGGGTCTCATCGAACATTATGCAGGCGATGAGCGCGTGGCGCGCATGACATCCAGCATACCGCATCCACTCCCGCCGGGTTCAATCGAAGCGTATGTCACGCGCGCGATGGCCGAGGACCGGGACGAGGATGTTTGGGCGATGGATGCCACCAAAGATGGCGGACCAGAACTGATCGGCGTGATTTCCCTGATCCGGCTGGACCGCAACCAGTCCGAGGTCGGTTATTGGGTCGCCCCAGTCTATTGGAATACGGGTGTGGCATCGCTGGCCGTCGAAGCATTGGTGAACGCCAACCCGCTGGAGAACGCCAACATGTTCGCCAGCGTGTTTCAGGATAACCCGGCCTCGGCTCGGGTGCTGACTCATTGCGGGTTCCAGTATCTTGGCGATGCGGAAAGTTATTCGGTGGCGCGCGATGCGAATGTGCCCACCTGGACCTATACAAAGAAACTCTGACTTGTGGCCGATGGGGCCTTTGCAGTAGGGGACACACATGAAATTTCTCGATCTTGCAAAGGTCTACATCCGGTCCGGGGCCGGAGGTGGCGGCTGCGTCAGCTTTCGGCGCGAAAAATACATCGAATACGGCGGTCCCGATGGTGGGGACGGCGGTAAGGGCGGCTCGGTCTGGGCCGAGGTTGTGGACGGGCTGAACACCCTGATCGACTTCCGCTACCAGCAGCATTTCTTCGCCAAGAACGGCCAGCCTGGCCGCGGTCAGCAGCGCACCGGCAAGGATGGTGACGACATCATCCTACGCGTACCTGTCGGGACCGAGATTCTGGACGAAGACGAAGAAACCGTGATCTGCGACCTGACCGAGGTCGGCCAACGGTTCCTGCTGGCCAAAGGCGGCAATGGCGGCTTCGGCAACTTGCACTTCAAATCGGCCACCAATCAGGCCCCGCGCCGCGCCAATCCGGGGCAGGCAGGGATCGACCGCACAATCTGGCTGCGATTGAAACTGATTGCGGATGTGGGCCTGTTGGGCATGCCCAACGCTGGCAAGTCGACCTTTCTGGCCGCCACATCGAATGCGCGACCCAAGATCGCTGACTATCCGTTCACTACGCTACACCCCAATCTGGGCGTTGTCGGCGTTGATAACGTTGAATTCGTCGTGGCAGACATTCCCGGCCTGATCGAAGGCGCGCATGAAGGGCGTGGGATCGGAGACCGTTTCCTTGGGCACGTGGAACGCTGTGCGGTGTTGCTGCACCTGGTCGACGGCACCTCGGACACTGTGGTCGAGGACTATCATACCATCATCACCGAACTCGAGGCTTACGGCGGAGAGCTGGCGGATAAGCCGCGTATCACCGTCTTGAACAAGATCGACGCGCTGGATGATGAGGAACGCGACCTGATCAAGACCGAACTGGAAGAGGCCGTCGGCGGCCCCGTTATGACCATGTCTGGTGTGGCGCATCTGGGCGTGACCGAAGTGTTGCGGGCCCTGCGGGCACAAATCGACGAAAACCGCCTGCGTCAGAAGCCTGCTGAGGAGGCCGCGCCTTGGCAACCCTGACCAATGCCCGCCGGCTGGTGGTCAAGATCGGATCGGCCTTGTTGGTCGACCGGGACACAGGATTGCTCAGGTCGGATTGGCTGAAATCTCTGGCACAGGACGTGGCCTGGCTGAAGGGGCAGGGGACGGACGTCGTTCTGGTCTCGTCCGGGTCAATCGCGTTGGGTCGAGGCGTACTTGGCCTGCCGATGCAGAATCTACCGCTGGAACAATCGCAGGCCGCTGCGGCCGTTGGGCAAATCCGGCTCGCCCGTGCGTATGAAGAAGCGTTGGCACCGCATGAGATCAAGACCGCCCAAGTGCTGGTTACGTTGGAAGACAGCGCAGATCGGCGACGGTACCTGAACTCGCGCGCTACTCTGGAAACTCTTCTGGGTCTGGGGGTAGTTCCGATTGTCAACGAAAACGACACAGTCGCAACGGATGAGATCCGATATGGCGACAATGACCGGCTTGCGGCACAGATCGCCGTGACTATCGGGGCGGATCAGTTGATCTTGCTCTCGGATGTCGATGGGTTCTATTCGGGCAATCCTAACGAGGACGCATCAGCCACCCGTTATGATGTGATCGAACAGATCACGCCCGAGATCGAAGCAATGGCGGGCGACGCCGGGTCGGGGCTATCCAAAGGTGGCATGAAGACCAAGCTCCTGGCGGCCAAGATGGCGACGGCAGCTGGATGTGACATGGCGATCACTGAGGGATCACCCCTGAACCCGCTGAAAACGCTTGAAAATGGCGCAAACTGCACTTGGTTCACGGCAACGCTTGACCCGCATGCGGCACGGAAACGCTGGATCTCGGCTATGAAACCGCGCGGTGAGATCGTGATCGACGACGGTGCGGCAAAGGCGCTTTCCAATGGCAAGAGCCTGCTACCCGCTGGCATCGTTCAGGTGAACGGAGATTTTGGCCGCGGCGATCCCGTGGCCATTCTGGATGCGCAGGCACGGAGGTTGGCACAAGGGCTCAGCCGCTATACCGCGCAAGAGGCGGATGCGATCAAAGGGCGGAAATCGTCCGAGATCGAAGCGACACTGGGTTACCCCGGCCGCGCAGCCCTGATCCACCGGGACGATCTGGCGCTGTGACGGCGCGACCTGATATACTGAAACCGAAAGGCGCTTGAGATGAAGGATTTCGACAACATTCCCGCAATGATGACCGACCTTGGCGCGCGCGCCAAAGCCGCCTCGCAAGAGCTTGCCTTTGCAAACGCCGAACGCAAGCACGCAGCACTGATTGCGGCGGCCGAAGCTGTTTGGAACAATCGCGCCGACATCATCGAAGCCAACAAGAAAGATCTTGAGTTCGGTCGCGAGAAGGGCCTGAGCCCCGCAATGATGGACCGGTTGATGCTGGATGAGGCGCGCGTACAGGGCATGGTTGACGGTCTGCGCACAGTGGCTGATCAGGCCGATCCGGTGGGTGAGGTGATGGCCGAATGGGACATGGCCTCGGGCCTGAACATTCAGCGCGTGCGTACGCCTCTGGGCGTGATTGGCGTGATCTATGAAAGCCGCCCGAATGTGACGGCCGATGCGGGCGCTCTGTGCCTGAAATCCGGCAATGCGGTGATCTTGCGTGGCGGGTCGGAAAGTTTTTATTCATCAACTGCGATCCACGCCTGTCTGGTCGAGGGGTTGAAAGCCGCAAATCTGCCCGAAGATGCCATACAGCTTGTGCCCACCCGCGACCGAGCTGCAGTGCAAGAGCTTTTGACCATGACCGATTACGTCGACGTCATTGTGCCCCGAGGCGGCAAAGGTCTTGTGAGCCTTGTCCAACGCGAAGCGCGCGTGCCGGTCTTTGCGCATCTCGAAGGCATCGTTCATATCTATGTCGACAAAGCCGCCGATCCGCAGAAAACGCTGGATGTTGTGCTGAACGCCAAAACCCGTCGCACCGGCATTTGCGGCGCAGCTGAGTGCTTGCTAATTCATCAAGACGTGGCCGAAACGCTTGGTCGCGATCTTGTTGCGGCGCTTCAGACTGCTGGTGTCGAGGTGCACGCAGAAGGCGTATTGGCGACTGATAATACTGTGCCCGCTACAGATGCAGACTGGGGCAAAGAATATCTCGACAGCATCATTGCCGCGCGACCCGTCGCTGATATTGATGCGGCCATCACGCATATTCGGAGATACGGCTCAAACCACACCGATTGCATCATGACTGAGGATGCCGTCGCCGCCGATCGATTCTTCGAACGGCTCGACAGCGCGATCCTGATGTACAACGCCTCGACCCAGTTCGCGGATGGCGGGGAGTTTGGCATGGGCGCCGAGATCGGCATTGCCACAGGCAAGATGCATGCGCGCGGCCCAGTTGGCGCCGCTCAACTTACCAGTTTCAAGTATTTGGTGCGTGGTAACGGAACCGTCCGTAGCTAGAACTTCAGCGTGACGCGGGTTGCGGTGGTTTCCGCCGCGACCCTGCGCCCCATCGCGGACGCGGTCTGCGGCAGAAGCGCGAATTGAACCTGTGCCGGGCTGACTTTATCGCCAAAGCAACCGTTCACGACGCCCTTCCACAGGCTGCTGTCGATATTCAGCTTGTCGGCAACACCTGTCACAGCCCATGCGCCGTCTTGTGTCGTGATATCAACCTCACCACCAAAGGGCATCGCGCTTTCGCAACACATCAGGGCCAAAAAGGCCAGTTTGACCTGATTGCGGGGCACCGCATCTGTCAGGTTCCAGTTGATGCGGGCCCGACCCGCGCGTTCCACGTCACGCAACAGCTCGCTCACTTCGGTCCGCCCCAGAGGCTGATCGCTGGCAGAGCCAAAGGCCACCCGAAAGAACCGGATTCGTGCGCCCGCACTGCCGACACTGCCCGAGATCAGCTCCATCTCCGGGCCTTGAACGGCACCGACCATCTCCAACAGTTCCAACCCGTTGGTGATAGCTCCGATCGGGCTGATCAGGTCATGGCAGATCCGCGATCCGATCAACTCGGCCAGGTTGACGTCAGTTGCACCCATGCGTACCTCCTGCTGTATCTGCCGCAAGAAGCCGGAGCCCCGATATGACAGACCTGAATGCTATTCTTGCACCGGGCATGTATGTCCGCCACCCCGATTTCCCCGATTGGGGCGTTGGACAGGTGCAGTCCAATATCGGAGGCAAGATCACCGTGAACTTTCGCGAGCAGGGGAAAGTGGTAATCGACGGGACACGCATAGCCCTGATGCCGGTCTTTGATCCGTGAAACTGGTTTAGGAAAGGTTAACGCCGTCGACCATAAGTGCGAACCGTCGCGGAAATATTGCCATCGCCCGGAAACCTGCGCTATCAGCGCAAAACTCTTAGACGGAATTCTCGATGCCAGACACAGGCCCTTCGTTCACAATTAAGCTGGCCGAAACCGATGATGAACTGCGCGCCGCTCAGCGTCTGCGCTATGATGTATTCGTTCAGGAACTTGGCGGCGGCGGCGAAATGGTCGATCACGAGGCCAGATTGGAACGAGATCAGTTCGATCCGTATTTTGACCACATGCTGGCTATCGACAATCAGACCGGGGAAACCGTCGGTGTTTACAGGCTTTTACCGGGTGGACGCGCCGCAGAACTTGGGCAGTTCTATTCCGAAGATGAATATGATCTAACCGTGCTCAAGGAAAGCGGACGAAAGCTGCTGGAACTCGGCCGATCCTGCTTGCATCCGGACTATCGCGGCGGCACCGCGATGTACCATCTTTGGAACGGATTGGCCGCATACGTAGCTGAACGAGAGATCGAGGTTCTATTCGGAGTTGCCAGCTTTCACGGCATCGATATCAATGCTCTGGCGCAGCCGCTGTCGATGCTACATCACAATCATCTGGCCCCACTTGATCTCAGGGTGCGCGCGCAGCCGGACGTATATCAATCGATGGATCTGGTTGCGGAGGACGCACTGGACCGCCGCGCAGCAATGGTGCAGGTGCCCGCACTGATCAAGGCTTACCTGCGCCTGGGAGGTTTTGTGGGCGAAGGGGCCTTTATCGATCATGCCTTTAACACGACTGATGTGTGCCTGATCCTTGATACCGCCCGTATGAACGAACGGCAGCGCCGAATTTACAGCGGAGCCTGAACCGGTGAGCGACACCTCATGGCAAAGTGACGATGATCCCGATCCTTTAGAGCTGGGAATTGCGGGCTGTTTCTTGGCAATCCTGCGCGGTTTGCCATTGGCGGTGCTTGTTTTTGGTGGGCTGATCATTCTGCTAATCGTGCGCATGATCGAGCGTCCCGTGTTCGGGCTCCGTCGGCCGATCACGCCGTTCATCACTCAGATCGTCTGCCGAAATGCATTTCGCATCTTGGGCATCGGTTTTCGATCCTCCGGCACCTTGATGCAAGAACGCGGTGCTGTCGTCGCGAACCATACTTCATGGCTTGATATCTTTGCACTCAACGCGCGCAAGCGTGTCTATTTTGTTTCAAAGGCCGAGGTCGCGAAATGGCCAGGTATCGGTTGGCTGGCCCGCGCGACCGGAACGGTATTTATCGAACGCGACCGAAAGAAAGCGCGCGAACAAACACTTGTGTTTCAAGAACGACTTTCAGCGGGTCATAAACTCTTGTTCTTTCCGGAAGGCACCTCGACTGACGGTCTTCGCGTTTTGCCTTTCAAATCAACGCTTTTCGCTGCATTCTTTGCTGATGAATTGCGTGATTTCATGTATGTACAACCGGTGTCTGTTGTCTATCACGCACCCATAGGGCAGCCGGGCCGGTTCTATGGCTGGTGGGGCGATATGGATTTCGGGCCTCACTTGTTGAAAACACTCGGCGCACGCAGGCAAGGATCGGTTGAGCTGATCTATCACGCGCCAGCAAAAGTAAGCGACTTCGGTAATCGCAAGGAACTGGCCACGCACTGCGAAGAGGCTGTGCGCCACGCCCATGCGCTCGCTTTGCTTGAAAAATAAGGGCAAAAGGCCCTTGCGTTGCCACAAAACCTGCCGTATACGCGCGCCATTCAAACCCGCAGGCGGGGTTTGGGCTTTATAGGGGAGACATCCTTATCTGGCCCGCCGGTTGGAGCATCCGCTTCTTTCACCCCCGCCGAGGCGTAAACCGGAAAAGGAAAGAATAGCATGGCTCTTCCCGAGTTCTCCATGCGTCAGCTGCTGGAAGCTGGCGTTCACTTTGGTCACCAGACACAGCGTTGGAATCCCCGCATGGGCCCGTTCATCTACGGCTCGCGCAATGGAATCCACATCATGGACCTGACCCAGACCGTTCCGATGCTGGATCAGGCTCTGCAGGCTGTTCGTGACACCGTCGCCAAAGGTGGCCGCGTTCTGTTCGTTGGCACCAAGCGTCAGGCCGCTGGCCCGATCGCTGAAGCCGCTGAAAAGTCGGCTCAGTACTACATGAACCACCGCTGGCTGGGCGGCACGTTGACCAACTGGAAAACCGTTTCCCAGTCGATCAACCGTCTGAACCAGATCGACGAAGCCATGGAATCGGGCGCCGAAGGCCTGACCAAGAAAGAGCGTCTGGGCATGGAGCGTGACCAGGCCAAGCTGCAGGCGTCGCTGGGCGGTATCCGCGAGATGGGCGGCGTTCCTGATCTGCTGTTCGTCATCGACGTCAAGAAAGAAGCATTGGCTATCGCCGAAGCCAACAAGCTGGGTATCCCGGTTGTGGCTGTTGTCGACACCAACTGCTCGCCCGACGGTGTTGACTACATCATCCCCGGCAACGACGACGCAGCCCGCGCCATCGCGCTGTATTGCGATCTGGCCGCACGTGCCGCTCTGGACGGTATGACCGCTCAGATGGGTGCAGCAGGCGTTGACCTGGGCGCGTTCGAAGAAGCTCCGGTTGAGGAAGTGGTTGCTGAAGAAGCACCCGCAGAAGAAGCCGCGCCGGAAGCCAAAGCCGAAGCGTAAGCTGCCCGTCACGTTATTGACATATGGGGCAGGGTAGACCTGCCCCAATTCCGTTTGAATTGAGGAGAGCCTAAAGATGGCAATCACAGCAGCAATGGTTAAAGAACTGCGCGACTCGACCGGCGCAGGCATGATGGACGCAAAAAAAGCGCTGACCGAAACCGGCGGTAACATGGACGAAGCCGTTGACTGGCTGCGCACCAAAGGCCTGGCCAAAGCGGCCAAGAAATCGGGCCGTACCGCAGCAGAAGGTCTGGTTGCTGTTCACGTCAACGGTGGCAACGGTGTTGCTGTCGAAGTGAACTCGGAAACCGACTTCGTTGCGAAAAACGCTGACTTCCAGGAAATGGTCGGCAAGATCACCTACGCTGCCGAAGGCGTTGACGACATCGACGCTCTGCTGGCTGCTGATCTGGGCGGCAAGTCGGTTGCAGACACCCTGACCGACAAGATCGCCACCATCGGTGAGAACATGTCGGTGCGCCGCATGGCCAAACTGTCTGGCGACACTGTTGTGTCCTACGTCCACAACGCCGCGACAACCGGCATGGGCAAAATCGGCGTTCTGGTTGCTCTGTCGGGTGGTGACGAAGCCATCGGCAAGCAGGTTGCGATGCATATCGCGGCTGTGAACCCGGCGGCCCTGTCCGAAGCGGACATGGATCCGGCGGTTGTCGAGAAAGAAAAGCAGGTTCAGATGGACATCGCCCGCGAATCCGGCAAACCGGAGCAGGTGATCGAAAAGATGATCGAAGGCCGCATGAAGAAATTCGTCGCCGAATCGACCTTGCTGAACCAATCCTTCGTTGTGAACCCTGACCTGACCGTCGAAGCAGCGGCCAAGGAAGCGGGCGCAACAATCACCGGCTTTGTTCGCATGGAAGTCGGCGAAGGTATCGTAGTCGAAAAAGAAGACTTTGCCGCAGAAGTTGCAAAGGCCGCTCAGGGCTAACGCAAGCTCTTTTCTGGCATTGAAGTTCAAGAACCCGGCTGCCCAAGCAGTCGGGTTTTTTCATATGAAACAAGTAGCTATCAGTTTCTTGTAGGTACAAGCTGATGGCACGATTTTCTGGTGAGATTGAGGGGCCCCGCATGATGGGGATGGACAGGGCCCCTCAACAATTTCCAACTAAGTGACGCGGACGAATAGGCGCCTCTTGGTCAGATCAATCAGAGAGCTTTGTTATGGCAAAGATCTGATCAGAATGTTCCCTGGCTAAAGCCACCACTCACGGAACAGTATCAATTTGCAATTTTAAAGATAGATTCGGAAAGTCATGTATTCCTTACCCTAGGTCAATCTGACGCAATACGGCGTCAGAACCGGGTCAGACTTCCATCACGAACATCTGATTCTGAAGCGCGGCCTTCAATACGGCCTGGGCCGTCGTCTCAACCGAGAGCGCTTCGCGCGCGAGCCGGAGGTGTTTTTCTACGGTCGCCGCCGTCAGCCCCATCAGCAGGGCAATATCTTGCGTGGTCTTCCCGTCACCCACCCATTGCAGGGCTTCACGCTGGCGTTTCGTCAAGGCGCGGTTCGGAGCGTTGTACGGCAAGGTGAGTATTTTCAGATGAGCAACATTGTTCATCAGCAGAATATCATCACCATGCTTTCGCCAGACCTCGTCCATCTCTTTCTGGTCGTGGTCACGCGCTGCCAACGAAATAGCGCCTTTTGAACGCATCGAGACCGAATTGAAGCTGACTGTATAGCCAGACGTCACACCAAAAGATTTGTTGAAGTCATATACTCTGCGTTCCTCGGCTGACATTACACCGCTGGACATCATGTCATTTATCATGCTCCAGCTTGCCGCGCCTTCATTATCCAGCGCCCACTTCAGCATCGGGGCGTGAAAATAAAGCCCGGAACGCAAAAAGCCGTCCAGATAGTTGGTACAATGGTTGCTGAGGATAACAAAATCTTCGGGATCACCTAGCGAAGTCGCAGTGCGATATTGCGTATAACCATAGAGCAGCCGATCGAAACCATACCCTGCCATCTGGCGGCAATGCGCGTCCCAAAGCTCTTCTAGAGTCTTGGTATAACTTAGAAAGCTGAGGTATTCCCTGAGGTTCATACCACGCTCCTCTCGCTGAGATGGGCTGCAAGGGCGTCAAGCGCCATGACATAGCTTTGTGCGCCAAATCCGCAGATTTGGCCGATCGCGACTCGGGCGATGTAAGAGGTATGACGAAACACCTCACGAGCGTGGATGTTAGACAGATGCACCTCGACCGTCGGCACTTGCGCCGAGGAGATCGCATCCATCAGGGCCACCGAAGTATGGGTATAGCCACCGGCATTCAGAACGATGCCATCCTGCACCCCGCGTGCCGAATGGATCGCATCGATCAGGGCGCCTTCGTGATTGGACTGAAGATGAGAAACCGACAGGCCAATCGTCTGGCCGTGAGACACGCACAGGTCTTCGATCATCTTCAATGTCGTATGGCCGTAAACCTCGGGCTGTCTTGTGCCCAGCAAATTCAGGTTCGGACCATTCAGAACCAGGATATTATGCATCTTCAAACTGTCCCCATCTCTCTTTTTCATAAACTCGAATAATCTGGGCGTCCAGCGGCCTCGTTCAGAGAAGGTAAGGTCGCATCGACGCATCGTGGCTGATGGGAATATTTGCAGATGTAATAAGGATCACACATCCTGCATTGTCACAACGACCTTTCCGAGAACCGAACGCTGTTCCAGCAGCTCAATTGCCTCTGCCGCGCGTGTCAGGGGCAATCGCAAGCTGATACGTGGCGAGATTTTTCCGTCGTTGTAGAGTGTAAATAGCTCTTCAATATTTCGAGCATGGCCTTTGGGGTCGCGAAACACCGATGCGCCCCAAAAGACCCCAACAATCTGGCAGCCTTTGAGCAGGGTCAGATTCAACGGAAGGCTCGGGATGCCTGCCGGAAAACCGACCACCAAATAGCGCCCGCCCCATGCCATGCTGCGCAAGGCGGGTTCGGCATAGTCTCCGCCCACGGCGTCATAGACGACGTCGACCCCATCGCCCCCAGCAAGCGATTTGATCTTGGCGGAAAGCGCTTTCTGGGAGCCTCGATCCAATTCGCGCGAGTAAACGAGCGTCTCATCCGCACCAATCTGTTTGCAGAACTCTGCCTTGTCTTCGGAAGAAACCGCCGCAATGACGCGCGCGCCCATAGCCTTGGCCAGCTCTATTGCTGCAGACCCCACGCCACCAGCCGCGCCCAATACCAGAACGGTTTCTCCGGCCTGCAGCTGTGCCCGGTCTTTCAGAGCGTGATAAGATGTGCCGTAGGTAAAAATGAAACAGGCAGCGTCATCAAAAGGCATCGTGTCGGGAATCTTCACCGCAGTCGCAGCTTTGAGGGTAAGATGTGTCGAGAACCCTCCATGCCCGGACAGGGCCAAAACACGATCGCCGATCTCAAATCCTGACACTCCGTCACCAAGCGCGAGGACTTCGCCCGCAATCTCTCCGCCCGGAGCAAAGGGACGTGGTGGCTTCATCTGATACAGATCGCGAATGATCAGAGTATCGGGGAAGTTCACACCAGCAGCCCGGACACGGATCAGCAGTTCGCCCTTGCCAGGTGTCGGGTCGGGCAGTGTGGTTAGCTCCAAAGACTCGGGACCGCCCGGTGTGACGCTGAGTAATGTTTGCATGCCTTCTCTTGCCCCTTGCTTCGGTGGTGCTGAAATCGTTGGATTACAGGCACGGGTTGTCAAGAAGATGACCTGTCAGCTTCCGTAACGGTATCTGGGTAGAGGAGAGCACATGACGCCTGAGACTTTGTTTTCGCTGAACGGCAAAACCGCTCTGGTCACCGGAGGTGCAACAGGCATCGGTCGGATGGCGGCCGAGGCTCTGGTACGCGCAGGGGCCCATGTATTGATCGCTTCACGTAAGGGCGATGCATGTGAGGCCGTGGCTGCGGAGCTGAACGCGATGGATGCGCCCGGATCGGCTGAGGGGTTTGCAGGGGATATCGGCAGTGAAGAGGGAATAGATGCTCTGATCGCTGAAGTGAGGAAACGGACAGAAACACTAGAAATCCTGATGAATAATGCCGGCGTCACTTGGGGTGCGCCTATGGGGCAGTTCCCCTATGCAGCATGGGATAAGGTGATGTCGGTCAATGTAGCAGGTATTTTTGATCTGACCCAAAAGCTGTTGCCGCTGTTGATGAAATCCGCCTCGGATGACGACCCGGCGCGCGTGGTCAATGTTGGGTCGGTGATGGGCGAAACGCCGATGGGTGACGGCGCCTATAGCTATTCCGCGTCGAAAGCGGCAGTGATCCATCTGTCCAAGATCATGGCCAAGGAGTTGGCACCTTACCGCGTGACAGTGAATGCGCTTGCGCCGGGACCGTTCGTGTCGCGCATGACAGCCTTTGCCACCGAAGATGAGGACAAACGTGAGCGTGTTGGCAAATCCGTCCCGCTTGGCCGCGTAGGTCGTGCCGAGGATATCGGAGGCTGCGTGCTCTTCCTCTGTGGACGCGGGGGCAGCTATGTCACCGGGGCGGTCCTGCCAGTCTCGGGCGGGATAAATGTGCAGAGCGGCGGGAACATCTTTGCCGACGCTCTATAGCTGCTTTCAACATCTGGGTTTCGGATGACTGATCAGGAAAATACGTTAGATATAAATGCGGTAAATGCGTACCTTGAAACACATCTAGGTGATTATCAGGGCCCGCTTGAAGCAACGAAATTCACGGTCGGGCAATCCAATCCGACCTATCTGCTGCAAACGCCTAGTAAGAACTACGTTCTGCGGCGCAAGCCACCGGGCGTATTGCTCAAGTCTGCGCATGCAGTGGATCGTGAGTTTCGGGTTCAAAGCGCTCTGATCAGCTCCAGGGTCCCGGTGCCGCAGGTGTACCTTCTGTGCGAAGACGACAGCATCATCGGCTCAGCGTTCTATGTGATGGAGCATCTGGACGGACGCTCATTCGTTGATCCTGTTATGAAGGGTGAAAACAACGCCACTCGTGCTGGCATATTGGATGAGATGAACCGCGTTCTGGCCGAGTTGCACATGGTAGACATCGATGCCGCAGGCCTGTCGGATTTCGGCCCTCCGGGGAATTACTTCGAACGACAGATCGGGCGATGGACCAAGCAGTACCGAGCTTCGGAAACCGAAGATATAAACTATATGAATAGCTTGATCGGCAAACTTAAACAACAAATCCCTGCGGATGACGGCCAGAGAACATTGGTTCATGGCGACTATAGGATTGATAACATGTTGTTCGAGCACACTGGAACGAACTGCATTGGCGTGCTGGATTGGGAACTGTCGACCATCGGCCATCCTTACGCGGATCTTGCGGCGGTAATCATGCAGTGGCAGTTGCCACCGGGTAAGGAAGGGCGTGGATTGGCCGGGGTGGATCGCGATGCACTAGGCCTCCCATCGGATCAGTCATTTATTGCAGATTATTGCGCGCGGCGCGGCCTGCCGGGGATCGAGAATTTCGGCTTCTATCTCGCCTTCAACTTCTTCCGCATGGCGGCCATACTTCAAGGTGTCTACAAACGGTCGCTGGATGGCAACGCCTCAGACCCTGCAAGGGCGCGCGCCTTTGGTGCATATGTTCCGGTATTTGCTCAACATGGCCTATCCGCGCTGGAGGCGTAGATCATGAAATTTGACCCAACCGCACTAACCCGCATTCAATCCTGGATGCAGCGATATGTAGACGAGAAAAAATACGTCGGCAGCAGCCTACTGATTCTGCACAACGGGCAGGAGGCGTTCTTTCACAGCTGTGGTCGCCGGTGTCTTGAAAATGACTTGCCGTTTCAGCGCGATAGCCTCGTGCGTATTTATTCTATGACCAAACCCGTGACCTCGGTTGCGCTCATGATGCTGGTTGAGCGCGGGCAGTTTCATCTCGACGCACCCGTTTCCGAGTTCCTGCCCGAGTTTCAGTCGATGCAAGCCCTGATTCCCGGCGCCACGCGCTTGGATCAGACCGAGGCCGCACCAACGCCAACCCTGCATCAGTTGCTGACGCATACCAGTGGTCTCAGTTATCCGTTTAATCCCGGGTTGCTGCCCGAGGCGATGGATGAGCTTGGACTGATATTTTCACCGGCACAGGGTCCGCTCGCGGATCGGGTCGAGGTCCTGGCCACTTTGCCTCTGGCTTTTCAACCGGGCCACCGCTGGGAATACTCGGTGGGTATCGACGTCATCGGTCGCGTCATCGAGGTCACCTCGGGGCAGTCCTTCGAGCGCTTTCTGGCCGATCACATTTTTGAGCCACTCGGCATGCACGAGACGGGGTTTTCAGTGCCGAACGGGGCAGGGGATCGGTTCGCCTCGCTCTATACGCCGCTTGAAGGCGACGCGATGGCATTGAATGCGGCCAAGACCGGGGGCGATACGCTGCGCCTGGTTGATTGCGCCGGAGACTCTCCGTTTGAAGCCACAACGACTTTCTCTGGTGGAGGCGGGCTGATCGGTACGATCGATGATTACAGTCGCTTCGCTGAAATGTTGCGCAACAAAGGCTCAGGAAACGGGGAGCGCATTCTGGGGCCAAAAACGATAGAATTCATGCTACGCAACCACTTACCCGGCGACATTGCATCGATGGGCCCCCAAAGCTTTGCCGAGCAACCCATGGAAGGAACCGGGTTTGGCATTGGAGGTGCCGTGGTTTTGGACCCGGCGCGCCTGCGGTGTCCGGGCTCGGTCGGTGATTTCGGTTGGGGTGGCATGGCGTCCACCTATTTCTGGGTGGATCAAGTCAATGATTTCTCAGCGGTGTTCTTTACTCAGCTTTCACCTTCCAGCTCTTACCCCTCGCGTGCGGAATTGAAGGCACTTGTACATGGTGCGCTCGTTGAATGACCTCGGTGTGGATGATAGCCGGGGACATCGCTAAGCCGGAGACCCACATATGACCGAAGCTGAACGCGTTCTGCTCGACCTGCTCAACATCGAAGCGCTTGAAGTCGACTTGTTCCGGGGAACTGGCTCTGGTGGAGAGACCCCAACACGCATCTTTGGCGGGCAGGTGATCGCGCAGGCCCTTGCAGCAGCTTACAGGACCGTCGATGACCGATTGTGTCATTCCCTGCACGCTTACTTTATTCGGCCCGGCGATCCCTCGATTCCCGTTATCTATCAAGTAGATCGCGCCCGAGATGGAGGTTCTTTCACCACCCGTCGTGTGGTTGCAATCCAACATGGAAAGCAAATCCTGAACCTTTCGGCATCGTTCCACAAACAGGACGATGGATGGGATCATCAGCATCCCATGCCCGACGTGGAGCCAGCTAAGTACCACCCATCGCGCGATGAAATGCGTCAGAAGTATCTGAGTCGCGTGCCTGAAGCACTCAAAACAGAACTTCTGCGCGAACGTCCAATCGAAGTACGAGAGGTCGCGCCGCTGGACCTTTTTACGCCGGACAAAGCAGATGACCGAAACCAAGTGTGGTTCCGTATGGATGCTGCGGCACAGGCCGACCGGATTACCCAACACCTGTTGCTGGCCTATGCGTCTGACATGAGTCTGCTGAGTTCGGGCATGCGCCCGCATGGCCTCAGTTGGTTCACTGGTGAGATCGATGGTGCCAGCTTGGATCATGCGCTCTGGTTTCACGCGCCGGTACAGTTCCAGAACTGGCACCTTTACGCGATGGAATCGCCATGGACGGGGCAGGGGCGTAGTTTCAACCGAGGATCGATTTATTCGCAAGACGGCACATTGGTTGCCTCGGTCGCGCAGGAAGGTTTGCTTCGGCGACGTCGCTCGCGTTAAGTTTCGCTGGTATATTTTTGATTTAGCTTAGACATTCCGCCAATCCAGCGGTCATAATCTGCTGTTTTTAAACGCATATAGTCCAATACCTGAGGATGCGGCAGGATTAAAAACCGCTCGTCAGCCAGCGCTTCGACACAGGCCTGCGCGACCGCTTCGGGCTCAAGCATCCCGTCGATTGCCGCAACCGAATCCTCATGTCCACGGGTCATGTCCGAACGTACCGCCTGAGGGCATAGAACCGACACTCGAATTCCTTGATGCGCATAGGTCAACGCGACCCATTCAGCAAACCCAATGGCGGCATGTTTTGTGACGCCGTATGGTGCCGCACCAGGTTGATTGAGCAGCCCTGCGGCCGAGGCGGTCGTCATCAGGTATCCGCCGCCACGCGCCACCATACGCGGCAATAAATGCCGAGCGGTCCAGACATGAGACATGACGTTAATTTGCCAAATCCGTTCCCATTCGGTGTCCGGAACATCAAGCCCGCCAAGCGTTAGAATACCGGCATTCGCACAAAACAGATCTATTGGTGCGATGCTATCCTCAACGGTTTCGATCAAGTTGCAAATGTCAGATTCCAGGGAAACATCGCAATGAATGGCATGACCACCGATCTTGTCCGCAATGTGCTGCGCACCGGCAGCGTCGATATCTGCGCAAACAACGCGAGCGCTTTCATTGGCAAATCGTTCAGCAAGTCCTTTGCCAATGCCACCAGCGGCGCCGGTCACAACAACTGTCTTTTCGTTCAGGTGCATGTCTGTCTGTGCTCTGAGTTTCGCAGATCAGCCTAACACGTTGAAAAACCATCGCCAGAGTGGATTTTCTGGCGATGGCTTATTTTACATAATCACGATTATACGGCATTCGCCATATCAGTAGAATGCCTGCAACCCGGTCTGCGCCCGACCAAGAATCAGCGCATGCACGTCATGCGTCCCCTCATAGGTATTTACTGTCTCAAGATTGATCATGTGGCGCACCACCTGGAACTCAAGCGAGATACCATTGCCGCCATGCATGTCCCGTGACATCCGCGCGATATCCAGCGCCTTGCCGCAGTTGTTGCGCTTGATGATCGAGATCATCTCGGGTGCGGCTTCGGCCTGATCCATCAAACGCCCAACACGCAGGCTTGCCTGAAGGCCCAGAGCGATTTCAGTTTGCATCTCAGCCAGTTTGCGTTGGAACAGTTGGGTCTGCGCCAATGGCCGATTGAATTGCTTGCGATCCAGACCGTATTGACGCGCAGCATGCCAGCAGCTCTCGGCCGCCCCCATAGCGCCCCAACTGATCCCGTAACGTGCGCGGTTCAGACATCCGAACGGTCCTTTCAGGCCCTGCACATGCGGCAGTAACGCATCTTCGCCGACCTCAACGCCTTCCATCACGATTTCGCCGGTGATCGAAGCGCGCAGGCTCAGCTTGTTTTCGATCTTCGGCGCGCTCAACCCCTTGGTGTTCTTGTCCAGAACGAAGCCCCGGATCTTGCCATCATGCGCATCCGACTTGGCCCACACGACAAACACATCTGCAATCGGAGCATTCGAAATCCACATCTTGCTACCGGTCAGACGATAGCCACCGTCAATCTTTTCAGCCCGGGTTTTCATGGCAGCTGGGTCAGAGCCGGCATCCGGCTCGGTCAAGCCGAAACAACCAATCCATTCGCCGCTGGCCAGCTTTGGCAGGTATTTCCGGCGCTGCTCTTCGCTGCCATAGGCATAGATCGGATACATCACCAGCGAGCTTTGCACCGACATCATCGAGCGATAGCCGGAATCCACCCGCTCAACCTCGCGCGCGACCAATCCATAGCTCACATATCCCGCACCGATGCCGCCATATTCCTCGGGGATTGTCGTGCCCAACAGGCCCATTTCACCCATTTCCCTAAAGATTTCAGGATCGGTCTCCTCGTTCTGAAACGCCTGCGTGACGCGCGGCTGCAGCTTTTCCTGCGCATATGCACGGGCGCTGTCAGCAACCAATCGTTCATCTTCTTCCAACTGATCTGCCAGGCGGAAAGGATCGTCCCAAGCAAAATTTCCCAAATCGGGCGCGTCTTTGGCCCTTAGAACGGGTTTGGTCTCTGGCGCGTTCATGATGAGTCTCCGATACAATGTCTCGCGCATCATAATCTGAGGTTTCCTCAAAAAACAGCGAGACATTTGCACATTTACATGACTAAAACGCATAGATGAGTATGCGCCGCCCTATCCTGCCCCCGATCTCCGCCCTGC
Organism: Ruegeria sp. BE3; assembly: GCF_056538865.1. Classification (NCBI taxonomy): domain Bacteria; kingdom Pseudomonadati; phylum Pseudomonadota; class Alphaproteobacteria; order Rhodobacterales; family Roseobacteraceae; genus Ruegeria; species Ruegeria sp. BE3. Next base: position 1,027,178 of record NZ_JBQFTW010000001.1, on the reverse strand, counting down.
GTGCATTGGAAGCGCTGGATCGACTAGGCTCTGCCTCGGCGGTTGCCGACGAAATGGCATTGACGCAGAGCGCTGTCAGTCGGTCGCTGCAAACGCTTGAGGCGCATCTGGGCGCAGAACTCGTCAGCCGTGACCGAAAGAGATTGTCGCTGACCAAGGCCGGGCAGGATTATGTGCAAGAGATTCGGCCAGCTTTGTCACAGATTGCGCAGGCCGCTCTGAAACTACATGTGTCGCCTGTTGGAGGGACGTTGAATCTGGCAATCCTGCCGACCTTTGGGATGCGTTGGCTGGTACCGCGCCTACCGGATTTCGCGCGTTTGCATCCGGACATAACCATCAATATGACAACTAGGTTGAGACCATTCAATTTCGCGTCGGAACCCTTTGACGCTGCGTTGCATTTTGGTGAGCCTGACTGGCCAGGAACCGACCGTTTGCTGCTAAAAATGGAACGCGTTCTGCCGGTCTGCGCGCCTGAGTTGCTACCGCAGGGAACACCGTCGACACCGGACGAGTTGCTCAAACTGCCGTTACTGCACATCCAGACGCGCCCACGGGCTTGGCAAGAGTGGTTCCGACAAATGGGCGTCGAGGCTCCGCACCCCCTGCCCGGCACGGTGCATGATCAATTCAACACGATCAATCAGGCGGCCCTGCACGGTCTGGGTGTTGCGTTGCTGCCCAACTACCTAATCGAGCAAGACCTTGCGACAGGAAATCTGGTCGCCGCCTTCCCCGATGCGTTTGAGACGCTGGGTGCCTATTATCTGGTCTGGCCCCACGACAAATCGCAGGACGATTCGTTGCGACAGTTCCGACACTGGCTTGCCTCTCAGGCCCAGACCGAAGAGACGTTGCCGCGTTAGCCTAACGCGTACCCTGCGCCACGGACGGTCCGCACCGGGTCTTCACCACCGTGCTGAGTCAATGCCTTGCGCAAACGTCCGATATGAACGTCCACAGTGCGCGTATCGACATATATATCGCGGCCCCAAACCCGGTCGAGCAACTGTTCGCGGCTCCAGACCCGCCCCGGCTTTTCCATAAAGGTGCTGAGCAGGCGGAACTCGGTTGGGCCGAGTTTCAAAGGCTTGTTGTCCCGGCTGACCTTATGGGTCTCCGAATCCAGAATGATATCATCGAATTCCAGCCGAATACCCACGGTCGCTGGACGCACCCGACGTAGCTGGGTGCGGACCCGCGCCATCAGCTCTACCACCGAGTAAGGCTTGATCACGTAGTCATCCGCCCCGGTTTCCAGACCGCGCACCTTATCGACCTCTTCCGAACGCGCCGACAGCATGATGATCGGGATCGATCGGGTATCGGGCCGTGTCTTCAGGCGGCGACAGACCTCAATACCGCTGAGATTGGGCATCATCCAGTCGAGAACGATAATGTCCGGGCGGTCTTCTTCGACGAGCAACAAACCCTCGTCACCATTCGCGGCTTTTGTGACCCGGAACCCCTCGGCTTCGAGGTTATAGGAAAGAACCTCACGCTGGGCCAATTCATCTTCAACCACCAGCACCGTCGGTTGATCAGCGGACATAAGGTCAGCCTCCTAGATCGTTTGCGAGGTGTTATCGGCCTTGGGCCGTGCTTCGGTCGGCCGTTCACCAGTGACCAAATAGACCACCTGTTCCGCGATTGCCGTAACGTGATCACCCATGCGTTCGATGTTCTTCGCGATGAAGTGCAGATGCATGCAGGACGAGATGTTGCGCGGATCTTCTGCCATGAAAGTCAGGAATTCGCGGAACAGCCCGTTATACATCTGGTCAACCTCCAGATCGCGTTCAATCACATCCGTCGCGAGTTCGGCGTCACGTTGAATATAGGCATCCAATGCATCGCGCAGCATCAGCTCAACCTCGCGCGCCATCCGACGTAGGGCGGCGGCGCTGCCGTTGATTTCACCAGCGTTGACCAGCACGGTCGTGCGCTTGGCGATATTCTTGGAATAGTCGCCGATCCGCTCAAGGTTGGTCGACACCTTCAAAACTGACAGCACCAGACGCAGATCACCCGCCGTTGGCGCGCGCAGCGCGATCAGTCGTGCGGTTTCTTCGTCGATAAGCTCTTCCAGCGCGTCGATGGCCTTGTCGCCCTGACGTACTTCTTTCGCCAGTTCTTCGTCGCGGGTTTCCAGCGACCGGGCCGCACCCATGATCGCGGCCTCGACCAAACCGCCCATCTTCATGATATGCGCCTGAATGGTTTCGAGGTCGCGGTCGAACGCGGATGCAATATGTTGTTCGCTCATTGAAATAATCCTGTGCTCAGCCGATCCGGCCGGTGATGTAGCTTTCTGTGCGAGGGTCTTCGGGGTTGGTGAAGATTTGCCCCGTCTCGCCAAATTCAACCAGATTGCCCAGATGGAAGAATGCTGTCTTCTGGCTGACCCTTGCCGCCTGCTGCATCGAATGAGTCACGATCACCACCGAATAGCGCGAGCGCAGTTCATCGATCAGCTCTTCAACCTGAGCCGTTGCGATTGGGTCAAGCGCCGAGCAAGGCTCGTCCATCAACAGAACCTCAGGTTCGGTTGCGACCGCACGCGCAATGCAAAGGCGTTGTTGTTGACCACCCGAGAGGCCGGTGCCGGGGGCATCCAGACGATCCTTGACTTCATCCCAGATCGCACCACGGCGTAGGGATTTCTCAACGATCTCATCCAGTTCTGCCTTGTTCTTTGCGAGGCCGTGGATGCGTGGACCGTAGGCCACGTTGTCATAGATCGATTTGGGGAACGGGTTCGGCTTCTGAAACACCATGCCAACCTTGGCACGCAGCTGCACCGGGTCGACGCGCTTGTCATAGATATCCTCACCATCCAACAGGATATCACCTTCAACGCGACAGATATCAATCGTGTCGTTCATCCGGTTCAGACAGCGCAGAAAGGTGGACTTGCCGCAGCCCGAGGGGCCGATGAAGGCCGTCACGGTCTTATCTTCGATATCAACGCTCACGTCCTTGATGGCGTGGGTCTCGCCGTAATAGACCTGAACCTGCTTGGCGTTGATCTTGATGTTTTTGGAGTCCACGGTTCTCTCCACTCGTGTCATGTCGTTCATTTTAGCCCCCAATTACCAGCGGCGTTCAAAGCGGCGGCGCAGGATGATTGCGATGATATTCATGGTCAGCAGGAACATCAAAAGGATGATGATGCCACCCCAGGCTTTCTCATAAAACCCGACATCAGCACGCGCGGCCCATGTGTAAATCTGTGCAGGCATTGCCGAGTTCGGCTCGGTGAAGCCTGCGAGGAAACCATCGGGATAGCCGCGGGCAACAAATCCCACCATGCCGATCAGCAGCAGCGGTGCGGTTTCACCCAGGGCCTGCGCCAGCCCGATGATGGTGCCGGTCAGGATACCTGGCGCGGCCAGTGGCAACACGTGATGAAACACGGCCTGCATTTTCGAGGCCCCTACCCCCAATGCCGCGTCACGGATAGACGGGGGAACCGCCTTCAGCGAGGCACGGGTCGAGATGATGATGGTAGGCAGAGTCATCAGCGTCAACACCAGACCGCCAACCAACGGCGCCGATTGCGGCAGATGCATGAATTGGATGAACACGGCCAGGCCCAGAATACCGAACACGATGGACGGAACGGCGGCTAGGTTTGAGATGTTCACCTCGATCAGATCGGTGAACCTGTTCTGTGGTGCGAACTCTTCCAGATAAATCGACGCGGCCACACCGATGGGCAGCGACAGGCACAGTACCACCAGCATCATGAAGAATGAGCCAACGACCGAGGCACCGATGCCTGCGCCACCGGGGTTATCCACGCCCGAGTCGGCTCCGGTGATGAACGGCCAGTTGAAGGCCTGCTTGATGATGCCCGCTTCTTTCAAAGCGTCCACTAGATCCAGATCGCTGAGCTGCAAGAAGCGGCTATCCTGCAGGGTGTCGCGCGACACCCGGCCTTTGAAATAGCCATCCACCCGACTTGACGCGGCCAGATCGAACATGATCGGCTCATCCAGCTTGCTTGGGTTATCTGCATAGAACGTTCGGATCGTACCGCCGATTTTGCCCAGTAGACGCTCAATAGCATCTTGATCGAAATCCACCGTGATACCGCTTTCGGCCAGTTGTTCATTCAGCTCTGCAATAAACAGATCGGAATAAGCTTTGGTCTTGAATAGCGTACCTTCGGCTTCGTCGCGCTGTGCTGGCGTCAGAGTGAACTCGACGCTAATCACAGTGCGTTTGAAGGCCGGGATGCCTTGCGACAGGATCGAGGTGAACAGCACGACCAGAAAGAACAAGCCAGTCGCGATGGCAACGATTCCGTACGCGCGAAAGCGTTTTTCAGCAGCAGCGCGTTTCTTGGTCCGTGCATCGGACGCCGTAAGCGAGACCGCGTGACGGCCGGTTTCGGGGCTTTGCATGCTGGCGTCGGTCATTCGTACTGCTCCCGATACTTACGCACGATATAAAGGGCGAAAACGTTCAGCCCCAGCGTGAGGATGAACAAGGTCATGCCGAGCGCGAAGGCCACAAGCGCTTCGGGCGAGGCGAAATCCGCGTCGCCGGTCAACTGGCTGACGATCTTTGCGGTGACGGTTGTCATGGCCTCGAACGGGTTGAGGTCGAGCCGTGCTGCGGCCCCTGCCCCCAGAACCACAATCATGGTCTCACCAATTGCGCGCGAGGCGGCCAGCAAGATCGCACCTACGATGCCGGGCAATGCTGCGGGCAAAACGACTTGCCGGATGGTCTCGGACTGGGTGGCCCCCAGCCCATAAGACCCGTCACGCATCGCCTGCGGCACCGCATTGATGATGTCATCAGACAGCGATGAGACGAACGGGATCAGCATAATGCCCATGACCAGACCGGCGGTCATCACCGCGGTGCCGGCTTTCATCCAGCCTAAGCCGTCATCTCCGAACACGCTCAGCAACAGTGGGCCAACGGTTAGCAAGGCAAATAGACCGTAAACGATGGTCGGGATACCGGCCAGGACCTCCAGCATCGGTTTGGCGATCGAGCGCACGCGGGAAGAAGCGTACTCGCTGAGGTAAATAGCAGCAAACAAACCAATCGGCACAGCCACCAGCAATGCAACCAACGAGATGTAGAATGTGCCCCACAGCAACGGGATGATACCCAGATCAGACGCGCCACCACGGCCCGAGAAACTGGGGGCCCATGTTGTTCCGAAGAAGAACTCTGATGCTGGATAAAGCTTAAAGAATTCCCACGTGTTGAAGACCAGCGACAGTACGATGCCGACCGTCGTCAGGATCGCAATCGATGCAGCCGCCAGCAGCATCACACGAATTCCCTGCTCAACCACATTGCGGGCGCGGTATTCCGAATGTGTCTGGAACCAGCTGAACGCGGCACCTGCCAAGGCGATCAGTATCACGGCAATGGACATAATCGTATAGCCGGTCGAGTTCATCGACCGGTATGCCTGGGCGGCATGCAACACGGGCTGTGTGATATCCGAGGTCACAACCTGGCCCGCGTCTTTCAGCCGCTGGGTCATCTCGGAAATATCCGCCTGCGCATCCTGTGCGGTCTCTTCGGTGAGATGCCCCTGAGCGACCGCACTGTCCAGACCATTAGCCGTCCGGCGCACTTCGGCCATAACAAGGCTACGCGACGATCCTTCCTTGATCGCCGTTTCGGGAACCATCTCCGAGACCTGAGAATTCACGTAGAGCGGCTGAACCAGCAGCCAGACGATCAACAGACCAAAGGCGGGAACGATAACTTTCAGCGCAACATTCGCCCCATAAAACGAGGGAAGAGAATGTAGATTGCGACTGTCCCCTCCGGCACTTTGCAAGGCGCGCATTCGCCCCAACACATATCCGACTGCCGCGATCGCAAGCACGATCAGAAAGAGCCAAAGAATTGGCATGCTGCCCCCATAGGTCTTGATCGGGATTAGGGAAAAATTGGGGGTGACAGAAAACGCCGCCCCCAATCAATTCAATCAGGGTGATGGATTAGCTGCCCGAACCCAAGGTTACTTCGTTGGCAATCGCATCTTGCGTTTTTGCCAGCTCAGGATCGGCAACCAGACCGTAGTTGGCCAGCGGACCCGACGCACCTGCAATCTCATCATGAGTGAAAAACTGAGCGTATTCTTTCAGGCCAGGGATCACGCCGATATGCGCTTTCTTGACGTAGAAGAACAGCGGGCGGGAAACAGGGTATTCACCCGACGCGATGGTCTCGGTCGACGGCGCGATACCACCCATGGTGGCCACTTTCAGCTTGTCGGTGTTGTTCTCGTAGAACGCCAGACCGAAAACGCCGATGCCGTTGGTGTTAGTGTCGATGCGGGCCAAGGTCTCGGTGTAGTCACCGTCGATGTCGACCGACTTACCGTCAGTACGAACGTCGAGGCATGCATCTTCGGCGTCATCTTCGCTCATGCCGCCTGCGATCATGGCTTCCATGGCGCCGGTTGCTTCACAACCTGCAAGCAGAACCTTGTCTTCGAACACTTCACGGGTGCCGTGCTTGGTGCCCGGGATGAACATCGCGATCTCAACATCCGGCAGGTCGCCATTGAACTCGGCCCAGCTGTTGAAGCTGTTGTCGACCAGCGCGCCGTCTTTCATGACTTTCGAACCGATGGCGTTGTAGATGTCTGCCGGCTGAAATGCAGTAAAGGCCGGACCCGACTGCTGGCTTGCGAACACGATGCCGTCATAGCCAATGCGTACTTCCATGATGTCGGTCACACCGTTTTCGGCGCAAGTTTTGATTTCTTTTTCGCGGATGGCGCGCGATGCGTTTGCAACGTCGATTGTGTTTTCGCCAACGCCTTCGCAGAACCGCTTGAGACCAGCCGACGAACCACCCGATTCAACAACCGGGGTCGGGAAGTCTGTATTTTCACCAAACAGTTCGGCAACGATCGAAGCATAAGGCAGTACGGTCGACGAACCGGCAACCTGAACGTTGTCACGTGCAGCAGCAGCAGTTGCCGAGACGGCAGCGATTGCCAGCGCAGAAGCCGACAGTTTTACAAAGGACATTTCAGTCTCCTTGAGAAGGATGGGTACTGATCATCCCCATGATGATCTGCGCAAAGCCCTAAAAGCCGCGCGTAAGCCTTTTGTGACAGGTATGTAACGGTTTTATGACAAGTTAGGATATTTTGAGAATTTCTTAACTTGACGATACGTCAGCGGCGGATCGCCTATCAGCCATCTGACCTCAACGGGGCAGTATGACGGTGAACACGGCACCCTGCCCCAGCTCACTTTCCACCCGCAACCTGCCCCGATGTCGGTTGACAATGTGTTTGACGATCGCAAGCCCCAGCCCTGTTCCACCCAACTCGCGCGAGCGATGGCTGTCTGCGCGATAGAAACGCTCGGTCAAGCGTGGAAGATGTATTGGGTTGATGCCGGGACCCTGATCAATGATTCCGATTCTCACGGCTGGCCCGCGCATGGCAGTATCGCGCTCCGACAATGTCACTACGACCTGAACCAGCCCCCCGCTGCCGCCGTATTTGATCCCGTTTTCCACCAGGTTGGTGATAACCTGTCGTAACTGATCGCTGTCACCGACCATCGTCACCGGATCATCCGGGGCGTCCAGTGACAGCTTTACATTGGCATCATCTGCAAGAGGTCGAAGGGTGTTCAATGTGGATTGGATCAGGCCGGTCAGTTCCAGAGGTTCCTTTGGCCTGACCCGCTCTTCGCTTTCCACCCTGTTGAGTGACAGCAGATCCCCCACCAACCGATTCATCCGATTGGCCTCGTCCGCCATGATCTGCAAAAACCGCTCTCGGGCCGCCGTATCATCGCGCGCAGGCCCGCGCAGTGTTTCGATGAACCCCATCAGAGCAGTCAGCGGCGTCCGCAGCTCATGACTGACATTGGCCACAAAATCGCGTCGCATCTGACCGGCCTGCTCCAGATGGGTGACATCCTGAAACACTACAAGCACAACCCGAGAGTCGTTCATATACCGGCACTGCACCTCAAAGGTCGTATCTTGTGCACCATCATTGGACAGATGCCGCGCGTTGCTAGGCTGCTTTGACCCAATACATTGCTCAATCGCTTCGATCACCTGAGGTTGCCGAAGGATCGTGGCGAAGTGCCGTCCCTCAATCGCCGCACCCAACAGAGTACGCGCTTCGGTGTTCGCCGCAACGATCCGCTCAGATTGGTCAACCAGCAGGGTCGGCATCGGGATGGCAGATACAAGCTCGGCATGAAAGGGATCCGACATGCGATATCAGACCGGTTTCAGCGTTTCGCGGAACTTGCGCATGTTGTCCTGATAGTGCAGCGCGCTCAGCGTCAGGTGTTGCGCGGCCTCATCATCAAGCTGACGCACAACCTTGCCCGGCGTTCCCATGACCAGCGAATTATCAGGGATCTCTTTGCCTTCAGTGATCAGGGCCCCTGCCCCGATCAGGCAATTCTTACCGATTTTTGCCCCGTTCAGAACGATAGCCCCCATGCCGATCAGAGAGTTGTCCCCGATCGTGCATCCATGCAGCATGACCTTATGCCCGATGGTGCAATTCGCGCCGATGGTCAGCGGGTATCCGGCATCGATATGCATCACGCAATCTTCCTGCACGTTACTGCCCGCACCAACGCGAATCTCTTCGTGATCTGCGCGGATTGTGCAGCCAAACCAGATCGAGGCCCCCTGTTCCAGCACCACCTTACCGATCAGGTTGGCATCAGGCGCGACCCAGGTATCCTCGTGAATCTGAGGCTGATGCTCTCCCAAAGCATAGATCGTCATGACTGTTCCTCGAACTCGGTCTGCAAGGTACGGATGTGGTTCTGCAGGCGCGGCTGCTGAATGCGGCGCATCCGCTCGGCACTGACGATGGTTTTCAGCTTCTCCTCGGTCGCGTCCAGATCGTCGTTGATCAGGACATAATCGTAGTAACCCCAGTGGCTGATCTCATCCCAGCTTTTCAGCATGCGCTTGGCAATCACGTCTTCGCTGTCCTGCCCCCGGCCTTCCAGGCGGCGCCTCAGTTCGGGAATCGACGGTGGCAGGATGAAGATCGACAACGCATGTTTGCCCAAATCCGAATTCCTGATCTGCACTTCCCCCTGCCAATCGACATCGAACAACACGTCACGGCCCTTGTTGATCGACTCGCGCACCGGATCGGCGGGTGAGCCATAAAAGTTCCCGAACACGTGGGCATGTTCCAGCATTTGCCCATCGGCAACCTGCTGTTTGAACGCGTCTTCTGACAGGAAGTAGTATTCGCGCCCATGTTCTTCGCCCGGTCGTGGTGCACGCGTGGTGGCCGAGATCGAAAACTCCAGATCGCTGTCCCATTGCATCAAACGTCGGGCCAAAGTGGACTTGCCTGCGCCCGAGGGCGAGGACAGAATGATTAATAGACCCCGGCGATCTGCCATGTGTGTGCCCTCGTTCCTATTCCACGTTCTGAACTTGTTCGCGCATCTGATCGATCACCGCCTTCAACTCAAGCCCGACGGATGTCAGCTCGGCATTTTGCGATTTTGAACAGAGCGTATTGGCCTCGCGATTGAATTCCTGCATCAGGAAATCCAGCTTGCGCCCGACCGGACCGTCCTGATCCAGCAGCGCACGCGCGGCGGCGACATGAGCGGCCAGACGGTCGATCTCTTCAGTGATGTCCGCCTTGACGGCGATCAGCGCCAGTTCCTGCGCGACTCGTTCAGCGTCGACACCTTGCGCATTATCGACAACACGCGCCAGATTGTCCTTTAGCGCCTGTGCCATCTCCTCTCGCCGCTGCTCGGCCAGATCGGCAGCCGTCTCTGTCAGCCTAGAAATCTGATCTAACTGACCGCCGAGAATGCCGGCCAGCGCTTGCCCCTCGGCCTTACGCATGTCTAGGAAAGCAGCCAGCAAGCCGCTGAATTCGGTCTTGAGCTTCTCAACCAACGGAGCGGGATCATCATCTTCGCTGCCCGCTTCAAGCATGCCCTTCAGCGTCAGCAGATCACTGGCCTTGGATCCCGCCAGTTCGATACCACGCGCAGCGGCCATCGCCTCGGTCTGCGATAGCGCCGCCAGAGCGGCCTCCATGGCTGAAACGTTCAGCTTGATGTCAGAGGCGCTCTCTTCCCGGTTCAGCCGTAACGATAACGTCACGTTGCCCCGGCTGACCTGTTTCGACAGCTCCCCCCGCAGCGCAGCCTCAAGCCCGGTCAACCAGTCCGGCACGCGCAGGCGCATATCCAGTCCCTTGCCGTTTACGCTGCGCAGCTCCCAGCTCCAGCTATGGGGGCCAAACGCTCCTTTGCCCGAGGCGAAACCGGTCATGGATTTGATCATGCCTGCCCTTTCCGTCAAAACCGCTCGCCGCACCTAATGCCAACAACGGGCTAGGGGCAAGACCTTGCTCATTTGTGGCAGAGACGCGATCGGTTAACCATTCGTTAAAGAATTGATCCAAAATTGTATTAACCCGTGTCAATCTGACAGTCGGAAGCGCTGATGAACCCCAGCTATGCCCGAAAGATGGCATTTTAGGAAAATGGCGACTGATTGACGATAGGGTGATGAAATGAAAACCTTTTTCGGGACTGGCTCTGGCTCAGGATTTGGAAAGATCGTCGCGATGGACCGATTTGACAGCGGGCGCAGCCTGTCCCCAATTCGTCAGGCCGAAGCTTATTGGACCGCCCTTCTTGGCGGCGACGGCGTGCCGATGCGGTCACAGATCGATCCTCGCGGGTTAGAGAATGTTCTGGAATACACGTTCATACTCGAACGTATTGCACCGGGTCTGGCACGGTTTCGTCTCGCCGGAAGCCACCTGAACAAGCTGGCTGGGATGGAGGTGCGCGGCATGCCTCTGACTGCCTTTTTCGAACCCAGCGCGCGTGATGATGTCAAAACCTATCTCGACCGGGTGTTCACGGCACCGGCTGTGGTCGAACTTGGATTGACCTCAAAAGGCAAACTGGGCCGTGCATGCCTGCAAGCTCGTATGATCCTGTTGCCGCTTAAAAGCGATCTTGGGGATGTCAGCCGCGTGCTGGGTGTCATGCTCAGTGACGGCGTGATTGGCACCACACCGCGTCGTTTCTCGATAACTGATCATCGGGTGCGCGAACTGTCAGAGCTACGGCAACCGCCCAAACCCGCTCCGCATGAGGATATGGGTTTTGCCGAACAGCAAAGCGAGTTTGTGCGGTCCGAACCATATCTTCGGCTGGTATCTTCCCGCGATGACTAAGAAAAACGGCGGGTCAGTGGCCCGCCGTTCTGATTTCTAAACTGTCGCGGTCTCTCAACTCGCGGCACGTTTGACGCGATCGCGGCGCAGATTGGTCAATTCTTCCGCCACCAGGAATGCCAGCTCCAGCGACTGCGTCGCGTTCAGGCGCGGGTCGCAGGCCGTATGGTAGCGATCCGACAAGTCCTCTTCCGTCACGGCGCGTACGCCACCGGTGCATTCGGTGACATCAAGACCGGTCATCTCAAAATGCACACCGCCGGGCACGGTGCCCTCGGCCTGATGCACTCCGAAGAAGTCGCGCACCTCGCGCAGGACCGAGTCGAACGGACGCGTCTTGTAGCCCGTCGCGGACTTGATGGTGTTGCCATGCATCGGATCGCAGACCCAGGTTACCTTGGCACCTTCTTCCTTCACGGCCTTGACCAAACGTGGCAGATGCTCACCAGCCTTACCCGCACCAAAACGCGCAATCAGGGTCAGGCGACCCTCTTCGTTCTCGGGGTTCAGCTTGGACATCAGGACCTTCAGGTCTTCCGCTGTCGTTGTCGGACCACATTTCAGGCCGATCGGATTCAGAACACCGCGGCAGAATTCGACATGCGCGCCATCGGGCTGACGTGTCCGATCACCAATCCAGATCATGTGACCGGAGCCTGCCAGCCAGTTGCCCGAAGTCGAATCCAGACGGGTCAGCGCCTCTTCGTATTCCAGCAGCAAGCCTTCGTGGCTGGTGTAGAACTCAACTGTCGAGAACTCATGCGTGCTATCTGCGGTAATCCCGGCAGCGCCCATGAAATCGATGGTGTCTTGGATGCGGTCGGCAATTTCCGAGTATTTCTGAACGTCCTGTTCATCCGTGAAACCCAGAGTCCACGAATGCACCATGCTCATATCGGCGAAACCACCGGTCGAGAAGGCGCGCAAAAGGTTCAGCGTCGCGGCTGCCTGCGTGTAGGCCTGAAGCATCTTGCCGGGATTCGGGATGCGTGCCTCGGGTGTGAAGGCCAGTTCATTGATGATGTCACCGCGGTAACTAGGCAGTTCCACCCCATCCACCACTTCGGTCGGGGCGCTGCGGGGCTTGGCGAACTGACCCGCCATCCGGCCCACTTTAACCACAGGCACCTTGGCGCCATAGGTCAGAACCATGGCCATCTGCAGCATCACCTTGAACGTGTCACGGATCGCATCAGCACTGAATTGTTCAAAGCTTTCAGCACAATCGCCGCCCTGCAACAGGAAGGCCTCGCCGCGACCAGCGGCACCCAGATGTTGCTTGAGACGCCGCGCTTCGCCTGCAAAGACCAGCGGGGGATACTGCGAAAGCTGCGCCTCGACTTTGGCCAGCGCGGTTGCGTCGGTATAGTCTGGCATCTGAACCCTGGGCTTGCTGCGCCAGTTCGTTTTTTGCCATTCCGTCATAGCTTGGATCTCCGCTGAGGTAATTCAGGTGGTCTCTATACAAAATGCATTCGTCAGAGACCATATCACATTTGCGCCTCTTGACGCCGCAAACAAGCTTTGAGCATGGTGACAGCCATATCCGCCGACGTTTCGAACCCGGCGTGCACCGAATCAAGGACACATCGCCATGCAAGAGCAACGCCAAGTTGTCACCGTGGATCGAGAAGCGGGCAAGCCGCTCAATTTTGTTTTCGTTCTGCTGGATAAGTTCTCGCTGCTTTCCTTTGCGTCTGCGCTCGACAGCCTGCGGATTGCCAACCGGATGGCGAACCGGGAGCTTTACACCTGGAAACTGACCGGTGAAGGCGGTGAACTTGTACAGTGTTCGGCGGGAACCACCTTCAAACTGGATGCCGATCTTGAAGAATTGCAACGCGACGACGTGATCCTGATCTGCGGCGGAGTTGATGTTCAGGCGGCGACCACCAAACGGGTTCTGAACTGGATGCGCCGTGAGGCGCGCAAGGGGTTGAAGATCGGAGGGCTTTGTACGGCCGCCTATACGCTGGCTAAAGCCGGATTGCTGGAAGGCAAACGGGCCACGATCCACTGGGAGAACTCGGACAGTTTCTCGGAAGAATTCGACACTGTTGAACTGACCAAATCAGTGTTTCAGGTCGATGGGAACCGGATGACGACGGCGGGCGGCACCTCATCAATTGACCTGATGCTCAAAATTATCGCCGATGACTATGGCGAGGATCTTGCGAATGCAGTTGCCGATCAGATGATCTATTCCTCGATCCGCACCGATCAAGACACCCAGCGTTTGTCGACGCCGACGCGTATCGGGGTGCGGCATCCGAAGCTCAGTCAGGTAATTCTGATGATGGAAAAGAACATCGAAGAGCCGATCTCACCCTCGATCCTGGCCAAGGATGTGGGCATGTCCACCCGCCAGCTGGAGCGTCTGTTCCGCCGCTACCTCAGCCGTTCGCCCAAGCGGTATTACATGGAGCTACGCCTGCACAAGGCGCGCAATCTGCTGATGCAGACCGATATGAGCGTCATCAACGTGGCGCTGGCCTGTGGTTTTGCCTCGCCCAGCCATTTCTCAAAATGCTACCGGGCGCACTATAACACCACGCCTTACCGCGAGCGCGGTGCGCAGAGCGGACGGCTGTCGGTTTAATATTAAAACCTTGTCAAAAGTTCCTCGGGATTGGTGTTGAGATAGAACTGAATAACTATCAAATCGTCATCGCGTTCGTGTAACAGCGCGTAGAAGTAAACATAGCTTTTCATGTCATTCCAATAGGCTCGCAACTCCTGCGAGAAGCCATTTTCCAATTCAACACGCTTAATGACTGCCGCGTTTGTCAAATAATAAGGAACCACATCTCGAAGCTGGGTCTGGATGCGGGCCAGCTCTTGCTCAGTATATTCATCCGCACCGCCGAAATCTCTGATTACAGTAGAGAATTCCCGGTTCTTCATCTTCTTGTCCAAAAAGCTCTGATACTCTTCGTAGGATGAAAACTCTTCGGCCAGAACGGGCATTGCGGAAAAAAGCGCAACGATAATAAACTGAACTCGTAGCATAAAGCAATCCAATAGGTTGTGATGCTTCTGTGTTACTTGTCGGGTGTCATCCTGTAAACTGCTCCCTCACCTACAGAAATATACCAGATCGACCCATCGGGCGCTTCGACGATATCGCGTACGCGTTCCGTTTCAGGGCCTTTTATCTGTTCGACCTCGCGCAACGGTGTCCCAGCCAGCCGGGAAATGTAATCGAACTTGAGTGACCCCACGAAAAGGTTTCCAGCCCAGCTCGGCCAAAGCTTACCAGAATATACCATCAGCCCAGAGGGCGCGATGGACGGGTCCCAATAGTGCTGCGGTTGCTCCATGCCTTCTTTTGCGGTGCCTTCTCCGATTTTCTTGCCTGAGTAGTGCTTGCCATACGAAATAACGGGCCAACCATAGTTTCGCCCCGGCTGAATCAGATTTACCTCGTCACCACCCTGCGCACCGTGCTCGGCAGTCCAAAGACGCCCCTGAGCATCCAAACCGGCCCCTTGCGGATTGCGGTGGCCATAGGTCCAGATTTCAGGGCGAATATCGCCCTGCCCTACAAACGGATTGTCCGAAGGCACCGATCCATCACGATTAATCCGGATCACGGACCCGATGTGATTTGTCCGGTTCTGTGCCTGCGGCCGATCCCCCCGGTCTCCAATCGTGACAAAGAGCGTTCCATCATTGGCCTCGACAACGCGTGAGCCAAAATGACGTCCACCGGAGCCGCCGGGAAGGGCCTCAAAGATGATCCGAGTGTTGGTCAGACGCTTGTCGTTTTCCGATAAACGCGCCACCGCGAGCGCGGTGCCTGCCGCCCCACCGCTTTGCGGCTTGGAAAAGGTCAAAAAAATCTCACGCGTCTGGCCGAAGTCTCGTGCAATTGTCACATCCAGCAAACCGCCCTGCCCGTTCTCAGCAACTTTCGGGGCACCCTGCACTTTCTGGGATTTGCCATCAGACACATACAGCAACTGCCCGTCACGCTCAGTCACCAGAAAAGAACCATCTGGCAATATTCCGACCGCCCAGGGGGTATCGAGCTCTTCGATCATAGGTTGGACAAGAACCGCGCCTTCTGACGTTTCAAGGATATCGGCGCGGACAATCCCCGCGCTAGACAGCAGGATTAGAATCGCAAACGCTTTGAACTTCATGATCTCTTCCTCGGACACGCGGTTTTATCATCATGAGAACAAATAGGTTTATGCCCCACAAAAACACGTTTGCGTTAGGACTTTTCTTTTTCGCATGGCTTGCCTAGGGTCGTGCGCAGAACGAATACGTTCACAATAGGGAGTAACCATATGAAAAAGCTGCTGACTGCAACTGCAGCCACCGCTCTGCTGGCGGGTACCGCAATGGCCGAAGACGTCAAACTGGGCGTGCTGTTCGGCTTCACCGGCCCAATCGAATCGCTCGCACCTGCCATGGGTTCGGGTGCCGAAATGGCGATGGCCGAGGTCACCGAATCCGGGAAACTGCTGGACGGTGCGACCGTCACCGGGACCCGCGCCGACACGGGCTGCATCGACAACGGTCTGGCCACCTCGAACGGCGAACGTATGATCGCGGACGGCGTTGCCGGTATCATCGGCGGTGACTGCTCGGGCGTGACCGGAGCAATTCTGCAGAACGTCGCGATCCCCAACGGCATGGTGATGATCTCGCCATCGGCGACCTCGCCGGGTCTATCGACCATGGAAGATAACGGCCTGTTCTTCCGCACCGCCCCGTCGGATGCGCGTGAAGGTCAGGTGATGGCTGACATCCTGAATGATCGTGGCATCAGCTCGATCGCGCTGACCTACACCAACAACGACTACGGCAAGGGTCTGGCAGATGCGATCCAGTCCTCGTTCGAGGCTT
The DNA here is from genome assembly GCF_056538865.1 of Ruegeria sp. BE3. Taxonomy (NCBI): domain Bacteria; kingdom Pseudomonadati; phylum Pseudomonadota; class Alphaproteobacteria; order Rhodobacterales; family Roseobacteraceae; genus Ruegeria; species Ruegeria sp. BE3. The sequence goes on along the minus strand of NZ_JBQFTW010000001.1, from coordinate 1,011,103 downwards.
CGGGTGGCGAAGTCACCATCGTTGCCGCGCACGAAGACGGCAAAGCCGACTATTCGGCCGAAGTTGGCGCGCTGGCCTCGGCCGGTGGCGACATTTTGGTCGTTGCAGGCTATCTGGACCAAGGCGGTCTGGGCATCATCCAATCGGCGCTGGACAGCGGTGCGTTTGACACCTTCGGTCTGCCCGGCGGCATGATAGGTGACTCGCTGCCTGCAAACGTTGGTCCCGACCTGAATGGTTCGTTCGGTCAGATCGCCGGTTCGGGTGGTGAAGGTGCCGAGAAGTACTTTGCCATGGCCGAAGCCGCTGGTTTTGACGGCTCGTCCCCGTACTCGCCGGAAAGCTATGATGCAGCAGCACTGTTCATGCTGGCCATGCAGGCCGCAGGTTCGACCAACGCTGCTGACTACGGCGCCAAGATCATGGACGTTGCCAATGCTCCGGGTGAGAAGATCTATCCGGGTGAACTGGCCAAGGGTCTGGAACTGTTGGCTGCCGGTCAGGAGATCGACTATGTCGGCGCATCGGGCGTTGAACTGATCGGCCCCGGCGAAAGCGCTGGCTCGTATCGTGAGATCGAAGTCACCGACGGCGAGAACAAGACCGTCAACTTCCGTTGATACTGCGTTAACAGTCATAAAAACAAGCAGCCCGGGCCTTGTGTCCGGGCTGTTTCAATGACAAAAGGCCGCACCTTTCACACGGGGATGGGGCAACGACGCCGAAAACGGCGGCTAGGGGAAAAGATGATCGTCGTCGAAGACGTGCACAAGCATTTCGGCGGGTTTCATGCGGTGGACGGGGCATCGCTGGAAATCCAACAGGGCTCGATCACCGGTCTGATTGGGCCGAACGGGGCCGGAAAAACCACTCTGTTCAATGTGATCGCGGGTGTTCTTCCACCAACCAGTGGCAAGGTCTTCATGGATGGTGAGGATATCACCGGCCTGCCCCCGCATGAGCTGTTTCACAAAGGCCTGCTGCGCACCTTCCAGATCGCGCATGAGTTTTCGTCGATGACCTGCCGCGAGAATCTGATGATGGTGCCTGGTGCGCAATCAGGTGAATCGCTCTGGAACACATGGTTCGGACGCAAACGCATCGCCGATGAAGAACGCGCGTTGAAGGCCAAGGCCGATGAGGTGCTGGAATTCCTGACCATCGAACATCTGGCTGATCATAAGGCCGGTCAGGTTTCGGGCGGTCAGAAGAAGCTGCTGGAACTAGGTCGCACCATGATGGTCGACGCCAAGATCGTGTTCCTGGATGAGGTCGGTGCGGGTGTGAATCGCACCCTGCTGATGACCATCGCCGACACGATCCTGCGCCTGAACAAGGAGCGCGGCTATACCTTCGTCGTCATCGAGCACGATATGGATTTCATCGGCAAGATCTGCGACCCGGTCATTTGCATGGCCGAGGGTAAGGTGCTCGCCGAGGGTACTCTGGACGAGATCAAGGCCAACGAGCATGTGATCGAGGCCTATCTGGGTACCGGCCTGAAAAACAAAGATAAACTGGAGGCGGGTGCATGAGCGACAACCCCTACCAGGACGATAAAGGCAACAAGGACGCCTCGATCACCAATGCGCATGGCGTCGGCACTATGACCCCCGCCCATCGCAAAAGCGGTGAGACGCATCGGGTTGAGGGCGGCCCTTTCCTGATCGGCGACACCATGACCGGCGGCTATGGCAAAGGGCCGGACATTTTGCACGATTGCACCATCGCCGTCGATAAAGGTGAGATTGCTGTGATCGTTGGCCCCAACGGTGCGGGTAAATCCACCGCGATGAAGGCCGTTTTCGGTATGTTGGATGTGCGCTCGGGCGCGGTTCGGCTCGACGGTGAAGACATCACCTCGCTCACACCGCAGGATCGCGTGGTACGTGGCATGGGATTTGTGCCCCAGACCTCGAACATCTTCACTTCGATGACGGTGGAAGAGAACCTGGAAATGGGCGCCTTCATCCGCCGCGACGACATCAGCCAAACGATGGAGCAGGTCTATGACCTGTTCCCTATCCTCCGCGACAAACGCAATCAGGCTGCAGGAGAGCTGTCGGGCGGTCAACGCCAGCAGGTCGCCGTGGGCCGCGCGCTGATGACCCAGCCCAAAGTGTTGATGCTAGACGAACCCACCGCCGGCGTTTCGCCCATCGTAATGGATGAACTGTTCGACCGGATCATTGAGGTCTCACGTACCGGGTTGCCGATCCTGATGGTCGAACAGAACGCCCGTCAGGCGCTGGAGATCGCGGACAAGGGATATGTGCTGGTTCAGGGGCGGAATGCCTATACCGGCACAGGCAAAGAACTGCTGGCCGATCCCGAAGTGCGTAAGAGTTTCTTGGGGGGGTAGCGTGAAGATACCTGCAGCATTGATCATTGCCTCACTAACCGGCGCCGCTGGTGCCGAAGCATGCTTTCTAAGTGAAGTCTGTGAACACGAAGAAGAGTGCTTGGGTTCAACATTCGATATCGAGTTCGTCGGCAGTCCGCCCAATCAAGTTCGAAGTAATTTCGGGGAGTTCAGAATTGATGGCACGTCCGCGGCCGGAGAAACGACTTCCAACTTACGCCTTTCGAATAGAACAGAGTATGTTGTCACATCTAAAAACTCATTGATGATCGCGTCTCAAAAGACAGAGAATAGCAACTCGATCGTATACTTCGTACGAACACCACCATCAACGCTGACGGCTACGCTCGTCGTCGTTCCGCAGAAATATGTCAATTACTCAGAGACCTTCAATGCGCGTCGCGTATTTGAAGGCGATTGCGAGCAGGAGTTTTAATGGACTTCCTCAACGCCCTTGTGGCGCTCTCCAACTTCGTCCTTGTTCCCGCAATCGCCTATGGCAGCCAGTTGGCGCTGGGTGCCTTGGGGGTGACGCTGATCTACGGCATCCTGCGGTTCTCGAACTTTGCCCATGGCGACACGATGGCCTTTGGCGCGATGATCGCTGTGCTGGTCACATGGGGCCTGCAGGCGGCCGGGGTCAGTTTCGGGCCGTTGCCGACCGCTCTGCTGGCCCTGCCCTTTGCCATTCTGGGCTGTATCGTTCTGGTGCTGGTCACTGACCGGCTGGTCTATCGCTTCTACCGGGAACAAAAGGCCAAACCTGTCATTCTGGTGATCGTGTCGATGGGCGTGATGTTCATCATGAACGGCCTTGTGCGGTTCATCATCGGACCGGATGATCAGAGGTTCTCGGACGGCGCGCGCTTCATCGTCTCGGCACGGGATTTCAAGGCAATGACCGGGCTGCGGGAAGGGCTGGCGATCAAGACCTCTCAGGGAATCACTGTGATTGTTGCCGTTGTTGCTGTGGTGCTGCTGTTCTGGTTCCTCAACAAGACCCGCACCGGCAAGTCGATGCGTGCCTATTCGGATAACGAGGATCTGGCGCTGCTGTCCGGCATCAACCCCGAACGCGTTGTGATGATCACCTGGATCATCGTGGCCGCGCTGGCCACTACTGCGGGTGTGCTCTACGGGCTGGACAAGAGCTTCAAGCCCTTTGTCTATTTCCAGCTTCTGCTGCCAATCTTTGCCTCGGCCATCGTGGGAGGCCTTGGCAATCCAATTGGAGCCATCGCGGGCGGGTTCATTATCGCATTCTCCGAGGTGACCATCACCTATGCGTGGAAGAAAGTGCTGACATATCTGGCCCCGGAAAATCTGGAGCCGTCAGGATTGGTCCAGTTCCTGTCCACTGATTACAAATTCGCCGTCAGTTTTGCGATCCTGCTGATCGTGCTGCTGTTTAAGCCCACGGGCCTGTTCAAGGGGAAAGTGATATGAGCGAGCCCGTCAAAAACACGCTGCTTTTTGTTGTCGTCGGCGCTCTGATCCTGCTGACCGGTTTCACACAAAGCTGGAACGCTGCAATTCTGATCCTGAACATGGGCCTGATCTCGGCCATCATGTCGATTGGCGTGAACCTGCAATGGGGCTTTGCGGGCCTTTTCAACGTTGGTGTCATGGGCTTTGTCGCGCTGGGCGGACTGGCGGTTGTGCTGGTCTCGACGCCGCCAACGCCCGGTGCATGGTCGGCTGGCGGCTATGGCGTCGTGCTTGCCCTATTGCTGGGTGCAGCGACAGTTGTTGCGGCAGTGATGGTTGCGCAGAAGATGCCAAAAGGGCGTGTGCAAACACTGGCCATCATCGGTATCCTCGTTGTTGGTTTCTTTGTCTACCGTGCAATCTTTGACCCCAGCATCGCGGCGATTGAGGCGATCGATCCCGCCGTTGCAGGCAATATCGGTGGCCTGAACCTGCCGGTCCTGTTGGCATGGCCTGCCGGGGGATTGCTGGCTGCGGGTGCCGCCTGGCTGATTGGCAAAACCGCGTTGGGTCTACGCTCGGACTATTTGGCGATTGCGACACTGGGCATTGCCGAGATCATCATCGCCATCATGAAAAACGAAGACTGGCTGGCGCGCGGCGTAAAGAATGTCTACGGCATCCCCCGCCCCTCGCCTGTGGTTGGCTATGAGGTTGAGCTGCAGCAAGACCCCTCGTTCATCGCACGCGCGGATTGGTTGGGAATTGACCCGGTGATCGCCTCGACACTTTCGGTCAAACTGGGCTATTCGCTGCTGTTCCTGATCGTCTTGCTGGTGCTGCTGTGGATGGCACAGATGGCACTGAAGAGCCCGTGGGGCCGGATGATGCGTGCCATTCGTGACAACGAAGTTGCGGCCGAAGCGATGGGCAAGGACGTCACTCGTCGGCATCTGCAGATCTTCGTCCTCGGCTCGGCCATTTGCGGTATCGCAGGTGCCATGATGACCACTCTGGACGGGCAGTTGACGCCGGGCACCTACAACCCGCTGCGCTTTACCTTCCTTGTCTGGGTCATGGTCATTGTCGGCGGGTCAGGCAACAACTTCGGAGCCGTTCTGGGTGCGTTCCTGATCTGGTTCCTTTGGGTGCAAGTTGAACCCATCGGCTTGTGGCTGATGAACCTGATCACCTCAGGAATGCCTGATGGCAGCGCTCTCAAGACGCATCTGATCGATAGTGCAGCGCATATGCGCCTGTTCACGATGGGCTTGATCTTGCTGATTGTTCTCAGATTCAGTCCAAGGGGTTTGATCCCCGAGAAATAAGCAAAATTTCGTGAGAATTTCCCCTACCGCGCCGTTTGACGGCGCGGTTTATTGTATGGGTGATCAAAACGGTCTAAACAGCCCCACCCGCGATCCACCACATCGCCACTCTGTCTTCATACGACTTGTGTTTGGGCAGGCCCTTTAACGATTACGAAGTTAACCAGGATAAGAGCACCTTATTTGCTATGAAACGACCACTCAGATTCTTTGCTATAGCCACCCCGCTTCTGGCGGTGCTGAGCGCATGCATCCCGTCGCCCGAGCAACTTGAAACCACTCCGGTGAAGGTTCAGACGCCCAAAGGTGTCGTAACCTGCCAGTTGTACCGGCAGGATCGTGTGACATGGGACCGTGCGATTGACTTTCCGGCCACCAAAATGTCGGTGCCAGAGGCTGATGGATATTGCCGCCAGGAAGGGCTGCGTCGTCTGAATCGCTAACAGATCTGGCGCCCCTGATATATTGAGGGGCGCCTCACTCATTCTCTATCGATTTCGGAACAGGCCACCCAGTATCCCGCGCACAATGCGGCGCCCGGTCGTTCCTTTCAGTTCCTTTATCACCGCCTCGCTCATCGCTGTTGCAAATGAATCTTTCTTGCGCGCAACGCGTGACGAGGACCGTCCGACGCGGCTGCCCGAATATCTACGAGCCGACGCGTATTCGCGCTGCATTGGGTTTTGTTGCTCCAAAACCTCCTCAGATTCGGCCTCTGCCGCCGCCTGTGCGGCTGCATTAGCCCGGGCCTGAAGGATCTCGAAAGCCGATTTCCGATCGACCCTCTCGCCATATTTCGCCTGCATTGCTGAGGCATCCATCACCGTCCTGCGCTGAGCCTTCGTGATCGGCCCGAGTTGCGAGCCCGGAGGCCGGATCAGCGTCCGTTCAACAACGCCCGGTACGCCCTTCTTCTGCAGCATCGAGGTCACCGCTTCACCCACGCCGACTTCACGGATGGCAGTTTCGGTGTCAAAGGCCGGATTCTCGCGATAGGTCTCAGCTGCCAGACGCAGATTCTTACGATCCCGTGCAGTAAATGCACGCAGAGCGTGCTGCACCCGGTTGCCCAATTGCCCAAGGATATCTTCGGGAATGTCTGCTGGGTTTTGCGTGATGAAGTACACCCCAACCCCTTTCGAACGGATCAGGCGCGCGACCTGTTCGACCTTGTCCACCAGAACTTTGGGCGCGTCTTCGAACAGCAGATGCGCTTCATCAAAGAAGAAGACTAGTTTGGGTTTTTCCGGATCTCCGACTTCGGGCAATTCCTCAAACAGCTCGCTTAGAAGCCACAGCAGAAAGGTTGCATAAAGACGCGGCGCACCCATCAATTTGTCCGAGGCAAGAATATTGACCATCCCCTGCCCGTTCTCATCGGTCCGCATCAGGTCCGAGAGTTCGAGCGCGGGCTCACCAAACAGATTGGCTCCACCCTGGTTTTCCAACACCAGCAGACGGCGCTGAATAGCTCCGATTGATGCGGTCGAGACATTGCCATAACGCAAAGACAGTTGCGCCCTGTTTTCACCGATCCAGACCAGCAGTGCCTGCAGATCCTTCAGATCCAACAAGGGCATTCCTTCTTCGTCTGCCACGCGGAAGGCGATGTTGAGAATTCCCTCCTGCGCCTCGCTGAGCTCCAGCAACCGCGACAACAACAGCGGCCCCATCTCGGTCACGGTGGTGCGTACCGGATGCCCTTGTTCTCCGAACAGATCCCAGAAAGTCACTGGGCATGCGTTGTATGAGAATGCATCAAACCCGATACGGTTTGCCCGATCCATGAACGCCTGATGCAGCTTGTGATCAACGCTCCCCGGCAACGCCAGCCCCGACAGATCACCTTTGACATCGGCTAGAAAAACGGGGACCCCCGCCTGCGAGAACCCTTCGGCCAAAATTTGCAGCGTGACCGTTTTCCCGGTACCCGTCGCCCCTGCGATCAAGCCGTGTCGGTTGGCGTATTTCAACGAAAGCCCTTGCGCGTGGCTGTATCCTTCGCCCGCGCCGCCGATAAAGATCTTGTTGTCCATTCAATATCTGTCCCAGTTCTACCGATCTGCGCCAAGCATACAAAGTTAACCTTTGGCTGCGAGAGTAAATCTCACCTCATCGCGGCATTGTCGCGGTGGGGCAAATTCCTCCCTGTCGACTGGCCGTGCCTTCGGGCGCGGCTTTTTTGCGAAATATGGCAAAATTCAGGTCTCGAAGGGTTAAATTCTTTGGCTTAGCAGTTGACCCTTGGGTTCCCCTTTCGTAACGTCTGCGCATAACTAAGTCGGCCAGTCCGACGGGGAGAAAAATTTCATGAAGGGAGCCGCTCCACCGGCTCCCTTTTTCTTTGGCTCTAACGTGGTCTCTTTATCCCGTTTCGGCAAAAATCCGTTCAATTCCAGCGCAGGTATTCGGTTTGAGCCTGACACCACAAGCACAGAGTGATAGACGGATCAAAAAGCGGGATCATAAAGATGAGGCATTCATGATCAGGAAACTTCTCCCTCTAAATCTGGTTGCTGCTGCATTGCTGAGCAGTGCGGCCTATGCGCAGGAAACCACAGATGCCCCTGAGGCCGAAGCCGAAGTAGGGAGCGATCTGGACCTGGGTCAATCAGGTCCTCGGATCGGCGAGCAATATGTGCGTGAGCAGGTTGGCGATTGGAACATCTCCTGCATCAAAACGCAGGAAGACGAAGATCCCTGCGCGATGGTTCAGATTCTCAACAATCAACAAGGCGATCCCATTGCCGAAGTGTCGCTCGGCAAACTGCCGGAAGGCGGCGCAGCCGTTGCATGGGCGAATGTGGTTGTTCCGCTAGAGACCCTGCTGCAGGCGCAGCTGGCGGTGTCGATCGATGGCGCGCCGCGTAAGCTGTACAATTATCATCACTGCGTTTCGGTCGGCTGTATTGCGCAGCTCGGATTTACCCAGGGCGATATCGACGCGATGAAAGCAGGCTCCAAGGCGGTACTGTCGCTGGTTCCTGCCCGCCTTCCGGATCAGGTGTTGAACATGGATATGTCGCTATCAGGCTTCACCTCAGCCTTCGACGGACTGAATGTTTCGGTGAGATAAGCCTCAAGGGTTACTTTACAAAGCCGCCGTTCTTACACGGCGGCTTTCTTATATCCGTTTCAGCGCAAGAACGGCGTTCAGACCGCCAAATGCAAATGCGTTGCTGAGGGCGACATTGACCTTTGCTTCACGTGCTTCATTAGGCACTACGTCTAGCGCGCATTCCGGGTCGGGCTCTTCATAACCAATGGTCGGAGCGATCACGCCATCGCGCAGCGCCATGATACATGCCAACAATTCGACCGCGCCGGTCCCACCGATCAGATGGCCATGCATCGACTTGGTGGACGAGATCATCAGTTCATCCGCATGCGGGCCAAACACACCGGCAACCGCAGCGCATTCCGTCTTGTCATTGGCCGCCGTGCCCGTCCCGTGCGCGTTGATATAACATACATCGCTGGCATTCAGGCGCGCGTCCTTCAGCGCACCTGCCATGGCGCGGGAAGCCCCTTGCTTGCTTGGCATCACGATGTCAGCGGCGTCTGACGACATCGCAAACCCTACAACCTCGCACAGGATATCTGCCCCCCGGGCCCGCGCGTGTTCGTATTCTTCGAACACAAAGATGCCTGCACCTTCGCCCTGAACCATGCCGTTCCGGTTGGCACTGAACGGGCGGCAAGCGTCTTTGGACATCACGCGTAGCCCTTCCCACGCCTTGACCCCTCCAAAGCACAGCATCGATTCCGATCCGCCTGTGACCATGGCAGGCGCGGCACCGCTGCGAACCAGTTGAAACGCCTGCGCCATCGCGTGGTTGGAAGAGGCACAGGCCGTCGATACCGTAAAGCTGGGCCCTTTGAGGTTATGCTCCATCGAGACATGGCTGGCTGCTGCGTTGTTCATCAACTTAGGCACAACGAACGGATGGACCCGGTTCTTGCCATCTTCATAGACCGAGCGGTAATTGTCATCCCAGGTCGACACACCCCCACCGGCAGTCCCAAGAACGACACCGGACAGCGCAGCAGTTTCGCCCGAAAACACGATCCCGGACTGATCGATCGCTTCTTTCGCCGCAATCAGAGTGAACTGGGTGAAACGGTCATAAAGGCTCATCTGCTGGCGGTTGAACCGACCCTCTGCCTCAAAGCCGCGTACCTGACCGCCGATCTTGATCGACAGACGTTCGACATCCCTGAACTCCAGCTCGGAAATGCCGCAACGACCTTCGCGCATTGCTTCGAAAGTATCGGGCACCGAATGACCCAGCGAGTTGATGGTGCCCGCACCCGTAATGACAACGCGTTTCATAGCCCGGCGTCAGACCTTTTCCGCCACGAGCTTTTCAATACCCGCAATAATCGCAGCCACGTTGGTGATATCGAAATCACTGGCCGAAGGCTCGTTGGCGTTGAAGGGCACCGAGATGTCGAACTCTTCTTCGATGGCAAAGATGCTCTCGACCAAACCCAGGCTGTCGATACCCAGATCTTCGAGCGTGCTATCGGGCGTCACGTCCGAAGGCTCAAGAACGGCCTGCTCGGCAATGATTGCAATGACGCGGTCGCTGATGCTCATATCGGTCCCCTGATTTTCGCGTTGGGGATGATTTAATCGCTCGGCGGCTGTTTGAAAACAGCCTTTTTCAACGCCTCGACGTCACGGGCCATACGCGGCAGACGGCGTTGTGCCTTATAAATATTGGTATGGCTATCCATTTTAATGCCGGGATAGCCCATGATTACACGCCCCGCGGGCACGTTCGACAGAATCTTTGTACCGCCACCAGAAATCACGCCATCACCGATGAAAATATTATCGACCACGCCGGTCTGACCGCCAAGGACGACGTTGTTCCCGATCTCGACCGATCCCGAAACCCCGGTTTGGCCGCACAACAGGCAATCTTGCCCGACGCGCGTGTTGTGGCCCACATGCACGAGGTTATCCAGCTTGGATCCGCTCCCGATCACCGTATTGCGAATGGTCCCGTTATCGACTGTGCAGTTTGATCCTACTTCGACATCATCGCCAATCTCGACCGCACCCAAGGAATGAATTCGCAACCAGCTCTGCGCCTTGGCATCCCCTTGATCACCCAGCGTTTTTCGGGCGTTTTCAGCACCCGACACCTCGGGAGTGACATAACTGAAACCATCGCCCCCGATACGCGCACCCGGCTGAGCGATAAAGCGATCCCCGATCTGTGCCCGTGCCCCGATGCTTACCATTTCGCGCAGTAAGGCGTTCTTACCCAGCAGCGCATCCATGCCGACCACGCAATGCGCACCGATGACCGAGCCGGCCCCGATCTGAGCGCGCGCGCCGATGACGGCCAGCGGCCCGATGGATACGTCCGCACCAATCTCGGCAGTTGGATCAATCACGGCAGATGGATGGATTCCAGGCTCGATCCCCTGCCCGCGATCCAGCATTGACGTAATTCCCGCCATCGCCATCCGCGGCCGCTGTACGAATATCGCCGCCTCAAGGCCCAAGGACTGCCAGTCGGCACCATCCCAAAGCACAGCCGCCCGCGCAGATCCCTTCGCCAGTGCCTCGGCATATTTCGGAGACATCGCCATCGCCAGATCGGTTGGCCCGGCATCCCCCGGTTCGGCGGCGCGTAGGATGGTCAGGCCTGTCTGACCAGCGGCCTCGGCCCCGATGGCTTCGGCGATTTGCTCAACGGTGAACTGCATGTCGGGCTTCCTTATGGCAGGACTTGCCCTCGTGATTACCCCTGAACGTCCGGCAGGACCACCCCTGCCTTTTGCAACGCCTTCCAAATCTTGGCGTCACGGTCATAGACGTCGCGGCGGTACTGAACGTCGCCCTTCGGGCCGATATAGGCGGTGCGGTAGATCAGATGTACCGGAACTTTTTTATCCAGCTTCACGGTGGTTTCTTTCCCTGTGTTCAGCACGCGGTGGAAAAACGCCTTCGGATCTTCCTCCTGCTTGGCCAACAGCGCGTATGCGAACTCGAACGGTTGCGCCAGCCGGATACAGCCATGCGAGAAGGCGCGCACCTCTCGTGCAAACAGAGATTTCTGAGGCGTATCATGCAGATAGATGTTGTACTTGTTGGGGAACATGAACTTCACCAAGCCCAATGCATTGCTTTGGCTCGGGGGTTGCCGCATCGAAAACGGGAAGTTCCGAGCGGTGAATTGGGTGAAATCCACGGCGCCGCGATTTACCTGCCGACCACTACGGTCAGTGATCTGGATATGGCCGACCGCATTCGGATTGGATTGCAGCTTTGGCAGGTATTCCTTGGTGATGATCGAGCGTGGTACATACCAGCTGGGATTGATCACCATATGCTCCATCTCGTCCGAGAATTCGGGGCTGCGGCGATCACTCGTGTTCTTCCCGATCACGGCGCGGGTTTCGAAAGTGACCCGACCGTCATCAACAATCTTGGCTGAAAAGTCCGCCTGATTTACCAATACGTGGCGCGCGCCACGCTCTTCCGGAAGCCAACGTTCCCGTTCAAGCGCAACGAGCACAGCCTTGAGCCGATCCGACGCAGGGCGATTGACTTCGGTGATCGTACCTTTGCCTGCAACGCCATCCGGTTCCAAACCATGCGCGGTCTGAAACGCCCTGACGGCCTCGATCAGCGCGCCATCATAGGTCGGGCTGGCGGTCGGCTTGAGGTAACCCATCGACACCAGCCGGTTCCGCAGTTTGAGGACGCTTGGGCCGGTATCCCCGCGCTCCAGCTTGGTGATTGGTACGGTCGCGCCCCATCCGCCTTGTGAGATTAAATCTTCCAACACCCTCTTCTGCTTCATCAGCGCCAGATACTGTGGGGATTGCGGCATCAGATCCTGAAGATAGCTCCCGCCCTCCGACGTGGTGAGCCGTCGAAGGTGTTCACTGGCCGAGCGTCGTTCAATCTTGCGGACGAGCCCATTGTCGATCTGCGACGGCGTCACAGTCCCGGATTGCAGATCACGTGCGTATTTTACGAAGACACGGCTCATTTCCGCCTCGACCCGACCGAGATCGCGAGTGGTCCGCGCCTGCCGCATTTGGTCCATCAACGATTGCACGTCATAACGCGCGGCAGGTAACCCGTGCAGATCGGTTGTTGACAGTGCCTTGATCAAAGCCGCACGCCGCGCTTCATGTTCGGAAGTGTCGCCGACCCATACCGGATCAAAACCGTTATCACGGTAAAATTCGGCCAAAACGGGTGCTGATGCCGTGTTCTCGGCAACGGCCATCTGAAAGGCTGTTCCATCCGTGCTCGCCTGAGCAAAGGATGCCGTAGATGCCAGTAGGGTGAAAAGCAAAACGCGGGAACGGGAAACAAACGACATGAGATGACCTTGGTTATTCAATAGCTTGACGCGCACTGCTTGGACGCGTCCAATGATAATGTTAAGCTGTGCGATTGTTGTCTATTCACAAATGCATCACCAAAGTGCATCTTTTCGCCTCTGGTGCGTGTTTGCATCGGCGGCGCAGCCAACTGCTGTAGATCAAAGCATACTTGCATCAGTTGCGCAAAAAACTGCCGAAAATTCCCCCTTGATTCAGCTGCGGCCAAAGATTTCTTGGCTGTTGAATCCGTCTGTGCCATAACTCCCGCATCTGGGATGGGAAAAAATTAATACAGCGCGCGTAACATCGTGTGCAGGCAGGAACAGTACGGGACGAAACACAAATGACCAAGAGCAGTGCATCGGGCGTGACCCGGCGTGCCTTATTGGGCGCATTCGCCGCAACGGCAGTCGTAGCAGCTCCGACCTATTCCAAGGCAGCAGGATTCCTCCGCGGAGGGGGCGATATTCGCCGCATTCGCATGTATTCAGGCCGCACGGGTGAGCGTCTGGATATGGTATATTGGGTCGATGGCAAATACATCAAGGATGCCGTCAAAGAAGTGAACTACTTCATGCGTGATTGGCGTAACGATCAGGTCAAACCCATGGACCTGCGCACCATCGATATCATGGCCGCCGCGCACAATATGCTGGATGTCAGCGAGCCCTATATGCTGCTTTCGGGCTATCGCTCTCCCAAGACCAATGCAATGCTACGCTCCCGATCGCGCGGAGTGGCCAAAAACTCGCTTCACATGAAGGGCCAAGCCGCCGATCTGCGCTTGTCGTCCCGCTCCGTCTCTCAGATGGCCAAAGCGGCAATGTCCTGCCGCGCAGGTGGCGTTGGGCAGTACTACCGCTCGAACTTCGTACACATGGATTGTGGCGACATCCGCACCTGGCGCGGCTAGTATCGCGTACCTTTGCTCTGATGAGTTAGCCCCCTCAGATGGTTCTGGTGGGGGTATTGTTTTGTCTGGTGACGTGGTTCAGGCGATCAAGAACATGTGAAATGGCGCACCTGAGAGGATTCGAACCTCTGGCCTCTGCCTTCGGAGGGCAGCGCTCTATCCAGCTGAGCTACAGGTGCCTTGGCCGTTAGCTACCCTCGTTCCGATCCGGGTGCAACTGCAAATGCAACCGGATCAGGCAAACAGATCATGCGCCAGTTCCAGCGCATCAATCAGCGTATCAACCTCATCCGTAGTGTTATAGAGACCAAAGCTGGCGCGGCAGGTGGCGGTGACGCCCAAATGATCCATCAGAGGCCCTGCGCAATGATGGCCTGCTCGCACAGCAACGCCTTTCTTGTCCAGAATGGTCGAAATATCATGCGCGTGCCCTGCCCCATCCAGCGTGAAGCTGAAGATTGCGGCCTTGTCGGCGGTCTTACCCTGCACCTGCAACCAGTTTAATCCGGTCAGGCGCTGCATGGCATAGTCGCGCAGACCTGCCTCATGGGCGGCAATACTCTCCATACCCAGATCCATCATGTAATCCAGCGCCACACCCAACCCGATGGTTTGAACGATCCCGGGGGTTCCGGCCTCAAACTTCATAGGCGGATCGTTATAGATCACCTGATCCTTCGAGACCTCTTTGATCATGTCCCCGCCACCGATGAACGGACGCATTTCGGCCATACGTTCGGACTTGATGAAAATCGCGCCCGACCCCGAAGGGCCATAGAGCTTGTGGCCAGTGATCGCATAGAAATCGCAGCCGATATCTTCGACATTAACCGGCGTGTGCACCGCCCCCTGGCTACCGTCGATAAGAACCGGCACGCCCTTGGCGTGCGCGGCCTGCGTGATGGTTTTAACATCCACCACCGTGCCCAGCACGTTCGAGCAATGGGTGACCGCAACCAGCTTGGTCTTGGGGCCGATCGCATCGATGACGGCTTGCGGATCCAGATGGCCCGCAGCATCGACATCAACCCATTTCAGGACGACGCCCTGACGTTCGCGCAGGAAATGCCAGGGTACGATATTTGCATGGTGCTCCATGACGCTCAGGACGATCTCATCCCCCGCCTCAAGGCGCGGCATTGCCCAGCCATAGGCTACCAGATTAATCCCTTCGGTCGTGCCGGAGTTCAGCACGATCTCATTCTCGTCAGAAACACCCAGAAAGCGCGCGACTGTGCCGCGCACGGCTTCGTATTTCTCGGTCGCGAGATTCGACAGGTAGTGAAGTCCACGATGCACATTCGAATATTCATGCGCATAGGCTTGCGCAACCGCGTCGATCACCACCTGAGGTTTCTGCGCAGAGGCACCGTTATCCAGATAGGTCAACGGCTTACCATTCACCTCTCGTGACAGGATCGGAAAGTCAGCGCGGATTTTCTCTACGTCGTACATAGAAAGGAATTCCCTATACAGGCCCGCCGGGGGACAACCAAAGAACGAAGGGGATCGCCAGAACACCCGAGATGAGCATCACCAGGAACGATTTGCCAAGCGAGCCAAACCGGTGCGCTTCATTCAGAAAATGCAGAGTGATGTACAGACTCAGACCCAGCATTATGAGGCTGGCAGGAAGAAACAGAAATGGTGCGAGCGACGCCGAAAAAAGGACAATCGCCTGGCCAGCGATCTGCAGAATCTGCAGCCATATCACCAGTGTTGCGACCTCGGTTATCGCGCCGGTTCCACCCAGCATCCGCCCTACAAGCTGAAACGTCACAACGCTGATCAGGATGGCCCCGGCGGATACCAGCAGGGTCTGCACCATCGGAACTGCCAGTTGCTGCACATCAGGTGAGATCAGGGGCAAAATGACACCAGAGGCAGATTGTACAATCCCGTTCAGAATAACCGCCAAAAAGAACGCCAACCACAACACGTCACGACCAAGCCGCATCGCCATCAGACGACGTGCGGCCTCGGCAGGGTTCGACAGGGTCAGAACGACCATATTCATCAACGTGGTAGAGCTCATTCAGGTGCCCTTTGCGTTTGCCTCAGCCCCGAGAACCAGAACCAGACGAAAACTGCAACCCACAACAGACCAATCAAAGACTGCGCTGCCCCCGGGCCAATAAACCCGGCCACTAGGCCATTGAGCAGCACCAGCGGTACCGAGGCTAGCAGCGCCCAGAACAGTGCAAGACGCGCGCCATAGCTTGTACCCTTGCCTCCGACAGCCCGTGCTACCAAATAAGACAGCCAGGCCAGACCGTAGAAGATCAACGGCAGAATGAAGACAGAGCCCAGCAAGGCTCCGCCCATCAGCATATTCAACTCGGACCCTTCCAGATGCGCCTTCCGCGCAAGGCTGGGTAATTGAGCGATAAAGCCAATCACACAAAAGGCCATGACAAACGCCAGCGCTCGATCTTCCCGTGGCCCCATATCCAACAGGCGACGCACTACGCGCCCCGGTCCGCGATACGTGGCCACGATATCGGTTGTGACCGGCATCAGTTTCGGCGCGCCAACCAGCTTTCAAGGCGTTCGACGATCACATCGGCCAGCGCTTCGTCCTCGATCTCTTCCACGGCTTCTGCAAGGAAGGCCAGTGTCAGCATATCGGTTGCATCATTGACCGGTACGCCGCGCGACCGCAAATAGAACAGCGCCGTTTCGTCAATGGCACCGGAGGTCGAGCCGTGCGAACAGGCCACGTCATCGGCATAGATCTCAAGCTCGGGCTTGGCCAGGAACTGGCTGTCATCGTCCAGCAGTAAGGATTGACTGATCTGATAGCCATCCGTCTTCTGCGCGCCCTCCTTGACCAGAATTTTACCCTGAAATACGCCCGTTGCGCCGTTGCGCAGCACTTTCTTGAACACCTGACGGCTTTCGCAGTTCACCGCATCATGGGTGATGAACACCGTGTCATCGTGATGGAAATCCCCGTCACCTACACAAGCGCCAGCGACATGCGCCACCGCGTCATCTCCGGTCAGTTCGACAACCTGCTCATTACGGGTGAGCACGCCATTCACAGTCAATGTGAACGACTTATAGACAGACTCATGCCCCATTCGCGTAAACATATGGGTGGCCGCGCGGCGCTGATGATCACGGCCCTGCGCACGCACATGGTGCAAGGTTCCGCGATCCGCGATGTCGATCTCCATACACTTGTTGAAACGCGAGGCTGCCGGGCCATTTTCCAGGATCGTCACCTCGGCGGCACTCTCAACCCGCACGATATGGTGCAGAATGGCATCCGAAGTCTCGGACTCATGACGATAGATCAGGCTGATCGGTTTGGACGGCTTGCCCGTGACATGAATAGCCACACCATCTGAGGCGAAGGCCGTATTCAAGGCCGCCAGAGGTCGCTGAACCGGGTTCTGACCACGGGCTTCAAGAACGCCATACAGCTCTTTTGCCCAATGGATGTCTTTGCAGCAGATATCCTCCAACCGGTCGATTGAGACGCCTTCCAGCGACAGGTCGTCCGATTCTTCGGGGCTGAACACGCCATCGACAAAAACGATCTTCAGGCGGTCGAACTCATGGAACATCATGGGTTCGTCGGTGTGGAACAGTGCTGCCGGGACAGCCTCGGCAGAGGTCAGAGTGTCCGGTCGGGTATATTTCCAATATTCATCCCGGCGCCCAGGCAGACCCATTTCGCGAACACGCGCCAGTGCGGCTTCGCGCGCTTTGCGGGTACACCCGGCATCCGGCACTGTCATCGCTGCCAGCCGTTCCTCGGTTGCCGTCTGTTTTGCTTGGGGCAAAGCCATCAGTTCACCTCGGCCAGGATGTCGGCATAGCCGTTGTTCTCAACTTCCAGCGCCAGTTCGGGACCGCCGGATTTCACGATGCGACCATCGGCCATGATGTGCACTACGTCGGGTTTGATGTGATCCAGCAGCCGCTGGTAGTGGGTAATCACAAGGAACCCGCGCCCTTCGTCACGCAGCGCGTTCACGCCCTCTGACACCAGCTTCATGGCGTCCACATCCAGACCCGAATCCGTCTCATCCAGAATGCACATCTTGGGCTCAAGCATCGCCATCTGCAGAATTTCGTTGCGTTTTTTCTCACCGCCCGAGAAGCCCACATTCACCGGGCGCTTCAACATATCCGCGTCGATTTTCAGAGCCTTCGCCTTGGCACGCACCTCTTTCAGGAAATCGGTTGCCGACAGTTCGTCCTGCCCACGCGCTTTGCGTTGAGCGTTTACCGCGGTGCGCAGGAACGTCATATTACCAACACCCGGAATTTCCACTGGGTATTGGAACGCTAAGAAAATCCCCGCAGCTGCGCGCTCTTCCGGTTCCATCTCAAGCAGGTCTTCGCCTTCCAGAGTGGCCGTACCATCGGTCACCTCATAGCCGTCACGACCCGATAAGACGTAGCTGAGTGTCGACTTCCCCGAACCGTTCGGCCCCATGATCGCGTGCACCTTGCCGGCCTCAACCGTCAAATCGACACCTTTGAGGATCGCTTTGTCTTCTTCCTCAAGTTTTACGTGCAGGTTCTTGATTTCCAGCATTTTTAATCCTTTTGCACATCGCAAGGGGTACTCTCACCCCAATCGTTTCTTATCCCAGCATCTTCCGGATCAGGCGCGCTACGATCCATCCGAGGATGGCTCCGATGGCGATGGCCCAGACTGGGTTGATAAATTCGTAGTAGTTGATGTTGACGTAAACGACGCCAAGCAGCCCACCGAGAACCGGCAGTGCGTAACCAAGCCAGGTCAGCACATCATCCTTCCGGATGCGGTTTTCAGTCGAACGCGTCATCAACCAACGGAGCCTTCAAGGCTGATCGCCACTAGCTGCTGAGCCTCCATGGCGAACTCCATTGGCAGTGCCTGCAGCACGTCCTTGCAGAACCCGTTAACGACCAGCGCTACGGCCTCTTCCTCGTCCATGCCACGCTGACGGCAATAGAAAAGCTGGTCGTCATCGACTTTGGATGTCGTGGCCTCGTGTTCGACACGTGAAGAGTTGTTCCTGACTTCGATATACGGAACTGTGTGCGCGCCGCACTTATCTCCGATCAGTAGCGAGTCGCACTGGGTATAGTTGCGGCTGTCCTTGGCCTTGGGGTGCATCGAGACCAGACCGCGATAGGTGTTCTGCGCCTTACCAGCGCTAATCCCCTTCGACACGATGCGCGATTTGGTGTTCTTGCCCAAATGCACCATCTTCGTGCCGGTATCAGCCTGCTGATAGTTGTTGGCAATCGCGATCGAGTAAAACTCACCCTGGCTGTCGTCACCACGCAAGATGCATGACGGGTATTTCCAGGTTACGGCAGAACCAGTTTCCACTTGTGTCCACATCACCTTGGAACGATCCCCACGGCAATCAGCGCGCTTGGTCACGAAATTATAAATGCCGCCCTTGCCGTTCTCATCCCCCGGGAACCAGTTCTGAACGGTCGAGTATTTCACCTCGGCATCTTCTTCGATGATGATCTCAACCACCGCCGCGTGCAGCTGTGCCGTGTCGCGTTGCGGCGCCGTACAGCCTTCCAGATACGACACGTAAGAGCCCTTGTCAGCGATGATCAACGTGCGCTCAAACTGACCCGTGTTCTCGGCGTTGATGCGGAAATAGGTGCTCAACTCCATCGGACAGCGCACGCCCGGTGGCACGTAGACGAACGAGCCGTCCGAGAACACGGCCGAGTTCAGCGTCGCGTAGAAATTGTCTGAAACTGGTACGACTGATCCCAGATACTTTTTGACCAGTTCAGGATGTTCTTTGATCGCCTCAGAGATCGAACAGAAGATCACGCCAGCCTTTTTCAGCTCGGCCTGAAAGGTGGTTCCGACTGAGACCGAGTCGAACACAGCATCAACTGCAACCTTGCGGCCTTCTGCCGGCGCATCTTCAGCACCTTCGACGCCCGCCAGAATCATCTGTTCTTTCAGTGGGATACCCAGCTTTTCGTAAGTGGCCAACAGCTTGGGATCGACCTCATCCAGCGATTTGGGCTTTTCTTCCATCGATTTTGGACGGGCATAATAATACTGGTTCTGAAAATCGATTTCGGGATAGCTGACCATCGCCCATTTGGGCTCTTGCATCTGGGTCCAACGTTCGAACGCGGCCAGACGCCATTCGGTCATCCATTCCGGCTCTTCATTCTTCTCCGAGATCAAACGGACAATATCGGGGTTCACGCCTTTTGGCGCGTATTCCATCTCGATATCGGTTTCCCAGCCGTATTTATAAGTGCTGACCTCGCGAACCGCATCCACGGTTTCCTGATCGACACCCTCTTTTACCTGGGTCTGGTCCAAAGCGGCCATGTGACACCCTCCGTCTGATCACGCGGCACGCGCGCGATGCTTTTTCTCTTTTTCGAGCCACGCTTCCGCGAAACGCAGCACTTCTTCTTTCGTCGTCTCAGGCCCCAGCGAAACGCGGATCGCGCTCGATGCAACCGTCTCATCAAAACCCATTGCAGTCAGGACCCGACTTGTCTTGACCTTGCCACTTGAACAGGCCGAACCCGCACTGATAGCGAAGCCTGACAAATCCATCTGCATGACCTGTGTTTCGCCCTTCCAGCCGGGCGTCGCAAAACACATGGTATTCGGGAGTCGCTCCTGATCTTTCCCGACAAAAATAGTAGCTTTAGAGCTAGCCTCAAGAGCGTTTTCTAGAATATTTCTAAGTTCTCCGACTTTTGACCAAACACCATCAGCCAGATCGCGCATTGATGCCTCAATAGCCGCGCCTAAACCCGCGATTCCAATCACATTTTCCGTGCCGGACCTACGCCCCATCTCCTGACCACCACCGCTGGCCAAGGGCGCTATATCCAGCCCTTGCCTCAGAATCAGAGCACCAACACCCTTTGGCCCTCCGATCTTGTGCGCTGATAGGATAGCCATATCCGCCCCGCTCCAGGCGAAAGAAAAGGGAATGCGCCCAATGGCCTGTGTCACATCCAGCAACAACCAATCCGCGCGCCGTGCGCCATAAGGCCACTGATTTTCCACCCTTTCTGGGGGCTGCGAAATAATCCCGGTCTCAGAGTTCGCAAGACCCATTGCCAGTGTATGGCCGGGGCCGAAAGGTCGCTGTTCGCAGTTGGACAGATCGAAATGCGACCAGAGCGCATCATGCGCGGTGGTCTCGACGAACACGTCGCAACCCTCGGAGCGGTTTTCCAGAACCCGTGCGGCCTCAGTAGCGCCAGAGGTAAAGATGACTTCTTGTGGACGGCAGCCCACCGCCTCGGCAACCTGCGCCCGCGCACGTTCCACCACTGCCTTTGCCGCACGCCCTTCTGCGTGCACAGACGACGGGTTCCCAACCACATCCATCGCCGCCATCATGGCTGCGCGTGCCTCAGGGCGCAGGGGCGTTGTGGCATTGTGATCCAGATAAACACGTTTCATGGATACATCTTTTCTGGTGTCAGCGTGGGGCGCGTGGGCATAGCTCGCATCGGATCAGTCGTCCACGACCGCGAACAGGCTCGGCACTGCTGGACAGGGCGCAAGGTCATTCCGGATCACGTCCGACAGGCGTGTCTGGTGCAGAAAAACATAGACATTCGCGCTGAGGCTTTCCCACAACCGGTTGGTCAGCGACTGCGCACGGCTGCCCGAAGACCCGCCCGATGCCCCTGCGCCTTTGTGCATCGCATCCACGGTCTCATCCACGGCTGCCAAAACTTCGACCACCCGAATATCAGATGCCGGGCGCGCCAGACGGTATCCACCACCCGGACCGCGTACGGAACTGACCAGTTCGGCCCGCCGCAGCTTGACGAACAACTGCTCAAGATAGGGAAGCGAGATATCCTGACGTTCGGAAATCTCGCCAAGCGTCACAAGCTTATCGGACGACTGCAAAGCGATATCGGCCAGCGCAACCATCGCGTAGCGGCCTTTGGTCGACAGCTTCATTTCATTCCCTCTCGGCAAGAACCGCGCGAAAACATTGACGTCGGTGCAGCCAATGCGTATCTCCCACTGGCAGCGTTATGACGCGACAATGATGTAATTAGAACCGTTCTAAAGTACCCGAGAATTACCGTCAAGATAGTCTCGGGGCCGCTACGGTAAAAAACAGGACAAAAGCACATATGCCCGAGGTGATTTTTCCCGGACCCGAAGGACGCCTGGAAGGCCGCTACCACCCGCAAAAGGAAAAAGACGCACCGATCGCCATCGTGTTGCACCCGCATCCTCAGTTCGGCGGGACGATGAACAATAAGGTTGTCTATAACCTGCATTATGCCTTCTACAACATGGGCTTCACCGTGCTTCGCTTTAACTTCCGCGGCGTTGGCCGCAGCCAGGGCGAATACGATCAGGGCGTTGGTGAATTGAGCGATGCAGCCTCGGCGCTGGATTACCTGCAGTCGATGAACAACAACTCGAAGCACTGCTGGGTCGCCGGTTTCTCATTCGGGGCCTGGATCGGGATGCAGCTGCTGATGCGCCGCCCCGAAATCACCGGCTTCATCAGCGTATCGCCGCCTGCAAATATGTACGACTTCTCGTTCCTGGCACCCTGCCCGTCTTCGGGCCTGATCATCAATGGCTCGGCTGACCGTGTAGCACCGCCTGCTGACACCACTTCGCTGGTGGGCAAGCTGCACGAGCAGAAGGGGATCACCATCACCCATCATGAGGTCGAAGGTGCAGATCACTTCTTCCAGGACCGTCACATGGATACGTTGATGACCGACGTGACCGACTACGTGAAACGTCGCTTGACCGAGAACACGCGCTGATGTCTGACACCATCAATACTCTGGCCGCCAAGTTGGCCGAGGACACGATGAAGGTCATGGATGAAACAGGTGATGAGCGCTTCTTTGTTGAGGTCGGCGAGGTTCTCGGGGCCGCCTCACAATCACTGGAAGAGGCGTTTCTGACCGAAATCCGCGTTCGATTGGCCGAGCGCAAAGCGCGGCAGTTTGTTGTGAAAAGACTGTCGCAACATCGCTCGAAGCTCAAAGCAATTGAAAAGCAGTGACCAGATTTCCTGGCCCATGCTTTGAAACGAAAAAAAGGAGCCCGAGGGCTCCTTTTCTCTACTATCGTTCGATGGGCGCTTAAACTGGAATACCCGTTAACCGCTCAACATTCTGGGCTGCATCAATGTCGACGGACCCCCCGTCTGCAAGCCACCCCAGCGCCACAATCAATACCGAAACGATAATGACAGATTTTGCAAAAGTCGTCATATTACCAAACTCGTTAAAAATTCACTAAAAACTGCGTTGTAGTTAACACGACAGGTATCATTCCGGGTAGTCGGGTATCCCTTACCTTTGGTAAACGCCACCGTGGATCGACTTACTCTCGCGCTGAAGGTCATGCCGGCTGGCGTTTCCTGCGCGATCTGAGCCAGACTCGGGATCAGCCTGACCACGCTGATCGGGTTTCTCGTCTTTGATCAACGGTTGGATTGGCCGGTAATCATTGGGCAGACCTTATTGCTCGGCGGTATCCTGATCATCCACCCGTTTTCTACCGCAGCCAGCCGCTGACCGCCGGTTAGGGCTGGCATATTTCTCCGCACCACGTTATGCGCCGGGCAACTTCCCGTTCAAAGGCTGACCTCTCATGGACCTGCGCAACATCGCAATCATCGCTCACGTGGACCACGGCAAGACGACTCTGGTGGATGAGCTACTCAAACAATCCGGCGCGTTCCGGGAAAATCAGGCCGTGGCCGAGCGCGCCATGGACAGCAATGACCTGGAACGCGAACGCGGCATCACTATTCTGGCCAAGGCGACGTCAGTTGAGTGGAAAAATACGCGCATCAACATCGTTGACACGCCCGGTCACGCCGATTTCGGCGGAGAGGTCGAGCGTATCCTCAGCATGGTCGATGGCGTTGTCCTGCTGGTTGATGCCGCCGAAGGCCCGATGCCACAGACCAAGTTTGTAACCTCCAAGGCGCTGGCTCTGGGCCTGCGCCCGATTGTAGTGCTGAACAAGGTCGACAAACCAGATGCCGAGCCCGACCGCGCATTGGATGAGTGCTTTGACCTCTTCGCCAACCTCGGTGCCGACGATGATCAGCTGGATTTTCCTGCGATGTACGCCTCAGGTCGCTCGGGCTGGGCAGATATGGAACTGGACGGTCCACGCAAGGATCTGACTGCACTGTTCGATCTGATCGTCGACCACGTCCCTGCCCCGAAACAGATCGAGCAAAAAAGCGAACCGTTCCGGATGCTGGCCACTACACTGGGCAGCGACCCGTTCATCGGCCGCATCCTCACCGGTCGCGTCGAGAGCGGTACATTGAAAGCGGGCGACAGCCTCAAAGCGCTCAGCCGTGACGGAACCCTGATCGAAAATTTCCGTGCTTCGAAAATCCTGGCGTTCCGTGGTCTGGCACAGCAGCCGATCGACGTCGCCGAAGCCGGTGACATCGTCACCATCGCAGGTATGAGCAAAGCCACCGTGGCAGATTCGCTCGTCTCCCCACAGGTTGAAGAGGCCCTACCCGCTCAGCCCATCGACCCGCCGACCATCACGGTGACATTCGGCATCAACGATTCTCCGCTGGCCGGTCGTGACGGCAAGAAGGTTCAGTCCCGTGTAATCCGCGATCGTCTGATGAAAGAAGCTGAATCGAATGTTGCCATTCGCATCACAGACACCCCCGGCGGCGAAGCCTTCGAGGTTGCCGGCCGCGGCGAACTCCAAATGGGTGTTCTGATCGAAAACATGCGCCGCGAGGGGTTCGAACTCAGCATATCACGCCCGCAAGTTCTGTTCCGCGAAGAAGATGGCCAGCGATTGGAGCCCATCGAGGAAGTCACGATCGACGTGGATGACGAATATTCCGGTTCGGTCATTGAAAAGATCACAGGTGCGCGCAAAGGTGAACTGGCCGAGATGCGCCCCGCAGGCGCAGGCAAGACCCGCATTATCGCCCACGTCCCGTCGCGCGGCCTGATCGGTTATCACGGAGAGTTCCTGACCGATACCCGCGGTACGGGTGTTCTGAACCGCGTGTTTCACGGTTGGGCGGCGCACAAAGGCCCGATCCCAGGCCGTCGCGCGGGTGTTTTGATCTCAATGGAGAACGGTCAGGCGGTCGCCTACGCCCTTTGGAACCTTGAAGAGCGGGGCCGCATGTTTGTCGGACCGCAGACTGATGTCTATCAGGGCATGGTGATCGGTGAGCATTCGCGCGACAACGATCTTGAGGTAAACCCGCTGAAGGGCAAAAAGCTGACCAATGTGCGCGCCAGTGGCTCGGACGATGCGGTTCGCCTCACTCCGCATGTTCAGTTTTCGTTGGAAGAGGCCATCGCCTATATTGACGATGACGAATTGGTCGAGGTGACACCGAACGCCATTCGTCTGCGCAAACGGTACCTCGATCCGCATGAACGCAAGAGGATGTCCAAATCCGCGTGACAGCGCAGTAATCTTGTTCACAGATTGGAAACAATGATCCAATCGTGGCAATTTTGCGTCATATCGAGACGTCTACGAAAAACGAAGGCCCGCCTCATTGGCGGGCTTTCTATTTGATTTTTAATCAATTTTCAGAACCGCATTTCTGTCAAGGAGCGAGAACACCCTCCCTTCCCCTTGTCAAAACGTCAAAAAAACGATCACTTTATGTTCAAAGTATGTCATCGCTTCAGTATACCGCGATGTAGTTGATGTAATTTACGAGTTCCAAGGAGAGGCGCCATGCGCATCAGATCCAAACTGCTATCTTTTGTTTTTGTTTCCGCAACACTTCCTTTCATGTCGGCCGGAGCAGCCCAGGCCTCAGACATGTGCACCGTCAAAACGGCTAAGCAATCTGTATCTTCGACCACCCTTTGCGCTTGCGATGTCGTGAGCTCTCGGATGGTCAGATACATACAGCGACGGGCCGACTTTGAATCTATACTGGAGCAAACCTTGCTGGATTGCCCGGCCTTTGCTGCCATATTGACCGACCTTCCAACCGCATCTGTTGGCTTTGCTGAAAAGAGAACCGGCGATGGTCGCGACGATGAGACCTTCGGCGACGATGACGGACCCGACGATAATGGTGACCCGGACGTCGAAACTGATCCTGATCCTGAGTCAGAGCCGCCTAAGTCGGACCCGCCTAAGTCGGACCCACCTAAGTCGGACCCACCTAAGTCGGACCCGCCTAAAAACAACGACGCATAATCCTACTGCTTAGTGAAGCAACGTCTTAAAACTGGACTACGCTTAGAGGCTATGTATTCGGTGATCGAGCTAGGGGCAAACTGCTCCTAGCTCCGTCCGTAGACTCCAACCCAGCGACGTGGCTGCTTTGGATCTTGCATACGCAAGAACAGATACCGCGTTTCCGACCATGGCTTGATCCGGTTTGTCAGATTATCCAAAACCAGATCACCCTGGCTCGAGCGAAACACCAGAACTGCATGAGAATTTCTGCGCGTATCCAAAACAGTCGCAATCAACAGCTTTCGTGGATCGATTCCGGCTTTGATCAGGTCCCGTTTCTTAAGCAGCGCAAAATCTTCGCAATCGCCGCCCAGTGAGGTCGGAAGCGCCCAAAGCTCGCGGGTCTTGTATTGGGATTGGTCCGTCACTTCGCGTGTCGAGGCATTCACACGGCGATTGATCTGCTTGACCAGTTTCATTTCCTGTTCGCTGGGCATCGCGGCCCCAGCCTTATACGAACATGCCCAGGCATATTGTCTGCACAATTGCTGCGCGCCCGACGGAGGCGGTGTTGTCGCAACGCTTGTGATAAAGGCAGCGTCCCGGGCCCATGCATTCGAACCATACAGCAGAGCGCTTCCAACCAGAGCAGCCAAGCCGCAATGGCCTCCAAACCTGATGGTGCGCTTGCCAAAGGCTTTTACAATAGTGCCAACCAGTTTCATGCCTGTCCCTCAAGTTCCGTTCAATCCAAGCGATCAGCGTGGCTCAGAACCCTATCTGCTCACGGGAAAATATCCGTAAACTGCAGGCGGCACGCAATCATTGAAGAATTTGTCGAGGAAAAGCGGCGGAAATTCGTCGTTTTTTGTGACCATTTCCGCACCAGATCATGGCGCGAACGCCACATTCAGTCGGCAGAATGCCCCAAACGCACCTGCACAAGCAATTGTATTATATTACTTTTATCCGAAAAATCATCACTGCACGACAGCACAATCAGGCTGTCGTGCCTTAGAGCTTCGCAATCACATAAAAGTCATGCGGTTTTGGAGGTAAGTGATTCTCAATCGGTGATTTCAACCACGACCAACTCTCGTTCGCTGGCACCGCGCGCATGATCGAGCGCTTTTTGGTATTCGGCTGAATGATAGCAGTCTACAGCGGCCTCAAGAGAAGGGAACCGGGCAACCACATTACGAGGCCGCTCTTTTCCTTCCAGCTGAACATAGCGGGCGGCACGGGCAATGAACTCCCCGCCATGCGCCGCAATGGCTGGACCGGCGAGTTCGGCGTATTTGCCATATGCGTCGGTGTCAGTGACCGTGACATGTGCAATCCAAAGTGCTGGCATCTTATCCTCCCAATACCTGTTCGGCAGCTTTGATGGCTGCGTCTGCGTTCGAGGCATCTTTGCCCCCGCCCTGCGCCATGTCAGGCCGACCACCACCGCCTTTGCCACCCAGTTCTGTTACCGCTGCCTTGACCAGATCCACTGCCGACACTTTGTCCGTCAGGTCAGAGGTCACGCCCGCAGCCACGGCCGCTTTGCCGCCCGTGTCAGCGATCAGCAGAACTGCACCCGATCCCAGACGGCTTTTGTGTTCATCAATCAGCGCGGGCAAATCCTTGCCTGATACACCGGTCAGCGACTGGGCAAAAAATGCAACGCCATTCACCTCTCGGGCATCGGCGCCACCACCCTGCCCCGCACCGCCGGCCATTGCCAAATCGCGGCGCAATTGAGCCACCTCGTTCTGCAGCGCTTTACGTTCATCCAGCAGGGATTTCACACGCGCGACGACATCATCCGGTTGAGCCTTCAGCTCCAACGCAATTGTCCCCAAACGATGATCCTGCGCCGACAGATATTTGAACGCTTCGTCACCGGTCAGAGCCTCGATCCGTCGGACACCCGCGCTGCTGGCACTGTCACCCAGCACCACGAACGTGCCGATATCACCGGTCTGACGTACATGAGTGCCCCCGCAAAGCTCAATCGACCAGGTTTCACCATCCTGCCCTTTGCCCGTGGGTGCCTTACCCATAGAAACAACGCGTACTTCATCGCCGTATTTCTCGCCAAACAACGCTTGCGCACCCAAGGCGCGCGCGTCATCGGGCGTCATGATACGAGTTTCAACCGCCGAATTCTGGCGGATGAAATCATTCACCTCACGCTCGACCTTGTGAATTTCTTCTAAGGTCAGAGCCTTGGAGTGACTGAAGTCGAACCGCAGACGTTCGGCCGCGTTCAGCGACCCGCGCTGCGCAACGTGATCACCAAGCGTTTCTCGCAAGGCTTCATGCAGCAGGTGCGTGGCCGAATGGTTGGCACGAATGGCCGTGCGACGGGCGTGATCGACCTCAAGTTCGACCGCATCGCCTTTGGACAGCGCACCGCGTTCCACGGTAACTTTATGCGCATAGACTTTGCCGTCGGCGAATTTCTTTGTGTCTTCGACGCGAGAGATATCCTCACGCTCTTCCAGACGTCTGATCTCACCTGAATCTCCGACCTGGCCGCCAGCCTCACCATAGAAAGGCGTCTGGTTAACGATGGCCCATCCAGTGCCGCCCTGCTCGATCTTGTCGACCAACGCGCCATCTACGACCAGAGCGGCAATCTGCCCCTCGGCCTTCTCGGTGTCGTACCCCAGAAAATCGGTGGCCCCTGCCGTATCCAATACGTCAAACCACACAGCCTGATCAGCTGCTTCGCCGGATCCGGCCCAAGCGGCGCGCGCTTTAGCCTTTTGCTCGGCCATCGCTGCATCAAAGCCATCGGTATCAACGGTCAGGCCTTTCTCGCGCAGCGCATCCTGTGTTAGATCGAGCGGGAAACCATATGTGTCATAGAGTTTAAAGGCTGCGTCACCGGGCAAAGCTGCGCCTGCAGACAGGCCTGCAACCTCGTCATCCAACAGCTTGAGGCCACGGTCGAGGGTTTGCTTGAACCGCGTCTCTTCAAGCAGAAGCGTTTCTTCGATCAAAGCTTGAGCCTGACCGAGTTCGGAATACTGCGCACCCATCAGCTGCACCAGCGTCGGCACCAGCCTGTGCATGACAGGATCCTTTGCGCCCAGCAGATGTGCATGACGCATGGCCCGTCGCATGATCCGACGCAACACGTAACCCCGCCCGTCATTGCTGGGCATCACCCCATCCGCAATCAGGAACGAGGTCGAGCGCAGGTGATCCGCGATCACCCGATGATGCACGTTCTGATCCCCATAAGGATCAACGCCGGTGGCATCTGCTGACGCCTCAATCAGCGTTTTGAACAGATCTGTGTCATAGTTGTCGTGGCTGCCTTGCAGCAACGCACCGATCCGCTCTAGCCCCATGCCGGTGTCGATGGACTGCATGTCGAGTTCCACCATCGAGCCGTCCTCGAACTGCTCGTTCTGCATGAAAACGATGTTCCAGATTTCGATGAACCGGTCGCCATCTTCCTCGGCCGAGCCCGGAGGGCCACCCCAGATGTGATCGCCGTGATCATAGAAAATTTCGGTGCACGGGCCGCAGGGGCCGGTCGGGCCCATCTGCCAGAAATTGTCACTGGTGGCGATGCGGATGATCCGGTCCTCGGGCACGCCGACTTTCTTCCAGATTTCAAACGCCTCATCATCGGTGTGATAGACTGTTGTCAGCAGACGGTTCTTATCGATGCCGAATTCCTTGGTGATCAACTCCCAGGCAAACGGGATGGCATCGTGCTTGAAGTAATCCCCGAACGAGAAATTCCCCAGCATTTCAAAGAACGTATGGTGACGCGCGGTATAGCCCACATTGTCCAGATCGTTGTGCTTACCGCCGGCGCGCACGCATTTCTGTGCCGTGGTTGCGCGGCTATAGTCCCGGGTCTCGAGGCCAGTAAACAGGTTCTTGAACTGCACCATGCCCGAGTTCACGAACATCAGCGTCGGGTCATTGCGCGGGACAAGCGGGCTGGACGCCACAACTTCATGGCCTTGCTTGGCGAAGTAATTCAGAAAGGTTGATCGGATATCGTTCAGCGTGGGCATTTGGGCTCTCTCGACGCGCATTCACTAGGGTCTGCGAAGGTTTAGCCCCCCACCTCGGGAGTGTCCACAGCATTGGCTACCCCGGAACGAAACAAGGCGGCCCCGATGGACCGCCCTGTTCCAGGTATTCTCAGCACCATCGGGGTGCCGTAGGATTTCTGCAGTTCCCGTCAGCGTTCCTTATGCTTCGAGGATATCGTCCTCTTCCGCTTCGGGCGGCATCTCGAAATCCAGACCGTGGGCTGCACGAATCTTGTCCTCAATCTCCAGCGCAGCACGGGTGTTGTCGCGCAGATACTGCTTGGCGTTCTCACGCCCCTGCCCGATCCGCTCATCCCCATAGCTGAACCACGAACCCGATTTCTCGACCACACCGGCCTTGACGCCCAGATCCAGCAGTTCGCCCATCTTGCTGATGCCTTCGCCATACATGATGTCGAATTCAACCTGCTTGAACGGAGGCGCGACCTTGTTCTTGACGACTTTCACGCGGGTCTGGTTGCCGACCACTTCGTCACGATCCTTGATCGCACCGATGCGGCGGATATCCAGACGGACCGAGCTGTAGAATTTCAGAGCATTACCGCCGGTGGTGGTCTCCGGGCTGCCGAACATTACACCGATCTTCATCCGAATCTGGTTGATGAAGATCACCATGCAGTTCGAGCGGCTGATCGAGCCGGTGAGTTTCCGCATCGCCTGGCTCATCAGACGAGCTTGAACACCCACATTGCTGTCACCCATATCGCCTTCAAGCTCAGATTTCGGCGTCAGCGCCGCCACCGAGTCGACCACGACCATGTTTACCGCGCCCGACCGCACCAGCGTATCGGTGATCTCCAACGCCTGTTCGCCGGTATCGGGTTGCGAGATCAGCAACTCATCCAAATCAACGCCCAGCTTGCGTGCATATTGCGGGTCCAGCGCGTGTTCCGCATCGACGAAGGCACAAACACCACCGCGTTTCTGCTGTTCTGCAATGCAATGCAATGTCAGCGTTGTCTTACCCGAGCTTTCGGGTCCGTAAATCTCAACAATTCGCCCCATCGGCAAACCACCGATTCCCAGCGCAATATCCAACCCCAGCGAGCCGGTCGAGCTTGCATCGATATCCTGCTTGGCATCCTCGCCAAGCTTCATGATCGAGCCCTTGCCGAACTGCCGTTCGATCTGCGCCAGCGCGCTGTCGAGCGCCTTTTGCTTGTCTGCGTTTTTCTTGTCGCTCATTGTCAGAAGATCCGCCATTGTCCTGTCACTATCCCTTTTGTCACACCCTTTGACGGGCGGCAATCGCTGCTTTGTTCGCCTCTTGTTCCTTATGGGACCAAAAAGAGAACATTTCAACTAAAACTTATGAAACCCACTGTTGAGCAATTGTGTTAAAGAGTCGTTTACGACAATCTGCGACACGAAAAGCGTTGAAGAGAAAAGATAAATGCTTGTGTTTTACAAAGAGCGTCTGGCGCTTTTATCCGTTCCCAAAACCGGCAGCACCGCCTATCAGACCGCATTACGCGACCGGGCCGATATCGTCGTCTCTGGTCCGACGGATCTGAAACACGCGAACATGCGCCGCTTTGACCGGTTCTTTCAAACAATGTTCCGCAAGATGTTCGACACCGAGATGGAGGTGATGGCTGTGGTCCGCGAGCCCATCGATTGGCTGGGCAGTTGGTATCGGTACCGCACCCGGTCCGAGCGCGCGGGACACCCTTATTCAACGCAAAGTCTGAGTTTCGACGAATTCCTCAACGCCTATATGAACACGCCACGCCCGGCATTTGCGGATGTCGGATGCCAATCCGATTTTTTCAGACCGCGCAGTAACGGTGCCGGGGTCACTCATCTATTCAAATACGAGAATCAGGACCAGATACTGGCGTTTCTCCAGGATCGTCTGGACTGCGAAATCCATCTGACATCCGAGAATGTCTCACCAGACCGACCGTTAGATATGTCAGCGCAAACTGAACAGCGCTTTCGATCGTTAAACGCGGCTGAATTCACCCTGCATCAATCTGCGCGTTAACTCAGCTGTTGGAACACAGCCTCGGTCAACTGCGTGAGTGAGAAAGGTTTGGGTAGGAAGGTCGAGTTCTCGATTTCAGGCCCGGATTCGCCAAAGGCCCCTTCGGTGTAGCCAGACATAAAGACAACTTTGACATCCGGGCGCGACTGTCGGGCTTCGCGTACCCAGGTCGGACCGTCCATGCCCGGCATGACCACATCGGTGACAAAAACATCCACAGACAAATCGGGGTCTTCGAGAAGATGCAGCGCGTCCTCGGCTGATTCCGCTTCGAGCACCGTATAGCCTTTCAGCCGCAAAGCCCGCGTTGCAAAGGCCCGAACCGGCGCTTCGTCTTCGACCAGCAGAACCACACCTTCGCCCTGCCGTGCGACTTGTTCTTCCTGAACGATGGGCACCTCAGGCTCAGTGGCTTCAATCGCAGCCGCCACCGGCAATAGGACAGTAAATTCGGTGCCTTTTCCCCGCACGCTGTCGACGAAAATGAACCCTCCGGTTTGCTTCACAATTCCATAAACGGTAGACAGGCCAAGCCCTGTACCTTCGCCTGTGCGTTTGGTCGTGTAGAAAGGTTCGAACACTTTTTGCAGCTTGTCCGCGGGTATTCCCACACCACTGTCGATCACCTTGACTGTGACATATTCTCCGGGCTGGACGGTTGCCCGGTCACGCGTAAAGGGCCGGTCCAGAGATAAGACTTCAGTCTCGATCCGAATCTCTCCACCTTCCGGCATCGCATCCCGGGCATTCACCACGAGATTCATCAGTACCTGCTCAAGCTGACGCTTGTCTGCACATACGGGTTTCAGAACAGGGTCGTGGCTGAGTGCCAGCCTCACTTTCTCGCCCACTAGCCGGTTCAGCAAGTGGATCAGATCCGAGATGGTATCACGCAAATCCAGCGTCTCGGGGCGCAAGGTTTGTTTGCGCGAAAACGCCAGTAACTGACTGACCAAGGCCGCCGCACGGTTGGCATTCTGATTGATCTGCACCAGGTCACCATAGTTCGGATCGTTCTGATCATGACGTAACAGCAACAGGTCGCAATGACCTGAAATCGCAGTCAGAAGGTTGTTAAAGTCATGCGCAACGCCGCCAGCAAGCTGCCCCACCGCCTGCATCTTCTGTCCTTGCACAAACTGCGCTTCAAGCGTCTTGAGCTCGGTCGCATCATTCAGAACAGCAATCAGACCAGCCTGCCCTTCACGCTGTATTCGCGAGAGAGTGACTTGCACGAAAACCTCTCTGTCTCGCCGTGTCAGACGCAGGAATTCGGAGCGCGGCCCAGCATCCTGCTCCATCGCGCGGGTCAGCCAATCCCGGATTGGATATCCCAGCCCCTGCATCATTGCCTCAAGATTTGCACATCCCGGCCTGATCTCGCCGATCAATTGTCGTGCAAGAGGGTTGGCCTCAAGGATCTCCCCTTCGGGAGACAGCCGCATGATTGGAACAGGCAGATCAGCGAACGAGGCCAGATCGGGTGCAGGCTCTGCATTCTCAAGCGGTATCATCAGAAGTTCACGGGATGACTCTCTCTTCCGCAGAGTTGAGACAATCACGCGTCTTTTTCCACTCTCCGTCTCCATCTGTTGGATGCCATCGCGACCGTCGTTGGAAAGCACCTGATCAGCCGTAGCGGGAGATTTGCCTAGCAAATCAACTGCGCTTTTGTTCAGGTCCAGCACGACATTGTCGCGTCCTACGGTCATGATCGGAACCTCAAGATCATTCCAGAAGCTGCCAGCACCCAGTGAGATGCGCCAGCAAAACCGATCTTCGTTCAACATCGACACCTCAATCGATACCGATTGCCCACGTGTAACGATTTCTCTCCGCGCGAACCCCTTTGCCTTGGCGAGAGTTTGAAGGCTGAGCAAAACAGCTGCTGGGTTGGCCACAGCAGATCGTAGGCAGTCTTCCAAACGAATGCCTGCGGCTGCCTTATAACGCGCCGCAGCACATTCATTAGCGATCAGGACGCGTCCGGTTGCATCTGCCACCAAGCAGGTCGCGCCCTGATGATTCAGGTATGTTGAAAGATATGTAAGCGCCTGCAGTTCCGATCGGCGTGAAAACCAAGCGCGCGCGATCTCAAGAGTTCCGACCGACAGAAAGGAAACCCCGATCGTTGCGGCCATGACGTTCCAAGGCCGCGGCAACTGCCCGAACAGCGAGAGCACGCACAAAACGATGGCGATCACCCCGAGTGAGGCATATCGCGCACGCGCACCACTCCATCGCTCTGAGCCACTGGAAAAAACAGCAGAAATACTGGACATAAACAGCTCATGTTAAGTCAATTTTTGACCAATATCGGCCCGCAATGGTTAACTGCCGCTTAACAAAATCACGGCGTGAACTGCCTATGGTTGATTTTATATAATCAAGATCGCGTCAAGTGCGCGGTGTAGAATCCATCCGTTCCGTGGGAAACTAGCCACGATCTGCGCAGACCCGATTGCCACTCAGGGTAGTCCTTAAGAAACCTGTCGACCACTGCATCATTCTCAACAGTCAGCATAGAACAGGTGGCGTAGGCCAGCACGCCGCGTGCGGCAACCAGGGGTGACACATCTCGCAGAATGTCTGCCTGAATGCTGGAAAGATCTCTCAAACGCTCGGGCGTCAGCGCCCACTTCCCGGCGGGCGCCCGCCGCCAGGAACCGCTGCCCGAACACGGCACGTCCGTCAAAACGATATCGAACGGCGCTTGTTGAGCCAGCTGGTCCGATTGCAAAATAGTCACCTCTGCACCCGCTCTTGACGCTCGGGCAGGCAGATCGCGCATACGACCGGGATTGGCATCGTGGGCAAAGACCTGCACGCCCTTCGAAGCCGCCAGCGCCAGCGTTTTACCGCCCCCGCCTGCACAATAATCCAGAACCCGCATACCGGGCTGAAGGTCGAGCGCCGCGACGACCGCCTGACTTGCAGCATCCTGCAACTCAACGAGCCCCCTCTTATAAACATCGCTCTGCGCGATCTTGCGCTCCCCCTCTGCGACCTCAAGCGCGGTATCACAAGCGGGATGTGCGCTTGTCTGAATGCCGCCCTCTGAGAGTAGACGGATCACATCTTCACGCTCTACCTTTGCTCTGTTGACGCGCAGATGCACGGGTGCGCGAGATTGCAGCGCGATGGCGGCGGCCTCGGCCTCATCGCCCAATGCCTGCTGAAATTCAGGCCAGAGCCATTCGGGGATATCCAAGCGCTCGGCCTCTGACTGGAACACCCGCGCTTGATCACCGTCGGAGATCGGTGCAGGCGCAAACCGTTCACCCGTGAATAGTTGAGCGGGATCACCACCCGACGAGCGGAACGCGCCGATCATCAACCCGCGCCCTGTCTCTGCGCCGCCACACGCCGCGAAAGACCGTTTGCAACGAAGCGCGCCAAACACGTGATCACGGACCGCCGCGCGATCCTTTGAGCCCGCAAAACGGCTCTGCCTGGCCCAGCCCGTCAGCGCCTTTTCGACAGGCGCACCAGACAGTATCTGATCCAGTATCTCAATCGCGGCCTGCACGCGCGCTGCCGGGGTCATCGTTGGCTCCGATCCTGATCAGGCCCGATCACATCACGCGATAGTTCGGGCTTTCCCGCGTGATCTGAACATCGTGCACATGGCTTTCCTTCAGACCCGCGCCTGTGATTTTGACGAAGTTGCAGTTCTTTCGCATCTCGTCCACCGTCGCACATCCGGTATAGCCCATCGCCGCACGCAAGCCGCCGACCAGTTGATGGACAACTGCGCTGGCCGATCCCTTATAGGGCACCTGCCCCTCTATCCCCTCAGGCACCAGCTTGTCGTTGGCCGCGTCCTTCTGGAAGTATCGGTCCGCCGAGCCACGCGCCATTGCGCCCAAACTTCCCATGCCGCGATAGGATTTGAACGAGCGACCCTGATACAGGATCACCTCACCCGGGCTTTCATCGGTGCCCGCAATCATCGAGCCGACCATGGCGCAAGAGGCTCCCGCCGCGATTGCTTTGGCAAAATCGCCCGAGAATTTGATACCGCCATCCGCAATTACAGGAACGTCACCTGCCGCGGCAGCACAATCCATGATTGCCGTCAGCTGAGGCACCCCGACACCCGCAACCATCCTTGTCGTACAGATGGAGCCCGGTCCGATGCCCACCTTGATCGCATCCGCGCCAGCATCAATCAGCGCCTTGGTCGCTTCGGCGGTGGCAACATTGCCTGCAATAATCTGCACCTCATTCGACAGCATCTTGGCGCGTTTCACCGCATCCAGAACCCCTTGAGAATGGCCATGTGCAGTATCCACAACGATAATATCGACGCCGGAATCCACCAGTTGCTCGGACCGTTCAAAGCCGGCATCACCCACAGAGGTCGCCGCGGCCACCCGCAGACGACCCAGGTGGTCTTTGCAAGCAGTGGGGTTCAGCACGGCCTGTTCAGTGTCTTTCAGGGTCAGCAGGCCGGTCAGTTTGCCACTACCGTCGACAACCAACAGCTTTTCGATCCGGCGGGCCCGCATCAGGCTTTTGGCTTCTTCCAGATCGGCGGGTTCTTGCAGCATCGCGAGGTTGTCCGAGGTCATCATCGCCTTGATCGGCGTATCGTCCGAGGTTGCAAAGCGCATGTCCCGGTTCGTCACGATGCCGACGACCCGCCCGTCGCCGTCAACGACAGGGAAACCGGTGAAGTTATACCGCTCGACCAAAGCCTGCGCATCCGCCAGTGTCTGATCCGCCCGCAGCGTCACCGGGTTGTAAACGATGCCGGATTCGAACCGTTTAACCCGGCGAATCTCGCGCGCCTGTTCTTCGACCGAAAGGTTCTTGTGGACAACACCGATACCCCCGGCCTGCGCCATTGCAATGGCCATGCGCGCCTCGGTCACCGTGTCCATCGCCGAGCTGAGCAGCGGAATGTTCATGGTAATCTCACGCGTCACGCGCGTGGTGGTATCTGCCGTAGCCGGAAGCACTGAAGATGCGCCCGGAACCAGGAGAACGTCGTCGAAGGTGAGTGCCTCACGAATCTGCATCTGAAAACCCCATGCAAAAGCCCGTTTGGCGGTGACCCTATTACATGGATTTCACCCGAGGGAAAGCCCTGAACCCAAGTTGTTTTTCCATGCGGGGCTTTGCCGCGCCCGAAAACGACGCAAGCGATGCAAAACGTGCCGCTGAATGCCCTTTCCCTTTTCGCTCAAACCCATATCTTCCGCGGCATACGCGCGAATACAAAGGCAGGCCTTTCATGACCACCGATCCTCTTGTCGTCTTCACCCCTTCCGGCAAACGCGGGCACTTTCCCATCGGCACGCCGATTCTGACCGCAGCACGTCAGTTGGGCGTTGATCTGGATTCGGTCTGCGGCGGGCGCGGCATCTGTTCCAAATGCCAGATCACCCCCAGCTATGGCGAGTTCCCCAAACACGGTGTCACCGTTTCCGAGGACGCCCTGAGCGAGTGGAATGCGGTCGAGCAGCGTTATGACGACAAACGCGGTCTGAAGCCGGGTCGCCGACTGGGCTGCCAGGCGTCGGTACAGGGTGATGTGGTGATCGACGTCCCACCCGAAAGCCAGGTCCACCGTCAGGTCGTCCGCAAGGCCGCAGCTGCGCGTGCGATCATCATGGACCCGGCCACGCGGCTCTATTTCGTCGTGGTGGAAGAGCCTGACATGCATTCCCCTACCGGCGATCTGGAGCGGCTGGAACGCGCCCTACGCCAGCAATGGAACATTGAAGCCGTCACCGCTGATCTGTCCCTGATGTCCAAGCTGCAGCCCGTGCTGCGCAAGGGTAAGTGGGAGGTCACCGTGGCCGTCCACAAAGGCCACAAGGATGACGTGGCCCGTATTGTCGAAATCTGGCCCGGTCTGCACGAGCAAGGCCTGTATGGTCTGGCCATCGACCTTGGCTCAACAACCATTGCGGCGCATCTGACGGATCTGGAAACCGGTGAGGTCAAAGCGTCGTCGGGCCTGATGAACCCTCAAATCCGCTTCGGCGAAGACCTGATGAGCCGCGTTTCATACGCCATGATGAACCCCGGCGGCGATCAGGAGATGACGAAGGCCGTGCGTGAGGCGATCAATGACCTGACCACTTCGATCGCCGAAGAAGCCGGAATCGACGCCGCGCTGATCGTCGAGACCGTGTTTGTGTGTAACCCGGTGATGCACCACCTGCTGCTGGGTCTGGACCCGGTCGAGTTGGGGCAAGCCCCGTTTGCGCTGGCCACGTCCGAAAGCATGTCCCTGCCCGCGCGCGAGATGGACCTGACCGCCATGAACCCGCGCGCGCAGGTCTATATCCTGCCCTGTATCGCAGGCCACGTCGGCGCGGACTGTGCCGCCGTCGCCCTGTCCGAAGAACCCGGCAAATCCGACGACCTCGTTCTGATTGTCGACGTCGGTACCAATGCGGAAATCTTGCTGGGCAACACCCACCGCGTTCTGGCCTGTTCTTCGCCCACCGGCCCTGCATTCGAGGGTGCGCAGATCAGCTCGGGCCAGCGCGCCGCGCCCGGTGCGATTGAACGGATTGAGATCGATCCTGTCACCAAAGAACCTCGCTTCTGCGTGATCGGGTCCGAGAAATGGTCGGACGAGGACGGGTTCGATCAGGACATCGCCACCACCGGCATCACTGGCATCTGCGGATCGGGCATTATCGAAGCCGTGGCCGAAATGCGTATCGCTGGCCTGCTCGACGAGAGCGGCCTGATCGGATCCCCTGAGCAGACAGGCACCGCGCGCTGCGTTCCCGAAGGGCGCACCCATGCCTATTTGATCCACGATGCGAGCGCCGAAGGCGGACCGCGCATCACCGTTACCCAAGGCGACATCCGCGCAATCCAGCTGGCCAAATCCGCGCTCTACGCCGGTGCGCGCCTGCTCATGGATGAAATGGAGGTCGACCGGGTCGATCGTGTCGTTCTGGCCGGTGCATTTGGTGCTCATATTTCGACCAAACACGCGATGGTGCTGGGCATGATCCCTGACGCGCCGCTGGACAAGGTCTCAAGCGCGGGCAACGCCGCCGGAACCGGCGCGCGGATTGCGCTGTGTAACATCGGATCACGCGCCAAAATCGAGCGCGTCGTGCGAGAAATTACCAAGGTCGAAACCGCCATCGAGCCCAAGTTCCAGGACCATTTCGTCGCCGCCAACGCGATCCCGCACAAAACCGATCCGTTCCCCGAACTGGCGCAAGTCGTCACCCTGCCTGCGCCATCCTTCAACACCGGCGGCGGGGATGAGGAAAAGTCTGGTCGTCGACGTCGCAGGAGGTCATAGTCGCCCCAAACGGCGGAGGGCAACATGCTGACGATCAACGGAGATCAGGAAGAGTTCTGGGGCAAGTCCGAAATGGGCACGCGCTGGCTGACTTTCGAAGATCAACTGGATCACCTCTTCACTCCCGTTCTGGATCTGGTCCTTGACCGCGCCGCATTGTCCGATGGAATGCGCGTCATCGACATCGGCTGCGGCACCGGAGCTAGCGCACTGCGGGCCGCACAGCAGGTTGGTTCCGACGGCCATGTGCTGGGTGTCGATATTTCGGAACAGTTTCTGGAACGGGCGCGCAACCGCGCGGCCCGTGCCCAACATTCCAATCTGGCGTTTCAATATGCCGATGCACAGGTCGCTGATCTGGGGACAAACAACTGCGACGCCATGATCTCGCGCTTTGGAGTCATGTTCTTCTCAGACCCGGTTGCGGCCTTTGCAAATATGGCACGCGCGCTGAAGCCCGGCGGACAAATGACATTCGCGGCCTGGGGCGGTCTGTCTGAAAACCCGTGGTTCAAAATACCGCATGTCGCTGCTGTCAAACGATTGGGCCAACCTCCTAAGGTAGACCGAAACGCGCCGGGGCCGTTGGCCTTTCACGACCGCGACAGAGTCGCAGGTCTTATGTCCTCTGCCGGATTGACGGATATAAGGGTCGAGGCGATCCCCTTGATGCTCTCTGGCCCAAAGACCGTGGCGGACGCAGCCTTGTTGTGCACCCGCGTTGGCCCGGCGGCGCGGGTTGTCGCTCATTTCGAGGGCATGCAAACGGATGTCGACGCTATCGTCGATGCCGTTGCCGAAGAATTCAAAGCATACCAAACGTCCGAAGGCGTGAAGATCCCTGCTGTGATAAACCTGCTACAGGCGCGTGTGGCCCAGTGATGGACGGAAAATGGGCCGCGTAGCGCATACCGTGTTATAATAGAAAGTTTTTGTAAGTCGAAATGAATGCTGCATTTTTGGCAAACGTCGTCTGTGTCAGTTGGCAGCAGATTTTCGCAAACGATCACAACTTTAGTTCAAGTATCATATGCGTAGGGCAAAAAATATTTCGCGAAGCATCAACCACCTTTCCACACAAGAGAAATCATATGTAAGTTCCGAACTTATCATCCAGGTGGAAGATGACAGTATCTAATTGAAGCGCGGGCTGGTGCACCGTGGTCCTATCGCAATCAACTCGACGACGAGCGGCAAGACATTGGACTTAGATCTTATCCGGATATTTCGCCGCCCAACATCAGCATATATCGGTCAATTGGTTTGCATATTTACACGCATAGAAGCGATCTGTTGATAAGTATTCTCAACACTAACAAGTCGAATCCAAACGGAAACAAACAAAGATGTTCGCCGCTTGGTTTGCAAACCACGCAACAAGAATCCTTCTCAAATCACTAGTTCTGAACCTACGCCCACCAGCTTCTGTTCAAACCAACAAATGACCTGCAATCAATCCAAATCAAGATTTTGAAGCTTAGAATAAAGGTACTCACCTATTGCCCGTGAACCGAGCGCGGTAGTGTGGATTGGATCATAGAAATCCATCGCTAGGTTAAACTCAATTTCTGTCAAAAGATCGAGGCAAATGGCACCCAGTTTCTCACACTCTTCCATTTGTGCTTCCGCCAAAGCACGTTCAATCCGATAGAAATCGACACCGTTCAATGTTTGAAATTCTTCCGGTAGTTGCTGACGAACCAATTCGAAGAAATCTGGCTCGTATTTGGCGATGCCAAAAATTTTCCCATCGCGACGGTCCCATCGGGCACTTCTCTGCGTGACAAAAATCGGCTCTGCACCGAATTCACGGGTCATTCGGTCTAATTCAGAGATGCGCTCGGCGTAGCTATCCAGTGAAGTACTGAAAATATCAGACAAAGGGGCAGAAATCAGCGGCTCTGTTACAAGAGGTTCGTGATCAGCGATATTCGTCCTGTTTAGTTCGTTAAGTGCATGTTCTTCAGAAAGAGCAGTTCTCGATATTCTATACAATTGATAGAATATCGACTTGTCTTTGATAAATGCCTTCAGATCGTTATAGGTGCTATCTTCCAGCGCAACCACATCATACGAAGATTCAGGCTCAGACTTGAGAAGATCGTTTATTCCAACATAAAATAGCACGTAGCGTGCACTGAGACCTGGTATTTTATTAAACCAGGACGTGAAGTTGGCCATATGCCCGAAGGTTGACTGACCATCAATACCTGCATTGGCGATCGAAACATCCTTGCCATCATCAGCAAACAACTCGCGCAGGGTGGCTTGATAGGTCTCTGAATCGTCAATCCATCTCTGATCGGTCGTGGAACCGCCAACCGTCAAAATATCAATTTCTGATACGTCCCCCTCCAATCCACGAAATCCAAATGAGTCACGGGTATACGTGATCGTAGATTTACCGACGTGAACTGGATTATCTTGTACATTTTTGAAGTTTCTAACCTGGGTGAACTTCATCATAGCATGCTTCTCAGAGAACCAAGTTCCAAATAGAAGTTCTGCCGCAATCAAAACAAGTCCAATTAGCAAACCGTTAACTATAATTACTCTAAACAAATTATAACTCCGCGTAATTCGTTTATCAGGAACAAATTATTCAAGTTGATGTTCCTTGATCTCTTCATGCAAACTTGCTCCGCTTGGTACAACACCAGATGCGCGTTTTGAGGGGCAATCCATCAGACTATCTTGGTCACGTGAAATCTCATGAAACCATATCGGCAACACCATTTGAAACCCTAGCGCCACCAATAACTGCCCGGGGCCGTTAATTGTCAACGAGTTCCAACCAATCTCTTAGAATTTAAATGATTGAAGCGAAATTCGATCAAGGATCAATGAACTCCAAGAGAACTGGCGTTGCACTTATGTGACCCTCACCCAACGACTAGTGTTTTCGTGGCTTCGACAGAGTAAAATCTTGATCCGTGTCAAAACGAAAAAGGCCGGGCGCTGGGCCCGGCCTTTCAATTTCAGCAATTCAGGATCACGCGCGACGACGACGACCACCTCCGCGGCGGCCACCACCAGCGGCGGCACCTGCTTCGTCAGGCGCTTTGTTGAACCTGATCCACTCACCGCCATGCGGGTCATTGTTGGTCAGCAAGTTCGCGGCACGGATGGCCTCCATCTCTTTGCCCGCGCGCGGCTTGGTCGAGCCAAGGCCGAACAGCTGGCAGAACGTTTCATCATCCATATCCGCAGGTAGAACGATGCCCTTGGCTTCGACCTCGGCCTTTTTCTCGGCCAGTTTCTTGGGACCGACCGGCAGAGCGACCGGGTTCATGATCGCCGAGGTCATGCCTGCACCCATCGCCATCGGCAGGAACGCATTGTTGATGCCGTGTCGGTTTGGCAGACCGAACGAGATGTTCGATGCACCGCAAGTGGTGTTTACGCCCAATTCTTCGCGCAGACGGCGGACCAGAGCAAATACCTGATTGCCGGCGGTTGCCATCGCGCCAATTGGCATGACCAGCGGATCAACCACGATGTCGTGCGCAGGGATGCCGAAATCGGCGGCACGCTCAACGATCTTCTTGGCCACGTCGAACCGCACATCGGGGTCTTCCGAAATACCGGTGTCGTCGTTCGAGATCGCCACAACCGGCACGTTGTATTTCTTGACCAGCGGCAGAACCAGTTCCAGACGCTCTTCCTCACCCGTGACCGAGTTCAGCAGCGGGCGACCCTCGGCAGCTTCCAGACCTGCCTCAAGCGCACCGGGAACCGATGAGTCGATGCACAGAGGCACTTCGACCAGCCCCTGCACCAGCTCGACAATTTTGGTCATCAGAGGCGGCTCGGTCTCGTTCGGGTTGGGGTTCGAGTTGTAAACAACACCCGCATTGATATCCAGAACGGTTGCGCCTGCAGCAACCTGAGCGATGGCGTCTTTCTCGACGGTCGAGAAATCGCCTGCTTCCAGCTCGGCCGCCAGCTTCTTGCGGCCAGTCGGGTTGATCCGTTCACCGATCACGCAGAACGGTTCGTCAAAGCCCAGAACGGCAGTTTTTGTTTTTGATTCAACGACTGTACGGGTCATGTCCGGTCCTTAGGAGTTTACAGGCTTTGCCGAAGCGCCGCCGTTTTCAATCGCCCAGTTGGCGTTGGTCTTGATACCACCCAGCGGGAAGAAGTGCACTTTGGTGATGTTGAAGTCGGGGTTCGCAGCTTTGTGGTTCGCCAGTTCGGTCAGCACGTCTGTCGGCTCATAAGGCAGCAGCAGCTTCGAGACATCCATGGCACGCTTCTGCAGAACCTTGAGCGACGGGCCGACGCCGCAGGCGATGGCGAACTTGATCAGGGTCTGAAGCTTGGCGGGGCCAGCGATGCCGATGTGAATCGGCAGGTCGATGCCCGCTTCTTTCAGACTATCCGCCCAAGCGATGATCGGTTTGGCATCAAAGGCAAACTGTGTCGCCAGCGCCATTTCGGCGTCGGTGGTTTCCGAGAACTTCTGTTTCCAGCGCAGCGCGTCGTCGACGTTCTTTGTCGAACCGTCGGGGTCAATGTCTTTGTTGCCTTCCGGGTGACCAGCCACATGCAGATGCTTGAACCCCGCCTTGTCAAAAAGACCGGTTTCCAGCAATTGCATCGAGCTGTCGAAATCACCGTGCGGGTTTGCAACCCCACCCGCCAGCAGCAGCGCCTGCTCAACCCCTGCTTCGCCCTGATACATGGAAATCCAGTTCTCCAGCGTCGCAGCGTCTTTGATGATCCGCGCCGGGAAGTGCGGCATCACGGGATAGCCTTCGTCGGCGATACGTTTGGCGGTTTTCACCATGTCTTCGATCGGTGTGGCCTCGATATGGGCAATGTAGACACGGGTACCTTCCGGCAACAACGCGCGGAAATCCTCGACCTTTTCTGCGGTACGCGGCATCACCTCGATCGAATAGCCTTGCAGGAAGGCTTCGACAGTCGGGTTCACCGGGGCCTTCGCGGCCGCATCACGTTTCTTGAAGTTCAGCAAAGCCATCGCGGCCTCCCATAAAGATTTGGGGCTCATGCCCAACCGTCGTTCGCGATCAGCGCTTTGATGCGGTCCTGATCGTATTCAGCTTCAAGGCGCACAGCTTCGGCCTCGGCAATCTCGGACGGGTCGCCCTCAACCGCAAAAGGCTCGGCCTTGCGCCATTCTGCCAGGTAGGCATCACTGTCCTTTGCGTTCACCTTCATGGCTGCCCGGTCGATGGCTTGCTCGAACCGTTCTTCCAGTTGCCGCTTGGCACCACGGCGGCCTTTGCCGACGATGACCTGAGCGGGAATGTCGCGCCAGTATACGATGGTGACGTCAGGCATTGCTGTGATTCCTTCTAACCCGATGGAGCGGTTCTAAACTTCAATGTGAGCTCGGGTCGGTCGATTTTCGACACCCGACGCTTTTCAAACGACCTTTTCGTTACGCCAGTCTTCCGGGCTTTTAGCCAATTCCTGGGCAAACACGCATAGCAAATTTCTCAATATCTCTGTGAATGCCCTTCATAAAAAGAAAAAACCCCGGACGGCATAAGCCATCCGGGGCGTTTCAAGGGTGGAAATCGGTT
This sequence comes from Ruegeria sp. BE3, assembly GCF_056538865.1. Taxonomy (NCBI): domain Bacteria; kingdom Pseudomonadati; phylum Pseudomonadota; class Alphaproteobacteria; order Rhodobacterales; family Roseobacteraceae; genus Ruegeria; species Ruegeria sp. BE3. The sequence goes on along the minus strand of NZ_JBQFTW010000001.1, from coordinate 966,653 downwards.
TAACCGACCAAACCGCCATCTTCGCGGGTAATCGCAATAATGGCCGAACGCGGCACCGCGTCACCACCTTCGGGCCAATGGCTGTTGCCATCCTCGCCCGGGTGCTGAATGCCCACAAACATGGTACGGCGATCCGGCGACCAGCTTAGGCCGGTGACCTCACATTCGTTCGGGCCAACTAGGAAGCGACGGATTTCCCCGGTGACCGGATCACCGGCCAACATCTGGTTGTTACCCTGCCCTACGAAGTCCCCTTCGTTGCCATAGTTGCCATCGGTCTGGATCCACAGCAGGCCATTGCTGTCGAATTTCAGGCCATCGGGCGAGTTGAACATGTTATCGGCATTGACGTTATCCGAACCCGCATAAGCGTCCTGATGCACGGTTGGGTTTCCTGCCAGCACGTACAGGTCCCAGCCAAAGCCCGGCGCTGTGTGGTCACCGCCGTCCGGGCGCCAACGCACGATCTGGCCATAATGATTGGCGTCACGCGGGTTCGGGCCATTAGCCGAGGTGTCGTCACCGCCAGCATTCGGCTTCACGCCACGGTTCTTGTTGTTGGTCAAACAGCAGTAGACCTCGGGTGCGTTCGGGTTGGCCGCAACCCACTCGGGCCGATCCATGGTAGTGGCCCCAACGGTCGAGGCCGCCTGACGCGTGTGGATGCTGACTTCGGCAAGTGAAGCAAGACCGGTTGTCTCAGGTGTCAGCTCCAGCCACTCACCCGTACCATCGTCGTTGAACTTGGCAACTGACAGAGTTCCGTTTTCCAGCAGAGCGTTGGTATCAACCCCAGCGGCATAAACGCCATCCGAAACGAAACGATACAGGAACTCACCCCGTTCATCATCGCCCATATAGACAACGACGCGACCATCATTGTTGACGATGGTTTCGGCATTCTCATGCTTGAAACGACCCAAGGCGGTCAGTTTGCGCGGGGTCGAGTTCGGATCGGTCGGATCGATCTCAACCACGTAACCGGCACGGTTCGGTTCATTGGGGTTTTTCGAGACGTCGAACCGGTCGTCGATCTTGGCCCAGCCATAGCCCCAGTCCTTCGATGAAACGCCATAGCGCTTCAGCTCGGCGCTGACCTCATGATTTTCATCTTCTGCCGAGAAGTAGCCGTTGAAGTTCTCTTCACAGGCCAGATAGGTGCCCCACGGTGTCATGCCGTTGCCGCAGTTGTTCCAGGTACCTTTGGAAGTGGTACCCGACGGATCTGCAGCAGTTTTCATCAGATCGTGACCTGCCGCCGGACCGGTAATGGCCATATCGGTCTGCGGTGTGATGCGGCGGTTATATGGGCTGTCCTTAACGATACCCCATGTGCCGTCGGTATTCGCAATCTCAACCACGGTGACACCGTGCGCCATCATGCCCTTCGCAACATCGTCATCCGAGGCCGCCTTGGCATCCGGATTGTTGCCCCACAGGATATCGCGGTTGGTGTATTCGTTGTTCACAACCAGCAGAACATGACCGTCATGGAAGAAAACGTCCTGCCCATCGGTGTTGTCACCAAAGGCGCGTTCCTGACTGGCGGCGGTGCCACGCGTCGCATGATCAAATTCGGGCGCGTCGGACCACAGCGGATCACCCCAGCGCACCATGACTTCGGCCTTGTAGCCAGCAGGTACAATCACGTCGTCCGCGGTGGAAACAGGGATCGCCTCGAACGAGAACCGGTCCGTCGCAGCGCGCGCACCCGATGGAATAAGCGAGCCGCCAACAGCCGTGAAGCTACCCACTGCCAGAACGCCGCCCAGAAAGCCGCGACGCGACAACGCACGTTCGACCACGCGGTCAAATTCGCATTCTTCCGGACGTGGATTCACAACTTCGTCAAATTCATCGAATGTCAGGGTGCGCTCATCTTTCATGGCAGTCTCCGTATCTGGCTGAGAGCTTGTAAGGAATCCCGATCAGGGGATCAGCACGGAATTCGCATTTCAGTATGAACTCAGTGTGACAGTCCAGGTAATTTCAAAACTGAAATCACTTGCGCGTCGGCGATACGCCGCCTAGGGTCAAACTAACTCGAAAATCGGAGGGCGTGACGAATGGCGCCCAAGCGTCCCAAAGGTGCGGGCGCGTTCCCGAAGGCGGTCGAAAGCCCCGCGCCGGCAAGACCCGATCCGGATGCACTCTATGCGGCACTGGATCTGGGAACAAATAGCTGCCGCATGTTGATAGCCCAGCCCAAGGGCAGCGGGTTTCATGTGGTAGACAGCTTCTCCAAATCGGTGCAGTTGGGCGCCGGTCTGGAACGTACCGGACGACTGTCGCGGGCGTCTATGTCGCGGACCGTTCAGGCCCTTCGGATCTGCCAGCAAAAGCTGAAACGCAACAAGGTCAAGCGCATGCGCCTGATCGCAACCGAGGCTTGCCGCCGAGCCAAGAACTCGCGTGATTTCATCCGGCAAGTGCGACGTGAAACCGGCCTGACGCTCGAAATCATCCAGCCCGAGGAAGAAGCGCGTCTGGCCGTGATTTCCTGCGCACCTCTGGTGTCCACCAAGACCGAACAGTTGCTGGTGGTAGATATCGGCGGCGGCTCGACCGAGCTGGTGTGGATCGACATCTCATCCGTTCCGCGCCGCGACCGTCCGGCGGCGATCATGCGGTTGCACAATGGCTTCCACACCGCCGACAGCCCCTTCCCTGCTGCCAAGGTCGTCGACTGGATCAGCGTCCCGCTGGGTGTTGCCACCTTGCGGGATCAGTTCAATGACGTCGAAGACGATGCTGCGCGCTTTGCCCTGATGAGTTGGTTCTTCGAAGAGAACCTGGCTGACTTTGCGCCTTACAAGGATGAGCAAGCCCGCGAAGGCTTCCAGATCGTCGGCACCAGCGGCACGGTCACCACCGTCGCGGCCTCTCACTTGGGTCTGAAGCGTTATGACCGAACCAAGGTCGATGGGCTGCGCATGACCAGCGATCAGATCGACAAAGTGATCCGCGGCTATCTGGAGCTCGGCCCTCAGGGACGGCGCAGGGATCCCCGGATTGGCGATGATCGGCAGGCCCTGATCATGTCCGGCTCGGCCATCTTGCAGGCACTGCTCAGATGTTGGCCCACCGATCGCCTTTCGGTGGCAGACCGCGGCCTGCGCGAAGGCTTGCTTTACGCACAGATGAGCGCGGACGGTGTATTGGAAGACGGGCCATTCTGATTGCTCACAGACGCCTTTACAGTAGTTGCCATCGCCTACCGTACCAGCACCGCTGCAACTGCAATCTGCTCACTCGAAGCTGCGGGTTTTGACGTTTTCAGCCCGGGTTTCAACTTGGTTAGCGTGGCTCCGCACTGGTCTTGGGCGATTGGCGGCATCCATATTGCCGTACCAAACTCTCAGGCTTCGGAGGCCCGGGATCTGATACGCAGCTTCGAGCCATCAACACGGGATCGGCCATCTTGTACTGCTCAGATAATGAATGGTGCGGGTTGGTTGGCGTTTGGCATTTCTTCACCATGGCCAGACCTGCTAGTGAGGGACTAGCGTCGCCTTGCCACTCATCCAGCAAGGCGGTATGGACGGTCAGCTTTCAGGAGATCAATCACATGGCGAAGACACCGAGTGGAAAGAACATCTCGGGTCGCGGGCAACGTGACCTGAAGGTTAAGGTCAAAACCGCGCGCGGGCGCAAGCTGAGTTCGACCCGTTGGCTCGAACGGCAGTTGAACGACCCATATGTAAAACGCGCGCAGGTCGAAGGGTATCGCGGACGCGCGGCCTTCAAGATATTGGAACTGGACGACAAATTCCGGTTTCTGGTGCCGGGCGCTCGCGTGGTCGATCTGGGCTGCGCCCCCGGCGGCTGGCTGCAGGTCGCGGTCAAGCGGGTCAACGCGCTGGGTGAGAAAAGCGGAAAGCGTATTGGCACCGTTCTTGGGGTCGATCTGCAAGAGGTCGAACCAGTCGCAGGCGCAACCGCCCATGTGCTGGATTTCATGGAAGATGACGCCGATCAGAAAGTCAAAGACTGGTTGGGCGGCAAAGCGGATGTGGTGATCTCGGACATGGCCGCAGCCTCGTCGGGTCATAAGCAGACTGACCATTTGCGGATCATGGCACTGTGTGAAACCGCTGCCTATTTCGCATTCGACGTGCTGGAAGAAGGTGGCACTTTTGTTGCCAAGGTTCTGGCCGGTGGGGCCGAAGGGGATCTGCAGAAGCTGCTGAAGCAGAAATTCACCAAGGTCGCCAACGTCAAACCGCCGGCATCCCGATCGGACAGCTCCGAGAAATTTGTGGTTGCTACAGGCTTCCGGGGCTGAACGTCAGTCGAGATCGATCCTGCCCTGTGCCAGACGCTGTTCGCGCAGAGAAGCCGCGGCGATGCCTTGCAGCAACAGCGCCTCACCATGGTTGATATCCACGGGCTTGCGCGCGCGCAGTTCCTCGATCCTCTGATCCAGAGTTGTGTTCCGCGTACCAGACAATTGCGGCGGACGTGTTGCTGAACGATCCGACATAGCTCACCTTTAGTTTCAAGGGTGAGTTTAGTGAGACAATGAGCCCGCATCGTGGCGGAAATCGGTCTGTTCGATGCCGGTCATTGCGCCAGTTCGCTCGCCAATTGGCGCAGGATTGGATCTTCGGGAAGCACCTCAAGGCCCTCAGCCAGAACATCCAAAGCAGCCTGTCGGCCGCGGTTGATATGCGCGAGTTGGACCAGCATCGGCCAAGCCTCGGCGCGCTGGGGATCCAATAAAACAACTTCGCGGAAAGCCCGCTCTGCCGCCGGTGCGTTGCGTAACGTCAGTGCGAGGCCGCCCAGAACCAGATGGGTTTCGGGAAAGTCCAAACGATTGGACATGCTGCGCTGCCAGTCTGCCATACCCTGCTGTGCATTGGCGTTCTGCTGAGGAGTGAGGGCTTGAGGCGGGATCGGCAGGAACTCTTTCGCAGTGGCGATGCGCACGTTGCGCAAGGGGTCCGACAAAAGGGGTTCCAGCCGCGAGATACGCTCAGCCAATGGAGCTTGTCGTTGCAGAACTACCGCGTTGGCACGCACCAAAGGGTCAGGGTCGGTCAGGGTCGGCATCAACGCCTCGGCTAAATCAGGCGAAGCAAAGGGTTGCAGCAAGTAAAGAGCCGTGGCTCGCACGACACCTGCCTGCTGCGTATTCAGAGCAATCACCGTCAATGCATCAGGGTTATCCAGTTGGCCACCGGCGGCATCCGCAAACGTTGTTCCGTAGTGTGCTGCCCTGTGTGTGGCCTCGGGAAACCAGCCTTCGATCTCTCGCGCGGCCCAGGGTTGATCCTGATCCGTGTGACAATCGGTACAGGCATCGACCCCAAGCCCCAGATCAGGTCTCGGGATACGAAAACTGTGGTCACGGCGGCCATCGACGCCCATATAGACCCGCTCGATCATGTGGCAGCTTTTGCACTGGGCCCCCTCCGACTCCTCGGCATGATGGTGGTGGTCCGGAGTGTCGTACTCGGCCTGTCGCAGCGTTGGAAATTCGGGATTGCCCGCGGGCGAATGACACTGCGTGCAGACACCATTGCCCTCGGCTTTCAGGTCGGCCCGGTGGGCATCATGGCAATTCATGCAGCCCACGCCGCGCGCATACATGCGGGATTGCAGGAATGAGCCATAAACATAGACCTCATCCAGTATCTGCCCGTCCGGATAATATTGGCCCGGGCGCAAAACGGCGAGATTGTAAGCGTCATGATAGGCGGTTCCAGGCAAGGGATTGCCGTCTTCCAAGGCCTCGCGCCGGGAATGGCAACCCGCGCATTGTTGAATCTCAGCCTCGGTCTGGCCCCTGCCCCAGCTCATGGAGAACCCAAACTCGGTCAGCCCATCGTTCAGTTCTTTGCCTGTGACCCATTCCAGATGCGCAGACCCTGGCCCATGGCACGCCTCACACCCGACACCAATCTCAGCCTGTGTCGAGGCGTAGGTTCTGGTGACAGCATCATAGTTCTTCACATACCCGGTCGCGTGACATTCAGCACAGCGCGCATTCCAGTTCTTATATGGCCCCGTCCAGTGCAAACCGTCATCCGGCGGCAAGTTCTGATCGGGGTAGAGATGGAACCAACGGCCCTTTTCCGTATCCCAGACAACATCGAAACTCTGCAGCCTGCCGGGTTCTGTTTCGAACAGATATTGCTGCAATGGTTCGACGCCGACCACAGAATGGACAGGATAATCCGTGGTGGTGCCATCCTTTTCGGTCACCTGCGCGCTGAATGTACCGTCCTGATCGCCAAACGTGACCGTCATCCCGTCATGTTCAAAACCGGAGCCCGCAAAATCCGCCGAAACCTTGCCATTCGACACATCGGTCCAAGCAAGGGCGTGGTGCGAGCCTCGCCACGCTTTGGCCTCCTCCTGATGGCAATCGGTGCAAGCTTCGGATCCGACATAATCCTGCGCCCAACTGGTCTGAGCCATCACCAACAGCGCGGCCGCCGTCTGGACAACTCTCATCCGTCCTCTGCCTTTTTCAGATCGATCAGCGCGCCATTATACTCCGCGCCAAGGATGAGCATCGCCGAGCAGAGATAAAGAAAAATCAGCGCCGCCATCGCACCTGCCAACCCGGCATATGTCGCGCTGTAAGATGCGAACTGAGCGATATAAACAGAAAACCCCCAACCGCCCGCGGCCCAAAGCGCCAACGTCAGCACCACCCCCGGCAGAATCTGTGCCAGACTGTGGCGTCGTGTCGGCAGAACCAAATGCGCCAAAAAGACCGTCCCCACCGGCACTGCGACAGTGAAGGTCCAGCGCAAGCGGTCGACCGACAGCCAGTTATCGACATCTACGGCCGTCGTCTCGGATACCAGACGCGTGTAGACCGGTAACACCACCTCGACCGCCGCGATGGCGAGGATTGCTGCGCCGCCGATGATAACCAAAGCAAAACACAACAGCCGCGTTTTCCAGAACGGCCAGCTGTCATTATCGTGATAGGCCTGCGTCATTGCCTTGCGCACGGCTGCGACGCCGTTCGAGGCAAAATAGATCGCCAACAGACCGCCCAGAGTAATTACGCCCGACCCGGCCCCGGCCAACACCGCGCGCAGTTCTGCAATAATCGGGTCGGCGACATCCTTGGGCCACGCGCCAAAGATCAGTTCAATCAGTTCATCCGTCACATAACCCTGCGATAACGCCCCCGCCAGCGCCACAGTGAACAGAACGAATGGAAACAGCGCCATCATCAATGACATAGCGACATGGCTGCTCATGACAAAGCCGTTCTTGTCATTGAACCGCCGTACCGCAAGCCAGAGGCCTCGCACAAACTGGCCGGAGGATGGAATCGCAATACGTGACATTTTCTGACCCTAACCTGCCTTCCCGCCACTCTGAACTGCCAATCTGTGCGGTTCTGTGAATTTTCGCGCGTAAGCACCTGCGCGGATTGCATAAACCGGCCAGCCCGTGCAGGATCGTTCGCAACGCACAGCAAGGTTATCCAATGAACCCCGATGACAACCAGGCTCGGCCCCGTCTTCAACTGGGCGTACTGCGCGACATTGCGATTGTCGCCACTCTGGTCGTGCTGGGCCTTTATGCGGGGGCCAACTTTCTGGTGCCGCTGACCATGGCTCTGCTGGTCAATGTCCTGATCATTGCGCTGAGCGATCGGGTCATCGCCCTGACCCGCGCGCCGATCTGGCTGGCAAATATCGCTGGTGTGACGGTGGTTTTGGCGGGCTTGTTCATGATCATGTACATCCTCGGCAGTCAGGCCACGCAGTTCGCCCGCTCAATCAATACCTATGAAAGTCAATTCGACGGCGCCGTGAACAGGATCACCGGGCTTGTGGGCAATGATGTGACCAGCTTTATCCGGGACAATCTGGTCAGTATCGACATGTCCTACGTGGCGCGCGTGTTGTTGGGCAGCGCAACATCCCTGCTCAACCAGTTCTTTCTGATCAGCCTCTATGTGGCCTTTCTGATGGCCGAGCGTCTGGCCTTTCGCAAGAAAATCCAACTTGCAGCGGGTAGTCCGCAGCTTGGGGCGGATCTGGCTGCGGTGCTGGATGCGATCTCGTTCAGCCTGCAGCGCTATGTTGGAGTGAAAACCCTGATCAGCCTGATCACAGCCACCATCAGCTATTCCATTTTCAAGCTTTTGGGGCTGGAATACGCAGAGACCTGGGCCGTCCTGACCTTCGCCCTGAACTTCATTCCATCAATCGGTTCGATCATCGCTGTGATCTTCCCGGCCATGATTGCGTTGGTGCAATTCGAGACTATCGGGCCCTTCCTCGTGATCGTACTGGGCTGCGGGACCATCCAGTTCGTGATTGGCAACTTTCTGGACCCTGCCATGCTGGGCCGTTCGCTGAACATGTCGACCTTCCTTGTGATCCTGGCGCTGACCTTCTGGACAACGGTCTGGGGCCTGATTGGCGCGTTTCTGAGCGTGCCGCTGACGGTCTGCATCCTGATCATCTTTAGCCACATCCCGGCCTTACGTCCCGTCGCGATCTTGATGTCGCTGGACGGCAGGCTAGGTGAAGACGGCGATGCACGAGCCACAAAATAACCAATGCGCCGCCCTATATTCATAGGGTCCGAGATCTATCGGAACTCGACTTATGGCGCGAAGCATCCTCTGGCGATCCCGCGCGTGTCCACTGTGATCGATCTGTGCCAGTCATTAGGGTGGCTCGATTCGGAAAACTACAGGGTAAGCCCATGCGCCAAACCAAAGGCGCTGCACAGGTTTCATGCACCGGACTATATTTCGGCGCTGCAACGGGCGGAAAAGACCCAGTCGGTCACTGACGATGTTAAACGCAAATATGGGCTGGGAACATTGTCCAACCCGGTCTTTGCTGAGATGTATCGACGCCCGGCAACCGCCGCCGGTGGGTCCATGCTGGGCGCAGAACTGATCCGCGACGGAGGGATCGTCTTCAACCCGGCCGGGGGTACCCATCATGGGATGGCCGACCGGGCCAACGGATTTTGCTATTTGAACGATCCCGTTCTCGCAATCCTCAGGCTACTTGATCTGGGGCTGGAGCGAATCGTCTATGTAGACATAGATGCGCATCACTGCGATGGAGTCGAGGCTGCCTTTCACGGCTCGACCAAGGTGCGGATGATCTCAGTGCATGAGGCCCGCAGATGGCCCTTCACGGGACAGCTGGAAGATGACGCGGGCGGTGCCGCCTGGAACCTGCCCGTTGATCGCGGACTGAACGACGATGAGTTTCAGGCCATACTGGACGAGATGATCCTTCCGGTAACTCAGGCATTCCACCCGCAGGCCATTGTCTTGCAATGCGGCGCTGATGCGGTGGTCGAAGACCCCTTGTCCCGGCTGGCTTTGTCAAACAATTCACATTGGCGTGCCGTCGCCGGCCTTCAGGCCCTGACGTCCCGATTTCTGGTCCTCGGCGGTGGCGGGTATAACCCATGGTCCGTGGCACGTTTGTGGAGCGGGGTTTGGGCCACCCTGAACGGGTGTGACATTCCATCAAACTTGGGCGAAGATCAGCAAACGATCTTGGATGGCCTGTATTGGAACCGAAAACTCAGGCAGAAAAGGCCAAAGCATTGGTCAACCACGCTGCGTGATCCTTGTAGCCCGGGACCTATCCGCGAGCAGATTACGAATGATATTCAAAAACTCATAAACCGGAATTCCTAGTGGCCCGAACGCCGTCGTCCTGATAACAATTTAACATCACTTGAAAATCCCGAGTCTCGGCTTTCGCAGACATCTGGTTGCAAAGCCTGCATATCGGGCGGTTACGGGATATTCTTTATGAGCGCACTCAACCAGATCATGGATCTCAGATCCCTTATGGGCCAATCGATCATCGGTCAGACCGAGGTCATTGATCGCCTGCTGATCGGTCTTCTGGCAAATGGCAACCTTTTGATCGAAGGCCTGCCTGGCCTGGCCAAGACGCGCGCGGTCAAGGCAATGGCGAAGAACATGGATGCAAGTTTTAGCCGCATTCAATTCACGCCGGACCTGTTGCCCTCGGATGTGACCGGAACCGAGATTTTCCAGCAAACCGATACAGGGGGTGAGTTCAAATTCGAACCCGGACCCATCTTCGCCAACATCGTTCTTGCGGATGAGATCAACCGAGCACCCGCCAAAGTGCAGGCCGCCCTGCTGGAAGCGATGGAGGAGCGGCAGGTCACCGTTTCCGGCACCACCCACAAGATGGAACCCCTGTTCATTGTGATTGCGACGCAGAACCCCATCGAGCAGGAAGGCACCTACCCTTTACCTGAGGCTCAGATGGACCGGTTTCTGATGCATGTGCAGATCACATATCCCCCGGTTGAGGACGAAGTGGAAGTGATCCGCCTTGTCCGGAGTGAAGAAATCGCTGCTGCCAAAGGTGGGTCCGCTGAAACCCCCGCAGCCATTCCGCAGGATGTTGTTTTTGCCGCCCGTTCCGAGATTGGGCAAATCCACGTCTCAGACGCGATGGATCGCTATATGGCCGACCTCGTACAGGCGACGCGCACGCCCGAAGCTTTAAGCCCGGAACTTGCGAGTTGGATTGAGATTGGAGCGAGTCCGCGTGCATCGCTGGCGCTAGACAAATGCGGGCGCGCGCATGCCTGGATGAACGGTCGCGATTATGTCGATCCTGCGGACATCCGCGCCATTGCGCATGATGTATTTCGCCATCGCGTGACCCTTAGTTTCGAAGCCCAAGGATCGGGAAAATCCGCGGATGATGTGATCGCAGAACTGTTGCGCTTGGTTGCATTGCCCTAGTCACCACGGAAATCGGAGCATGACCCAGACTGCGCCATATCCGAACGACCCACGCATCCATGTCGATGCTGACCATCTTTTGCGGCTGGGGCTCAAATCGCGGGCACTCAGCCTGCTACCTCGCCAACCTGCGCGCTCGATCCTGAATGGCCGTCACGCCTCGCGCTTACGCGGCCGCGGCCTGAATTTTGAGGAACTGCGCGACTACTTGCCCGGTGACGACATCCGAACCATCGATTGGAAGGTCACTGCGCGCACGGGAAAGCCCCATGTCAGGGTCTATACCGAGGAGCGTGATCGCCCTGCTCTTCTGCTGGTCGATCAGCGCATTTCGATGTTCTTCGGAACAAAAGTCTACATGAAATCCGTCATCGCTGCCGAATCTGCTGCGATTGCGGCGCATCGGATTCTTGGCCAAGGCGATCGTGTCGGAGGCCTCGTGTTTGGCGACACAGACGTTGCCGAACACAGACCACAGCGCCGCGCAGCAGCCCTTACCCGGTTTTTGTCCTCCATCGAAGCTGCCAATTCACACTTACATGCAGGTTTGAATCCACAGCCAACCGTGTCTCTGAACGATATACTTTCAGAAGCTGCGCGCATCACCCAGACCAGTGGATTGATCTGCCTGTTTTCGGACTGCGACGGGCTGGATGCCGGGTCGGAACCTTTGTTGCGCCGCATGGCTCTCTCAAACGATCTGATCGTGTTCAATATTGCGGATCCAACAGCGCAGGTCCTCGCACCGAACTTGAAAATGACGGTTTCCGACTGTGACGAGCAGATCGAAATCGACAGTTCCGACCCTGAACTATCAGCAAAAATCCGAAAATCCATGGAGGATCGGCTAGCGCAACTGCACATCTGGTCCCGACGATATGGTTTTCCGGTCATTTCTTTGACAACGGCGGAATCCGCGTTGGATCAGTTGCTGCGCTTGATTGGACATCGTGGGGGGCTGAGATGAGTGTCGATACCACAGGAAAATCCTTGGTTGATCTGTTGGACATGCTCGAACCCGCGCCGGAGCCTACGGTTATTTCGATGATGCCCCAGACATGGGGGTGGGTTGCGATCGCCGCCGTCCTGCTGAGTATCGCTGCTTTCGGCACAGTCATGATCCTTAGGCACAGGCGCATGAATGCCTACAGGCGGTACGCGCTGGCAGAGCTTGCGTCGCCCGATATCTCTGCCTCAAAGGTTGCCGAAATCCTTCGCCGCACTGCACTGGCCGCGTATCCGCGCGAACAAGTTGCGGGAATTTATGGTGAAGATTGGCTGAGGTTTCTATCTCAAACAATTGATAATAAATTATTTAACGACGAAACAGGGCGACTACTGACAAAAGCGCCGTATCAAGATACCCCACCAAACCCTGCCATCACGCAGCTTGCACAGCACTGGGTCAAATCCCACAAACCGTATCGGAGAAAGTGATGTTTTCGTTCACTGCTCCGTGGGTATTTCTGTTACTTCCATTACCGCTACTGGTCTATTTTCTTGCTCCGCCCCAGCGCAAAAAGGCCGCTTCCATACGCATTCCTTTCTTTCGCCGTATAGCAAAGGCGGCAGGTGTTGAGCCGAAATCGGGTTCGATGATCCCTTGTCGGTCCCAGCTTCAAACAACGAGCGTAGTGCTGATCTGGCTTCTATTGGTTCTGTCTCTGGCTCGTCCGGAACGATTGGGCGATCCCATAGTAATAGAAAAGTCAGCACGTGACGTCGTTCTTGCATTGGACATTTCGGGCTCAATGGATCAACGCGACTTCGAAACCGAGTCTGGTGCTCCGATGCAAAGGCTGGAGGCTGTCAAAGACGTCTTGAGAAAATTTATTTCCGAAAGAGATGGCGATAGAATTGCACTGATTATCTTTGGCACACGCGCCTTCATTCAAGCACCTTTTACGGAAGACCTGAATAGTTTGAATGGGTTCCTGGATCAAACTCAAGTTGGAATGGCAGGTCCGAATACCGCCTTGGGTGATGCGATCGGGCTCGGGATCAGAATGTTTGAATCCAGTGAGGTCGACCAACGTCTCATGATCGTCCTCAGCGACGGGGCCGATACTTCAAGCCGAATGACGCCGATAAATGCTTCGACAATCGCCGCTGAAAAAAATGTGGTCGTCTATACGATTGGCGTCGGAGATCCCAACGCGTCGGGAGAAGACCGCGTGGATCTGCAAACGCTGAAGGACATCGCCGATCGCACCGGAGGCGAATACTTCTTTGCCGACGACACCTCAGCTCTCGCACAGACCTACGAACGCATTGATCAGCTCAACCCCAGAACAGTGGAAACTCAAAGCTATCGTCCCACACAAAGCCTCACCCATATTCCGTTGGCATTTGCATTGATTGTCATTCTTATCAGCGCAATCGGGTTCCATTTCTCCCAGCGGCGTAAGGAGGTCATACGGTAATGGAGCTGTCTGATTTCCATTTTATTCGAGGCTATTACCTTCTGCTTCTCATCCCGATCGCCGCTTTGTGGTGGGTGATCAGGCCTAAATCCGCAATTGAGGCCAAGCCGCCCGCGGGGATAGCTCCACATCTGGCCGCTACTTTGCAGGTGGATAAGGACGAGACCCGCCACGTTCAGCCAATTGATGTCGCGATGATCATCGCGACACTTGTCGCCCTTGCGGCCTCAGGTCCTACTTGGTCGCGCGCATCCAATCCGCTGATCGCGGATACCGCCCCATTGGTGATCGCCCTCAAAGTCACGGACAGTATGAATACCGCTGACCTTGCGCCCTCGCGGTTGGAACGCGCAAAGTTCAAAATCGCCGATCTGATTAACGAACGTTCTGGCGCGCGCACCGCCCTGATAGCATATGCAGGAACGCCGCACCGTGTGGCCCCCTTGACCGAAGATGCCAACATCCTTCGCCCTCTGCTTGAGGGTCTAACGCCAGCGGTCATGCCAGTCGAAGGTGACGCCGCAACTGACGCCATCGTGTTGGCTCGATCCATACTGGAGGACAGCGAGAACCCGGGGGCTGTGCTGTTCGTATTGGACGACATCGATCCGTCTCAAGTGCCTGAAGTAAATACCTCAACTACCAATATTTTCTTTCTAACAATGTTGCCAGATAGTGGACGTATTCCACAGCTGGATAACATCCAGGGCGCATCGGTCGTTCCGTTCTCCGACGACAATCGAGACATTGATCGACTGCAACGCCAGATTCAATCAGCCTACACAGCTGCGCTGGATGAAGATGACCGCCTGGACTGGCAGGATAACGGCTGGATCCTGGCGTGGCCCGCCGCCTTGTTGTCGTTGCTATGGTTCAGAAAAGGCTGGGTGATCCGTTGGGCTTTGCTGGCGATATTCGTTCTGCCACCCTCCGGAGCGCGCGCCGATGGGTGGCGAGATTGGTTCCTCACTCCCGACCAGCAAGGACAGATTGCGATGAACCAAAAGCGCTTTGGCGATGCCGCGGAATTGTTTGAGGACCCCTATCACAAAGGTTATGCCTATCTAAGGGACGGGCAGTATCCGCAAGCGTCCACCATTTTTGCCGGGCTGGACACTCCGGAAGCGGCGTTTGCCGAAGGCATGGCCCGAATACGAAACCGAGAATATCGCCCAGCCATTCTGGCCTTCGAGACCGCTCTGGATCGGCGTCCGGGTTGGCCCGAAGCGCAGCACAATCTCGAGCTGTCCAAAGCTATCCTGGATTTTGTCGAAACGACCCGCGAACAGTCCGATACAGGCGAGGAAGCTGGCATCGGTGCGGATGACACAGTGTTCGACAATGACGCGGCGCGCGGTAGCGAAACTACGATTCAGGCGCCCAAGGACGGGCCACAGACGCTTTCAGCAGATCAGTGGATCAGTACGATTGATACCGATATGCAGGATTTCTTGCGCAACCGGTTTCTTCTGGAAAATCAGGAGCCAAAGGAATGAGATACGTTATTTTCTTCATTCTTCTTTTCGCTCGTCCCGTGTTCGCTCAGGGCAGCGAAGCGACTGCGCCTCAGGTCACAATCGAAGTCCCTGACGAGCCTGTCATTGTAGGTCAACCGACGATCGTCCGGATCAGGGTTTTGGTGCCGACCTACATGCCGCAACCTCCGGTGTTTCCTTCATTGGAACAACAAAACCTTTTGGTTCGACTGCCTGAGCGCGCTTCGGGACCGATTAGCGAGACAGTGAACGGAGCGACCTGGTCCGGCGTTCAGCGCAGCTATCGCCTATACCCTCTGGCAGCAGGTCCGGTTGCGTTTAACTCGCAAGAGATTGTCGTGACTTATGCCGATCCTCAGACCAACGACCCTGTTCAGGTTTCGTTGGCACTCCCGCCTGTGCAGCTCAGCGCCGAGGTGCCTGAAGGTGCCCGAGGACTTGATCCGTTGATCATCGCAACCGGGTTCTTGCTTGAACAGCAGGTGGACGGCCCGACCGATATGCAGGCCGGTGATGCCATCACACGCGAACTGATCGCGCGGATCACAGGCACCACACCACTGTTGATCCCCAAATTGACGCCGCCTGATCCCGCCTCCTTGCTGAGCGCATATCCCAAGGAGCCTCGCTTTACAGAAGCAGAAGATCGTGGAGTGCTGTCCGGAACACGCGTCGAAGAGACAGTATATATCGCGCAGGAGGGTGGCGAGACCCAATTACCCGCTGTGTCAATCAACTGGTTCAATTTGCAGACCAACAAAGTCGAAACGACCTCGATCCCTGCAACCGAGCTGATTCTGGCGCCGCCAAAGTGGCAGCCTCCCGACACGGAAACCCTTGTTAGAGCAGCACTTTGGATCGCGTTTATTGTTTCGGCTTCATGGCTTGCGGTACGATTTATTCGCCCACGCTATCGGGTCTGGAACGATGCGCGGCAGCGTAGATATCTTGCCTCGGGAAAATACGCCACTGACGCCTTGAAATCTGCGTTGCAGGCGCAGGATTTAGCCGCTGCTTATGGGGCTTTGGAGCTTTGGAAAAAGCGCAGCGATCGACCCGATCACGCATTACCGCTCGAACGCAGCCTGACTACGATTGGAGCCGCGCGGTATTCCGGCGGGAACCAGAAACCCTCTGAAGATTGGGCTTCGGCAATGCAATGCCTGAAAGACTTAGACCGTACCGCACGACCCGAGCGCGGAGCGTTGTCACCGCTCAATCCCTAGGAGTCAACTTTGACAGTTCGCGATCAATTTGCGCCTGTCAATCAAACGTAGTCGACCATATCCCAACTCAACCAAGCCCAAATCCGCCAAGCGGTGAAGGCTGCGACGCAATGTCGGTTGTGACACTGCAACCATCGCCGCAAGCTCGTCCTGAGACACAATGATCCAGCCATTGGATTTCGACGTGCCCTCGTCCAGATGCAGCAAACGCAGAACTAGACGTTTTTCCGAACCCGTGACCGCCAAGTTCGCCATAATCCGCAGGGCCGTTTTCATGTTTTCCCGCGTCAATGCATAGAAATCGCGGACATATTCAGGATATTCTTGAACCAGCCGCTCTATACGAGAGCTAGGAAAGAATAACGTACGAGTCTTCTGAGTGCTCACGACGCTGACCAGTCGCTGCGCCTCAGCAAAAAGTGCAAGGTCCCCAATCCAGAAGCCTATGCCATCCCGATGAAGCACGAATTCCTGCCCATCATCGGCTGGTGCCGTGATCTGTACAGATCCATCAAGTACCGCGTGGATACCATTTGCCGGGTCGCCATGGTGATAGAGGGTTTCGCCAGGGTCGAAGGTTCTGGCAACTGCACAGGTCAAAAGGTCGTTTTGGAACTTTGCATCACGCGTGCCAAACCAGTCGGTTTGGGTCAGAGTTCTCATATCGTCATCATTATCAAACATTAGCATCTTTCAAAATGATCATATGATAGGTTTTCGACACGTTTCATCGCTTAAGCTAGTTCCGTTCGATTCCCGGACCATTACATATTTTTTCTGTCGGTAATCAACAGCTTGCGCACGGCTTCAAAGTTCAGACTAGTCGCTGCCTCTAAAACTCAATTGGTCGGGCCATTAAAGCTCGCTTAGTCAGGAGCACCCTATGTCACCTCCACAAATGATTGCAGATAGCTGGCGCAACACGATGCGCAAGTTCGCAGTTGCGACCTTTTCCGTCGCGCTCGCCCTGCCCGCCTGGGCGCAGGATCAGAAGCCCAATATTCTGGTGATATGGGGCGATGATATCGGTCAGTCGAACATTTCGGCCTATACCATGGGTCTGATGGGGTATCAAACACCCAACATCGACCGCGTGGCCAATGAAGGCATGATCTTTACCGATTACTATGGTGAACAATCCTGCACCGCCGGTCGGTCGTCCTATATCATGGGACAGTCCGTGTTCCGGACCGGTCTATCCAAGGTTGGTCTTCCCGGTGCTGATCTTGGTATGCAGGTCGAAGACCCGACCATCGCGGGTTTGTTGAAAGACCACGGATATGTCACTGGTCAGTTTGGCAAAAACCACCTTGGCGACAAGGATGAGCACCTTCCGACAAACCACGGATTTGATGAATTTTTTGGCAACCTCTACCACCTGAACGCTGAAGAAGAGCCAGAAAACGAGGACTATCCGGGTGACCGGATACTGTCCGATGGCCGTACCTTCCGCGAGGCGTATGGTCCGCGCGGCGTCATCAAATCCAAGTCCGATGGCACCATCGAAGACACGGGCCCTTTGACCCGCAAGCGCATGGAAACTGTGGATGACGAAACCGTGGCCGCGGCGATCGATTTCATCCAGCGGGCACATGAGCAAGGCCAGCCCTTCTATGTCTGGTGGAACGGCACGCGAATGCATTTCCGCACCCATGTCAAAGACGAGATGCGCGCAAAGGCCAATGAAATTTCGGGCCGCGTTGCGGATGAATATACTGCGGGCATGATCGAACACGACATGCATGTGGGGCAATTGCTGGATCTGCTGGACGAGCTTGGCATCGCCGACAACACGATCGTCCATTATTCCACAGATAACGGACCACACATGAACACCTGGCCCGATGCGGCAGCGACGCCATTCTGGGGTGAAAAGAACACCAATTGGGAAGGTGGATGGCGCGTTCCATCCATGGTGCGCTGGCCGGGTCAGATCGAAGCCGGATCTGTGACCAATGAAATCGTTCATCACATGGACTGGCTGCCCACTTACCTTGCGGTTGCCGGTGATCCCGACATCAAGGAAAAGCTAAAGGCCGGTTACAGTTCCTCAGGCATGGGGCGCGAGTACAAGGTGCATCTGGATGGCTATAACATGCTGCCTCTGCTGACCGGTGAAAGCACTGAGAGCCCGCGCAAAGAGATCTTCTATTTCTCGGATGATGGCGACCTCACGGCGCTGCGCTTCGAAGATTGGAAACTGATCTTCCTTGAGCAGAAAGCATGGGCAACCCTGCGCGCCTGGATCGAGCCATGGACCGAGCTGCGCATCCCTCTGATCGTCAATCTGCGACGCGACCCGTATGAACGGGCCTATCGGACCTCTAACACCTACTATGACTGGCTGCTGGACCGGGCCTATTTCCTCGTGCCGGCCCAACAATATGTTGGCGCTTTCCTAGGCACGTTTGAGGAGTTCCCTCCCCGCCAGAAAGCTGCCAGCTTCAACCTGGATCAGGTCATGGAGAAGCTGACAACGCCGACCAACAACTAGGTTCGGCAGTTCTGCATCATTGGTCGCCCTGTAAAGGGCGGCCTTTTAGCATTGTAAACCGATGAGATTCTCATGCGACACGTTGTTCTAGGCGCCTTATTGGCCTTCACGCCACTGCCTCTGCTTGCGGACCCTTTACCCAGTTGGAATTCGACGGGTGCGAAAGAGGCAATCGTCGAATTTGTTAATGCGGTTACTGATCCGGAAGGGCCGGACTATGTGACCCCGGCAGATCGGATTGCCGTCTTCGACAATGACGGCACGCTTTGGGCAGAACAGCCGGTATATTTTCAGTTCATCTTCGCGATGGATCGGCTGGCTGAACTGGCTAAACAAGATCCCGGCATTCTCTCGACCCCTATCCTGAAAGCAGCTGCCGAAGGTGATCTCGAGACCGTTTTTGAAGGCGGACATGACGCTTTGATTGAGGTGATCAACGCCACCCATTCCGGCGAAAGCGTCGAAGAGTTTCAGGCCACCGTCGCCACGTGGCTGAACACCGCGCGTCATCGCGACACCGATCTACCTTACAACCAAATGACCTATCAACCGATGGTCGAACTGCTGCGCTATCTGCGCGATGAAGGGTTCACAACCTATATCGTCTCGGGCGGTGGGCTGCATTTCATGCGCGTCTTTGCAGAAGAGGCCTATGGTATCCCCCCGGATCAGGTCCTGGGCACCTACGGAGAGACTGTCTATGACACGTCGGGGGATGCTCCGATGATCATCAAGGCCCCTGGGATTGCCTTTGTCGACGACAAGGAGGGCAAGCCAATCAACATCG
This sequence comes from Ruegeria sp. BE3, assembly GCF_056538865.1. NCBI lineage: Bacteria > Pseudomonadati > Pseudomonadota > Alphaproteobacteria > Rhodobacterales > Roseobacteraceae > Ruegeria > Ruegeria sp. BE3. Next base: position 947,480 of record NZ_JBQFTW010000001.1, on the reverse strand, counting down.
AACGGACCATCGGCAAACGTCCCGTTCTGGCCGGGGGCAACTCGGACGGGGATTTCGCCATGCTGGAATGGACAACGGCCGGCGACGGGCCGCGTCTGGGCGTTTTGATCCATCATACCGACCCTAATCGGGAATGGGCCTATGATCGTGAAAGCCCGATCGGGCGGCTGGTCGACGGGCTGGATAAGGGGCCGGATATGGGCTGGGTCATAGTTGATATGGCCAAGGACTGGTCGCGCGTCTACACTGGGACAAACTGAACAATCCCGGACTGTTAGACGCCGATGTGGACCTTGCTCGTTTCGATTTCTGTATTCGCGCTTTACTGTGCGGCAGTGGTCTTTTCGGTGCGGGCAGCCCAAACCGCGCGTACCCCACAAGGTGCAGTCGGCTGGGTGGTGTTCCTGTTGTCAGCACCAGTCTTTGGTGTTCCGCTCTATCTGTTTCTCGGCCACCACCGATTTCGTGGCTATCGCATCGCCCGTCAGGAAAGCGAGCGCGTAGTCGAGGGAATCAAGACCTTCGCCGATTTCTCGAAACCCGACCCGGAAACCTTGCGGATCAATCCGCGACCGTTCGAGGCCCTTGCCCACCTACCCGTTTCGCGCGGCAATGGTGCCGAGCTATTGATCGATGGACAAGTCACCTTTGATGCCATCCTGGACGAGATTGACAAGGCCAGAAACTATGTGCTGATCCAGTTCTACATCGTGCGTGACGATGACCTTGGTCGGCAGGTTCAAGAGCGTCTGATCGCTGCCGTCAAACGTGGCGTGCATGTGCGTTTCATGACCGATGCGGTCGGCAGCTATGGTTTGCCTACCAGCTACCTCGAAACCCTGCGTGAAGGTGGGGTTGATGTTGCGGATCCCCGCGAACAACGCGGCCCGAATTTCCGGTTCCAGCTGAACTATCGCAACCATCGCAAGACGGTGATCATCGATGGTGAAACCGGATTCATCGGGGGCCATAACATCGGGGTGGAGTATCTTGGACAAAGCCCTCGGTTCGGGCGTTGGCGCGATACGCATATCCGAATGACCGGCCATGTCGTCCGGCAGCTGCAATTGATCTTCACTGAAGACTGGCACTGGGCTCGGGATGAAGACTTGATCGACGAGCTCGACTGGGCTGGCAGCGAATCCGATCAGGATATGAACGCTCTGCTTGTGGCGACCGGCCCGGGCGACGAGACGGAAACCGGTTCGATGATGTTCTTTGCCGCCATCACCGAAGCAAAAGAGCGCCTTTGGATCGCCTCACCTTATTTCGTGCCGGACATCGACATCATGACCGCCCTGCAACATGCCGCGCTGCGCGGTGTTGATGTGCGCATTCTGGTACCCGACGTAATCGATCACCGCCTGCCTTGGCTGGCCGCCTTTGCCTATTTCGACGAAATCCGTGACTGCGGCGCGCGGGTGTTCCGCTATACCGACGGGTTCATGCATCAGAAGGCTTTTGTCGTCGACGATACCTTGGCGGCGGTTGGCACCACCAATCTGGACAACCGCTCTTTCCGGCTGAATTTCGAGGCGATGGCCCTGTTCTTTGACCCGCGCGCAGCGAATGCGGTGGCACAGATGCTCGAGACCGATTTCGAATCGAGCTACGAGCTGACCCAAAATCTACTGCAACAACCAGTGCATATACGCTTTGGCGCACCGCTCGCGCGGCTCTTTGCGCCGATCCTCTAGCTCAGGAACCGTTCTTCGAACACGCGAGTCATCAGGGCGACAAGGAAAGCGGTGGACAGGCCAAATGCCAGCAGCCCCGTAACCGAAGCGAACGCCCCGAATATCCGCAACCCTTCACCCAACACGATGTCGCCGTAACCCAGCGTCGTGAACGTCACCAGCGAAAAATACAGCGCCGAGTTCCAGTCCGGCAACACATCCCCCAGCACCCAGACAATCGCCCAGATCCAGACCTGCACGGTATGGGTCAAAACGATAAACAAAAGCGCCACCGTGATCGGTCCCGCAGTCGCTATGATCGTATTTCGTGTCTCCCACCAGTCCACCAGCCTGCGGATGACGATGACACAGACGGTCAGAAGGATAATCTCGATCAGAAAGCAAATACCCAGATAGAGGCTGCCCCAAAGGATTTGCTGTGACAAAGTCATGAAACGGCCTCGGACCTCTGCGCTGACGTTGTTTGCAGCATGGGGCTTTCTGTGTCGGTGAACAACCCTGAGGCCTGCGGCGAATAGAACCGAATTCCGCTCTGGACACTGCCGGGTTGCGTTGCACATTGTGACCAAACCAGATGAGGCCACGCATGCTGCTGTCGATTGATCACGTCCGGAAATCTTATGCCGGAGGACGACCCGTTCTGAACGATGTCTCGCTGAGTCTGGAACAAGGTCAAACACTGGCGCTAACCGGCGAAAGTGGCAGTGGCAAGAGCACCCTTCTGCATCTGGTCGCGGCGCTGGATGGGTTTGACGGCGGAGAGATCACTCTGGACGGTCAACCGCTGTCGCCGCTGAATGACACTGACCGCGCTGCATTGCGTCGCAACAGCCTGTCGCTGGTGTTTCAGCAGTTTAACCTGATCCCATCGCTGACAGTCACGCAAAATCTCTCGATTCATGCACGCCTGGCGGGGCGAGGCGACACCAAGTGGATCGAGCATCTGAGCGAACGGCTCGGGTTGTCCGAGCTGCAGGATCGATACCCCGAAAGCCTCTCGGGCGGCCAGCAGCAGCGCGTTGCTATCGGACGCGCCATGGCAACGCGGCCCAAACTGCTGCTTGCGGATGAGCCCACCGGCAATCTGGACGAAACGGCCAGTGCCGTCGTGCTGGACCTGATGCTGTCTCTGGTGGCCGATACGGGTGCAGCGTTGCTGCTTGTCACTCATTCGAACGAGATTGCCGCACGGCTCGATCGACGCGCGCATCTGGCGGGTGGTCGCATTACATGATTGGTCCTGCCGTTCAGTCTCTGTTGTCTCACTGGCGCGCGCATCCGCTGCAGCTGGTGACGTTGCTGACGGGGATTGCTCTGGCCACCTGTCTCTGGTCCGCCGTTCAGGCCATCAACGCCGAAGCGCGTGCCAGCTATGCACGCGCCAATGCTCAGCTTGCCATTGGGCAGTTCGATGAGCTTCAGAATCCCGGTGGCACCATTACCTTGCAGCAATATGCAGAACTCAGGCGCGTTGGCTGGCAGGTTGCGGCGGTTCTCGAAGGCACCCTGCGCGTGGCAGAGCGTCGCCTGCGCCTGATGGGTGTCGACATGGTGGCCTACCCTGCCTTGCCCGCTGTTACAGAAGTCAATGAAAGCACCACCCCCCCTGATCCCTCCGATGTTCTGACCGCGCCGGGGCGTTTGATTATGGCTCCCGACCTTGTCCCCCTGTTCGAGGTGACGGAGACTTTTCCGCCTGTGATTGAGACCACCGCCCTGCCCCCGGATCTCATCCTTACCGATATCGGCGTGGCCGAACGTCTGCTGGGGCGTCCGGGGCAAATCTCGCGACTGGTGATCCTGCCCCAGCAGCCCCGCGCGGTATCGCCCTTGTCTGAGGTCGCACCTGAATTGCAACGCATCAGCGCGTCGGCGCAAATGGACACCGCGCAACTGACCGACAGTTTCCACCTGAACCTGACGGCCTTTGGTCTGCTTTCATTCGCAGTCGGCCTATTCATTGTCCACGGCACGGTCGGACTGGCCTTTGCCCAAAGACGCGGCATGATCCGTACCCTGCGCGCGCTGGGGCTGCCACTGAAACAACTGGTGATCATCGTGCTGGGCGAATTGCTGTTCATCGCCCTGATCGGAGGCATCCTGGGCCTCATCCTGGGCTTCTTCCTGGCAGGCGCACTGCTGCCCGACGTTGCCGCCACATTGCGCGGGCTCTACGGCGCACCGGTCGACGGGCAAATGTCCCTGCGCCCGCAATGGATCGCTGCGGGGCTTGCCATGGCAATCGGCGGCACCCTTGTCGCCAGCGGCCATGCCCTGTGGCGGCTGTCGCGCATGCCGATCCTTGCAGGCCCCGGTTTGCAAGCGTGGCGCAGTCAGGGATCCACGCGCCTCAGCGGAGCCTTGGGGCTTGGATTGATCGCCGCTGGGATCATCATCTTTTTCGCAGCCGATGGTTTGCTATCAGGTTTCGCACTGCTGGCCGGAGTGTTGACAGGTGCCGCCCTGACCCTGCCCGCACTGCTATCCGCAATCCTCTCTTACTTTGCACGTCAGGCAAAAGGCCCGCTAGCGCAATGGGTTTGGGCCGACATGCGCGCGCAGTTGCCGGGCCTGTCACTCGCGCTGATGGCACTACTTCTGGCGCTCGCCGCGAACATCGGCGTGGGCACGATGGTCTCGAGTTTTCGGCTCACCTTTATCGGCTGGCTCGACCAGCGCCTGACATCCGAGCTCTACGTGACTGCACAAGACGAAGCTCAGGCCGCGCAGATAGCGGAATGGCTGGACCAGCAAGTCGCGGCAATCTTACCCATTCGCAGCACCGAACTGCCGCATGAGACAGGTCCATTGTTTCTGTATGGCATCGTCGATGATGATACCTATCGCCAGAATTGGCCGCTGATCGCCCAAGCAACCGATGTATGGGATAACGTCCTGCTACGCGGTGATGTGTTGATCAATGAACAACTCGCCCGCCGCGCCGATCTCTGGCCCGGCGATACGCTGTCGCTCTCGCCGGAACATGAACTGAGCATCGCTGGCGTGTATTCCGACTATGGTAACCCCACCGGACAGGCGATCGTTGCGATGCCCATTCTCGATCAGATCGCCCCCGGCACGGCCGACCGACGCTTTGGTATCCGTATCGCGCCCGACCGCGCAACCGATCTGGCCCAAACCCTGCGGCAGCGGTTCGATCTGCCAGCTCGCGCAGTTGTCCACCAGGCAGCAATGAAAGCCCAATCACTGGCGATATTCGAAAAAACCTTCGTCGTGACCTCGGCCCTGAACATCTTGACGCTCGGGGTCGCGGGCTTTGCGATCCTGACGAGCCTGCTGACGCTGTGGACACAACGCCTGCCGCAGGTCGCTCCGGTTTGGTCTTTAGGGCTCACACGCGCACAGCTGGCACGGCTGGAGCTTCTGCGCAGCGTGCTACTGACCGCCCTGACCGCCTGTCTGGCGCTACCGCTTGGGGTGGTGCTTGCCTGGGTTCTGTTGACAGTGATCAACGTCCAGGCCTTTGGCTGGAAGCTCCCGATGCACCTCTTCCCCGGCGACTGGATTGGACTGTTTCTGCTAACCTTGATCGCCGCGACCCTCGCGGCGGCATTGCCCGCTTGGCGGCTGCTCCGCCTGCCCCCTGCCGCCCTGCTGAGAGTTTTCGCAAATGAACGTTAAAGTCCTCGTTCTCTTCCTCCTGCTCCCGGTTACGGCCTGGGCGCAAGGCTATGCCGGGCTAGGTGGCAGCGCCGATGGATTCGATCGCCCAGCCGCTGGATACAGTTTCCAGTTCCCCCGCGATCATGGCCCGCACTCAACCTACCGGATCGAGTGGTGGTATCTGACCGCAAATCTAACCGGAGAGGACGGGCGCGACTATGGCATCCAATGGACCTTGTTTCGCTCGGCGCTGAAACCATCGGAAGCCGACGGATGGCAAAGCCCTCAAATCTGGATGGGCCACGCCGCGGTCACGACGCCTGATGCGCACTATTTCACCGAACGCCTGTCGCGCGGGGGCGTTGGTCAGGCAGGTGTCATCGCAAATCCGTTCGAAGCCTGGATCGACGAATGGCACATGCGCGGAGACATCGAGGGTTCGATGGACCTGACCGCCAACGGCAATGATTTCGGCTATGATCTAAGTCTTCAAGCGCAGGGTCCGCTGGTGTTCCACGGAGAAGACGGATACTCTATTAAATCCGCCGACGGGCAAGCCAGCTTCTATTACTCGCAACCTTTCTACAGCGTCGCGGGCACCCTACATCTGCCGGACCGTGATATCTCTGTGACCGGTCAGGGCTGGCTGGACCGCGAGTGGTCCTCGCAACCGCTGGCCGAAGATCAGAGCGGCTGGGATTGGTTCTCGCTCAGCTTCAACGGCGGAGACAAACTGATGGCTTTCCGCCTGCGCGGTGCGCGCGGCGATTTCACCGCCGCGACATGGATCAACGCGGATGGCCAGACGCAGGCGCTGCCAGATGGGTCGGTCAAATTCACAGCCCTCGGGACCAGTCCGGTCGCGCAGCGCGACATTCCGACCAGATGGCGCGTTCAGGTGCCGGATCGTGAGCTTGATGTTGAAGTAGCCGCCCTGACCCCCCGATCCTGGATGGGTACAAGCTTCGAGTATTGGGAAGGCCCGATAACCATTTCAGGCAGCCACAGCGGGCGCGGTTATCTTGAAATGACCGGGTATTAGGGATTTGTCACCGAACCCGCCAACGATATCGGCAGAAAGATTGCTTGCCAGGTTCAGATCTTCTGGTTGAACGTCGATATGTGCGGCTCAGTTTCGCATCAGAAAACCAGGTGTTTCGCCTGACAGGTTTTCTGAAGAGCAGCCCAGAACCCTATTTTTTAAGCGTATATTGCTCTGAAATGATTGATGTGGTGCCCAAGGAGAGACTCGAACTCTCACGCCCGTGAAGGCGGGGGATTTTGAATCCCCTGCGTCTACCATTCCGCCACTTGGGCCACGTCACTTGGATTAGCCTTCAACTGACGGAAGGTCCAGAGGCAAAAAACAACCATTGGCACGTTTGTTTAAGTGACAGAGGTTGACCCCTCTTCAGGTGCATGCTTTGGCTTGGCCCAACAATTGCCGGGATACTTGTACTTTATGTTGCGATCACTTTATGACTGGACCATTCGTCTGGCCGAGCATCCTCACGCGCTTTGGGCGCTGGCGGTTGTCGCTTTTGTAGAAAGCTCGTTTTTTCCCATCCCGCCGGATGTTTTGATGATTCCCATGATCCTGGCACGCCCGTCTCGGGCATGGTTGATTGCCTCGGTCGCGCTGGTGGCTTCCGTTCTCGGGGGAATTCTGGGTTACGCAATCGGTGCCTTCTTCTATGAAAGCCTCGGCCAACCTGTGCTGGAGGCTGTGGGTAAGGCCCATGCCATGGAAGAGTTCAACACCCGCTTCAACGATTTTGGCTTCTGGGCCGTGCTCACCGCCGGAGTTACGCCGTTCCCTTACAAAGTGATCACGATCATGTCGGGTTGGACCGGGATGCCGTTGGGAACCTTCATCGCAACATCGATACTCGCGCGGGCACTGCGATTCTTCGTCGTGGCTGGTCTGCTCTGGGGCTTCGGCGAACCGATCAGAGACTTCATCGAAAAACGACTTGGGCTGGTATTTACGCTATTCATCGTGTTGCTGGTCGGAGGTTTCTTCCTGGTACGTTACCTATGACACGGAAATCACTGATTTTACTGGCCACCACAGGGTCGGCCGCCTTGTTACTGGGTGCTTGGGCGTTTCAGTACATAGGCGGACTGGCTCCGTGCAAAATGTGTATATGGCAGCGTTATCCGCATGGAGTGGCTGTGATTCTGGGTGTGCTGGCCTTTGCGTTTCCGGGCATCCGTCCTCTGCCCTTGCTAGGTGCGCTCGCCGCCGCAACAACCGCCGGGATCGGTTTGTTCCATGCAGGCGTTGAGCAAGGCTGGTGGGAGGGCCCTTCGACGTGCACCTCTGGCCCAATCGGTGGGCTGAGCGCCGAGGAATTGCTGGATCAGATCATGTCTGCCCCACTGGTACGCTGCGACGACATCCCGTGGGAGATGCTCGGAATTTCCATGGCTGGTTGGAACGGGCTTCTCTCAAGCGCGCTTGCATTGATCTGGATTGCTGCCTGGCGAGCGCGCTAGGCGATTATTGCTGATCCAGCTCCGCATCCCAATAGAGGAAATCGATCCAACTGTCGTGAAGGTGGTTTGGCGGGAATTTACGGCCAATATTACGAAGGGCCTCAGCATCAGGTTGACGCGGCGGTTTGTTCAGAGACATCCTGGCTTGCCGCAGCGATTTCGACCCTTTGCGCAGGTTACACGGGCTGCAGGCAGCAACCACGTTCTGCCAGCTGGTAACACCACCCGCCGCACGCGGAACGACGTGATCGAAAGTAAGCTCTCCGCGGCTGCCACAGTATTGGCACTTGAATTCATCCCGCAGAAATAAATTAAAGCGCGTGAAGGCCACGCGCTTTCTGGGTTTTACATAATCTTTCAAAACAACGACCGAGGGTATTCGGATCTCGGTACTTGGGCTTCGGACCACTTCGTCGTATTCGGCAACTATGTCCACGCGGTCCAGCCATGCCGCTTTGATGGCCTCCTGCCAGGGCCAGAGAGACAGCGGATAATAGGAAAGCGGGCGATAATCGGCGTTCAGAACCAATGCCGGATGATGCCTCAGCGCACCGGGTTCCCTGACAAATTCGGTCCTGAAGTCTCCGTCCATATCAGAATCGCTCCTCGCTCTGTACTGCCCGTTTGTGACATCAGAGCGGGGAACACCCGCCCCGGCCTAAAGTTAACTATATATCGTGTTAAATCTCTGACAAGTGCCGAGTTCACACAACATCTCGGGTACTGGTTAGGACGAATCCGTAACAGATAAGTGACACTTATCCACAGGTTGCGCAGATGTGGCCCGGACGCTATGGCGGTGGCATGTCCTGGTTCATCCGCTTCAACAAACCTTTCGATATGTTGCCGCAGTTCACCGACCGCGCCAACGCCGACTCGCCCCGCGCCACACTGTCGGACTTCATCGATCTGCCCGGCGTATATCCTGCCGGGCGGCTGGACCGAGATAGTGAGGGCTTGATGCTGCTGACCGATAACGGGCGGCTGCAGGCACAGATATCCGATCCCAAGCACAAGATGGCCAAAACCTATTGGGTACAGGTCGAAGGCCTACCCGACGCAGCCGCACTTAAGGCGCTGCGTGATGGCGTTGAGCTTAAGGATGGTCTGACGCGTCCCGCCAAGGCGCGTTTAATTGATGAGCCTTCAGACCTCTGGCCGCGCACCCCGCCGATCCGTGTCCGTCAGACAGTACCGGATAGTTGGATCGAACTGACGATCCGTGAAGGTCGCAATCGTCAGGTTCGCCGCATGACGGCAGCTGTAGGCCATCCGACCTTGCGCCTGATCCGCGCCCGGATCGGAGACTGGTCCTTGGACGGCCTTGAGCCCGGCCAGTGGGAGAGCCTGCCGATGCCAGAGATAAGCGCCGCACCATCGCGCAAACGGGACAGACGTCCGCGCCGATGACAGGGACTGCCCCTAAATGCTAGACTGGCTTCATGAAAGTAACGCCCGACATACCCGCCCCGTCAGCGATACTAGAAGCAGCTCTTTACGTGGATGATCTGGACGCGGCCGAGCGGTTCTATGGTGAGCTGCTTGGGCTTTCGAAGATTCAGCGGGTATCCGACAGGCACGTTTTCTATCGAATCGGCAGCTCGGTCCTGCTGATTTTCAATGCGGACAAGACCGAAGAGCCACCGCTGAACCCCGATCTGCCTGTCCCACCTCACGGCGCGCGCGGACCCGGCCATGTATGTCTGGTTCTGACCCGACCTGAGATCGAAGTGATGCGAAAGCACCTGCTTGACTGGAACGTACCGGTGGACGCCGAGTTCGACTGGCCCAGTGGCGCGCACTCGCTTTATGTGCGCGATCCTTCAGGTAATTCAGTTGAGTTTACCGAGGCACATCTGTGGGATTAACCTAGATCGAGACGTTTGGATATCCGATCCACCGGAGTCCCGTCACGAAGTAGCACGCCATATTTTACCGAGAAATCGTGAAAACCCATCTTTTCATAGTAATTCAGACCCAGAGTGTTATCGGCCCGTACGGTCGCGTTGATGCTGTTGAAACCCAGAGCACGGGCCAATTTCTCAGTTTCCGCAAACAAGGCACGCCCTGCCCCTTTCAACACTGGCTCTCGACGGGTAAACGTCGCTATATCGGCACAATCATCCGGCAGGCTTTCGTGGATCCCGAGCCATTGGAAGCCAGCCACCTGACCTTTGATATCCAGCGCGACATGGCAGCAAAGCTTGTCAGACCCTTTGAGATAGCTTTGGACAAATAGTGTTTCAGAGAATGGAAATTCAAACGCTGTCGTTCCGCCGATCTCGATGATCTGATTGAGGATGCTGCAGGCGTCTGCCACATCCTCTCTCATCATGGGGCGGATGACGATCATCTTACAGACTCAGCTTGTCGCGCATGAAGGCCAGCGCGACGCTCAGGCCATCCGGCGCGATGCCGTGGCCGGTGCCCTTCATCACATGGGCATAAATCTCTTTGAACCCGGCTGTTTGCAACGCCTCGGCGGCCTCGGGCAGTGATTGCGGCGGCACCACATCATCGGCGTCACCATGGACCAGCAGAATTGGCATGCGGCTCAAGGTTTCGTCCGGCAGCAAGTCTGGTTCCAGCAAACGGCCCGAGAAGGCGACGATCCCGGCCACCGGGTCTTCACGGCGCGGGGCGACATGCAGGCTCATCATGGTGCCTTGGCTGAAGCCAAACAGAACGACTTGCTCTGGCAGGACATCTTCATCCACCATCAGCGCGTCAAGAAATGCGTTGAAATCCTCAACCGCCATTTCCATGCCACGCCGCGCCTCTTCTTCGGACGAGCCATCAATCCACGGGATCGGAAACCATTGAAAGCCGTTCGGCATGCCTGGGATTTGTTCCGGCGCATCGGGCGCCACGAACAGCGTATCCGGCAAATGCTCACCCAGAGGATCAGCCAGCCCCAGCAGATCAGCACCGTTCGCGCCATAGCCATGCACAAACACCACGACCGAGCGTGTATCCCCCGAAACCGGCTCTTTCCGGAGCGCATTCAAAACCCGTGTCATCTGATCCCTTCTCTGTCTTTTGCGACCCGGTAATAGGCCCACAGCACCCGTGCCGCAACTGATCGCCACGGCGACCACGCTTCGGCCATCTGGCGCAACTCTTTGTCTTTTGGTCTTTCTGGTAAGTCGTAGAGGATGCGCGCGGCCTCTTGCAGGGCCAAGTCACCCGGTGCAATCACATCGGCACGGCCCAGCGAGAACATGGCGTAAATCTCAGCGGTCCAGACACCGATCCCCGGTACCTCGGTCAGAATTGCGACCACTTCGTCATCCGGTGCATCGCGAAGCGCTTTGTAATTGATCCGCGCCTCGGCCAACGCGCGGGCATAGCGGATTTTCTGACGGCTGAGACCCACCGCTCTCAGGTCGTCATCCGTTGCCCGCATGATCTTGCGCGGGCCGGTCAATTTGGCGACCTGCAATCGCTTCCAGATTGCATTTGCCGAGGCTACGCTGACCTGCTGACTGACAATCGCACTGAGAAGCTGCGCAAACCCGTCCGGCTTACGCCGCAATGGCAGAGGGCCTGTTTGCGCCATCGCATAAGCCATCCTCGGGCAAGCCCCGGCCAGCCATTCGGCCCCTTCATTTACGCAGTCCGGTGTTTCGATGATGCGTCCGACGGACATGCGCTCTCCGATAAATGATCCTTGTCCGCACGTTAGGCTGATGTGCCGCATATGCAACCCGCTTGTGCCGAGTCTCAATCGTAGATAACCATTCGCTCATGACAATGATCGCTGCCACCCCCAACGACAGTCAGGCCAAACGCAACGTCGCCGTTTTGGTGGCGGCGCAGGCGATATTGGGTGCGCAGATGCCGATGATGTTCATCGTCGGAGGGCTTGCCGGTCAATCGCTGGCCAGCAACGCCTGCCTTGCAACGCTGCCGATTTCACTGATCGTACTGGGTTCGATGCTGGCCGCCACACCGATCTCGGCCATCATGCAGCGCTGGGGGCGCCGCGCCGGGTTTCTTGTGGGATCGACCGCGGGTGCTACAGGCGGGGTTATCGGCGCCTATGGCCTTTACCTCGGCTCGTTCCCGATCTTCCTGATCGGTAGCTTTCTGACCGGCATCTACATGAGCGCGCATGGCTTCTATCGCTTTGCCGCCGCCGATACCGCGTCCGACGCATTCCGGCCCAAGGCGATTTCTTACGTCATGGCCGGAGGGCTCGCAGCTGCTATCATCGGCCCGCAGATCGTTAAGCTGACCTCGCAGGCCTATGTGATCCCGTTTTTGGGCACCTATCTGGCCGTGATCGCGATCAATGTGGTTGGCTCTGCCCTGTTCTTCTTCCTCGACATCCCCACGCCGCCGAAACCTACCGAGGATGAACCCAAAGGCCGCACACGATTAGAGCTGCTCAGAACTCCGCGCATCGCTGTGGCCATCATTTGCGCCATGGTCTCTTACGCGCTGATGAACCTTGTGATGACGTCCACACCTCTGGCCGTTGTCGGATGCGGATATACCGAGGGCGATGCAGCCGATATCGTGACCAGCCACGTGCTGGCGATGTATATTCCCAGCTTTTTCACCGGCCATCTGATCGCGCGGTTTGGGGTCGAAAAGATCGTGGCCCTCGGTCTGGCCATCCTCGGCGGCGCAGGCATTGTCGCCCTGCAAGGTGTTGATCTTGGTAACTTCTTCGCCGCTCTGATCCTGCTGGGCGTCGGCTGGAACTTTGGCTTCATCGGCGCCACCAGCATGCTGGCCGACTCGCACGAAGTACACGAACGCGGACGGATGCAGGGCCTGAACGACCTGCTGGTCTTTGGCGGCGTGACTTTCGCCTCGCTTGCGTCTGGCGGGTTAATGAACTGCTCGGGCGGTTCAGCGGTCGAAGGCTGGACGGCGGTCAACCTCGCCATGATCCCGCTGCTGACCCTTGCGGGCGGCGCGCTGTTGTGGCTGGTCCTGAGACCATCAGACCCCCAAACTGCCTGATCCTACCAGCGTCCGGTTGCTGCTGTCTTCATCAGGGAAAACCGGCGGCGGATTTCACCCTGCGCCAACGCGCCCGAAGCCACGCTCCCGGGCTGGGTCAGAGCCTTCTGCAGTACCCATTCCGTCTGCCAGCCTGCATAGAGCGCAGGCCGCGCCTGGGCCGAGACCTCATTGCGCACAGAACGCGCCCGTGCCAATCGGTCCAGCGCCTTTTGCGCTAGCGCCCGAACGCCGTCATGTGTACCATCGAGCAAGGGAATGCGACCGCGCGCTTCAAGTTCGGGAATGGCGCGCAGCCAATTTGCAATCCCCGTCGCATAGCCAAAGTCGCGCAGCACAGTTTCGTCTGCCGAGCCCAAAGCCTGCGCGGATACAACCATCAGAGTCCCGGCGCTATGGTTTATGTAGGCATCAAAATGATCTTCATCCTCAAACGGATCACGATAAACATCCCAACGCCTTACAGCCACATACTCATCCAGCTGCGCCGCGAGATGCGGAGAGAGTACACGCGACAACGGCGTAACAACCTCATGCCGACGCACGATGGGGCCTTCAGCAATTTCCTGCAACGCATCGCGCCACCATTGCAGGCGCATTTCGGCGATCATGCTTTCCTGCGTCACCCAGGGCGCGCGAGCCACCTCGACATTCAGCGCATAGATCGGAAACAGAACCGCCCGCGCTGCGACCGGCGCCGCCATCGCCGCCATGAACCGGTCCGGATCAGCGCGGTGCACCAGCGCCGCGCAGGCCTTGATGTCGTCGTCGAATTCCACGCTATTCGGCTGCCGCTGACTGCGGGCTGCAATCGCTCACCAGCTTCCACTGGATCGCGTCCAACAGCGCCTCGAACGAGGCATCGATAATGTTCGCACTGACGCCAACTGTGGACCAACGCCGCCCCTGCCCGTCTTCGCTGTCGATGATCACGCGCGTGACCGCCTCGGTCCCGCCTTGAGTGATGCGCACCTTGAAGTCGACCAACCGCATATCCGACAGTATCTGCGAATACTGCCCCAAATCCTTGGCCAGAGCTTTCGCCAGCGCGTTCACCGGGCCGCGATCGCTGCCGCTTTCATCGAGTGATTCACTCACCGACAGCTTCTTCTCGCCATCCACTTTCACAACAACGACCGCCTCGGACAGGCTGACCATCTTGTTGTATTTGTTCTTCCGGCGCTCAACGGTCACCTTATATCGTTTGACCTCAAAGAATTCGGGCAGTTGCCCCAACTCATCCCGCGCCAACAGTTCGAAACTGGCCTGCGCGGTGTCGTAGGAATAGCCCTCGGCCTCGCGCAGTTTGATCCGCTCCAGAATACGCCCCAGCGCCGGATCGCTCGCTTCAACGGCCAATCCTGCATCGGTCAGCCGTTTGCGCAGGTTCGATTGCCCAGCCTGGTTCGACATCGGAATAATGCGCGCATTGCCGACACTTGCGGGATCAATATGCTCATAGGTCGTCGGGTCCTTGAGGATCGCGCTGGCATGCAGCCCGGCCTTATGCGCAAAAGCCGACGCGCCGACATAGGCACTCTGCTTGCTGGGCACGCGGTTCAGGATATCATCCAGCATCCTGCTGATCCGCGTCAATCCGGCCAGAGCCTCGGGCTTCACTCCGATCTCATAGTGCGAGGCATAGGGCTCTTTCAGCATCAACGTCGGGATCAAAGCGGTCAGGTTGGCGTTACCGCAGCGCTCTCCCAAACCATTCAGCGTCCCCTGTATCTGCCGCGCGCCCGCGTCAACGGCAGCCAGCGAGCACGCCACGGCATTTTCGGTATCGTTATGAGTATGAATACCCAGCCGATCCCCGGGTAGACCGGCCGCAATCACCTCAGACACGATCCGCCCGACTTCTGCCGGCAAGGCCCCGCCATTGGTGTCACACAGAACCACCCACCGTGCCCCCGCATCGAGCGCAGCGCGACAGACTTCAACCGCATATTCCGGTTTGTCCTTGTAGCCATCAAAGAAATGCTCGGCATCAAACAGAGCCTCCCGCCCCTGCGCCACGATATGCGCGACCGAGGCACGAACGTTCTCGGTGTTCTCCTCCAGCGTGATACCAAGCGCATGGGTCACGTGGTAATCGTGCGATTTCCCCACGAGACAAACGGCTGGTGTTCCCGCGTTCATCACAGCAGCCAGAACGTCATCATTCTCCGCCGATCGGCCCGCGCGTTTGGTCATCCCAAACGCGGTCATACAGGCCGAAGTCTTGGGCGCGGCATCAAAAAAGGCGCTGTCAGTCGGGTTCGCCCCGGGCCAGCCTCCTTCGATGTAATCAAGCCCCAACGAATCCAGAGCCTGCGCGATCTGTACCTTCTCTGCGGTCGAGAACTGTACGCCTTGCGTCTGCTGCCCGTCGCGCAAGGTGGTGTCATAGAGATAAAGGCGCTGTTTGGTCATTCGACCGCCTCCAACTTCGCGGCATCAAAGCCAGCACCTGGCACCAATTCCACACCGTCCTTGCTCATCCGAACCTCCAGCCCTGCGGCGACATAGGCCGCCTTCAGGCGATCGACCTCAGAGAAATCCTTGTTCTGCATCGCAAGAGCGCGCGCATCGGCCAGTTTTTCTGCGTGGGATGACAGATCAGCCACGGCGGTATGCGCCCAAGCTGCCATTTCATCCGTCAACAGCCCGATTACCTGTGCACTCGCCAGCAATAAAGCAGCGTTGCTGTCAGCAGCCAAACGATGAAGTTCAGCGATGGCACCTGCCGTGTTCATGTCATCTGCAAGCGCATCAATGACCGCAGGTGCCGCGGTGGCAGCGGGCTCGATGCCTGCTGTCAGCGCCCGCCACTTGCGCAACGTTGCCTCGGCTTCGCGTGCCTTCTTCTCGGTCCAGTCCATCGGCTTGCGATAATGGGTCTGCAGGAACACAAACCGGATCACCTCACCCGGCACACCCTGCTCCAGCAAGTCATGAACGGTGAAGAAATTGCCCAGCGATTTGGACATCTTCTTGCCCTCGACCTGCAGCATCTCATTATGCATCCAGACACGCGCGAATTCGCCATGCGGATGGGCGCATTTGCTCTGAGCAATCTCGTTCTCGTGATGCGGGAACATCAGATCGTTACCGCCGCCATGAATGTCAAAGCTTTCGCCCAACAGCTCATAGCTCATCGCCGAGCACTCAATGTGCCAGCCCGGACGCCCCCGGCCCCATGGGCTGTCCCAGCCGGGCAACTCATCGGTCGACGGCTTCCACAGAACAAAATCCATCGGGTTTTTCTTGTAAGGCGCAACCTCAACCCGAGCGCCCGCGATCATGTCATCGACCGACCGTCCAGAAAGAGCGCCGTAGTGCTCCTTCCAGCTATCCACCGCAAAAAGAACATGCCCCTCGGCGACATAGGCATGCCCTTTGGCGATCAGGTCTTCGATCATCGCAATCATCTGCGCGATATATTCTGTGGCACGAGGCATCGCGTTCGGCTCCATCGCCCCAAGCGCGCCCATATCATGAAGATACCAGCCAATGGTCTCGTCCGAACGCTCCTGCACCAACTGCTCAAGCGAACCCTCGGCTCCGGCCTTCTTACGCGCCAGAGCGGTGGCGTTGATCTTGTCGTCCACGTCGGTGAAATTGCGCACATAGGTCACGTGATCAGCACCGTACACATGCCGCAACAAACGATAGAGCACGTCGAACACAACCACAGGCCGTGCATTCCCCAAATGCGCCCGGTCATAGACCGTCGGACCACAGACATACATCCGCACATTGTCGGGATCGATCGGCGCGAAATCCTCTTTCGTCCGTGTCCTTGTGTTGTGCAGTTTGATCGTCGTCATCTGGTCGTGCTCCTGAAACAGCATATACGTCACGCGTTGGCGCGGGCTTAGCAACTTGTCTCAGAGATGAAAACGAAAGAAACCGGCCCGCTTGAGAAATCAGCAGGTAATGCAGCAGATAATGATGCAAGTTTTCCGGTTCATGCGCTTTGCCTAGCACGGGATCGGTTTTGAGCCAAGCCTTGAGTTTTAGCGCCCTCAGCGGCAGTCTGCCCACCATGACCCGTGATTACGTCAATTCCGTATGCGCAGACCTGCCCGGTGCCGAACTTTCCGACCCTTGGGGTGGCGGCCACGACGCATGGAAAGTTGGCGGCAAGATGTTCGCCTGCGTCGGTTCGGTCGGCGACGGAGTTTCGATCAAGACGCCCGACATAGAGACCGCGCAGATGCTGATTGATGCCGGGATCGGCACCAAAGCCCCCTATTTTCACCGCAGTTGGGTCCGACTGCCTTGGGAAACCGAAGTCGACGAGATGCGGCACCGTCTGGTCACCTCGTACGACATTGTCCGCGCATCGCTGACCAAGAAAGTGCAATCTGGCTTGCCGCCACGAAGCTGATTGACAAAGCTGCGGCGCTCTGCCCCATTCGGCGTAAGGACCGGAGGGCGCGTCATGAAATTATCGCATCGCATCACGCATCTGACAGGCGGTGGATCGGATGGATGGGACGTTTTCTACCGCGCGCGCCGGATGATCGGCGAAGGTCGCGCGGTCACCGAACTGACCATTGGCGAACATGATATCCGAACCGATCCTTCAATTCTGGCTGCGATGGATGCCTCTGCCCGTGACGGTCACACCGGCTATGCCATGGTGCCCGGCACAGACCTGCTGCGCGATACAGTCGCTGCCCGCGTTCAGCTGCGCACCGGGGTCAGAACAACACGTGACAACGTAATGATTACGCCGGGTGGACAGGCCGCGCTATTCGCTGCGCATACAGCGCTCTGCGATCCTGGTGATGTTGGCCTGTATCTCGATCCTTATTATGCCACCTATCCCGGCACAATTCGCGGGGCCGGTGCTATTGCCAGACCCATCGCAACCCGTGCAGAAGATGCGTTTCAACCGCGCGCGCAGGATATCGACGCGGCCGCTGACGGCGCGGTATCGCTGCTGATCAACACGCCGAACAACCCAACGGGAGTGGTGTATTCCACCGAAACGCTCTCGGCCATTTCGAAGCTTTGCGAGCGCCGCGATTTGTGGCTGATCTCGGATGAAGTCTATGACACTCAGGTCTGGGACGGCACCCATGTCTCGCCGCGCGCCCTGCCCGGCATGGCCGAGCGTACATTGGTGATCGGATCAATGTCGAAATCGCATGCCATGACAGGCTCACGCTGTGGCTGGATCGTCGCGCCGGAGGAGGTGATCAAGCACCTGATCAACCTTGCCACCCATACGACATACGGAGTGCCCGGTTTCATTCAGGACGCCGCCAGCTTTGCCCTGAGCGCCGGTCACGAACTGGAAGATCGGATATCCGAGCCATTTAGACGTCGCCGCGCATTGGCGCTTGAAGTGCTGGGCGCGCAACAAGCCGTTGGTTTGATCCCGGCACAAGGAGCGATGTACCTGATGCTCGATATCCGCGCCACCGGCCTCAGCGGAGAAGCCTTTGCCAACGCACTATTGGACACCCATTCCATCGCCGTTATGCCCGGTGAGAGTTTTGGGACCGCCGCCGCCGGACACGTCCGTGTCGCCATGACGATAGCGGATGAGAAGTTTGCCGCCTCGCTGAAATTGCTCTGCGATTTCGCTGCGCAGTTGGCCGGAGGAGTTCAGACAGCTACCGCCTGATGCCCGGATCAGAACCGGAACGTGGTCCGCAAATTGAACACATTTGCATCCAGACCTCGGCCCGAGGTTGGAATATCATCGAAATCCTGTCGCAAAGCCTCGCCACTGATGACGAACCGATCGCCTAGCGGATAGGCAACACCGATCCCGTAAACGGCAGCCGTGTCGCTATCACCCGAGGTACTGGCGCGTGCGGTGCCCACCACCACATAGCCGAGGGCCGGGCCAAAATCGTACCCGCCGCGCAGCTTCAGGCGAGACATACTATCGAGGCTTCCCTGAGACTGACCCAGATCAAGGTTCAGGCGGTTATATTCCAGTTCACCACCCAGAACGAAATTGCCAAAATCGTAGTCGTAACCGATAAGCGGTCCAAAGCTGCCACCGTTGCCCCCTGCACCACCAGATCCATCTACGTCCGCATAACCAAAACTGAACCCGGCATAGGCACCGGTCCAATCCTCAGCCAAAACGGGTCCAGCCACCGCGAACAGTACTGCGACAAGTGTGGCATTTATCGATTTCATTCAGACCTCCGAACCTATGGTGCCGGTCTGGGCGGATTGGCGGGGCTGCGTTTCAACACCTTGCAGCAATGATTATAACTTAAACTCTCGCGCTTTCGTTAATTAACTATGTACAGAGTAACAGATTTCTAGCGTAACGGGAAAAACATTTTCTCACGCTTAGTTGTGGTTCCATGACTAATTTCTGATAAAAAATATCCATACCCAAGTCGCAAACGGGACAGATTATGTCGCCCGGTATTGGAACACTCAGGACACCAGACTGAGGACACGCATGCAAAGTGATGTCGGAAAAATACGCCTGATCAGCCGCACCATTGGTGCGGATCGGGGACGTGCGGCACGCGGCAGGCCAGCGACACGCTGATCGCACCTGAATATACGCTTGCAATCTCAGAACCGGACTCAACTCTATGAACGATCAAACCCGTACTTCCTCCCGCAGTGGTGGGCGCGCTGCGCGCCGTGCTGCCCGCGCCACGGCACTGCCAGAGCATCTCCGCCCCATCCGTCCCGGAATGGAAGGCGGTGTCCTCAATGTCCTGACCCAGGCCCAGATCGAGCGCATCCACGAGGCTGCCCTGACGGCGCTCGAAACCATCGGTCTGGCAGATGCGCCGCAAAGCGGTATCGATTATCTGACCGCCGCCGGGTGCACATTGGGCGACGATGGCCGCATTCGTTTTCCGCGTGCGCTGGTGGAAGATACGATTGCCAAGGCCAATCGCTCGGTTACACTCTACAGTCGGGATGGAAAAACCGATCTGGAACTGTCTGGTACCAAGGTTCACTATGGCACGGCCGGTGCTGCGGTCAGCATGGTTGATGTCCAAGGGCTGGAATACCGTGATTCGACCGTTCAGGACCTGCACGACGCCGCACGCATCTGCGAACAACTTGAAAACATTCACTTTGTTCAAAGACCGATGGTGTGCCGCGACATCCCCGACAACCTTGAGATGGACCTGAACACGATCTACGCCGCATGTTCGGGTACCTTCAAACACATCGGCACTTCTTTCACAGAACCCAGCCATGTCGCACCGGCAATGGAGTTGATCCACATGATTGCCGGTGGCGAGGACGCCTATCGCGAGCGACCTTTCGTGTCGAACTCGAACTGCTTTGTTGTTCCGCCAATGAAATTTGCGACCGAAAGCTGCGAAGTGATGGAGGAATGCATCAAGGCCGGGATGCCCGTTCTGCTGCTTTCCGCTGGCATGGCCGGTGCTACCGCGCCCTCAACCATCGCCGGAGCGATCATGCAAGCTACCGCTGAATGTCTGGCTGGACTGGTTTATGTAAACGCCGTAAGTCCCGGTGCTCCGGCGATTTTTGGCACCTGGCCCTTTGGCCTCGACCTGCGGACGGGCGCGATGTCTATCGGATCAGGCGAGCAAGCCTTGCTGACCGCTGGATGTGCGCAAATGCATCGCTTCTATAATCTGCCCGGCGGTGCCGCTGCGGGCGCATCGGACTCGAAACTGCCCGATATGCAAGCCGGGTGGGAGCAGATGTGTTCCAACGTCATGGCAGGCCTGTCGGGTCTGAACATGGTGTACGAAGCGGCTGGCATGCACGCCTCTCTGCTAGGCTTTTGCCATGAAAGCCTCATCCTCAGCGATGATCTGATCGGTCAGGCGCAGCGCTGCGTGCGCGGCATTGAGGTCAGTGATGAAACGCTCGCGCTGGATCAAATCGCCGAGGTCTGCATGGGTGGCCCCGGGCACTATCTGGGTACGGATGCGACGCTCAGCCGGATGCAGGCAGATTACGTCTATCCGACTTTCGGCGACCGGACCTCGCCCAAGGAGTGGGCGGAACTCGGAAAGCCCGATCTGATCGAAAAGGCCATCGCTCGGAAGGAAGAGATCTTGGCGACCCCTTCCATGGCTCGGTTCGATCCGGTTCTGGATGCTGAACTGCGCAGCAGGTTCAACATTCACTTGCCTACGTAAGATGTTGAAAACAGGCAGCTCGATGCATATCGAGCTGCCTTCTTTATCGCTACGTTCACCCGTTGGATGGCGGTAGCAACCCTGCTTCCTGCGCGACCACGATCTCTTCGGGATCCAACGCTCCGTCCCCATTGGCATCCATCAGCGCAAAGCCATCGGCATCGACGCCAGGTACAACCGCCTGCACTTCTTCGATGGTCAGAACCCCGTCGCCATTTGTATCAGCCGTTCCCTGTGCCAGAGCCATCATCGGCAGTCCAATAGCCAGAGTGGAAAGTATCGCCAGTTTCTTCGGTTCCATTTGTGCCTCCTGAGTGTGTTTTAGGTGTATTTCTCGTCCGGACAGGCACCACAAAAAGCCTCTTGATCACACAGGTCACCCGCATTCCGCGATCCCAAGCCATTCAGGCCAATCTCTGCGTGTTTGACTGAGTCGCATCTGCAAAGCCCTGCCGGGCAAAACGGCCAACTGAAGATTAGGCAAGCTTTACCCGATGAAAGGCGTGCGATCCGGCAAGGGTCTGCTGAAAAGACCGACTCGGCGGCCCAAAAAAGAAAGGGGGCCGAAGCCCCCTGTCAGTTTCGCCTTCCAGGCTCATTTCGTTGACCGCCCGGTGTTTTTTTGCCTGCGGCCTGGACTGCGCATGGGGCGAGCGCACCCGCCCCGTGAGAGAGTGGGAGGGAGCAAATATTCCGCCCCACCCTGTTCCCGGCCAACACGGGCATGTCGGCCGAGTGGACCAAGGCATCGATGGTAAGTCTCAGCGCCTTGCTCCGTATTCGTCGGGGTCGGTACCTGTGGCAGCTATCCGACCCCTGCACCCCGGGTTGCCGGGGCGCTAAACTCAGCTACACCCGCTTGTCGCGCCGCAGGTGTTGCATTTCATGCAGGTGCCGTTGCGCACCAGCGTGTAGTTTCCACATTCACCGCAGGGATCGCCCTCGTACCCTTGCATCTTGGCTTTGGTGCGGGCGTCCATTCCGGTTGCGACTGCCGTTTCAGCAGGTGCTTCGAAAGCGGCTGAGGTTTCTGCCATGCCGGTTACGTCAGCCTGACCACCGTTAAAGACCATCAGATCTTGCGGCAGACGCTTGCGCAAATAGCCAGTCGAACTGATTTGTTTCAGCACTTCCAACGACTTGGTCGCCGCGCTGTCGCTGATCTCAGACACATTCGACAATCCGTCTTCCTCGCCACGGCCCAGATCGTCGAACGTCGCGCCTTCGGGCTTCACATGGGCCAGATCGGTGCGGTCCAGATAGGACACAGCCAGTTCACGGAAGATATAGTCTAGGATCGATGTCGCGTTCTTGATCGAGTCGTTGCCCTGCACCATCCCTGCCGGTTCGAATTTGGTGAAGGTGAAGGCGTCCACGAACTCTTCTAGCGGCACGCCATATTGCAGACCAACCGACACGGCGATGGCAAAGTTGTTCATCATCGCCCGGAAGCCAGCGCCTTCCTTGTGCATGTCGATGAAGATCTCGCCCAGCTTGCCGTCTTCGAACTCACCAGTGCGCAGATAGACCTTGTGGCCACCCACGATTGCCTTCTGAGTGTAACCCTTGCGGCGATGCGGCAGTTTCTCGCGGTGGCTGCGGATCATTTCCTTGACCACAACCTTCTCGATCACTTTCTCGGCCAGAACGACAGCTTTTTCCTGCGTCGAGCCGCTTTCCAGCACTTCCGCTGCCTCGTCGTCATCCTCGACCAGCGCCGCGGCCAGGGGCTGCGACAGTTTTGAGCCGTCGCGGTACAGCGCATTGGCCTTCACACCCAGCGACCAGCTGAGTTCGTAGGCCTTCTGGCAATCCTCGATGGTCGCGTCGTTCGGCATGTTGATCGTCTTCGAGATCGCACCCGAGATGAAGCTCTGCGCCGCCGCCATCATAGTGATGTGGCTATCAACCCCCAGGAAACGCTTGCCTTTCTTGCCGCACGGGTTGGCGCAGTCAAAGATCGCGTAGTGTTCCTCTTTCAGGTGCGGCGCGCCTTCCAGCGTCATGGTTCCGCAGACGTGGTCATTGGCCGCGTCGATATCCGCCTTGGTAAAGCCCAGATGGCGCAGCAGGTCGAATGTCGGGTCGTTCAGCTTGGTCGCCGGGATGCCCAGAACGCCGGTGCAGAAATCCTCGCCCAGTGTCCACTGGTTGAAGACGAACCGGATGTCGAAGGCGCTTTCCAGTGCGGCGTCCACTTTGGCCAGTTCATTCGGCCCAAAGCCATGACCGGTCAGCGAGGTGTGGTTGATCCCCGGTGCGTTGCCGATGGTGCCGTGCCCAACCGCATAGCCCACGATCTCTTCGATCTGAGCCGAGGAATAGCCCAGCTTCTCCAGCGCCGAAGGCACCGAGCGGTTGATAATCTTGAAGTAACCGCCACCGGCCAGCTTTTTGAATTTAACCAGCGCAAAATCGGGCTCGATCCCGGTTGTGTCGCAGTCCATCACCAGACCAATAGTGCCGGTCGGTGCGATAACTGTGGCCTGCGCGTTGCGGTAGCCGTTCTTCTCACCGAGGTTCAGCGCCTCATCCCAAGCCGACATGGCCAGATCGACCAGACGTTTGTCCGGGCAATTGCCGTGGTCCAGAGGCACCGGCTTCACGGCCAGCTTCTCATAACCGTCGGTCACACCTTGCGACGCACGGCGGTGGTTACGGATGACGCGTAGCATGTGATCGGCGTTGCGCTCATATCCTTTGAACGGGCCAAGCTCGCCTGCAATCTCCGCCGAGGTCGCATAAGCCACACCGGTCATGATCGCGGTCAGCGCGCCACAGATCGCCCGGCCCTCGTCCGAGTCATAGCTGTAGCCCATGTTCATCAGCAGACCGCCAATATTGGCGTAACCCAGACCCAAAGTACGGAAGTCATAGGACAGTTGCGCGATTTCCTTCGACGGGAACTGCGCCATGGTCACCGAGATTTCCAGCGTCAGGGTCCACAGGCGCGAAGCGTGCATATAGTCCGCCGCCTGGAACTCACCATCCTTGAGGAAGGTCAGCAGGTTCATCGACGCCAGGTTACAGGCCGTGTCATCGAGGAACATATATTCCGAGCACGGGTTCGAGCCGCGAATCTCACCATCTTCGGGGCATGTGTGCCATTCGTTGACGGTATCGTGGAATTGAATGCCCGGATCGGCACAGGCCCAAGCGGCGTGGCCAACTTTCTCCCAAAGGTCCCGCGCCTTGACGGTGCGAGCGACCTTGCCGTCGGTGCGGTTGATCAGTTCCCAATCGGCATCTTTCTCGACAGCGGTCAGGAACGCATTGGTCACGCGGATCGAGTTGTTCGAGTTCTGACCCGAGACCGAGCTATAGGCCTCCGAATCCCAGTCCGTGTCGTAAGTCGGGAACTCGATGCTGTCGTGACCCTGCCGCGCATAGTCCAGCACGCGCTTGATGTAAGTTTCGGGGATCGCAACTTTTTTCGCCTCACGCACCGCTTTCTTCAAACTATCATTCTTGTTGGGCTCATACGCATCGTCCTGCGCACCGTCCCAGCTGCGGATGGCCTCGAAAATGCCATTCAGCATCTTCTCGTGCATCTTTGATCCCGCAACGATCGAGGCAACCTTCTGCTCTTCGATCACTTTCCACTCGATGAATTGCTCGATATCCGGGTGATCCGCATCGACGATTACCATCTTTGCTGCCCGACGGGTTGTCCCGCCCGATTTGATCGCGCCGGCGGCGCGGTCACCGATCTTGAGAAAGCCCATCAGGCCCGAGGACTTGCCGCCACCCGACAGCGCCTCGCCCTCAGCCCGCAGATGGCTGAAGTTGGTCCCGGTACCTGAGCCGTATTTGAACAGGCGCGCCTCGCGCACCCACAGATCCATGATACCGCCTTCGTTGACCAGATCATCATCTACGGACTGGATGAAGCACGCATGCGGCTGCGGGTGCTCGTAAGCCGATTTCGATTTGGTCAGCTTGCCGGTTTTGTAGTCAACATAATGGTGACCCTGCGCCGGACCGTCGATTCCATATGCCCAGTGCAGACCGGTGTTAAACCACTGCGGCGAGTTAGGCGCGGCGCGCTGGGTTGCCAGCATATACCGCATCTCATCAAAGTAAGCGCGCGCGTCGTCCTCGGTCGAGAAATAGCCGCCCTTCCAGCCCCAATAGGCCCAAGCACCAGCCAAACGGTCGAACACCTGCTTTGACGAAGTTTCACCATCGAATTCAGCGTCATCAGCGGGAACAGAGCGCCACAGGAACTCAGGGACGTCCTTCTCCTTGACCTTTTTCAGCTTGGACGGAACACCCGCCTTGCGGAAATACTTCTGCGCGATGACGTCGCTGGCTACCTGGCTCCACTTCGCGGGAACCTCGATCTCGTCCAAGCGGAACACGATGGTGCCATCCGGATTGCGGATCTCGGACGTTGCGGACACAAAATCCAGCTCGGCATATGCATCCTGCCCCGGTTTGGTGAATTTTCTTTCAATCTTCATGTCCGCTGCCCCAGCTTCACGTTGTCCAAAATTTTCAACCCCGACACCAAATCTTGTGTTGCGGGGTGCCGCCCGCACAACCGATTCAACAAAGGCACAAAGGACCTAGCGCTGCCCGTTACAGCGCAGAACCGCTTACGCGGTCGCACGTTATATTGGTTTGCTGTCCGTCCCTTGCCCGACGCCCGCTTCTGGTCATTACCTACCAGATTTAGTGGCTCGTTCATCGGTTTATACAATCTGACGTATATACCCATAGTTGGTCAACGGGCTTTTTGGGTCATTTTTGAAATCTTTTGGCTTGACCCAATCTGACAAACAGGCGGGAAATCGCCGGTCGATGATTCCTCCACAGGCCGGTCGCCCGGATCAATCACGCACGAGCCATTAGTCCCAAATTGATTTCCCGTTTTGAACGCCACAGTTACGCGAAATTGATCAAGCGCGCGGCCATCAAGAACACTATCAGAGAATCATCGTCTACTGTGTTGAACACATGGCATAGTCAGCGTGTTGTGTTTTTTCCGTACGGGATTTTATTCCACCATGCGCCTGCTGCTTCTGTTGCCCCTTCTGGCCCTGACCGTGTCTTGTACATCACAAGAGGCGCTGCTTGCATCGCGCAGTGCTCAGTTCCCAAGTTATCCAGAAAGCCTGTTCAACACCTTCAAGACAGATTGTTCAGGCCCCGGTGACAGCTATCGGAAAACCAGTTCGAACAGCTATGAGTGCCACGAGACGCTGTCCCCTCAGGCCACCGCCTATCTGATTCTCAGCTATGACGGTTATCCACAGAATTTGCCTCAGATCGTGACGCGACTGAGCTCGACAAAAAACCAACAAGGCTATCGCGTGGATGCCGAGTTGTTTTTCCTTGTTCCGCAGAAAAGCGGTAAAACGCTAAGGATTCCGGTAGAAAGCAAGGATTTGGATCGCGATTTTTCGCGGCTCTACAACACTTTCGGCGGAACGCCAGTGTAAACAGAGAGAAGTGGTCGGGGCGGCAGGATTCGAACCTACGACCCCCTGTACCCAAAACAGGTGCGCTACCAGACTGCGCCACGCCCCGGACCGTGCGCCTTCCTAAACGCGGCAATCTGATTTGAAAAGCCCTAACAGGGCCAAATTGCGGGACCTTGCGAAAAAACTTCGTGTCGCATCTGAGTTCCGGGCCGAATGCCATAGCGTGCAGCGAGCCCTGCATTGATTTCAAGCACAGCATAGACCGAATCGCCGCCCTCGATCGGGGTCAGATCGCCAGGAACGGCCCCTTCATGCACGCGCGTCACCGCGCCAGCGCGATCCACAAAAATCATGTCGAGCGGAATCAGTGTGTTCTTCATCCAGAATGCCACGCGTTGCGGCGGATCGAAGATAAACAACATCCCCGACCGGCTGGGCATGCTCTCACGGAACATCAATCCGCGCGACCGTTCCTCTGGGGTCACTGCCAGTTCGATGTCGAACCGAACCTGCGCCGCATCATTTCGCAGCTCAACCCGGTCAGCACGACACTCGGCCCAGGCGGTCCCAGAGAACAGAACCGTGAGAGCAATTAGAGCTGTCGCGAATTTCTTCATGTACTGCTTAACTGTTCAGTGCCGCTTCCCAGGCTAGCACCTGAGCGGCCATGCGCCCGCGCTTGCCATCGATGACCCGCATGGCCAGCGCCTCGCCCGGTTGCAGATCAGCAAGGCCCGAGCGACGCAGAACCTCAATATGAAGAAACACGTCTTCGCTGCTGCCGAACACGTTCGCAAACCCGAAACCCTTACCCTTGTCGAACCATTTGACCCGCGCAGCCTCGAGCGGCGCGCTTCCGATCACGTTCGGATCAAGCTCGGCAAAATCGGCAAGCATCATGGTCTCGGCACGAACCGGTGGATCCACACTGACGACCTCGACCGCCTGAACACCGCGGTCGGTCTTGTGTGTCATGATCTCGATCCCGGCGCCGTCCGCGACCGAGCTTTGACCGAAATTCCGCAAGACGTTGACGTGCAACAGAATATCCGGCCCACCTTCGTCGGACACAACAAATCCGTACCCCTTGGCGGGGTCGAACCATTTTACGTGTCCACGAACGCGGTACATGCTGTTCAGATCTTCTGGCACTGTTTTCCCATCACGAAGATTACTAAGTCGTTAAGGGTTTGTTGTTTATGGTATTGGCCCGCAAATTCAAGCTGAAAAAAGCCTTTGTTTACCGACTGTTGCATTTCACGATACGCGAACGTCACGGATTTAACCTCTGCACTTGCCAGTTAGATGCGTCACCGTCACGTCTCCACTGAAACCGATCATGCAGCCGAAAGGCTCCGTCGGCCCAAAACTCTATTTCAACAGGCACCAATCGATACCCACCCCAGAATTTAGGGCGCGGCGGATTCGTTCCCAGCTTCGCCGTCACTTTAGCCACTTCGGCCATCAGAGTTGCACGGCTTTCAAGCGGTTGCGACTGATGCGACGCCCAAGCCCCTAGTCTACTCTTGAGCGAGCGCGATGCATAGTATTCATCCGCCTGCGGACCGTCCTCGCGGGTGATTGTACCACGAACACGAATTTGACGCCGCAAAGATTTCCAGTGCATCACGAAGGCTGCCTTGCCGGCGTCATCGAGTTCCTGGGCTTTGGCGCTGTGATAATTGGTATAAAAGACAAACGCGTCTTTTTCGATTTCCTTCAGCAATACCATCCGGACATTGGGTAGACCTTCTGAATCCACGGTCGCCAGCGCAATCGCGTTCGGATCGTTTGATTCTGTCTTCTCTGCCTCAGCCAGCCACCGTCCCGCAATTTCAAACGGATCGGCCCCGGCAAAGATGCCACTGCGCTCGTTCATTTCCATCCCCTGGAAACAGTTGAACTTGACCCTAAGGCGAGAACCCGCTGCGGGCAAGAGCGCATGGCCTTGATGCAGACCAATCAATGGCATAAACCAACCGGACATAACGCGACGACATGCGGAGAACCGAAGATGTCAAATCAGTTGATGGCCGGAAAACGCGGCCTCATCATGGGACTGGCCAATGACAAATCAATCGCATGGGGAATCGCCCGCGCCTTGTCCGCCGCCGGGGCCGAACTGGCCTTTTCCTATCAGGGTGATGCCCTGAAGAAACGCGTCGACCCTTTGGCGGCGCAACTGGGCAGCGAGGTCGTTTTGCCCTGCGATGTTAGCGACGAAGAATCAATCGATGGTCTGTTCGCAGCACTCGAACAGAAATGGGGTAAGCTGGATTTCGTCGTGCACGCCATCGGCTTCTCCGACAAGAACGAGCTGCGCGGTCGCTATGTCGATACCAGCCGTGCGAACTTCAAGCTGACCATGGATGTGTCGGTTTACTCGTTTACCGCAGTCATGCAGCGCGCAGAAAAGCTGATGACCGAGGGTGGCTCTGCCATCACGCTTACCTATTACGGTGCCGAGCAGGTGATGCCGCATTATAATGTCATGGGCGTCGCAAAGGCCGCGCTTGAGGCGTCGGTGAAATATCTTGCCGAAGACCTCGGTAAGGATGGCATTCGCGTGAACGCGATCTCGGCCGGTCCGATCAAGACGCTGGCAGCCAGCGGCATCGGTGATTTCCGGTACATCATGAAGTGGAACGAGTATAACTCGCCCCTGCGCCGCAACGTCACGATCGACGACGTAGGCAACTCAGCGCTCTACCTGCTGTCTGATCTCAGCAGTGGTGTGACCGGTGAAAACCTGCACGTGGATTCGGGCTATCACATTGTCGGCATGAAAGCCGTTGACGCACCAGACGTTGAGAAGGGTTAAAACATGAGCGCCAAGGATCGCCTGCCCCACGAAAAAGGCTTTCACATCAGCTGGGACCAGATTCACCGCGACTCGCGCGCCTTGGCGTGGAGGCTTGACGGGCAAGGCCCCGACGACGGCGCATGGCGCGCCGTCGTGGCCATCACTCGCGGTGGCATGGCTCCTGCGATGATTGTCAGCCGCGAGCTCGACATTCGCACCGTCGATACCGTCAGCGTGAGATCCTATCACCATCAGGAACAGGGCGAGGCCGAGGTACTGAAGGCTCCTGACGCCGATTTGATGAGGGATGGCGAGGGCATTCTGATCATTGATGATCTGGTCGATAGCGGTAAGACGCTGGAACTCGTGCGTGAGATGTACCCCAAAGCCCATTTCGCCACTGTATATGCCAAACCCAAAGGTCGCCCCATGGTTGATACCTTCATTACCGAGGTCAGCCAGGACACGTGGATCTTCTTTCCGTGGGACATGGCCCTGCAATATGTTGAGCCCTATCGCGGCGCCGACTGACCCTTTATTGCTGTTCAAAAAACCTCGGATCGCGGGGCGGAGCCTCGCAAAAGGACGGTCCTGCCATGGCTCAGACACGCACCAGCGCCACCTTCCCCCCACCGGTGATGGAGGCGCGCCGCTGGCTTGACGGCGTTACGTTTTCCGAAGATCGGCCTCTGATCAATGTCAGCCAGGCGGCGCCGGTTGATCCGCCACCACTGGCACTGCGACAAGCGATGGCAGAATTCGCCGTATCGCAAGACAGCGCTCATCTCTACGGCCCCGTTTTGGGTAACGATGATCTTCGGGCCGAGCTTGCCACGCAGATCAGCGCCCACTACGAAGCACGTGTCACTGCCGCCCAGGTGGCGATCACTTCCGGCTGTAACCAAGCCTTCTCGGCCGTCATTTCCGCAATCACCGATCAAGGGGATGAAGTCATCCTGCCAACCCCATGGTATTTCAACCATAAAATGTGGCTTGATATGGCCGGGGTCACGGCCATCGACCTATCCACTGGCGATGATCTTCTACCCGACCCAGTCAGGGCGCGCGCTCTGATCACCGATAAAACGCGCGCGATTGCACTGGTTACCCCGAATAATCCCGGTGGTGTGGAATACCCTGCTGGGTTGGTGCGCGCGTTCTATGACCTCGCAGAGGAATTCGGTCTGCGTTTGCTGGTCGATGAGACCTATCGCGATTTCGACAGCCGCAGCGGCCCTCCGCATGAGCTGTTTCAGCAGCCCAACTGGGACCTCACGCTAGTCCACCTCTATTCATTCTCGAAGGCCTATCGGCTGACGGGTCACCGCGTCGGTGCAATTGCGACCAGTCCTGCCCTGTTGGCCGAGATTGAGAAGTTTCTCGACACTGTCGCGATCTGCCCCGGTCAAATCGGGCAGTTCGCCGCGCTCTGGGGCATGCAGAACCTGTCACAATGGGTCGCGGGCGAGCGGGAAGAAATCCTCGACCGCCGCGCAGCGATCACGGAAGGCATGCCACGCCTTGCCGAAAAGGGATGGCGTCTGCTGGGTCTGGGTGCGTATTTCGCTTATCTCGAACACCCGTTCGATATTCCCTCGGACGAATTGGCGAAACGGTTGGTGGCCGAGGCCGGGGTTCTACTGCTGCCCGGCACGATGTTCATGCCCGACCATGACCCGGCCGGAAAGCGGCAGGTCAGGGTCGCGTTTGCCAATCTCGACCGCGCCGGTATTGCGCAATTATTCGACCGGCTGCAGGGCTTGTCCATCTGAGCTTGCCCCCCCGCGCCGTGCATCGTATTCAGGGCCGCAACCAACAGGGCAGACACTCGCCAATACAACCAAGAGGGCACCATGGCCGCAGGCATGAAAAACCTATCCAAGACCTTTGTATGGATCCTTATGGGTCTTTTAATGCTGGGCCTTGCAGGATTCGGTGCGACCAGCCTGACGGGCACGGTACGTACCGTGGCTCAGGTCGGGGATGAAAGTGTTTCCGTCGACGAATATTTCCGCGAATTGCAGCGCGAAATTCGCGCGGTCGAGGCCCAGACCCGCCAGCCGATGCAAATCTCGCAAGCCATTGATCTGGGTCTGGATCAACTTGCCTTGTCCCGACTGATCGCACTCGCTGCCCTGGACAATGAGGTAGGTCAGCTCGGAATCTCGATTGGCGATGAAAACCTGCAGCGCGAGATCGTGCAGATCCCCGCCTTTCAGGGCGTCGATGGCACATTCGACCGCGAAGCCTATGACTTTCAACTGGATCAGGTCGGCATGTCCGATGCTGAATTCGAGTCTGACCTGCGCAAGGAATCTGCGCGTACCATCGTTCAGGGCGCGGTCACGAGCGGGGTCGAGATGCCTCTGACAATGACCGAGACGTTGTCGAACTATGTCCTCGCCCGCCGCAGCTTTACCGTCGCGACTTTGTCTGCCGATGCGCTTGAAACTCCGGTTGCTGAGCCAACGGATGAGCAGGTACAGGCCTATTACGACGAAAACGGCGATCGCTTTACCCTGCCCCGCACCAAACGCCTGACCTACGCCATTCTGTCGCCCGAGATGTTATTGGACACGGTTGAGGTCGATGAGGACTCGCTGCGCCGTTTGTATGATCAGCGTGCAGATCAATACCAGCAGCCCGAACGCCGTCTGGTCGAACGCCTGACCTATCCCAGCGAAGAGGCGGCGACCGAGGCGTTGGCGCAGCTGGAAGTTGGCGGTGCCGATTTCGAGCAGTTGGTTCGCGATCGTCAGCTTGATCTCAGCGATGTGGACTTGGGAGATGTGACCCGCGAAAATCTGGGCGAAGCCGCCGATGCAGTCTTCGCTGCCGAGATCGACGATGTCGTTGGTCCTTTGCCGTCCACCTTCGGCCCTGCCCTGTTCCGCATAAACGGCTCGCTGGCTGCGAACAACGTGACATTCGAAGAAGCTGAAGCCGAGCTACGCGAAGAATTGGCTGCCGAGCGTGCACGTCGTCAAATCGAAGCGCAGGCCGAAGACATAAATGACCTGCTGGCAGGCGGTGCAACGCTGGAAGAGCTGGTTGACGAGACCGAGCTTGAGCTGGGTCAGATCGACTGGACGCAACAAAGCGATGAAGGTGTCGCCGCCTATGACGGATTCCGCGAAGCCGCGGTCGCCATTCAGGAAGACGATTTCCCCGAGGTCGCATTCCTCGAAGATGGATCGCTCTTCGCCATGCGTTTGGATGAGGTTCTGCCCGAACGTCCCGAACCATTGGAAAGCGCGCGCGCTCGGGTTGCCGGTGCCTGGGTGCAGGATGAGACTGCAAAAGCACTGCAAAACCAGGCCAATTCGATCCTGACGCAACTTGCAACGGATGGCGATTTCACCGCGACTGGTCTGCCCTTCCGCGTCGAAAACGCTTTGACCCGCACCGCGTTTCTTGAGGACGTGCCTGTCGATTTCATGACTCAGGTCTTCGAAATGGACCCTGCTGAGCTGCGCGTCATTCCCGGCAATGGCACTGCACTGATCGTGCGGCTGGACGAAGAGCTGCCCCCGGCGGAGACCGATGAACAACGCCGGATGCAGGACGCGCTGGCCGCACAGATGAATCAGGCGCTGGCACAGAACATTTTTGATATCTACGTGCGTGACGCTCAAACGCGTGCGCGCCCCGTGCTGGATCAGCAAGCGCTGAACGCAGTGCGTTCAAGCTACTAGAAGAGACATCAGATGGCCCTGACACCGGATTTCGACAGTTTCGCGCGCGCCTATGACGCAGGCGAAAATCAGGTCGTCTATACCCGCCTTGCCGCCGATCTGGATACGCCGGTTTCGCTGATGCTCAAGCTGACGGGGGCGCAGAAGGATGCCTTCATGCTCGAGTCGGTGACCGGGGGTGAGGTGCGCGGGCGCTATTCGATCATCGGTATGAAGCCCGATCTGGTCTGGCGCTGTCATAGCGAAGCTTCAGCCCTGAACCGGTCTGCCCGGTTCGACGCCGAAGCGTTTGAACCGCAGAATGGCAACCCGATGGACAATCTGCGCGACTTGCTGGCCGAAAGCCGCATCGCGCTGCCGGATGATCTGCCGCAGGCGGCTGCCGGGCTGTTCGGTTATCTGGGGTATGACATGGTGCGGCTGGTGGAGTACCTGCCGGATGTGAATCCCGATCCCTTGGACCTACCGGACGCGATCATGCTGCGCCCGTCGGTCATCGCCGTATTAGATGGCGTCAAAGGCGAAGTCACCGTTGTATCGCCCGCATGGGTCAGCGAAGGCCAAACCGCCAAAGCCGCTTATGCGCAAGCAGCAGAACGCGTGATGGACGCCGTGCGTGATCTGGAACGCGCGATGCCTGCTGAGACGCGCGATCTGGGCGAGGCGATTGAAGTTGGACCGCCTGTGTCGAACTTCACCAAGTCGGGTTATATGGAGGCCGTAGAAAAGGCCAAGGAATACATCCGCGCAGGCGATATCTTTCAGGTCGTCCCGGCGCAGCGTTGGACGCAGGATTTCCCGCAACCCCCTTTCGCGCTCTACCGTTCGTTGCGACGCACAAACCCGTCGCCCTTCATGTTCTATTTCAACTTTGGCGGCTTTCAGGTGGTGGGTGCCAGCCCGGAAATCCTCGTGCGGGTCTTCGGTAACGAAGTCACAATACGCCCTATCGCAGGCACCCGTCCACGCGGCGCAACGCCCGAAGAAGACAAGGCCAACGAGGTCGATCTGCTGGCCGACAAGAAGGAATTGGCAGAGCATCTGATGCTGCTGGATCTGGGCCGTAACGATACCGGTCGCGTCGCGAAGATCGGTACAGTACGCCCCACCGAAGAGTTCATCATCGAACGCTACAGCCACGTGATGCACATCGTGTCGAACGTGGTCGGGGAACTGGCCGAGGACAAAGACGCGCTGGATGCGTTCTTTGCCGGGATGCCTGCCGGTACGGTTTCGGGTGCGCCCAAAGTGCGTGCGATGGAGATCATCGACGAGTTGGAACCCGAAAAGCGTGGTATCTATGGTGGCGGCGTTGGGTATTTCAGTGCTGGCGGCGATATGGATATGTGTATCGCCCTACGCACGGCCATCGTCAAAGACCACAAGCTTTATATCCAGGCGGGCGGCGGCGTTGTCTATGACAGCGACCCCGAGGCGGAATATATGGAGACCGTCCACAAATCGAACGCGATCCGCCGTGCGGCGGCCGATGCAGCGCGATTTACTGGAAATGGGAACAGCTAAGAACGGCAGCACATCATTGCCGCCGTTTTATGTTCAGGACCCGGAGTCGTCCTGCTGAACCTCTTGCATCATCACGGCCGAGATCGGGGCCATCGCCACGCGGCTGCCGCGGTCTTCGAGTCCCCAAAGCAACAGAGCCGAGATCGTCTCGGGGCGCAGGCGTCCCAGCATCACCACAGCACCCTCCTGCCCGGCGCGAAAGGCCGCCTGATCCAGAAAGCGGCGCATGACCTTGGGGTCCTGCTTGGCCCCGTCGAAATCCCTGAACACAACGCTTGAGGGGATGCCATTGCGCGCGGCCAATTTCTGCACCGTGTTCAGACCACTGTCCTGCATGACCACCCCGCGCCCACTGTCGCCTGCAATTGCCGCGACCTGATCGGCCAGCTTGCGGTTGCCCTGGATGCCCGTCTCGATACCTTCAAGGATGCCAACCGTATGGGGTAACTGGTCCAGCCATACGGACAGGGATACCTCGGCGTCCTGCGCAGTTGACGCTTCGTGCATATCAACAAGCGCAAGCACCTCGAACCCGGCCTCGCGATGACGGGCCATTTTCTCGGCGGCATCCGGATCAGTTGGGCTGATGGCAAAGCTCAGCGGATACGGGAAGTCCTGCAACGCTTCGGCACCAAAGGCACCTTCATCATCGATCAGTATGATCGACATCAGCGGCTTTGACTCAGGGTTCTCAAAGTTTGCCGCATGTTCTTCGATCGGTTTTTTTGCTTCCGCAACCGTCTCATCCGTCGGCTCGGCGGGTGGATCGTCGCGATCCGTCAGCGGCACAACGCGTTTGCCAACCAAAGTGCTGGAACCAGTCGACCCATCCCCTCCGATTTGCGGCAACGTGCGGACACGAGGCTTAGATACTGGCTGGGTATCTTCCTCACCCTCAACCGCTATCGGATTGTCCTGCGGCGCAGTCTCAGGCTCGGGTGTCTCAATTGCATCCGGCTGAATAGCAGCTATCTGAGGCAACTCTTTGTCTGGCGCCTCATCGATACTCTCCGCTGGAGGGATTGTCTCGACACTCTCAGGTTCCGGCGCTTCTGCGACCACTTCAGGCTCTGGCTCGCTCTCAGGCGCAGGCGGCGGAGGCGCTTCTGCGATGACCTCGGGTTCCGCCTCAGGTTGAGGTGAAGCAGGGGCTGACGCAGGAGCCTGCGGCGCGGCAGGAGCGTCCGTCTGTACAGTCACCGTGGTCGTTGAGACCGGCTCAGGGGTTTCAGACTCGGCGGGCACATCAACGGGTTCGGGTCGCTGGCCCGGTTCCAACTCGATGCCGGAGAGCGCGTCGAGCGAATCCGACGCGGCATCGGGGCTTTCTGGTCCCGAAGGCGGCAGCTCAACCAGATCCGCATCAACACTGGCCTCTTCGATCTCGACAGCCTGCGCAAGTTCCGGCGCTTCAGCCACCTCTGGTGCCTCAGCCGTCACTTCGGGTTTGCGCGACAAAGGCGTCGTCAGCGACAAGATAACACCCAAAGCCAGTACAGAGACCGCCCCGGCGATCAGTCCACCGTAAAATCCGCCCATCGAAATCTCGCCTCTCGCGTTGTTTCGTGCCTCTTCCGCCCATACACCATCTTCCGCGGTGCTCACTTGTGCTGCGCCAAGTTGGGTATGTCCTCTTGACGCTGCCGCACAAGCCTGAGCATGTATGTCCCGACATCATACCGTGGCAACGGGCTGCATCGCCAGCCTGAAATGCCCATAAGAAGATAAGTGCTCAAATGCTGCTGCTGATCGACAACTATGACTCGTTTACCTACAACCTTGTTCACTACCTCGGTGAGCTTGGAGCCGAGATGGTCGTGCGCCGGAATGATGCGCTGGACGTGCAGGAAGCGATGGCGATGAACCCGGCTGGTATTTTGCTGAGCCCCGGCCCCTGCGACCCGGATCAGGCCGGTATCTGTCTGGCATTGACCGAGGCGGC
This sequence comes from Ruegeria sp. BE3, assembly GCF_056538865.1. Classification (NCBI taxonomy): domain Bacteria; kingdom Pseudomonadati; phylum Pseudomonadota; class Alphaproteobacteria; order Rhodobacterales; family Roseobacteraceae; genus Ruegeria; species Ruegeria sp. BE3. The sequence goes on along the minus strand of NZ_JBQFTW010000001.1, from coordinate 911,188 downwards.
GGCCGAGACGCAAACACCGCTGATGGGTGTCTGTCTGGGGCATCAAACCATCGGTCAGGCGTTTGGTGGCAAGGTCGTGCGCTGCCATGAGATCGTGCATGGCAAGATGGGCACGATGAACCACACCGGCAAAGGTGTCTTCGCCGGGCTACCCTCGCCCTTTGAGGCAACTCGCTACCACTCGCTGGTTGTCGAACGCGAAAGCTTGCCTGACTGCCTTGAGATCACGGCGGAACTCGAAGACGGCACCATCATGGGCCTGCAGCACAAAGAGCTGCCAATCCATGGGGTTCAGTTCCACCCGGAATCCATCGCCTCCGAGCACGGACATGCCCTGCTCAAGAATTTCCTGAATGAAATGAAAGTCCCCGCATGAGCGACGCTCTGAAACCGCTGATTGGCGCTGCGGCTGATCGGCCTCTGACCCGCGCCGAGGCAGAACAAGCTTTTAGCATCCTGTTTGAAGGTGCCGCGACACCAAGCCAGATCGGCGGGTTGTTGATGGCGATGCGTACGCGGGGTGAGACCGTTGACGAATATGCAGCCGCCGCCGCCGTTATGCGCGCGAAATGCAACGCTGTGAAGGCACCGGCAGGTGCGATTGATATCGTCGGCACGGGTGGCGATGGCAAAGGCACCCTAAACATCTCAACCGCGACGGCCTTTGTAACGGCAGGAGCCGGGGTCACGGTTGCAAAACACGGCAACCGGAACCTGAGCTCGAAATCCGGCGCGGCAGATGCACTCGGCCAGCTTGGAATCAACGTGATGGTCGGGTCAGAAGTGGTTGAAAAAGCGATACAAGAAGTCGGTATCGGCTTCATGATGGCCCCGATGCATCACCCTGCGATTGCCCATGTAATGCCCTCGCGGCAAGAACTCGGGACGCGGACAATTTTCAACATTCTGGGCCCGCTCACCAATCCGGCTGGCGTGAAACGTCAGCTGACCGGCGCCTTCAGCCGCGACCTGATACGCCCCATGGCTGAAACTCTGGGCCTTCTGGGCGCAGAACATGCCTGGCTAGTGCATGGATCGGATGGCACCGATGAGTTGACGATTACGGGCATCAGTTGGGTCGCATCAGTAGAGGACGGTGTTGTGAAAGAGGTCGAGCTTCATCCCGAAGACGCAGGCCTGCCGGTTCACCCGTTCGAGGACATCATCGGCGGCACGCCGGAAGAAAACGCCGTCGCGTTCCACGCTCTACTGGACGGGCAGCCCTCGGCCTACCGCGACGCGGTGTTGCTGAACTCCGCCGCCGCTCTCGTCGTCGCCGACGCAGCCAGTGATTTGCGCGAAGGCGTCGCCATGGCGCTGGAAAGTATAGACAGCGGCAAAGCTCGCGAAAAGATCAACGCGCTGGCACGCATTACACAGGAAGCCGCATGACCGAGACCGTTCTGGACAGGATCAAAGCCTACAAGCTGGAAGAAGTCGCTTCAGACAAGGCGCAAAAGTCATTGGAAGCACTGGAGTCTGAGGCTCGCAATGCACCCGAAGTGCGTGGCTTCGCCAACGCTCTGCATAATGCCACGCGCAACGGCTATGGGCTGATTGCCGAGGTCAAGAAAGCCAGCCCGTCGAAAGGTCTGATCCGCGAGGATTTCAATCCGCCTGCGTTGGCCCAGGCCTATGAAGACGGCGGCGCAGCATGCCTGTCGGTGCTGACCGATACTCCCAGTTTTCAGGGCGCAAAAGAATTTCTGACGGAGGCGCGCGCGGCCTGTTCGCTGCCGGCGTTGCGCAAGGATTTTATGTATGACCCCTATCAAGTGGTCGAGGCGCGTGCGCTGGGTGCGGATTGCATCCTGATCATCATGGCGTCCGTCGAGGATGCACAGGCGGCAGAACTCGAACAAACCGCCTTTGACTGGGGAATGGATGTTCTGATCGAAGTCCATGACGCTGAAGAGCTGGAACGCGCGACCCAGTTAAAAAGTCCTTTGATCGGGATAAACAACCGCAATCTCAAGACCTTCGAGACCACTCTTGATACGACACGCCATCTGTCAAAACTGGTTCCAGCCGATCGGACCATCGTGTGCGAAAGCGGTCTGAGTACGCCCGCTGATCTGGCCGACATCGCCCGTTATGGCGCGCGCTGCTTCCTGATAGGCGAAAGCCTGATGCGGCAGGACGACGTTGCCACGGCCACCCGATCCCTGTTGGCCAACCCGCTGATCCCCGGAGTGATGTGATGCCGTTGTCCCATTTCGATGCCCAAGGTCAGGCGCATATGGTGGATGTCTCGGATAAGGCGGTGACCGACCGGGTCGCGGTCGCGGCGGGTCACATCAAGATGACACGAGAAACCTTTGATCTTATTTCAGAAGGCCGCGCCAAGAAGGGCGATGTTCTGGGCGTGGCACGGCTTGCCGGGATCATGGGCGCGAAGAAAACGCCGGACCTGATTCCGCTCTGCCATCCTCTGCCGGTCACCAAGGTCGCGGTAGAACTGACACTGGATTCGGATCTGCCTGGCGTGCAGATCGAGGCAACCGTCAAGACTTCGGGTCAAACCGGGGTTGAGATGGAGGCGCTGACAGCCGTGTCGACTGCGGCATTGACCGTATATGATATGACCAAGGCCGTCGATAAAGCTATGGAGATCGGCGGGATTCGCGTTCTTCTTAAAGATGGCGGGAAATCAGGGCGTTACGAAGCGACATGATTTCAGTCGAAGACGCACGCGCCCTTCTGTTCGACCTTGTCTCAGCGCTACCTGCCGAGAGTGTTCCCTTGATCGAAGCTTCGGGACGTATTCTTGCGCAGAACGTCTCTGCCACCCGTGATCAGCCGCCATTTGCGGCTTCTTCGATGGATGGCTACGCGGTCAAAGCTGCTGAAGTCGAACTGCACGCCATGTTCAAAGTGGTCGGTGAGGCGGCAGCCGGCAAGCGTTTCGACGGCACAGTTGGAGCCGGTCAGGCGATCCGCATTTTCACTGGTGCTCCCGTGCCCGAAGGTGCTGATTTTGTCGTCATACAGGAAGACGTAGATCGGCGCGGCGATCTGATTACCATCACGGATGCGCCGGGTCCAAAATCCAACATTCGCCCGGCTGGGGTGGATTTTACCGTTGGTGCGCAGATTACTGCGCCACGACGGCTCCGCGCTGAAGATATGGCGCTGATGGCAGCGATGAATATTGCCTCGGTCCCGGTGACACGGAAACCGGTGGTGGCGCTGATCTCAACTGGCGACGAACTGGTCATGCCGGGTGAGACCCCCGGCCCCGATCAGATCATTGCTTCGAATACCTTTGGCCTCAAGGCGTTGCTGGAAGACGCTGGTGCATATGTACGCGTGCTACCCATCGCACAAGACACGGTTGCCTCGCTGCAAACGGCCTTTGGTCTGGCGCAAGGCGCTGATCTTGTGGTGACAATCGGCGGGGCGTCGGTTGGTGAATATGATCTGGTCGCCGACGTCTCTGAAGCACTGGGGATGGAGCGTTCGTTCTACAAGATCCGTATGCGCCCTGGTAAACCGCTGATGGCTGGTCGTCTGGGTGATGCCGCGATGGTTGGCCTGCCTGGAAATCCGGTCAGCGCGATGGTCTGCGGCTACCTCTTTCTGATCCCGATGGTACGTCGGATGCTGGGAATCGAACAGGTTTTGAACCCGTTCAAACGCGCTCGCCTTGCAGCGCCGCTTGCCGAAAATGGTCCGCGAGAACATTACATGCGGGCGGTCTTGAACGAAGGCGGCATTCGTGCGTGCGAGGATCAGGACAGCTCACTTCTAAGTGTTCTGGCGCAGGCCAACGCATTATTGGTGCGCCAGCCGCATGATCCCGCCCGCGCCGCCGGGGAAGAGGTGCTTTATCTGCCAATTTAGCAAATCCGTTGACACAAAACGTGAACATGCGTAGAACAAAAGAAAACGCATGAGCGATGAGGTGCGAGCGATGCTGACCAAGAAGCAATTGGATTTGCTGGAATTCATCCATAAACGCGTGCAGGCGGACGGTGTTCCGCCCAGTTTTGATGAGATGAAGGCTGCACTGGATTTGCGGTCGAAATCCGGCATCCACCGTCTGATAACTGCGTTGGAGGAGCGTGGCTTCATCCGCCGCCTCGCCCACCGGGCCCGCGCGATCGAGATTGTCAAGCTTCCCGAAAGCCTTGGTGGAGAGCCGACGGCTGCGTTCAAACCGCGCGTGATCGAAGGGGATCGCCCCGAAGGGCCGCGCCCGGCCAATTTCGAACCCGTTACGGTCGACGCGATGGAACTCCCGGTCATGGGTCGGATTGCCGCCGGTGTGCCGATTGAAGCCATCAGCCATGTTTCGCACAGAGTCGCGGTGCCGGGCACGATGGTTTCAGGTCACGGTGAACACTACGCGCTTGAAGTGCGGGGAGATTCGATGATCGACGCGGGCATCAATGATGGCGACGTTGTGGTGATCCGCGAAACCTCAGCCGCCGATAACGGTGACATCGTGGTGGCGCTGGTCGAAGACCAGGAGGCCACGCTGAAACGTTTCTTCCGCCGGGGTCAGGCCATCGCGCTTGAAGCTGCAAACCCCGCATACGAGACGCGCGTCCTGCCCGAAGACAAAGTCAAGGTTCAGGGCCGACTGGTTGGCCTGATCCGCAGTTACTGATGGGTGCTGGGCGACCAAAGCCGGTCGCCCGTCACCTCAGCACTGCTGAGCAGCCGTCCGTTCGAAAGCGCCAGACTCCCCGTTTCGTGCAGCTTGTTTGGGTCATAGAAAATGCAATCCCCTCTCAGCTCCAGTGAAACCGGAGCCACCACGATTTGCCCGCTCTCGCATTCATCAAATGCAAGCGCTGCACGCTTTCTGGTGAGGTGCACGAGCTCCTTATCTCCAACCAAATAACGCTGAACGCCGCGCGAGGCATTTGGCCAACGCCCTGCCGCTTTTGGCTGATCAGCGGAATCTCCGTCATTCTCCAACCAGACCGAAGCGACAAAGCCGCCACCCTTCTCTTTGCTCAAGGCACGGCCTTGTTCGGTCATCACCCCGACAAGGCCTCCTGTTTCGGCAATAAGAGCGTCAGGCCGGTATCCCTGCCCCCACATCGCCAAAGCAAAACTCGCCGGAATAACACCCAGCCAACGGGCGCGCCCCTGCCACAGGATGAGCCACAGCAGCGCACCTGAAAGAACCGGCAACGCAAAATCCGGTGGGCTGGCGACGTGACTCTGTGCGCCATCCAGATTTGATACCCAATCTGCCACGGCCAGTATCCACTGCAATCCCAACCCCATGACATACAGCGCTATGCCGTCCAACCCAAACGGCGCCAGCAACGCCGCGATAACTGCCGCCGGGACGACCAAACTGCCCATCATTGGAACCGAAAGTAGATTTGCCACCAGACCGTAGTGCGACAACGTATTGAAATGCGCCGCTCCGATCGGGGCTGTCGCCAACCCGGCAACGCCCGATGATATCAACACCGCCCAAACCGGCCCCAGCCATTTGGGCCCGGGCAGATGACCATGGTCGCGCAAGGCACCGAACACGGCCACAAGCGCTGTGGTGGCCGCAAAAGACATCTGAAATCCCGGGCTCAGCAGTGTCTCAGGCCGCAGAACCATGACGATCAATGCAGCAACTGCCACTCCGCGCAGCGAGATCGCGCGGCGATCCAGAAGCACAGCACCCAACATGACGCAGACCATCACAAAGGCGCGCTCGGTCGCGACGTTTCCGCCGGACAGGAACAAATAGATCGTCGCGGAACACAGCGCGCAAATCGCGGCGAGTTTGCGGACAGGCAAGCGCAAGGCAACAGAGGGACTGCACGACAGCCCCATGCGGCAGGCCACAAAGACAAACCCTGTCAACAACCCCATATGCAGCCCTGAGATCGCCAGTAGATGCGCCAGGTTCGAAGCGCGCAGCCTGTCCAGCGCGGCCTGATCCATCCCACTTCGGTCACCTGTGGTAACGGCAGCGGCGAAACCACCGACCTCGCCGGGCAACACCGAGCGCACGTGATCCGAAATTGCCATACGCCATGCGGTGACCCGGACGCCTTCGACGCCCTGGTCAGCAGGCGTGATCGTCAGAACAGGTACCCGAGTGTAGCCAATTGCGCCCAGTCGCTGAAACCACGCATGGCGGCGAAAATCGAAACCGCCGGGTTCGACCGGACCTTGCGGTGGCGAGAGATGTGCAGTGGTCATTACCCTCTGCCCCGGCGACAAATGCGTAGAATCGCCATGTAACGAAAGCCGGACGCGCCGGGGCCTCTGATCCGCAGGAACGTCCCCGATCCGCACCTGATCAAGAGTAACCCGCGGCGCGTCCGACGCAGAGCGGTCCAGCGCCACGACCCTCCCCTCGACCGGGCCATAATAGCGCCATTGCAAAACCGGCTCTGCAACGGTGTGTGCCCGCGCACCCGCAAGCAGAAACCCTGCCGCCACAAGGGCAACACCGATCGCCAGCGGCGCCCAGGCCGCCTGCATCCACCGGGCGGCGACCGCGCTGACCAATGCCAGAACCGTCACGGCGACATAAAGCGCAGCGTCCGGTTCGAACCGAAGGCTGAAATACCAGCCAATCCCAACCGCCAGGCAAACCGGAGCCCATGGAAACAGATACCCACGTTGGGTCAGTAACGCGGCCTCGGCCCTTGCCAGAACACGCATGGTTGCCCCCGTCCTTCGGGCTGGGTAGATAGTCGCCAAACTATGCTCGCTACGGTTACCAAAAGGTTAATCCACACAATGTCCGATCAGGTCGTCACCCGTTTTGCCCCCTCTCCCACCGGATTTCTGCACATCGGTGGCGCGCGCACCGCTTTGTTCAACTGGCTCTATGCACGGGGTCGTGGCGGCAAGTTCCTGTTGCGAATTGAAGATACCGACCGCGAACGCTCGACCCCTGAGGCGACAGCCGCGATTCTGAAAGGCATGGAGTGGCTGGGTCTGGACCACGATGGCGAGGTCATCAGCCAGTTCGAAGGGGCCAATCGTCATGCCGAGGTGGCGCATCAGCTTCTGGCCGAGGACAAAGCCTACAAGTGTTTCTCGACGCAGAACGAAATCGCAGCGTTTCGGGAACAGGCACACGCCGAGGGGAAATCGACCCTGTTCCGGAGCCCATGGCGCGATGCAGATGAATCGACCCATCCGGATGCGCCCTTTGTGATCCGCATCAAAGCACCGCAAGACGGGAGCACCATGATCCGCGATCAGGTGCAGGGCGATGTGACCATTCGCAACGATCAGCTCGACGATATGATCCTGCTGCGTTCGGATGGCACTCCGGTCTACATGCTGGCCGTTGTGGTTGACGATCATGATATGGGCGTGACCCATGTGATCCGGGGGGATGATCACCTCAACAACGCGGCCCGGCAGATGATGATCTATGAGGCGATGGGTTGGGACGTTCCGGTTTGGGCGCATATTCCGCTGATTCACGGTCCGGACGGGAAGAAGCTGTCGAAACGCCATGGCGCACTTGGCGCGCAGGAATATCAGGCGATGGGCTACCCTGCCGCTGGTATGCGTAACTATCTGGCCCGCCTGGGCTGGAGCCATGGCGATGATGAGTTCTTCACCGACGCGCAGGCGCAGGAGTGGTTCGATCTGGATGGGATTGGCAAAAGCCCAGCACGGTTCGATCTGAAAAAGCTGGAAAACCTTTGTGGTCAGCACATCGCCATCTCAGATGATGCTGCGCTGCGGCAAGAAATCGAGGCCTATCTGGTGGCTGCAGGTCTGCCTGCTCTCACCCATGCACAATCCGGTGATCTGGAACGTGCGATGTATTGCCTCAAGGATCGGGCGCGCACATTCCCGGAACTCATTGAAAAAGCTCACTTTGCACTCACGTCACGCCCCATCACCCCTGATGAGAAGGCGGCAAAGGCGCTATCGACGGTATCCGACGGTATACTGGAAGAATTGACGCCGCAGCTGCAAAATGTTAGCTGGTCTCGGAACGAACTGGAGGAGGCCCTGAATTCCTTCGCAGAAGCGAAAGGGGTTAAGTTAGGCAAACTGGCGGGTCCGCTGCGTGCGGTGCTGGCAGGTCGGGCGGTCACACCTTCGGTATTTGACATGATGTTTGTGCTTGGGCGGGATGAAACCCTGGCGCGGCTTTCTGATGCAGCGACCTGATCCCGGTTTCACATTCGGGTAACGCTGCTCCGTTAAGACCCGGACTGCGCGACTGCGCGCAGCCGTTGCCCGTTTGGTCGGACAGCGAACCGACATGCGCATGAATGAAGAAGGGATACACATGACTGAGAGCCAAAAAACAGCCACCCTGACTGTCCATGGCAACACCTATGAGCTGCCGGTACACTCACCCACCGCTGGCCCAGATGTCATCGACATCCGCAAGCTTTACAGCCAGGCTGATGTGTTCACCTACGATCCCGGCTTTACCTCGACCGCCAGCTGCGACAGCACGATCACCTATATCGACGGCGAAAAGGGCGAACTGCTGCACCGCGGTTACCCGATCGACCAACTGGCCGAGAAATCGCATTTCCTCGAAGTCTGCTATCTGCTGCTGTACGGAGAGCTTCCGGCGTCCAAGGATCTGGAAAAGTTCGAGACCACGATCACCCGCCACACAATGCTGCACGAGCAGATGCAGTATTTCTACCGCGGCTTCCGCCGTGACGCCCATCCGATGGCCATCATGGTTGGCGTGGTTGGCGCGATGTCCGCGTTCTATCACGACTCGACCGACATCGCGGACCCGCATCAGCGCGAGGTCGCCTCGCACCGCCTGATCGCCAAGATGCCAACTATCGCGGCCTGGGCCTACAAATATCACACCGGTCAGCCCTTTGTGTATCCGCGCAACGATCTAGACTATGCGTCGAACTTCCTGCGGATGTGTTTCAGCGTTCCAGCCGAGGAATATGAGGTCAATCCGATCCTCAGCCGCGCGATGGATCGCATCTTCACCCTGCACGCCGATCATGAACAGAACGCCTCGACCTCGACCGTGCGTCTGGCCTCGTCATCGGGTGCCAACCCGTTTGCCTGTATCGCTGCCGGTATCGCCTGCCTCTGGGGGCCAGCGCATGGTGGTGCGAACCAGGCCTGTCTTGAGATGCTGGAAGAAATCGGCACCGTCGATCGCATTCCGGAATACATTGCACGCGCCAAAGACAAAAACGATCCGTTCCGCCTGATGGGCTTTGGTCACCGAGTCTACAAGAACTTCGACCCGCGTGCGAAGGTGATGAAGCAGTCCGCCGACGAGGTGCTGGATCTGCTTGGTGTTGAAGACAACCCCAAGCTGCAAGTCGCGAAGGAACTTGAGCGCGAGGCGCTGGAAGATCCCTATTTCGCCGAGAAGAAGCTGTTCCCGAATGTCGACTTCTATTCGGGCATCATCCTTGAGGCGATGGGCTTCCCGACCTCGATGTTCACCCCGATCTTCGCGCTTTCGCGCACCGTTGGCTGGGTCAGTCAGTGGAAAGAGATGATTGCCGATCCTCAGAACAAGATCGGCCGCCCGCGCCAGCTGTATCTGGGTGAAACAATGCGGGATTATGTGGATATCGAAAACCGCTAACTCTTCTGTGGTGTCCATCGGACGTTCCCATAGCAAGGCCCCGGTTCTCCGGGGCTTTGTCTTTTGGTGTTACCGAAATGTAGTCTCCGGTGCGAAATCCGCGCGAGGAGCCTTGCCATAGCTTTGCAGACAACAAGGCTGAGCTTAGTGTCGCACGGAAATTTTCCTCAGACATACGGCCTTATGCGTAACATTATTATCTTTTTTTTCCTGTTAATCGGCCTACCCGCCGTCGCACAGACACCGCTGGAAGACGCCTTTAATGATGTACAGCGCGAATACGCGGCAGGCTCGCTTGCGGTTCTCAGCCTGGCAGGAATCCCGGATGACTCAGCCAGTGCGATTTCACTGCAATCCAACACGGACAATCGCGAGTACGACTTTAAATCGGCGCAATTGGGTGGAGGGTTCCGCTTGAGCGAAGGCATCCCGCTCTATCTTGAAGGATATATCGGTTATGCCCGGTATGATCCGGTCTTCACTTTCAGCGACACGGGCAACACCACGACCCTTCCGTTGAAATGGACCAGTCTCGCCGTCACGGGTGGCGTCGGGTACCAGTTCGACCTGGGCGAACGCTGGAAACTCACACCAATGGCGCACATCTCGATTGGACGCACACAATCCGATGCGTCTGTCGGGGCGCAAGTTATAGCCAACCGGCTGGGCCTGGACCGCGACTTCGTCGAAAGCGGAGGATTGTGGGCCGGGGGTGCAGGTGGATCCCTGACCGTCGATTATGATCTGCCGCTTGAAAATGATCGCGAGTTTGAAGCCAGCCTGCGTTATACGCATATCGAATATTGGCCCATCGGTGATGATGAAGACCTTCTGATTCAATCGACCGCAGCCAATGCCGTTCTGTGGACCCGATATCGTTTCCCCAGTGGCAAACGCATGTTCGGACGGCCTGTGCGCTGGGTCGGCGATCTGTCCCTCTCTTATCTTATCGGTGATCAATCGATTGTGCTCGGCACCGATTGGTTGGCGCGCGTTGGCGGCGGGATCGAGGTCGATCTTTCAGACACGTGGGTGCCTTGGGTCACCACCACCCGGCTGATGGTCCGGTACTACGGTAGTGATACGGTGAATGGCTTCACCGTGGGGCTTGGGATCAGCTTTTGACACGTTTCAGAACAACGTAAGTTGATCTCCGGGCTGCGGCGGGGGCCTGAAGTGATCGGTGCTGAGCGGCGGTGTTCTGATCGCGAGCCCCAGCCTTTTGCAGGCCGCTTTGAAACGCTGAGCGATCATCTGGGCATAGGTCCCCTCTCCTCGCATCCTGTGCCCCCATCGCGGGTCATAGTCCCTGCCCCCGTGCATTTCGCGCAATCGCTCCATAACTTTCGCCGCTCTGCCCGGTTCATGCAGATCCAACCATTCCTGCCACAAAGCCGAGACTTCGCGGGGCAGTCGCAGCATGATCCAGCTGGCGGCATCTGCACCAGCTTCCTGACCGGCCTCAAGCAAATGCTCTAGCTCGTGATCGGTCAGCCCCGGCACAATCGGAGAGGTCATGACGCGCACCGGCACGCCGGCTTCGGTCAATCTCTGGATCATACGCAACCGGCGCAGCGGTGACGGTGCGCGCGGTTCCATCTTGCGCGACAGGGATGGATCAAGCGTGGTCAAAGAAATACCGACACGCACCAGATTCTTGCGCGCCATGGGGGCAAGAATATCCAGATCACGCTCAACCAGAGCACCTTTGGTTACGATCCCCACAGGGTGATGAAATTCACTCAGAACCCTCAAACACTCTCTTGTTATCTCGCGGTTTTTCTCAATCGGCTGGTATGGATCGGTGTTGGTTCCAAGCGCAATCGTCGCCACTTTGTATCTGCGCGTAGACAGCTCTCGCCTGAGGATTTCCGCCGCGTTTGGACGGGCGATCAGACGTGTTTCGAAATCCAACCCGGGTGACAAGCCGAGATAGGCATGCGTCGGGCGGGCAAAACAGTAAACACAGCCATGTTCGCATCCTCGGTACGGGTTGATAGAGCAATCAAAGGGCAAATCCGGGGACTTGTTATAGGTGATAAACGTGTGCGCGATCTCATCCCTGACTTCGGTACGCAGGGGGGGCAGGTCCTCCGGCAAGTCCCAGCCATCATCTGTTGTTTCGGTTGTAAAACGCTCAAACCGGCCCGTGGCATTGGAAGCGGCCCCGCGCCCCGAACGCTTTGGTTGGGCTGGCATATGTTCTCTCTTTGTTCTTTATTTCAGATTTAGTCGAAACTCCAAACACTGACAAGTGCTTGATTCCGAGCATATCGGCCTGGCGAGCGTCCAAACCGGCCAGAAAATTCGACAAAAAACATCAGCCTGACGCAGAAGATGAGAAAGCTGCAGGATGATCTTGCAAAAAATTACCTCGCTGACCGTGATAATTCGACCTATAGGTCGGTCCCGTATCCGCCGAGGTCGCAATCGTCACAGTAGAACTGCGACGAAATGGCCAAAACAAAAAAAATGCCACCACGGGCCGAGCGCCCGCCAAGCTCAGGGAAATGCCCCATGTCCGACGAAGAAGACATCATCCTGTCCGAACTCAACGACGACGAACTTGTCGAACAGATGTTCGATGACCTGTATGACGGCCTGAAAGAGGAAATCGAAGAAGGTGTGAATATCCTGCTGGAACGCGGGTGGCAGCCTTACGACATCCTGACCAAAGCCCTCGTCGGTGGCATGACCATCGTGGGGCACGACTTCCGCGACGGCATCCTGTTCGTTCCCGAAGTGCTTCTGGCCGCCAATGCCATGAAAGGCGGCATGTCAATCCTGAAGCCCCTGCTGGCCGAAACAGGCGCGCCGCGCGTCGGCAAGATGGTCATCGGCACCGTCAAGGGCGACATCCATGACATCGGCAAAAACCTTGTGGCGATGATGATGGAAGGCGCAGGGTTCGAAGTTGTGGATCTCGGCATCAACAACCCGGTCGAGAACTACCTGGAAGCACTGGAAAACGAAAAGCCCGACATTCTGGGCATGTCGGCTCTGCTGACGACCACCATGCCCTACATGAAGGTCGTGATCGACACGATGGTCGAGCAGGGTCTGCGTGAGGAATACGTGGTACTGGTCGGTGGTGCTCCGCTGAACGAAGAATTCGGAAAAGCCATCGGTGCAGACGGTTACTGCCGTGATGCTGCTGTAGCCGTGGAAATGGCCAAAGACTTCATGTCACGCAGGCACAATCAACTGGCCGGCTGAGGCACAGACCATGCTGTGAGACAGGCCGTCCAATCAGGGGCGGCCTTTTTCGTTCTGGCGATGCGTACCTATATCAATATCAGCCCCGGAGGCGCGTTCAGATGACCGAAACCCCCCTTCCAGATGATGAGAGCCTGACTCGTCAGGGCTATGCCACAACGCGTGCAGCCGAATCCATTCTGCTGATTGCCTGCGGCGCACTGGCGCGCGAGATTCTGGACCTCAAAGAACGCAATGGTTGGGATCACATCGCGCTGACCTGCCTGCCGGCGATTCTACACGTCCATCCTGAGAAGATCACGCAGGCGGTCGAAGACGCCGTTGCCAAACATCGCGACAACTACGACCGCATATATATTGTCTATGCCGATTGCGGCACCGGCGGATTGCTTCAGGCTGCGTGCAAAAAACTAGGCGTCGAGATGATCAAGGGGCCCCATTGCTATTCTTTCTTTGAAGGCAATGCGGCGTTTGCCGCCCATAGCGACGACGAAACCACCGCATTTTATCTGACCGACTTTCTGGCCCGGCAATTCGATGCTTTCGTCTGGAAACCCCTCGGGCTGGACCGTCATCCAGAACTGCGGGACATGTATTTCGGCAACTACACCAAACTCGTCTATCAGGCACAGACCGACGATCCTGAACTGACACGCCGCGCACAGGATTGTGCCGACCGCATGGGCCTTGAGTTCGAGCGCCGCCTGACCGGTTATGGCGATCTGGAGGTCACTTTGTCGGAATGGGCCGCGCGCGGCTGATCGTCAGGCGCTCGCTAACGCAACCTCGCGAATACGCTCAATCATCGCCCGCAAACCGTTCGAACGTTGCGCCGAAAGGTGGTCGTGCAGGCCCAGCCGCGCCAACTCTCCACCCGCGTCCACCTTCGGCACCTCGGCCACCGACAAGCCGTTGTAGAGCGTGCGCAGCACTGCAATGAGGCCACGTACGATCAGCGCGTCGCTATCTCCGTCGAAACGGAACCGGCCATCCTCTATAGTTGGGTGCAACCAAACCTGACTGGCGCAACCGGTCACTTTGGTGGCAGGTACTTTGAACGCTTCGTCCAGAGGCTCCATTGCTTTGCCCTGTTCGATCACATGGCGATAGCGATCTTCCCAGTCTTCCAGGAACTCGAAATCTTCGACAATTTCTTCAAAGGCTGGCGTGGCCATGATGGGCTGTCCTTGCGTTGAGCGATCACAAATGTGAACTATGTCCAGCTTTCCCCGCTGTCCAGCCCCTAGCGTGCCTTTTCAAGCCGCTGAATTTGCGTTAACCCGATGGTGGTAAAGTTGCGCAAAGTGTTGGGTCCATGCACAAAACTCTGTCTGTTCTTCTGGTCGCCTCGATGTTTCTGTCCGCGTGCAGCGGATGGCGCGATTCCCGAGTGAACCCGTCGAACTGGTTTGGCAACAGCACCCCGGCTCCAGTGGAGTACTCGGTCGATGATGCAAACGCCCTCGTCCCCGAGCAAAGCGATGGCAGCGGCTTGTTTGCCCGACCCGAGGCCGAGGATAACAGTGTGCCGATCGCCATCATTGATGAACTCCGCATCGATCCCACCCCGACAGGTGCCATTATCTATGCCGCAGGCACAGCGATCCGTCAGGGGGCGTTCAACGCTCAGTTGGCGCGGGTCCGGTCAGAAGAGTTGAGCAAAAATGGCGTGATGGAATTCACTTTCCGCGTGGATTACCCAGAATACGCCACAGTTCAGGGCAATGTGCGGTCGCGTATGGTCTCTGAGGCTGTCACCGTCAGCACGCAGGAGCTGGAAGGCATCCGGTTGGTTCGGGTCAAAGGTGCGCAGAACGCGCTGGAATCCCGCCGCCGCTAAAGCGAAACCACACGCACCGCCTGCCCTTTAGCCGCCAAGGCGATCTTGCCGTCGCACAGTTTCAGGGCGTCTTCGCCGAACACCTCGAACCGCCAGCCAGATAGTGCAGGTACTTCACGTTCACCGGCAGCGATCTGATCCAGATCAGCGCTGGAAGCGATCAGTTTCGCGGCCACACCTGCGCTTTCTGTCTTGGACTTCAGAAGCACGCGCAACAAATCGGCCAAAGCCGGATTGACCTTCAACTTGTCGCGGCTGTTATCCACCTTCGGCAATTGGTCCGGCGGGCAGTTCACGCCCCGCTTCACCGCTGCCAGAATCCCGTCCGCTATCGGACCCTTGCGTGCCTCGCGCAACAGCATACGCGAACCACCCAGATCCGAAGATGATTTCGGCTTGATCGAGGCCATCTCGATCAGCGCATCATCTTTGAACACCCGACTGCGCGGAACGTTGTTTTCCTGCGCATAGGCTTCGCGGAACTCTGCCAGTTCCCGCACAACTGCCAGAAATTTGGCCGAGTTTGTGCGTGTTTTGACCCGCCGCCAAGCCTCCTCAGGGCGGATATCATAGGTTTCAGAGCGGGTCAGAATGCGCAACTCTTCGGCAACCCAATGATCTCGCCGGGTCTTCTCCAACTCGGCCGCGAGGTATTCATAGATGCGCCGCAAATGGGTCACGTCCGCCAGCGCATAGGACTTTTGCGCATCGCTCAACGGGCGACGCGACCAGTCCGTGAACCGAGAGGTCTTGTCGACGCCTTCCTTGCAGATCTTGCGTACAAGGGTCTCATACCCCACCTGCTCGCCGAAGCCGCAAACCATAGCCGCCACCTGAGTGTCAAACAGAGGGGTCGGGAAAACACCGGCATCAACCCAGAAAATCTCAAGGTCCTGACGAGCCGCATGAAAGACTTTGACTACGTTCTCGTTGCGGAACAGTTCGTACAACGGGTCCAGCGACATGCCATCGGCCAAAGGATCGACCAGCACCGCACTGTCTTCATCATCTGAAGGCACCGCAAGCTGTACGAGGCACAGCTTGGAATAATAGGTTCGTTCGCGCAGAAACTCTGTATCCACGGTGACGTAGGGATGGTCCGCAGCGGCCGTGCAGAAAGCGGCCAGCTCTTGCGTCGTTGTCAGGGTTTTCATGCGCCGTTGTGTTCTTGCTTTTATGGTTTTTGTTGCTGCCCGTTTTGTCCTCATCCCGAGCGATATGCGACCATAAGACGAATAATCGGCGCGTGTAAATCACCCGTGCGGGTCAGGGCAAAAGAACCGGGTCGGTGTTGCCCAGAGAATACCTCTGCAACACTGCTGGATAGAGTTTATGTTCCCATGTCAGCACACGCGCGGCGAGGGTTTCAGGTGTGTCGCCGGGTTCGATCCCTACGCAGGCCTGCCCCAGAATCGGGCCATCATCCAGTGCGGCCGTCACTTCGTGGACGGTGCAACCATGTTCGGTATCACCAGCCTCGATCGCACGCGCATGGGTGTTCAGTCCCTTGTATTTGGGCAGCAGCGACGGGTGAATATTCAGCATGCGTCCCTGAAACCGCGAAACGAAATCCCCGGTCAAAACCCGCATGAACCCGGCAAGGCAGACGATATCAGGCTCGGCCTCAAGCAGAGGTTTCAACAATTCAGCCTCGAACGCGGTTCGGTCCTTGCCAAAGGGGCGGTGATCAACCGCAGCCGTCGGGATGCCCCGTTCAGCCGCTTTTTTCAGGCCACCTGCCTCGGCATCGTTAGACAAGACCAGACAGGGGCGCGCCGGATGATCACCAGTCATGCTGTCGACCAGTGACAGCATGTTCGAGCCGCCCCCGGAAATCAGGATGGCGACGCGTTTATGGCTCACAGCAGCTTGCCCGAATAGGCGACACCCGGCGCGTCAGTGACGATGCCGATTCGCGAGACGGTTTCGCCTGCGTCAGCCAGCAGAGCCTCCAGCCCCTCGGCCTGGTCCGCTGCGCAGACCACGATCATGCCGATGCCGCAGTTGAAGGTCTTGAGCATTTCTGCCTCGGCAATCCCGCCAGTTTCCGCCATCCAGTTGAAGACCGCGGGCAATTCCCATGCGTCCAGATCGACCTCGGCCCCAAGGTCTTCGGGCAGCACGCGCGGCAGGTTTTCGGTCAGGCCACCGCCTGTGATATGAGCCAACGCATGTACGCCCCCTGCCCGGAGCGCCTGCAGCGCAGGCTGAACGTAAAGCCGCGTTGGAGTCAGCAGCGCCTCGCCCAGCGTCCCGTCGCCGAAGGGTGAAGCGGCATCCCAGCCCAGTCCCGAAATCTCGACCAGCTTGCGCACCAGAGAATAGCCGTTGGAATGCACCCCGTTCGAGGCCAAGCCCAGCAGAACATCCCCCTGCTGCACGCCTTCCGGCAGCGCTGTGCCCCGTTCCATCGCACCGACCGAGAACCCGGCCAGATCGAAATCGCCATCCGGATACATGCCCGGCATTTCGGCTGTTTCGCCACCAATGAGAGCACACCCGGACTGAACGCAACCTTCGGCGATACCTTCGATGATGCGCGCGGCAGTGTCTGTATCGAGTTTTCCGGTGGCAAAATAATCAAGGAAGAACAGCGGCTCGGCCCCCTGACAGATCAGATCGTTGACGCACATGGCCACCAGATCGATGCCAACGCCATCAACAACGCCGGTGTCGATTGCAATCCGCAGTTTGGTGCCAACACCATCGGTTGCGCCGACCAAGATCGGATCTTCGTACCCTGCCGCCTTGAGGTCGAACAGAGCACCAAATCCACCCAGCCCGCTCATTACGCCCGAGCGATTGGTCCGCTTGGCTGCAGGCTTGATTCGGTCGACCAGAGCGTTCCCTGCATCGATATCGACACCCGCATCGGCGTAGGTGATTCCGTTCTTGCCCGCTGTCATGGCCAATCCCTCATGAGTGCTTTGCGCGCGGGTTATTCTATTGTGCAACATGTTGCAACGGTCAGGCTTGACGCGGGGGCTGATCGTGATACCCAAGGCGACATGGCGGGCCTGTAGCTCAATTGGTTAGAGCAGAGCGCTCATAACGCTTTGGTTGCGGGTTCAAGTCCTGCCGGGCCTACCAAATCACCGCCCAATCACGATATCCGCACAAAGCCCACCCAATTTTTTGCTGCTGCCCAACCGCAGAGTACCACCATGAACGCGTGCGATATCGGCCACGATGGCAAGGCCAAGGCCAACGCCGCTGCCCTGATTCTGATTTCGTGCAGGATCGAGTCGGGTAAAGGGTTTCACCGCTTCTGTACGTTGTTCGGCCGGAATGCCGGGGCCGTCATCCTCGACCCTGATCCGCAGCGACTTTGGTGTCATGTGCAGGCTGACTTCGGCTTTGTTTCCATAACGGATCGCGTTTCCGATCAGATTTTCAACAGCCCGACGCATGGCTGTTGGGCGTAACATTGCACAGCCCTGCCCTTCGACGGATACCAGCTCGACCTGCTGCCCGGCCCGCTGCGCATCATCGACGATCTGACTCAACCAGGTTTCGGGGTCGACTGCTTCGGGTGCGCTTTCTGCAGCTCCTCGCGAGAACTCAAGGAACGCATCCAGCAGCGACTGCATTTCATCGACGTCCTTCTGCAGTGGTGCCGCTTCATCCTCTGGCAACAGCGACAGCCCCAGTTTGAGCCGGGTAAGCGGAGTTCGCAGATCATGGCTGACCCCAGACAGCATAAGCGTGCGCTGTTCGATCTGCCGCTCAATCCGGGCGCGCATATCGACAAACGCGCTTCCTGCTGCCCGCACCTCGATCGCGCCGCCGGGCGTATAAGGCACGACACGGCCACGTCCAAACGCCTGAGCCGCATCGGCAAGCCGGGTGATCGGGCGCAGCTGATTGCGCATATAGAGGAATGAGATGGAGGTCATCAAACCTGCAAAGAACACCATCGTCACGATCAACTGATGCGGGGCGGTGGGCGACAGACGCCGACGATCAAAGCTCAATTCAAGCGTTCCAAGATCGGTCGCCAGATACAGACGGACCTCATTGCCATTGGGCAATGCGATTTCCTGAAGTTCGGGAATCAGGGCGCGCATCTCGGTATCCACCTGCGGCGCGATGAAATCGTACCATCGGCGCGATTCACTCTGCGGTTCCTCGTTTAAAGGCAGAAACCGGGCCCTCATATCCAGAACCGACAGCTCCGTGCGCGCCGCAGCCAACGCTTGTTGCTGGGTCTCCGTCCCCTGCATGAGATCCAGCACCAGCATGACCTCACGCGCGGCGGCGCGGGTCATCTGTGCCGTGACTTCCTCGAGGTGTTTCTGCAGAAAGGCAATGGAAACAACCAACAAGACAACAATGACCGGCAGCACCAGGATCAGCGCTGCACGCGCATATAGGCTGCGCGGCATATAGGGTTTGAGCCATTGCGTCGACATGGGCTAAACCTAGCGGGCCGCCCGGGTAAGAGGAAGAGGTCACGATGCAGGCTCCCGACGATTTCAACCCAACTCCCGGACAGATTCATGAGCTTTCGCCGGGCCTGAGCCGATTGCTCGCGCCCAACCCATCTCCGATGACCTATCGCGGGACAAACACTTATCTTCTGGGGGATAAAGACATCGCGGTGATCGACCCCGGTCCGCTGAGCGATGCCCATCTCGACGCAATCCTGGCTGCCCTGAAACCGGGGCAGCGGATCAGCCATATCTTTGTCACCCACACCCATCTGGACCACTCTCCGCTAGCCGCCCCGTTATCGGCACACACAGGCGCTCCGATTCTCGCCTTCGGAGGGCCTCAGGCAGGACGCAGCGCCGTCATGACGCAGCTGGCGCAAAATGGTCTTGCAGGTGGTGGAGAGGGAATCGATACCGATTTCCGCCCTGATGTCGAACTTGAAGATGGTGAGGTGATCGCGACCGACAGCTGGGAGCTGGAAGTCATCCATACGCCAGGTCATCTGGGCAATCACATCGCGTTTGCCTGGGGCGATATCTGTTTCACAGCGGATCATGTCATGGGTTGGGCCAGTTCCTTGGTTTCCCCTCCGGATGGAGACCTGACGGATTTCATGGCTGCTTGCCGTCGCCTGCGCGCGCGCAACTGGTCGGTTTTCCACTCAGGTCATGGAGCGCCGATCACAAACCCCGCCGAACGTCTGGATTGGCTGATTGAACACAGATTGCAAAGAGAAACTCAGATTCTTGATGCGTTGTCGCAAGGCCCCGCGACGGCTCAGGGGCTGGCTGAGCAGATCTACGTCGAAACCCCAAAAGCACTGCTTCCCGCGGCTGAGCGCAATGTGTTCGCCCATCTGGTCGATCTGACCGGCAAATCCCGCGTTGCGCCCCAGGGTGACCTGTCTGCCGGTGCGCGTTTCAGGCGTCTCGTATGAGCTCGCAAAAAATTTTTCGTCAGCTATGCACTTCCTCTCTGGACGGCGAAAATTGCTGTTGTTATACGCCCCTCAGTTCCGGCGTAGCTCAGCGGTAGAGCAGTTGACTGTTAATCAATTGGTCGTAGGTTCGATCCCTACCGCCGGAGCCAAATCTTCCCAAAATCAGCTAGATTTGCATCGTTTGCCACTGGCAAGTTTTTTCGTCGAAAAAACTCCAACGCCCTCTGGACGGCGCAGATACAGGTTGCTATACGGCGCGAACCGTTCCGGCGTAGCTCAGCGGTAGAGCAGTTGACTGTTAATCAATTGGTCGTAGGTTCGATCCCTACCGCCGGAGCCATTCTTCCCAAACTGGCACTTACCCTATCAGCGCATCGCTGAAATCCGCACGCAATGTGCGTTTCAGGACCTTTCCGGTCGCGTTCAGGGGCAAAGCGTCGACAAACACAACCTTGTCCGGCACCTGCCATTTGGCGATTTTACCGTCAAAGAATGCTAATAAATCCTGCTCGGTCGGCTCTTCGCCTTCGGCCTTCACGGCCACCAACAGCGGACGTTCATCCCATTTCGGATGCGGCACGCCTACGACGGCAGCAGTTGCCAGCTGAGGGTGCGCGACGGCGATATTCTCCAACTCGACAGAGCTAATCCATTCGCCGCCTGATTTGATGATGTCCTTCGACCGGTCGCGGATCGTCATGTATCCGTCCGGATCCAGCGTCGCCACATCGCCCGTCGCGAACCAGCCATCCTGCAGCAGGGCTTCATCCTGCATGTGGAAGTAACTATCCAGCACCCAGTGACCGCGCACCATCAGATCACCCTGAGTTTCACCGTCATGAGGAAGATCATTGCCGTCATCGTCGACGATCTTCAGTTCTACCCCAAAGGGTGGGCGGCCCTGATTCTCACGCAACTTGTGCTGCGCTTCGATGGGCATCTCCAGATGTTTGGCCATGGGATAGTTTGTGGTGCCCAGAGGGCTCATTTCACTCATCCCCCAGGCGTGAACGGTGTCTACGCCATAGGTCTCGCGGAAGGTTTCGATCATCGAGGGTGGACATGCGGCACCACCGATCACAGTGCGATTGAGACTTTCCAGCTTCGTTCCACATTTCGCGGCGTGGGCCAGCAGGCCCTGCCAGATGGTCGGCACGCCCATCGCCAGTGTCACTCCGAAGGTGTCGATCAGGTTGACCAGCGCTTCGCCATGCAGATCAGGCCCTGGCATCACCATGCGCGAGCCAGACATCGCGCTGGCGTAAGGGGACCCCCAGGCATTGACGTGGAACATCGGCACCACCGGCATCACCACATCCATGGCAGAATAGCCGATCACATCGCGCGTATTTGACGCAAAGCTATGCAGCAATGTGGACCGGTGCGAATAGAGAACCCCCTTGGGATTACCTGTCGTACCCGACGTGTAGCACAGGCTGGAGGCAGTATTTTCGTCAAAGCTGGGCCACGCAAAATCCGCATCCCCGGTTTCTATCAGCTCATCATAGAAAACCAGCCCCGGCACCTGAGACAGCGCGGCCTCATCGCGCGCGCCCATCAGAACGAAATGCTGCACCTCGGTCAGATGTTCTTGCAGAGCAGATACCAACGGCAGGAAGGTTGCATCAAAAAACAGGACCCGGTCCTGCGCATGGTTAATGATATAAGTCAGCTGTTCCGGAAACAGGCGCGGATTGATCGTGTGGCAGACGAAGCCGGCACCGGATACGGCATAGTAGATCTCTAGGTGGCGGCGGTTGTTCCAAGCCAGTGTACCCACGCGATCCTGCGGCTGCAGCCCCAGCTTCACAAGCGCCGAGGCCATCCGTCGCGCATTCTGCGCAATGCCCGCCCAGTTGGTCTCGGTTACGGTTCCGTCGGTTTCGACCGAGATAATCTCGGTCTGGCCGTGATAGCGTTCGGCGTGATCAATCAGCGACGAAATCAGCAAAGGCTGCGTCATCATCTGTCCCAGCATGGACATTCCTCCCATCGTCAGCGCTTGGCCGCGCCTTAGTCTCTTGGCAGCAACCCTGCCAAGAATTCAATTGTCTGACAATAAGAGAGTGCGACCGGGCGCGGCGTCAACTGCGATGGCGTAAAGCGTATTCGACCAGAGCGGCGGTCGAACCGTCCTTGCCCTCGGTGCCACTCTCTCCATCGACAATAGGACCCAGAGAAGTCGCCAGTTCCTTGCCCAGCTCAACGCCCCATTGATCGAAAGAGTTTATGCCCAGCAATACCCCTTCGACAAACACACGATGTTCGTAGAGCGCGATGATCTGGCCCAGCACAAAAGGTGTCAATTGTGGGTAAATCAACGTGGTCGAAGGGCGATTGCCCGAGAATACGCGGTGCCTTGCCTGACGCTCCAACTCGTCTCCGGTCAGACCTTTTTCCGCCATACGTGACCGGGCTTTCTCTAACGAGCGCCCCCGCATCAAAGCCTCGGACTGGGCCAGACAATTGGCCAGCAACAACCGGTGATGATGCGCCAATTCGGGTTCATGCCCCTCGGCAGCCACCATGAACTCGCAGGGGATCACATCGGTGCCCTGATGGATCAGCTGATAGAACGCGTGCTGCCCGTTGGTGCCGGGCTCACCCCAGACCACTGGGCCGGATGGTATTGTCAGATCGCTGCCATCCATGGCGACGGATTTACCATTCGATTCCATCTCAAGCTGCTGGAAATAGGCAGGAAGGCGCAGCAGGCGTTGATCATAGGGCAGCACCGCGCGGCTGGCATGCCCCAGCACCTGACGATGCCAGATACCGACCAGGGCCAACATCACCGGCATATTCTCGACCCATTCTGCCGAGCGAAAATGCAGATCCATCGCCTGCCCGCCCCGCAGAAACGCATCAAACGCGTTTGATCCAACGGCGATCATCACTGGCAGTCCCACCGGCCCCCAAACGGAATAGCGCCCGCCGACCCAGCCGGCGAACCCGAACACGTGCTCTTCGGGGATGCCGAATGCGGCCGTTCTGTCCACAGCGCTCGAGACAGCCGCGAATTGCTGAGACAGGTCCCCACCCCCGTCCACCATCCACGCCCGTGCGGTACGTGCATTGGTCATGGTCTCGATCGTGGTGAACGTTTTCGTAGCCACGATGACCAGCGTGCGCTTCGGATCAAGCGGACGTAAAGTATCGGCAATATGCGCGCCATCCACGTTCGACACATAATGCAGCCGTGGCCCATCGTGATATGGCGACAGCGCATGGGTCGCCATGACCGGTCCCAGATCCGAGCCGCCGATGCCGATACTCACTACATCGGTAAAGCTGCCCCCCGCCCCTTGGATCGCGCCGCCGCGCACTTCCTCGGCGAAGATACGCATCCGCTGCAGGGTGCTGAGCACATCTGGCATCACATCCTGCCCATCAACCTCAACCGGGTCGCCATCAAGGTTGCGCAGCGCCGTATGCAGCACCGCACGGTCTTCGGTCTCGTTGATCTTCTGGCCTGTGAACATGGCCTCGCGGCGTTCGGCCAGCCCCGCCTGATCGCACAAATCAATCAAACCCGACCGGATACTCTCATCAATCTGTGTTTTCGAGTAATCAAACAGCAGATCACCGGTCGAGGCCGAGAACCCCTGTGCGCGCGTTGGATCGTCAGCGAACAGATCCTCGATACGTCGGCCCTGGGTCACCGCGACATAGGTCTTGAGGCTATCCAACTGCATCGCGTCTACTCCGCCCAATGAACCGTCATACCACTCAGCACTGCCGCGATCGGAGCGTCTTCGGGCGGCAACGTCATAGCCCGCTCAAGCGCATCACGTTTGGCGGTACCGAAAATGATCAGATGTTTCGAAAGCGCCCCCTCCAGAACCGGCGCAGTCAGGGTAATGCGCGGTTCTGGCTGCACATCGGTGCGTGCCACCGCAAGCGTTGGCGCATGGCTGTCCAGCGCGGCCGCCAACCCGTCCATCCCCGGAAAAAGCGAGGCGGTGTGCATATCCTCACCCATCCCAAGCACCAGCACTGACAGCGGCAGCACTGGGTTAATCAAGCTCTCAATCTCGGGTAAAACTTCCTCAGGTTCGTGGCCTTCAACATAGAGTGGCACATATTGCGCAACCGAGGCGCGGCTGGTCAGCAAACGCTCTCGGATCAGACGCTCGTTTGAGCGTTCGCTATCCCCCGCAACACAGCGCTCATCAGTGGGCAGAACCCGCACCCGATCCCATTCCAGATCGGCGGCGCAGAGGACGTCGAACACCGGCCCTGGTGTCGTCCCGCCGGGAACCGCAAGCGAGACCATGTCATGGTGCAGCAAGGCGGATTCCAAGTCTCCGGCGAGATCATTGGCGACATCTATCGCCAGCATGTCACGGTCGGCATATTCTTTGATATTCATGGGTTTATCCCCTGCCAGCGGCGACCATCTCGTTTCATCAGCAATTCGGCGTCGCCGGGGCCGGTGCTGCCACTTTCATAAGGTTTGGGCACATCGCCCCGTGCTTCCCAGCCAGCGATGATCGGGTCGGTCCAGGCCCAGGCGGCCTCGACCTCATCACCGCGCATGAACAGGGTCTGGTTGCCGCGAATAACATCCATCACCAGCCGTTCATAGGCATCAGGTGGATTCTGGCTTTCGGGTCCCAGCGCCTCGGCAAAACTCATGTCCAGCGGCACGTCGACCAGACGCATACCGCCCTGCCCGGGTTCCTTGATCGTCACCTTCAGCGTAATGCCTTCATTGGGCTGCAGCCGGATCGACAGCGCATTTGCATGGCGCCCCGCCTCTTCCCCGAAGATCGAATGCGGCGCGTCCTTGAACATCACATTGATGACCGAAGACCGTGCCACCAATTCTTTGCCCGTACGCAGATAGAACGGAGTTCCCGCCCACCGCCAATTGCTGATATGGGCGCGCAAAGCCACATAGCTTTCAGTTGTGGAGCGCGGGTTTCCTACAACGTCACGATAACCTTGGCCCGCTGCACCGTCGACGAATTGACCGCGCACGATGTGGTGCGGCTCAACCGGATCCAGCGCCCGGATCACCTTCAGCTTTTCATCACGCACCGCATCGGGGTCGAATTTCGCCGGTGGCTCCATCGCGATGAGGCATAGAAGCTGCATCAGGTGGTTCTGCATCATGTCGCGCATCGCACCCGCACGCTCATAATAATCCTCACGCCCGTCAATGCCGACAGTTTCAGCAACTGTGATCTGAATGTGGTCGACGTATTGGCTGTTCCAGAGCGGCTCGAACAGCATATTGCCGAAACGGACGGCCATCAGGTTCTGCACCGTCTCTTTGCCCAGATAATGATCGATCCGATAGATCTGGCTCTCATCAAAATGCGCCGCGAGCGTTGCGTTCAACGCTCGGGCGCTTTCCAGATCATGTCCGAACGGTTTTTCAACCACGATCCGCGCCTGCTCGGTCAAAAGGTCATGCGCTTTGATCTGCTCGGCCAGTGGCCCAAACAGGCGTGGCCCAACCGAGAAATAGAAGGCCCGTACGCGTTGCGGCTGCAACTTTCCGGCAAGCCTCGCCCAACCCTCATCCGACAAGGCATCCAGCGAAACATAATCGACACGCTGCAGAAACCCCTGCAGCGCTTCGGCATCCCGAACCTGATCCGGCGCATGCCGATGGAGCGATTCGGAGACCATCGCCCGAAACGCCCCGGCGTCCAGCCCACCCCGGGCAGCTCCAATAATCTGAGTGTCCTGAGGCCATTGACCAGCGCAATAGCGTCGAAACAACGCTGGAACGATCTTGCGCTGCGCCAGATCGCCAGTTGCGCCGAAAATGACCAGATCGAACGGGTCGACAGGTATGACACGAGAAACCATGCGTTTTCCTTACCTTGCCGCTTGGGCCATGTCCAATGTTAGCGCAATCATAAAGCAATAAATCGCTGCCATCAAAACTCCGTCAATGACAGGTTGTCCCACTTAACGAAACCCACCTGATTGGTTAGGTCAGGCAGGCAAGCGCACTGAACCGGATACCGGAATGAAAGACAACGTCCCGCAGGCTGCCAATATCGGCAAATTTCAAAACAAAAAGGTGACAGCAGACGGCCAGACACGCGCCTCGGTCACCCTGACCAACCCCGAGACGTTGTGGTTCAATACTGGAACCCTGTGCAATATCGAATGTGTGAACTGCTACATTGCCAGTAGCCCCACGAATGACGCCCTGGTTTACATCACCGCTGACGAGGTGCGCGACTATCTGGATCAGATCGAAGAGCGTAAATGGCCGATCCGCGAGATCGGATTTACTGGCGGCGAACCCTTTATGAACCCCGAGATGATCGACATGACCCGTACGGCGCTGGAGCGTGGATACGAGGTGCTGATCCTGACCAATGCGATGTTGCCGATGATGCGCCGCAAAACGCGTGAGGGGTTGTTGGATTTGCAGCAAACCTACGGCGATAAGCTTACCCTGCGGATTTCGGTCGATCATTATCGGCCTGAACTTCATGATGAGGAACGTGGCGCAGGCAGTTTTGACAAAACGGTCGCGGGAATGGAGTGGTTGCGCGACAATGGGTTCAAGATGGCTATCGCTGGTCGCACGCTCTGGGGTGATACCGACGCCGAAAGCCGCGCAGGCTATACCGCGTTTTTTGCAAAGCATGGGTTTGACGTCGACGCCCAGAACCCTGCTCAGACCGTCCTGTTCCCCGAGATGGATGAAACTGTGGAAGTGCCCGAGATCACCACGGCCTGCTGGGGCATTCTGAACAAATCGCCTGATGCGGTGATGTGCGCCAGCTCTCGAATGGTGATAAAGCGCAAAGGTGCCGAACGTCCCGCTGTTTTGGCCTGCACGCTGCTGCCCTATGCGCCTGAATTCGAAATGGGTGCAACCCTGGCCGAGGCGGAATCCAACGTTCATCTGAACCACCCCCACTGCGCCAAATTCTGCGTGTTAGGCGGGGCAAGCTGTTCAGCCTGAGGGTTAATTCACCCGGAATTCACCCACCATATTGCGCCACTCCCCCGGGGCGATCATCTTACGATGGGTGAACCGGACCGAATGCAACGGTCCTTCGATCTCTTTTTGCCAGAATTCTACGAATTTAAAGAGTTTCGGATGATCAGGAGCAAGGTCGTAATCCTGCCAGATAAAGGTATTCAGAACATGAATATAATCGGGCATGTGATAAAAGAACTCCGCCGTCGTCAGCCCGTACCCCTTGAGCATCAATTCGGTTTCGCTTTGCGCCATTCAGACCTCCAAATTTGTTAAAAGGTCTTCTCAGGGTAACACGGAACCCTCCTAATACTTATATAACAATATGTTACCCTCGTGTTACCGCGGTATTTTTTTGCTAAATCATCAGCTTGCTTGCACCTTATATGCCGGGTCTGATAAGGTGCATCCACAAGATATAGATCAAGAACAAGACACGGGCAGCCTACGTGAGCGATACGCCAGAAACCCCAGAAAACATGGATGAAACCCCGCCCGAGCGCCCAGTCTATGACGGCCCGACGGTCTCCATCGAATCCGAGATGCGCACGTCCTATCTGGACTATGCCATGTCGGTCATCGTGTCCCGCGCGATCCCCGATCTGCGCGATGGCCTGAAACCGGTTCACCGGCGGATTCTCTATGCCATGCACGAGACCGGGAATACGCATGACAAAGCGTATCGCAAATCGGCCCGCCCGGTTGGCGATGTGATGGGTAAATACCACCCGCATGGTGACTCAGCCATCTATGACGCGCTGGTGCGGATGGCGCAGGATTTCTCGATGTCGCTGCCGCTGCTGGACGGTCAGGGCAACTTTGGCTCGATGGATGGCGATAATCCGGCGGCAATGCGTTACACCGAAGTGCGGATGGACAAGCCTGCCGCCGCGCTGCTGGCCGATATCGAAAAAGAGACGGTTGATTTTCAGGACAACTACGACGGCAAGGACAAGGAACCGACCGTCCTGCCCGCGCGTTTCCCGAACATGCTGGTCAATGGCGCCGGTGGTATCGCTGTGGGTATGGCCACGAACATCCCGCCGCACAATCTGGGTGAAGTGGTCGACGCCACGCTTGCGCTGATCGACGATCCGGATTTGACCTCGGAACAATTGATCGAATACGTCCCCGGCCCCGACTTCCCCACCGGCGGCGTGATGCTGGGCCGTTCTGGCGCACGCAAAGCCTATCTGGAGGGCCGTGGCAGCGTCATCATCCGTGCTAAGACGCGGGTCGAAGAACTGCGCAAGGATCGCTACGCCATTGTCGTGGATGAGATCCCGTATCAGGTAAACAAGGCTTCGATGATCGAGAAGATCGCCGAAGCGGTGCGCGAGAAACGCATCGAAGGCGTGGCGCATGTACAGGACGAATCCGACCGCAATGGCGTGCGCGTGGTGGTCGAACTAAAACGCGATGCAACGCCCGAGGTCGTGCTGAACCAGCTCTTCCGCTTCTCGCCGATGCAGACATCGTTCGGTTGCAACATGCTGGCCCTGAACGGCGGCCGTCCCGAGCAGCTGACCCTGCGCCGGTTCCTGACGTCGTTCATCGACTTCCGCGAGGATGTCGTTGCCCGTCGTACCGCCTACGACCTGCGCAAAGCGCGTGAACGCAGCCATATCCTGTGTGGTCTGGCCGTGGCCGTGTCGAACGTGGACGAAGTGGTCGCCACGATCCGCTCGTCGGCAGACGCCGCAGAGGCGCGCGAGAAACTGATGACCCGCCGCTGGCCTGCATCCGAGATCGAGGGCTATTTGCGTCTGATCGACGATCCTTTGTCCAAGATGAACGACGATGGCACCTATAACCTGACCGAGGTTCAGGCCCGCGCCATCCTTGACCTGCGCCTGCAGCGCCTGACCCAACTGGGTGTCAAAGAGGTCACCGACGAGCTGGAAGAACTGGCCGCCAAGATCAAGGAATACCTGGATATTCTGTCCTCGCGCGAGCGCATCATGGGCATCATCGCCGATGAGCTGCGCGACGTCCGCGAGAAATTCGCCGTCGACCGCCGTACCGAGATTGTCGACTGGTCCGGCGACATGGAAGACGAGGACCTGATCGAGCGCGAGGATATGGTCGTGACCGTCACCTCGGGCGGTTACATCAAGCGCACGCCACTGGCCGATTTCCGTGCGCAGAAGCGTGGCGGCAAGGGCTTGTCGGGGATGCAGACCAAGGAAGAGGATGTTGTCACCAACCTCTTCGTGGCGAACACGCATACTCAACTGCTGTTCTTCACCACCGATGGCATGGTCTACAAGCTCAAGACTTGGCGCCTGCCGCAATCGGGACGCACCGGCAAAGGCAAGGCTATCGTCAACATCCTGCCGATCCCCACAGGTGTTTCCATCGCGGCGATCATGCCGGTCGATGTGCCGGATGAAGAATGGGAAAACCTGCAGATCGTCTTCGCCACCAGCGCGGGCGACGTGCGCCGCAACCGCTTGTCGGACTTCACCAACGTTCGCCGCAATGGCAAGATCGCAATGAAGCTGCCCGAGGGCGTGGAACTGGTGAACGCCCGCATCTGTTCGGAAGACGAAGACGTGATGCTAGTCACCAATTCCGGCCGCGCGATCCGCTTCCGGACCACCGATGTGCGTGTCTTCAACTCGCGCGAATCCACCGGTGTTCGTGGCATCAAGCTGACCAATGGCGACCATGTCGTTTCCATGTCTGTCATCCGCCACTTCGAGGCCGGGCCGGATGAACGCGCCGCGTATCTGAAAATGCGCCGTGCCGTAGCGGGTATCGCCGATGATGGTGAGACCGATGAGGATGAAGCGACCCCCGGCACCATCACGCAGGAACGCTATGCCGAAATGTCGGCGGCCGAAAACCTGATCCTGACCATCACGACCGGTGGCGCAGGCAAGCTGAGCTCAAGCCATGATTACCCCGTCCGCGGACGCGGCGGCATGGGTGTCGCGGCGATGGACAAGGCAATGCGGGGCGGCGAACTGGTTGCGTCTTTCCCAGTTGAGATTGATGACCAGATCATGCTGGCAACGTCCAAAGGCCAGTCGATCCGTGTGCCGGTCGAAGGCATCTCATTCCGGTCTCGCAGCGCGGGCGGTGTGCGGGTCTTCAACACCGGCAAAGGTGAAGAAGTTGTTAGCGTCGCCTGGATAGCCGATCAGGGTGATGAAGAAAGCGAAGAATAACAAAGCACTACAGAAGTGTAACAAAGCGCCCGTTTTGCGGGCGTTTTTGTTATTCTGGGTCACGTTCATGCCAACGGCCCCGTTGGCGGACTTGCCCGAGACCCACCGCAGCCCTAGCCTTTTATTATGTGGTCTTTCGCCCATATCCGCCCTGCCTACAGCCGCGCTGAACGCATAAGCGATGGTGTCATTCATGTGCTGGGCGTGTCCTCGGCGCTGATCGCGGCTCCGATGCTGATCATCATGACAGTCTTTTATCGGTCCGACCCGGCGGCGGTCCTGGGGGCTTCGATCTATGGTATCACGCTGGTTCTGATGCTGACCTTCTCGGCGCTTTACAACATGATCGAACATGATGAATGGGCAGAGTTTCTGCGCCGTCTCGATCATTCCGGCATCTATGTGAAAATTGCTGGCACCTATACACCGTTTCTATTGCTTTCAGCCTCACAACCACCGGGGCTGTTGCTGGGCCTGTGGTCTTCGGCGACGCTCGGGTCGGTCCTGAAGATGATCGACCCCAGCCGCTTCCGCTGGTTCGGACTGGCGCTTTATCTGCTGATGGGGTGGGCCGCAGTCTGGGCCGGGCAGTCCATGCTGGCCGAGCTTTCGCCGGGCACCTTGACGCTTATGATTGCCGGGGGTCTGATCTACACCGCAGGCGTGGTTTTCTACCTTTTGGACTGGCTGCCCTATCACAACACCATATGGCATGTGTTCGTCTTGACTGGTAGCGGCCTGTTCTTTGCCGCCGTCGCCCTGCGTATCGAAATGGTACCGTCTGGGCCCATCTAAGGTCGAACCCGATCATGCCGAGCGGGCTTCAAAGCCCATACAACGCCCCAAACTTCTGCTCCAGATAGGCCAACAGCGGCTCTGGTCCCGGTTCCACGCCACTGGCGCGCTGGATGATTTCGCGGGGCGCGTAAAGCCCTCCGTGTTGCTGAACCTGCTCTCGAAGCCAGCCGGTGGCCTCGGATGTATCGCCAGCCGCCAACTGCCCCTCAAGTTTGGGAATTGCCGTGCGCAGCGCATGATACAGGCATCCCGCATAGACGTTGCCCAGCGAATAGGTCGGGAAATAGCCAAACAAGCCAACCGACCAATGCACATCCTGCAAACACCCGTTCGAGGGCTTATCCACCGCATACCCGAAATCCGCTTTGAAACGATCATTCCAAGCAGCCTCAAGGTCGCTCACCTGCAAGTCGCCGGCCATCAGGGCGCGTTCCAGATCAAAGCGCAGCATGATGTGAAGGTTGTATTGAACCTCATCGGCTTCGGTCCGGATATACCCGTTATGGACCCGATTCACCGTGGCATAGAACGCATCCGCGTCCGCGACGCCAAAGTCACCAAACGCGTCGGTCATCTGCTTGAACAGCCAACCGGTGAAGGCACGAGACCGGCCCAACTGGTTCTCATAGATACGGCTTTGGCTCTCATGCACGCCCATCGAGACACCCCGGCCCAGTGGGGTCAGCAGATAGTTGCGGTCGATCCCCTGTTCATAAGCTGCGTGCCCGACTTCATGAATCGTGGAATAGAAGCAGTTGAACGGGTCGGTTTCACTGGTCCGGGTGGTGATGCGCACATCCAGACCGCTGCCCGAGCTGAACGGGTGCACGGCCTTGTCTACGCGTCCATTGTTCAGATCATACCCAAAGGCCACGGCCAGCTTTTGTGATAGACGCATCTGAGTGAGTTCATCAAAACGGCCCGTCAGTGCAGCAGGCTCGGGACGATCCAGGACAGCGGCGCGTAGGGCAACCAGACGCGGGCGCATTTCGTCAAAGATCGCGGCAATCTGGGCTCCGGTCGTATAGGGTTCATAATCCTCGACCATCGCGTCATAGATATCGCTGCCTTGTGCCAACGCTTCGCCTTCCTGGCGTTTCAGGGAAACAACCTCTTCCAATACCGGAAGGAAAGCCGAAACGTCTTCGTCCGCACGCGCCTGCGCCCATTTACCCTGCGCCGCCGAGGTTACCCGGGCAATCGCCGTGGCCAGATCAGCGGGCACCTTTACCGCCCGGTCATAGGCGCGCCGGATTTCACGCAGCTGCGCCTTGCCAACCTCGTCCTGAGGCGCAGCCTGCTCCAGCCAGTCCGCAACACGCGGGTCGGAACGGCGGGCATGCAGAACAGCCTCAATCGCTGCCATCTCCTCGGCCCGCTGCACAGCCGCTCCGCGCGGCATCACCGTTTCCTGATCCCAACCCAGCCGTCCGGCAATCTGGCCCAGGGCCGAGGTTTCGCGCTGAAAGGCCATCAGATCATTGAATGCTGTCATGAAATCATTCTCCGCGCAGAGAGGTTGCGATGGGGTAAGCTGTCAGGAACCGCGCGCGCAGGATCAAGGTCCAGACAACCACGGCCATGAACTGGTGGAAAATGGCGATCTGCCACGGGGCTGCGTAAACGACAGTCACGATGCCCACAACCACCTGTAGCGAGAGCGCCGCAAAGGCCGCGTTGAATGCGAACCGGGTTTGTGGATGGGCGCTGGTCTGCCCACGCCGCCAGACGACAAAGGCGAAGATGAGCAGCAGATAGCCCACGCAACGATGAATGAACTGCACCAGACCGGGGCTTTCGAAGAAGTTGCGCCACATCGGCTCAAGCATCGCCGCATCAGGCGGCAGCAGTTGCCCACCAATCAGAGGCCAGTCGGTGTAGGACCGCCCGGCGTCGATCCCTGCCACCAAGGCACCGATGAGGATTTGCAAAAAGGTGAAGTGCAGCAGACCGGTCGACAGAGAGAAAAGTTTGGTCTCTTTCGCGCGTCGGGCCTGCATCAGGTCACGCTCTTCCCGGCCAAGTTCAAAGATGTACCAGGCAAGGAAACCGAGGATCACGAAGGCCAACCCCAGATGCGTCGCCAGACGATAGCTGGCAACGGCGGTCATGCCTTCACCTTGCGTGACGCCCGAGGCAACCATCCACCAGCCAACAGCCCCCTGAACGCCGCCCAGAGCGCCGGGGATCAGCAGCTTGCCGGTCCATCCCGTCGGGATTTTGCGCGCCACAAGAAAGCCAAAGAACCCGATGGCCCAGACGAGTCCAATCACGCGGCCCAGTTGGCGATGGCCCCATTCCCACCAATAGATGGTTTTGAAATCATCCAGTTCCATCCACTGGTTCTGAATGCGCCACTGGTCGATTTCTTTGTACTTATCAAACTCGGATTGCCAGTCGGCCTCATTCATCGGCGGGATGGCCCCGGTGATAGGCCGCCATTCGGTGATCGAGAGACCGCTATCGGTCAGGCGCGTCAGCCCGCCCACCGCAATCATCACCACCACCAGAGCAAACAGGATCATCAGCCAGGCGCGGATTGCATTGCGCGCGCCACCGCGGCCCCGATCGATCATACCGGGTTGAACTGCCTGTTGCTTTTCGGTGTCCGAGACTTCCTCGAAGATGCTGCGCTTACCGCTCATGCTGTCCTCATGTCCTGAATTTCATCGCAAGCTAGGGCCACCGGCAGCCGAGGTCCAGCCTCAGCCTTTGTCCTTCCAGCGGACCATCTGCCGCATGATCCCGTGCAGCATCTGCACATCCGCACGTGTCATCCGCATCCGCGACCACAGATTGCGCAGATTGACCTTCATGCCCTCCGCCTTTTCGGGTGGATAGAAGAACCCGGCCTCTTCCAACCGGTCCTCGTAATGCTCGACCAGTTTTTCGACCTCGATACCCGTGGCCCAGTCGCCCTTGCCCAGATCAGTTGCCTCATGCACGACATCCCCGGTCTGGCGCATCCATTCATAGGCGGTCAGCAGCACGCATTGCCCAAGGTTCAACGAGGCATATTCCGGATTCACAGGGACCGAGATGATCGCGTTGGCCTTGGCAATATCTTCGTTTTCAAGCCCTGCACGTTCCGGGCCAAACAGCACAGCCACCTTTTCGCCCGCCGCCACTTTCTCAGCTGCGAGCTGCATTGCACGCTCCGGGCTATAGACGGGCTTGGTCAACCCGCGCTGCCGCGCTGTTGTGGCAAAGACAAAGGTGGTGTCCGCCAGCGCGCCCGCCAGATCATCGAACAGCTGCGCCTCGTCCAGCAGCCGTCCAGCCCCGCTGGACATCGCCACAGCCTTGGGATTGGGCCACCCGTCCCGCGGCGCCACGATCCGCATCCGGTCCAGCCCAAAGTTCCACATCGCCCGCGCGGCGGCACCGATGTTTTCACCCATCTGCGGGCGCACCAGAACGAAGGAAGGCTGGGATGTATCGCTGGGCATGGCTCACTCCGAAAAACTCCGCCTGCTCTACTGGCCACATGGATCAAGGGCAAGCCGCCCCTGCCTGTTCTGCTCTCAAATAGATGCTCAGCGGGCATAAAAGTTTGCTTCCCCCGCGCAATCCGCTAAACCGCGCGAAAGAATTCAAAGCCGAAGGACGCGCAATGGACACTCCAGAGCAGCCGCAGATTTACCTGATCACGCCTCCGACTATCGCGCTGAGCACATTCCCCGAACAATTGGGCCGTGTGCTGGATGGGGCTGACATTGCCTGTATTCGTCTGGCTTTGGCAGGCAGCGACGAAGACACCATCTCGCGCGCGGCCGATGCCTGCCGCGAGGTGGCGCATGCGCGGGACGTGGCCATCGTGATTTCCAACCACGTTCTGCTTGCGCAGCGGTTGGGGCTGGATGGCGTGCATCTGGATGACGGCGCGCGCTCCATCCGGGCTGCCCGCAAGGAATTGGGCGCAGACGCGATCGTAGGCAGCTTCTGCGGCACCTCCAGCCATGATGGCATGACCGCTGGTGAGAATGGTGCGGATTATGTGGCCTTTGGCCCGGTCGGCTCTGTCACGCTGGGCGATGGTACGCAGGCCGAGAAAGACCTGTTCCAATGGTGGTCCGAGATGATCGAGGTTCCGGTCGTGGCCGAAGGTGGGCTGACCCCGGAACTGGTGCAGGACCTTACCCCCTGCACTGATTTCTTCGGCATCGGCGAGGAAATCTGGTCACAAGATAACCCGCTGGACGCGCTGAACTCTCTGATTGCCGCAATGCGCTGAGGGATGTGAGCGTTAACCCTTGCACCCACGCCGGGGCTGCGGCATGACACGTGGCATGAATAAGAACAGCGAAATCCTGTGCATCGGTTCAGTCCTTTGGGACGTGATCGGACGGTCGGCCAGCGCCATGCGTCAGGGCTCGGACGTGCCGGGTCGCATCACCCGCCTGCCCGGTGGCGTCGCCATGAACATCGCCATGACGCTGGTGCGGTTCGGGATGACTCCCACGCTGCTGACCGCAATAGGCCGCGACCCCGAGGGCGACGAACTGGTTCAGTCCTGCGCGCGCCTCGGGATGGTCACCGATCACATCTATCGCTCGCAAGACCTGCCAACCGACAGATATATGGCTGTCGAGGGCGCAAACGGGCTGATCGCCGCCATTGCCGATGCGCATTCGCTGGAAGCCGCCGGAGCCAAAATCCTGCGCCCTCTCATGCACGGGCCTTTGGGTTACGAAAATACACCTTTCGAAGGCCCCATTGCACTGGATGGCAACCTGACACTCACCCTTCTGGAAGAGATTGCCCAAAGCCCCGCCTTCGCCAAAGCCGATCTGCGCGTCGCGCCCGCCTCACCCGGTAAGGCCGAGCGGCTGCTGCCCTTCCTCAAACACGCCCGCGCGACACTGTATGTGAACCTCGAAGAGGCCGGCCTGCTATGTCAGCGCGAATTCACCGATTCCGAAAGCGCCGCCAAGGGTCTGCTGGATCGTGGTGCCCTGCGGGTACTGGTAACCGATGGCGGAAACTCAGCCACTGTCGGGGATACTGACGGCGTTCTGACCCAAACACCCCCTTCGGTTCTGGTCACTCGTGTGACTGGTGCCGGAGATACCTTCATGGCCGCCCATATCGCCGCCGAGGCAAATGGCGCAGTGAATGACGCGGCCCTCAGCCGCGCCCTGCATGCCGCCGCAACCTATGTTTCCGGAGAAACCCCACTGTGATCACCCTTCACTATTCCGCCGAGGTCCGTGCTGCCAAAGATGCAGGCCAACCCATCGTGGCACTGGAAAGCACCATTATTACCCACGGCATGCCCTACCCTCAGAACATCGAGGTTGCGGCCCAGGTCGAACAGGATATCCGTGATGCCGGTGCAGTTCCGGCCACAATCGCCGTTATCGACGGTGTTCTGAATGTCGGTCTCGAAGCCGACCAGTTGAGTGCATTGGGTCAGGCTCAGGGCGTCGCCAAACTGTCGCGTGCTGACATGGCGGCGTGCCTCGCTACCGGCGGCACAGGCGCAACCACGGTTGCGGCCACGATGATCGCCGCACATTACGCCGGTATCGAGGTTTTTGCGACCGGGGGCATCGGAGGGGTGCATCAGGGGGCCGAAACTTCATTCGATATTTCTGCCGATTTGCACGAGCTTGCCCACACCCCGGTCACCGTTGTAGCGGCCGGGGCCAAAGCCATCCTCGACCTAGCCAAAACGCTTGAGGTTCTGGAAACGCTGGGCGTGCCCGTCATCGCGCATGGGCAGGACGAGTTTCCGGCGTTCTGGTCCGCAAAGTCTCCGCTCGCGGCCCCGCTGCGCATGGACGATGCTGCCAAGATTGCCAAAGCCCACGCCACCCGTCGCGCGCTGGGTCTACCCGGCGGACAATTGGTGGCCAACCCAATCCCCGATGCCGATCAGATCCCGTCCGATGAATTGGCGCCCATCATCGCATCGGCCCAATCCGACGCCGAGACGCACCGCATCACCGGCAAGGGCGTTACCCCTTATCTGCTGCAGCGTATCTACGAACAGACCGAGGGCCGTTCCCTTACTGCCAATATCGCTCTGGTCCGCAACAATGCCCGCCTGGCTGCCGCCATCGCGCGAGAATTGGCAAAATCGGCACCGTAAAGGGGCCTATTGTACCAAAGGCCCAGACTGCTTACCTAAATCCGCAAACCACTCAGGACCGCAATGAACACTCCGTTTGACGAAGAACCTCACCGCCGACCGGGTCTGTTGTCCCGGCTGCGCGCGTCTTTTCTGACGGGCATTGTCGTCATCGCGCCCGTGTGGCTGACTGTTTGGTTGATCTGGTCTGTCGTGGGCTGGATCGACAGCGCGGTACTGCCGCTGATCCCGCAGCGGTTCCAGCCTTCGGAATATGTCGGCATCAACTTGCGCGGCGTGGGCGTCGTCATCTTCCTGCTCTTCACGGTCATCGTCGGCTGGATTGCCAAAGGCATCCTGGGCCGCTCGTTGATCCATTTCGCCGAGAGCCTCGTCGACCGTATGCCCGTTGTTCGTTCGGTCTATTCCGGGATCAAGCAAATCTCGGAAACGGTGTTCGCGCAGACCGAGCGGTCTTTCGAAAAGGCTTGCCTGATCCAGTATCCCCGCCGAGGCATCTGGGCCATCGGCTTTGTCTCGACCACCGCCCGGGGCGAAGTGAGTGAGCGCGCTGAAACCGGGGGCGAGTTGCTGAGCGTGTTTGTCCCCACAACTCCGAACCCTACATCCGGTTTCCTGCTGTTTTTCCCCGCCGAGGACGTGATCCTGCTGGACATGTCCATCGAGGACGCAGCCAAACTGGTGATTTCAGCCGGTCTTGTTTATCCGAACGACAAAGACCCGACCCAACCACCTGAATAATCAGCCAAACATCGCAGGCAGATCGACTGTGCTGCGCTCTCCCAGATCGTCTTTACAAGCAGTCAGAAACTGCTCTGCCGCGTTGCGTCCGGCCTTTTTCAACCGGTTCAACACAACCGGGTTGGGTACAATTTTGGTCGCCGCCGAGAGGTCGTTCATCAAGGCGTCATCCGCAATCATATGCACCAGCACCCGGCTCATCTCTCCCGCTTTCAGTTTGCCCTCGGCCAGCAAGCGCTGCACGAAATTGATAGCTCGTAATTCGCGAAAGAGCGATGAGTTGAAACTGATCTCGTTGATCCGGTTCTGGATTTGCTGCGGCGTTTTGGGAACCTCGTCACGTTCCAGTGGGTTGATGTTCACGATCACCACATCATCCGGCAAACCATTGTTGAACAATGGATAGAGAGCCGGATTGCCCGTATAGCCCCCATCCCAATAGGCCTCGGTTCGCCCGGATTTGGGGTCAAAAATTTCAACCGCCTGAAACAGGTTGGGCAGGCAGGCCGAGGCCAGAATGGCATCTGTCGAAATCTCTTCCCCGGCAAACACGCGGATCTTGCCGCTGCGCACACAGGTCGCGCAGACAAAAAGCTCTGGCCCCTCATCTGCGCAGATTTCGTCAAAGTTGAAGCGATCCACCACCGGGGTAAGCGGATTGCGGTAGAACGGACCATAGGCATAGGGCGACACCAGCCGCGACCAGGTCTCGGCCATCGAAAACGGAACCGAGTATTCCAGCGCCTGAGCAACATGAGCGGGCTCAATGCCGCGCATCCAATGGGCAATCCGCATATCCCCGACGGCCCCCATGCGCTTCCACAACCCATCCAGAGAAGCCCGCGCGCCCTCACGCCCGTCTCGTACCATCCCCGACTTAAACGCTGCCCCGTTCAGCGCCCCCGCCGAGGTTCCTGTGATCGCTGCAACCTCGATGTCCTCTTCGTCCAGCAAACGGTCCAGCACGCCCCAGGTGAACGCCCCATGCGCCCCACCACCCTGCAATGCCAGATTGATCCTCTTCACGACCCCACCCTCTTCTTCTGACTAATATTACTTCGGGGGCATGGGGGCTGTGCCCCCAAGAAAACTCACAAGGCGGTCCAACCTCCATCGACCGAAATCGTCGTACCCGTAATCTGCGCAGCCGCATCCGAGCACAGGAAGATCGTCGTACCGCCCAGTTGTTCGATTGTCGCGAACTCTTTTGAAGGCTGCCGCTCCAGCA
The DNA here is from genome assembly GCF_056538865.1 of Ruegeria sp. BE3. NCBI lineage: Bacteria > Pseudomonadati > Pseudomonadota > Alphaproteobacteria > Rhodobacterales > Roseobacteraceae > Ruegeria > Ruegeria sp. BE3. The sequence continues at coordinate 872,237 of NZ_JBQFTW010000001.1, read as the reverse complement.
ATACGTTCTTTATGACCTCTTCCCGGGTCATGTTGTATTCTCGCATCGTGTTAGGGATCTGGGAATCTATCAAAGGTGTCAACACATAGCCCGGGCAGATCGCATTGCAGGTGATCGGCTCTTGCGCGGTTTCCAACGCCACGGTTTTGGTCATCCCAACCACGCCATGTTTGGCCGCGATATACGCCGCTTTGAAGGGCGAGGCCGTCAGACCATGGGCCGAGGCGATATTCACGATCCGTCCCCAGCCCGCCGCACGCATCATCGGCAGGGCCGCAGCCGTGGTGTGGAAGGCCGAGTTCATGTTGATCGCAATGACCGCGTCCCACTTGTCAGCCGGAAACTGATCGATCGGATCGACGTGCTGAATGCCCGCATTGTTCACCAGGATGTCACAAGCGCCCGCCTGCTCGATCAGGGCGCGGCACTCGTCACCCTTGGACATATCCGCCTTGATGTAGCGCGCATTGGTGCCCGTCTCCTGCCCGATCTCGGCGGCCAGCGCATGATCCTCGTCTCGGTCGGTGAACGAGTTCAGCACCACATCCGCCCCGGCCTTGGCCAACTCGCGCGCGATGCCCAGCCCGATCCCTGAATTCGACCCCGTGATGACGGCTGTTTTGCCCGACAGACCCATGACATTCTCCCTGCTGGATTTCATTTCGCGCGCACTGTGCCATGCTGCACCTGCAAATAAAACGGGGAATGATGACGGGTTTGTTTCCCGGCTCAGATCTGCATAAAAAAACGCCCGCACGAAGCGGGCGTTAAGTTATTGAGGCAGGTTTCATACAGGCAAGAAACCTATCGAGCAGTGCATCCTTTATAAGCAATTCTTTGCATCCATCCAAGCTAAAAGTTTGATAATAAGAAAAATCATGGCTACGGTGAATCCCAAACAAAATAAGGCCAGAGCAGGATTGTTTCCAAAATGAGCCCCGATTATCTCCGCCCGTTCAGACACGTTATCGCGGGAATCACCTGCATTTTTACTGCCTCTTTGGTTTCTGCAGAATCGGTCCATGGCATAGCTATGTATGGGGACCCGGCCTTACCACCGGATTTTGTGTCGCTGCCCTATGCAAATCCGGACGCGCCGAAGGGCGGTAAAGTCGTGTTCGGAAACACCGGCGCCTATAACAGCCTTAATCCGTTTGTGCAAAAAGGCACGTCACCCTGGCAGTTGCGATTTTGGACCCATGAAAGCCTGATGGGCCGATCCTGGGACGAACCTTTCACTCTTTACGGGTTGTTAGCCGAATCAGTTGAGACGGCCGACGACCGCTCCTGGGTCGAATTCACACTTCGCGAGAACGCCGCATTTTCAGACGGAACCCCCGTGACCGTCGATGACGTGATCTGGTCATACGAGACTTTGGGCACCGAAGGCCACCTGCGCTATCGCGGGCTTTGGGGCAAAATCGACAGCATCGAACAGACCGGGCCGCGCAGCGTGCGCATCACCTTCAACGAACCGGATCGAGAGCTGGCCCTGATCGCCGGTCTACGCCCGATCCTGCGAAAAGCCCAATGGGAGGGGAAGGATTTCGCCGACGCTCCGCTGCAGGATATCCCCATCGGAACCGGGCCTTACGTCATCGATGATTATGAGGCCGGTCGCTATGTCACCCTGCGGCGGAACCCTGACTATTGGGGTGCCGATATCCCGTTCCGCAAAGGCACCATGAACCTTGATGAAATGCTGCTGGAATTCTACGGTGATGCTACGGTTCTGTTCGAGGCGTTCAAGGCCGGAGAACTGACCGCCGTGCGTGAGTTCAACGCCGATAAGTGGGACACCCAGTTCAACTTTCCCTCAGTGCAACGTGGCGATGTCATCAAGACGGAAATCCCACATGGCAAGCCCTCAGGCATGACGGGCTATGTAATGAACACGCGCAAAGCCCCGTTCGACGACTGGCGCGTGCGCGAAGCGCTGACGCTGGCCTTCAATTTCGAATTTATCAACGACACCATCACCGGTGGCGCACAGCCCCGGATTACGTCGTATTTCTCAGGTTCTGATCTGGCCATGCAGCCAGGTCCGGCAACCGGCCGTGTTGCCGAGCTGCTGGAACCCTACGCCGCTGATCTGCCGCCCGGAACGCTTGACGGGTACACCCCGCCAGCGGGCGATGGATCGGCCCGGAACCGTGCCAACATCCGCGCGGCCGCAAACCTGCTGGCTGAAGCAGGCTGGACCATTCAGGACGGTGTCCTGCGCAATGACAAAGGCGAGCCCTTCACCATCACGGTCCTGCTGCAACAAGGCGACAGCGACAATATGACGGCGATGGAGATCTATACCCGCGCGCTGGAACGTCTGGGTATTCAGGTGACAATCGAACAGGTCGACAGCGCGCAATATACAGGGCGCACCTCCGAGCTGGATTTTGACATGACCATCTTCCGCCGCGCGCTGTCGCTTTCGCCGGGCAACGAGCAGCGCCTGTATTGGGGCAGCGAGAATGCGGACACACCCGGTACGCGGAACCTGATGGGCGTCACATCGCCTGCGGTTGATGGTTTGATCGACGCGATGCTGACCTCGGAAAGCCACGAGGATTTCGTTGCCGCCACCCGCGCGCTGGATCGCGTTCTGACTGCCGGGCGCTATGTGATCCCGATTTGGAACTTTGACGTTGGGCGCATCGCCCACGCCAAGGAACTGAAGCACCCAAGCACTTGGCCGATCTATGGCGATGGACCCGAATATATGCCTCAGGTCTGGTGGTATGAGGAATGACACGCTCAAGATGAAATTTGTCTTCGCCGCTAGCGACCATACCGCCAACGAGACCTGCCTGATTTGACCCGAGTCCCGGGTGCGCATTTCAACCCGGTGGTGCCTAAGCCAGATGCCATATATTCGATCGTCCGATACTATAGACATCCGAGACTCTGCACCGCACCGGTTCGCACCAGTGATTTTCCGAGATCATCGCCGCCCTCGACCTGATCTTCGTAGTTTTCGGCGGATTTCAGCACAAGCGGATACGATACCAGTCCTTGTGCAGCTCCACATCGTTGACGCCTACAAATATACATCATCCATAAGTTTTGAGATTCTGGCAGCTATCATCACAAGATGGCTTTACGGATAGGTTCTTGGGGATATACCCTGCACATATACCGACGTTCGTTATAATGCAGATAATTGCTGTATTTATCGGGCATGTTTTACTGAGCTGGCTGTTCAAGCCAGAGGAATTACGGACCGGCCGCCACTCACTAAACAGCAGGTCCGTAGGCCCGTTGCGGTTACGCCGCAGCGGGTTTTTTGCACCCGAATGACCCGATTGCACCCTGCGACATTTTGTCATGTCCGCAGCATCGCGCCTCACTCCGTACGCTGGTTTGGGGGAGAGCAATCCTGAAACACTAACAAAGGAAGGCTCGCAGATGCTGAACTGGGCTGATCTGACGCAAGACTGGGGCGCGTCTTATGCGCGCGCGAAACGCAGGTTTCCAAACCTGCGAGACAGGGATATGGCCCGCGTTGGCGAAGATCGCAAACAGTTCGAGGCCTATCTGGCCGAGCGTCATCACCTGACAGTCAACGAAGCACGCGAAGAGCTTGAGGATTTCCTGTTTACTGAGGCTCTAAACCGCGAGGCTGCCCAGTCTTTAGCTAAGTGAAGTCACCCACAGGATCGTTGCGTCTTCATCACTGACCGAAATGACATTGTGCCCCATGCTGCCATCGTAATAGGCACTGTCGCCCCGACGCATCTCGACGGGTTCATAAAACTCGGTGAACAACCGGACAACACCGGTCAGCACGTACAGAAATTCCTCACCATCATGGCGCACCCAGCCATCAAATTCTTCCATCGATCGCGCACGAACGCGGGCGCGATACGGCAGCATCTGTTTTTTGGTCAGCGTTTCGGCCAATAGCTCATGCTCGTAGGTCGCGGTTGCATGCGCGGCCCCCTCACCCATCTTGGTCACCGCCATGCGACCAATCACCTGATCGCGCTGCGGTGGCGTGAATAGCTGCGGCACCGAGATCTCCAGACCGGTAGCCAGCTTTTTCAGCGCGTCATAGGTCGGAGACATCTGACCGTTCTCGATCTTGCTAAGCGTTGAACGTGCCAGCCCGGCCTGAGTGGCGGCCTGCTCCAACGTCCATTTGCGCGCCTTGCGCAGCTCACGCACCCGCGCACCCAGATCGACAGGCTCCAATTCCTTGCTGTTGCCGTTGTCGCGCGCAATGCGGACGATGGATTTGTGATCATTCGTGCTCATAGCTCTTTCTATAGGGCCAGGCCGCGCCGCTTGCAACGCACGGCACCCGACGGTAGCCGTAGGCCATGTTGTCGATCTTTGATCAGGGACCCTTTGCACCCTGTCCCAACCCCTTCAATCTGGCGGCGCATGTTCTGCGCCATGCAGATGAATGCGCCGGCAAAACGGCCCTGTCCGTTCTTGGCGGTCACTTGGCCCGTGACTGGACCTATGCCGACTTAAAGGCAGCGATCCTTGGCACCGGGGCCGGGTTGCTGGACGCGGGTCTCACGCCCGGAGACATCGTGGTCATGCGGTTAGGCAATACCGTTGATTTCCCGATTGCCTATCTGGGCGCCATCGCAGTGGGCCTTGTTCCGGTCCCGACATCCTCGCAACTGACAGAGGCTGAGACCGCTGGTATCCTGAGCGACCTCAACCCGGCCGCCATCCTGCGCGACCCGGACGTGGCCTGCGCCCCGCATCCGCGTCAGATCACCCTGTTCGACCTGACCGAGATGCGCAGCCTGCCCCCTGCGCGCTTTGAGATGGGGGATCCCGACCGCATGGCCTATGTGGTCTATACTTCGGGCACGTCGGGCAAGCCGCGCGCGGTTGCGCATGCCCACCGGGCGATCTGGGCGCGGCAGATGATGGTTGATGGCTGGTACGGGCTAACGCCATCCGACCGACTGTGCCATGCAGGCGCGTTCAACTGGACCTATACGCTGGGCACCGGGTTGATGGACCCGTGGACCATCGGCGCAACCGCGCTGATCCCTGAACCCGGCACCGATATCGCGGATCTGCCCGCGTTGCTGAATCAGCATCGAGCCACGATCTTCGCCGCCGCGCCGGGCGTCTTTCGCAAGATGTTGCAGGCCCCCGAACGTATGAGCTTGCCCAACCTGCGCCATGGCCTCTCGGCGGGCGAGAAACTGTCGCGTCACCTGCACGAACGCTGGATGCAGAGCACCGGCACCGAACTGTACGAAGCCTACGGCATGTCCGAATGCTCGACCTTTATCTCATCCAGCCCGACCCACCCGGCACGCGGAGAGGCTCTGGGCCAACCACAGCCCGGTCGCCGGATCGCCATCGTTGGGCCTGACGGACCGGTCCCTCAGGGGCAAGAGGGTACAATTGCAATTCATCGCAACGACCCCGGTCTGATGTTGACCTACCTGAACGCACCGGAAGAGGCCGAGGCGCGCATGGCCGGGAACTGGTTCCTGACCGGCGATCAGGGGGCGATGGCAGCAGACGGTCAGATCATCTATCTCGGCCGCGACGACGATATGATGAATGCGGGTGGGTACCGGGTATCTCCGGTCGAGGTCGAGGCGGCACTGTCTACCCACCCCGGCATCACTCAGGTCGGCGCGGCGGCGGTTGAGGTGAAACAGGACAGCTCGATCATCGTTGCCTTCTACACCGGCCCCGAAGAACTGGACGCGGAGGTGTTGCGCGCCTATGTGTCTGACAAGCTGGCGCGCTACAAACAGCCGCGCGCCTTTGTCCATCTGTCCGCCCTGCCTACCGGAGGCAACAGCAAACTCCTGCGCCGCGCCCTGCCGGCCTATTTCAAGGCGACGTCCGAATGACACAGACCGTTAAGCTCGACATCATGTCCGACCCGATTTGCCCCTGGTGCTATATCGGCAAGACCCATCTGGACAAAGCGCTGGCAGAGGTGCCGAACCACCCCTTTGTGATCGAATGGCATCCGTTTCAGCTGAATCCCGACATGCCTGACGCGGGTATGGACCGGCGCGAATACCTTGAACGTAAATTCGGCGGCAAGGACGGTGCCGTCCGCGCCTATGCACCCGTGGTAGAACATGCCGATAACGCTGGTCTGAAAATCGATTTCGAGGGCATGAAACGCACCCCCAACACGCTGGATGCCCACCGGCTGATCCACTGGGCCGGGATCGAGGGCAAACAGAACGCCGTGGTTGACGCGCTGTTCAACGCCTATTTCGTCGAGGCGCGCGATATTGGCGATCATGAGGTTCTGGCAGATATCGCCGACACCGTCGGCATGGATGCCGCCGTTGTACTGAAACTGCTGAAGTCAAACGCCGACCGGGAAGATATCCGCAACCGGGATACGCATTCGCGGCAGATGGGCGTGAATTCGGTTCCGACATTCATCGTGGCCAATCAACATGCGGTTCCTGGTGCGCAACCCCCTGAATTATGGGGGAAAGTGATCGCGGACATCATGTCTCAACTTGAGGCTTCCCCTGCAGAATAGCACATACCTCTGTGCATTCCTGATCTAGTCCAACCCGTTGCACCGTGATAGCGCTGCTGGGAAGGAGCTTCCCATGACCAATCGTATGTCGCGGGGCGAATTCATTGCGCTGGTCGCGATGATGTTCGCCACGATTGCCTTTTCGATCGATTCAATGCTGCCCGCCCTGCCTGAAATCGGGGCAGAGCTCAGCCCCGGTGATCTCAACAAGGCCCAGCTGATCCTGACGTCCTTTGTTCTGGGCATGGGGATCGGCACGTTTTTTACGGGGCCAATCTCGGATGCAGTCGGACGAAAGCCTGTGATCTACGGAGGTGTGGTACTTTACATCCTCGCCTCCGCCGTGGCCTGGGCCAGTTCGTCGCTCGAACTGGTACTGGCGGCGCGGGTGGCTCAGGGGTTGGGCGCAGCTGGTCCGCGCGTTGTGGCAATGGCAATCATTCGTGACCTCTTTGCCGGGCGCGAGATGGCCCGCATCATCTCAATCGCGATGATGATTTTCACTCTGGTTCCTGCGATCGCTCCGCTGCTTGGCGCAGGCGTTATCGCTTTGGTCGGCTGGCGCGGTATCTTCGTGTCATTCATCCTGTTCGCATTGGTCATTGTGATCTGGATGACCGTTCGACTGCCCGAATCCTTAGCACCCGAAAACCGCCGCCCCTTCCGCTTGCCGCTGATGATTGCGGCGGTACAAGAGATGATCGCGCATCCCACCGTCCGCCTGTCGATCATGGTGCAAACGCTTTGCATGGGCCTGCTGTTCACCATGCTGACAATGGTGCAACCGATCTTTGACGTCGTGCATGACCGGGCCGAAAGCTTTCCGTTCTGGTTCGGCTTCGTGGCGTTGATCTCAGGCTCGGCCAGCCTGTTGAACGCGGCGCTGGTCGTCCGTGTTGGCATGCGCCGGATGGTGACCTGGGCCTTGGGAGGGCAAATCCTGATCACCAGCTGCGTCATTTTCCTGAACATGACACCGTTGTCGCCCGACGCCTCGTTCGGCCTGTTCGTGGCCTGGCAAACATCGGTCTTTTTCATGGCGGGTGTGACCATGGGCAACCTGAACGCCATCGCGATGGAGCCGATGGGCCATATCGCAGGTATGGCGGCCTCAGTGATCGGCTCGATCGCCACCGTGCTGGCGGCGGCCATCGCGGCTCCGGTCGGTTTGTTGTTCGATGGTTCGATCACGCCGCTGACAACTGCTGTACTGATCATGTGCATCGTGGGCTTCGGCCTGATGCTGCATATGGGCCGGATTGAAAACAGACTTCTCGCCTGATCTGTGCAGCGCTCCTGAAACGCGCTAACCTGCCTCCCAGACTTGGGAGGGGGTTTTCATGAACGATTACTATGATCTGGGCACATATTCCTGTGCGGTCACGACATCGTCGCCCGAGGCGCAGCTCTGGTTCGATCGCGGGCTGGTCTGGACCTATGGTTATAACCACGACGAAGCGGTCGCCTGTTTCCAAAAGGCCGCCGAACATGACCCCGACTGCGCCATGGCGCATTGGGGCGTCGCCTATGCGGCAGGGCCGAACTACAACCTGCCGTGGGATTTGCGCGACGATCAAAATCAGACCAAATCGTTGGCAATTGCCTATGATGCAATGCAACGGGCAATGTCGCTGCTGGACAAGTGTACCCCGGTTGAACAAGCCCTCATCCGCGCCCTGCCCGCACGATACCCGCAGCGTGATCCGACGGAGGGCATGCACCGATGGGACTACGATTACGCCGACGCGATGCGCGCGGCCTTTGCCGAACAGCCTGACGATCTGGATTTGCGTACGATCTATGTCGAGGCGCTGATGAACCTCACGCCATGGCAGATGTGGGATCTAAAGACCGGTCAACCTGCCGAAGGCGCAGCCACGTTCGAGGCGCAGGAGGCTTTGGAAACCGCGATGGCCAACGATCCGGCGGCCATGTCTCATCCCGGATTGCTTCATCTTTATGTCCATCTGATGGAGATGTCTCCAACGCCAGAAAAGGCCCTGAAGGCGGGGGATATCCTGCGCACTTTGGTACCGGATGCGGGGCATCTGGTGCACATGCCCACCCATATCGACGTGCTGTGCGGCCACTATCAAAACGTTGTCCACTGGAACGAACAGGCCTCGGTCGCCGATCTGAAATATTATGAGCGTGAAGGTGCGTTCAACATCTATACCGGCTATCGCCAGCACAATTATCACTTCACCATCTATGGCGCTCTGTTCCTCGGTCAGATGGAACCGGCCCTGCGCGCCAATCAGGGCCTGTGGGAAACAACGCCCGAGGATATGTTGCGCGTCGAAAGCCCGCCCATGGCGGACTATTTCGAAAGCTACATGTCCATGGGGCCGCATATTCTGATCCGTTTTGGCCGCTGGGAAGAAGCCAAGGCACTGGAATTGCCTGAGGATCCCGACCTGTACCGCACCCTGACCGCGACCACGCATTATGCCCGCGCCATCGCCCATGCCGCGACCGGAGAGGTGACACAGGCCGAAGCAGAAGAGCAACTGTTCCTCGCCGCAAAAACCTGCGTGCCCGAGACCCGCCGCCTGCACAACAATCGGGTCATCGACCTGCTGGAGATCGCAGCGGAAATGCTGCGCGGTGAGATCGAGTATCGCAAAGGCAATTATGAGATCGCTTATGCCCATCTGCGCCGCTCGGTCGAACTGGATGATACGCTGCCCTATGACGAGCCATGGGGATGGATGCAGCCGACCCGCCACGCATTGGGTGCGTTGCTGTTTGAACAGGGCCATATCGCCGAGGCCGAGGCCGTCTATCGCGAAGATCTGGGTCTGGGCGGCACGCTCAGCCGCGCCTCGATCCACCCGGACAATGTCTGGAGCCTGAAGGGCCTACACGATTGCCTAAAGGCGCGCGGAGAGGCGGTGGAAATCCGGCAGATCAAACAACGTCTGGACCTCGCGCTTGCCCGCGCCGACCGCGCAGTTGGAGCATCCTGTTTCTGCGCGCAAGCCGCAATGAGGGCCGCTGAATGAGAATACCTCTTTTGGTGGCCAGCTTGCTGATCGCTGGTCCGGCGCTTGCGCAGCGCCAGACCTTTCCGCCCGTTGACGAGGCGGAACGCGATCCCTCAGTGCTCGCTTTCCGCGAAGACCTGCGGGCAAAGATCGACGCCCGCGATACAGATGCCGTCGTCGCCGCCGCCTGCCCGGATATCTATCTCAGCCATGGCAGCACCGGTGGCCCGGAGGAGTTCCACACCAACCTCACCGTGCCGCCGGAAATACTGGATGAAGAGTTTCAGGACGAAGCCGCTGAGCTTCGCGAATATTACTGGTCGCAATTACAGAAAACGCTTTCCCAACCGGGATATTTCGACGATCAGGGCGAATTCTGGATGCCCCATCATTGGCGGATCACCTTGCCCGCTGCGGTGGACCCATTCACGGCGTTCTTTGTTTCGGGCGAAAGCATCACGCTACGCCAGACTCCATCGCGCGGCGCAGCCATCCTCGCGCTGATCAGCCATGAGATCGTGATCGTCCCTGACTTTCAGCCTGACGAAGAATATCAGAAGATAAGACTGACCGATGGAACATCGGGATATCTGCTCAGCGATTTCTTGACGTCGATGGTCGGTTACCGCGCCGCATTTGTGAAATCCGACGCGGGTGAGTGGCAGCTCTGCACCTTTGTGACTGGGGACTAGGCCTTCGCCTTCTTCTTCTCGGCCACGACCTTTTCGGCCAGATCACGAGCAATGGCAAAAGCCCCTTTGATCTTGTCGCTGTCCTTCTTCCAGTCGCGGCGCACGACGATCTTGTTGTCCTTAACCTTGGCCAGCCCGCGCTGGTTCTGGATGAACTCGACCAGACCTTCGGGCGAGGCGAACTTGTCATTATGGAACTGGATCGTCGCGCCCTTCGGCCCGCCATCCAGCTTGGCAATGCCAGCGCGTTTGCACATCGCCTTGATGCGCACGACCAGCATCAAAGTGTTGACCTCTTTCGGCAGGGTACCGAAGCGGTCGATCAACTCGGCGGCGAACCCTTCCAGCTCGACCTTGGTCGACAGGGACGACAGTCGGCGATAAAGCCCCAACCGCACGTCCAGATCGGGCACGTAATCCTCGGGGATCAGAACCGGTACGCCCAGATTGATCTGTGGTGCCCATTGGTCGTCAGCATCCGACAGGCCTTCCATCTCACCGGCTTTGATCTTGGCAATCGCCTCTTCCAGCATCGACTGATAAAGCTCATAACCCACATCGCGCATCTGGCCCGATTGCTCTTCGCCCAGAAGGTTACCTGCCCCGCGAATGTCGAGGTCCTGAGACGCCAAGGTGAAACCGGCACCCAGCGTATCCAGCGAGCCCAGAACCCGCAGGCGCTTCTCGGCCGCCGCCGTAAGTTTCTGACGCGGCTTGGTTGTCAGATAGGCATAGGCGCGGGTTTTCGAGCGCCCCACCCGCCCCCGAATCTGATAGAGCTGCGCAAGGCCGAACATATCCGCCCGATGCACGACCATCGTGTTCGCAGTCGGAATATCCAGCCCGCTTTCCACAATCGTGGTCGCCAACAGCACATCATATTTGCCGTCATAGAAGGCATTCATCCGGTCATCGAGTTCGCCCGCTGCCATCTGTCCGTGTGCAACCACATAGGTCAGCTCTGGCAACTGCTCCTTCAGGAATTCCTCGATCTCGGGCAAGTCCGAAATGCGCGGCACCACATAGAAACTCTGCCCGCCGCGATAATGCTCGCGCAGCAGCGCCTCACGGATCGTGACCGCATCAAACTCGCTGACATAGGTGCGGATCGCTAGCCGGTCGATGGGCGGAGTGCCGATGATTGAGAGATCACGTACGCCGGTCAGCGACAGTTGCAACGTACGCGGGATCGGCGTGGCGGTCAGCGTCAGGACGTGGACATCCGAACGCAGCTGTTTCAGCCGCTCCTTATGACCCACGCCAAAATGTTGTTCCTCGTCGATGATCAGCAGGCCCAAGTTCTGGAACCGTATGCCTTTGGCCAGCAGCGCATGGGTGCCGATCACGATATCCGCCGTGCCGCGCCCCAGCCCGTCGCGGGTTTGTTGCGCCTCTTTGGCCGAAACAAAGCGCGACAATTGCCGGACCTCCAGTGGGAAGCCGCGGAAGCGATCCTTGAACGAGGCCGCATGTTGACGGGCCAGCAGAGTGGTCGGGGCTATCACAGCCACCTGCACACCGGACATGGCTGCGACGAAGGCAGCACGCATCGCAACCTCGGTCTTACCGAACCCCACGTCACCACAGATCAGACGGTCCATCGGCGCGCCAGAGTGCATATCCTCCATGACTTCCGATATCGCGCGCAGTTGGTCGTCGGTTTCCTGATATGGGAAACGTGCGCTGAACTCCTCCCACGCATGGGGCGGCGGATCCATGACCGGAGCTTTGCGCAAAGCACGTTCGGCAGCGATGCGGATCAGCTTGTCCGCCATCTCGCGGATGCGCTCTTTTAGCTTGGCCTTCTTGGCCTGCCATGCACCGCCGCCCAGACGGTCCAGCAGCCCCTCGTCATGGCCGTATTTCGACAGCAGCTCGATGTTTTCGACCGGCAGGTACAGCTTGGACTGTTCGGCATATTCCAACAGCAGGCATTCATGCGCTGCACCTGCTGCCGTAACGACCTCCATCCCCTGATAGCGGCCAATACCGTGATCCACATGCACCACCAGATCACCGGGGGACAGCGATTGGGTCTCGGTCAGGAAGTTCTCGGCCTTGCGGCGTTTCTTGGGCTGACGGATCAGGCGGTCGCCCAGTACATCCTGTTCAGCGATCACCGTCAGGTCGGGGGTCTCGAACCCGTGCTCCAACGCCCAGACAGCCAGATGCAGTCCGCGTTTCCCAACGCGGGTACCGTCGGTCACAGGGATCGCCTCGGCCAGACCTTCATCCTCGATCAACCCGGTCAGACGTTCGCGCGCGCCTTCGGAATAAGACGCGATCAGCACCGGCCCCTTCGCCATCTTGTCGGTAATATGACTGGCCAGAGCGCCGAACAGGCTGATGCTCTCCTGCTGCCGCTCGGGTGCAAAGTTGCGCCCAATGCGGCCACCCGCATCGATCACACCTGGCCCGCTGGCCTGCGGCAGAGGGCTAAATTGCAGAACGCGGCGGTCACCAACGGCCTGCTCCCACGCGGCGTCATCCAGATACAGCAAACCGGGTGGGGTCGGTTTGTAAACCGTATCCATGCGCGAGCGGTTTTCGAGTGCCAGCTTGCGCGTCTCGTATTGGTCGGAAATCGTATCCCAACGCGCCAGCCGTGCGGGCGTGACCTGATCGTCCAGCGAAACGGAGGCCTCAGGCAGATAATCAAAGAGTGTTTCCAGTTTTTCATGGAAGAACGGCAACCAATGCTCAATGCCCTGGTGCTTACGGCCCGCACTGACCGCCTCATAAAGCGGATCGTCAGTACCGGCCGCGCCGAACTCAATGCGGTAGTTCTGACGGAACCGGGTAATGGCGGCTTCGTCCAGAATGACCTCAGACACCGGGGCGAGTTCGACCACCTCAAGCTTCTCGGTCGTGCGTTGCGACACCGGATCGAACCGACGCGCCCCGTCCAATACATCCCCGAACAGGTCCAGCCGGACGGGGCCGGATTCGCCCGGCGGGAAGATGTCAATAATCCCGCCGCGGATGGCATAGTCACCTGGCTCCATGACGGTCGGGCTTTGGGTGAACCCCATGCGCACCAGGAAATTCCGCAAAGCCTCTTCATCAACCCGATGATCAACACGCGCCGTGAAGGCAGCCTCGCGTAGCACGTCCCGCGCAGGAACCCGCTGTGTCGCCGCATTCAGCGTCGTCAGCAGAACAAACCGAGCCGGCATCTGGTGCACCAGCGCCGCAAGCGTCGCCACCCGTGCGGCCGCTATATCCGCGTTGGGCGATACCCGGTCATAAGGCAGGCAGTCCCAACCCGGAAACACGAAGACCGGCATGTCCGGGGCAAAGAAGGCAAGCGCCGCCCGCATCGCCGCCATCCGCTTGTCATCGCGGGCCACATGAACAACAGGACCACCCGAACGGGCAATCTCGTTCAGGACAAGCTGCGCGTCAAACCCCTCAGGGGCACCGCCAACCGTAACATGGTTCGGAGCCGTCATCGCCTCGTCCTTTCCGATTTTACCAACCCAAAAGGCCAATCGAGAAATTCTGGTACATCCCCCAGAGGGACGTGATCAAGATCGAAATCATCCCAATGATCTGAGTATAGACCCGGCATCGCGTCAGTATCTTGGATACAGTCTCAAGCGTTGGCTCCTGCCGGCGCAACCGCCGAGCCGCCGAGATATTTATCAGCATTACGAAACACAAGGGAAACAGCAGCAGAAACACCGCCTGTGCGAACTCGACACCGTAGAAGAATCCCAGCGTCGCGAGGCCGGTGAAGATGAAACAACTCAGCGCCAGGATAGCCAGACCGGACACATCAACGATATTCAGCAACCGATTCCCATTGATGCGAACGATGTCCAGCAGATCGCGTTCAGTCTGTCCACCAACCCGGCGCGCACGCACCACCAGATCGTAAGGCACCCCCATCGCCCAGTGGCTGACCGAAGACCAAAGCACGGCCAATCCGATCCAATACCATAGGTTCGAGAAGCTACGCATGTCGATGAGTTCGAAAATCGTAGAGTATATGTCCAAGCGTCAGCCCTTTATTCACCGTCTGCAGGGACCTTCATCGCATCGACGCGTCCATTGTTACCCTTGAGACTACGGGCAATTCATGCCACCCAATGTGCGATTATTCAAGGAGAGCGCGCCATGAAACCGACCATCGCCCCCTATCCCCTGACCCGCTTCCGCAGGGCCCGCCAATCGCAGGCGATACGGGGACTGGTGCGTGAGAATACCCTGACGGTCGATGATTTTATCTGGCCGGTCTTTGTGCGCGATGGGGAAGGTATCGAAGAGCCTGTACCGTCGATGCCGGGCGTCGTGCGCCGATCGGTCGACCTGATCGCCAAAGCCGCTGTCGAGGCGCAGGCCCTCGGCATACCGGCGATTTGCGTGTTCCCCTACACTGATCCCAGCTTGAAAACCGAAGATTGCGCCGAAGCCTGGAACCCCGACAACCTGTCCAACCGCGCGATTCGCGCCATCAAGGCGGCGGCTCCGGATATTGCGGTGATGACCGACGTGGCGCTCGATCCCTACAACATCAACGGCCACGACGGCTATGTGGTAGATGGCGAGATCGTGAATGATCAGACGGTCGAAGCGCTGGTGAAAATGACGCTGGCACAGGCCGAAGCCGGGGCCGATATTATCGGCCCCTCAGACATGATGGATGGCCGGATCGGCGCGATGCGCAATGCGCTCGAAGCGGCAGGGCATCACAATGTGATGATCCTCAGCTATGCCGCAAAGTATGCGAGTGCCTTTTACGGCCCGTTCCGTGATGCCGTGGGGGCCTCGGGCGCTTTGACAGGCGACAAGAAGACTTACCAGATGGATCCGGCCAATTCGAACGAGGCCTTACGTCTGATCGAACGCGATCTGACCGAGGGCGCGGATATGGTCATGATCAAACCGGGAATGCCCTATCTGGACATCTGCCGCCGCGTGAAAGACAGCTTTGGCGCGCCAACCTATGCGTATCAAGTGTCTGGTGAATACGCGATGATCCAGGCCGCCGCACAGAACGGATGGATCGACGGCGAAAATGTGATGTTGGAAAGCCTGTTGGCCTTCAAACGCGCAGGCTGTGACGGCATCTTGACCTATTTTGCACCCGAAGCTGCTCGCATTCTGCAAGGCTAACGTCTCAGATTGTCGCGATTTTTCGCCGATTTGCTGCGCCCGCGGCACAGCTTTCCCGTGACAGGCGGCCGCAATCGGCGTATTCTTGCATACAAGATCGGGAATACCCGACATATCAGGCACATATACAGAGACAGAGAAACATGAGCAGTTCAAACTCCCCCCGACTCAGCCGTCGCGGCTTTGCTTTTGGCATGGCCGGGCTGACCCTGACCGCAGCATGCGGCAATGGGGTCGGCAACTCGAATGCGGCCACCATCGACGCGCGTGTCGATGCAACGCTGAACGAAATGTACAACAAGTACCCCAACACCCTTGAGATCGCGAACAAGGCCAACGGAATGCTGGTCATGCCGCTGATCACCGAGGCCGGTTTCATCTTCGGCGGTGCCTATGGTCAAGGAGCGCTGCGTATACAAGGCGCGACCGTGGACTATTACTCGGCCATTTCGGGCAGCGCGGGCCTTCAGATCGGTGCGCAACAATATGCGCATGTGCTGTTCTTCATGACCGACGAGGCGTTGAACGATTTCCGCCGCTCGAACGGTTGGACCGCCGGGGCCGACATCGGTTACGTGGTCGATGCGACAGGAGAATCCCTGTCGACCGACACCACGCAATTACGCAAACCCGTTCTGGCTGCGGTTTTCGGGCAGGCTGGTTTGAAATTCGGCGCGACGGTCGAAGGCACCAAATACACGCGCATCATCCCCTGATACTCAGAGATACCACCCTCCCCCCTCGGACGAGCCCCGCTGCATGTTGTGGCGGGGCTCTGAGTTTCGATGGTTTTCGACGAAGACAGGCGGCATTCCTCTTTCGGTCCGGCTGGGGTTCCAGTAACCTCGGCGAAAATAATGACGCAAAGATTTCGGGGGACAAATGGGTCTGGTTTTTCGCTGGCTGGTGAGACTTACGACAGGCCTGATCCTGCTGGTGATCGCCGCCGTAGGGCTGGTCTATTTCCTGGCAAGCCAATCCCTGCCCGAATACGATCAAACCCTTGACGTAGAAGGAATAACCGCCCCGGTCGAGATTGTACGCGACACGGCGAACGTGCCGCATATCTTGGGTGCTTCCGATCCGGATGTATTTTTTGGCCTTGGATATGCGCATGCGCAGGATCGGTTGTGGCAGATGACCATTCTGCGCCGCACCGTACAGGGCCGTTTGTCCGAAGTTTTTGGGCAACGCACCGTATCCATCGACAAGTTGTTGCGCCGACTGGACCTCTACGGGCTCGCCCATCGCTCGGTCGAGGTGCAGGATGACTATACCAAAGCCGCCCTGCGCGCATATTCAGCCGGGATCAACGCGCGTCTGACCGAAATCAACGAAGAGGCGCTTGGTCGGGGTGCACCCGAGATGTTCCTGTTCAACGCGCCGGTTCCCCCGTGGCAGCCGGGCGACAGTCTAGCGATCATGAAGTTGATGAGCCTGCAACTTTCGGGCCACCTCGCAGACGAAGTTCTGCGTGCGCGTACGTCTCTGATGTTGGACGATCCTGCGCGACTTGCCGACATACTGCCCAACGTCCCCGGCCCCGGTATCGCGGCGTTGCCCGAATACGCGGCGCTGTTCCCAAACCTGCCGCGCTTTGCGCAAGGCACACCGATGCCCGACTCGCCGCTGTCCCCATTCCCGCAGCGTGGTCTGGCGGGCGCATCAAACGCCTGGACCGCCGCGCCGTCCCGCTCAGCTAGTGGTGGCACCTTGCTGGCCAACGATCCGCATCTGGGTTTCACCGCACCCGGCATCTGGTATCTGGCACGGTTGGAGCTGACCAAAGGCGGCGTAATCGGCGCGACCATTCCGGGCATTCCGGCGGTCTCGGCCGGGCGCAGCGAACGTCTGGGTTGGGGGCTGACCTCGTCCTATTTGGATGATCAGGACGTTCACATCGAACAGCTGAACCCCGATAATCCCGAGGAATACCTCACGCCCGACGGCTACAAACGCTTTCAGACCCGCCCCTCGATCATCGAGATCAAGGATACCGCACCAATCACCCTGACCCTGCGCTGGACCGAGAATGGCCCCGTTCTGCCGGGCACCGATTACGATCTGGAAACCATCACACCGCCGGGCCACGTGGCGTCATTGTCGTGGAGCGCATTGAGCCCTCGCGACACGTCGATGAGCGCCTCTCTGGCGCTGATGAACGCTGACACGGTGCGCGAAGCCATTGATCTGGGTGAAGATTTCATTGCCCCATCGCAAAACCTGTCGCTGGTCGACAAAGACACGATCGGCCTGAAATTGATCGGAGCGATGCCCCGGCGCGACCTGAATCATCAAAGCCGCGGTCGTATTCCCTCTCCCGGCTGGCTGGAACGGAACCGCTGGCAGGGTCGTCTGCCCTATACTGATAACCCTGAGTTTGTGGCCCCGGTCGGCGGCGTGCTCGGCAACACGAATAACAAGATCATTGACCGCCCCTTTCCGCGACACGTTTCCTATGAATGGGGCGACACCCAGAGGATCAATCGCTGGGAACGCCTCATGCAGTCGCGCGAAGTGCACACCCGCGACAGCTTTATCGAAGCGCAACTGGATACGGTCAGCTTCACGGCGCGGTCCCTGCTACCACTGATCGGTGCCGACCTCTGGTTCACGGGCGAATCCGCGCCCGAAGACACCCCCAAACGGCAACGTCAGATTGCGCTGGACCTGCTGGCCAACTGGAACGGTGAGATGAACGAACATCTGCCGGAACCGCTGATCTACGCCGCGTGGCTGCGCGCGTTGCAGATCCGCCTAATCACGGACGAACTCGGCCCGCTTGCTACGGAATTCAAGCACGTGGACCCCCTCTTCATCGAGCGGGTTTACCGCGATATCGATGGTGCGTCGGTCTGGTGCGACGTACATCAAAGCGCACCGCTTGAGACCTGTACTGACATGGCGCGGCTAGCACTGGACGACGCCATTATCTGGATTTCCGAGCGCTATGGCTCTGCGCTTGAGTCCTTGCGTTGGGGCGATGCGCATCAGGCAACCCATGACCACCCCGTGTTGGGTGACGTTCCGGTGCTGCGATTCTTCGTCAACATCCGTCAATCCACCAGCGGTGGCGACAACACTCTGCTGCGTGGACGCACCTCAGGCGAAGGGCCGGACCCGTTCCAGAACGTGCATGGTGCAGGCTATCGTGGCGTTTACGATTTCGCCGATCCCGACAGTTCGGTCTTTATCACCGCGACCGGGCAATCAGGCCATTTCCTGTCGCGCTACTACGACGATCAGGCGCAGCTGTGGCGGAGGGGGGAATATATCCCGATGTCGCTGGACATTGGGCTTGCCCGCGCTGCAGCCGTCGGGGTGACCGTGCTCAACCCGCGCTAATCAAATCGGCAAATCCCCGCCCCTTTCTGCGCCACTCGTGGACGCACTCATTCGTTTTCGCCTAAAATCATCAGGCCGTCGCATTGTACGAAGGGGGAAATGCATGGGCAGCCTTCGCGATACCTTGAACAATCTCGCACGTGATTATGCCATCGCCTGGAGTTCGGGCGATCCTGAATCCGTCGCTCGTTTCTTCGCCCCTGAAGGCCGGATCACCATCAATCACGGCGAAACTCTGCAGGGCCATGCAGCAATCGCTGAGATGGCGCGCGCATTGTACGCAGAGTTTCCCGATCTCGAAGTGCGTTGCGACATGATGCGATGGGCCGGACCGCATGCTCTGTTCGTCAGAACGCTCGAAGGGCATCACAAAGCCACCGGAAACCGTGTTGTCACGCGCGGTTGGGAGCAATGGGAACTAACGCCGGACAATAAGATCCAAAGCTCATCGGAATGGTTTGATGCGGACGAGCGTCAAAGCCAGATTGACGGAACCTAAAGCGCTGCGAAACGCGCCGCTTGTTTGTCGGTCCAGAGCACGGTGATCTCAAAACCTTCTTCGGTCTGTTCCTCTGATCGCACGACATCCTGACGGAACAGCCATGCACGCTTTTGGCCCTCGGCAAAGCCCAATGACAGCGTCACCTCATGCCGCGCGCCCTGCAGAATCGTTGCAATTTCAGAGAGCAGAGGATCAACGCCCTCGCCCGTCACGGCCGATATCGCAAAGATTGCCGGATCGCGCTCAGCCCGTGCCGTCGCGGCTTCGCGTTCGTCGGGGCTCAGCAAGTCGATCTTATTCCAGACCTCAAGCCGGGGCCGATCATCCTCGACCCCCAGAGAGGTCAGGATCGTCTCAACATCCTGCGCCTGTGCATCCGTCTCTTCGTGGCTGATATCGCGGACATGCACGACCAGATCTGCGCCCAGCACCTCTTCTAACGTGGCGCGGAAGGCGGCGACCAACTCAGTTGGCAGGTTTGAGATAAAACCCACCGTGTCGGACAGGATCACTTCGGGGCCGTCCGGCAGCTCAACCCGCCGCATGGTCGGGTCGAGCGTGGCGAACAGCATGTCCTTGGCCATCACTTCGGCCCCGGTCAGACGGTTGAATAACGTGGACTTCCCGGCGTTGGTGTATCCGACCAGAGCGACTATCGGGTACGGAACCTTGGCTCGCGCGGCCCTGTGCAAGGTGCGTGTCTTCACCACTTTCTGCAACTGGCGGCGCAGGCGGACCAGTTGTTCGTCGATGGCGCGCCGGTCAGCCTCAATCTGGGTTTCGCCGGGTCCGCCGACAAACCCAAGGCCACCACGCTGGCGTTCCAGGTGGGTCCAGGCCCGCACCAGCCGCGTACGCTGATAGCTGAGAGCGGCCATCTCGACCTGCAGCACACCTTCTCGGGTACGCGCACGGTCGCTGAAGATTTCCAGAATCAAGCCAGTTCGGTCGAGGATTTTAACCTTCCACGCCTTCTCCAAATTGCGCTGCTGAACCGGCGTCACCGGCCCATCGATCAGAACCAGCTCGATCTCATTGTCGTGCAGGCGTTCTGCCAGTTCTTCGATCTTGCCGCTGCCGAACAACAATCCGGCTTGCGCGCGCGGCAGGCGCACGATCTCAGACCCGACCACATCCAGATCGGGCAAAGCGGCAGCCAATGCCACCGCTTCTTCCAGCGCCGGTTCGGGGACGCGGCGCTGTTCATCTGATTTGATTTCGGGATGCAGCACCCAAGCGCGGGTGCGCGCCCTCTCATGTTCCATCAAGAGGCGTCTTCGCCCTCATACAGGTTGATCGGCTGTGACGGCATGATGGTCGAAATCGCGTGCTTATAGACCAACTGCGACTGTCCGTCGCGGCGTAGAAGCACGCAGAAATTGTCGAACCAGGTGATCACACCCTGCAATTTCACGCCGTTGATCAGGAATATTGTGACCGGGACCTTTGCTTTCCGTACATTGTTCAGGAACGCGTCCTGCAGATTCTGTCTGTCCGAAGCCATATTTTATTATCTCGCCATTGTTCTTGCTACGCGCTGCGGACCAACGCGCTCCCTCTGGGGGAGTATGGAGTGCCGCGCACAGATATTCCAGATGAAAAATCAGGCAGTAACGCCAACCGTTGACGATAGGTCAATCGCGCCACAGGGTGGGCGTGATCAGCGCAACGATGGCCAGCGTCTCAAGTCGGCCGATCACCATCGCCGCGCAAAGCGTCAGCTTGGCCCCGCCGGACAGGTCGATCAGGCGGATCGGAACGTCCGTTGCCAGCTCGATCAACGGCCCCGTCGTGCTGAGTGCGGCCACGCTCAGCACCATTGCCTGTTCAAACCCGACCCCCATCGCGGCCAGCAAAAGGTCAAACATCGCCAGCGTCAGAGCGAACATCATCAGGAAGATCCACGCGATGAAGGCACCGTCGCTTTGGATGCGGCGGTTTCCCCCGCCCTCGCCACTTACCGATGAGGGATAGATCAGCCGGTCAATCTCACGCTTGCCATTGAGGTAGAGCGCAAAGACACGCAACAGCTTCACCCCGCCTGCGGTGGTTGCAACCCCGCCCCCGATCAGTGCCAGCCCCATCAGGATCAGCCCCGGCGTGCCCAGGCCCGAGAGTTGCTGCGCATCATTCCAGTTTGCACTCTCAAACCCTGCCGTGGTCAGGAACGACATCGCAGTAAAGATCATGCCCCAGATCACCTGCAGCGCCTGCAGCGGAGTGACATCAATGCTCAGTTCCGCCACGCCCGACAAAAACCGCAGGAACAGCAGCACGGCCACGGCAAGCACGATTGAAACGCCGATGCGAAGCTCGGGGTCTTTGTCCAACCGGGTATAGCCCGAGGTGGCCGTGTCGGTTGAGAATGTCAGCCGTGACAGGGCGAAGAACAGAAAGAGAAACAGGATCGCCTCCCCTGTGAAGCCAGCTGTCGACCCCTCCAACCCTCCGACAGGCGAGATGCCCGACGTCGCCATCACCGACATCGCATGGCAAACGGCTGTCAGACCTTGCTCCCCCGCGATCAGCAACAGAATCCAGATTACAGCGGTTAGCCCGGCATAGACCGGGGTCAGCGTACGCGTCACGCGGATCAGATGCCCACGCGGGTCCATCTTTTCGCTTTGCGCCACGCCCGTCACCGGGCGGCCCGGCTGTCCGCGCGCAGTGACCTCGAACCCTCCCAGCGACAGCGGGGCAAGGATCGCCGCCGCTGCAATCCACATCAGCAGACCACCCAGCCAACCCACCAGAGCGCGCCACAGATGCAGTGGTGCAGACAGGCGCCCGGGATCAGGAAACAGATCAGCCCCGGTGGTGGTGAGCGCACTGACCATATCGAAATAGGCGTTCAGAAAGCTCGTCGTGCCAAGCGCCTCATGGAATGGGATAGCCAGAAAAACCGGCAGGATCGTGAACGAGGCCAGCAGAACGGCCAACTGGCCCAGCGTCCCGCGTCGCGGTGTTCTGTTCGACATCGCCACGGCAATGATCGACACCACAAACAGGCCCAGAAGCCCGGAATAAAAGAATGATCGCGAGGTATGGTGATCATCCAGTGTCAGCGCGTAGATCGCTGGTATCCACATCGCAAGCGCCGAAACGCCCCAGATCATCAGAAGCAACGGCAGCCGCCGCAGCACTCCGACCCGATGCTGTCCGCGCGCTTGCAACATCAGAAGAAATCGATCGAGACCTGCATCAGGCGTTCCACCTCGGGTACGTCCTTGGCCATCGCAAAGATGGCGACCACGTCTTTTTCATCAATGCGAAGGCTGCCGGTCGGGCGCACCACTTCGTCGCCCTTACGTACCGCTCCGACCAGAACGCCTTCGGGGAAATCGATGTCACGCAGTTTTTGCCCGGCCATCGGTGAGGTTGAGAGCACCTCGGCCTCGATTACTTCGGCCTCGGCATCGCCGATAGAATAGACCTGACGAACGCGCCCGTGGCGGATATGGCGCAAGATCGAGCTGACGGTCGTGGCGCGCGGGTTGATATAGGCGTCGATGCCCAACGGGCCCATCAGCGCCACCATGCTGGGGTCATTGATCAATGCAATGGCCAGAGCGCAGCCCTCGCCCTTGGCACGCACGGCGGCCAGCATGTTGGTACGATCATCATCCGTAACCGCAAGCATCGCATCCGCGCGTTCGATCCCCGCCTCGCTCAGCAGTGCCGAATCCAGACCGTCGCCGTTCAGAACGATCGTCCGTTCCAATGCTTCAGCGGCGATTTCAGCGCATCTGCGATCACGTTCGATAATCTTTGCACGCACACGGCTTTCGCGTTCTTCCAGCGTCCGGGCCACTTCCAGCCCGACATTGCCGCCCCCAACGATCACGACCCGATCCTGCTGGCGTTGCGCTTTGCCAAACACCTCCATCGTGCGGTCGACATCCTTGACGCTGGTGAAGACATAGCATTCGTCGCCAACAAACAGCTGATCATCCGGTTCGGGGGCAAACAGCGACCCTTCGCGCCGGACGCCCACAACGATGGAACTCAGGGTCGAGAACAGGTCGGTCAGCTGACGCAGAGGCGTATTCACAATCGGGCAGTCCTCATCGACCCGAATGCCCAACAGCTGCGCCTTACCATCCATGAACAGTTCGGTGTCAAAAGCCGATGGGGCCGAGAGGCGCCGCATGGCCGCTGCCGCGACCTCGCGTTCGGGGCTGATCACAACATCAATGGGCAGATGATCGCGGCGGTAGAGATCGGAATGGATTGCCTCCAGATAGGATTTCGAGCGCAGCCGCGCGATCTTGCGCTGGATCGCAAACACCGAATGCGCCATCTGACAGGTGACCATATTCACCTCGTCCGAATGGGTTGCGGCGATGATCATATCGGCGTCACGCGCCCCTGCCCGTTCCAGCACATCCGGATAGCTGGCGAACCCTGCAATGCCCTGCACGTCCAGCGTCTCGGTCGCGCGGCGCACCAGATCGGGGTTGTTATCGACCACCGTCACATCGTTCAGCTCGCCCGAAAGATGACGCGCAATCTGCCAGCCCACCTGACCGGCACCGCATATGATGACCTTCATACAATTGGCCCCTCTGCCTGAAATCTTTGAATGACAGATGCCCCCAAAGCGGTCAATTGAATTGTCATACCGCATAAGCTGCGGCAAGATAAGCGCATGAAAACATTGCTGCCCGGCCTGATTTGCCTGCTGACCCTTTCTGCTTGCGGACCACTGTCGCTTTATTACCGCGAGGGCGAGAGCGTCGCGCGCATGCAGACCGAGACCACCGCCTGTCAGGTGCAGGCACTGAAAGACGCCCCCGTCGCCAATCAGGTCCGGCAGAGCCCGCCGGTCTATTGGCCCGGTCGCACCTATTGCGACCGCAATGGCAGATGCTATCGAAATCCGGGCTGGTGGGAGCCGGGACGGATTTACACGGTCGATGTGAATCAGGGCCTGCGAAACAAGGTCGAGGCGCAGTGTATGGCCTCAAAAGGGTATCGCCCGGTCAGCCTGTCACCCTGCAAACAAGGGGTGAAATCGCGGGTTGTGCCCACTCGGACGACCACATTTCCGCCCTTGAGCACCGAGTCCTGTTTCGTGAAGTTTGACGATGGCTCGTTCCAGATCATCACGCCGGGGCAAACGGGATAGTCCTCAGCCGCTAGTCGCTGACCATAGCGCGGCGCAGTCCAAGAAAGATGTGCAGCATCATTGCTATGGCATAGAACCCGACAACAGCCCCGAACATCGCCGTTTCATCAATACCCACAAGGATCGCCAGCAGAACCGGAGTGCCCAGCAGGTTTCCGGCATTTCCCATCTGCGCCATTCCACCATAGCTAAGCGCCTGCGCCTCGGCCGTGTCATTGAGCTGAGGTACCGCAGCAAAACTGCCGCCCTGAACCAGCCCCAACACGGCAAACAAGGCAATACCGACAACCGCCAGCGGTGCCCCGATAAACAAGGCCCCGATGCTCACTATGCCCAGACCAAAGCCTAGATTAACAACGGTGACACAGGAAAAGACATTCAGAAGCAGCGGCACCAACAGCCAGGACAGCGCAATCCCAGCCAAAGGCATCAATGCCGCAACCGACGCGCCCTGCCCCTCAGGCAACTGTCCCGGCAGAATCGCAAGCAGCGAAACAAAGGTCAGCGTATAGAAGAACCACCCGATCGCGGGCGCCGAAATAAAGGGTGAGCGGTAGGTTCTGACATGAGCCTCAAGAAACGCAGCCAATCCACGGCTTCTTTCCTCAATCGATCCCATCTCGATCTTGATCCGGCTCAGCGCGATCATTGCGGCGATCAACAGCATCAGGGCTCCGTGCAGGGCGAAATAGGTGGGCAGTCCGAAACGGTCTACAATCGGCAGGCCGAACCACGCATTCAGCGCGAAGGCGACACCAAAGAAGGTGCTCCACAACACCATCGCCAGATTGCGCGCCTTGCCGGTGGTGATCTGGGCAATCAGCGTGGGGGCCGCGACAACGATTGCCAGATGCGACGCCCCTTCGACGACGCGACTTGCCAGCATCATTTGGAATCCCGGCAGACTCGCCTGCAGCAAAGACAAAGCACCGCCCAGAACCAGCCCGGACAAGAGCAGACGCATCGGCCCAACCCGGGCAGTGATCGCGCCCGAGGTCGCCCCGAACACCGCACCCATCAGGCTGATGATCGACAGTGACCAGCCGATCACCGCGGATTGCTCGGGATACAGCAGGCTGATTTCGGCGAAAGGTACAGCGATCTTGGCGAATTGCGTGGCAGCACCAAGCCCTGCAAACCAGATCAGCATGACCTGCGCAAATCTCAGGTAAGGAAATGTCATGTTCCGGGTCTAACCCGCCCGGCTGCGCGCGGGAACGCATAAATTATGCGACTTGCCCCCGCGATCCGCTGACCAGACGAACCGGGGTGCCATCGGCCAGATACAGCCGCTCCCAAACGATCTGGCCTGCACTGATCCTGATACGGTCATGCACGGCCTCTGAGGTCAGAAAGGCCTTGGGTGCGGGCGTGTGCATGTCCCACCAACCTTCGCTTTGCAGCTCTGCTTCAGCCTGCCGGATCTCGTCCGTCGCAAACTGCCAGAGCGAGACGCCCAGCAGAGCATTCTGCGAGGTTTTCCAATCTCGGGCCCGGCTGGCCGAATAGGCCAGACAGGTATGGCTGGCCTCCTCAACCAAATGAACGCAGTCAGTCGATTGGGCCACCAGCCGTTTCAGCGCTGAATCCTGAACGCGCACTGGGGCCAGAACTGAGAAAACGCCCTGCTGTATCTCTGCCGAAGGGGTGTGAGCCCCGCTCTCCCACCTCGAAATCGTGGCCTGATCCACTTCCAGCATATCAGCCAAAGCGGATTGCTTGAGGCCAACCGACCGGCGAAGCCGTCTAAGCCTGCGACCAAATGCAGGATAGCCGATGGGCCCTGTACCATCGGCTTTTGCATACCTGCTGATCAATTGCTTCGCCTTGGTCGCAGAAATCACTCTGCCGGTTCAGGCTCATCAATCTGAGCGACACGCGCGCCTGATTTGTTCGACGTCACAACCCCCAGCGATTTCAGCTTGCGATGCAAGGCGCTGCGCTCCATGCCGACAAAACTGGCGGTGCGGCTGATATTGCCCCCGAAACGGTTGATCTGGGTCAGCAGATATTCCCGCTCGAACGCCTCGCGTGCTTCGCGCAGCGGCAGGGTCGCCAATGCCCCAGACAGGACAACGCGACCGGATTCATCGGATTTCTCTTCCTCACTCGGCAGCTCGCGCGCCTCGATCGGCCCGGTGCCATCGCCAAGGATCAGCACACGCTCGATCAGGTTTTTAAGCTGACGTACATTGCCCGGCCAAGTCATCGTTTGCAGCAGGGCGACCGCCTCGTCCGACAATTCGCGGGCAGGCAAACCCTGAGTTTCGTTGCACATTTCGATGAAATGCTGGGCCAGAACCGGAATATCCTCGCGCCGTTCTTCCAGCGACGGGACAGCAATCGGCACCACATTCAGGCGATGATAAAGCTCTTCGCGGAACCGTTCAGCTGCGATTTCATCTTCCAGATCGCGGTTGGTCGATGAAATGACCCGCAGATCGACGCGCACCTTGTCACTGCCGCCCACACGCTGGAACTGCTGATCCACCAGCACTCGCAGGATTTTGGACTGGGTGCCCAGGGGCATATCGGCCACCTCATCGAAATAGATCACCCCGCCATGCGCCTCTTCCAGAAGACCGGATTCGATCCCCCGTTCCGAGGATTCGCGACCGAACAGAACCTCTTCAACCCGCTCAGGCTCAATCCCCGCACAATTGACGGTGACGAAAGGCGCGTTGGCACGGTTCGAATGAGCGTGGATGTAGCGCGCAGCGATTTCTTTGCCTGACCCGGCCGGGCCGCTCAACATCACGCGCCCGTTCGATTTGGTCACCTTGTCCAATTGACCCTGCATCGCCCGGAACGAAGCCGACTTGCCGATCATGTCGGAGCAGCTCACCTCTTTCCGCTTCAGCGAGGCATTCTCGCGGCGCAGGCGCGAGGTTTCCATCGCGCGACGGATCACCACCATCAACTGGTCAATGTTGAAGGGCTTCTCGATAAAATCGTAAGCACCCTGCTTGATGGCCGCCACGGCGATCTCAATGTTACCGTGGCCCGAAATGATCACCACCGGTACATCCGGATTGTCGCGTTTCACCGCTTTCAGGATATCGATCCCATCCATGCGGCTGTCCTTTAGCCAGATATCCAGGATCAACAGCCCCGGAGGCTCGGCATTGATCGACGACATACACTCATCCGAGTTCGCCGCCAGTCGGGTGGAATAGCCTTCGTCCTCTAGAATATCGGACACCAATTCGCGAATATCGCGTTCGTCATCTACGATCAGAATGTCGCTCATCTTTGGCCTGCTTTCAGTTTGTTTGTTTTAATCGCCTGTTTGTCCGACGCGATTGACGGGCCGCCTGAGGCCCCAGGGAGACGAATGACAGCCATCGCGCCGAAATGGTCCTGTCCGTCAAAGGTGGGCGCGTCTTCTAATGTCAGCGCTCCGCCATGTTCTTCGATGATTTTCTTCACGATAGGCAAGCCGAGGCCAGTGCCCTCATCACGAGTTGTCACATAAGGTTCAAACAACCGCGCACGATCCTCGGGCAGCCCGATACCATTATCGGCAATGGTGATCTGCATTCCCGCATCGTCGCTGGACACAGCCACCTTGATCTGCGGTTTCAGATTGTCGGGCGCGCCTTTTTTCTTCAACGTTTCAATGGCCTCGCCCGCATTCTTGATCAGGTTAGTCAGGGCTTGGCTCAACATCGTTGCGTCAACATCCGCCAGAACAGGCTGTTCAGGCAGGTCTGCATCAATCTGCACATCCGGCTGTCCGGCCTGTTGCAGCAGCACCGCCTCGCGCACCAGTGTGACGATGTTTTCCTCATGCCGCTCCGGCTCGGGCATCCGCGCGAATTTTGAGAACTCGTCCACGATCCGCCGCAGATCATTGGTCTGTCGCACGATCACGTCAGTCATCGACTCAAGGCTGTCGCAATCTTCTTCATCCAGCTTGCGCGAGAACTTGCGTTTGATCCGCTCCGCGCTCAGCTGGATCGGAGTCAAAGGGTTCTTGATCTCATGCGCAATACGACGCGCCACGTCGCCCCACGCCGCCATACGCTGCGCGCTGACCAGATCGGTCACGTCATCAAAGGCCACCACATAGCCTTCCAACCCGCCATCCTCGCCCCGCCGCGTGGCCATGCGCACCAGCAGGTTTTCCAACTGACCCTTACGGGTCACCTTGACCTCTCCCTGCACCGCCTCTTGACCGCTGGATTTCAGCTCTTCGAACAGCGGCAGGAATTCAGGCACGGCAATGCCGATGGCCAGATGCTGTTCACCGCTGGTCCAGTCCAGCAGGCGCTCGCCCGAGCGGTTCACGAAGGTCACGCATCCATCGGGATCAACGCCCACCACGCCCGAGGTCACCGAACTCAGAACCGAGTCGAACAGCCGGCGGCGACGTTCGATGTGGCGTGTGTTCTCCAACAGGGTATCGCGCTGCCCTTTCAACTGGCGGGTCATCTGGTTGAAATAGCGGCCCAGCATGGCGATCTCGTCATCGCTGGCCTCTTCATAGACCTGAACGCTCAAATCCCCGGCACCGACACGTTGCGCTGCAGTTGTCAGGCGCCCAACCGGGCGCGACAGACGTTCGGCAAACCACATGCCCAGAGACATCGCAGCCAGAATGAGGATCACCGCAAAACCGAGATACAGAAGGCCAAACTCAAACAGCACCCTGCCCCGTTCACTTTCCAGCTGACTGTAGAACTGTGCCGTTTCCTTGGTTTCATCCAACAGGGTCAACAGGTCGCCATCAACCTCGCGACTGACATAGAGATAGCGATCCAGATAAGCTTGCAACGGCACCAGAGCCCTAAATTCGCTGTTATCCCAATCGGCTATGATCGCTACGCCCTGATCGTTCGACTCGATCATCTCTTCAG
This sequence comes from Ruegeria sp. BE3, assembly GCF_056538865.1. NCBI lineage: Bacteria > Pseudomonadati > Pseudomonadota > Alphaproteobacteria > Rhodobacterales > Roseobacteraceae > Ruegeria > Ruegeria sp. BE3. The sequence continues at coordinate 843,116 of NZ_JBQFTW010000001.1, read as the reverse complement.
GCGTGGGGGCCTCATAATCAAAAAGATAAGAGCGATCGCCACGCGACCGGATCTCGCTGCTGCCATCGATCACATAAGCCTCGCGCAGCCCGCGCTGAATCTGCGACTGCCCCTGGGCCAGAACTTCTCGCAATTCCGCATCCGAGATGTAGTAATCCAACGTCCGCGCGTTATCCAGAAAGCGCGCCAGCGCCATCGCGTCCTGCGTCAGGCCCTGACGATGCTCCTGCTCGTATGCCTCCGCCGCACTCAGCGATGAACCAACAACCTGCCGCACGCGGTCCGAGAACCAGCCTTCGAGGCCGATATTGACGGTCAGACCGGCGAAGATTGCCACAGTTACCGTGGGCACAAGGGCAAGCAGCGTGAACGCGCCGATCAGGCGCAGGTGAAGCCGAGAGCCGGCTGACTTGGCCCGCCGTGCTGCGATCAGACTGAACAACTGTCCCAGAACAAGCGCGGCCACGACCAGCACATAGACCAGATCGGCAAGAAGAATCAGCCGCAGCGTCGGGGCCGCAGCGCCAAGATCGAAGGGTCCAATGACCAGATACGTCGCAAGCGCCAGCACCGGGCCCAGCATCACGAGCCCCAAGGTGCTGAAATTGCGCATCCTCCGGGACTTGCGCCACCGGTTGATCGATAGGATCGGCCCGTTCTGTGCCCGGGTTGCCACCGTCTGCCCTCTTACTGATGTGCCGCATTCGCGGCTTACCGCCATATGTCGTGGTCGTTCCCGGGTGCGAACCCGAATGCCACGGTTTGTGTGGCGATATTACATCAGTTTGCGACGGCGTGTCACCTGAATATCGAGGTCGGAGATCTTTTTACGCAGCGTATTCCGGTTAATCCCCAGAAGATCAGCACATTTTGCCTGATTGCCCCCGGTCGCATCCAGCGCGATTTCGATCAAAGGCGCCTCGACCTCGCGCAAAATGCGCTGATAGAGGCCCGGTGGCGGCAGGATATTTCCATGCAGATCGAAATAGCGCCGCAGGTGACGGCCAACCGAAGAAGACAGTTTTTCACGTTCGCCATCGCCCAGAACCGGTTCGGCCTCGGGCTGGCTGCCCAGCACCATCTCGACCTCTGTGCGTGAGATTTCATCGGCACGGCTGGTCAGGCTCAGACGACGGATCGCATTTTCCAGCTGACGCACATTTCCAGGCCACGAATACCGACGCACAAGCTCAACAGCTTCGGGACTGAGGCGGCGCTGCGCCCCGCTTTCCCGCTCTTCCCGCGTCAAAAAATGGTCGGTCAGCAAAGTGATATCATCGACGCGTTCCCGCAGGGCCGGAACATGGATCGTAGCACCGCAGAGGCGGTAATAGAGATCCTGCCGCACGCGACCGCTCTCCATCGCGTCGGTCAGGTCCGATTGGCTGGTGGCCATGAAACGCGGCACATGATCGCCCGGAGTGTCCATCATACGCACGATCCGCGCCTGAATTTCATCATCGATATCAGCAATTTCATCAATCAACAGCGTTCCGCCGCGCACCCGCGCCATGACCCGCGCCGGGCCTTCGAGATCGCTCAGATCAGCGGCCGTTGCGGTCACAAAAGGCAGCGTTCGACGGTCCGAGAAATCATGAATAGCGCGCGAAATCAGGGACTTACCCGTCCCACTTTCGCCTGAGATCATCACCGACAGATCGGTGTTCATCACGCGTGCAACCAGACGGTACAACGCCTGCATCACCGGGGTTCGGCCCACCAATGGCAGTTCATCAGGGCGATCCTCGCTGACTTCCACCGGCTCGGTTTGCGCGCGTTGCTTCTGATCCAATGCCCGAGCGGTGCGCTTCATCAGATCGGGCAGATCGAAGGGCTTGGGCAGATAGTCATAAGCATCCGCCTCAGCCGCCTGAATGGCCGTCATGATGGTGTTCTGGGCCGAGATCACGATGACCGGCAAACCGGGGCGGTCCTGCGCGATCTTTGGCAGCATCTCCAACCCGTTCCCGTCTGGCATCACCACGTCCGAGATTACAACATCGCCTTTCCCCTCGGCAACCCACCGCATCAGCGTTGTCAGCGAAGAGGTCGCATGCACCTTGCACCCTGCCCGCGTCAGGGCCTGCGTCAGAACCGTGCGGATCGTGCGGTCGTCATCGGCAACCAGAACTGTGCCATCCATCAGATGCTCTCCTTTTCATATGCGCCCGGCGGTGCGCGCCGCAGGGACAGGCGGAAAACCGTGCGCCCGGGCACGGACTCAGCCGAAATCCATCCGTCGTGATCGGAAACGATCTTGCTGACCAGAGCCAGCCCCAGCCCGGTGCCATTCTCCTTGCCCGACACGAAGGGATCGAAGATATCGCTCCGGATGTTTTCCGGCAGCCCCGGCCCGTCGTCGATGATCTCAATCTGCAAGGGCAGCGAGTGTCCCGACCCGTCACTGCGCCGAAGACGGAACGAGTGTTCGAAATATGTGCGCAACCGAATTGTGCCATTACCATCAGCGGCTTCCGAGGCGTTCCTGAGCAAATTCAGCACCACTTGCAGGAACTGATCCGGATCTCCGTAGGCCAATGGCAGCGAGGGGTCATAATCCTCGACAATCGTCATATGCGCGCCGAAGCCCAGCAGCGCCGACCGCCGCGCGCGGTCCAGAACGTCGTGGATATTAACCGGTTTGAAATCGGGCTGCGACAGGTTTCCGAACTGCTCCACCTGCTCCAGCAGCTTCACGATGCGGCGGCTTTCTTCGACGATAAGGTCAGTTAGTTCAAGGTCTTGCTGAGAGATATTCATGCTGAGCAGCTGCGCCGCGCCGGTGATGCCTGCCAAGGGGTTCTTGATCTCATGCGCCAGCATTTCGGCCATGCCGATGGCCGATTGCGCCGCCGATTTCACCGTATTGCCCCGTGTCATCCGCCCCGCCAGCTCTCGTGGCGAGATGATCATGATCATCGAACCAGGATGTCCCATAAGCGGCGCGATCTGCAGCGCACATTGCAGCGGTGCGCGATTACCCGAGCCCACATCCACATCGTTGACGAACAAGGGGGTCCCCTGCTGACGAGCCCGCAAGAACGCCTCTTCCAACGGCGCATCGACTGCCAGTTGATCCCATACGGGGTGTCCGATCACCGCCTTGCGCGAGGCGTTCAGAAACCCCTCGCCCGAGGAATTGACGTCGGATATCCGATCCTCGGCATCAATGATGAAGGCCGGAACCGGCAGCGAGGTCCAGATGCTCTGATCCGAGGTCATGCCGCTTCCTCCGCTGGGCCGTTCAGTGCTTCCCCCAACAGCCGCAGCACCTCATCCGTATCGCGTGAGGTCAGGATAGCACGCCGCAGCATGGCAGGCGTTCCGGCTTCATCCATGTACCAGCCCAAATGCTTGCGCGCGACGCGCAGGCCCAGATCGGTGCCATAGAACGCCAGCATCGCCTGATAATGCGCGCGCACCATGTCGATCAGGTCCGAACCCGTCGGAATGATCGGAGCCTCAGCGCCATAAAGATCGTGACATATCTGCGCCAGCAGCCAAGGTTTGCCCTGCGCGCCGCGTCCCACCATCACGCCGTCAGCCCCGGATTGTTCCAGTGCGGTCTGTGCGGCCACGGTATCAACGATATCCCCGTTTGCGATGACGGGGATCGAAACCGCGTCTTTCACTGCCCGGATCGCCTGCCAATCGGCCCGGCCCTTGTAGAACTGGCATCGCGTGCGCCCGTGGATCGTGACCATCCGGATACCCGCACCCTGCGCCCGCCGCGCTACATCCGGGGCGTTCAGCAAGCTGTCATCCCAGCCCAGACGCGTTTTCAGTGTCACCGGTACGTCCACTGCCTCCACCACCGCCTCGATCAGCGTCAGGGCATGATCCGGTGTCTTCAGCAAGGCCGAACCGGAATAGCCATTGGTGACCTTCTTGGCAGGGCATCCCATGTTGATATCGATCACCCGCGCGCCCCGATCGGCGACCTGCCGGGCGGCCTCGGCCATCCAATGCGCCTCGCGCCCGGCCAATTGCACGGCGGTATTTTCCACATCCGCCGACAGCTCGGCCCGTTCGCGGACACCCGGCTTGGCCTGCACCATCTCCTGGCTGGCAACCATTTCGCTGACCACCATACCTGCACCGAAGCGCATCACGAGATCGCGGAACGGGCGGTCGGTGATTCCGGCCATCGGCGCCAGCAGCACCGGAGGGGTCAGATCCTTTTCAGCAAGACGCAGGGTCAATGTGCCTAATCCTTGAGCAGTTGCGCATTTGATATCGAAATCGCAGCATATGAACAACAAAACGGCGGCATTCAAGCTCGCAAAATCATCACTTGCTTATTTTTTAGGCAAACTGACGCGGGTGATTGCCTCTGCATTCACCGCCCCCTAAACAATGCCTCAATCAGGAGAACCCGCAGATGACCACAGCCGCCATCATCGTCGCCGCCGGACGCGGCCAGCGCGCCGGAGGCGACGTGCCCAAGCAGTGGCGCGCCTTGGGTGGGCGGCGCGTGGTCGATTGGACCATAGATCGCTTTATGGGCCTGGTTGATCACATTGTTTTGGTGCTCGCCGAAGAGGACACAGCGGCTTGGGAAGAATTCAGCACGACCGGTTTGATTCTCGCTCAGGGCGGTACAGACCGGACCGGATCGGTCCGCAACGGCCTGCAAGCGTTGGAATCGTATGGCATTGAAAAGGTTCTGATTCACGACGTGGCCCGCCCTTGCGTCAGCGCTCGGGTGATTGGAGAAGTTCTCGCTGCGCTCGATACACATCCCGCGGCGGCGCCCGGTCTGGCCGTCACCGATGCGCTCTGGACCGGGGATGGATCGGTGGTTACAGGTACGCAGGATCGTTCCGGCCTCTTCGCTGCGCAGACTCCGCAAGGGTTTCTTTACAACGCGATCACCGCAGCGCACGCGACTCATCCCGGAGGCGCGGCAGATGACGTCGAGGTCGCGCGTGCTGCCGGTATTGATGTCGCGATCATTCCCGGCGACGCGGACAATCTGAAAATCACCCGGCCCGAGGATTTTGCTCGGGCTGAACGCATAATGGGTAAGGATATGGATGTAAGGCTGGGCAACGGCTATGACGTGCACCGCTTTGGCGACGGAGATCACGTGATCCTCTGCGGTGTGAAAGTGCCGCATGATCGCGGGTTGCAGGGGCATTCGGATGCGGATGTCGGCATGCACGCGGTGACCGACGCCATCTATGGCGCGCTGGCGCAGGGCGATATCGGGCAACACTTTCCACCCTCAGACCCGCAATGGAAAGGCGCGGCCAGCGAGATATTCCTGCGTCACGCCGTCGAACTGGCCGGGCAGATGGGGTATGCGATTTCGAATGTCGACTGCACGCTGGTCTGTGAACACCCCAAGATCGGGCCGCATGCTGAGGCCATGCGTACCGAGATGGCGCGGATCATGGGCTTGCAGGCGGATCAGGTCTCGGTCAAGGCGACAACTTCGGAGAGATTGGGCTTTACCGGACGCGGCGAAGGCATCGCCTCGCTCGCCACTGCCTGTCTGGTGAAGTCATGACTGCGGCGCGTCTGATCGGAACCGTCTGCGGCGTCGGCTATCTGCGCCCTGCCCCCGGCACCTGGGGATCGCTGGCCGCGCTGCCTCTGGCTTGGGTGCTACATACGCTCGGCGGCTTTCCTCTGCTGGTTATCGGGACCTTTGCTGCCTTCTTCGGCGGCCTCTGGGCTACGCGTGTCATGACTGCCGGGCAAGAGGACCACGACCCGTCCGAAATCGTCATCGACGAGGTTGCTGGCCAGTTCATTGCAATCTGGGCCATTTCCTACCCGTCCTGGGCGCATGGGATCGAAATCACCGCGCTCTGGCCCGGCTGGATCGCCGGTTTCCTGCTGTTCCGCTTGTTCGACATCACCAAACCCGGCCCCGTTGGCTGGGCCGATCGGCGCGGAGATCCGATGGGCGTGATGCTGGACGATGTGATTGCCGGGGTCTTTGCCGCAATCGGCGTCATCATCCTCGCTGGAATTTCACACGGGGTCTTGGGTCTATGACCGTGACCGACCTGCTGGACCGCGCCAAAGCGCAAGGCGTGATGATCGCAACAGCCGAAAGCTGCACTGGCGGCATGGTCGCCGCTGCGCTGACCGACGTCCCCGGCAGCTCTGCTGTGGTCGAGCGTGGTTTCGTCACCTACACCAATACCGCCAAGCAAGAGATGCTGGGCGTACGTGCCGATACGCTTGAGGCGCACGGCGCGGTCTCGGAAGAGGTCGCGCGCGAAATGGCCGAAGGCGCGTTGCACCACTCGCAGGCTCAACTGGCGGTCTCGATCACCGGTATCGCCGGTCCCGGCGGGTCCGAGCATAAGCCAGAAGGCCGCGTTTGCTTTGGTCTCGCCACGGACGGCCAACCCACCCGGACTGAAACAATCGAATTCGGCGCGCTGGGGCGGGATAATGTGCGCAAAGCCGCGCGTGATCATGCGTTGCAGATGCTGCTACGCGGCCTTTCACAACTCGCCTAATTTTAATGCGCATGCGCCATATGGGCGCAAATTTCATCACCAGTTGAGAAAAAGCCGCCTAAACAGGCGGCTTTTTGCACCTCTGCCTCTTTTTTCCCCAACTCAGGTCGGCTTCAACCCGCCGCACACCACTCACAAGGCATCGGTTGGGGTGTGTTTGCCCAATCGACGCCCCCACAGGGAAAGGAGAGCGGCCCATGAACGGAGCCGATACAGCGTGGATCATTGTGGCAACAGCACTGGTCCTGTTCATGACATTGCCGGGCCTTGCCCTGTTCTACGGCGGGCTCGTGCGTGCCCGAAATGTCCTCAGCGTCTTCATGCATTGCTTTTCGATTGCCTGTTTGATGAGCATTCTGTGGCTGGTCGCGGGGTATTCCATTGCCTTCGGCCCGGGTGAGAGCGGCCTTTGGGGTGGTCTGGGCAAAGCGTTTCTAAACGGCGTGGACGCCGACAGCCTCGCAGGCACCCTGCCCGAGGTCCTGTTCTTCGCCTTCCAGATGACCTTCGCGATCATCACCCCTGCCCTGATCGTCGGCGCCTATGTCGAGCGTGTGGGCTTTGGCTTCGTCCTGACATTCTCAGCCCTCTGGATGCTGCTCTGCTATGCACCCGTCGTCCATTGGATTTGGGGCGGTGGAATGCTGGCGGATGGAGGCATTCTGGGTGAGATCGGCGTACGTGACTTCGCGGGTGGCATCGTCGTCCACGAAACCGCCGGTCTGGCGGCATTGATCATCGCCGTCATACTCGGCCCGCGCCGCAATCGCACCACGCCTCCGCACAACCCCGGCTATGTGATGGTGGGTGCCGCAATGCTGTGGGTGGGCTGGTTCGGCTTCAACGGTGGCTCGCAACTGGCCGCTGACGGAGGCGCCGCGATGGCCATGACCGTCACCCACCTGTCGGCTGCAACCGCATCGCTGACCTGGGCGCTGTGGGAACGCATCCGTTTTGGCAAAGCCTCTATGGTCGGCCTTGTGACTGGCACCATCGCCGGTCTGGCCTCGATCACTCCGGCCTCGGGCTTTGTGGGGCCAGTGCAGGCGCTGATCATCGGTGCCGTTGCAGGTATCCTGTGCCAGGAGGCGGTCAATTTGATCCGCAACAAGCTGAACATCGACGACACATTGGATGTTTTCGCCGTTCACGGTGTCGGAGGCATCTTCGGCACATTGATGATCGCCCTGTTCGGTTTGGGCACATGGACCGCACAACTGGGTGGGTTGGTGATTGTGGGTGTCTTTACGGCAATTGTCACGATTGTGTTGGTAAAGGTGGTTGCACTCATCACCCCGCTTCGCGTAGACGCCGAGACCGAAACAAACGGGCTCGATCTCTCGGTACATGGAGAGCGCGCCTACGACATGAGCAGCTAAGCCCACCTTGGCTGCTATGCGCCCGCAAAGGGCCAAAGCGGACCTCTTGACGAGGTCCGCTTTTCTACAGCCAGTCGTGGTTCATAACATCTATCAACTCTTCCCAAGGCTCCACCAGCGTTCAGCGCTGAAACTGGCGATAGACACACAACCGCTTATCAAACTCTTCACGCAGATCATGTTACGGAGCTCGAGTTCGAGCGAGCAAGAATATCCCATCCAGAACTAGGTAGTTGTATTTGCCTCTGCGCAGCAAGCTAAGAAAAAACGATCAGAGAACGCCTATTCTCCATCCAATGTCAGGTGTCATATCAAGCCGCACCCCAATACCGATAACGGCAAGTTTCATACTGTACACCGTATCTGTTTTCCATATACCAACGCGGCCCTCGGAGTGATCGATGTCCGAACATCCACCGACTTCTCAGATGTTTCTAAGTCAGCTTTACCCGCCGCTATGTACCATTCGATTTATAGCGTCTTGAAAAGGTGCCCATTTTGCGATTTCCTTCGCAGCAACGGCGTGACCAATTGCACTCCAATGTGTATCACCCCAAAACCACGGGTTTTCACCGGTTTCCACCTGTTCTTGCAATGCTGACGTAAGGTCGAGGAAGGGCACTCCACTTGCGCTCGACCATGCCTGAATGTCCTCACGCAGCGGAGACAGATGACTTTCTACATTTGCCAACTTACTGTCCTCTGGGAAGGTGCAATATGGTGAAAGCACCCGAAGCTTTGACGGAATGTAAACAACGAGATATTCGCCACCTTCTTCCTCGATACGTGCAGCGAATTCTTCCATTGACTTTGTAATGTTAGCAGCTTGGTCCTCGTATCCATTTATGATCCAAGACGTCCATCGAAACGTATAGACATCTCCGTCAATATGACAAATATCCAGTCCACTCAGCCCGCGCTGCCGGTCGGTTAATGTCGTAAATGCATCCCACACCATTCTAGTCAGATATGGGTAATGCGGGTCGTGTACATCACGAGAATCTTCGACAATATCGTCAGTTCCTCTCGCCTCATAAAAATAGGAATCCCACAGATCATTACCGCCGAATATAAACTGAACAATAACTTTATCCTTGGCCGGAATGCCAGATTTCCAGAAAACACCTTGACCCGCTTGCGGCGACAACCCCAAAAGCGCCGCCTGAGCGACTTGCAGGCCAGTTTCGTTAGACAAAAACGAATCCAGTGTATCCTTTTGCTGTACCAATGGGCCTTGGACAAAGCTGTCACCAATCAGCACTACAGCAGCGTTTCTGGAATCCGATGCGTTCCTGAATCCAACCGGATCGGTTTTGAAATCAAATACAATTGGTTCGCTCGGGAGTCCCCAAGCCAAGGCTGTGTCTTGTCCAGAAGTTATTTCACGATCAACATCCGGCACACGAGCAAACCCCAGCTCATAAAGATCTGTTCCCTGGCTTTTGATCAGCGATTGCCAGCTGAACAACCCGATTTGCCCAAGTAGTTCAACAAATGCGAAAAAAACTCCGCAAACCAACACTGTTCCTAGAAATGTAAACTGTTGTTCTCTCCGACCAAGTGCCAGTAGAAACAAATAAACTGCAACAAGAAGCATTCCAAAGAAGAATACGACGTGACGAAACCTCCAAAGTCCAAAAAGTCGTCTGCTATCAGGTGTTGTTGGCGTTGAATCTGCCGACAATAATGCAAAGGCAAGCGCAGCAGCTACCATCGTAATGGCCACGGCTAGAAAGCCGCCAATCTCTTCTTCTTTGCAATGCTACCTCCAATACTAGTTACTATTCAATTAGACGTGACACCTTACACTTGATCCAATGGAAATACTCGGCTTCGGCTCGGCTATTATTGCATAATGCTACGATGCAGGATGCTTATCGTCTGCTTGCTGTCAAGCTTACGAGGCTTAGCATACGCTGGTGTCAGATAGGTCACCCTTTCGTATCAGCTGTTGGCTTTTCGGCAGTATTTGATCGAAAATTCAAATTAATCGGCCTGAATCTAGTTGAATTAAACCACAACTGCCCCAGTCGAGAATCTCTTGGGGGTCCGCTTTTCTTTTCGGTGTTCGCCTCTCGACTCCGGACCGGAGGTCGGGCTATCAGCCTGCGACACCCTTCCAGCCCAGAGGTTTGCGCCATGATCCCCAGTTCCTTCCCCGACAGCACCGAAATCGCCCGCCTGACCGCACGGATGCTGCTGGAGATCAAGGCTGTTCACTTCAACTCGCGCGAGCCCTTCACGCTGGCATCCGGCCTGCCCAGCCCGACCTATATCGATTGTCGCAAACTGATCTCATACCCACGCATCCGCTCGACCCTAATGGACTTTCTGACCGTCACCGTGATGCGCGACGCAGGCTTTGAGGCGTTTGACAACATCGCTGGCGGCGAGACTGCAGGCATCCCGTTCGCGGCCATGGTTGCCGAGCGGATGGCTCTGCCGATGACCTATGTGCGCAAGAAGCCCAAAGGCTATGGCCGCAACGCCCGTATCGAAGGCGCGATGAGCGAAGGTGAACGCGTTCTGCTGGTCGAGGATCTGACAACCGATGGCGGCTCGAAACTATCCTTCGTGGATGCGATCCGCGAAACGGGTGCGACCTGCGGGCATACGGCCGTGATTTTCTACTACGGTATTTTCCCCGAGACCGAGAAGACGCTGGGTGACCACGGCGTGAAGCTGCACTCCTTATGCACCTGGTGGGATGTTCTGGCCGAGGCCAAGGCGCAAAAGGCCTTTGACGAAGAGACCCTTAGCGGTGTCGAAGCCTTCCTGAGCGACCCGCGCGGGTGGCAGGAAGCCAACAAAAGTTGACGTCGCGACAACTGTTTTCAAACTGGAAACAGAGGTCGCGCGACAGGCACCAATCGCACAATATGTTGACGCTCGACCCCATCTTGCTTCAATATGCAGGGGTCGGGAGATATTCACAACCTATCCCCAAAAACATACAATTTGCCCCGACTCGCAGGTCTAAGCTATGGACCTTGTCCCATGGGGACGATGAGAGCAGCAATGAACGAGATCAGTAGTATCGAGCAGGCAGCGGCACAGATTCAGAATCCGGAAACCATGCCGCATTCGATCGAGGCCGAGCAGCAACTTCTGGGCGCGATTCTGACAAATAATGATCTCTATGACAGGGTCGCCTCGATCATCGGGGCCGAGCATTTCTATGATCCGGTTCATGCCCGCATCTATGAGGTGGCAGCCACACGTATAGCCAAGAATGCGCTGGCCTCACCCGTGACGCTGAAATCCTTCATGGCCGAAGACGAGGGCCTGAAAGAATTGGGCGGCCCGGCCTATCTGGTCAAACTGGCCGGAGCCTCGATCAGCGCCTTTGCCGTGCATGACTATGCTCAGATGATCTATGACCTCGCCATCCGGCGCGAGTTGATCCGGCTGGGTCGCGACATCTCGGACAAGGCAGCACGGGTCGATGTATCCAGTGAGCCCAAGGAACAGATCGTCGAAGCCGAGCAACAACTTTACCAGCTGTCCGAGCAGGGCCAGACCGAACAGGGCTTTCAATCCTTCCTCAAGGCGGTCACAGAAGCCGTCAACGTCACCAACGAGGCTTACCAGCGCGGTGGCGGCATGGCGGGGATTTCCACCGGTCTGGCCGACCTGGATAAGCAGCTTGGGGGTCTGCATCCGTCCGACCTGATTATTCTGGCGGGGCGCCCATCGATGGGGAAAACCTCGCTGGCGACCAACGTGGCGTTCAATGTGGCCAAGGCCTATAAACGCGGCACCAAGCCGGATGGCTCAGAGGGCGCCATTGACGGCGGCGTCGTTGGGTTCTTCTCGCTCGAAATGAGCGCCGAGCAGCTGGCAGGCCGGGTTCTGGCCGAAGCTTCCGAGATTTCCTCACACAAAATCCGGCAAGGCGACATGACCGAAGCCGAGTTCCGCCGCTTCGTGGACGCGGCCAAGGAACTGGAAGCTTGCCCGCTCTTCATTGATGACACCCCCGCCCTGCCGATCTCACAACTTGCCGCCCGCGCGAGGAGGTTGAAGCGGACGCACGGCTTGGACCTGCTGGTGATCGACTATCTGCAGCTCTGCCGCGGCATGGCCGACAATCGCGTGAACGAAATCGCCGAGATTTCGATGGGCATGAAGGCCATCGCCAAAGAGTTGAACATCCCGGTGATCGCGCTGTCTCAGCTCTCCCGTCAGGTGGAAAACCGCGACGACAAACGCCCGCAACTGTCTGACCTGCGGGAATCAGGCTCGATCGAACAGGACGCCGACGTGGTGATGTTCGTATTCCGCGAGGAATATTACAAGGAACGCGAAAAGCCCGGCGATCACGAGCTGGAAAAGATGGAAGAATGGAAGCAGGCCATGGAACGCTTGCACGGCAAAGCCGAAGTCATCGTCGGCAAGCAGCGCCACGGCCCCATCGGCACGGTCGAGCTATCCTTCGAGGCACAATTTACTCGCTTCGGCAATCTGGTCAAACCCTGGCAACAGGACGGTCAGATCGAAGGGTACTGACGCCTACCAGAGCTCGGGCCGGTTCAACGCCTCAACACAATGCGACGCACCCTTGAGGGGTGTCATCTCGGCTTCGGTCAGAGATTGTGCCAACCAGCCGTGAGGATAGCTCAACTTCATTGGAGCCTTTGCAAACGCCTCCGAGATCGGTTGGAAGCCGGTTTTGCCGTAATAAGCCGGGTCGCCATAGGTGAACACCATATCAACCTCCGCCTTACGTAACTGATCCAATCCATGCGTGATCAGCGCTTGCCCCACGCCACCCCTCTGATGTTCTGTGCTGACCGCGACCGGTGACAAGATAAGCACCTGCCGAGCGTCCTGATCAAAGCGTAGACGAGACAAGCAGATACAGCCCAGCAAAGCATCCCCCTCAACTGCCGAAAACACATAGAGATCGCCATCCGGCGTGGTCGTGATCAGGTCGTGCACCAGTGAGCCGATCAGCTTGCCTTCATCTGCACCTTCCGAAGCGGAAAAAACGGCAGTGAAAAGCGCCACAATATCGGCTGCGCGCTGGTCGTGACCAGATATGAACTGGATGGCCATGTTGATGCCTCTCATTCCCATGTAATCGGTGGGCATAGCGCCCATGCCCCGTGTGGTAATGCAACCGGCACATCGGTTTGCTTAACAACCCGCGTGAAAAACATGAACGATAGGCCCCGCCAACGCGTTTTAACACTGATGTGAATACAATCCGATACCTTTTGCCGCTTTGCGACAAGTCGCGCAAATCCTTGGATTTATTGGCCTCGCGGCGCGGCGATATCATATCGATACATGAAACCCGTTTTCAAATCACCATTCCCTCTTGACCTTGGAACGGGCAATGTCTTGAACGGGATCATGAGTACTGCACGTTTAACGATCAATCTGCACGCGCTCGCCCACAATTGGCGCGCGCTGGATGCAAAGACGGAAGTCGAAACCGGCGCCGTGGTCAAGGCTGACGCCTATGGTCTGGGCGCGGAACCGGTTGCCTGGGCGCTGGCTGAAGAAGGCGTGCGCAAGTTTTTTGTCGCTGCTGCCGAAGAAGGCGCCATCGTTCGCGAGGCCGTGGGACCCGAGGCACTGGTTGCCGTGTTCTCTGGCCATATGGAAGGCGATACCGATCTGCTGCGCCACCATAATCTGACTCCGCTGATCAACTCCCCCGAGCAGTTCAAACGTCACCTCGAGGCGCTGCCGGATCATCGTTTCGGCATCCAGCTGGACAGCGGAATGAATCGTCTGGGCCTGGAACCGGCGGACTGGGCCGAACTGCGGCACAAAGCGTTGGAACTTGATCCACTGGTGGTGATGTCTCATCTGGCCTGCGCGGACGAACCCGACCATCCGATGAACCGCCAGCAGCTCAACACATTCAAGCAGATGACCGACGGGGTTGAAGCCCCCCGCTCGCTTGCCGCAACCGGGGGCACTCTGCTGGGGCCTGAATTCCACTTTGACTTCTGCCGTCCGGGCATCGGTCTCTATGGCGGGATGCCCTTTGCCGGAGCCAAGCCGGTGGTGACTGTTGATCTTCCGGTGATTCAAGTGCGCGACGTCGCGGTGGGTGAGACCGTGGGCTACGGCAACAGCTGGACCGCGCGCCGCCCGTCCAGGATCGCAACCGTCGCGGCGGGTTATGCCGATGGGCTACATCGTGCCATCGGCGGCGGCATTGATACATTCGCTGGTGATCAGCCCTGCCCGGTGGTAGGACGTATCTCGATGGACCTGATCACCGTGGATGTTACCGACTTGCCGTACAAACCTGATCGCCTGCGTATCCTGAACGGGCACCAAACCGTCGATGATCTGGCCGAGGCCGCCGGAACCATCGGCTATGAAATCCTGACCTCGCTCGGCAGCCGCTATTCCCGAGGCTACGTGGAATGAACCCCATCTCATTGCTGGGTGAGCTGGGACGCGCCATCCTGAACATGCTGGCCGCGTTTGGCCGCGTCGCGCTGTTCGCGCTCGACGCGGTTTCGCATATTTTCCGCCCCCCGTTTTATCCGCGCGAATTCGGCATCGCCCTGCTGAACATCGGCTGGCTGTCCCTGCCCGTGGTTGGCCTGACCGCCATTTTCACCGGCGGCGCGCTGGCGCTGCAGATCTACGCAGGCGGCGCGCGTTTCAATGCTGAGGCCGTGGTGCCCCAGATCGTCGCCATCGGCATGGTGCGAGAGCTTGGCCCGGTGCTGGTCGGCCTGATGATCGCCGCCCGCGTGACGTCTTCGATCGCCGCCGAGATTGCGACGATGAAAGTGACCGAGCAGATCGACGCTCTGGTCACTTTGTCCACGCACCCGATGAAATACCTCACCGCCCCGCGCGTGCTGGCCGCCCTAATCACCGTCCCGGCGCTGGTCGGGGTCGGAGATATCATTGGCATCGCAGGCGGTTACACCGTGGCCACGCAAAATCTGGGCTTCAACCCAGCGGCCTATCTAAAAAACACCGTAGACTTCCTTGAAACCCGCGACATCGTCTCGTCGCTGGTCAAAGGGGCCGCCTTCGGCGTCATCGCCGCCATCATGGGCTGCTACTACGGCATGTCCTCGGGCCGCGGCGCGCAGGGCGTGGGCCGCGCCACCAAAGGTTCGGTCGAGGCCGCCGCCGTGCTGATCCTCGCCGCCAATTTCGTACTCACAGGGGTGTTCTTCTCGCTATGATCCGGATGGAGAACGTACATAAGGCCTTTGGCGACAATCACGTGTTGCAAGGCATGAACCTTGAAATTCCCAAGGGTACCTCGATGGTCATCATTGGCGGTTCGGGCACCGGCAAATCCGTGGCACTGAAATGCATCCTCGGCCTGATCAAGCCTGACAGCGGCATGATCTATGTCGACGGCAAGGACGCCCAGAAAGGTGACCGGGATGCGTTTCTGGCGCGTTTCGGCATGCTGTTTCAGGGTGCTGCGCTGTTTGACTCCCTGCCCGTCTGGCAAAACGTCGCCTTCCGCCTACTGCGCGGCTCGCTGAAACGCCCGGCGGATGAGGCGCGCGAAATCGCCATCGAAAAACTGCGCCGCGTCGGTCTGAAATCCAACGTCGCCGACCGCTTCCCCGCCGAGTTGTCAGGCGGCATGCAAAAGCGCGTCGGCCTCGCCCGCGCCATCGCCGCCGAGCCCGAGATCATCTTCTTTGACGAGCCCACCACCGGCCTCGATCCCATCATGTCCGGCGTCATCAACGACCTGATCCGCGAGATCGTGACCGAGATGGGAGCCACTGCGATGACCATCACCCACGATATGAGTTCGGTCCGCGCGATTGCCGACAACGTGGCCATGCTGCACGGAGGCGTGATCCAGTGGACCGGCCCGGTCAGCCAGATGGACGCCTCGGGCGATCCCTATGTGGAGCAGTTCATCAGCGGGAGTGCAGAGGGGCCGATTGAGGCAGTGCGCTAATCTTTCTCACTCACTAGCCAGTTTTTCGCGCTCGCGACAACCTCATCTGGAAGCAATTCGGCTTTTCGAGATTCGAGATTTAACAAGACGCATTTGAACACTGTTGAGAATACAGTTTTTCTGTCGGCAGAGCGCAGCAATCTGTGTCGGAAGGTGACCGACTTCCCGCCTATCTCGAGTACCTCACTCTCCATCTGAATAGCCTCCCCCGCTCGAAGTTCGGCGAGGAAACTACTCTCCGCATGTACCACCGCAAATGATAGCTGCCGTCCCGAACGCATATCGTCTGCGTTCAATCCCATCTCCGATTGGATAGCAAACACCGAATCTGAGCAAGCCGCAAAGTACCGCGAGACATTCATATGCCCCAGAAAATCGCAATCCGAAGGATCAACAATTGACTTGAAAGCCACAAAAGCTGGCATCTGAGGTCTCCCCACTGACAAAAACGAGTTTGAATTCTTGAATTAAGCTAACACATAACTGAAACGCGTCGCCCGATAGGCGGCGGAACACCTAAAAAGTACATATGACCCTCCGCCTCGCCACCCTTTCACTCCTGATCCTCTACCCCATCGCGTGGTTCGCCCCGCTGATGCGCGCAGGGCTCTTGCCGATCTTCGGTCTCAGCGAAATAAGCGTCATCACCGGGCTCCAGTCCTTGTGGAAGTCCGACATCTTCCTCGCGTTGATTGTCACCGTCTTCGCCCTCTTCGCACCCTACATCAAAACCATCGGGACCGCGCTGATCCAATGGAACCTGCTGGACCCGCGCGTCCAACCCGCACTGAACATCCTCGGCAAGCTGGCGATGGCCGATATCTTCCTCATCGCGCTTTACATCACACTGGCCAAAGGCATCTCATACGCCACCATCGAAACAGCCTGGGGCCTTTACCTGTTCACCGGCTGCATCCTCGCTTCGTTGACCCTAGGTCACATTACAGAGATGACATCTGGATCACGAAAACCTCAGACGTAATTGATTGAAAACGCATTTCTGAGTATCTTTATGATATTTCGAGCAGCAACGTTTTTGTAGTTCACGGGTCCTCAGCGGACCAGATCGTGCTTGATTGTCGTCCGCTTTGACCCGGTTTCGTATCGGTTAAAGAAGGAGATCGACATCATGGCCGCCCTTCACTCTATCACATTGCAATTTCAGAATGCCTTATTGAAACTGACATTTTTCCTGATCTGCGCCGCCGCATTATTCGCGGTCACAACAACTGTTTTGTCCGCCTTCGGTATCCTGCCGTGGCTGTCCCTGCAGGCTGGCCTCAGCGGTGGTGCCGCGATAGACGCTGGTCCCTACGTTCAGATCGGCCTGACCGCGCTGATCCTTATGCTGACCTTCTATCTGCCCTCAAGCGCCCGAATGATGGCGCTGGAGCGGACGCACCGCAACTTCTCTCTCAACATGCAGGATGTGGCCGGTGCCTACCAACTCGCCCATGCTGCTGACCGCAACGGCACCTTCGCGCTGTCATCCGAATTCGACGCGGTGAAAGAGCGTATGGCCTTCCTGCGCGACCATCCCGATCTTCAGGGGCTTGAACCCCAGGTGCTGGAACTGGCCGCACAGATGAGCCAGATCAGCCAGGAACTGGCTGAAACCTACGGAGATGCCAAAGTAGAGCGCGCCCGCGCCTTCCTGCGGCAACGGCAGGAAGAGGTCGAGCAATTCCAGCACCGGATCGAAGATGCCCAGACCATCCAGCACGAGCTGCGTCAGTGGACCCGCGATATCGAGATCGAGGAATCCATCGCCAAATCCCAACTCGCGCGCCTCAGGGATGAGCTGTTCGACCTGCTGCCGGAACTGTCGGCGCAGCTGCAATCCCCGACGGACGATCAAACACCCGGCAGCGTGGTTGCCATGACCCCGCCGCGTGCCGCGGAATAGGCGCTTTCAGCGCCCGCCGCAGAGGATGGCCCGCAGGGCCTGACGATGCGGCGCACCCCCGGCGGTGAGGAAAGCCCGCAAGGGCTTGAAGAACCGCCCCGCCTGGGGCACGAAGGGCGGCATGGCTAAGACAAAATCCTTCACCTGCTCCGCCTGCGGTGCCTCGCATACAAGATGGTCCGGTCGCTGCGATGGCTGCGGCGAATGGAATACCATTGTTCAGGAAGCGCCCCTTTCGGCGGGACCGGCCAAGAAATCACTCGGCGGCAAGCGCGGCCAGTCTATCGCGCTCACCGACCTGTCGACCGAAGAAACACCTCCGCCCCGCACCCTCTGCGGCGTAGAAGAACTGGATCGCGTCCTTGGCGGTGGTCTCGTCCCCGCCTCGGCCCTGCTGGTTGGTGGAGACCCCGGTATCGGCAAATCCACCCTTCTTTTGCAGGCGGCTGCCCGCTTTGCTCGCAATGGGATCAAAACCATCTACGTCTCGGGTGAAGAAGCCAGTGCGCAGGTTCGGATGCGCGCACGCCGGTTGGGTCTGGAGGAATCGCCCGTCCAACTGGCCGCTGAGACCAACCTGCGCGACATCCTCACCACGCTAGAGGCCGAAAAACCAGGCCTCGCCATCATCGACTCGATCCAGACCATGTGGGCTGACAATGTGGATAGCGCGCCGGGCTCGGTCAGTCAGGTCCGCGCCGCAGCGCATGAACTGACGACATTCGCCAAACGCCACGGCGTGTCGATCATCATGGTTGGCCATGTCACCAAGGAAGGCCAGATCGCTGGCCCCCGCGTTGTCGAACATATGGTCGATACCGTACTCTATTTCGAAGGTGAGCGTGGACACCAGTTCCGCATCCTGCGCGCGGTCAAGAACCGCTTTGGCCCGGCGGATGAGATCGGCGTATTCGAGATGACGGGCAAGGGTCTGGCCCAGGTTACCAACCCCTCGGCCCTGTTCCTGTCGGAGCGTGGCACACCCTGCCCCGGATCAGCCGTCTTCGCAGGCATCGAAGGCACCCGCCCCGTGTTAGTCGAACTGCAGGCACTAGTTGCGCCCTCGCCCCATTCGCAGCCCCGACGCACGGTGGTGGGATGGGACAGCGGGCGGCTCGCCATGATCCTCGCCGTACTCGAAGCCCGTTGCGGCATCCCCTTTGCCGGGCTCGATGTCTATCTCAACGTGGCCGGAGGGTTGAAAGTCTCTGAACCCGCCGCAGACCTCGCGGTTGCCGCCGCACTGCTCAGCGCCCGCGAAGATACCGCCCTGCCTGCCGATACTGTGGTTTTCGGAGAAATCTCGCTGTCGGGGGCACTTAGACCCGCCCCACAAACCGAAAACAGGTTGAAAGAAGCGCAAAAACTTGGTTTCACAGCGGCAATTGCTCCGGCGGGTGGCAAAACCGGCACTGTGGCAGGTCTGACACTCACCCGACCCTCTGATTTGGTGGGGTTTGTTGGCGAAACCTTCGGAGCAGGTTAAGGTCGCGCCCCGAGGGGCAGTAAAAAGAACAGGCGAGGGCCATGGAAGGTTTTACAATAATTGACGGGGTTGTCGCCCTGATCATCGTGCTGTCAGGCCTTTTGGCCTACTCACGCGGTTTCATGCGCGAGGTTCTGGCCATCGCGGGCTGGGTCGCCGCCGCCGTTCTGGCATTCATCTTCGCACCGCAAGCCGTGCCGCTGGTGAAAGAGGTCCCGGTGGTCGGAGAGTTCCTGCGCGACAGTTGCGAGCTTTCGGTTATTACCGGCTTTGCTGCGGTCTTCGCAATCGCTCTGATCGTGGTTAGCATTTTTACACCGCTGTTCTCATCGCTGGTGCAACGCTCGGCGATTGGCGGGCTGGATCAGGCGCTTGGGTTCTTCTTCGGCATTGCACGCGGCATCCTGCTGGTTGCGATTGCGTTCTTTGTCTACGACACCGTGATGACCGGTCAGTCCTATACAATCGTCGACGAAAGCCGCTCGGCCAAAGTGTTCGAACAGTTCAGCGGTAAAATCGAAGAACAAAACCCCGAAGCTGCGCTGGGTTGGGTCACCGCCCAGTATGAACAGCTGGTTGCCAGCTGCACCGCAGACAGCGCGTCGGAAGGCTGAACGCAGTCAAACTGAACTGATGAAAGCCCGGCTTCGACCGGGCTTTTTCATGCCCAGGCCGCAGGGATCAAACGAACCCTTCTCCACCGCAGATATTGCACCGGATGCTTTTCAGCCCAAAACACCCGTCGCACCGGCTTGAGATAGGTTTGCCGAATTGGTCGCGACTCTTGACCACCTCGCCGCTGCCTTTGCAGATCTCACAGGGTGCGCGGCCGGCCCCGCGACAGCGATGACACCGCCGTTTGACGGGTTCTTCTTTTGGCCTGTTCTGTTTGTGTTGCCACATAGCTGTGCTCCACCCAGTGTTGCCAGAGTGTCTGCAAAAACACTCGCGAACATATGACAGCATAGGTCTGCCCATTTGTCATCCCAAACCCACGGCATGTACAAATCTCGCCTGTGGCAAATCACAAATGTGATCCTTTGATGACACACGCATCGTTTGGCATTATGTGGAGGCCGTACCGAGATGGAATCGGAGCTGCCGATCTTGCTGTATCTGTTTTCTTTCGCACTAGCCGCCCTCGCGCTTGTGCCTGTTTGCCGCCTGAGCGGTCAACAACACCACATTCGGATACCGACCCGCAGCCGACCCGACCGAAACGCCAGCCAGAACAAGTCATAGAAATTGGAGCCCGTGTATGTGTGGGATATTGGGGATCGCAAGCCGGACACATGATGTCTTTGCGGAAATCTATGACGGGTTGCTGATGCTGCAGCACCGGGGTCAGGATGCCTCAGGCATCGTGACCTATAATGGTGAATTCTTCCGCGAGAAAAAGGCCAACGGCCTCGTCAAGGATGTATTCAACGCCAGCGACGCCGAAACCCTGCTGGGTAAGGTCGGCATGGGCCATGTGCGCTATCCCACCGCAGGCTCGCTCAGCGCGGCCGAGGCGCAGCCGTTTTTCGTGAACGCCCCTTATGGCATCTACCTCGTCCATAACGGCAACATCACCAACACCGAAGAACAGCGCGAGAAGGTCACGGCCAAGTACAGCCGCCACCTGCGCACCACGTCGGATTCCGAGGTCCTGCTGAACGTGCTGGCCGACAAGGTCGCTGATGCGATCAAGGTGAATGGCAACGCCGACCCGATCCGCAACCTGTTTGCCGGCGTGAAAATGACGATGGAGCGCATTCAGGGCGCCTATTCGGTGATCTGTCTGGTCGCCGGCGTCGGCATGCTGGCCTTCCGTGATCCCTATGGCATCCGGCCTCTTTCAGTGGCGAAACGCGAGGCACCGGGCGTTGGGGATGATTATGCTTTCGCCTCGGAAGATGTGGCCTTTGGCATCAACGGGTTTGATAAGCTGCGCGACCTGCGCCCCGGCGAGGCGATTCTGATCGATCTTGACGGCAACATGCATGAGTTCCAAGCCGTCGAAGGCAAGCTGACCCCTTGTATTTTCGAGTATGTCTACCTGGCGCGGCCAGATTCCTTGCTGGATGGCGTATCGGTCTACAAGACCCAGATGCGGATGGGCCAAACGCTGGCAAAGCAAATTCAAGACTCGGGCCTTCAGATCGATCGGATCATCCCCGTTCCAGACAGCGCCCGCCCTGTCGCGCTCGAAGCAGCCAAGATCACCGGCATTCCTTACCGCGAGGGCCTGGTGAAGAACCGCTATGTAGGCCGCACCTTCATCATGCCCGGTCAGGAAGAACGGCAGAAATCCGTGCGCCGCAAACTCAACGCGGTGCCGTTGGAGTTCGACGGGCATAACGTGTTGCTGATCGACGACTCGATTGTGCGTGGCAATACAATCAAGAAGATCGTCCAGATGTGCCGCGAGGCCGGTGCAAAGAAGGTCTATATCGCCAGCGCCTCACCGCCGGTGAAATATCCCAACGTCTATGGCATCGACATGCCCACCAAGGCCGAATTGGTTGCCAATGGCAAAGAGATCGAAGAAATCCGTGAGGAACTGGGCGCAGATGCGCTGTTCTATCAGCATCTCGACGATCTGATCTGGGCCGCCAAGGAAGGTAACCCCGAGATCGAAGCCTTCGACTGTTCCTGCTTTGACGGAAACTACATCACCGGGGTGAACGAGGACTATCTGGACAGCCTCGAAAACAGCAGCCGGGTCAGCAAGAAGCGTGAGGATATGCAGGTGGTCGGCAGCTCATGGAACGCGGCGAAACTGGCCTCGGGCTGAACGTTGTCTGACAGGCAATCCATTGAGCGATGGCATAGAAGGCCAGTTGCGGCTTGGCTATAAGTGCTCTCGGTCAAAATCCGCTCATCATTTTTGCTGAGTCCACAGCGGCTTGCCCGGGTGGCATTTCTGCTCCCCCAAATGTGAACATAACGGCTCTTTAGCTCCGACATAGCCCATGTTACGCGGCGCCTCGAACCACTCACTATACGGGGTCGGGGCGCATAGCCCGACCGCAGATCATGGCAAATACAACGGTCAAAAGCGCAGCCACGCAGCGGGGTGCGTTGAAGAAGAATTCGGTTTCGGTCCTGGGCGTATTTGGCCCAAAGGCCGAACTGCAGGCTCTGGTCCGATTGTCTTCGGGGCGGGTTAAGAAGGTGAAACCCGGCGGTCGGCTGGGTTCTGGTCGCGTGATGGCGATTGATGAACAGGGCGTTGTGCTGCGACAAAGCGGCCAGAACCGCCGGATCGACATTCCCGGCGGTTGATCCTGACTTGACGCTTTGCGCGGACGGGTTCAAACCCCCCTCATGACCGATCAGACCAAAATCGCCCTGATTACCGGGGCCTCGCGCGGGTTGGGCGCGGCGCTGGCCGAAGCCCTTTCCCCCGACTATCACATCGTCGCCGTCGCCCGTACCCAAGGCGGGCTGGAAGAACTGGACGACCGCATTCAGGCCAAAGGCGGCTCGGCCACCCTGGCCCCGATGGACATCGCCGATCCCAACGCGATGGCAACGCTGTGCCGGGGTATTCATGACCGCTGGGGCAAGATCGATCTGTGGCTGCACACGGCGATCCACACCTCGGCACTGACGCCTGCGCATTTTGTTGATCCGAAGGAATGGGCCAAGGCCATTAACACCAATGCGACGGCCACCTCGGTTCTGATCCCGTATGTGACGCCCTTGCTTGGCGATGCCGGCCATGCGGTGTTCTTTGATGACCCGAAAGCGGGCGAGAAGTTCTATGGTATCTATGGCGCCACCAAAGCAGCACAGATGGCGCTGGCGCGCAGCTGGGCGGCTGAGACGGCGCGGACCGGTCCGCGCGTATCGATTTTTGAGCCTGCCCCGATGCCCACAGCCGTGCGCGCGCGGTTCCATCCCGGTGAGGATCGAGATGTGTTGACCAGCACTGCGGATGAGGCGGCGCGTATTCTGGCGCAGCTATAGGGGATGGCCCTTGCGGGCCATGCCTCCGGCGGGGATATTTTTGGCCAGATGAAGCGGGCGGATTACGCGATATGAACGCCGTTGCGCCCGGCGAGGTCGACGAAGAATTGCCAGGCCACGCGGCCCGAACGCGAACCGCGGGTGGCTTGCCATTCGATGGCCTCGGCGCGCAGGGTTTCCGGATCGACCTTGACGCCGTGAGCGGCGCAGTAGCGGTCGATCATGGCGAGGTATTCGTCCTGATCGCAGGGGTGGAAGCCCAGCCACAGACCGAAACGATCGGAGAGTGAGACCTTTTCCTCGACCGCCTCAGACGGGTTGATGGCGCTGGAGCGTTCGTTTTCGATCATGTCACGCGGCATCAAATGGCGGCGGTTCGAGGTGGCGTAGAACACCACATTCTCAGGGCGGCCTTCGATGCCGCCGTCCAGTACCGCCTTGAGCGACTTATAATGCTGATCATCGTGGCTGAATGACAAATCATCACAGAACAGGATGAACCGGTGCGGCGCAGAGCGCAGGTGGTTCAGCAGGCGCGCGACCGAGGCCATATCCTCGCGCTGCAGTTCCACCAGTTTCAGGTCGGGATGCTCATCCTGCAGCGTGCCATGGACGGCTTTGACAAGGCTGGATTTGCCCATTCCGCGCGCGCCCCAGAGCAGCGCGTTATTGGCCTTGTAGCCAGCCGCAAAGCGGCGTGTGTTATCCAGCAGAGTGTCACGAGACCTGTTGATCCCCACCAGCAAATCCAGATCGACCCGATTGACCTTAGTGACGGGCTCCAGCCGGTCGGGTTCGACATGCCAGACGAAGGCCGGGGCCGCGTTGAAATCAGGTGTAGCCAAGGGCGCAGGCGCCACTCGTTCCAACGCGTCTGCGATGCGGTTCAAGGCTTGATCGTCCATCGGCTCCTCCGGGGTGTTTTGCGGCGTTCAACCATGTTCCGCGCGGCACAACAAGAGCAGCGCATGAAAAAGGCGCGCCGGTTCAGGGTGCGCCTTTTCAGATCCTGCAGCGGATTACTTGGTCTCTTCGTAATCCTGCATCATGTCTGCGTCTGCCTCGGCTTCTTCATCGTCATAGTAGCCATCGGCCCGCAGCTGTTCTTCGCGCTTTTTCTCGACACGAGCCACAAGGAATATTGAGATCTCATAAAGCCCGTAAACCACCACAAAGAGGATGATTTGAGTGATCACGTCCGGCGGCGTCACGATCGCTGCCAGCACCAGAATGCCAACCACCGCATATTTGCGCACTGCGCCTAGACCTTCGGCGCTGACCAGGCCTGCCTTGCCCATCAGTGTCAGCAATACGGGCAGCTGAAAGCACAAACCAAAGGCGACGATGAACTTGATGGTTAGGTTCAAATATTCCTGCGCCGAGCCCTGAAATACCACGCTCAGCGGAGCGGTCGTGCCTTCGGCAACGGCCTCCCCTTCAGCGCCAAACTGTTGGAACCCAAGGAAGAAATCATAGGCCAGCGGCGTGACGACATAGAACGCAAAGCTCGCCCCCAGCAGGAACATGAAGGGCGAGGCCAGCATGAACGGCAGAAACGCGTTCTTTTCCGATTTGTACAATCCCGGCGCCACGAACCGCCACATCTGCATCCCAATATAGGGGAACGCCAGAATGAAACCGCCCAGCAACGAGACCTTGATGGCGACAAAGAAGCCTTCCTGCGGCGAGATGAAGATCAGCCCGCAATCCTGCCCACGCTCGGTCAGCACCTCACACAAAGGCTGCGTGAGGAAGTTGAACAGCGGCGTGGCCACGGTGAAACAGATGATCATGCCGATCAGGAACGCCACAACGCAGTGGATCAGCCGTGTGCGCAACTCGGCCAAATGCTCGATCAATGGTGCCGAGCTGTCCTCGATCTCGTCGGTCTTGGTCATGTCTTGCTTTCGGTTTTCAACGCCGCTTCGGCCTCTTCCGCCTTGGCGAGCGCATCCGCAGCTTCCTTGGCCTTGCGTTCAGCGGCAGCACGGGCGGTCGTGGCCTGAATCTTCTTGGCTTGTTCGGCCCGTTCGGTGGCCAGCTTGCCCGTTTCGCTGTCAGGGTCGAACTTGGTCGGATCGATGGACTTGGCTACGTCACGGGCAGCTTCGTTGATGCCGTCCATCGCAGAGCCCACCGGATTGGTTGCCGCCTTCAGGCCCTTCTTGATCTCGTTGACGCCAGCCTCATCCGCCGCCTCGTTCATCGCGGTGCTGAACTCGCGCGCCATACCGCGCGCCTTGCCGACGAACCGTCCGACATTGCGAAACAGCACAGGCAGGTCCTTCGGCCCCACCACGATCAACGCGACGATGCCGATGACCAAAAGCTCTGTCCAGCCCAGATCAAACATCTAGGCTCAGACCTTGTCTTTGTCGGTCTCAGGGGTGACGTCTTTGGCCAGATCGGATGCGTCCTGTTCCAACTCTTCCGAGCCGTCCTTGACGCCCTTCTTGAACGCGGTGATGCCCTTGCCCACTTCACCCATCAACGAGCTGATTTTGCCGCGGCCAAACAGCACCAGAACCACAACGGCGATCAGCAGCAGGCCGGGAAGGCCGATATTGTTGAGCATGTCTTGTCTCCTTCTACGTCGGCGCAGCGCGCCGGGAATATGTCTCGCCTCGTGTCTACGCCTGCGCGCGCGCCAGCAAAAGTGCGGCAGGCAGAATCTGCGCGCGAATTTGAACGGATCGCGCATTTTTTGCGGGCTGGCTTTTCACAACTGACAGGTTTATGTCAGTTGTAAAGCCCTAGAAAGACGATATCGAAACCTGGTCAACGGAGAACCACATGACCCATGTCGCAGAAATCGTCACCTTCACCCTCACCGACGGCACCACGCCAGAGGAATATGTGAAACTCAGCCAGGCGTCCGAGGCCTTCGTGCGCGCCGCCCCCGGCTTTGCGCACCGTCAACTCAGCCAAGGCGAGGATGGCCGCTGGACGGATTATGTCGTCTGGACCGATATGAAATCCGCACAAGACGCTGCCGCCGCCTTCATGCAGCAGGATTGCGCCGCTGCGATGATGGCGGTGATCGACCCCGACAGTGTCCAGATGCGCCATGAGAATGTGCTATGGAACATGACCGCCTAAACGCGGTCCGGACGGCGTGTCATGCGCCGCACTGACCGCCTGTTCGACATCATCCAGATCCTGCGCGACGGCAAGCTGCACCGCGCGCAGGATATCGCGGACCGGCTCGAAGTGTCGGTCCGCACGATCTATCGCGACATGGATACGCTGGTGGCCTCGGGCGTTCCGGTCGAAGGCGAACGTGGCGTGGGTTACATGGTGCGCGAACAGATCACCCTGCCCCCGCTGAACCTGACACCGGCTGAACTAGAGGCGTTGAACCTCGGCATGGCAATCGTGGCCGAGGCTGCTGATCCTGATCTCAAATCCGCCGCCGAATCTCTGGCCGAAAAGATTGATGCCGTCCTGCCCACTCAGGTCATTGCCGAGGCCGACAGCTGGAAATTCGCCGTCTATCCCTTTGCCGATGCCACGCGCGGGCTGGCCCATATGGCTCCGATCCGCGCCGCGATCAAATCACGCCAGAAACTGCATCTCAACTACCGCCGCATAGACGGCGCCCTGACAGATCGCACGATCCGCCCGCTGCACATGGAATACTGGGGACGCGTCTGGACCCTCACCGCCTGGTGCGAACTACGCGATGCCTTCCGCGTCTTCCGCATCGACCTGATCGAATCCATCAGACCGCTGCCGGAACTCTTCACCGACGAACCCGGCAAACGGCTCAGCGACTACGATCCTTACGCGTGATCCGCCCTTCATCTGGCCCTAAATATCCCCGCCGGAGGCATGGCCCGGAACGGGCCATTCCGGTCATTTCAGATAGGGTTCCGGGTCCACCGACTCAAAGCCCTGGCGCACCTCAAAATGCACATAAGCATTGTCGCCACCGCGCAGGGCAGCGAGCTTCTGGCCCCGACGTACCCGATCACCTTTCTTGACGGTGATATTGTCGACATTGGCATAAACCGTCAGCAAGTCGTTGTTGTGCTTGACCACAATGATCGGAACCTGATCCGCATCTGCAGTGATCGCGGCAACCGTCCCCGCCTCGGCCGCCTTGACCGTAGTACCGGGTGCGGCTGCAATATCGATGCCCTCGTTCTTACCCTTCTCATAGGTACGAATGATGGTGCCACCCACTGGAAGCGCCAGAGCTGATGTTCCAGAATTGGTGGGTGCTTCGGCGGTGACATCCGGCGCAGGCGTGGCGACGGCAACCTTCTCATCCGGAAGGGGTTGCGTTGCACTGGGCGGCGTCGGTGTAGGAGAGCCCTCGCCCGGCTGTGTCACCGCGGTCGCCGTGGCAGCCGGTGCGGCAGCACGCGGCGCTGGCTGGTTCTTGACCGGGATCAGCAGATACTGGTCCTCGCGCACCGCGAAATCCGACCCCAGCCCGTTCCACTCGGCCAGCGACTCGACCGACACCTGATACAGGCGCGAAATCGTATAGGCCGTCTCACCCCGCTTGACCTTGTGCCGGATAGGCTCGGGCCCCGACGGCGCGGGAGCTGGGGCGGTCTGAACGGGTGCCAGGGCAGTGGTTTGAACGGAACCGGTATCCGGTGCCTCATCAATCGCGGTGCCGGCAATGGACGCAATGTCTACACCGCTCCCGCCGCCACCGACCGAGCGTGGCAGGGCCAGAACTTCCCCATCCCGCAACGAGTCGTTGGGTTGCAACCCGTTGAACCGGGCCAACTCGGCCACCGGCATGCCGATGCGGCTGGCCACATCGCCCACCGTGTCGCCCCGGCGCGCCACGGCAACCTGATAGTTGGGATAAGTGATCACGCCACGCGCATCGGGTGTGGGTCGGCTGGCGGTCGCGGCCAGCGCGGCGTCAGTGGTCGAAAATCCGCCGACATTGCCGCGCAGGTCATAATCGAACGGCCCTTCGCACCCGGCCAGAATTGTCAGGGCGGCCACACCTGTCGCACAGCGACGCATTGCTGATTTAGAAACTGCTCTCATTATACTGTCCTCAACACCTGCCCCTGTTCTTCGGGGTTCCAGCGTATAACTCTGAATATACCTTTAAACTCCGTCTTTTCCCAGCCCCTCCAACAAGGGCACGAAACGAACGGGTAAGAGTTCGTCATAGTCCAGTCCGGTTTCGGTGCGTGTCACACGGATCAAGGTCTGAACCGCATCCGATTGTCCCACCGGCAACACCATGATACCGCCGATTTTCAACTGCGCCAAGAGCGGCCCGGGCGGGTCCTCGGCGGCTGCGGTCACAATGATACGATCAAACGGAGCCTGCTCGGGCAAACCAAACGAACCATCCGACAACATCGCGGTGACATTGGTGAGGCCCATTTCCCGAAACAGCTGCCCGGTTTCGCGTACCAGCCGCGTGTGCCGTTCCACTGTATAAACTCGCCGCGCCAGCTTGGACAGGATCGCCGCCTGATAGCCCGACCCGGTCCCGACCTCCAGCACCGTGTCCCGAGGGCTCACCTTCAACGCCTGCGTCATCAACCCCACGACCGAGGGCTGGCTGATCGTCTGCCCGCAGGCAATCGGCAGCGGCGTATCCTCATAGGCGCGCTTAGCAAACAAACCTTTGACAAAGCGTCCCCGGTCCACCTGCTCCATCGCCGCCAGCACGCGCGCGTCAGTCACCCCGCGCGAGCGCAGGGCAAACAGAAACTGCATGGTGGTTTCCGCGCTTGGTCCTGTCATTCGATGACCTTCAACGCCTCAAGTGCGTCATGCGCCGTCAGATCGGCCCGCATCGGCGTGACCGAGATGTATCCATCCAGATTCACCGCCGCATCCGTCCCGGGTGCAGTCGGGTTGTGCTGATACCCACCTTTGATCCAAAGGAACCTGCGGCCCGAGGGCGAGCTGTGCGGCTCGACCGAGAAATGAGTATCGCGGCGGAATCCTTGTGACGCCACCCGAGTACCCAGAACCTCATCGGCTGGAACCGGTGGAAAGTTCACATTGTAAAACAGCCGATAATCGCCCTGTGCCTGCGGTGTTGCATCCAGAATGCGGCGGATCAGCGCCGCGCCATGGCGGGCCGCAGCCTCAAAGGGATCGTCCAGACCCAGATTGCGCGGACCGAAGAATTGCGACAACGCTATTGCAGGAACACCCTGCAAAGCCGCTTCCATTGCGCCGCCCAACGTACCGGAATACAATGCATTTTCCGCCGAGTTATTACCTCGGTTCACACCGGACAAAACCAGATCGGGCGGCGTATCTTTCATCACGTCATGCAGCCCCGCCAACACGCAATCCGCCGGAGAGCCCTCGGCCGCAAACCGGCGCTCACCCAGCTTGGCGACCATCATCGGATGCGTATAGCTGATGCAATGGCCTACCCCTGATTGCTCGAAGGCCGGGGCCACAACCCAGATCTCTCCGTCAGGCCTGGCCAGCTCTTTGGCTATCGCTTCAAGCACGATAAGGCCCGGCGCGTTGATGCCGTCATCATTTGTCAGAAGAATGCGCATGCCCGGTCCACCCCTGCGTTTCGCCCTTGATAGACCCGCCCCAGCGCTGCGGCAAGCGACCGGCGGGCCCAATCTGCGGCATTCGCGCACCACTCGGACGGAAATCGTGGTCTTAAGGCCTCAGGCCGGGAATACAAAGCACCGATCGCGGCGGATGGTCAGCCACATGACGCGCCCCTCTTTCGGCACAAAGACATTCGGAACCGTCGCTTTCAGGATCGATCCGTCATAGTCCATCCGGAACTCGACAAGACTTTCATTGCCCAGAAACCGGGCTCTCTCGACCACGCCGCGAGCAGCCACGCCATCGGTCGGCGTGGGCATCGGGCCTTTGCCGTTGCGATCAAAATCCAGTTTCACGTGTTGCGGTCGAAAAACGATTTCGACATCGGTTCCGTCCAGCACGCCGGGTGCCAAAAAGCGACCAAAGGGAGTTTGCGCCAACGCCCCATTAACCTGCGCCTGCAGAACGTTGACATCACTGAAGAATGCTACGGCAGCCTTGTCCGCAGGGCGGGTATAGACGTTATACGGCGCGCCCTGCTGCACGATCTTGCCGCGCCGCATCAATGCGATTTCATCGGCCATCCGCATCGCCTCTTCCGGCTCATGCGTGACCAGCAGAACGGCGGCGTCTTCTTCCTTGAGAATCGCCAGCGTCTCATCCCGGATTCCGTCACGCAAACGGTTGTCGAGGCCCGAGAATGGCTCATCCATCAACATGATCCGCGGACGTGGCGCGAGGGCACGGGCCAACGCCACCCGTTGCTGCTCCCCGCCCGAAAGCTGATGCGGGAAGCCATCGATGAAGCGCATCAGGTCGACCTTGGTAAGCAATTCTTCAACCCGGACGCGTTTTTCGTCTTTGCTGCCCTTCAGGCCAAAGCCCACATTGTCAGCGACGCTCAGATGCGGAAACAGGGCAAAGTCCTGAAACATCAGGCCGATCTCGCGCCGCTCGGGTGGCACCCGGAACACCGTATCGCAGATCAGCTTGCCATCGACATAGATCTCGCCCGAGGTCTGCATCTCAACCCCCGCGATCATCCGCAAGGTGGTCGACTTACCACAGCCCGACGGCCCCAGCAGACAGGTGACCTGCCCCGCCTGCACCGTCAGCGAGACATCATCCACAACGGTCCGCCCGCCAAAGCGCGCCACCATATTGCGGATCTCCAGTCGCGGAGGAGTTGTCGTCACGTTCACCGATGGACCCCGTAGCCTTTTCCCGATCAAATCCATCGGGCTTAGGCGGGGATAACAACCCCGCCTCTCAGGCGCAAGGCGTCAGCAACACCCGGTGGACGCTGTGTCGCCCTCGACAACAAACGGGCTGTCACCGCCGCAACCTTCGAAGATACCGTAATGGGTCGAGAAATCGCCGATGAACTCAAAATGCCGGGCAAATCGTGTATCCTGCAGCATCATCCTGGTGTTGCCGCAGACAGGAAAGACCTTACCGGCCTCAATGGCATGGTGATCGTCCAGCACGAACCTGTGCGGCGCGTGGGGGATCGTGCCCTTGTAAATCACGGCTTGACCATAATCTTCGCAAGCGGGTTCCAGCCCGGACAGTTTGAACAAACGGTAAGTTGCCGAGATAAAGCTCAAAGGCGCAACGCGTTGTTCCAGAACCGGGTTTTCAATGGTCAGCGGTCGATGCGTGACCCGGCGCGGGTCACCAAATCCCGCTTCGCGTGACATCGACAGAAAGTCATTCCAGTAAAGCGCACCTGACAGACATTCGCCGTACAAAACTTCATCCTCGGCCATCGCTTTGGGCACCCGGCGATCAGCATAGACGTCCGAGAAATACATCTCGCCGCCCTCTTTCAGCAACCGATGCGCACCGCGCAGAACCGCGGCCTTGTCGGTCGCCAGATTGATCACGCAGTTCGACACGATGATATCGAAGCTTCCGGGTTCCAAATCCAGCTCATCCAGCTTTTCGATATAGCCGTGGTGGAATTCGACATTGCTGGATGAATGCCCAAAAGCCTTGGCTTGGAACTCCTGATGCGCGCGCGCCACGTCCAGTTGCTCGGGCGTCATGTCCACTCCCACAACGCGGCCCGTCTCACCCACCATCGCAGACAAAGCATACACGTCCCGCCCTGCACCACAGCCCAGATCAAGGATGCTCATCCCCTCAAGGTCCAGCGGGGCAATCAATCCGCAACCATAGTAACGTGTCAGCACATCATCATGAATTTGCGACAGAATTCCTTTGACGTGATCCGGCATGTCATCCGGAGTACAACACGCGTTCGTCTGCAAATCGGCGCTACCCTGAAGCACTTCGCCATAGTAGTTCTGCACAGCCTCATGCTTCATCTGAGCATTCCTTCTTTCAGTCGATTGTACAGCAGCTAATGCCACCCCATACGAGCCGCAATCCAGAGGCACGTAATCTGACGAAAGCGTGACCCAACTCAGGCCAAAAGCTCAAACGGAACGCTTGCGCGAACACGTCCATTCACCTGTATTTCCAACCGATGCGGACCGGGCACCAGTTTAAAGGTAGTAGCATTGCCTTTGAGCTTATGAAGCTTCGACAGCGTCAGCGTGCCGTCCACAAGAACTGTTTGTTTGAGTTTATGAACCTTGGGTGAGACTTTGCCCCCAGGTCTCTGAAAGTGAATGATATAATCCACCAGAACCGGTTGCTTGGCTGCACCCGCGAGCGTGGTCGAAAAGTCCAGCGCTTCCCCGATCCGGGCATCTCCGTTCACCTGAACATCAACCGATATATCGGCCTCGGGGTCGTATCCCAGCGCTGTCATCGCACCCGGATGGCCCGATTTCACCAATCCCCGCAATGCATGCGACGTCATCCACGACAACTCATCCCCGGATTGCTGCCCGCCGTTTCGCCAGCCCTGCAATCGCTCCAGCACCAGATCGGGGTTTTTCTTGGTGATGTCATTCAGGTGATTGGCCACCGACCGCGTGACATAGCGCGTCTGGTCACCATGCAACCGATCCAGCAGCGGCAGCGGATCAGACAGGTCCAACCCAATTCCCTGCCCCCATGGCAACCGAGGTCGCGTTCCTTCACTGACCAGTCGGCGGACATGATAGCTGGAATGCCCGCACCAGTCCTGCATCCGCTCCAGCACCAAATCGGGATGCCGGTTCAGAAACGGACGGATCGCCCATTCCATCGAGAACCTCTGGGTCAGCTCCTCAATCACGTCCAATGCCAGCTCCGGATGATCCAGCCCGACCGAGACCACCCAATCGCCCAACGGCGCAAAGATGAAGTCGCCGAAATCGTCATCCGTCTTGTCGGGATCAAGCGGGGGCGGTAATGCGCGCAGGATCACCGGTGCAACCTGTGGCAGATCGCCCGGAACGGCCTGTTGCAGGCATTCAGCGATCCAGGCCATCCGCTCCTTCAATTCAAGATCCGGCAGGCGTGACATCACCTGCGCCTCAAACGCCGAAGCATCGAAACTTGCCTCAACGTCAGAAAACAAACCGCTGAGATAGTTCGTTTTTTCAGCGTTGAATAACTGATCCTTGAGCGAATAACCCTGCGCCATGATTACATCGTCAGATTGGTGCCGCCGCCATCAAGCAGGATATTCTGCCCGACGATAAACCCGGCATGCTGCGAGCACAGGAAGGCGCAGGCCGCCCCAAACTCCTGCCGCGTGCCATAGCGCCGGGCCGGGATCGTTGCGGCGCGCTCGGCCCGAGCGTCCTCAATCGAGATATTCTTCTGCAGCGAAACATTGCTGTCCAGCGCATCGGCCCGGTCGGTGGCATGAATACCCGGCAGAAGGTTGTTGATGGTCACACCATGAGGCGCCACCTGACGTGAGGTGCCCGCAACATAACCGGTCAATCCAGTCCGCGCTGCATTGGACAGGCCCAAAACGGCAATCGGCGCGCGAACGGATTGCGAAGTGATGTTCACCACCCGGCCCCAGCCCTTGTCCATCATCCCCGGCAGCAGGGCCTTGATGAACGCAATCGGCGTCAGCATGTTGGCATCCAGCGCTTTGATGAAATCGTCCCGTTCCCAGTCCGACCATAGTCCGGGCGGAGGCCCACCCGCATTTGTCACAAGGATATCAACGTTCTGTGCTGCTTCGATCACCTGCGCCTGGCCCTCAGCCGAGGTCACATCACAGGCCACCGTCTGCACGTCGATATCATATTCAGCCCGCAACCGCGTCGCCTCGGCCTCAAGCGCTTCGGCCCCGCGCGCGTTCATCACCAGATCGACTCCGGCCTCGGCCAATGCTTCGGCACAGCCCAACCCCAAGCCTTTGCTGCTGGCACAAACCAGCGCGCGTTTTCCGCGTATTCCCAGATCCATTCTGATCCTCCCCAAATCTTCCGCACATCTAGCACCGGCCCGCAGAGGAAGACCAGAATGTATAGCTTGCTCAGTAGAAGAACTCTTCCCGAACGATTTTGCCATCGGCCACGTGATAGACACCGACCTCTTTCATATCAAAGTTTTCGCCGGTTTCTTTCACCTTGCCTTGCACCTCGAAGATCACGGCAAAGCGATCCTCGCCATGCGGGTACGGGCCACTGACCGACGCGCCTGTCACCTCATGCGCGCCCTCCCACCATTCATGCTTGCCACGAATGGCCTCAACACCATGCGTTTCGCGCCCCATACCGGCAAAATCCTGACCCTCAACCGAAACAGCATCAGGCGCGTAGAGCTTCCCGAGGTTTTCCTTGGCCCGATTCTCGCGGCATCCGGCAACCAGTTCTTCTGAGATTTCTTTCAAATTCATTGATTCACTCCATCATTTGTTCACTATATGTTCTTATTGCCATAAGGCCACGATTCGATCCACCCCCTTTGTCTTGCCTCGGCAGGTTTCCCCGCCTATACGCGCCCCTATGCTTGATACCTCGAACCAACCCACCCTGCCGCCCGAGATCGCCCGACGCCGGACATTCGCCATCATCTCGCACCCCGATGCGGGTAAGACGACGCTGACGGAAAAGTTCCTGCTGTACGGGGGCGCGATCCAGATGGCCGGTCAGGTGCGCGCCAAGGGTGAAGCGCGGCGCACGCGCTCGGACTTCATGCAAATGGAGAAGGATCGAGGTATCTCGGTCTCCGCCTCGGCAATGTCGTTCGACTATGGGGATTTCCGGTTCAACCTTGTCGACACCCCCGGCCACAGCGATTTCTCGGAAGATACCTATCGCACGCTGACCGCCGTGGACGCAGCCGTGATGGTAATCGACGGTGCAAAAGGTGTGGAAAGCCAGACGCAGAAGCTGTTCGAGGTCTGCCGTCTGCGCGATCTGCCGATCCTGACCTTCTGTAACAAGATGGACCGCGAAAGCCGCGATACGTTCGAGATCATCGACGAAATTCAGGAGATGCTGGCCATCGACGTCACCCCTGCCGCATGGCCCATTGGCGTGGGACGCGACTTCATCGGCTGTTATGACATGCTGCGCGACCGGTTGGAGCTGATGGACCGCGCCGACCGCAACAAGGTGGCAGAAAGCATCCAGATCAACGGCTTGGACGATCCCAAGCTGGCCGAACACGTACCCGAGCATCTGCTGGAACAGCTACTGGAAGAGGTCGAGATGGCGCGCGAACTGCTGCCCGCGCTTGACCCTCAGGCGGTTCTGGAAGGGCACATGACTCCAATCTGGTTCGGCTCGGCCATCAACTCGTTTGGTGTCAAAGAACTGATGGAAGGCATCGGAGCCTATGGCCCGCAACCTCAGATTCAATCCGCCGAACCCCGCCAGATCGCACCGGACGAAAAGAAGGTCGCGGGCTTTGTCTTCAAGGTGCAGGCCAATATGGACCCCAAGCACCGCGACCGGGTGGCCTTTGTCCGCATGGCATCGGGCCACTTCAAACGCGGCATGAAGCTGACGCATGTGCGGTCAAAAAAGCCGATGGCAATCTCGAACCCCGTCCTGTTCCTCGCCTCTGACCGCGAACTCGCGGAAGAGGCATGGGCCGGGGACATCATCGGCATTCCGAACCACGGCCAGCTACGCATCGGTGACACGCTGACCGAGGGCGAAGCGCTGCGCGTGACCGGCATCCCATCGTTCGCGCCGGAACTGCTGCAAACTGTTCGCGCTGCAGATCCGTTAAAGGCCAAACATCTTGAAAAAGCGCTGATGCAGTTTGCCGAGGAAGGTGCCGCCAAGGTATTCAAACCCTCAATCGGTTCGGGCTTTATCGTCGGCGTCGTCGGCGCGCTGCAGTTCGAAGTGCTCGCCAGCCGGATCGAGATGGAATATGGCCTGCCCGTACGGTTCGAAGCATCTCAGTTCACCTCGGCCCGCTGGGTCAGCGGTGAGAAGACAGAGGTCGAGAAATTCGTCAACGCCAACAAGCAGCACATCGCAAATGATCATGATGGCGACATCGTCTATCTGACCCGGCT
This sequence comes from Ruegeria sp. BE3, assembly GCF_056538865.1. Taxonomy (NCBI): domain Bacteria; kingdom Pseudomonadati; phylum Pseudomonadota; class Alphaproteobacteria; order Rhodobacterales; family Roseobacteraceae; genus Ruegeria; species Ruegeria sp. BE3. Next base: position 807,087 of record NZ_JBQFTW010000001.1, on the reverse strand, counting down.
GCAGTGGGATATCGACCGGGTCGTACGCGACTATCCGGCGCTCAATCTGACCGCGACCAAAGAAATGATGACCTGATCGGCGGATGATGGGCCGGCTATGATGCAGGAGCGTCCAACCTGGGGCATCGTGTCGATGGTCCGCGGCCCGACCGAGGACATCCTGCGCTACGTCGCCCATCACCTCGATCTGGGCGCTGATCGGCTGTACATCTATCTGGATGAACCGAACCACCGCGCCCTGCGTGCATTGCAACAACATCCCAGAATCCGCGCGCGAATCTGTGACGATGCGTTTTGGGAAGAACGCAAACGAAAGTGCCCGGAAAAGCACCAGATTCGGCAAACGACCCACGCGACTTTCGTCTATCGCAACACCCATCTGGACTGGCTGGCGCATATTGATGTGGATGAGTTCCTCTGGCCCTCAAACTCCATCGCTGATCTGCTACAGGAAATCCCCGAAACCACCCCCGCCGTCCGGGTGCGCCCGATTGAGGCGATCGCCGGGGCCGAAGATCTCTATAAGGCGCACATCCCGAACGGCCCTGATCGCGAGGCTTTGGTCCAGAACCTTTATCCGAACTACGGGGCCTTTGTGCTGGGCGGGTTTCTCAGCCATGTACAGGGCAAATTATTTGTCCGCACAGGGATGGAAAATCTCAGTTACCGCATTCACAACCTGTTCCAGAACAAGGTTCTTCTGCCGGTAAAGACGGAATTGCCGCAGGTTGACCTATGCCACCGCCACGCGCCCAGCTGGGACCATTGGCAGGCGCATCTCAACTTCCGGATGGAGCGCGGCTCCTATCAGGCGGGCATGACGCCAAACGTCCCCCGCAACCGGGGTGGCCTGAACATGCATGAACTTCTCAGCTGGATCGAAGCGGAACAGGGTCCCGAGGGGTTGCGCGCCTTCTACGATGAAATGAGCGCCGCCGACGCGGATGTGCGCACAAGGCTGGAAGATCACGATCTGATCCGGCATCGGCCTTTGAATCTGGATCAGAAAGTGGCGAAACACTTCCCCGGAAGCATCTGAATTGTTGCATAAATTCGCGTATTGAGCGGAGATGCGACAGATGAACTCCTCTTCATTTGACCCTGCCCCACGTTTTTGTTATGCCCCGCCTCAGCCGTTATGCGCAAAGGGCGCATGGCCATCCGGGCCCGGCATATTTCAGACGCGCGGGCCAGGTCTAGTGTCCGCATGAACCGGACATACATGATAAAGTTTAGCGAACTGAACCTGAACCCGAAGGTCCTCAAAGCCATTGAGGAAGCCGGATACGAAACCCCCACTCCGATCCAGGAAGGCGCGATTCCACCTGCGCTTGAGGGTCGCGATGTTCTGGGGATCGCCCAGACCGGAACTGGCAAGACCGCCAGCTTCACTCTGCCGATGATCACCCTGCTGGCCCGGGGTCGCGCCCGCGCGCGTATGCCGCGCTCGCTGGTCTTGTGCCCGACGCGGGAACTGGCAGCACAGGTGGCGGAAAACTTCGACACCTACGCCAAAAATGTGAAACTGACCAAAGCGCTGTTGATCGGCGGTGTCAGCTTCAAGGAACAGGACGCCCTGATCGACCGGGGCGTCGACGTACTGATTGCCACGCCGGGCCGTCTGCTGGACCATTTCGAACGCGGCAAGCTGTTGCTGACCGGCGTTCAGATCATGGTGGTAGATGAGGCCGACCGGATGCTGGATATGGGCTTTATCCCCGATATCGAACGCATCTTCTCGCTGACGCCGTTTACCCGCCAGACGCTGTTCTTCTCGGCCACCATGGCCTCGGAGATTGAGCGCATCACCGATACCTTCCTGTCCGCCCCTGCCCGGATCGAGGTTGCCCGTCAGGCCACCGCCTCGGAAACCATCGAACAGGGCGTCGTCTTGTTCAAAGGCGGTCGCCGCGACCGCGAGGCCAGCGGCAAGCGCAAGGTCCTTCGCGCTCTGATCGACGCCGAAGGTGAAAAATGCACCAACGCCATCATCTTCTGCAACCGCAAGACGGACGTGGATATCTGCGCGAAGTCACTGAAGAAATACGGCTATAACGCCGCCGCCATCCATGGCGATCTGGATCAGTCGCAGCGGATGAAAACGCTGGACGGGTTCCGCGATGGCTCGCTGCGCCTGCTGGTAGCCTCGGACGTGGCCGCACGGGGTCTAGATATCCCCTCGGTCAGCCATGTGTTCAACTTCGACGTCCCCAGCCATGCCGAGGATTACGTTCACCGCATTGGCCGCACCGGTCGCGCCGGACGCGAGGGTAAGGCCGTCACGATCTGTTCGGGTCGCGACGAGAAGGCTCTGGATGCAATCGAAAAGCTGATTCAGAAAGACATTCCGCGCATCGACAATCCGGTCAAAGAAGAACCAAAGGCCGAAAAGCCGAAGCCCGAGAAAAAAGCCAAACCTGCCGAGAGCAAGAAGAGCGAAGGCAAGAAGGATCGTGAGTCCAAGGGTCGCGGCCGCGGTCGCCGCGATGATGCTGGTCCAGCAGTGGTGGGCATGGGCGATCATCTGCCCAGCTTCATCGCTCTCAGCTTTGAAGAGCGGCGCGCGGGAACTTCTGCTCTGGCGGATGCAGACGCGTCTTAAATCGCCAACACCAGCGCCAGTATCGACAGACCCAGCAAGGCAATCCCGGCGATCTCTCGCCGGGTGATGCTTTCACGGAAGAACAGCAGCGAAGCAAACAGGCTGAAGATCAGCTCCACCTGCCCCAACGCCTTCACGTAAGCCGCGTTTTGCAGCGTGAAGGCGAAGAACCAACAGAACGAGCCGCCAAGACTGGTGAGGCCGACAAAGACACCAGTGCTTCGTGTCTGCCACACCGCGCGCAACTCGGCCCGGTCGCGCCACAACAGCCAAATCCCCATGCTGAGGAACTGGAAGCTGACGACCACGGCCAACGTCACCAGCGCACGGAACCACGCGTCATTGTCCCCAAGTTCCAGCGACGCGCCGCGATAGGTGACCGAGGAAAAAGCAAACAACACCCCGGACCCCAGCCCAAGGCGCGAGGCCTTGTTGGTCAAATTGCGCCACCATGCACCCTCGCCACCGGGTGTTTTGGACAGCAACAGAACTGCCATCAGCCCCAGCAGAATGGCCCCCAACGCACCGGTTGAAATCTGATCCCCGAGGATGAGAAACCCGACGATAGCGGTTTGAATAACCTCGGTTTTCTTGAACGTGATCCCGACCGCAAAGTTGCGCTGTTTGAACAAGGCGACCACGCAGATCGTCGCCAGAATCTGTGTGGTCCCGCCGATCACAGCAAACACCCAGAACCGCGCCGTGAGCGTCGGCAACTCAAACCCCGTCACCTGCAGCGCTATGAACAGACCCAACAGCGCCAGCGGCATGGAATAGGCAAACCGCGCAAAGGTTGCCCCGGCGGCCGACAGCTTCACGCTGCTCAGCGATTTTTGCAGCATGAACCGCACGGTCTGAAACGTCGCGGCTGCGAGGGTGATGGGAATCCACAAACTCATGGCTTCCCTTCTGTCGTTAAATCAGAGCTTTGGCCAGAGCGGATGCGCCACCGGATCCTTGGCGCGCCAGAAATAGTCCCGGAATATCTGCGCGTAAGAGCGATAGACATAGGATTCATTGCAAGCCAGATACCGCTCTTTGCCGGCCCGATAAAGCGCGGGAAGACGGTACCAGGGGGCTGCGGGATTCATGTGATGAACGACATGCAGGTTGTTGTTCAGAAACAGAAAAGCCAAAAGGCCGCGATCTTCGACGATAACGGTGCGCGCACGGGATTTCTCATGTGCGCGATGCTCCAGAAAGGTGCGGATCTTGACCAGACCCAACCCGATATAGGCCGACAGGACAAACGCCCAGATTGGCATCGGCGACAGGGAAACGATCCAAAGCACCGCAGCCACTCCGGGCAGATGCAAGGCCCAGGCCAGCAGAATATCCCGATCACCGCGCCGCGCGCCGCGCCATTCATCCCGCATAAAGGCCAACTGTCCAATAGCAGGCCCTAAAACCATGCGCCCCAATAGAGTGTTGTTCAGCAGGTAAAGCCGCTTTTGCCACATCCCCAGACCGGCCCAGACCTGAGGATCAAGATAATTGGTTTCCGGGTCGTCATAAGGGTCGGTCAGGTTGGCATCGCAATGATGCGCCAGATGCAGGTCGCGGAACCGGTTGAACGGGATGAAAAGTGTCAGGGGCAACGCCATCAGCGCCTCATTCAGCCATTTCTGTCGAAACGGATGCCCGTGCAGCGCCTCATGTGTCAGCGACGAATGCAGCGCGGCGATCAACCCCATCGCGGGGATGGCCAACCACAGAGTCGCACCGGCCAGCCAGAACAAAGTACCCAGCCAGGCGAGGTAACATCCAACAATCAGGCCAAAAGTGACCCATTCAGGCGATTTCGGCGTCGTGGGGTCAGCCATTGCGACCCCACGCGATACCGGCCCAGATACGCTCGTAAATCACATAGAGCGTCAGGCCGATCGCCGTGTTGACCAGCGCCAGCACCCCTCCGACAGCGGCTGATCCCGTGGCAATCAGGCCAACCAGCGTCATCACCGCCAGCCCCATCACATTCCACACCACAGCCTTCACGACCGATCTTCGTCGCGTCTCCATTCCGGACCCCATTTATTGTTTTTGTCATTTCAGCGTTACAGACAGGGCCACGGTTCGGGAATTCTGAATATGATTAACAATCTTCAACATATGTGATATAAATCAACATATGCTTGATAAAGTCGACAAACGCGACCGCGCCGCGCAGTTCCGCCACCGTCTTGCCCGCGCGATGCAGGACCGGGATGTCAGTCAAAGCGCCCTTGCACGTGACATCGGCGTGGATCGCTCGACCATCTCACAACTGTTGACCGGAGCAGGCGCGCGCCTGCCCAACGCGCATGTGGTGGGCAGCTGCGCCTCGGCGCTCGGCGTCTCGGTTGATTGGTTGCTGGGGCTCTCGGACCGTCCCGAAAGCGCTGCGGAGCTGCTTGCCAGTTCCCTGACCCTGACCGAGGCCGCCCGCGCATTGGTCGATGAACGCATCTTCGAATGGCATCAGGAGGCCGCAGGCTACAAAATCCGCTATGTCCCCGCCACCTTGCCCGACATGCTCAAGACCCGCGCCGTGCTGGAATGGGAATATGCCCCGCATCTGGGTCGTACGGCAGATCAGGCGATTGGCGCGTCCGAGGACCGGCTGTCCTGGATGCGCAGCGCGCAATCAGACTATGAAGTCGCGATGCCGTTGTATGAACTTCACAGCTTTGCCCACGCCACCGGATATTACGAGGGCCTGCCCCTGCAAATCCGGCTGGATCAGATCGATCACCTGCTAAACCTCTGGGAACAGCTCTATCCCCGGTTGCGCATCTATCTCTATGATGCCAAACGGCTTTACTCCGCGCCCGTTACGATTTTCGGCCCCCTGCTCTGTGTCTTTTACGCAGGCAGCCACTATATGGCGTTTCGCGACCGCGACAGGATCGAGGTCTTCACCCGCCATTTCGACCGGCTGGTGCGTGAGGCCGATATGACCGCCCGCGAATTCCCCTCTTATCTGCAGCAACTACGGCAGCAGATCACGCGGGAATGACCTGAGCGCGATCCTGTAGTATAGTCGTCGGGCGCGAACCATCAGACATTCCGATCTGAGATGGAGGATGACAGGAATGGACGCACTCAAAACCGCTGAATACGCACGTGCCCTCTACACCGCCCACGGGGATCGGGCCGAGGCAGAAGCCGCACAGAAGATGCGAGAATGCGAAGCCGCCGGAAACCCGCAGGAGGCGCAGGACTGGCAAGCCGTCCGCAGCGCCATCCGCCAGATCCGGGGGCCAAATCAGGGCTAGATTAGAGCTTCGGGTCGGGATTGACTGTATGACCATCCACGGCGATCACCTGACCCGACACCAGCCGCGCCGCATCTGACGCGAGGAACACGGCCATATTCGCGATGTCCCGAGCCTCGACAAAGCGGCCCATAGACGTGCCCGAAGCATAGCCGTCATAGACCTGATCGCGGGTCATGCCCTTGGCTGCGGCCTCGCGTTGCAGCACGCCCTCCATCCGGGGGCCTTCGACTGAGCCGGGGCAGATGACGTTGCAGCGGATACCATGTGGCCCAAGCTCCATCGCCAGTGTCTTGCCAAGTCCCACCATCCCCCATTTCGCCGCCGCATAAGGCGCACGGTTGGGATATCCGTACTGACCCGCCGTGGACGAGGTGATCAGAACCGCTCCGCTGCGCTGCTGTTTCATGATCGGGGCGGCGTATTTGCTGCACAGGAACGCGCCCTCAAGATTCACGGAAAGACAGGTTCGCCAATCGGTTAAGGCCACATCCTCAACTGGGGCCGTCGGCCCGGCAATACCGGCATTGGCGCAGAGCACGTCCAACCCATCCCATGCGGTCCTGAGTTCGGCGAACAACGCTTCAACCGCTGCCTCATCAGATACGTCAAGCTGGCTACGCCTCCAATGCGGCGGGCACTGCGCCAATGCATCCGCATCCAGATCAGCAACCCAGACTTCGGCACCTGCCGCATCGAATGCTTCGGCCATCGCGCGCCCGACGCCCGATGCTCCGGCCGTGATCAGGACCTTGCCGCTCATGCCGGTTTGCGGATCGCCGCCCCTGCACCTTCGGGATAAGGCAACCCGGCCTGAGCCTCGGCAATCCGCGCCATCGCGGCCTCGATCTCGGGCGATGGCGCACTGGGGCGACGGGTTTCCAGGCTGACATGCAGCAAAAAGCTTTCGCCGGTCGCCAGCAGCGTCTCGCCCGCATACATCTCATGGAACACATGCAGCTTCTTGCCCTGCCCCAGCAGCATCTGCGTGCGCACGTCGATCTTTGCGCCCGCGTGGACCTCGTTCATGTAACGGATGTGGTTTTCAGCGGTGAAATAGCTGCCGCCCGATTGGATATAGTCCATGTCGCATCCGATGATCTCCATGAACCGGTCGGTGGCGGCGGCAAATGCTTCCAGATATTTCGCCTCGTTCATGTGACCGTTGTAGTCGGTCCAATCCAAGGGAACGGCGCGCGAAAGTGTCAGGATCGGCTGGCTCAAATCCGCCTGATCCAGCGTCGGCAAAGCGCCGGGCTTCAAAGCCGCATCATGCTGGTTCAGCACCGCCCCGGCCCCATAATTCTGCGCCTTGAGCGCCCGCATCATACCCACGAGGTTGTTGTCGCGGATGCGTTCCAACTCGCGGATCGAGTGCATGCCAGACTGCGCATCCGACTGATCTGCAATCATATCGACCAGCTCATCGGTGAATTCAGGCACATCCATCAGCTTGGTCCAGGGCCATTTGAGCGCAGGCCCAAACTGCGCCATGAAATGCCGCATCCCGGCCTCGCCCCCTGCGACACGGTAGGTCTCGAACAGACCCATCTGCGCCCAGCGGATGCCAAAGCCCATACGGATCGCCTCGTCAATTTCCTCGGTCGTGGCGATGCCGTCCTTGACCAGCCACAGCGCCTCGCGCCAGACCGCTTCGAGGAACCGATCGGCAATATGCGCATCGATTTCCTTCTTGATATGCAACGGAAAGAAACCCACCGATTTCAGCAGATCCTGCGCAAGCGCCACCATCTCTGGCGGGTTCTTGTCGGTCGGCACCAGTTCGATCAACGGCAGCAGATAAACCGGGTTGAACGGATGCGTCACAACGATCTGCTCGGGCCGCAGCGCCCCCTCTTGCAGCTCAGATGGCTTGAACCCGCTGGTTGAGGACCCGATGATCGCACCCGGATCACACGTCTCCTGCAAACCCTTGTATACCTTCAGTTTCAGATCGAGCCTCTCCGGCACGCTTTCCTGTATCCAGACAGCCCCCTGAACGGCATCGGCCAGATCACCGTGAAACGTCAGCGTTCCTTCTGCTGGCAAAGGCACATCACTCAGCCCCGGCAAAGATCGCCGCGCATTGTCCAGAACCTCACCAATCTTGCGCTCGGCCTCTGGATCCGGATCGAAAACCCGCACGTTCCATCCATTAAGCAGAAACCGGGCGGCCCATCCGCCGCCGATCACGCCACCACCGATAATCGCTGCTGTTTTCGTCATGCTGTCCTCTAATCGATACAAATCACCAGCTCACGCCCCGTTTCATCCAGGTGCGGTATGCACCCGAATTGCGGCGTGACCGCGCTGCATTGTCTTGTTTCCGAAAGGCAGAAGCCTGCACAATCGGTTTCCTTTTCACAGGTGGCGCCAGCGTCCGGCAAGGGCGTGAAACAAACATAGCTTTGCGCCAGACCACCGATCTCATAGGTGCCACCCTGGGCTTCGCATGCCGTTCGCTCAGACTCGACAGGCTTGCCAGTGGTTTCGTCGCCTTCTGGCAGGCACCCAATCAGGGCTATCATACCGGAGGCGACCAACGTCAAAGGCAACAAACGCATCATCTCATTCCTTCTGCCGATGCCCCGGCCTGCCCTTTTCTGCTGTTGGGCGCAAGATGGGTTCTCAGCCCTTGGGTGCCCGCTTCACCAACCCCAGTTTCTCACGAACTTCCTGCGGCCCGATCACCCGCGCACCCATGTTCTCGATGATGGTACCTGCCCGCTCAACCAGCTGCCAGTTCTCGGCCAGAACGCCCTTGTCCAGCCAAAGATTGTCCTCAAGCCCCACGCGCACGTTGCCCCCTGCCAGCACGGTCGCCGCCACATAAGCCATCTGGTTCCGCCCCAGCGAGAACGCGCTGAACGTCCAGTCATCCGGCACATTGTTGACCATCGCCATAAAGGTGTTCAGATCATCCGGCGCGCCCCACGGCACCCCCATGCACAGCTGCACCAGAGCGTTCGGCTCCAGAATCCCTTCTTTCACCAATTGCTTGGCAAACCAGAGATGGCCGGTGTCAAAAGCCTCGATCTCGGGCTTCACGCCCATATCGGTCATCATCTGCCCCATCGCCCGCAGCGCGCCGGGGGTGTTGGTCATGACATAATCGGCCTCGGCAAAGTTCATGGTGCCGCAGTCCAAGGTACAAATCTCCGGCAAACACTCGGCGACGTGCGCGACGCGCTCGGTCGCACCAATCATGTCGGTCGCCGCCTCGTTCACCGGGAACGGGCTTTCAACACCACCAAATACGATGTCTCCGCCCATCCCGGCGGTCAGGTTCAGAACCACATCCACCTCGGCATCCCGAATGCGGTCCGTCACCTCTCGGTAGAGGCCAAGATCGCGCGACGGCGCACCGGTTTCAGGATCGCGCACATGGCAATGCACGATAGCGGCCCCCGCCTTTGCCGCCGCAATCGCACTATCGGCAATCTGCTGGGGCGAACGTGGCACATGCGGGCTGCGATCCTGCGTCCCGCCCGATCCGGTGACAGCGCAGGTGATGAAGACTTCGCGGTTCATTTCCAGAGGCATGCTGTTTTCCCCAAGTTATACCGGCTTGTGCGTCAGGTTTTCCCCAGACTTCTCCCCGGATTCCGATTTGCGTTGCCTGCGACTCTGGCGCAGCCTTGTGGAAACACTTGCCAGAATGCGAATCGAACTTGATGAAATCCGCAAAAAACATACTCCAGCCCGAACATCGCGCCCTGAAAACCGCGGTGCTGGTGCTGGATGAGTGCAACACGCTCAGCTTCGCCGCCGCGGTCGACCCTATGCGCGCCGCCAACCGGTTGGCCGATCGCCCTGCGTTTGACTGGGACTATGTCACCGCCACCCAAGACCCGGCGATGTTGACCAGCGCGCTGCAAGTACCGGGCGTTCCGCTGGCTCGGTTGCAAAGCTGCGACCTGATGATCGTCGTGGCCGGGTTCCAACTCGCCCGCCACGCCACGCCCAGCCTGCTGGCAGGTCTGCGCCGCATCGCTGGCACCGGAGCGACCATGGCAGGCATCGATGGCGGCCCCTGGCTGCTGGCCGAGGCCGGTCTGCTCGACGGCCACGCCGCAACCACCCATTGGGAGGATCTGGAAAACTTCGCCGCCCGTTTCCCAGCCGTCGACGTACGCCCCGATCGGTTTACCGTATCCGAAAGCCGCCTGACCTCTGGCGGAGCGGTCCCGGCAATCGACATGATGCTGCATATCATCGCCGCGCGGCACGGCGCAGGCTTTGCCGCGCGTGTCTCCGGCCTGTTCCTCTACGACGGCCTTTCCGAGCCCTCAAAGCCCCAAAGCCGCACCGGAGCGCCGCACCGCCACACTGCCCTGACCGCCAAGGCAAACGCGCTGATGGAGGCGTCGCTCGACGACCCGCTCCCCCTCGCCGATATTGCCGACACACTCGGCACCAGCCCGCGCACCCTGCAACAGCAGTTCCGCCTGCGCCTGGACACGACACCGCAGGACCACTACCTGCAACTGCGTCTGGCCGAGGCGCGCCGTCTGGTCACCGACACCAACCTGTCCTTAATGGATGTCGCGCTGGCGACCGGCTTCACGTCCCAATCCAGCTTCGCCCGCGCCTTCCGCACGGCCCACGGCCTCTCAGCCCGCGACCTCAGACAAGACCGCACACAGCCCACCCATCACTGACGGGATCCCTCTTCATCTGGCTAAAAATATCTCGGGGGAGTCGCCAAAGGCGACGGGGGCAGAGCCCCCTTCCACTCTAGTAAGGCATCGGAAACGCCCGATGTGCCGCGCTGATCTCGGCCATCACCTCTGACGACAACACCTGATCCTTGCCCGCCAGGATATGCTCCAGCTGTTCGGTCGTCGTTGCCCCGAAGATCACCGATCCCATGAAGGGGCGGCTCTGACACCAGGCCAACGCCATGTGAATCGGGTCCAGCCCATGACGGGCTGCGATCTCCAGATAGGCCACAACCGCATCAAATACGCGGCCCGTTTTACGCCCGCCCATCTGCGGCACCAATGACATACGCGATCCCTCGGGTACCGCGCCGCCCTGATACTTACCCGTCAGGAATCCCGCTGCCAGCGGCGAAAAGGCCAGCAATCCCACATCTTCATACATGCAAAGCTCGGCCAGATCGGTATCGAACAACCGGCACATCAAAGAATATTCGTTCTGGATCGTCGCAACCCGAGGGCCCCCGACCTCATCCGAGGCGCGCAGCCATTGCGCCGTGCCCCAGGCGCTTTCATTCGACAGACCAAAGGCGCGGATATTGCCCTTTTCGACCTGAGCCTGAAGTGCGTTCAAACAGCCACGCATCTCTTCGACGACCTGAACCGGATCATGCGGACGCGGTTCAAAATCCCAGTTCTGCCGGAACATGTAACTGCCGCGGTTCGGCCAGTGAAACTGATAGAGATCGATGCAATCCGTCTGCAACCGGCGGAGCGAACCTTCGATGGCTTCGGGAATGGTCTCATGCGTGATCGGCGCCCCATCGCGCGCATGCATGAACCCCTCGCCCGAATGTTTGGTCGCCAGCACATAATCTCCGCGCCGTGCGCGATTGGCCGCATTCCAATTGCCCAGAATTTCTTCAGTCCGTCCGACCGTTTCTTTCGAAATCGGGTTGACCGGGTACATCTCGGCCGCATCGACGAAATTGATCCCGCCTGCCAGCGCCATATCCATCTGACGATGCGCATCGATCTCTGAGGTCTGCGTGCCGAACGTCATCGTGCCCAAACATAGATCTGACACCATTATCCCCGTGCGGCCCAAAGGCTTCATTTCCATCTCAAATCTCCTAAATAAATTGGCCGATCAAGCCTCGGCCTTCTTTTCCCAACGCCCTGATTCTTCCGACCAATACTGTGCCGAGCATCCCGCGCCGGTCAGCGCCTTCCACTGCCCGCGCGCATGTTGAACCGCATCCGGATCGTTCCCATCAAACAGAATGCAGACCCGCTCCAGCGCCTGAACCTCATCGGCCTCGACCTGCGCCCCGTCCACTGCCATCACGCAGGTCGCGTCATTGGCAGCCTCTGATCCGGTGGTCAGCAAAATCGGCTGTGCCGCATCGTGCGGGCCACCGGCGCGGCCATGCGGCAGGAACCCCTCCTCGGGCCCCAGCCACAATCTTTCATCCAGCCAGTCCATCCGCGCCGGATCAACACCACGCACTGCGATCCGCCACCCGGCCTGCCGCGCCTTGTCCAGCAGCACCGGCAGAGTGTGCTCCAGCGGCTGACGGGTCAGGTGGTAGAAATAGACGGCCCCCACGGAATTAGTCTTCCGCGCTCTCGAAATTGTCCTGCACGAACCGGCTCAGCGCACGCACGCCCCAGCCGGTGGCCCCTTTGGGCGCATAAGATGTCTCGGACGAGACCGAGGCCACGCCCGCGATATCGAGGTGAATCCACGGCGTCTCTTCCTTAACGAAACGCTGCAGGAATTGCGCGGCGGTGATTGAACCCGCAGGCCGTCCGCCCACGTTCTTCATATCCGCAATGCGCGATTTCAACATCTCGTCGTATTTCGGACCCAGAGGCATCCGCCATGCACCCTCATCCTCGGCCTTGGCCGATTTCAGGAAGGCATCGCAGAACGTGTCATTGTTCGAGAAGACCCCGGCATTCTCATGCCCCAGACCGATGATGATCGCGCCGGTCAAAGTAGCCAGATCGATCATACCCACCGGGTTGAACCGATCCTGCGCGTACCACATCACGTCGCACAGAACCAAACGGCCCTCGGCATCGGTATTGATGATCTCGACGGTGTCGCCCTTCATCGATTTCACCACATCACCGGGGCGGGTCGCATTGCCCGATGGCATGTTCTCAACCAGCCCGACCAGCCCCACGACATTGGCCTTGGCCTTACGCTTGGCCAGCGCGCGCATGGTGCCCGCCACGACGCCAGCGCCGCCCATATCCATGGTCATGTCTTCCATGCCGCCCGCGGGCTTCAGCGAAATCCCTCCGGTATCGAACACCACACCCTTGCCGACCAACGCCAGCGGGGCGTCATCCTTGTCGCCACCGTTCCAATGCATCACCACAACTTTCGAAGGGCTCACCGATCCCTGCCCGACACTCAGCAGTGTACGCATGCCCAACTCGGCCAGCTTGTCCTCTTCCAGAACCTCGACCTTCAGCCCCAGCGCTTCCATCTCGGCCAGACGATTGGCGAATTCTGTGGTCGTCAGCACATTGGCAGGCTCGTTGGTCAAATCACGAGTCATCCGCACGCCGTCAGCGACGGCATAAAGCGGCGCAAAGGCCGCTTCGGCCTCATCAGACTTGCCATGCGCGATCACAATTTCGCCAGCGGGGTCCGAGTCCTTTGTTTTGTGGGCATCAAAATCATAGGCGCGCAGCACCATGCCTAGGGCCAGATCCTCGACCCGAACCTGATTGGCCGCCATCACCAGAACCGGTTTGCCCGCAGCCAGCTTCATCAGCTTGGCCCCGGCCTTGCGCGCCTCATCGCTGTCGGGACGGCGCGGCAGCACCAGCACATCCAGGGCAATCGCTTCCATACCCGTAGGCCACGCCATCGGGATTACATCGCCCGATTTGGCCTTTCCGAACCGCTCGCTCTCAACCAGACGCGCAACGGCCCCTTTGGTCAGGCGGTTGGCGCGACGGGCGGCGGGGCTCATCTTGCCGTCCTCCGGAATGATGATCGTGACGCGGCCCTTGGCCGTCGCCATCGCATCCAGATCAACGGGGGTAAAACGGACGGGCACCAGACTGCTCATATCTTTCTCCTGAAAAATGCGTTGCCCAAGACCTAGCCCGCACGGTCGCAGTTGACCAGATAGCAGTTTTCCCCGACGGGCATTTGCATTATGGTCGCCCGAAAATAATTGCAGGCCCGGGGGACATAACGTGGCATCATTCGGCAGGCATAGGCTGTCGCGCATCAATCCAGTGCGGCGCGCGATTCTCCAGTGCCGCAATCGGGCGGAGATGCCTGCGTGATCCTCGACCGTTATTTTGCCCGACGTTTCATCCAGAGCTTTCTGGTGATCGGCGGAATCTTTCTGACCCTGATGATCCTGATCGACCTGATCGAGCAGGTGCGCCGCTTTGACGGGGTCGGATTGTCCTTCGGGCAGCTTTTGCGATTGACCCTGCTGAACACCCCCACAGCCATCAGTGAGATGCTGCCGCTGTTGATGATCCTTGCGACGATTGCATTGTTCGTGGGCCTCGCCCGCAGCTCGGAACTGGTGGTGACACGCGCCATCGGGCGCTCGGGCATCCGGGCGCTGCTGGCTCCGGTCCTGCTGGCGCTGACCATTGGCGCGCTTGCTGTTTCATTACTCAATCCAATCGCTGCAGCAACATCCGAGGAATACCAGCGCCTGTCAGATGATTTTCGAAACAACGGCAGTTCGACCCTGTCCATCAGCCGCGATGGGCTGTGGCTGCGTCAGGGCTCGGCCAGCGGTCAGTCAGTCATCCATGCGCTTGGCACGGTCAATGGCGACAGGTTTGCACTGCGTGACGTGACAATCACGACATTCTCGTCTCAGGGCAAACCCACCGAACAAATCGCCGCCAAGCGTGCTGAACTGGAAAACGGCCACTGGGCACTGCATGAGGTCAAGGTCTGGACACTAGCAGACGACCTCAACCCAGAGACCAACGCGATCACACATGAGGTGCTGAATTTGCCGACCACGCTCACCCGTGACCGTATCCTGGATACTCTGGGGCAACAGGATTCAGTCTCGGTCTACGACCTGCCACAGTTGATTCGTGATCTGCGCGAGGCCGGTTTTTCAACCAAGCAATACGAGGTCTGGCTGCAGGTCCAATTGGCGCGCCCGCTATTTCTGGTCTCGATGGTCCTGATTGGCGCGGCCTTTACCATGCGCCATGTGCGTTTTGGCGGCACTGGCATTGCGGTGCTGACTGCCGTGCTGCTGGGCTTTGGCATCTATTTCATCCGCAATTTCGCTCAAATTCTGGGTGAAAACGGACAGTTGCCCATCTTTGTCGCCGCCTGGGCCCCGCCCTTTGCCGGGATCCTGTTGTCGCTGGGCTTGTTGCTGCATGCGGAGGACGGCTGATGCGTGCCCTGCTTCCCCTGCTGCTATCCAGCGCGCTGATCCTGACACTGCCCATTGCAACCAGTGCACAGAGCGACGATACCGCCCCAACAACCGACGCAGGCGCTCAAGACCAGCCCGCGCTGCTGGTAGCCGATCAGATCTTCATCACCCCCGACCGCAAACTGGTTGCCGAGGGCAATGTGGAAGCCTTTCAGGGCGACGTGAAGCTGACCGCCCAAAGCATTACCTACGACCGCGAGACCGGAGAGCTGACCCTGACGGGCCCGATCCGCATCGATCAGGGCGGCCAATCCACGCTGCTGGCTGATTCCGCGCAACTGGACAGCGGCATTCAGAACGGTCTGCTGACCGGCGCGCGAATGGTGTTTGATCAGCAGGTTCAGATCGCTTCGGTGCAGGCAACCCGTGCCGCTGGACGCTATACGCAGTTCAGCAAGGTGGCAGCCACCTCGTGCCATGTCTGTGCCAATGGAAAACCGCCGCTCTGGCAAATCCGCGCCCGCAAAGTGACCCATGATCAGGTCGAACGGCAGCTTTATTTCGAGGGTGCCCAATTCCGTGTCCTGGATGTGCCGGTATTCTATTTCCCGTTCCTGCGCCTGCCCGACCCGACCCTGGACCGCGCCACCGGGTTTCTTGTGCCGTCGATCCGCACGACCTCGCAGCTCGGAACCGGATTGCAGGTACCTTATTTCTTCAAGCTTGGCGATCATAAGGACCTGACGGTCACCCCATATGTGTCGTCCAAAACCCGCACACTGGGGCTGCGTTATCGGCAGGCGTTCAAAAACGGCCGAATCCGTCTGCGCGGCGCCTACACCCGGGATGACATCCAACCCAATCAGGATCGCGGCTATTTCTTCGCGGATGGCTATTTCAACCTGCAGAACAGCTATCGCCTGACTTTCGACATCAAAACCACCTCGGATGATGCCTATCTGGCCGATTACGGCCTGCCCGATTTCGACCGTCTGCGCAGCGAGATTGCCCTGGAACGGATCAAACGGGACACCGCGTTCCGCACCAGCTTCATCCACTATGAAACCCTCCGTGACAGCGAAGAGCAGGATGAGATCCCCTCGCGCATTTTCGACATCGACTTCCGCAAGCGCTATTTCCCCAAAGCCATTGGGGGTGAAGTCGCGTTGGCCTTTATCGGGCATACCCATACCCGCACCAGCGATGAGGACATTGTCGGGCGCGACGTCGCCCGCGCGACATTCGATGCCGAATGGTTGCGCAGCTGGACCTTTGCCACAGGTCTGCGCGCCGACGCCCAGCTGGGTGCCGCGATCGATACGTTCAACATCCGCAACGACAGCAGTTTTCCCAATGATGTAACCCGCGCCACACCGCGCGCGGCCTTCACCCTGCGCTATCCCATGCAACGGCGCGAGCAAAGCGGAGCCACCCAGATACTGGAGCCCATCGCTCAGATCGGCTGGACTGATGTCTCGGACACGGATGTCCCGAATGACGAAAGCACGTTTCAGGAATTTGATCAGGGCAACCTTCTGTCGCTTTCCCGCTTTCCAGCCGAAGACCGGCGCGAGGACGGGACCACTGCGGTCATCGGCGTGAACTGGGCGCGGTACGCGGCCGATGGCTGGCACGCGCTGGCGACCATCGGACAGGTCTTCCGCGCCGATGCCGACCCGGATTTCACCCTGACCTCGGGCCTGCAAGGTACCAAATCGGACCTGCTGCTGGCAGGGCAGCTGAACAATGGCCGGGGCCTGACCCTTGCGGCACGCGGATTGCTGAACAGCGATTTCAGCTTCACCAAGGCCGAGCTCCGCGCCGCCTGGACCAAGGGTGACACATCGCTGAGCGGCGGCTATGTCTGGCTTGAACCCGATCCGGCCGAGCTCAATAATGATGAAATTTCGGAACTGAGGGTTGCCGGGCGCTATCGGATCGACCAAAACTGGCTGACACGTGCGAGTGCGCGATATGATATCAGCGAATCCGAACCACTCCGTCTGGGCTTCGGGCTGACCTACAGTAACGAATGTGTGCAAGTTAATATGACCGTCAACAGGCGCTTTACCTCGACATCAAGTATTGAGCCTTCGACAGAATTCGGCTTTACCGTAGCCCTGACAGGGTACTCCGTCGAAGGCGAAGGCAAGAAGTTCAAGAAAAGATGCAGCTGATCTCAGGTTTCACCACAATTCTCCGCTCTGGCTGGCGCGCCGCCTTCTTTGCCGTCGCATTGGGTGGCATGACGGCACCGCAGGCTTTCAGTCAAAGCCTGTTCTCACCCGCCATCCGCGTCAATCAGGACATCGTGACCTGGTACGAACTGCAGCAACGCCAGCAATTCCTTGAATTGCTCGGTGCCCCCGGCAGTTCCGAGGACGAGGTGCGCGAAGCGATGATTCAGGACCGTCTGCGCAAACAAGCGATGCGCGAGGTCGGAATTCAGGTCGCCCCCGAAGATGTCCAGACCGGAATCGATGAACTCGCCGCTCGGGGCAATCTTGGCAGCGAAGATTTTCTGAGATTGCTCAACGAAGCTGGCGTCTCGCGCGAGACCGTGCGCGATTTCGTCGCCGATCAGCTGTCGTGGCGCGAATATGTCAGCGCGCGCTACCTGTCGCAATCGCGCCCCACCGAAGACGAGATCAACCGCGCCCTCGGGCAAGGTGGCGGTGGCGGCCTTCAGGTTCTGCTATCCGAAATCATCATCCCGGTCACCCCGCAGACGCTGGCACAAGCCGAAGCACTGGCCGATGAGATTTCCCAGCTCACGGATCAGGAAAGTTTCTCGTCAGCCGCTATTCAATATTCCGCTGCCGCCACGCGCGAAGAAGGCGGGCGGCTCGACTGGTTGTCGCTCAGCAATCTGCCTCCCGCGCTGCAACCGGTTATCCTTGGTCTGAAAAACGGAGAGATCACGCAACCCCTGTCGCTCAGCAATGCCGTCGCCCTGTTCCAGATGCGCGGTATCCGCGAGGTTGCCCCCGGCACCCCGAACTATTCCGAGATCGACTACGCCGCCTATTACCTCGCAGGAGGTCGCAGCGCCGAAACACTGGCAGACGCCGCTAAGCTGCGCGAAGAAATCGACACCTGCGATGACCTCTATGGCCTTGCCAAGGATCAACCTGCCGAGGTGCTGGATCGCGTCACCGCCAAACCTTCCGAGATCCCGCGGGATATCGCGCTGGAATTGGCCAAGCTGGACCCGAACGAGGTGTCGACTACGCTGACGCGCAATAACGGTCAGACCCTGGTGTTCCTGATGCTGTGCAACCGCACCCGCAATCTGGGCGAAGAGACCACCCGCGCCGATGTCGCCAACGCATTGACCCAGCAGCGCCTGCAGGCCTTTGCCGATAGTCTGTTGCAACAACTCCGGGCTGACGCCGTCATCATCGAGCAATGACGGCCCCCATCGCCCTCAGCTGCGGTGATCCCGCCGGAATTGGCCCCGAGATCGCAGCCAAGGCATGGAAGGCGCTACGCGACAATTGCCCGTTCTTTTACATCGGAGACGCCGCGCACCTGCCACAGGACACCCCTATTGCCCGGATAGCCGATCCGTCTGAGGCGCGCGCGGCCAGCGCATCCGCCCTGCCTGTTCTGCAACTGGATTTTCCCGCCCCCAACCGGCCCGGCCATCCCGGCCCGGCCAATGCGCCTTCGGTCATCGATGCCATTGAACAGGGCGTTGCGCTGGTCCAGTCGGGCGCGGCCTCTGCCTTGTGCACCGCACCGATCAACAAAAAGGCCCTGATCGACGGAGCCGGTTTCGCCTATCCGGGCCATACCGAGTTCCTCGCCGCTCTGGCCGGCCGCAAACGCGTTGTGATGATGTTGGCCAGCGATCAGCTGCGCGTCGTCCCGGCCACCATTCACATCCCGCTATCGCAAGTTCCATCGGCGCTCACGCCCGACCTGCTGCGCGACACGATCGAGATCACAGCCCACAGCCTGCAAACCCAATTCGGCATCCCGACCCCCCGGATCGCGATTGCCGGCCTGAACCCGCATGCAGGCGAAGGCGGCAAGATGGGAACCGAGGAGATGGACTGGATCGCGACCCTGTTGTCCGACCTGAGCATCAAAAACACCACACTCACCGGCCCGCACCCGGCGGACACCCTGTTCCATGCCGCCGCACGCACCAATTATGACGCAGCAATCTGCATGTACCACGATCAGGCCCTGATCCCGATCAAAACGCTGGATTTCGACAAAGGCGTGAACGTCACGCTGGGCCTGCCGTTCATCCGCACATCCCCGGATCACGGCACGGCACTGGATATCGCCGGTCAGAACATCGCCGCCCCCACCAGCCTGATCGAAGCGCTAAGGCTCGCCCAATCCATGGCCAACACCCGCTAATGCTTCATCTGGCCAAAAATATCCCCGCCGGAGGCAAAAATTCTCTGGCGCTCCGCCTCCAACCCACGCAACGGTGAAGCCATGAGCGCCATCGACTCCCTTCCCCCACTGCGTGAGGTCATCGCGACGCACCAGCTCTCAGCCCGCAAATCGCTGGGCCAGAACTTCCTGCTCGACCTCAACCTGACCGCCAAGATCGCACGGCAGGCCGGGGATCTGACACAATGCGATGTCCTCGAAATCGGCCCCGGCCCCGGTGGCCTGACCCGGGGGTTGCTCTCCGAAGGGGCCCGCAAGGTCGTGGCGGTGGAAAAAGACACACGCTGTATCGCCGCCCTAAACGATATCGCCGCCGCCTATCCGGGCCAGCTAGAGGTGATCAATGGCGATGCGCTTGAAATCGACCCGCTGGCCCATCTGACACCGCCCATTCGCGTGGCCGCCAACCTACCCTATAATGTCGGGACCGAGCTTCTGGTCCGTTGGCTCACCCCGCCACAATGGCCGCCCTTCTGGCAAAGCCTGACGCTGATGTTCCAACGCGAAGTGGCCGAACGCATCGTCGCCCAACCCGGCGGCAAAGCCTATGGCCGTCTCGCCATCCTCGCCCAATGGCGGGCCGAAGCGCGCATCGCCATGTCGCTGCCGCCCGGGGCCTTCACACCACCACCAAAGGTCTCCAGCGCCGTGGTCCACCTGACCGCGCTGTCCGAGCCCCGCTATCCGGCGGACGCCGCCACTCTGTCCCGTGTCGTGGCCGCCGCCTTCAATCAGCGCCGCAAGATGCTGCGCGCCTCGCTGAAAGGCGTGGCACCTGACATCGAGGACCGCCTTCTTGCCGCAGGCATCCAGCCCACGGAACGCGCCGAACAGGTCCCGCTAGAGGCGTTCTGCGCCCTGGCCCGCGAAGTTCAGAAAAACTGACACCAAGAAAAAAGCCCCGGGTCGAAACCTCGGGGCTTTGTCTCTTCTGAGGCTGGTCTTACTCAGCCGCTTCGGGCGTATCGCCATCTGTCTTGGGCTCAGCTTCAGCCTCTGCCGCAGGCGCAGGTTTCGGCTTGCGCGCGCGAGGCTTGCGAGCGGGCTTTTCCTTTTTCTCAGGTGCCTCCGCCCCTTTGTTCTCAGGTGTTTCGACTAGCCCGCTTTCGGGTGTGGCCTCGGGCGCGCTGAAATCCATCACATCAGGCTGCGGAGCCTCTGCCGGATCGGCCTGACGGGCCGCCTCGCGTTCCTGACGCTCAGCACGTTCGCGATCACGCTCAGCCTGCCGTTCACGGTTCTGGCGTTCCTGCTCTTCGCGGCGGGCTTCAATCTCGCGCTGCGCCTCGCTCAACATGCGCAGATAATGCTCGGCGTGCTGCTGAAAGTTCTCGGCGGCCACACGGTCATTGGACAGCTGCGCATCGCGCGCCAGCTGGTTGTACTTATCAATGATCTGCTGCGGGGTGCCACGCACTTTGCCCTCAGGACCCGAGCTGTCAAAAACCCGGTTTACGACGTTGCCGCCAGAAGGACGATTGCGGTTGTTCTTGGCCCGCGAACGGGATTTGGAAGATCTCATCTTACTTTACGTCAGCCTTATAAACTCACTGTCGATCAACCCGTATCTAACGCTGCTCGGTGGCTTGTGCCTTAACGCGTCATCGACTTTTTGGGCTTGGCGTCAGGGGCGCGCTGAAACAGCGTCAACCTCGCCGACTAATCCTGAGTAAACATGTCCTGCGCATTCAGACAAGGGCTTTGTCCGATATTTCGCAGCTTTTTTACATCAATCGGCACATTTCAGCCTCAGCCAAGCCGATTACTGCGGCATTCTGGCGCCGACAACGCGATCCCGACCGTCCAGATCAGGGATTATGCGCGTCTCCACCAACCCCGCCGCATCGAACAAAGCCGCGACATAGTTGCCCTGCGTCGGCCCGATCTCGACCAGCAACCGCCCACCCGGCATCAGAAAATCCGGTGCCGAGGCGGCGATCCGGCGATACGCCCCCAACCCGTCCCCTTCATCGGTCAGGGCCATGCGCGGTTCATGCTCGCGCACCTCGGGCGACAGATCATCCATTTCCTCAACGGAAATATAGGGCGGATTTGAAACAATAAGTTCAAATTGCCCCTCAATGTTCTCAAACCAATCGGATTGCCGAATCTCCACCCGTGGCTGCACCTGATGCTGCACGGCATTGGCGCTGGCCTGCAGGCAGGCAGATTCGCTTAGGTCCACGCCCAGCCCCATGGCGCTGCTTCGCTCTGCCAACAAGGTGATCAGGATACATCCCGAACCCACACCCAGATCCAGCACATGGTCAAACGGCTCACTCAGCGCCGCCTCGATCAAAGCCTCGGTTTCGGGGCGCGGGTCAAGCACATCACGGCTCACCCGGAACCGGCGGCCATAGAACTCACGCTCACCCAGCAGGTGCGACACTGGCACACGGATGGCCCGCAGCGAAATCAGCTGGTCATAGCGTTCCGCAATATCGACAGGCAGTTCCTCGGGCGCGATCAGAGTCACCCGGCTGGCCTCGATCCGCGCCGCATGGGCCAGCAGCACCCGCGCGTCCCGCGCCGGATCAGGCACGCCTGCGGCCCGCAAACGCGCAGTGGCGGCCACCATGGCCTGAGCTGCCGTCAGCGCCGCAATCATTGCGCCATCTCGGCCAGCAGCCGCGCCTGATCATCTGCGGTCAGCGCGTCGATCACCTCATCCAGATCGCCCTGCATCACCTGATCCAGCTTATAGAGCGTCAGGTTGATGCGGTGGTCCGTCATGCGGCCCTGAGGGAAATTATAAGTCCTGATCCGCTCCGACCGGTCGCCCGAACCCACCTGACTGGCGCGATCTGCAGAACGCTCACTGTCGATGCGTTGGCGCTCCAGATCATAAAGCCGCGTCTTCAACACCTGCATCGCAATCTCACGGTTGCGATGCTGGGATTTCTCGGAACTTGTCACCACAAGCCCGGTGGGCAGGTGCGTGATCCGCACCGCCGAGTCGGTGGTGTTGACGTGCTGCCCCCCGGCGCCCGAGCTACGCATCGTGTCGATCCGGATGTCGTTAGCAACAATCTGGATGTCCACATCTTCAGCCTCGGGCAGAACCGCCACCGTCGCCGCAGAGGTATGAATGCGCCCGCCGCTTTCCGTCTCTGGCACCCGCTGCACCCGATGCACACCGGATTCGTATTTCATCCGCGCAAAGACGTTGTCACCCTTGATATGGGCCACGACCTCTTTGATCCCACCCAGATCAGAGGCCTGTTCCTCGATTATCTCAAACTTCCAGCCCCGCGCTTCGGCATAGCGCTGATACATGCGCAGCAGGTCTCCGGCGAACAGCGCAGCCTCATCCCCACCCGTACCGGGCCGAATCTCCAGCATCGCCGGGCGCGCATCAGCGGCATCCTTGGGCAACAATGCCAGCTGCAGCGCATGTTCCGCCTCGGGGATACGTGCCTGCAGCTCGGGGATTTCTTCTTCCGCCAGCTCTTTCATGTCCGGGTCAGCCAACATCGCCTCGGCCTCGGTCAGATCACTGACCAGTTGCCGCCACGCCATAATCTGATCAACGACTGGCTTAAGATCCGAATATTCCTTGGCCAAAGCCGCAATATCCCCGCCCGAGGCACCATCCGCCATGGCCGCTTCGAGGTACTGGAATCGCTGGGTGATCTGTTCAAGACGTTCTTCGGGGATCATCCGGGCGGTGTCTCTCATCCGGGGGCGTTGGTCAAGGCCCTGCCTTGTGCTAGGTTTGGTGTATGAGACGACTGATCCTGGCCCTAACCCTCTGTTCAAGCCCTGCAATGGCCGATTACGTCGGCCCCGATGGCAAGACCCGCGATTGCTATTGCACCGATAAATCCGGCAGCCGCATCGAGCTGGGCGAGATGATCTGCCTACAGGTCGA
The DNA here is from genome assembly GCF_056538865.1 of Ruegeria sp. BE3. Classification (NCBI taxonomy): domain Bacteria; kingdom Pseudomonadati; phylum Pseudomonadota; class Alphaproteobacteria; order Rhodobacterales; family Roseobacteraceae; genus Ruegeria; species Ruegeria sp. BE3. The sequence goes on along the minus strand of NZ_JBQFTW010000001.1, from coordinate 783,892 downwards.
CGGCCGCATGTTCATGGCCCAATGCCAGATGTCGCTGAACGTGCCCATGTGGCGCGAGGTGCAAGAGGGGTGCTTGTCGTCAGGGTTGCAGCAAAGCAAGCCAGTGGGTGACCCGCTGTCGATTGACGCCGAAATCTTTCCGACCAAATCTTGAGCGCGCATAGATGCGCAGCTTATCCCCGTCATGCTGCACGGTCGTGTAGTCGGGAAACCCGAATACCCTGGAACGGATGACATAGGTTATCATTCCCTCTTCGATCGAACCTGCCAGCACCGTCGTGCGCGGCGTCGAGCGGGCAATATGATCGAGTTGCTCCAGCCCTCCCGGGGCTGCCTCAACGACCCGCACTACGCCGTTCCTAAAATCTCGATCCACGCCTTCGGGGGCAACATGCCAGCGCGTTGGGTCAGACGGCGCAAGACGAACATATGCGCCCATCGCAATGCCCACCGAAATCAACAGCCAAAGCACCATTTTCATCTGCCCTTCGATCCCTTTGCGCAAAGCCTACCCAGTCCGAGGGCGACCAACACCCCTATCGTGGCGTCACCCCGGCAGGATGCACAGCAGCTCGAACAGAAGGTTCGCCGCAGTCAACGCGGTATTGCCTGACGGATCATAGGGCGGAGATACCTCTACCAGATCACAGCCCACCACGTTCATACCCGCCAGCGCATGGATCAGCTGCAGCGCCTGTGGCGTGGTCAGACCCGCAATCTCGGGCGTACCGGTTCCCGGTGCAAAAGCCGGGTCGAGGCTGTCGATGTCATAGGTGATATAAACCGGATGATCGTCGACCGTCTTGCGGATCAGTGAGCCGATCTCGGTCAGGTTCTGCTGCCATAGCTCCCATGCCGGGTATTGGCGGAACCCCCAACCTTGCGCCTCGGTAAAGTCGCTGGCCGCGTAGCCCGAGCCGCGAATGCCGATCTGGAAGGTCTTGTCGGGCACGATCAACCCTTCCTCATAGGCGCGACGGAAGACTGTTCCGTGGGTTTCTTTCTCGCCAAACATCTCGTCATTCACGTCCGCATGAGCGTCCACATGCACCAAAGCCACTGGCCCGTGCTTGGCTGCCATTGCCCGCAGAATCGGCAAGGTGATCGAGTGATCTCCGCCCATCGCCACCGGGATGACACCCTGCCCCAGTATACCGTCATAGCTGTCTTTGATGATCTTGAGACTGTCGGCCAGCGAGAACGTATTGATCGCCAGATCCCCGATATCTGCGATCTGCAGATGGTCAAACGGCGCCGCGCCATTGGACATATTATAGGGCCGGATCATCGCGCTCTCGCTGCGGATCTGCTTGGGTCCAAACCGCGTGCCCGACCGCCACGAGGTGCCGATATCCATCGGAACGCCTAGCACAGCCACATCCAGCCCCTCCAGCGAAGACGCCTGCGGTAAGCGCATGAAGGTATTCGGGCCAGAAAACCGCGCCAGATCATTGCCGCCAATCGGTTGGTTGAATTCGGTCATATGATGTCTCCGATCCGGTGCCTCACCAAGCAGATACCGGGATTATGCCTAACCAAAGGTTAAGGCTTCACAAGCTTGTTCCACCCCAGCAGACAAATGATCTGCGTCGCCACATGCGCCCCCGCAATCGCCGTCGCACCAGAGGTGTCGAATGGCGGAGACACCTCGACCACATCGCCACCTTTGATATTGATCCCGGCAATGTCGCGCAGGATGATTTGCGCCTGGATCGAGGTCAGACCGCCCCAGACTGGCGTCCCGGTTCCGGGCGCAAAGGCCGGGTCCAGACCATCGATATCAAAGCTCAAGTAAACGGGGCTATCGCCCAGAATGTCTTTGATCTTCTGCGCAACGGCGGCGGGGCCGGATTCGTAAACCTCGCGCGCGTCGATGATGTTGACGCCCAGCGTATCCTCGTTGGTGGTGCGAATGCCCACCTGAACCGAGCGTTTCGGATCAACCAGCCCCGATTTCACCGCCTTGTAGAACATCGTGCCGTGGTCCACGCGGGACATGTCATCATCGGCCCAGGTATCCGTATGCGCATCGAATTGCAGCAGCGACATGGGCCCAAATTTCTCGGCATAGGCCTTGAGGATCGGGAAGCTGATATAGTGATCCCCGCCCAACGTGACCGAGGCCACATTTGCCGCCAAAATGGTACGTATGTGATCAGTCAGCGTGTCGGGAAAGGCCGGGATATTGGCATAGTCATAGGCCATATCCCCATAATCTACGATCGCCAGCTCGCTGAGTGCATCAAAGGGCCAGCCATAGGGCGCATCCGGCGACTGCAGTGAACTGGCCTCACGGATGGCACGCGGCCCCAGACGAGTACCGGGGCGGTTGGTCACCGCCTGATCGAAGGGCACTCCAGTCACCGCGATATCAACGCCCGCAAGGTCCTTGGTATAGAGCCGCCGCAGGAACGACGTGGCGCCGCCGAATGTGTTCTCATAGGACAGCCCCTTGAGATCGGGGTTGGTGAACGCCTCGTCCACCTGGTTCTTTGCGTCTTCCAGAGCCATGTCTATTCCTTATCAGCTCACGGGCTGCGCCGTTTCGACGAGCCGTGCGAAGAACGATGCCCCCACCGGCGCGATCTCATCATTGAAGTTGTATTTCGGATGATGCAGCCCCGCGCCCTCGCCCTGACCAAGGAACAGATATGCGCCCGGGCGCGCCTGCAGCATGTAGGAAAAATCCTCGGCCCCCATCTCGCGCCCCGCATTAGCCTTTACGCGTTCCGCGCCCGACACATCCCGCGCCACCTCTGCGGCGAATGCGGCCTTGTCTGCGTCATTGATCGTGGCGGGATAGCCCACCTGATAGTCCAGCGTCGCCTCAACCCCGTATGAGGCCGCCTGCCCCGCCACGATCTGTTCCATCCGTTCCATCACCATCTTCTGCACGGTCGGATCAAAGGTGCGCACGGTGCCGTTCAGATAAGCAGTATCGGGGATGACGTTGTTCACCGTTCCGGTGTGAATCTGCGTCACCGACACCACCAGATCGTCCAGCGCATAGTGGTTGCGGCTGACAATGGTCTGAATCGCCTGCGCCATTCCGCAAGCCGCCATCACCGGGTCTTTGGTTTCATGCGGCATGGCCCCGTGACCGCCGACGCCCTGGATGTGGATCTCGAACGTGTCCACTGCTGCCATCAGCGGCCCCGGCGTGGTTTCAAACAGGCCCTCGGGCCGGCCCGGCGTGTTATGGATGCCATAGACCTGAGAGATGTCGAACCGCTCCATGATGCCTTCTTCCACCATCACGCCCGCGCCACCGCCCTCTTCCTCGGCAGGCTGAAAGATCAGCGCAACCCGGCCCGCGAAGTTCCGCGTCTCGGCCAGATAGCGCGCCGCACCCAGCAACATCGTGGTGTGCCCGTCATGCCCGCATGCATGCATCATGCCGGGATTCTTCGAGGCATATTCGACACCGGTCTCTTCGGTAATCGGCAAAGCATCCATATCGGCGCGCAATCCGATGGTCGGGCCCTCACCCTGCCCATTGATGATCGCGACCATCCCGGTCTTGGCGATCCCCTCATGCAGCTCATCCACCCCGAACTCGCGCAGACGATCCGCCACAAATGCGGCGGTCTCATAACATTCGAACTCCAATTCGGGGATCGTGTGCAAGTGCTGGCGCCATTGGGCCATATCAGCGGCGTAATCGGCAATTCGGTTGACGACGGGCATCTGGGGTGGACTCCTGATCCTGACTGCGGGATGGATGCATCTGACACCGGAACGAAAGGGTTCGCAATGGCCGAAAATCCTCTGATCCACGACACGGACGCGGGTATCGAGCGTTTGCTGGAAATCATGCGCCGCCTGCGCGACCCGCAAACCGGCTGCCCGTGGGACATCGAACAGGATTTTTCCACCATCGCGCCCTACACGATTGAGGAAGCCTATGAGGTCGCCGACGCCATCGAACGCGAGGCCTACGACGAGCTGAAAGGAGAACTGGGCGACCTGCTGTTCCAATCCGTCTTCCACGCGCAAATGGCTGAAGAGGCTGGGCATTTCACCTTCCAAGACGTGGTGCGCACCATGTCGGACAAGATGGTTACCCGTCACCCACATGTCTTCGGTGATGAGTCCCGAGACAAGTCGGCGGATCAACAGACGCTGGATTGGGAAACCATCAAAGCCGCTGAACGCGCGGGCAAGGAACAGAAAGGGGCGCTGGACGGGGTTGCCGCCAACCTGCCCGCCCTGCTACGTGCCCACAAGCTGCAGAAACGCGCCGCCCGTGTCGGGTTCGACTGGCCCGATGCCAGCCATGTCCTCGCCAAGATCACCGAAGAGGCCGCCGAACTGGAAGAAGCGCGCGACAGCATGGATGCCGACGCGCTCGAGGATGAATTCGGCGATCTGCTGTTCGTGATCGTCAACCTCGGCCGGCACTTAGGCATCGAACCCGAGGCCGCCCTGCGCCGCACCAACGCCAAGTTCACCCGCCGTTTTGAGAAGGTCGAAGCGCGACTGGCCGAACGTGGCAGAACGCCTACGCAAAGCGACCTGGCCGAGATGGACGCGCTGTGGGATGAGGTGAAAATCGAAGAACACCGCGCCAACGGCAAACTCCCGCCGGTGGATGCTCCGGCGGACGTGTAAATCTGGTAGACAAGTCCCGCGACACTTGCGAGTGTCCGATCTTCACGCCCCCCGGAGACCACCATGCCCCGCAAGATCATCATCGACACCGATCCCGGTCAGGACGACGCAGTCGCCATTCTTCTGGCGCTGGCCAGCCCCGAAGAGATCGAGGTTCTGGGCATCACTGCCGTCGCTGGAAACGTGCCGCTGGAACTGACCGCCAAGAATGCGCGCATCGTCTGCGAACTGGCCGGCCATACCGATATACCTGTCTATGCCGGGTGCGACCGACCCCTGAAACGCCCGCTTGTCACGGCCGAACATGTTCACGGCAAAACCGGTCTCGACGGCCCTGTTCTGCCCGATCCCGAAATGCCTCTGGCCGAAGGCCATGCGGTCGATTTCATCATCGAAACTCTGCGCGCGCATGAGCCCGGCACAGTAACGCTCTGCCCGCTGGGGCCGCTGACCAACATCGCCACCGCTTTCCAGAAAGCCCCTGACATCATCGATCGGGTGCAGGAAATCGTGCTGATGGGCGGGGCCTATTTCGAGGTCGGTAACATCACTCCAGCGGCCGAATTCAACATCTACGTCGATCCGGAAGCCGCTGATATCGTGTTTAAATCTGGCATCCACATCGTGGTGATGCCGCTGGACGTCACCCATGATGCGCTGGTCACGCCCCATCGCAACGATGCGTTCCGGGCATTGGACAGCAAGGTTGGTCATGCGGTGGCCGAGATGACCGATTTCTTCGAGCGTTTCGACAAAGAAAAGTACGGGTCCGAAGGTGCGCCGCTGCACGATCCCTGCGTCACCGCCTATCTGATCCGCCCCGAGCTGTTCTCGGGTCGCCACATCAATGTTGAAATCGAAACCCAGTCAGAATTGACATTGGGTATGACAGTGGCCGACTGGTGGCGGGTCACCGACCGCGCACCAAACGCCATGTTCATGGGCGACGTGGACGCCCAGGGTTTCTTCGACCTGCTCACAGAAAGGCTGGCCCGTCTATGACCGCCGCACTCCGCCTCGCCCGCCCCGACGATCTGGACCGCCTGATGGCGCTGGTCGCGGCGTTTCATTCGGAATCCGGCATCGCGCAGGACGATGCGCATAGGCGCGACGCGCTGGCCCCGCTGTTGGACGGCATACCGCATGGGTGCGTGTATCTGATCGGGCCGGGCCGCGCGCCGCTGGGCTATGTTGTCCTCACCTTCGGCTGGTCGGTCGAGTTCGGCGGCATGGACGCCTTCGTGGACGAAATCTACATCCGCCCCGCCGTCCGTGGCCGCGGTATCGCAACCGAAGTGCTGCACGATCTCCCCAAAGCGCTGGCCGAGGCCGGGCTGACCGCCCTGCATCTTGAAGTCGACCGCACCAACGAGACCGCGCAGAAACTCTATCTGCGATCAGGCTTCAAACCGCGCGAACGCTATATGTTGATGAGCAAAACGCTTTAGCGCGACTCACCCCGGAAAATCAGCCCTGGATTGTACATTTCCTGTACCGGATCGTCCTGCGAGACCTCCGCGCCCGTGATCGGATAGGTTCCCGGCTCGGAACATGCGGCCAGAAATCCGGCAGAAACCAATGAAATCACAAGAAAAACCTTCGAAGCAGACATCTTGCCCCCCTTTCTGCAATGCAGGCAGACTACCGTGCCTTACCCCACGGCAATAGGAACAAGTTCACACATAATGATTTTTATGTAGGTATTATACGTCGGTCAGAGGCAGTTTTTCTTGAACGTCCGCTCCATGGTCTTGAACTGACGCTGCACGCGTTTGGGCTCAGGCAGCGCCTCCAACTGCGCGGTCACGTTCTCGCCAGTATACCAGGATTGGAACAAAAGCGCCTTGATATCATCGTCCAGAACCGTGTCGGCGACGTTATAGGTGCACAGGCATTCCTCCATCGTGATCTGCCCGCTGGGATCGCCCTCCACCATCTTCTGGCACACCGCTTCGGGCGGACGTTCGGCCAACGCGATCTGAGGCAGGATCAACAGCGCCGCTGCGCCAGTGATGTGTTTGAATGTGGTCATAAGACGTCCTCTCCCATCAGTCACGGCACTGTGACCTCTGATGCTCAGCTTAGACAGATCGAGGATTACGCAAAGAAAAAAATGGCCCCGGCGCGGAAGCCGGGGCCTGATCTGGTTCAAAAAGGTGCGGTGCGCTCAGCGCTTCAGGATCGACGCGCCCGCATATTCCGCGACCTCACCCAGCGATTCCTCGATACGGATCAGCTGGTTATACTTGGCCAACCGGTCCGACCGCGCCAGCGAGCCGGTTTTGATCTGACCGCAGTTCGTCGCCACGGCCAGATCGGCGATGGTGGCATCCTCGGTCTCGCCCGAGCGGTGCGACATCACGTTGGTATACCGCGCGCGGTGCGCCATATCGACGGCACGCAGCGTCTCGGTCAGCGATCCGATCTGGTTCACCTTGACCAGCATCGAGTTGGCGCATCCCCGGTCAATACCTTCGGCCAGACGCTCGGGGTTGGTCACAAACAGGTCGTCGCCAACCAGTTGCACCTCATTGCCAAGGGCGTCGGTCAGCGCTTTCCAGCCGTCCCAATCATCCTCGGACATGCCGTCTTCGATCGAGATGATCGGGTAGTCTGCAACCAGAGCCGCCAGATAAGCCGCGTTCTCTTCCGAGGTCAGGGTCTTGCCCTCACCCGACAGGACATACTTGCCGTCCTTGTAGTATTCGGTCGCCGCACAATCCAAGGCCAGGTGGATTTCTTCGCCCGGCTTGTAGCCCGCCTTTTCGATGGACTTCAGAATGAAATCCAACGCTTCGCGGGTCGATGCGATGTTGGGCGCAAATCCGCCCTCGTCACCCACACCGGTGGCCAGACCAGCCGCCGAAAGCTCTTTCTTCAGCGTGTGAAACACCTCGGACCCCATGCGCACAGCTTCGCGGATATTCGCAGCCGAGGTTGGCATGATCATGAATTCCTGAATGTCGATCGGGTTGTCCGCGTGCTCACCGCCGTTGATGATATTCATCATCGGCACCGGCAAAATGCGCGCCGAGGTGCCGCCGACATAGCGGTACAGAGGCTGCGTGGTGAAATCCGCTGCCGCCTTCGCGGTCGCCAGCGAGACGCCCAGAATGGCATTTGCGCCCAGACGACCCTTGTTCTCGGTGCCATCCAGCTCGATCATCGCTTGGTCGATAGCCACCTGCTCGGTTGCGTCAAAGCCCACCAGTTCCTCGGCGATCTCGCCGTTCACGGCAGCAACCGCTTCCAGCACGCCCTTGCCCATATAGCGCGCCTTGTCGCCGTCGCGCTTCTCGACCGCCTCATAGGCGCCGGTCGACGCACCCGAGGGCACAGCGGCGCGACCCATGGTGCCGTCTTCCAGAATCACATCAACCTCAACCGTCGGGTTGCCCCGGCTGTCCAGGATTTCGCGTGCGTGGATGTCGATGATGGTGCTCATGAGGCCCGTCCCTGTGGCTGCAATCAGTTGCACGCCTCATAACAGCAACCGGCGAAAAGTAAACCGGTCACGTTATCGCTAACACGTATATTTTCCTGCCTTTAGGGCTAACAGTTTTCTGTTTGCGCCAACACTGATCAGGCCGGAACCATCTCGCGCGCAAGACGGCGTTCGCGAACAAAGGTGTAAAGACCCGACCCGATGATCAACGTGGCCCCCGCCAGAGTCATCGCATCAGGCCGCTCGTTGAACATCAGCACGCCCGCGATCATCGAGAACACAAGGCGCATATAGCGGAACGGCATCATGGCCGAAGCCTCGCCCACCCGCATCGCCGCCACGATGCCGTAATAACCCAACATGCTGAACACCACAGCGGCCAGATAAGGCCCGACCTGCGCCGCCTGGACCGGGGCATAGGACTGCCCGGTAGACAGCATCAACACAAGCCCGGCCAGTGTCGCGGCGATATAGGCTTGCATCGCAACAACGGTGGACGCGATCCGCGCATCCAGCCTGCGCGTGATCAGGTCGCGCGCGGCGATAAAGACGACGGTCGCAACGACCAGCAGCGTTTCCGGCTGGAACCCCTCTAGCCCCGGACGGATGATCATCAAAACACCGACAAAGCCGACACCAATCGCACTCCACCGCCGCCAGCCGACCTTTTCGCCCAGAAACAAGGCAGCGCCCATGGTCACGACCAGCGGCAAGGCCTGAAACACCGCCGCAACCGTAGACAGATCGATCAACGACAGCGCGGTCACGAACAGCACCGCACCCACCCCCTCGGACGCGGCGCGGGCAATTGGCAAAAGCTTCCATGCAGCCGGATCGAAGATCCGTCTGCGCGTCGCCACTGACAACAACGCAAAGGCCAGGCCGCAGACAACGCCCAGCGCAATCAGGATTTGCCCGGTCGGCACAGTGACCGACAGGTACTTGATGAACATATCCTCGATCGCAAAGGCTGCCATCGATCCGACAAGCAGCAGGATGCCGTTTATGTTATTCATGCGCGTTTCCATCAGAGAAGGCCGGGAACCGTGGGGCCCTTGCCGCAGCAAAACCGGATTGACTGCGACCTCGCAAGTCGAATTGCGACCTGTTTGATGATTTCCCGTGTGTCGACCTATCGCATTTCGTGATGGGTCAGTCCTTGTCCAACGGTACCCCGTACAGCTCAAGCCGGTGGCCCTTCAGCCTGTAACCCAGCTTGGCCGCAATCTTTTCCTGCAAGGCCTCGATCTCGGGATCGACAAATTCGATCACTTCGCCCGACTGCATATCGATCAGATGATCATGGTGATCACGCTCGGCATCCTCATAGCGCGCGCGGCCATCGCCGAACTCCAAACGCTCCAGAATCCCGGCCTCTTCGAACAGCTTCACGGTGCGATAGACGGTGGCGATCGAGATCCCCGCATCCTCAGCCGAGGCGCGGGCATAGAGCTCCTCGACATCCGGGTGATCTTCGCTCTGTTGCAATACCTGGGCAATGATCCGGCGCTGACCGGTCATGCGCAGGCCTTTGGCCTCGCAACGGGCGATAATCGTATCGGACATGGTGACCCCCGGAACTGTTCGGACTTCTGTCTTAATATGTCCGCGCGCGCTGCGCCACCGACGATTTTGCGCTAGGCCGCGCGGCGCAGGTCTGCCCAGACCGGCAAATGGTCCGAGGCGATATGCGCCGGTCGCGCGTCATGCACCCCGTGCAGAGTGGCCTCAAGCCCTTGCCCAAGCGCGATTCTGTCCAGCGCGCCCAACGGTTGCGCCGCAGGAAAGCTGGGCACCGGAGGTAGGAACTGCATGTCCGGGGCCAGATGATCCAACACGGGTTGGCGCGACCATTCGTTGAAATCTCCGGCCCAGACCGTGGGCATCTCGTCCAGATCAGAATCACATCGCCGGATATGGGTGATCTGCTGACGGCGCGACGCGGGCAACAACCCCAGATGCATCCCCATCACACGTAATGGGCCGATCTGCGTATCAAACTCCACCCGCACGGCCCCCCGGGGCTCCAGCCCCGGCAACTCATGATGCCCGGTCTGCCGAACCGTAATCGCATCCCCGCGCCAGATCACCGCGTTGCCATGCCAGCCCAGACTGCCCGCGCCGCCCAGATCGACGATCTGCCAACCCGCCTCATCCAGCATGAAATGCGGCAGGGCGGCCGGGCGCGGAGGCAGCCTCTTGTCCGCCTCCTGCAGCACCACGATATCGGCCTGCATGCTGTCGATGACCTGCATGATCCGCTGCGGCTGCCGCCGGAAATCGAGGCCCAGGCATTTCTGGATATTGTAGCTCGCAAGGCGCAGGGTCTGGGTCATAAGTATCCGAAATCCGTTTGGACCTTAGATTGCCATGAAACCCGGCAATCGCAAGTCGAAGCCGCAAAAACTGTCTTATGGTTCTCGCCTGCATTCACCACCTTAAGCATTCTGCGCAAAAAGCTTGCACTCACCGTAGACAGCTTTAATGCCTGATTATCTTGCGAGACAAAGGACCCGAGCCAACATGGTTTCCACCGAAGCCCCCGGACGCGATTTGACCAAGGCAAGCATCGTCCTCGTGATCGGAGGGATGATGTGGGGCCTCTACTGGATCCCCGTGCGGTTCTTTCTGGACCTCGGGCTCACCGGCCCGTGGCCGGGGATTGCGATGTACAGCGTTGCCTTGCTGGGTCTGATCCCGCTGATCTGGCGCGAACGTCGTCAATTGGCCCTGCAGTGGCGCGGGCTGCTGCTCAGCGGCGTGTTCACCGGTGCCGCATTCAGCCTGTACTCCATCAGCCTCGTCTATACCGATGTCGTGCGCTCAATCCTGCTGTTTTACCTGACACCGATCTGGAGCACACTTCTGGGGCTGCTCTTTCTCGGAGAACGCCTCAGCTGGCAGCGGTTTTTTGGCCTTGTCTTCGGTATGGTCGGTTTGTTCATCGTTCTGGGCGACAGTGGCATTGTGCCTTGGCCCAGCAATATCGGTGACTGGCTCGCCCTGGCTTCGGGTATCTGCTGGGCACTGGGAACCATGGGCCTGTACCGGACCGTGCAAGTGTCGGCTTTCGGGCAGGTCTTCGCCTTTGTTCTGGGCGCCATAATCCTGTCTCTGATCAGCCTGGTGTTTCTGGAAGCCCCCATACTGCCTGCCATCGCGCCGGAAGACACCCTTTGGGTGCTGCAACTTGTCCTGCTGTCCGTGTTCTACACCCTGCCGATGGTCTACATGACCATCTGGCCCGCCACAAAACTCTCGCCCGGTCGCGTCGGATTGCTGTTGATGAGCGAGGTCGTCGTCGGCCTCGCATCAGCAGCGGCGTTCGCGGGCGAACCCTTCGGATTGCGCGAATTGTTGGGCGCTGTGCTGATCGTCAGCGCCGCAGTGCTCGAAATCGTGCGGAAATAAATCTGGATCAGGTCCCGCAGAACGTGGCATGCACCACTTCACTCTCAGCCGGTGGGCGTTTCAGGTCACTGGCTTCCGGTTGATCCTCATAAGGCCGTGACAGCACATCATTCAGCCGCTGGAACAGGGCGTAGTCCCCCTGCACCGCCGCCTGGATCATCTGCTCGACCCGGTGATTGCGGGGAATGAACGCCGGGTTCGCCGCAACCATCACCTCCGCCGGAGCCTCTTCGCGTTGCACCCGCACCTGCCACCCCTCGGCCCATTGATCATAAGCCGCCGGATCGGTGAACTGGTCTCGCGCGCGCTCCCCACCCAGCGCCCGGAATGTATTGGTGAAATCAGCGCTGTTCTGCGCCATCCGGGTCAGCAGGTCCGAGATCATCTCAAGATCGCCCTCTTCAGCCCGGGTAAGCCCGATCTTGGCCCGGAACCGCTGCAGCCAGTGCTCCTGCATCAGATCGGGCATGGCATGCACGATCTCGGTCGCCTCCTCGACAGCAGCCTCCTTATCCTCATACTGCTGGATCAATGCGGTCGCTAGCTGCGCCAGATTCCACACCGCAATCTCGGGCTGGTTGGAATAGGCATAGCGCCCCATCCGATCAATCGAGCTGTAGACCGTGTTCGGATGATAGCTGTCCATGAAGGCACACGGCCCATAATCGATGGTCTCACCCGCGATCGAGCAATTGTCCGTATTCATCACCCCGTGAATGAAGCCAACGTTCATCCACTGCGCTATCAACCGCGCCTGCGCATCGCGCACGGCGCGCAACAGACCCATCGGCCCTTCAGCCTCGGGATAGTGCCGCTTGATCGCATATTCCGTCAGCCGCTTCAGGCTCTCCAACTGCCCGCGCGCGGCAAAAACCTGAAACGTGCCCACCCGCAGATGGCTCTGCGCCACCCGCGTCAGAACCGCACCCGGCATCGGCCCCTCGCGCAGCACGATCTCTCCGGTCTCCACCGCAGCCAATGCCCGCGTGGTTGGAATGCCCAGCGCATGCATCGCCTCAGAGACCACATATTCCCGCAACACCGGCCCAAGCCAGGCCCGTCCGTCGCCCTGCCGCGAAAAAGGCGTGGGGCCAGACCCCTTCAGCTGAATATCGCGGCGGACACCGTCCTCACCGACCGTCTCCCCCAACAGCACGGCCCGGCCATCCCCCAGCTGAGGATTGTAGGACCCGAACTGATGCCCGGAATACAGCTGCGCCAGCGGCTGTGCCCCCTCGGGCACGGTGTTGCCCGCAAAGGCCTCCGCCATCTCCTCGACCTCGCCCGGCGAAATCCTCAGCAACCGCGCCAGATCAGCGTTGAATGCTACCAGTCGCGGCGCGCGCACCGGAACCGGAGCCTGCCGAGCATAAAACGCATCGGGCAGACGGGCATAGCTGTTGTCGAAAGGGATCGTCAGTGTCATGCGGCAAACATATGCTGTGCGGACGCAAATGCCATAGCGGATCGCACCCGCCCGTGCATAATCGCACCAACCCCACGAAGGATTGCCATGACCGCGCAAGACATCATCGACCGCCTCAAACTGCAACGCCACCCCGAGGGCGGCTGGTTCCGCGAAACCTGGCGCGCCGATAACGCAGGCCGCGCCACCGGCACCTGCATCTACTTCCTGCTGGCCGAGGGCGAAAGCAGCCACTGGCACCGCGTCGACGCGACCGAGATCTGGCTCTACCACGCAGGCGCCCCACTGATCCTGTCGCTCAGCGCATCCGATGACGGCCCCGCGATCGATCACCTGCTGACCCCGGACCTGACCCAAGGCGTACCGCAACTGATCGTGCCCCAGAACCACTGGCAAGCCGCCCGCAGCACCGGCGACTACACGCTGGTCAGTTGTACCGTCTCTCCGGGCTTCGAGTTCGACGGCTTCACCCTCGCCGCCCCTGATTTCGATATCATCAGAGGCTGACCGGATGGACCACCGCAGCCTCATAGCGACCCTGCCGCCCGAGGTGAAAACCCAGCTGCAACAGCGCTCCAACAGCGCAGGCCTGATCCACCTCGCGCTCTACCTCGTGGCTCTCGGTCTCACCTCAACCGGCATCCTGCTGCAGGTCCCTCTCTGGCCGCTCTTGCTTCTCCCACAAGGCATATTGCTGGTCTTCCTCTTCACCCTCAGCCACGAATGTACCCACAAAACACCGTTCCGCACGGGCTGGATCAACGACGTGGTCGGCCACGTGGTCTCAATCCTTATCGCGTTGCCCTTCACATGGTTCCGCTACTTCCACCTGGCCCACCACAAATGGACCAATCACCCCGACAAAGACCCTGAACTCGCGGGAAAACCCCGCCCGGACAATTGGCCGAGCCTGCTGATCTATCTCAGCAGTGGGCCCTACTGGTCAGGCATGGCGCACACGCTGATCCAAAATGCTCTGGGCCGTGTCAGCGCCCCCTACCTGCCGCCCCGCCAGCACCGCGCCATAAGGGTCGAAGCACGACTACTTCTCACCCTCTACCTCCTCGCCGCGCTCAGCCTGTTCTTCACACCGGTACTTTTCTGGCTCTGGCTCTTGCCCGTTCTGATCGGCCAGCCTTTCCTGCGCCTCTACCTGCTTGCAGAACACGGCCTCTGCCCGCCTGTGGCGAATATGCTGGAAAACTCCCGCACCACCTTCACCAACCGCCTGATCCGGTTCATCGCCTGGAATATGCCCTACCACGCAGAACACCACGCCTTCCCAAACGTACCGTTCCACCAACTGCCAGCCTTCCACAACTGGACCCAGGCCCACCTGAAAACCACCTCAGACGGATACGCAGAATTCTCGATAGACTACACCCGAACCCTTAGGCGCTAAAACGCGTGTTTCGATGCCTTGGTGCAACCTAAACACAAAGCAATAGATCCGCTCTTCATCTGGCCAAAAATATCCCGGGGGAGTCGCACAGCGACGGGGGCAGAGCCCCCTACCCGCTCACCACAGCCCCGCGCGCCGGAGACGACACAACCCCGCCCCCCACAAGCGCGCTTACCCCAGTCGTTCCGGGGCACGAGGTCGGCATCCCGCGCGCGACACGTACTGCGAGATAGGCAAAAGCCTGCGCCTCCAGCATGTCGCCATCAAGACCCACCGCCTCGACCGGTTCCACCGGGCAATCCAGCGCAACCCGCAGCATCTCCATCAGCACCGGATTACGCCGTCCTCCGCCGGTGACCAACATCCGCGCGGGCGGTCTGGGACAATGCTCCATCCCCTGCACCACACCCGCTGCGCACATGCCGGTCAGTGTCGCCACCGCATCCGCATCGCTCAGTTCCTGCACCAATCCGATCATCTCGGCAAAGTCGTTGCGATCCAGAGATTTCGGCGGCATCCGGTTGAAAAACGGTTCAGCCAAAAACAGCTCCAACGCGCCGGTTTCCACCGTCCCCCCGCGCGCCAAGGCACCGTCCCGATCCATCGGCAACCCTAGCCGCGCCTGCATCAGATCATCGACCGGCGCATTCGCGGGTCCGGTATCAAATGCCAGTAGTGCCCCCGGCGCCTCCGGCCCATCGAACGAGGGGTCCACATAGGTCAGATTCCCCACCCCGCCCAAGTTCAGAAAACACAAGGGTTCCGTGGCGCCAATCCATTTGGCACAGGCGAAATGAAAGAATGGAGCCAGCGGTGCACCTTCGCCACCCAAAGCGACATCATCGCTGCGGAAATCCCAGACGACGGGCAGACCTAAAGCCTGCGACAGGCCCACACCATCGCCCACCTGCAACGTGCCGCGCCCGCGTGGCTCATGCGCCAGAGTTTGACCGTGAAAGCCGATCAGATCTACATCTTCGAACTCGGCCAAAGCCTCGGCATGAGCAAGGGTTACCAGTTCTCCGGCCGCCTCAACCTCGGGCCCGTGCCATTGCCCCAGCGCCGCCCGCAACGTGGCACGTTCCTCCTCGGAATACGCGCGATACCGGCTGTCGCCAAATCCGAAAATACGCTGCCCGTCGGTTTCAACCACCGCCGCATCCACGCCATCCAGCGAGGTTCCAGACATCGCCCCCAGCGCCCGGATCGGCCCTGTTTTCCCGTTGCTCCGGCTCACGCGTTTCTCCTGCTCAATCCAGCCCGCCTTCGGCCTGACCTCTGACAGCCACTCAACCAGACGATGCAATGGTCTCAACCTGCCCGCATCTCACCGAGGCTGACAAGACACCTTGTCACCAATCCCGCATTTTTCCCGGACCAGAGCGTCTTTCAGAGCACCCCAACTTTCCTGAGAACGCACCTTTCCCCGATCCGGTTTACCCAGTCGCCGGCGCCCCGCGACATCAGCCCCATTGGCACGACATATCCAAAACCTACCGCACACTTGGATAGTGCGCTTAGCGGTATCTTCGCATCGTCAACAATCGATTGATTTATGAACGGCAATCTAGTGCAAGATTGTCAGTGGAATCTGCCAATGCTCCTGACCGGCGCACCGGCTTTGACCCATTTAGTCGAGCTCATACTTGTTTTTATAGTCTTCTGACAGGGCCGGATCCTGATCATCTTTGCGCAGGATCGAATTCCCAACCACGAGCATATCCATGTCAGTTCCCATGAAGCATCGGAAGGCATCTTCCGGAGTGCACACGATCGGCTCACCGCGGACATTGAAAGATGTATTCACCACAACCGGGCAACCGGTCTTGTCCTTAAAAGCAGATATGACTTTGTGATACAGCGGGTTCGTATCCTCATGCACGGTTTGGATACGCGCCGAGTAATCGACATGCGTGATCGCCGGGATTTCCGAACGTTTCACGTTAAGCTTATCGATCCCGAACAGGTTCTGTTCGTCCTCGGTCATTTCGCGCCGCTTTTCCTCTCGTACGTGATCGACAAGCAGCATGTACGGGCTGTCATAGTCCAAATTGAACCAATCAGCCATGTCGTCGCGCAAGACAGAGGGGGCAAAGGGTCGGAAGCTCTCGCGGAATTTCACCTTTAGGTTCAGCGTCTTCTGCATCGAAGCCGAGCGCGGATCACCCAAAATGGAACGTCCACCAAGTGCGCGCGGCCCAAACTCCATCCTGCCGTTGAACCAACCAACCGCTTTTCCTTCGGCAAGGGCAGTCGCGGTTGTTTCAATCATCTCGCTTTCAGAAACTGTCGTGAAGTTTGCGCCGACCTTCGCGATGCGTTCCTCGATATTGCTTTGCGAGAAAACCGGGCCCAGGTAGCTGCCGCGCATGCCGTCGCGACCCGATGCAACCTTGCGTTCGTGTCCAAGTTCCTGATGCCAGGCCGCATAGGCTGCTCCCAGCGCCCCGCCTGCATCTCCTGCAGCGGGTTGTATCCAGACATCCTTGAATGCCCCATCGCGAAGGATTTTGCCGTTCGCCACGCAGTTCAGGGCAACACCACCCGCCATGCAGAGATTTGGGATGTCGTACTCTTTGGCAAGACTACGAGTCATCGTCATGACAATCTCTTCGGTCACCGCCTGAACTGACGCCGCCATATCCATGTGAAACTGGTCCAGCAGATCTTCTTCAGGTTTGCGAACGGGTCGTCCGAACAGCTGAGAGAATTTCTCATTGGTCATGGTCAGACCAGTGGCGTAGTTAAAGTACTCCTGGTTCAAACGAAAAGACCCGTCAGGTTTCAGATCGATCAGCTTATCAAGCATCAGGTCTTTGAACCGCGGCTCGCCATAAGGAGCCAACCCCATGACCTTGTATTCGCCCGAGTTCACCCGAAAGCCCGTGTAGTAAGTCACGGCAGAGTAAAGCAGCCCGAGCGAATGGGGAAAGTGTATCTCTTTCACCATTTCCAGATCTTTACCGCGCCCGATTGCCACGGTGGTCGTCGCCCACTCGCCAACACCGTCCAACGTCAGGACAACGGCCTCTTCAAAAGGCGATGGATAAAAGGCCGAGGCCGCGTGGCTCATGTGATGCTCGGCAAAGAGCAGACGATTGCGAAACGTCTTTTTGGTGCCCTTCTCAATCTTGTTCAGTTCCTTCAGCATCAGATCTTTCTGAAAGAGCTTTTCCTTGATCCAGACCGGTATCGCGAGGTGGAAACTTTTGAAGCCGCGCGGTGCGTTGGCGACATAAGTCTCAAGCAGACGTTCAAACTTCAGGAAAGGCTTGTCGTAGAACGCCAGATGATCGACATCGGACAAGGACATTCCCGCCTCTTCAAGCACATAGGCGATGGCCTCATGCGGAAATCCGGCATCGTGTTTCTTGCGCGTAAATCGCTCTTCCTGCGCTGCCGCTACAACTTCACCGTCCACGAGAATGGCCGCCGCGCTATCATGATAGAAAGCCGAAACACCAAGTATCGCCGTCATGACGCTCTACCCTTCCAAAGGTTAATAGTCTGGTAAACCATTCCGCCAGTCTTCTCACCCAAAAGGCGATTTAGAAGATTGTATAGATGAACGGAGCAATCGCGGAACCCTGGGTCAGAACGATCAGACCGCCCAAAAGCACCATCATCAAGAGAATGGGCAACAGCCAAAACTTCTTTCGGACCTTCATGAATTCCCAAAGCTCGGCGACAAAAGACATAGGTAAACTCCGCTAAATACTAAAATTGCTTGCGCATAGAATCCGATGAAGACGCTTCGCGCACGATCCAATAGCTGTCCGCATCACCGTCAAATTTCTGCTTCAACGGATCTGGATTCTTCAGACGACGGATCAGGCCAATCGGCGTGACAGTCACGAAAAAAATAATGCCCATCACGATCGGTGAGACGATCATGCTCAGCAGCATTCCGAACTTGAACCAGATCTTATTGAGGGGCTTCAGAAGGGGCTGCGCGAAAAAGGCAGCGGCCAGGAACACAGCTGCAATCGCAATAGCCCAAAGTCGAACCGGGTTCCCATGAATGACCCATGGCCACAATGCAATGATCATGAACACAGCCGCAAACACGAGACCGAAGCTGCGTTCAGAACCGATTTCTACTTCTGAATGGGATGCTATGTCTGACACGTACGACCCTTTCTTCAAATTGTGTCAAGGCCGACGATAGAAACGATCCAAGCCTGGAATGAAGCACTCGAAAAAAATAACACAGAACTCTAGTACAACAGCAGAGTGGATTCTTGCAAACAGTATCTATGAATGTGAAATCAACGTCTCCAAAGGCACGACAATCCCGAGCGATCTTGAAAATTGATCCAGAATCCTCCACCGCGACGATGACACTCTGACAGCAAAGGCCGCAACCTCTACTGCCTTGAATGCAAAAGCTCGATCAACACAAGCCGTGCCAATTCGTTGCCACCAATCGTTGGATTTGTCACCTTTGGGTATCAACGATACTTGATTAAACCATACATTCCTCAATACGCTCGCTCGGAATACGATTTTTGCGAGTGAGTTATTATGAAAGTTCTTTCTTTTAAGCCCGGGCACGATGGCACCATCGCTGGAATTGATACCGACAAGAAAGAGCTTTTGTTCTCATATGAGGCTGAAAAAGACAGCTATCCCCGAAGCTCTGCGGTCAATCCGGACACGTTTATCGACGCCGCGACATGGTTCAAGGATTTGCCGGATGTCCTGGCGCTCAGCGGGTGGTCATCTACGGCAAATGGCCACGCGACATTAACCGGTGCCGGTCATCAGGGCCTCGGCAACCGTTCCGAAGTGGTTGGCAAAAAAACGTTCTTTGGAAGAACAATTGACTTCTATTCTTCAACCCACGAAAGATCCCATATCTGGAGCGCTTATGCATTGTCTCCGTTCGAACAGGGCGAACCTTGCTATGCGCTTGTTTGGGAGGAAGCGCTTGGCGATTTCTACGAAATTGATGCAGATTTGAACATTCGCCACCTTGGTCAGGTCATGGCGAAACCTTGGCTCAGGTATTCGTTTCTGCTTGATCTGGCCGATCCTGAACGGTTGCACGCCCACGACGGTTTCAGCAAAAAAGCACCGGGCAAGCTGATGGCAGCGGGTGCTATCGGGGACGCCCATGCGCAAGACACTGATGCCGAAACTTTGATCGCTCAGTTGCTCTATCAGGACAAGGCGTCTTTCACTCCAAGCAAAAGCGATTTCGCATCATCGCCTTTCCACAATATCGGCATCGACTCGAGCCGCTTCAGGAACCTGGCCGCAAAGTATTCCGACGCTATTTTCAACGCTTTTTATGAGTTCGCGAAGACTCATCTGAACAAAGGCTATCCTTTGCTGATTTCAGGTGATTGTGGCCTCAACTGTAACTGGAACACGCGATGGCGCGAGTGTGGTCTGTTTCGCGATGTCTTTGTCCCGCCCTGCACCAGCGATTCCGGCAGCTCGATTGGGACTGCCGTAGACGCCATGCGCCATTATAGCGGATGCGCCAAGCTTGATTGGTCGGTCTATTGTGGTCAGCCCTTTGTAGATGACCGTATCGACATGCCAGAGACTACGGTCGGCGAATTGAACCTCCGGGAAATCGCCGCAGACCTGTATGAAGACAAGGTTGTCGGTTGGGCGGCGGGGTGTTGCGAAATTGGGCCTCGTGCCCTCGGGAACCGATCTATTTTCGCATCCGCTTTCAAGGCCGAAAACCGAACCCGCCTGAACAGGATCAAAGGGCGCGCCGACGATGCCCCGGTAGCTCCGGTTTGCCTTGAAGAGGATGTCTCCGAGCACTTCGACTGGTCGGGACCATCACCTCATATGATGTATTTTCAGAATACCACCAACCCGGCCTTGAAGGCGGTACGTCACGTTGACGCCTCGGCGCGCGTTCAGACTGTAAATCGGGATCAGAACCCTGTGCTTTACAATCTTCTTACCGAGTTCAAAGCGCTTTCCGGTGTTGGCGTCCTCTGCAACACCTCGCTGAACTTCAAAAACGCCGGGTTCATCAATAAGACCAGTGACTTGTACTACTACGCGCGGTCATCGGGCCTTGACGCATTTGTTGCCGGTATTTCGTATGTTCGACTCAATTAGCGAGCGGTGCATTGCAAGGGGTTCAAATGCAAATCGCTACGATGTTGAGGTGATATGCAGTTTTGCGCGGTGCCTCCGAAATACCTCAACGCATATGTCCTATTTCTGCGCCCATTCTCCCTGCTTTTGAAGGGCCGCCTTGCCATTGTTTCATCAGCGCGACTTGCAGAGGCATCAATTGTATTGGCGTTATGACGGCCATCTATCGCCACAGGGCCACGCAGTCGTGGGGGAAATTCTGGTTGAGAGGCTTCCGAGCATCGGCAATTGATGATCTGTCTGCAGGATGTCGCAGAAACTGCCTCAGGGCCGAAGCGAGTTGAATGATACGATGCTATCGGGGTGCCTCAGCCCGATAGCTTTGACAACGCAAAGCTTCAAGGAACTCATACCTTTTCAAGCGAGGCGATGTTGACAAATCCTCGAACCATAGGGATTTAGAACCCGGTTGCACGAAAGTTGCTCCTTCGTGCAGCCAAGCGGGTCAAGTTAGATTTTTGCTGACCGATAATTTACACCAGCCCTTGCTAAGAGGGCCAGAACACAAGGCCTGTTGAGCGTCATGACCTACCACCCCAAATCGGATTTCATCGCCACGATGATCGAGCGCGGCTTTCTTGCCGACTGCACCGATTATCAGGGCCTTGACGACGCGCTGATCAGTGGGTGCAAACCGGCCTATATCGGCTTTGATGCGACGGCCAAGTCCTTGCATGTGGGCAGCCTGATCCAGATCATGATGCTGCGCTGGTTCCAGAAAACCGGCCACCAGCCGATCACTCTGATGGGCGGCGGCACCACCAAGGTGGGTGACCCCTCGTTCCGCGCCGATGAACGCCCCCTGCTGGGCCCCGAACAGATCGACGAAAACATCGCAGGCATCAAAAAGGTGTTTGCGGCCTATATCGACTACGACACCGAGGCCGAGAACAAGGCCTTGATGCTGAACAATGCCGAGTGGCTGGACGATCTGAATTACCTCGATTTCCTGCGCGATATCGGGCGGCATTTCTCGGTCAACCGGATGCTTTCGTTTGAATCCGTGAAATCGCGGCTGGATCGCGAGCAATCGCTCAGCTTCCTCGAATTCAACTACATGATCCTGCAGGCCTATGACTTCCTTGAGCTGAACCGCCGCTATGGCTGTGTTCTGCAAATGGGCGGCAGTGACCAGTGGGGCAATATCGTCAACGGCATCGACCTGACCCGCCGCGTGCTGGATCACGAGATCTATGGTCTGACTTCGCCCCTGCTGACCACCAGCGACGGCAAGAAGATGGGCAAATCGCAGGACGGCGCAGTCTGGCTGAACGCCGAGATGCGGTCTCCTTATGAATTCTGGCAGTTCTGGCGCAACACCACTGATGCGGATGTGGGGCGGTTCCTGAAGCTCTATACCGAATTGCCGGTGGATGAATGCGACCGTCTCGGCGCGCTGCAAGGGTCCGAGATCAACGAGGCCAAGATCCGCCTCGCCAACGAGGTCACGACCCTGCTGCACGGGGCCGAGGCGGCCGCGAACGCCGAGGCCACCGCGCGCGAAGTGTTCGAAAAAGGCGGTGTGGGCGGTGATCTCCCGACCCTCACGCTCAGCATGGATGAGCTGGGTGATGGCATGTCCATCGTCCAGATCATCGTGAAATCGGGTCTGGCGAAATCCGGCAAAGAGGCCAAGCGCCTGATCGCCGAAAACGGCGCCAAGCTGGACGACACCCCGCTGACCGATGCCGGTCTGATGATCGACGCTGGCGCGCTGTCTTCTCCGATCAAGCTGAGCGCGGGCAAGAAACGCCACGCACTGGTGCAATTGGGCTAACTCCAACTGCCACAAAGAAAAAACGGCCACCTGCATGAGGTGGCCGTTTCCTTTTTTGTTTCGGCAATTGCCCGAATTGATGGGCACCCGGCCTTCGCCTTACTTGCGGCCTTTGCCCTTACCTTTACCCTTGCCTTTGCCTCTGGCGGCGTCGGCACGGGATCTCGCATTCGCTGCCGCTGCCCTTGCACCGGCTCGCGCCCTGTCGGCTCTGGCGCGCGCTTTATCCGCGCGATCATTGCCACTTTTCTTTGCGCCGTCGTTACCGCCAGGCTTTCCACCCGGTTTGCCGCCGTCACCACCGTCACCTCCGGCACCGCCATCGCCACCGTCACCTCCGGCACCGCCGTCGCCACCATCACCTCCGGCACCGCCATCGCCACCGTCGCCTCCGGCACCGCCATCGCCACCATCACCTCCGGCACCACCATCGCCACCGTCACCTCCGGCGCCGCCGCCAGCGCCTCCGCCGCCTGCACCGCCATCACCAACGCCATTGCCGTCAGAGCTTCGGTCCTCACCACGCGATGTCGCTGCTGCTGAAATACTGGCGGTTGGCATATCGGTCAGCAGCCCCGCCAGCCCCGGGCATTGCGCACCCGTGACCCCCAGAACCGTTTCGAAATCCGACCGCCTTTGAAGCCGCTTCAGAAAGCTCGGGGTCACCTGCGCACAGTCGCACAGCCCCGCATAGTCTCCGGCATTGGCCAAATCCCGCGCCGTGCGTCCATCGCACACCTCCGGCGCGGCAGCCACGCTGCCAACCATCAATACCCCTAAAACAGGAGCCGCTACCATCGCGCCCAGTGCACGCTTCGCATTCTTTAACATAACCATATCGGTACCTCCTGAGTGTCAAACACGTGGTCGGAACGGATTGTTCATTCACGAAACGGCGACCCTTGCGTGAACGATCGTTTGGCACCTCGACACTCTCAAAACAGTAGACAGGGTGCGGGTCTTGCAGTTATTGAACAATCGTTCATATCCGAGAGAGGAACCGGCCATGCAGCTATCCACCACCGCAGCGGTCATCACCGGCGGCGCGTCCGGCCTGGGTGAGGCCACCGCCCGCCATTTCGCCGAACAGGGCGCACAGATCACAATCCTCGACCGCGACGCCGAGCGTGGCCCGCAGGTCGCTGCCGGGATCGGCGGTCATTTCGTGCAGACTGACGTGACCGACGAGGCATCGGTTGCCGCTGCCATCGAACAGGCTGTCCAGTCGATGGGCAAGATCACCGCCGCCGTGAACTGCGCCGGTATCGCGATCGGGGCCAAGACGGTCGGCAAAGACGGCCCCCACCCTCTCAACGCTTTTCAACGCACCATCGACATCAATCTGGTCGGCAGTTTCAACGTCTCGCGCCTCGCCGCCGCTGAAATGGCGAAGAACGACCCCGAATCCGATGGCGCGCGCGGCGTGATCATCAACACCGCATCAATCGCGGCCTTTGACGGGCAGAAGGGTCAAGCGGCCTATGCGGCCTCGAAAGGTGGCATTGTGGGGATGACGCTGCCGATGGCACGCGATCTGGCCTCGACCGGCATCCGTGTCATGGCCATCGCGCCGGGTATCTTCATGACCCCGATGCTGGCCGGACTGCCCGAAGAAGTGCAGCAACAACTGGCCGCCGACGTCCCCAACCCGCCCCGTCTGGGCGATCCGCGCGAATATGGACGGTTGGCCGGGTTCATCGTCGAGATGGGCTATCTGAACGGCGAGGTCATCCGCATCGACGGCGCCCTGCGGATGCGTTAACCCTGATGGCATGAGCGAGCGGCAGAAAATGGCGGCAGGTGAGTGGTACACCTGCCTCGATCCTGAACTAGAGCAGATGCGCCAGACCGCGCGCCGCGCTGTTCATGCCCACAACACCTACCCACCCGATGATCGCGGCGGCATGGCAGATGAACTGGCCGCACTGTTTGGTAAGATTGGGCAGGACTGCTTCATCGAGGCACCCTTCCACTGCGCCTATGGGATCAACCTGTCGCTGGGTGACCGAGTCTATTTCAATGCCGGCTGCACCATATTGGACACCGCCCCCGTGCGGATCGGCGATGGAACCCTGCTGGGACCCAATGTCCAGATCTACTGCGCTGAACACGCCCAAGATCCGACCCGGCGCGCGCAGGGTCTTGAGATCGCCCACCCGGTCACCATCGGGGAAAACGTCTGGATCGGCGGCGGGGCCATCATACTGCCCGGTGTTTCAATCGGTGACCGCGCCATCATCGGCGCGGGCAGCGTGGTGACGAAATCGGTAGCACCCGATGAAACGGTTGTGGGCAACCCGGCCCGTCCGATCACCGCGCGCGGATAGAATCTGTTTTCCACTCGTTTACAGAAAAAGTTGTACAACTCGGACACCTGAGCGATTTCAGGATGTACAACACGGACTATCCGGCCTCGGCCTTCTCCTCCAGCATCAGCCACTCTTCCTCGGCCGCCGACAGCTTTTCCTGCCGCTCGACTAGGGCATCGGTGGCTTTCTGGAACTTCACCGGCTCACGCGTGAACAGCTCGGGGTCTGACATCAGTTCCTCAAGCTTGGCGATCTCAGCCTCAAGCCGCGCGATCTCGGCAGGCAGTTTCTCAAGCCGGTGTTTCTCCGAGAAGGACAGCCCTACCTTTGGCTTGGCTTCTTGCTTCACCTTCGGCTTCGACGTCTTTGTTTTCTCTTCTTTTTTCTCAAAAACATCACCGCGCTGCGCGATGTAGTCAGACCAGCCACCGGCATAAACGGTTGCCCGTCCGGTGCCCTCCATCGCGATTGTCGTCGTGGCGACACGGTCCAGAAAATCCCGGTCGTGGCTGACCAGCAGCACGGTGCCGTCATAGTCGTCCAGCAATTCCTGAAGCAGATCCAGCGTCTCGACATCCAGATCGTTTGTCGGTTCATCCAGCACCAGAAGGTTCGACGGTTTCGCCATCAGCTTGGCCAACAGCAATCGCGCTTTTTCCCCTCCGGACAAGGACTTAACAGCCGCTCTTGCCTGCCGTTCATCGAACAGAAACTCTTTGAGATAGCCCACCACATGCTTGGGTTGCCCACCCACCATCACCTGATCGGCCTTGCCCGAAACCCGCATCTCGGGATCACCGGTCAGGCTGTCCCACAGCGTCATTTCAGGGTCGAGCTGCGCACGGGTCTGATCAAACACCGCGATCTCAAGATTTGTGCCCAGAGAGATGTTGCCCTCATCCGGTTCAACCTGACCCAGCAGCATTTTCAGCAGCGTCGTTTTGCCTACACCGTTGGGTCCGACAAAGGCCACCCGATCACCGCGCTGCACCAAAAGGTCAAAATTCCGAACGATCTGCTGTGCGCCAAAAGCCTTGGTAACACCCTTGGCCTCAATCACCTTGCGACCGGATTTAGGACCTGATTCCAATGCCATAGCCGCCGAGCCCTGACGCTTGATCTGTGCCGCTTTCTCGGCCCGTAAGGCTTGCAGGGCGCGCACCCTGCCTTGATTGCGCTTGCGTCGCGCGCTGATGCCTTCAACGGCCCATCGCGCCTCGGACTTGATCAGGCGGTTCAGCTTGTGGCGCTGCTGATCCTCCTCTTCCCAGACCTTGTCGCGCCAGCCCTCAAAGGCTTCAAACCCCTGCTCCTGCCGCCGCACGGCGCCCCGATCAATCCACAGCGTTGCTCGTGTCAGTGCGCGCAGAAACGCCCGGTCGTGCGAGATCAGAACATAGGCCGCACGCGTCGCGCCCAACTCACGCTCCAGCCAGGCAATCGCCTCGATATCCAGATGGTTGGTTGGCTCGTCCAGCAGCATCAGGTCCGGCGCTTCGGCCATCAGCTTGGCCAACGCCGCCCGCCGCCGCTCGCCGCCCGAGGCGGTCTCGACCGCGCGATCCGGGTCGAATTTTAGGCCCTCTCCAGCGCGTTCCACCTTGTACAGCTCACCGGGCTCCAACCCGCTGGAGGCGTAGTCGCCCAGCGTCGCGAACCCTTCCATTCCCGGGTCCTGTTCCATGTAACCCACGGATTTACCGGGCGGAATCACAATATCCCCCTGATCCGCCTCGACCAGCCCTGCCATTACTTTCATCAGGGTCGATTTTCCGGATCCGTTTCGCCCCACCAGCGCCACGCGGTCACCGGGTTGAACCACCAGATCAAGTTCGGAAAACACCGGATCGCCCCCGAAAGTCAGGGAAATGCCGGACATCTGCAACAAAGGAATTCTCGCCATGCCCGCCAGCTAAACCGGCCAAGGCAACGCGTCAACGCCCCTGCTTCACCTTTTCCGAAATACTCGGATCACCCGGCCACCGCCCGCAGCAAGCGTTTGCGGGCTGGGGGAATCGCTCCGATCTCAAGCCCCGTAAACACATGCAGCGTGTTCATACGCCGATCCACCACGGCATGGTCGCTGACCCATCCCCCCATCATCAGATAGGTCCGCAGCAAAGGCGGCATCCGCAGCATCGCCTGTTTCACATTCGGTCGACGACGCAGGCGCGCGGCAAAGCGAAACACATCCGGTGCCTTCACCCGCGGCAACCAGCGCTTGGGCGCCAGATGACGATGCTTCAGCATGGCAAACGCATCCAGATACTCGGCCGTCTCGGTCCCCGCGAAGGACGAGCAGCCAAACAGCATCTCAACCCCGTTCTGATCCACATATGCCGTCATCGCGCCCCATGCGACACGCAGGATATCGGGATCGGTCCAATCGGGGTGAATGCAGAACCGGCCCATCTCAACCATGGGACTGGTAAAATCATTTAACGCTGACAAATCATAGAATTGCGCCGAGTAGCTCTGCCCGATCTCGGAACCATCCTGCATCGTCAGCATTCGAAAACAGCAGACCAGATAACAATCTGCTTGCATATCTTCAATCAGAACATGCGCACATCGGGCGTCATACGCGTCATGATCCGTCTGGAGCGTGCCAAACGCCAGCGTGCGCAGGGCTTGCGCAGCTGCTATATCGCGCCCGGTCTGAGCCAGACGAGCGCGATAGCGGCCCCTGTTCAACAAATCAGCCATCGTCGCACCCTCCGCGGTTGCAGACCGGTTCGCATCTGTCTGGTCCCTAGCACAGTATGTGTGACTGTCCCGTGAACCTGCAAGCGTGTTGAGCGACTTAGTTGGAGACCCCTGGGATATTCGCCGGGTTGAAGTTGCCGATATTGCCAAGCAACTGGCGCAGGAATCCTTTGTCCTCGATGTTGGAATCGGTCACACGGCGGTCGAGGACGATGACATATCCATCATCAAGCCCAAACCGTTCGATGTTGCGCACAACGCCGCGCTGATCAAAACTGATCGCGACCAGCTCGCGCGATACGACCTTGGGCCGTCTGAGCCCGGACGTACGGATGCGCGAGGCAACATAATAGTAACCCGAATCCCGTACCACACCTGCGGAACTGGGTGCGCCAACGGCCTCTTCCACAGTTTCACGCGTATCGACGCCGACCTTGATCTTGGCCAGATCTTCTGGCGGCGGCACATAGCCGTGATTCTTAAAGATCGGCGTACATGCGCCTGCGACTGCCAGACAGGCCGCAAAGACAAGCGTTTTCGACGCTGGTTTCAACCTGTTCACACCCTTCAACATGCACACCCTCTTGCCTTGGCCCCTTGCGGACCCTATCCGATTACATCAAACCGCAGTCCCGGTTCAACACAGGAAAACCTCACGAATGAGCAACCAGACATCTTTGCGCGTCGCGGGCCTGCCGCAAAACGCTCCGACACCGTTTGATTTACGCCCGGCCGGCGAGGCACTTGAGGCGATCAAACTGGAGCTTGGCCTGCTGGGATTGCGCAAACTCAGCTTTGTGGGAGAGCTGCATGCGCAGGGTAAACGTGACTGGGCGCTTACCGGAAAGCTGGGCGCGACGGTGATCCAGCCCTGCGTCGTGACGCTGGAACCTGTGACCACGCGCATAGATGTCCCGGTGAGTCGCATCTTTTTGGCCAACTGGACCGATCCGGACGAGCCAGAGTTCGAAATCCCCGAAGATGATGAATCTGAACCGCTTGGCCCCGAGATCGATCCTGCCTTGATCATGGTTGAGGCCCTGTCGCTGGCCCTGCCCCAATACCCGCGCAAAGACGGCGCTGAACTGGGCCAATCCGACTATACCGAACCGGGCAAACAGGCCCTGACGGATGAGGATGTCAAACCCTTTGCCGGTCTGGCGGGGCTGCGGGATGCGCTAAAAAAAGACGAGTGACAGGGGGGTGTTTTCCTGTCATAGCAGGCCTTCAGAAAAACCGCTTGAACATGACGAGAATCGCAGTATTTTCGCGCGCTCATTGGAATTTGGGTTGGACATTGCGGGGCAAGCCCCTTAAACGCGCGTCAAACCACGAGAAAACAAAGTACGTAACCCGGCTGACGGCGAATCTGTCAGCCCTTATCAGACAAAGGTTGAGACCATGGCCGTCCAACAGAACAAAGTTTCCAAGTCGCGTCGCAACAACCGCCGCGCACACGACGCTCTGGTTGCTGCAAACCCGAACGAATGCCCGAACTGCGGCGAGCTGAAGCGCCCGCACCACGTTTGTGCCTCTTGCGGCCACTATGACGATCGCGAAGTCGTCGCTCAGGCCGACGAAATCGACCTGGACGAAGACGCGGCCTAAGCCTGATTGGACGCAGGCTAAGGCATGACGGATCAGCCCTCGCAAACCGGACGGATCATCATCTCGGTTGACGCTATGGGCGGAGATTCGGGCCCTGCCGTCGTTGTGGCGGGTATTGCCAAATCTGCGGACAAGAACCCGAAGATCGGGTTCATCCTGCACGGTCAGGAACAGGAATTGCGCAAGCTGGTTTCCAAACGGCGTGTCCTTGATGGGCGCGTCGTTTTTCGTGATTGCCCCGACGTGGTTACGATGGAGGACAAACCCAGCCAGGTTGTGCGCAGCGGCAAGAACACCTCAATGTGGTCCGCGCTTGAGGCGGTGCGCGCAGGTGAAGCGCATGGCGCGGTATCCTGCGGCAACACCGGCGCATTGATGGCGATGTCGATGCTGCGGCTGCGCAAGCTGCCCGGCGTGAACCGCCCTGCCATCGCGATCCTGTGGCCCTCACGCAATCCGCAAGGATTCAACGTGATGTTGGACGTAGGCGCGGATGTGCGGGCTGACGCCAAGGACCTGCTGCAATATGCGCTGATGGGAGCCTCCTACGCGCGCAACGGTATGGCGCTCAGCCGCCCCCGCATTGGTCTGCTGAATGTCGGAACCGAAGAACACAAAGGCCGGGCCGAGCTGAAAGAAGCGCATGCGATGATCTCGGATTTTGCCGAACAGGCGAATTTTGAGTTCGTGGGCTTTGTCGAAGGCAGTGATATCCCCGGCGACAAGGCCGATGTGATCGTGACGGACGGGTTCACAGGCAATGTCGCGATCAAAACCGGCGAAGGCACTGCCAACCTGATCGGAGATCTTCTGCGGCAGGCGTTCAAGTATTCCCCCCTGTCCAGGCTGGCCTCGATCCTTGCGATCACGTCGCTCAACCGTCTGAAAAAGCGGATCGACCCCCGTCGCGTGAATGGGGGCGTTTTCCTTGGCCTGAACGGAACCGTCATTAAATCTCATGGTGGAGCAGACGCGACAGGCGTTTCAGCAGCGGTCAAACTGGCGTTTACGCTGGCTGAATCCGGCTTCTCCGAAAAATTGGCGGCACGGGTTGCATCAACAGCCGCACTTGCACAAGATGCGGCCCATTCCGTGTCTCAATCGGAATAATAACAAAAAAGGCAGTACCCCAGCATGGCAGGCCGCTCAGTTGTTGTAGGTGTCGGACATTATTTGCCGGAGCGCGTTGTGCCAAACGCTGAGTTCGAGCAAACACTGGATACGACGGATGAGTGGATTCGCAGCCGATCCGGTATCGAGCGGCGACATTTCGCAGCCGATGATGAAACCACTTCCGATCTGGCCACCAAAGCGGCCGAGGCCGCGCTGGCTGATGCCGGGCTGACTGCTGAAGACATTGACGCCATCGTTCTGGCAACCTCAACCGCCGATCTGACCTTTCCGTCTGCAGCGACAATGGTTCAGGCCCGGTTGGGCATGACCAACGGCTTTGCGTTTGACGTGCAAGCCGTCTGCGCCGGTTTTGTATTCGCACTGAGCAATGCCAATGCTCTGATCCTGTCTGGTCAGGCCAAGCGAGTGCTGGTGATCGGGGCCGAGACCTTTTCGCGAATCATGGACTGGACCGATCGTTCGACCTGCGTCTTGTTCGGCGATGGCGCAGGTGCATTGGTGCTGGAAGAACAGGAAGGCAATGGCACGCCTGATGATCGTGGCATTCTGGCGACCGATCTGAATTCGGACGGGCGTTACAAGGATCTGCTTTATGTCGATGGCGGGGTCTCGACCCAATCCACCGGGCATCTGCGCATGCAAGGCAATCAGGTTTTCCGTCACGCCGTCGAGAAACTGGCCAGAACAGCCGAGGTCGCGCTGGAACGTGCGGGCCTGACCAGCAACGATGTGGACTGGATCGTGCCGCATCAGGCCAATATCCGCATCATTCAGGGCACCGCCAAGAAAATGGGCCTGCCGATGGATCATGTCGTCGTCACGGTTCAGGACCACGGCAACACCTCGGCAGCATCGATTCCCCTGGCACTGTCCGTTGGCAAGCAGCGTGGACAGATCAAACAGGGCGATCTGATCGTGACTGAAGCCATCGGTGGCGGTTTGGCCTGGGGCGCGGTCGCCCTACGCTGGTAACCGGCACAATCCGGCTTACAGAGCCGCCCGCAATTCATTGATATTGACAGCGAATTTCGCATCGCCATATGCTTCCCCATCAACAGGGGAAAAAGTATGGGCGACAAAACACTAACCCGAATGGATCTGAGCGAGGCCGTCTTCCGTGAGGTAGGCCTGTCACGCAACGAAAGCGCGCAGTTGGTCGAAAGCGTACTGAACCACATGTCCGACGCGCTGGTGCGTGGCGAGCAAGTGAAGATTTCGTCTTTTGGCACGTTCAGCGTTCGGGACAAAACCGCCCGCATTGGCCGCAACCCCAAAACCGGTGAAGAAGTTCCTATCCAGCCGCGCCGCGTGCTGACCTTCCGCCCGTCGCACCTGATGAAGGATCGCGTCGCAGCCGGGAATCGCAAGTAAGTTCAGGACGTCTGTGTTATGAGTAAGTCCCCCGACGCATTTCGCACGATCAGTGAAGTTGCGGATTGGCTCGGAGTTCAGGCTCATGTGCTGCGATTCTGGGAAAGCAAGTTCACGCAGGTCAAGCCCGTCAAACGAGCCGGAGGGCGGCGATACTACCGCCCCAATGATATGCGCCTGCTGGGTGGCATCAAGAAACTGCTCCATGAAGATGGGATCACCATCAAAGGCGTTCAGCGCATCCTGCGCGAACAAGGTGTGGCACATGTGGCGTCTTTGTCTCCCGCGCTCGACGAAACCGCGCCAGAGCCTGCGCCCGAAAGCACGGTTGTGCCCTTCACCGCAAAACCGGCGGCAGAGCCAGCGGATCAGATCAACTTGGATCTGGGTGAGCCTGTCCAGCCCGCCGCCACAAAGCCCCCGGCCCCGGCAGCCGTGGAACAGCCACAACAGCCTGATGAGGTCGATGCGGCTCCGTTGATGGGGGGTATTGCTTCGCTGGCGTGGAATCGAGGCGACTATGACGACGAGCTGCTGAAGCAAATTGCGCCGATCGCAAAGGATCTGCGCAGCTGGCTGGATCGCGTTGAACACCACGCGGCGGGATAGCAAAAAAGGCGATGATTTCCTCTTGCCCCTGCCGGGAAAGTCTTTATGAACACCTCAACGTCGGGCTATGGCGCAGCCTGGTAGCGCGTCCGTCTGGGGGACGGAAGGTCGCAGGTTCGAGTCCTGCTAGCCCGACCAAATCACACCGACGTTTATGGCACATAGGCCGGATCCCGCTCTGGCATCAGGGGGGATCGAGATGACAGGTGTTTGCCCAAACCAGCAGCTGGAAGCGATGATCGCGCGTGGTGAGATCACTGCGAACCCGGATGTCATCCCGGCCCAAGTGCAGCCGGCCAGCCTTGATCTGCGTTTGGGAACAGTAGCTTACCGGGTGCGCGCCTCGTTCCTGGCAGGCGAAGGGCGGACCGTTGCAGATCGTCTGGCTGAGTTCGAGATGCATCGCATCGACATCACCGACGGCGCGGTTCTGGAAAAAGGCTGCGTTTATCTGGTGCCCCTGATGGAAGCGCTTGCGCTGCCCGGCGATGTCAGCGCCGTGGCCAACGCCAAAAGCTCGACCGGGCGGCTGGACCTGTTGACCCGCACCATCACCGATGGCGGCACCGAGTTTGACCGGGTGCCCGCAGGTTATACCGGCCCGCTTTATGCAGAGATCTGTCCGCGCTCTTTTTCGGTGCTGGTGCGCCCCGGCATGCGGCTGAATCAGATCCGTTTCCGCAAGGGTCAGGCTGTTCTGAGCGACGCCGAACTGACCGCGTTGCATGGACAGACGCCGTTGGTCGACGGGCCAGCCGTCATTCAGGACGGCCTGGGGTTCTCGGTCGATCTGCGGCTGCCCGACACCGATCTGGTCGGTTATCGCGCCAAACCCCATACCGGGGTGATCGATCTGGACCGGATCGGCGAATACGACCCGCAGGAATATTGGGAGGAGGTGCGCACCAAGGACGGGCGCATCATCCTTGACCCCGGTGCGTTCTACATCCTCGTCAGCCGCGAGGCGGTGCATATCCCACCAATGTACGCCGCAGAAATGGCCCCATATCTGGCCATGGTGGGTGAGTTCCGTGTGCATTACGCCGGGTTCTTCGACCCGGGTTTCGGTCATGCCGAAGCGGGTGGTGCCGGATCACGTGGTGTGCTGGAAGTACGCTGCCATGAGGCGCCCTTTGTGCTTGAGCACGGACAGGTCGTTGGGCGGCTGGTTTATGAGAAGATGGCTGAGATGCCGACGCAGCTATATGGCGCAGGCATTGCTTCGAACTATCAGGGTCAGGGCCTGAAATTGTCCAAGCATTTCAAGGCTGTTGGTTGATCCTCAGAACTTCATGAACCTGCGCATCTGGCGGGTCATCTGCTTCATCTGATTGGCGTTCTGTTTCTGGCGCGCGGCGGTGTCGTGCATCTGGCGGTCAGCTTCCGGGTTGCCCGGGGTCTCTGACTGATCCGGTTTGCGTCCCACTCGGCTTGCCAGATCGATCCCCTTGTTGACCCCATGGTTCACAAGGCGACGGGTCACTTGGCGCACGATCATGTCGATGATCCGATTGGCATTCATTGGCTCAACTCCGTTTCCTGCACTCTAAAATAGGCACGTTCTGCGGCAACAAAAGGGCTGTCCGATCACTCTTCCTCGAACAGCTCTGTCTGATCTTCGTCCTCGTCTGCTTCCTGCCCCTCGCCCAGAGGCACGGTGCCGGGCGGAGGCCGGTTTTCCAGCAACCCTGCGGCGCGCAGCTCTTTCAGGCCCGGCAGGTCGCGGGCATTCTCCAAGCCGAAATGATCCAGAAACTCGGGCGTCACCACAAAGGTCACCGGACGACCCGGCGTCATGCGGCGTCGACCTAGCCTGATCCACTCCATTTCAAGAAGCTGATCGATGGTGCCACGCGAGACGGAAACACCGCGGATTTCCTCGATCTCGGCCCGCGTGCAGGGCTGGTGATAGGCGACGATCGCCAGCGT
Organism: Ruegeria sp. BE3; assembly: GCF_056538865.1. NCBI lineage: Bacteria > Pseudomonadati > Pseudomonadota > Alphaproteobacteria > Rhodobacterales > Roseobacteraceae > Ruegeria > Ruegeria sp. BE3. The sequence continues at coordinate 750,025 of NZ_JBQFTW010000001.1, read as the reverse complement.
TTCGATTGCGGCCCGGCTCAGCTTGCGGGTCTCAACTGTTTCCTTCTGCATTAGAAAGCCCAGATCGGGTGCGGTACGGATCGCCCAAGCCTCGCCCACTCGTACGACACGCACACCACGCCCTTCATAGCGCTTCTGAAGCGATTCAACGGCTTGCGCGGCATTGCTGCCATGAGGCATCCGCGCTTCAAGATCACCAATCGTCACCGGCTCGGCGCTTGCGAACAGCACAGCTTCGACCATCCGCTCTTGTTCAGCCAGCGGAGGTGCTTCGAACAGCGTACCTGTTTCTTCGGGTGCGTCAGTCACGTGTTTCGGTCCTCTTACGCAGTTGGATCGGGGCAAAGGTTTCGCTTTGCTTGATCTCCATATGTCCTTCTTTCACCAGCTCCAGCGAGGCTGCAAAGGTCGCAGCGGTAGCCGAACGGCGGCGCACCGGGTCGGCATCCCAGCCTTCGGGCAGATAGGTCTCCATGTCCGTCCAAGCACCGGCAAAGCCAATCAAGGGCCGCATCCGCTCCAGCGCTTGTTCCATCGTAAAGACGGCATCACGGTCCATGACGAAGGGACGGAATTCGTCACGAGTGCGGATACGCGCATAGCCCTGCATCAGGTCCAGCAGCGTGGCGGAGTAGGTCACGGTGCGGATGCGGGTGACATCCTCGCCCTGCCCGCGCTTGAAGAAATCGCGACCCAGCTGATCACGCGCCATCAGCCGTGCGGCGGCATCACGCATGGCCTGCAGGCGTTCCAACTGGAACGCGAGGTGCGCGGCCAGTTCCTCACCCGACGGCCCTTCATCATCCGGATCAGGGGGCAACAGCAAACGGGATTTGAGAAAGGCCAGCCACGCAGCCATGACCAGATAGTCGGCGGCCAGTTCGATCCGCAGTTGCCGTGCCTTTTCGACGAATGTCAGATATTGCTGCGCCAGCGCCAGAACCGAGATCTTGCGCAGATCCACCTTTTGCGTCCGCGACAGGGTCAGCAGCACATCCAACGGGCCTTCAAACCCATCAACGTCAACAATCAGCGCTTCGGCTGCAAGCCGATCCGCGACCGAGACCGGGTCTTCGCTGAAAAGGTTATCCTGCATATACCTGCCCGCCCATTAGGGCAGATAGTTCCGCCTCGGCGGCTTGGATGTCAAGTTCCTGTGGCGGTTGCCGCTGGGCCAACGCCCGATCTGCGCGGGCTTGTGCCGCATCCGACATCTCACCAGCGGCTTCGAGCACCTTAGCACGTTCTTCAAAGGCCCCGTTGCAGTGCAAGGCCACATCGCATCCGGCGTCCAGCGCCTGACGGGCCAAATCAGCGGGCGTGCCCTGCAAAGCCTTCATCGTGATATCGTCGGTCATGATCAGACCGTCGAAACCGATCCGCTCCCTGATCAGCGTCATCATTCCAGCCGAGATCGTCGCAGGCCGAGGGTCAATCTGGTCATAAACCAGATGCGCCGTCATCCCCATCGGCAGATCATTGAGCGCTCTGAACGGGGCAAAATCGGCCTCTTCCAGCGCATCCAGCGAAAGATCCACATGCGGCAGGTCGTGATGGCTATCGAGCGTTGATAAGCCATGGCCAGGCATGTGCTTCACAATCGGCAGCACACCACCATCCAGATGGCCGTTCGCAACGGCCCATCCTATCGCAGAAACCTGTTCTGGATCAGAAGCATAGCAACGATTCTTCAGGAATGCATGGGTATCGTCGCGGGCCAGATCGACCATCGGTGCACAGTTGCTGTCGATGCCCAGAGCCAGCAGTTCATCCGCAATCAGGCGATAGCGCAGATACATCGCACGCTCAGCCTGATCCCCGGCACGCGCGACATGGTCCAGCGGAGGCATCCATTCACGGGCCAAAGGTGCGCGCAGGCGCTGCACGCGGCCCCCCTCCTGATCCACGGTGATCAGACAATTTCGGCCAACGGCCTCGCGGAAATCGTCGCACAGGGCGCGAGTCTGGTCGGCGGTTTCAATGTTGCGGGCAAACAAAATGAACCCGAACGGGTTCATTTCTTTGAACAGGGCTTTCTCGTCTGCCGTCAGGCGCAGCCCATGGGCATCGGTGATGACTGCTCCGAACTTCAACGAACGGCGACCGGAATACAATCGGCGCCCTGCGCGACCAAGGCGGCACAAAACTGACGCGAGTCGCTCAGATCATCAAACCCCATGACACGCAGGCGATAGAAGGTGCGTCCACCACTTGAGGTTTTCTGGATAACGCGCTGCTTTCCATCCATATACTCGCCAAAGCGACCATTCAATCGCGCCCATTCGGCCTGGGCTACATCAGCGCTTTCATAGGCACCAAGCTGCGCCAGCCGTGTCCCTTTGGCCAACGTGTCGGGGTCCACATCCTGACCAACGGCAGCCTTTACGGCCGCGTTGATCGCCGCCTCGGTGGCGCTGTTAGACGTGATGGAACTGGGCGTAGCGCGGGCCGGACGCACCTGCGGGCGCAGCGACCGGCGCACGCCCGGCAGCGCAGCAATCGCCGGGTCAGGCTGTTGTGCGGCGTAATCAACCGGATCAATTGCGGGCTCTTCTTCTGGCGTGACTAGCGCGGCGAGTTGCACGCCCTGCTCTTCACCCTGCTCAGGCTGGGTTTCGGCGGCAAGCCCTTCGACCAGTGCATTCACGACGGCTTGATCGGTGGCGGGTTCTTCGATCACTTGCACGGCGTTTGTCGCCTCAAGCGCAGCCATAGGCGTGTCTTCGTCGGTCAACGACACAGGGCGCGGGGCAAGGATCAGGCGATCCGCCGGGGGGGCTGCAGTTCCAACTGCGGCCACAGCGTTCACAGCCAGACCCTGATGATCGGCAGGCGTGCCACCCGGGTTCTCGGGCTGCACGCGCATGGGCCCTTCGGCAGCCCGCACAACCGGCACGCCGCTGACGTCGCGCATGATCAATTGATAACCCCAGACGCCAACGCCTGCGACCAGTGCCAGAGACGCAACCGCCCCAAGCACATTGACAATGCGACCCAACCCTGCGCCTGCGCGCGGGGCCTCGTCATAGCCATAGCTTTCGTCGGGATAGCCATACGCATCTTCAGGATGCGTTTGATTCGAGTAATGCATCTGCTCGGGGCTTGCCTGCCCCGAGTAATCGTAACGTGCCATATCCGCCTCACCGCCCGTTTCGCGCCTTAAAAAGTGGCGCGCGGGTCATTTCTTGCCTACCTCAGACCGGCGGTTCGGGCGATATTGTTTACCGCATCTCCTGCGCCGGGGTAACGCCAAGAATACCCAAGCCCGCTGAAATCACAACAGAAACAGCGCGCGCCAATGCGATTTTCGACTGGCTTGTGGCAACATCGCCATCCTGAATAAAGCGAAGCTGGGTTTCGTCGTTGCCCTTGTTCCACAGCGCGTGAAAATCTCCTGCCAATTCATATAGATAGAAAGCAACCCGGTGCGGTTCATTGGTGCGCGCAGCGATTTCAACCAGACGTGGCCATTCTGCCAGCTTCTTGGCAACGGTCAGCTCAGTTGCGTGGTCAATCTTGCCCAGATCAGCCCCGGAAAGGGTTGCGTCATCGGTGGCAATCCCGGCCTCAGCGGCACGGCGAAGGACACTCATGACCCGGGCATGGGCGTATTGCACGTAGAACACCGGGTTCTCTCGGCTCTGTTCCAGCACCTTATCGAAATCGAAATCCAGCGGCGCGTCGTTCTTGCGAGTCAGCATCACAAAACGGGTCACATCAGGCCCGACCTGATCGACCACATCGCGCAGCGTAACAAAGTTCCCGGCGCGTTTGGACATCTTGAAGGGCTCGCCGTTCTTCCACAGCTTCACCAACTGAGTCAGCTTGATATCCAGCGGCACCTTGCCATCTGATAGCGCCGACACAGCAGCTTTCATCCGCTTCACATAGCCTCCGTGATCCGCGCCAAATACGTCGATCAGAGCGTCATAGCCACGGCTTACCTTGTCGTAGTGATAAGCGATATCCGGTGCAAAATAGGTCCAGCTGCCGTCCGATTTCTTGACCGGGCGGTCGACATCATCGCCATGCTCGGTCGATTTGAACAGAGTTTGCTCGCGCGGTTCCCAATCTTCGGGTTTCTTGCCTTTGGGAGGCTCCAGCACGCCTTCATAGATCAGGCCCTTATCGGTCAGCGACTGCAGTGCAGCCTCAATCCGGCCCGTGCCATAGAGTGATTTCTCTGAGAAGAACACATCCATCTCAACACCCAGCGCCTTCAGGTCGGCGCGGATCAGGTCCATCATTGCGTCGGTGGCAAAGTTGCGCAGCTCTTCCAGCCATTCGCTTTCCGGCTTGTCGATCAGGCTGTCGCCGTATTTCTCCTTCAGCGCCTCACCGATCGGGATCAGGTAATCGCCGGGATATAGCCCCTCGGCAATCTCGGGGCTCAGCCCGTTGGCTTCGCGATACCGTTCATAGGCTGAGCGCGCCAACACATCGACCTGCGCGCCGCCATCGTTGATGTAGTATTCACGTGTCACGTCATGGCCGGAATAGGCCAGCAAACTTGCCAGAGCGTCACCGAACACCGCGCCCCGCGTATGGCCCACATGCAGCGGACCGGTCGGGTTGGCCGAGACGTACTCGACATTCACCTTCTGCCCATGCCCCATGGTTGAGCGGCCATAGTCCGTGCCCGTCTCAAGCACCGCCGCCAGAACGCCCTGCCAAACCGACGGCACAAGACGCAGGTTCAGGAAGCCCGGCCCTGCCACCTCAGCACTGGTGACCCGTTCATCTGCCGCCAGCTTTCCGGCCAGTACGTCAGCAATGTCGCGCGGCTTCATCTTCGCCGGTTTTGCCAGCACCATGGCCGCGTTGGTCGCCATGTCTCCATGCGCGGCATCGCGCGGCGGTTCGACCGCCACGTTGTCAAAGCTCAACCCCTCTGGCAGCGCACCTTCGGATTGCATCTGCGCCAGCGCGTCCAGTACAAGGCCGCGGATCTCGGAAAACAGGTTCATTTCGGATGTCCTTTTGCTTGTCGCGGGGTTTACCACGCAAACCGCCAAGGTCAATGGACGCCTAAAGTTTGAGCTTGGATTAGCCGCGAACAGGGCTAAGGTCGAAAAAAAGCTGACCGGAGCCCTTTGATGCGCCTCACCCTGCCCTTTGCCCTGTTGCTGACTACCGCCTTGCCCAGCTGGGCCGAAATGCCCTCGCCACAGGGCCATATATTGCTAACGCTTGGTGGCGCCGTCACCGAAACCAACCTGCCCCCACGTGGTGAGAATGACGGCGGCCTGCTCGACCACCTCGAAGTTACACATGCCGGCGCATCAGGTTTTGACGCGGCGATGCTGGACGGGTTGGAGCAGATCGAGATTACCATCCCCTACGGCCCCCCAGACAACCAGCGCGACTATACCTTCTCAGGGCCTCTGCTGTCTGACGTGATGGCGATGGCCGGGGCCGAGGGCAAATCTGCCCTGCCCATGGCGCTGGACGGCTATCAGGCGGAAATCCCGTGGCAAAGCATCGAAACACACCGACCCATCGTGGCCACCCATGCAGATGGTGCACCCATGGGCATCGGTGGTTACGGCCCTACCATGATCGTTTTTCCGGCTACGGATGACGCAGAATTGGCTCAAACACAGGCCAGCCAGCAGGTCTGGGCCATCGCCTATATCGCGATCGAGTGATCTCCGGTCAGTCGGGCATGATCCTGCAGCGCAAACCTGTCGGTCATGCCCGCGATGTAATCTGAGACGATCCGGGCCAAAGCAGTTTCATCGGTTGCCGCCTCGATATCGCGATGCCAATGTCGCGGCATTTGCTTCGGATCGTTCAGATAGATCGGGAATAATTCCTCAACCACTTTGCTGACCTTGGCACGCACCTGCATCACGCTGGGCGCGCGGTACATACGTGAAAAGAGGAATGCCCGGATCTGCTTGAGCTGCATCCACAGCGCATCCGAGAATTGAATGACCGGATAACCCAGATGTCTGATCTCTTCGACCGTCTGTGCCCCCGAAGCTGAGATCAGCCCGCGCGACGTGTCGATCACGTCCGAGACCATCACACCAAAGACCCGCCGCAATGCCTCGTGCCTGCGGCGGTAAGCGTCCAGATCTGGATATTTAGCATCCACATCATCGAAACAGGCATCGATTATGGGAAGCTGCTGGATATCCTCATCGCTGAACAGTCCCGCGCGCAACCCATCAAACAGATCGTGATTGTTGTAAGCTATATCATCTGAAAGCGCGGCCACCTGCGCCTCGGCACTCGCATGTGTATGGAGTTCGAGATCAAAGCCCTGATTGCATTCAGCCAAAGCCCAGGGCAACTCGCCAACCACAGGTCCATTGTGCTTGGCGATACCTTCCAGACATTCCCAGGTCAGGTTGCATCCGTCGAACTCGGCATAGTGACGCTCAAGCTTGGTCACGATCCGAATGGCCTGCGCGTTGTGGTCGAAGCCGCCATACGGCGCCATCAGCGCATGAAGCGCATCCTCGCCTGTATGTCCGAACGGTGTATGACCCAGATCATGCGCCAGCGCCACAGCCTCGGTCAATTCCGGATTCAAGCCCAGCGCACCAGCAATGGTCCGCGCGACTTGCGCCACTTCAATCGAATGGGTCAAGCGCGTGCGGTAGCTGTCCCCCTCATGCTCCACAAATACTTGCGTCTTATGCTTGAGGCGCCGAAACGCGCTGGCATGAATGATCCGGTCGCGGTCGCGCTGAAAGCACGACCGAAAGCTGCTCTCTTCCTCCGGCACAAGCCGCCCCCTTGCGCGGCCCGGATCCGAGGCAAAACCCGCTCTTTCCAAAGGTCTTGTCCTTGTCGCCTGTCTTCAGGTTTCATATATTGTACTGCGCTGAGGAAATAAACCTTTGGAGACCGGCATGAATCTGCCCCCAATCGTCACAGATCGCGCCTTCGATCGCCTGGCCGAAATCGGCGCTGCAGATCAGGGCCAAGCCCTGCGCGTCGCGGTTGAAGGTGGCGGATGTTCCGGTTTTCAATATGAAATCGCACTGGACACTCCGAAAGACGACGACCTGATCCTCGAAGGCAAGGGCCAGAAAGTCATTGTCGACGCGATCTCACTGCCGTTTCTGGAAAACGCGGTGATCGATTTCACCCAGGAACTGATCGGTGCACGGTTTGTGATCGAAAACCCGAACGCCACCTCGTCCTGCGGCTGTGGCACATCATTTTCGATGTAAGCTCGCGTGGGGGCTTTGCCCCCACACCCCCAGAATACTTTTGGCCAGATGAAGAGGGATCCGCTCTCTGAGCCGAAGACCAGAGAGCTTCACCTGGCGCGGTCATCGGCGTCCCCGCCTGTACCGCCTGATCACTTTACAAACAAACTGGTTAAGAATCCGTTTCTTCATCTGGCCAAAAATATCCCGGGGAGCGCGAGGGGCTGGCCCCTCGCTTCCCACCGTCTCGACTTGCCGTTCGCCCGGTTCTGCGCGATAGGTTGCCATAAAGCTGTCGGAGGATCGCGCATGAAAATCGCCACGTTCAACATCAATGGCATCAAGGCGCGGGCTGAGGCTCTGCCCCGTTGGCTGGATGACGCGCAACCGGATATCGTACTCTTGCAAGAGATCAAGTCGGTGGACGAGAACTTCCCGCGCGAAATGTTCGAAGAGCGCGGCTACAATGTCGAAACCCACGGACAGAAGAGTTTCAATGGTGTTGCGATCCTGTCTAAGCTCCCGCTTGAAGATGTGACGCGAGGCTTGCCGGGCGACGACGCGGACGAACAAGCGCGTTGGATTGAGGCGACAGTGGTGGGTAAACGGGCCCTTAGAATTTGTGGCCTCTATCTGCCAAACGGGAACCCGGTTCCGGGCCCTAAATACGATTATAAGCTTGCGTGGATGCAGCGGCTATACGACCGGGCGCGCGCGCTTCTGGCCTCGGAAGAGCCCGCTTTGATGGCCGGTGACTACAACATAATTCCGCAAGCAGAGGATGCCAAAAGGCCCGAGGCCTGGCGTGAGGACGCTCTGTTTCGACCTGAAAGCCGTGCGGCGTTTCGGAAAATCCTAAATCTTGGTTTCACAGAGGCATTTCGCGCCCGAACTCAAGGACCGGGTCACTATTCGTTCTGGGACTATCAGGCTGGCGCCTGGAACCGGAATGACGGTATTCGGATCGACCATTTCCTGCTGACACCGCAAGCGGCTGATCTGATGCGCGACTGCCAGATAGATGCCGAAGTGCGTGGGCATGAAAAGCCGTCAGATCACGTACCGGTCTGGGTCGACCTCGACCTCTGACCGGTCACGCCGTCGCGTCGTAGGCATAGATCCAATCATATTTACGTGACAGTCGCGGGCCAATTACCGAGAGCGCCGCTTGCGCCGCCAGACGCATCGGGCCGCGCAAATGGAAATTGCGTGCATTCGCGTTTGCGGCGGCCACCACCTGTCTGGCGCGTGGTCGACGCTTTGCCTCGTAGGCGGACAAAGCCTGTGCCACGCCGGATTGCTCCTCAAACGCGCGGATCAGAACCCACGCGTCTTCCAGCGCCAAACAGGCACCTTGTGCCATGAACGGAAGGGTTGGGTGTGCTGCATCGCCGAGCAATGCCAGACGACCATTCTGCCAGCTTCGGGCAACCGGGCGCAGGAACAGCGCCCATAGATGTACCTCATCCACCTGGTTCAACAGATCGCGAACCGGCCCTCCGAAATCGGCAAACCGCGTGCGCAGGTCGTCCGGATCACCCTCACGACGCCAGCCTTCCTCGCGCCAATCCGAACGTTCTTCGATAGCGACGATATTCATCAGGCTCTGATTCCGCAGCGGATAGCTGACCACGTGACGGCCAGGGCCCATCGTCAGCGAGGCGCGTGGGGTCTCGGTGCGTTCGGAACAGGGCACGGTCGCGCGCCATGCGATTTGATGGGTAAACTCCGGTGTCTCGGGGCCATTTAACAACGGGCGGATCACGCTGCGGCCACCATCGGCGGCGATGGCGCATTCGGCGCGCAGCCTTTCGCCCGAGGCCAGAACAGCCTCGGCCTCTCCGGGATGTTTGCGGACCTCGGTAACGCGCGCACCCAGACGGATGTTTACCCCTGCCCGCCCAGCCGCCTTGTGCAGAAGGTCCAGGAGATCGGCCCGGTGATAATAATAGGTAGCCCCCGCCGCAGGCCCGGCAACCCGACTAATCACACGCCCTTTGCGATAGTCCCGCAGCACAGTCCCCGCCGAGCGTTGTCCGGCCTCAGGCACGTCGCCTACCACCCCCAAAGCACGCAGAACCACCATGCCGTTGGCGCTAATCTGCAGGCCGGCCCCGACCTCGGTAAGTTCAGGGGCCTGTTCGAACACCGTCACTTGCGCACCGCGCTGACGCAGCGCCAGAGCCGCGGCCAGCCCGCCGATGCCACCACCGATGACGCAGAATTTCAGACCCTTGATATTCATGCCTCCGCCATAACGCAAAAACGCCGGAGTGGAAGACCCCGGCGTTTGATGTTTCTGTCTATTTCCAGCGATCAATCGTCGCGGTGAACCTTTTCGCGGCGCTCGTGACGCTCTTGTGCCTCAAGCGTCATGGTCGCAATCGGACGCGCATCCAGACGTTTGAGCGAGATCGGATCACCGGTTTTCTCGCAATACCCGTATTCCCCCTCATCGATCCGACGCAGAGCCGAGTCGATCTTGGCGACCAGCTTTCGCTGACGATCCCGGGTGCGCAGTTCCAGCGCACGATCGGTTTCTTCGCTGGCGCGGTCGGCGACATCCGGAATGTTGCGGGTATTGTCCTGCAGCCCTTCGATCGTATCGCGGCTACCTGCCAAAAGCTCGTTTTTCCAATCCAGCAGCTTGCGACGAAAATACTCAAGCTGACGATCATTCATGAAAGGTTCATCTTCGGCCGGACGGTAATCCTCCGGCAGAAAAACTTCCTGCTTCATTGTTGCTCCCTCGGTATGGGCTGAAACGTCGGTAGCGGTTGTATCACCTGACATTCGGCACCCCCTTCTGCGGAGCGTGTATCCGACCACGTCAGGAATGTCACTATGCAAACGTGTTACCCGACGCGCCGTCGCTCCGGCATGTCTAAATATGAGACCACTAACAACAAAAGCTAAATTCTTTGTGGAAGGAACCGGGCAATTTCCGGGCAGGTTCAACCGCAAGCTTAATGAAGCATCGACGAATCACTTCAAAGCCCGGATCGCAGCGTCGCGACGCTGCGATCCGGGTTGTCAAAAATGTCGCCTCTCTGTAACCCGGATTGAATATTGCTCCACTACATGAGGGTCACATGACCGCACGCTTCCAAGGCACCGCCGAATACGTCGCCACCGACGACCTGAATATTGCCGTGAACGCTGCCGTGACGCTGGAGCGCCCGCTGCTGGTCAAGGGCGAACCCGGCACTGGCAAGACCGAGCTGGCCAAGCAGGTGGCAGGCGCGCTTGGGCTGACGATGATCGAATGGAACGTGAAATCCACAACCCGCGCGCAGCAGGGTCTGTATGAATATGATGCGGTCAGCCGCCTGCGCGACAGCCAGTTGGGTGAAGAGCGTGTGCACGAAGTCTCGAACTACATCCGCAAGGGCAAGCTTTGGCAGGCGTTTGAAGCTGATGAAAAGGTCGTCCTGCTGATCGATGAGATCGACAAGGCCGATATCGAATTCCCCAACGACCTGCTGCAGGAACTCGATAAGATGGAGTTCCATGTCTACGAGACCGGCGAGACGATCAGGGCCAGGAACCGCCCTATCGTGATCATCACCTCGAACAACGAAAAGGAACTGCCCGACGCCTTCCTGCGTCGCTGTTTCTTCCACTACATCCGTTTCCCGGATGAGGCCACCATGCGCCGCATTGTCGAGGTACATCACCCCGGCATTAAGGATGCGCTGCTGACCACAGCCCTGACGCAGTTCTACGAGATCCGCGAGACGCAAGGGCTGAAGAAAAAGCCTTCGACTTCGGAGGTGCTGGATTGGCTCAAGCTGCTGCTGGCCGAGGATCTGACGGCAGAAGACCTCAAGCGTGATGGGGCCAATGCCCTGCCCAAACTGCATGGCGCACTTCTGAAGAACGAACAGGACGTGCATCTGTTCGAACGCCTTGCATTTATGGCGCGCAGCAAACGCTGAACACATGAACATCCGGTGATCACGGCTTGCCTTCCGCGGGGCCGGATGTCAGCATTGCAACAACCAAAGCCCGGCATGTAAACGGGCCCCGCAGAGCAGGAAATCCGAAAATGTCGACCGTCCCCATCATCCGCCCTTTGCGCCCCGACGACCGGGCGGCGTGGGCCGAGATGTGGCGCGACTATCTGGCATTCTATGAGTCCGAGGTCTCGGAGGAGGTCTATGACACCACCTTCACTCGCCTCTTAGGTGATGATCCGCAAGACTTTTCCTGCTTTGTGGCCGAGCTGGACGGCAGGCTGGTGGGGCTGACCCACTATCTGTTTCACCGCCATGCCTGGAAGGTCGAACGCGTCTGCTATCTGCAGGACCTCTATGCCCGCCCCGAGGCGCGCGGCACCGGTGCAGGGCGTGCGCTGATTCAGGCGGTTTATGACGAAGCTGACCGGCAACAAGCGCCGAACGTCTATTGGCTGACGCAGGAATTCAATCACACCGCGCGCCAGCTTTACGACCGCATCGGCAAATTAACGCCGTTTCTGAAGTATCAACGACCATGAAGCGTCTGGGTGCAGCCCTCCTGCTGGCGGCTCTCTCCGCCTGTACCTCGGTCGACCGGATCGAGCTGCCGACGCGCATCAAGGTGATCGAGGAGGCGCTGCCCCCGTCCAAGACGTTTGGCACCGCCCGTCCCAGCGCGCCTGCCCGGTCCAACAAGAACATCGCGGCGGATTTCCTATCGCTGCATTTCGCTCTGGAAAGCGGTGCTGAACTGCCGGTCTTCACCCGGTTCGAAGGCCCAATCACCGTGCGACTAACCGGAACGCCTCCGCCTTCGATGCAGACCGACCTCAGCCGCCTGCTGACCCGGTTGCAGCGTGAGGCGCGAATCGACATCCGCCAGATCCCGGAAGGTCAGGCGAGCATCACCATCGAAGCAGTCAGTCAGAAGCAAATCCGTCGTATCCTGCCGCAAGCGGCATGTTTCGTGGTGCCCAATGCCTCAAGCCTGGAAGAATACCGCCGTGATCGACGCAAAAGCAAAAGCAACTGGACCGAGTTGCGCAGCCGCGAGCGGATCGGGATCTTCATCCCCTATGACGCCAGCCCGCAGGAAGTTCGCGACTGCCTGCATGAAGAGCTGGCCCAGGCGCTCGGTCCGCTGAACGACCTGTATCGCCTGCCAGATTCGGTGTTCAACGACGACAATTTCCACACCGTGTTAACCGGGTTCGACATGCTGATCTTGCGCACGGCCTATGCGCCCGAACTGCAAAGCGGCATGACCCAGGAACAGGTTGCGGCAGTCCTGCCCGGCGTACTCAGCCGACTGAACCCGCGCGGCGACCGGATTGCCCCGCAACCTGTGACCGAGACGCCTCGCGCCTGGATCAACGCCGTACAACGTGCTTTGGGATCCGGCTCAGGCTCGGCCAAGCGGGTCAAAGCCGCAGAAGAAGCCGCCCGGATCGGCAAGCAGCAAGGCTGGACCGATCACCGCCGTGCCTACCCGCATTATCTGCTGGGCCGCATGGGGCAGTTCGATGATCCAGATGCGGCGCAACTGCAATATGCGCTGGCTCTGAAGTATCTCGACGCCACCCCCGGGACCGAAGTGCAGCGGGCGCATGTGACTGCGCAGACCACTGCCTTCGCGCTGGCGCAAGGCCAAGGTGAAGACGCGCTGCCTGAATTAAACGATGCCATCAAGGTCATGACAAAGGCCGAAAATGCGGCCCTGCTTGCCACTTTGCTGTTACTAAAGTCCGAGGCCCTGCGACAGTCGGGACAAATCGATCAGGCACGCACCGTCAGACTGGACAGCATTGGGTGGGCGCGCTACGGCTTCGGCTCGGATTTGGTGGTGCGCTCGGTGTCGGAAGGTCTTGCACAGGCGTCCACTGCAAACACGGGTGGATAACGGCAGATGGTAGTGGTTCTGGGCATGGCGATTCTGGGCGCGATTTTGGGTGCCCGGGCCGCGCGCAAACGCAACGGCAGCGGCGCGGATATGGCGCAATATGCCGCCGGTTACGGCATCGCTTTTGCCCTGCTGGGTCTGATCATCTCATTGATTCTGGTTCGCATGGTCTAGACCTATGTTCCTGCCCTTCTTCGAAAACCTCCGCAAAGCTGGCATTCCCGTATCCCTGCGCGAATACCTGACCTTTCTGGAAGGCGTGAAGAAAGGGCTGGCGACCTATGACGTCGAAGCGTTCTACTACCTCGCCCGCGTGTCGATGGTGAAGGACGAACGCAATATCGACAAGTTCGACCGCGCCTTTGCGGCCAGTTTCGAGGGCCTGAACGAGATCAGCTTTGATCAGGTCCTAGAAGCCGTCGATATTCCGGCGGATTGGCTGGCAAAGATGGCCGAAAAGCACCTCAGCGCCGAAGAAAAGGCTGAGATTGAGGCGCTCGGCGGGTTCGACAAGCTGATGGAGACGTTGCGCGAGCGGCTGAAAGAGCAGCAAGGCCGTCACCAAGGTGGCAACAAATGGATCGGCACCGCCGGAACCTCGCCCTTTGGTGCCTATGGTTACAACCCCGAAGGCGTGCGCATCGGCCAAAAGGAAAGCCGCCACCAGCGCGCTGTGAAGGTCTGGGACAAACGCGAGTTTCGCAATCTCGATGATACGGTCGAGCTGGGCACCCGCAACATCAAGGTTGCTCTGAAACGCCTGCGACGTTGGGCGCGCGAAGGCGCTGCCGAAGAACTGGATCTGGACGGCACCATCCGCGCCACGGCCGAACACGGTTATCTCGACGTCAAAACCCGCCCCGAGCGTCACAACGCCGTCAAAGTGCTGCTGTTTCTGGACGTCGGCGGTTCGATGGACCCGCATATCAAGGTGGTCGAAGAACTGTTCTCCGCCGCCCGGACCGAGTTCAAGCATCTAGAATATTACTACTTCCACAACTGCCTTTACGAAGGCGTCTGGCGCGACAACCGCCGCCGCTGGGACCAGCAGACACCGACACATGAGGTTCTGCGCACCTATGGCCCGGATTACAAATGCATCTTTGTCGGCGACGCCTCAATGAGCCCCTATGAGATCGCCTATCCCGGCGGTGCCAATGAGCACTGGAACCAGGAAGCCGGTCAGGTCTGGCTGCAGCGCGCGCGCGAGCAGTGGACGTCGAACCTCTGGATCAATCCAGTGCCCGAGAAGTATTGGGAGTACACCCATTCGGTCAGCATGATCCGAGAGATTTTCGAGGATCGCATGGTGTCCATGACGCTGGCCGGGCTGGAACAGGGCATGCGAGAACTGACGCGGTAAGCCCCATAAGCCAGCGTTCCTGTGGTTTGTGGTAAACTCTACCTTTCTCACTCGGTTTGAGAGGTACCAAAGATGATCATCCGAATTTTTCAGGTTGTGACACGCCCCGGGAAGGAAGAGGAATTTGGCAGGTTTTTTCATGAAACCGCCATCCCACTGATGAAACGCACCAAAGGCATCGTAAGTGTGTTGCCCGGCGCGTCTCGAAAGGAAACCCCCAGAGAGTTTAGTTTTGTCATGGTGTGGGAGAGTTTGGACGCGCTGAAAGCCTTCGTCGGCGAAGATTATACCATACCGCACATCGACCCGGCCGAGGATGAACTGGTCGAGAGCCGATCTATCAAACACTATGAGCTCGTCGAGCCTTCGTAGGCGCCGAGTTTGGGTCACAAGATCATCAATACGAGAACTTTTTGTTGCTCCAATCAGAACCCGTGCCCATATCTAGATCATGCTTCGCCTCACCCCGATCCTGCTGGCCATTGCCTATGCCGTTGCGATGTACCGGATTTCCGTCTGGCGCACCCATCGTGAACTGGATGCCAAGTCAACTGAATTGGCAGATCCTGCGCTCAAGCGCATGACAGACAGATTGGCAGCCGCGTTGGAGATTGATCGGGTGCCCGTCTATATTTACGAGATCGATCCGGTGAACGGGCTGGCCGCACCGGACGGGCGTATTTTCATCACGCGCGGGTTCTATCGCAAGTTTCGCAATGGTGAGGTCTCGGCCGAAGAGATGGCCAGTGTGATCGCGCATGAGCTGGGGCATGTGGCTTTGGGGCATGCACGGCGGCGGATGATCGATTTTTCCGGTCAGAACGCGATGCGGGCGGCGCTGATGATGTTGCTGAACCGGTTCATTCCCTTCATCGGCGCGTGGATCGCCAATATGCTGACCCACCTGCTGGCCTCGCGCCTGTCGCGTGGGGATGAGTATGAGGCGGATGAGTACGCTGCAGCCTTGCTAACCAAGGCAGGGATCGGGATCGGGCCGCAGAAATCGCTGTTTCACAAGCTTGAGGAACTGACGGAGCAGCGCGCTGGCGTGGTTCCGGCCTGGTTGATGAGCCATCCCAAGACGGATGAACGGATCGCAGCGCTAGAGGTGCTTGAGCAGCGTTGGAGATCGGGTCGATAAGTTCGGATGCAGGGGGCTGGCCCTGCCGTGAGACACAGGAGGAACCCTGTCAGATTGTGAGGGCTTTGCCGAGGCGCGGGAGACGGGCTTTTTTCATCAAGGCGCGCAGGGTCCATTGATCGCCAGAAAGACGATTGGCCTCGGCCAGGACAGCGGCGGCGATGGCGGCGATGCCTTCTGGGTCTTTCAGCCAGAAACTATGGAGCAAGCCGTCGGGATCGCGACGGTCGAGACCTTCTTCCGCCAGCAGATGTTTGGGAAAGTCCTTTGCATTCACGGTTACGATGATATCGGCAGAACTGTCGACGGCGGTTGCGAGGACGTGGATATCGGCGGCATCCGGCAGCCAGAGGCGTTTTTCCAATCCTGACGCTGCAGGATGTTCGGCCTTGGGCCATTGTGATTGGGTCAGGGCAATTTCAGCACGGGCCTGTGTTTCGCCCATTGGTCCGATCTTGCGGGCGGCGCGCGCCCATTCTTCGAGGATTCGCGCGGACCAGATCGGCTGTAGATGACCGAGCTTAGCCGCGCCCAACAGCATCTCTCGCATCACCGTAGGATAGATGACGCATGTGTCGAGAACGGCTTTCATAGGCGGTAGAACACGGCCTTGAGGTAACCGCTTTCGGCCAATTGCGGCAGTTGCGGGTGGTCCGGTCCGGCAAAGCCCGTGTGGATCAGCTGTGCTTGCCGCCCTGCCCGACCGATGCCGCGTGAGGAAGCGTCGCGGAAACGACCGAGGTCCGCTGCGTGGGAACAAGAGCACAGGCCCAAATAGCCGCCCGGTTTCACCAGCGGCGCAGCAAGTCGCGCGATCCGTTCATAGGCGCGCAAACCAGCGTCAAGCGCCTGTTTCGAAGGTGCAAAGGCCGGTGGATCGCAGATCACCACATCGAATCTGGCCCCTTCCTCGCCCAGTTGCGTCAGAACGTCGAACGCATCACCCTGGCGGGTGCGGAAGCGGTCGGAGACACCTGCAGCCTCGGCCCCTTGTTCCGCCAGCGCCAGAGCGGCGGCAGAACCATCGATCGCGAGTGCTTGGGCGGCACCGCCCGCCAGCATGGCCAGACCAAAGCCGCCGACATGGCTGAACACGTCCAGCACCTGCGCCTCAGGATGCACCAGGCGGGCTGCAAAGGCGTGGTTGGGACGTTGATCGTAGAACAGGCCCGTTTTCTGACCCCCGGTCAGATCGGCCATGTAGGTCGCGCCGTTCATGGGAACCGGAAGTGGTGCTTCGGGGGCTGCTCCACGCAGGGTCTGGTTTATGTCGTCGAGCCCCTCCAGCCCCCGGGTGCGGCCGGTTGCGTTCTTCAGTACCGTGGTTACCCCGGTCACCGAGACCAGCGCATCCGTCAGGGCTTCGAGATGCGCTTCGGCCCAGGCAGCGTTGGGCTGGATGACGCAGGCGTCCCCGAACCGGTCGACAATCACGCCGGGAAAGCCGTCGGCTTCAGCGTGGATCAAGCGATAGTATGGTGCATCAAACAGACGTTCGCGCATCTCCAGCGCACGACACAAGCGAGTTTCGAACCAATCTGTGTTCAGTTGGGCGTCAATGTCGCGATCCAGCACCCGGCACATGATTTTCGACTCTGGATTGACGGCAACCAGCGCAATCGGTTGCCGCTTGTCGTCTTCCAGCACCGCCAACGCTCCGGCAGCGATCTTGCGGGTGCGCCGGTCGGTCACGATGTCGTTGGCGTAGACCCATGGAAATCCATGGCGCAACCCACGTGCGTTGGCTTTGGGTTTCAGGCGAATACGGGGACGGTCGGATGAGGCGGTCATGGCGCCCTCATAGCTCTGAAGCGGCTGAGGTGAAAGCCCTCTTAGCGGTTCCGGCTGCGCCAGCCGCCACGCCGCTTCGGGGCCTGCGCCGATTGCAACCCTTCGGCCAGAACCTGCGTCATCGGATGATCGCCCGCTTGTGCGACATAGAGCGTATGCAGCGCGGTTAACGCCTCTTTCTGATCCCGGTCTTCCGGTAGGCTGAGCGCCCAATCAAGGAAGATGCTGCGGCACTCGGGCAAGGTAATGCCGTCGATGCGATAGGCCTCGCGGATCAGCCCCTTGTGATCATTCGGATCATCACTGCGCGCCATCTTTACCCTCCCTCAACCACATAGCCGATCAACGCGGCGGCGGTGGTGTAACTGTCCTGCAACGCAGTCTGCAGCTCTTCGACCCGATCGAAACCGGTGGCCCGGCAGAGGAATGCCGTGCCACCCTCTCCAATCGTGTCCGCCTCGATGGCTTTGCCCGAAAGCAGACGCGCCGCGCATTGTACGGACCAGCATAGGGCGTAACAGTCCTTCAGCGTTTGTGTCTGCGCGACCTCCAGCAGCCCGGCAGCGACCGCGCCATCCAGCCCGGACTGTACGTCGCGTTTTGTCATGCCGGACAGCAAGGCTCCGCTCTGGGACAGCAATTCAATATCCATCATCCGTCCGGGACCATTCTTGGCATCCCAGACGCCCGCCGGGGACTTGGCCGCCGCCAGACGGGTGCGCATTTCAGCAACCTCGTTCAGAACCTTGGCCCGATCGCGGGGACGAGCGAGTAGGTCGGTGCGGAAGCTTTCGATGTCCTCGGCCAGCCCGGCATCTCCGGCCACCACATGCGCTCGGGTCAGGGCGAGGTGTTCCCAAACCCAGGCCTCGTTCTGCTGATAGTTGGTGAAACTGCTCCAGCTTGTGGCGACGGGTCCCTGATTGCCCGAGGGGCGCAGGCGCATGTCCACCTCGTACAGGCGTCCCTGCGACATCGGGGCCGACAGCGCGGTGATCAGGGCCTGCGTGAAGCGCGCGTAATAGGTGCGCGTGGCCAGAGGACGCGGACCATCCGACATCTCTTGATCCAGCGGGTCATAGATGACGATCATATCCAGATCGGATTGCGAATTGATCCGCCCGGCCCCGAGCGAGCCCATGCCCAGCACCGCCGCCCCGCGCCCGGGTGCTGGCCCATGTTTTTTGGCGAATTGGGTTTCAACGCAAGGCAGAACCGATGCGATGACGGCCTGCGCCAGTTCCGCGTATTGCTGCCCCGCTTGCGCCCCGCCAATGAGCCCGCGCAGATGGTGGACGCCGATGCGGAAATGCCATTCCTTGCACCAGCGCCGGGCGAGGTCGAGCTGGGTTTCATAGTCATCTTCTGCAGACAAAGCCTGCGTCAGATCCTCCCGCAACGCTGCCTGACCCGGCCATTCGCTGAAGAAGCTACCGCCGATTACCGCGTCGAACACGGCGGCGTTGCGCGACAGATGCGTTGCCAGCGCGTGAGAGGTTCCGACGATATCAACCAGCAGATCGATCAGCTGTGGATTCGCCTCGAACAGCGAAAACAACTGCACCCCGGCGGGGAGGCCCGCCAGAAAGCCATCCAGCGCCATCAGGGCCTCGTCGGGTTTCGCGGTCTTGGCAAGGCGTGACAAAAGCTCGGGCCGCAGACGTTCGAAAATGCGCGCACCGCGCTGCGAGCGCAGCGCTGGATAGGTGGTCCAGCGGGCCAGAACACCCTTGTCGAATTCAACCTCTTGCGTGGCTGCAGGGCGCGGGCTGGCACCGGGGGCAAAGAAGCCTTCGGTCAGTTCATGCACCTCGGTCAGGCGGCGGGTCAGATCGGCCCGCAGCTCGGCGCTGCTGAGACCCATCAGGCAGGCGACCCGCTCAATCCCGTCTTCGGATTGCGGCACCTTGTGGGTCTGTGCGTCATGCACCATCTGGATGCGATGCTCGACCTCGCGATGGGCACGGTAGTGATCGATCAGCTTTTCCGCCACGTCCTCGGGCACCCAACCCTTTGCGGCCAGCGCCGCCAGGCCCGGGACCGTGCCGCGCACCCTTAGATCGGGATCCCGGCCTCCGGCAATCAATTGTCGTGTTTGGGTGAAGAACTCAATCTCGCGAATGCCGCCCTGCCCCAGTTTCATGTCATGGCCGGGGATGGAAAGGCTGCCGCCCGTTCCCTTGTTCTCACGAATGCGCAATCGCATGTCATGGGCGTCCTGAATGGCGGCGAAATCCAGATGGCGTCGCCACACAAACGGGCGCAGCGCCTCAAGAAAACGCTCACCCGCTGCAATGTCGCCGGCGCAAGCGCGCGCCTTGATATAGGCTGCGCGCTCCCATGTCCGCCCGAGGCTCTCGTAGTAGCGCTCGGCCGCTTCCATCGCCAGACAGACCGGTGTCACCGCCGGATCGGGGCGCAGACGCAGATCGGTACGAAAGACATAACCATCTGCTGTCTTATCACTGAGCGTGGCACAGAAATTGCGTGTGGCCCGGACCATGCCGTGCCGGGCGTCATAAAAGTCATCCGGGTCAAAACGCGTTTCATCGAACAGAACGATCAGGTCGATATCCGAGCTGTAGTTCAGCTCATGTGCGCCCATCTTGCCCATCGCCAGAATGACCATCCCGGCAGCCGTCTCGACATCTTCTTCGGTCATGCCGGGCAACTTGCCACGCCGGATCAGAGCAGCGATCTCCGCCTTGGCAGCCACATCTGCGGCCAGCGCGCCGAAATCCGTCAGAGCGCCTGTCACCTTCTCAAGTGGCCATGCCCCCGCCAGATCGGCCAGTGCAGTCAGAAGCGCCAGCCGCCGCTTGGCCAGTCGCAGGCCGGGCCTCAACTGATCCGCTGGCAGCGCACGCGCGGCGGCCATCACGTCCACCAAAGCCTGATCTGGGTCCTGCAACGCTTCGGGCAACCAGTCCCTTTCGCGATCAATCAGCCCTTTCAGATAAGGGCTGGACCCCGCCGTGCCCGTGATCAACTCACCCTGTTCAGTGGTCAGATCCGCCAGTGCGGCGCGGGTTTCCACCCCAAGCGCGGCATCAAAGGCGCGCGGGATTCTGTTGATGGCAAGGCTCATATGCGTTCCAACGGCGTGTCCTGACTGAAGCTGTTGATCCAGTTGTCATGCCGCCGCTCCCACAGCGAGGATATCAGCATCGCCTCGGCCTTTGGCGCGCCCGGACGCGTGTAATCCGCGCGATAGCTCAAAAGAACGATGTCTGACGTCAGAATCCGCAGCTTGGCCTCGGACAACTCATAGGTCGCCATCGTGGGCGCATCAGCGAACTGGCCCACATGATCATCCCGGTTGGCAAAGCCGCTCGGATAGACTCCCAGAAAATCCGGGCTCAACAGCGCCCGGTCAGCCTGGGCGTTGCCATCAACCAACGCCGCCCAGACCTGCTTTTCCAGCGAAAGGATCTGATCTAGCGTCGGAGCGGGTTTGTTTTCAATATCTTGCATGATCAGAAATTGCGCCTGTTCCGCCACGGCGTCAACCGTCGAAAACGGCCATGTAAATCTTTTTCACATTACCCCTTGCATACGCCATTCACCCCTCCCATCTAGGAAATGTGAAGAGCATTTACATCCTGAGTGGAGAGACCTAATGACCGCATTGTCCGAACACGCCGTTCCTGCAAACCCGGGTTGGCTGCACCGCGCCGAGGCCTGGCTTGACAGCAAGGGCAAAGGGGCCTGGATCGCCGCAATGGTCCTTGGCTTTATCTTCTTCTGGCCCATTGGCCTGGCCTTTCTGGCCTATATGATCTGGAGCAAACGTATGTTCAGCAAATCCTGCAGCCGCCGTTCGTCGTGGAACAGTCACATGAGCGCCATGAAACCTTCGGGCAACAGCGCCTTTGACGCCTACAAAGCGGACACTCTAGCCCGGCTGGAGCGTGAGCAGAAAGACTTTGAATCCTTCCTGCGCCGCTTGCGTGAAGCCAAGGACAAGGCCGAGTTCGATCAGTTCATGGACGAACGTGCCCGCGACAATCGCGATGACACGGAAAACGGCGAACAACCCGCCTGATCCTGACTTGCCCTGCCCCGACCTTCGGGACAGGGTGCTTTTGACTAACAACCGGACCAAGACATGACTCACCTGCCCGATCCCGACAGCCAGCCGGAATTCTACCAATCTGTCGCAACCAAGCGTTTCTTCGCATGGCTGTTTGATATCGCCTTCATCTCACTGCTGTGTACCGTCGCTATCCTGCTGACCTTTGGCATGGGCTTTTTCATCCTCGCCCTGATCTACGCCGTCATCAGCTTCATCTATCGCGTGGTGACCATCGCAAACGGATCGGCCACCTTGGGCATGCGCTTCATGGGGATTGAGCTACGCGACGCCTTTGGTGCCCGCATGGATACCGGCAAGGCCATCGCGCACACGGCGGGGTATTTCGTCAGCATGGCGATCCCGGTGCTGCAAATTATCTCGGTCATCATGATGATGACAAGCGCACGCTGTCAGGGGCTTACGGACGCGTTCCTAGGCACCGTCATGATCAACCAGCGGGCCTGAAAAACAACTCTGTGAGTCTCTTGGCGGCGCCGGGAACCGTTGCTATCATCCGTCCCGAGGAAATGCGGGACCTTCATGCGACACACGCTGCCAATCGCGCCACAGTTCTATGTGACCGCCCCCCAGCCCTGCCCCTATCTTGAGGGCAGGATGGAACGTAAACTGTTCACCGCCCTTCAGGGGGAAGGCGCGGATCAGTTGAACAATTGCCTGTCGCAACAAGGGTTTAGACGCTCGCAGAACGTGCTCTATCGCCCCTCTTGCACCGATTGTTCCGCCTGCCTGTCAGCCCGGATCGACGTGTCAGCCTTCCGCCCCAGCAAAAGCCAGAAACGCGCCGGCAAGCGAAACGGATACCTGAAACGGCGCGCCACTTCGCCCTGGGCAACGGATGAACAGTTCGACCTGTTCCGCCGCTACCTCGACGCCCGCCACGCGGATGGCGGCATGGCCGATATGGATGTGTTCGAATTTGCCGCGATGATCGAGGAAACCCCGATCCGCAGCCGCGTTGTCGAATATGCCGACCCCAAAACCGATGAGTTGATCGCGGTCAGCCTGACAGATGTCCTCGAGGACGGGCTGAGCATGGTCTACTCGTTCTACGATCCCCAGTTTCAGCAGAACTCGCTGGGCACATACATGATCCTCGATCATATCGAGATCGCACGCGAGGCTGGGCTGCCCTATGTCTATCTGGGCTACTGGGTGCCCGGCAGCCCCAAGATGGGATACAAGGCCAAATTCGCAGGCTTGCAGGCCTATATTCAGGGTGAATGGCGGTTGATCAAAAGCCCCAATGAATATGCGCATGCGGCGCATCACCCTCTGTCCTCGGCCCCGATCGCCGAGCAGGTGGCGAATATCCAATTGCCCGACCGACATCCGACCAAAGGCTGACCGGCGTGCGGCAGAGCCTTCATGCGATTACTTTGGTAGTGCCGGATTATGACGCTGCGATTGCGTTCTACACTGGGGTTCTGAATTTTGCACTGACGCAGGATATCGATCTGGGCGACGACAAACGCTGGGTCCGTGTGACACCACCGGGGTCTGCTGGCGCGTCATTGCTGTTGGCAAAGGCGGTCGATGCAGACCAGGCGGCGTCGATCGGGAACCAGACCGGAGGGCGCGTTGGTTTCTTCCTCGAAACCGACGATTTCTACAGGGATCACGCAGCCATGCTTGAGGCTGGCGTTGGATTTGAGGAAGTGCCACGACATGAACCCTATGGAATCGTCGCGGTCTGGCGTGATCCATTTGGAAATCGATGGGACCTCATCGAGTTTTCAGAACCTTCTCTTCTTGATTAAATCTATATTTTTCAGATCTCTAGACACCATCAACAGTAAGTTGCTCAATCATGCGGCAATTTGGAACACCTTGCGTAATTTTTAGGCAGTTGAAAATTGACCTAGGGTCACCAAGTTAACCGAACTTCTTGATGCTCAGTCCAGTTCTGACGCCTGCAGCAAACTATCTGCTGTCAGGGCTGGTTTTTTATTACTGCAACAGACTTCCCACTCTGTTGCAGAGGTTTTGAAGGAGGGGAAAATGGTAAACGCCATGCGCCGACTGGTCTCGGCCAATCTGACGACCCAGATCCTGATCGCCCTGGCCCTTGGGTCGGTTTTTGGGCTGGTTTTGAATTATTTGGATATCTCGGCCCTGAACACCACGTTGGTGGACGGAGCGCTGTCGATGCTCGGCCAGATGTTTTTGAACGCCCTGCAGATGCTGGTTGTCCCGCTCGTCGTGTTCTCGTTGCTTTGCGGAGTGGTCGGGATCGGAGACGTCAAGCTTTTGGGTCGCGTGGGCGGCATGACGTTTGTCACCTATCTGGCAACCACCGCACTGGCCGTAACCACTGCGTTGATGTTCGCCAGCCTGATCGGCCCCGGCAAAGGCTTCGAAAGCTTGTATCTTGCCGGAGACGGCGTGACAGTAGCCAACCCGCAGACCACGTGGGAGATTCTGGCGAATATAATCCCCAAGAACCCGATAAACGCACTAGCCAATGGCGAGATGCTGCAGATCATTTTTTACGTAATGGTGGTTGGCATTGCGGTTCTGATGATGGGCAGCCGTGCCAAAGCTTTTGTCGAAGGCTGTGAATTCATGAATGAACTGGCGATGAAAATCGTCAAGATCGTCATGGCCTTTGCTCCTGTCGGTGTATTCAGCCTGATCGCCAAGACCTTTGCGATGGAGGGCTTTGGTCTGTTCGGCCCGGTAATCGGCTATCTGACCACGATCAGCCTGACGCTGGTGTTCCACCTCTGTGTCACGTTGATGGCCCTGCTCTATTTCACAACGGGACTCAACCCGCGCACCTTCCTGCGCAAGATGCGCTCGGCCCAGGTGTTTGCGTTTTCGACATCCAGCTCGAACGCGACGATCCCGGCCAGCCTGCAATGCGTGACACAGCGCATCGGCGTGGATCGCTCGGTCGCTTCATTCGGCATCCCTCTGGGGGCGACGATCAACATGGATGGCACCGCGATCATGCATGGCGTGGCCACCGTGTTCCTTGCCAACGCCTATGGCATGGATCTGGGGCTGAGCGGCTATCTGACCGTGATCTCGATCTCGGTCCTGGCCTCAATCGGTACCGCAGGTGTGCCGGGCGTGGGAATCGTGATGCTGGCGATGGTTCTGAACCAGTTGGGCATGCCGCTGGAGGGTATCGGGATCATTCTGGCCGTCGATCGTATCCTCGACATGATGCGGACAGTTGTGAATATTACCGGCGATGCGGTTGTGACCACCATTGTCGGGCAAAAGGTTGGGAAGCTGGACAAGACCGTGTTCGACAACCCAAAGGCCGGGACGTTCGATACCGCCGATCTTGGGATCGACCACAATGTCGAACAGGAATTTGCCAGGCTGACACACCCTCAGCCACAAACCTGACACGAAAAAAGGAGGCCCCGCGGGGCCTCCTTGACGTTTGATTTCCGGATCAGTTCGGGATCAGATCGGGGACGATGGTCACAATCGTCGGGAAGAACCACAGGATCCCAATGCCCACCACCTGAATGATCACGAACGGTACGATGCCGCGATAGATATGGCCTGTTGTGACCTCTTTCGGTGCAACGCCCCTCAGGTAGAACAGCGCAAAGCCAAACGGTGGCGTCAGGAACGAGGTCTGCAGGTTCACCGCTACCATGATCGTCACCCATTTCGGATCGAACGACCCGCCATAGATCACCGGGCCCACGATGGGGATCACGATGTAGATGATCTCAAGGAAATCGAGCACGAAGCCCAGAATGAACAGCACCAGCATCACGATCAGGAAGACCGTGAACTCGTTGTCGAAACTGCGCAGGAATTGCTGGATATAGTGCTCACCCCCGAACGAGATCACCACCAGGTTCAGCAACTGCGAGCCGATCAGGATGGTGAAGACCATCGACGTCACCTTGGCCGTCTCACGCACCACCGGCGTGAGAACCCCACTGGCGAACAGCACCCAGCAGCCGAACAGCAGACCGAACAGCGCATAGAGGTAGGCCGAATAGGCGATGATGAAGGCGATCCAGCTTTCAACCGAGACATTGCCCTGATTGATACGCAAATCGAAGTTCACGCCCATCAGCAGTGCGATGATCACGGCGAAGGTTGACCAGATGATCACCTTGCCCGACCGCCCCTGATCCTGAAGCTTGCGATAGGCCGCCAGCATAATGGCCCCGCCTGCCCCAAGCGCTGCAGCAGGTGTGGGGTTGGTGACACCGCCAAGGATCGAACCCAGAACCGCGATGATCAGAACCAGCGGCGGGAAAACCACGCGGATCAGATCATTGGTGGCGCAGCGGGCGGCCGCCTCTTTGCAGCCGTACATGGCGATTGCAAAGGGTATGGCCAACAACAGGAACGTCGCCCCCGATGAAGTTGTCGGCGCAATCAGCAGCACATCGACCAGCAGCATCAGCAACAAGCCGATAGCACCCACAATCAGTGGCTGCGGCGACCGCGACGGCGCAATCCCGCGGCCCAACACCAGTGTCAGACCCAGCAGGATTATGATCACGGCTACGCCGTTTCCAATCGGCGCGGCTGCGGCGATCTTGGCCTCTTGCGCAGCGGCCAACTCCTCTTCGCTCAGACGCTGTGCCTCAGAAGCTCCGCCCGCGGCATCGATTGCTTCCTGTTCGGTCACGGCCTGATCCCAAGCGGATTGGCCATGCAGCTCGATCATCGAGGCTTTGCACTCCTCAGACACATTGGTGCGCAGCGATGCGCCCTGCCCGATATCCGAAAAGGCCGAAACCGAGACGTTCTGGCTGCCGATCACGCCCGCGCTTCCCAGAAGCATCGCACCTGCGATCAGAGCCACCGGAGCGCCCAGCAGCCAAGTCAGGCCCTCGGACCGGGTGATGGTCTCACCAGACCCGCCCGACAGTTCAACCGCCGGAGCCTTTTCCGGGTTCAACAGCGCATAGCCAAAGGCATAGAGCGCATAGAGCAGCGCCAGCATGATCCCCGGCAGCAGAGCCGCCTGGAACAGCGTACCCACCGAGACAACGGCGGGCTCACCCAGATAGGTCAGTGCGTCAGTACACCCTGCCTCGACGGCGCGGGTTTCCTGCGCGGTTGAATAGAGGTCACCTGCCAGCGTTCCCAGAAGAACAATCACGATGGACGGCGGAATGATCTGCCCCAGCGTACCTGAGGCTGCGATCACACCTGTCGCCAGTTCCGGCGAATAGTTGTTACGTAACATGGTCGGCAAGGCCAACAGACCCATGGTGACAACGGTTGCGCCCACGATGCCGGTCGACGCAGCTAGGAAGGCACCCACAACCACAATCGACACCGCCAGACCACCGGGCAACGGGCCAAACACGCGCGCCATCGTGGTCAACAGGTCGTTTGCGATCTTCGACCGCTCCAGCGTGATGCCCATCAGCACGAACATCAGCACCGCCAGCAGGGTTTCAATCGACTGCCCGGCCAGAACCCGTTCGTTCATCCGGTTCACGATGAAGGAAACATTCCGGTCCAGCGCTGTTTCCCAGCCCTGCAAAAAGACCGGCTCACCTATCCTTGGCAAATCCGGGTATCGGAACACGGATATGACATCCGGTTTGACCCCGGTATTTACCAAGTCGCGGTAAGCTTGTGACCCGGTGTCGATCGCCTGATGGATCAACAGCCCGGCGCTGTCCAGCGCGGCGATGATCCCGAAAGAAATCACCCCGGCCCCACCAATGGCAAAGGCCACCGGAAAGCCCGAAAGGATGCCCCCGAAAAGGCAGAAGAATACGATAATGAGGCCTATCTCGACGCCATCAAGTCCGAATAGCATTGTCTGGTTCTCCGTCCCTAATGCGCGCCTTCGTAGGCTTCTTCACCCTCGCCAAGGCTGTCCTTGTCGAGGTATTTTCCAATGCTTTCCGGCCCTTCCACATATTCCAGATAAGACCGATACAGGAACGCGATCGCGTGCAGGAACACCATCGCGGCAAAGGCCACCAGCAGAATTTTGAACAGGAAATAAGCGTTGAAGCCGTTTGGGCTGAACCCGATGGTTTCAACGTTCCAGCGCAGCGCGCGGGACTTGGCGACCAACCGGTCCAGAGTATCGCTGGCCGAGGGCTTCGGCACGATCAGGTGCCGCCACATAAAGTACCAGCCATACATCCATGTCAGCACCGCCATGGGCATCATGAACAGAACCGCCCCGCACATGTCGACAACGCGCTTGGCGCGATGGCTGATACCGGCATAGATCAGGTCAACCCGGACGTGACCGCCCTGCACAAACGTATAGGTGCAGCAAAGACAGACCACCATGGCGTTATAGAGTTTAAGTTCTTCTGCGAACCAGCTGATATCCATTTGAAAAGGGATACCCAGCCCGAAAGACATATCCGGGCGTGTAAACACCCGCTGCATGAAAACGATAACAATCTGCTGTATGACCATCAGCAGACCCGCCCAGGCAAAGAAGCGACCCGTTGTGTTGGCAAATCCTTCCAACACGCGCACCATTCCCCACATGAAGTTCCGGTAGTAAAGGCCAATGGCCGTCAGCACCAGAAACAGCGCGAAGATCACGAAGAAGAACTCGACCGAACCGCCGTAATAGACAAAGCGCATGATAGCTTCTTTGTCCGACCAGTTCAGCCAGAGCTGCGGATGCGTGATGGCGTATCCGAAATTATAGAAGGCTTCGGCAATGTTCTGAATGAACCAGACCAGTCCATTCCAAAGGGCGCCGAAGAACGAGATACCGTTTTCGTCCTGCATGTTGTCCCCAGGTCGCATCGGTTGCACGTTTCATTATTGCGGTATGTCCGAACCGCTTATGTGCAACGGGAAAGGCTCCCCCGCCGAACGGGGGAACCGATTGCATTGAGCGGGAGTGCTTAACCGCGCACGCGGTCGCGCTGTGCGGTGTAGACACCCGACGACAGGTTGTTCCAGCCCGACGATGCGGCCATCGACTCCATGGCGCTGTCATGGATCCGCTTGAACAGCTCGTCGCCCATGTTCTCGTCCAGCACTTCCTGGCTGGCCTGACCGAAGGCATCCCAGACGCTGTCGGGGAATTCCATGACCTTGACACCACCGGCCTGCAGACGCTGCAGCGCCGCGCCGTTGTTGGCCAGGAATTGCGCCAGGTTCCACTGGTGCGCTTCGGCAGCTGCGATCTCGATGATCTTCTGCTGAGCGGCGGACAGGCTGTCAAACACTTCGCGGTTGGTGGCCAGCGACAGACCCGCACCCGGCTCGTGGAAGCCTGCAGTGTAATAAGTCTTGGTGATTTCCTGGAAGCCCGCTTTTTCGTCGGCCCACGGACCGATCCACTCGGTTCCGTCAATCGCGCCGGACGACAGCGCCTGATACACTTCCGAGCCCGGAATGTTCTGAACCGATGCACCCAGTTTGCCCAGTGCCTTACCGCCCAGACCCGGCATACGGAACTTCAGACCGTTGAAGTCTTCGGGGCTGTTGATCTCTTTCGAGTACCAGCCACCTGCCTGCGCACCGGTGTTACCGGCCAGGAAGGATTTCAGGCCGAAGATTTCGCCCAGTTCGTCATGCAGCTCCATACCGCCGGCATGGTAGTACCAGTTCACTAGTTCCTGCGCGGTCATGCCGAACGGAACAGCGGTGAAGAAGGCATAGCCCGGGTGCTGACCCACAAAATAGTAATCAGCCGCGTGGTACATATCGGCCTGACCGGACGATACCGCGTCGAACACTTCGAACGCACCAACCAGTTCACCGGCGGCTTTGATTTCAACGTTCAGGTCACCATCCGACATTGTGGTGATGCTGTCGGCACAACGCTGCGCGCTGTCGAAAACGCCCGCAAGGCCACGGCCCCACGAGGTGACCATGGTCAGCGTCCGCTTGCCCTGCGCATAAGCGGGCGCGGCCAGAGTGGTCGCGGCAGCAGCCGAGCCGCCCAGTGCTGACGTTTTCAGAAACTTACGACGATCCATATGAGTGTTCCTCCCCTACATATTCATTACCCGGCTGATGCCGGGCCGATCGTTTCCAGTGCGCGTCAGCCTAATTGCAAGCACATGAATGTGAATACCTACTACTACGTAGCCGAGCCGATTTTTCCGCGCTCGGGGCATAAATCAGGCCGATTTCACCTGCCCCTTCTTAAAAATCGAGTGCCGGGACCACTGATCGCCCAATCTTTTTGCAATTTCCTGGCAGCTTGCGTATCGATTCGACCATGAGAGGATTCCGAAATCTCATCTCGCTGACCTATGCGCAGAAACTGTCGCTGGTCGCTGCTATCCCGCTGCTTGCAGCGGTGGCTGCGATTGCGCTGGTGGTCGCCTATGAATCCCGTGCAACCGCCGAACGCGAGATACAAGCCCTCGAACGTCGTCTGATCGAGGCCAAGAAGGATGAACTGCGCAACTATGTGACTCAGGCTCGCAACGGGTTTGCCTATATCTACGGTCGCGCCTCGCCCGATGATGAGGTTGCAAAGAACCTCGTTACACAGATCCTGTCGGCGATGATCTATGGCAAGGACGGTTTTTTCTTCGTCTACGATTATGACGGCAACAACCTTGTCAGCCCGCGCCAGACCGAGTTCATCAACCGCAACTGGTCAGATCTGACCGACAGCGACGGCATACCGATCGTGGACGAGTTCATCACGCTCGCCCGTCAGGGTGCTGGCTGGCACAGCTTCATGTGGCAAAAACCCTCGACCGGGGAAGAGGCGCAGATGATTGCCTATGTCGTCGGCCTGCAGGATTGGCGCTGGGTCGTCGGCACCGGCGTCTTTATTGATGATATAGTCGCAACAGTCGCTAATGCACGGGCCGAAGTCGAAGCGCGCGTTCAGCGCACCTTCCTCTATATCGGAGGCATCGTTCTGGCTGCCGTGCTGATCGTTTTCGCCTCAGGCATGTTGCTGAATTTCCGTGAGCGCCGTCTGGCCGATGCCAAACTCAAAGAGCTGACCCAGCGCGTGTTCGACGCGCAGGAAGAAGAACGCGGCCGCGTGGCGCGCGAACTGCATGACGGCATCAGCCAGATCCTAGTCGGTGTCCGCTATGCGCTGGACAACGCCCGCCGCCGCTTGACCCGCGGCGACGATACAGGTGCGCAGGAACCATTAGAGAAAGGCATCGACAATCTGGGTACCGCGATTACCGAAGTGCGCCGCATCAGTCGCGATCTTAGACCCGGCGTGCTGGACGATCTGGGCCTCGGCCCCGCGCTTAAGGCGCTGACCGACGATTTCCGCGAACGCACAGGGATCGAGACCGAGTTCACCACAGTGGTGTTCCGCAACCGGCTGGATCAGGACAGTAAGATCGCGCTCTACCGGATTGCCCAAGAGGCGCTGACCAATATCGAGCGTCACTCGGGCGCGACCCGTGTTACAATCGACCTGCGCGGCCACAAGAAAGGCGCCACGATGCGCATCACGGACAATGGCTGCGGGCTGCGCAGCGAAACGGACAGCACCTCCACCGGTATCGGCCTGCGCAACATGCAGGAACGGATAGAACAGCTTGACGGTTCGCTTCGCATTCTGTCATCCCGCGGTCAACGCAGCGGCACCGTGATCGAGGCCAGCCTGCCGCTCAGCCACCTGCTGCCACCGCAGGAAGACGCAACACCGAAACGAAAGGCCGGTTCCTGATGTCTGATTCGATCCGGGTTCTTATTGTCGACGATCACCCGATGGTGGCTGAGGGCATCCAATCTCTGCTCGAAGGCTATGACGAGATCGAAGTGGTCGGCACCCTCTCCAACGGTCAGGAGGCGGTCGATCAGGCGACACAGCTGGAACCGGACGTAATACTGATGGACCTCAACATGCCAGGTCTCAGCGGGCTCAGCGCAACCGAACTCATTCTCGAACGGGTGCCCGACACGCGCATCCTGATCCTGTCGATGCATGACAGCCCGGAATACATCTCGACCGCGCTCAGCCACGGGGCCAAGGGCTATGTGCTCAAGGACGTGCCCACTGAAGAGATCAAGCAGGCCATCGATGCGGTGATGCGCGGCGAGCGCTACCTCTGCACCGGGGCCAGCGGATCGCTGGAGCCCAAGGACGGCAACACCCGCGAGGCGCTGACAGGCCGCGAACAGACCATTCTGCTGGAACTGGCGCAGGGCAAATCCAACAAAGAGGTCGCGCTGGCGCTGGATATCTCGGTACGCACCGTCGAGACCCACCGCAAGAACATCAAACGCAAGCTTGGCATCTCCTCCACCGCGGGCCTGACCCGCTATGCGCTAGAACATGGGGTGCTGCAAGGCACCAGTCCCGGGTTCTGACCGCAGCGCGGCACGCGCTGCCCGGCCCAACCGGAGGAGGCGCGCCGAAGGCGCTTCGACGACGGGCGGGAGTGCTACCCGCTGCCGCGCGGGCTGATGCCTTCGCCAAAAAACACCAGCGTCCCGTCCTCGTCGATGACGTGGAACTCGCGCTGTCGATAGGGTTGATCGAATGGAGGCCGCACGCGCCCCTCGGGCAAGTCCTGCAAACCAGGACGCAGCTTTTCATACAAAGCGTCAATCCCTTCGACATCGATATAGAAAGATTGTTCGTCACCCAACGGACGCCCATCCGGGCGCGGCGGGCATTCCAGCAAACGGATGGCAACCACATCAAGCCGCAAGAAAGCATAGTTGTCCTGCTTGAAGGTGCAGGTAAATCCCAACCGAGTGCAATAAAACTCGATTTGCCTGTCCAGAGACGAGCACAGCACAAACGGTGTGAGTTGCAATATCCGCGCCATCTGATCCTCCCGATCCAATGGCTGAAACTCTAGCATGACTCAGTCGATAAGTTGATCGTTTCGCAATCCTTCACGCTCATGATGATGCGGCAATACGCGGCCGTATAGTTGGCGGGTCCGCTCGACTCCCCCACACATGCCTTCAGTTTCGACAAACGAAAAAATCCCGACATACCGCTTGCGCGGGCCGCTGACCGGTGCCACCCGGTGCAGTGAATACCGTCCCCGGAATATCTGCAGATCGCCGGGCTGCAGTTCAAGCGTATGAACTCGCGCCATGTTGCCATCCAGCACCGCCGCGACATCCGAAAAATTCTCCTCATCTGCGCTGCGAAGGTTGGGAGCATACTGAAACGCCCCGCCCTCTTCCCCATTCTGGATCGCCAGCGTGACCGTGTAGTTGTTGGTGTCGAAATGCCAGGGAAAGCCCTGCCCCTCCTCGACCACGTTAATGATCACATCGGCCAGCGGATCATCATATCGAAAGAACCGATCCTCGGGTTCGTTCAGAGCGGTCCGGATGAAGGGCATAAACTCTTCAAATTCGTAAATCCGACGCAGGGGACCATTTTTGGCAAAGTTATCCGCTGGAACAAAGGCGTTTGACCGGTCGTAGAAACGACGTATTGGATGGCCGATCCCGAAGCGCGGATCATCCTTGGTGAAATAGGCGTTGGTCCGGTTGAACGAACGATGCGCCTGCGGGGCGGTAGCTTCGGCTTCACGCACCAGATGCTCCAACCCGGCTTCGTGCACAAAACCGGGCAACACCGCACAACCGTCCTGATCAAGCTCTCGCCGAAGATCCTCGATCATTCGGTTATACGCCCAGGATCCCGGGCAATCGATCGGGTATCGCCCGAGATCCACCAGATCGTGCAGCATCACTGATCTCCTTTTTTCGTGCGGTTACAGACAAGCGTGACGCAGACAGGTCGACCGATCATGCCCGTTTCGGACATCGCGTTGACGCTTTCAGACCTCCGCATCCTCTGCCAAACCAGTGAATAACTTCGATTTTTGGCGGAAATTCCCAACATGCGTCAAAATGCGCAATAATATGTCGCAAAATACCGCCTCCGAGTTAGAAAATTTGAGCAATTGCCTGTTGACGCCCCCGCGCGCCCCTCATAATGTCCCTGCACGCAAAGAAGGAGCCTCTGGCGATGAGAACGCTAGTCGTAATCGTAGGAACCAAGCGCATGGGCCGGTAACGGTAAACCATAATCGAACCCATGCGCCTCCGAAAAATCTCGGGGGCTTTTTTTATGCAGAACGCAAGACACATGTCGCGAACGGAGCAAAGCAGATGACACGTGAGATGACCGGCGCAAAGATGGTGGTTCAGGCCCTTAAGGATCAGGGCGTGGACACGGTATTCGGATACCCCGGTGGCGCCGTCCTACCGATCTATGATGAGATCTTTCTGCAAAACGATATCCGTCACATTCTTGTGCGGCACGAACAGGGCGCGGTACACGCAGCCGAAGGCTATGCGCGGTCCACCGGCAAACCGGGCGTTGCGCTGGTGACGTCTGGCCCCGGCGCGACCAATGCGGTGACCGGTCTGACCGATGCGCTGATGGATTCGATCCCGATCGTTGTTCTGACCGGTCAGGTGCCGACCTTCATGATTGGCTCGGACGCGTTCCAGGAAGCCGACACCGTAGGCATCACCCGCCCCTGCACCAAGCACAATTGGCTGGTGAAAGATACCGACTCACTGTCCGGCACCCTGCACGAGGCCTTCCACGTCGCCACGTCGGGCCGCCCCGGCCCCGTTCTGATCGACATCCCCAAGGATGTTCAGTTTGCGAATGGAGAATACAGCGGACCGAAGCCTTCAACCTCACATTATCAACCCGTGCTCAAAGGTGATCTGGAAGAGATCACTGAACTGGTTGCCGCGATGGAGACCGCCAAGAAGCCCGTTTTCTACACCGGCGGCGGCGTCATCAACTCTGGCACCGCGGCCAGCCAGTTGCTGCGCGAGTTGGTGGATGCGACCGGCTTTCCAATCACTTCGACTCTGATGGGGCTCGGGGCTTATCCGGCTTCAGGCAAGAACTGGATCGGAATGCTGGGGATGCATGGCCTCTATGAGGCCAACATGGCGATGCATGATTGCGATCTGATGATCAACATTGGTGCTCGCTTTGACGACCGGATCACCGGACGGATCGATGCGTTCTCGCCGAATTCGGTCAAGGCGCATATCGATATTGACCCGTCCTCGATCAACAAGGTCATCCGTGTGGATATCCCGATTGTCGGTGACGTTGCCCATGTTCTGGAAGACATCCTGAACATCTGGAAATCGCGCGGCCGCAAAACCAACACGCCAGCTGTTGCCGAATGGCAAAAGCAGATCGATGACTGGCGCAAGGTGAATTGCCTGGCTTTCACGGCCAGCGAGAAGACCATTAAACCGCAACACGCCTTACGGCGGCTGGAAGAACTGACCAAGAACCACGACCGTTATATCACAACCGAAGTTGGCCAACACCAGATGTGGGCCGCGCAATATCTTGGCTTCGAAGACCCCAACCGTTGGATGACGTCTGGCGGTCTGGGCACCATGGGCTACGGCTTCCCGGCCTCGATCGGCGTGCAGATGGCGCATCCGGATGCGTTGGTGATCAACGTGGCGGGCGAGGCTTCGTGGCTGATGAACATGCAAGAGATGGGCACCGCCGTTCAGTACCGCCTGCCGGTGAAGCAGTTCATCCTCAACAACGAACGCCTGGGCATGGTGCGCCAGTGGCAGGAGTTGCTGCATGGCGAACGGTACTCGCATTCGTGGTCCGAGGCACTGCCCGATTTCGTCAAGCTCGCCGAAGCGTTTGGTGCCAAGGGCATCATCTGTTCTGAGCCCGCCGATCTGGATGACGCGATCATGGAGATGATCAACTATGACGGCCCGGTGATCTTTGACTGTCTGGTCGAAAAGCACGAGAACTGCTTCCCGATGATCCCGTCGGGCAAAGCCCATAACGAGATGCTGCTTGGCGAAGCCGAGACCCAGGGCGTGATCGATTCCAAGGGTTCGGTTCTGGTTTAACAAAATTCGACGAATTTTGTCGGGCGCTTCGGTGCCCGACCATCGCAGGATGATGAAAGGGACATAAATGTCTGCCCTACAAATCAAAAAAGGCGCAACCCGCCATTCCGCATACAACCTACGCCCCACTTTCTCGGACGTACAGGAGCAGCACACGATCGCCGTTCTGGTCGAAAACGAGCCCGGCGTATTGGCGCGGGTGATCGGTCTGTTCTCGGGCCGCGGCTATAACATCGAAAGTCTCACCGTCGCCGAGGTGGACCACACCGGACATCTCAGCCGGATCACCATCGTGACCACCGGCACGCCGCAGGTGATCGAACAGATCAAGGCACAGCTGGGCCGGATCGTTTCGGTGCGGGATGTGCATGACCTGACCGTCGAAGGCTCATCAGTTGAACGCGAACTGGCGATCATCAAGGTCGTCGGCGAAGGCGACAAACGGGTCGAAGCGCTGCGTCTTGCGGATATCTTCCGTGCCAATGTGGTCGACAGCACCCTGAATTCGTTCATCTTCGAGATCACAGGTGCGCCAGACAAGATCGACGCGTTTGCCGATCTGATGCGGCCCCTGGGTCTTGCTGAAATCGCGCGCACTGGTGTTGCTGCCTTATTGCGTGGCGATAGAACCTGAAATCCGGTCTCTCTGCCGCATCATGCGCGGCTCGATCACTGAAATAACCGCGCGAACGCAAACGCGCGGCTATTTTCCTCACATCTAGACCAGAACATGAAAAAGATCAGACAAGTTAGCCAAAACCCTATTGATTTTGGCACACGTCACGTTAGCGTGTAGCGTGTAGCGGCGTGCAATCAGGCCTCCGCTAGGGTCTTCGTTACGATTTCTGACTGACATTCGGCCATTGCGCCGATGTGATCGCGTTTTACTAAAAACCAGCAGAATCCCGGGACGAACGTGACCGATACCATCCGCAACCCCGCCGAATTGCGCAGCATGTTTGGCGAAAACCTCAAACAGCTTGCGCGCAGCTATCCTTCGGTTTCGGAACTCTGCCGCCAGTTGGGCATCAACCGGACACAGTTCAATCGATATCTGGGTGGCGAAAGCTTTCCGCGACCCGACGTGCTGGATCGGATTTGCCGGTTCTTTGCCGTGGATGCGCGTATCCTGCTGAAACCTTTGGAAGAGATTGAAACACCCCCTGCGCACCCGGCGTCCGACACCATCGACCGCTTTCTCGCTGCCGGAACCAACGCGCTGTTCGCACCCGGTTTCTATCACGCGATCGAGGCAGATCTGAACGGAAGCGATGCCGCACGGCACCAGCTGCTGCTTGTGCGCCGCATTGGCCATTGCGCCCTGCTGCGCGGTTATGAGCCGCACTCAGCGATGCCCGGTGAACCCGCCCCCGCGCGCGAGCTTCAAGGGGTTGTCACGCAATCCGGTACGCAGATCTGCGCGCTGATGTCCCGTCAGGGCGGGCGGGATTGCCGGGTGATGGTAGTGACGCCACAACCCTCGGACACCGAGTTGCGGTGGCTGGGTTATCTGCTGCGGCTACCAGACCGACCTGCCCTAGGTCCGAATATTCAACGGCTGGAACTACGTCACCTCGCGTACGATCTGTCTGCAGCCCTGCGTCTAAGACGCAGAGCACCGCACGCCCCAGAAGCGCGCTGACACATCCGGGCCTGTATTCAGGCCGCTTCGTCTGCCACTGCGTCTTCAGTGATCAGCCGATAGAGGCGCCAACTGGCGTGGCCCATCAGCGGCAATACCACCAACAAACCCAAAAACCACGGGATCATTGCCAGAAAGGTGACAATGGCAATGAAAGCGCCCCAGCCCAACATCACGCCTTTATTTGCAGCGACATAGGCATAGCTCGATATCATCGCGGTGACAAAATCCAACTCACGATCCAGCAACATCGGGATCGACAGAACCGTGATCATGTAAAGCAGGATCGCAAATATGGCCCCGACGACTGTCCCGATGGCCAGCATGGACAATCCATTTGGTGTCAGAAACACCTCAAACGACGATGAGATGTTGGTCATCGTCGACAGCCCCATGAAAAGTGCAAAAATCATGTGCCCGAGGAAAAACCAGAACAGGAACATCACCACGATGATGGCACAGATCGACGGCAGCTGCCTGCGGCTTTGCTGCACGACAACCCCAAAGATCGCACCAAAATCCAGCGGTTCGCCCTGCTCAAGTCGGTGAGAAACTTCATAGAGACCCACGGCGGCAAACGGACCGATCAGCGGGAACCCGATCGCGGCGAGTACCAGCCAGAACGAGGTTCCACTCTGCAGTGTGACCCAGGCCATCACCCAGCCCGCCACCACGTAGAACCCGGCAAACAAAAGACCGAAGACCGGCGCGCGGCGGAAATCCTGCCAACCCTGACGCAGCGCGTCCTTCAGCATGGCTGCGTCAACCGCTTTCATTGTTGGAACACCAAAAGGCTTATCCATTCTCTGTCTCTCCTCCCGTGACCGATCTAGTTGGTCGGTCTTTTCTGTGGCCAGCACGTCGCCTCATGATAAGCTGCCCCGACTGCCAGCATTCGCGCGTCGGAACCGCGTGGCCCGAATAGCTGCAAACCCATCGGCAATCCCTGCGCGCCAAACCCGGCTGGCACCGCCAGACAGGGCAGACCCAGCAAACTGACCGGAGTAACCACCTGCATCCAGCGGTGATAGGTGTCCATCACCTGTCCTGCGACCTCGGTCGGATATGGCTGGTCGATATCAAAGGGCCAAACCTGAGCCGCCGGAAGTACCAGCGCATCATAGCTTTCAAACAGCGCCGCGGCCTGCCGAAACCACTCCGACCGTGTGACACTGGCATGATGCACGTCCATCGCGCTCAGCGCCAATCCACGCTCCAACTCCCATTGCGCACTGTCCTTGAGTGAGGCTTTCCGGTCCGACAAGGCTTCCAGCCCTGTGGCTACGCTCCAGGATCGCAAGGTAATCCAGCTGTCCCAAATCCGTTCGGCGTCAAATGGCGGGGCAACCGACTCAATACGCGCCCCAAGCTGAGCAAATACGTCCAGAGCGTTCTCACACAGCTCTGATATTCCAGCCTCATAAGGAAACGCGCCGCCCCAATCGCCCAGCCATCCGATCCGCATGCCTTTCAGGTCGGCCTTCGAAACCGTAGAGACATCATCGACATCAAGGCTCAGCGGCATCCGCGAATCCGGGCCCGAGATTACATCCAGCAAAATCCCGATATCCTCCGGGCTGCGTGCCATGGGGCCAAGGGTCGATAGCTGGTGCAGATAGCTGTCCCCGACAGGTTCAGAGGGCACCCGCCCCCAGCTGGGCCGAAACCCGTACACATTGTTCCACGCAGCCGGGTTGCGCAAACTGCCCATCATGTCCGACCCATCGGCCAGCGCTACCATGCCAGTGGCCAAAGCCACCGCCGCACCACCGGATGACCCACCACAGGATCGCGCCGGGTCATACGGGTTGCGCGTGGCGCCATAGACCGGGTTGAACGTGTGCGATCCCAACCCGAACTCGGGCGAGTTTGTCTTGCCTATCAGAATCGCGCCAGCCGCCCGCATCCGCGCTGCGATCAAGTCATCAGACTGCGGAACGTGGTCCTTGAACAGCGGCGAACCTTGTGTCGACACAACCCCGGCCACGTTCACCAGATCTTTCACCGCAATCGGCAAACCATGCAACGGCCCTCGGATCGGGCCGTCATCCAGCGCCTGCGCCTCTGCCAGCAACGCCGCTTCATCCCGTAGCGCAACGATCGCATTTACGCGGCCATTGACCTCAGCGATCCGATCCAGCGTCGCGCGCATAACCTCACCCGCAGAGATCGAGCGCTGCGCAAGGGCGCCCAACAGGTCTGTGGCAGAGGTTTGGCTCAGGTTCATAGGCAGGCTCACATCAGGCTTTCGCCGCTCAGCCTAGCCAAGCCGCCTCACCATTTAAACCCACTGTTTCAATGTATCTTTTCCCGACCAGAGGCGCGAACGGGATCCCGCTTCATCTGGCCCAAAATATCCCGGGGGAGTCGCGGCCTGCCGCGACGGGGGCAGCGCCCCCTGCCCGGCCTAGTCGCCCTGCGCCTCGGACCGGGATTTACCCGCCACATTCAAAGCCAGCGTCGCCGCCATGAACCCATCCAGATCGCCATCCAACACCCCTTTGGTGTCTGAAGTCTCATGGTTGGTCCTCAGATCCTTGACCATCTGATAGGGCTGCAGCACGTAAGACCGGATCTGGTTGCCCCAGCCCGCGTCCCCCTTGGCTTCATGCGCCGCGTTGATATCCGCGTTCCGGCGATCCAGCTCTTGCTGATACAGCCTCGATTTCAACGCCTTCATGGCAATGTCACGGTTCTGATGCTGCGATTTCTCGGAACTCGTCACCACAATCCCGGTCGGGATATGCGTGATCCGCACCGCCGAGTCCGTCGTGTTCACGTGCTGTCCCCCCGCGCCCGAAGACCGGTAAGTATCGATACGAATGTCGGAGGGGTTCACCTCGATCTCGATATTGTCGTCCACCACCGGGTAGACCCAAACCGAGCTGAACGAGGTATGCCGTTTCGCAGCCGAGTCATAAGGAGAAATGCGCACCAGCCGATGCACACCGCTCTCCGACTTCAGCCAGCCATAAGCGTTATGCCCGGAAATCTTATAAGCGGCAGATTTAATCCCCGCCTCTTCACCGGCTGTCTCGGATTGCAGTTCGACCGTATACCCCTTCTTCTCGGCCCAACGCACATACATCCGCGCCAGCATCGAAGCCCAATCACAGCTCTCTGTGCCGCCCGCGCCCGAATTGATCTCAAGGAATGTATCATTGCCGTCGGCCTCACCATCCAGCAGCGCCTCAAGCTCTTTCTTGGCGGCCTTGGCCCGCAACGCCTTGATCGAAGCTTCGGCGTCGTCGACGACTTCCTGATCTTCCTCCATCTCGCCAAGTTCGATCAGTTCGATATTGTCGCTCAGATCGGTCTTGATGGATTCATATGTCTCGATGGCATCAACCAGCAACTGCCGCTCGCGCATTAGCTTCTGCGCGTTCTCGGGGTTATCCCACAGGTTCGGATCCTCGACGCGCGCGTTGAATTCCTCCAACCGATGCGGCGCAGTTTCATAGTCCATGCGCTGCGCCAGCAGCTCCAGCGACTTTTCGATTTCCGCCACGATGTTCTGGGTTTCGGCGCGCATGGTCTTGTCCCAACTTGCTCAATCAGGCCTGCGTGATAGCAAGAGGTGCGGGCCACCACAAGACAGGCAGGATCGGAATGCAAAGCGCTGCGGAAAAGATTGCGGATGCGTGGGGCCTGAGCTTCGTGTCACATATCGCTGACACCGGTCACGCTCAGCTTTGGCAGGTTCAAACAGCCAATGGTCCTGCAGCGCTGAAACTCTATCGCCGCGAAGATCGGGGCAACGAGGCGGCTGGCACCGACCTCCTCAGGCTTTGGCAAAACCGCGGCGCGGTCACGGTTCTGGCAGAGGAGAACAATGCCGTGCTGATGGAGTGGCTGGAGGGGCCATCGCTGGGCGATCTGGCCCGCGCCGGACAGCCCGATACCACCCTCGCCGCGCTGGCTGAAACCGCGCGCCGCCTGCATCGTGCGCCAGTGGTCAAGGCGACACGGCTGAAACCGCTGCAGCAGGTGTTTGACCCGCTACTCTGCTGCGAGTTTGCACCGAACTGCCTCGTGCCGTTTCGACATGACATGGTCCGGGCTATCGACTTGGCGCGCGCCTTGCTGGACAACCAGCCCGAAGCAGTACCGCTGCACGGGGACCTACATCCCGACAACGTAATACTGACCGCCAAGGGGCCGCGGGTCATAGACGCCAAAGGCTATCTGGGTGATCCCGCGTATGAGCTTGCCAACGCCTTGCGCCACCCGAAGGGCATGCCCGAACTGGTGCGCCAACACGGTCAGATCCACCGATGCCTGACCCTTTATTCCGATGCTATGAACGTCAGTGCTCAGCGGCTCGCAGAATGGGCCGCCGCGAAATGCGCGCTGTCTATCTTCTGGCGCGCCGATAGGAGGATCGAGACCGACCATGAGGCCGGTCTGCTTCATCTTTTGCTAGAGATCACAGATCAATAAAGACCGCCGCCCTGCAGGTCACCCTGACTGGCGTTGGGACCAACCGTAATCGTGTTGCCGGTCGAGGTCGTCACTTGGCGACCGCCTCGGGTGACTTCTTCGAACAACGGCAATTCCGATCCAACGGCAAAGCCACCGTCATAGACGCGGTCGATAAAACCGTCGACGCCGTCGCGGAAATACTCGGCGACAACATAATCACCCGATGCATCTGCCGGCAGGCGTGCACCGCTGAACCGGTCGATCTTGATGAACTGCCCACCCGGCGGCACTTCGAACGGGCCACCGCCATATTTCTCGACGGCTTTTTCCATGAAGCTTTGGAAGACCGGGCCGCACATGGTGCCGCCATAGGCTCCCCGCCCCATCGGGCGCGGGCGGTCGTAACCGATATAGCAGCCGGCAACGATGTTCGAGGTAAATCCGATGAACCACGCATCCTTGGATTCATTGGTGGTGCCAGTTTTGCCTGCTGTCGGCACCGGCAGATTGACGACGCTGGATGCGGTTCCGCGATCAACCACGCCCTTCATCATCGAAGTCAGCTGATAAGCGGTGATCGCATCCATCACCTGACTGCGATCCGTGATGATCTGAGGCGCTTCGTCCGGTTCCAGCCAGCTCGAATTGCAATCCAGACATTGCCGGTCATCATGGCGATAGATCGTCTTGCCATACCGGTCCTGAATGCGGTCGACCAGGGTCGGTTCAACCCGCTCACCACCATTGGCGAACATCGCATAAGCCGCGACCATTTTGTAGAGCGTGGTTTCCTCGGACCCCAGTGAGTTCGCAAGGAACGCCCCCATCCGGTCATAGACGCCGAACCGCTCGGCATAGCCTGCGACCACCGGCATCGTCACCTCTTGCGCCAGACGAATGGTCATCAGGTTCCGCGACTGTTCGATACCCGTACGCAAAGGCGTTGGCCCATAGAACTTGTTCGACGAGTTCTTGGGCCTCCACAGACCCTGTGGCGTATTCACCTCAATCGGTGCGTCCACAACGATCGTCGCCGGGCTATAGCCACTGTCCAGTGCGGCGGCATAGACGAAGGGCTTGAAACTCGACCCCGGCTGACGCTGCGCCTGTGTGGCGCGGTTGAACACGGTGTCCTGATACGAGAACCCGCCCTGCATCGCCAGAACACGGCCCGAATTCACGTCCATCGCGACAAAGCCACCCTGCACTTCGGGCACCTGACGGGCGGACCACTGACCCTCTTCCCCGGCCATCACCAGAATGACGTCGCCGCGTTTGAAGTTGTCCTGGAAATTACCCTGCATCCACTGGATGTCAGACCGCGGAATGGCGCCGTCAGCGGGGCCATCCTCGATACCAACTGTCAGGGACTGATCGGCAACGTTCAGCACCACCGCCGGGTACCACTGCGTCGGCAGCACCACGTCGCGTGGGATTTCCATGATCGCCAGCGCCTCGCGCCATTGCGCCTCATCCGCCAGCTTCTCTTCCGGGATCACATCACCTGTGCCGCGCCAGCGTCCGCGCGAGCGGTCGTATTTCTGAAGCGCTGTGCGCAAGGCCTTAGCGGCCTCGACCTGCATCTCTTCATCCACGGATGCGCGCACGGTGAAACCGCCGGTAAAAAATTCGCCTTCGCCGAAGTCCTCGCTCAACTGGCGGCGGATTTCATCGGTGAAGTAATCACGCGGCGGCAGGGCGGTGCGGAAGCTCTCAAAGTCGCCGTTCTGGACCGAACGCAAAGGCATCTCGACCTCAGCCTCATAGGTCGCCTGATCGATGTAACCATTCTGCTGCATCTCGCGCAGCACATAGTTGCGGCGGTTCAGCAGGCGTTCTTTCTGACGGACCGGGTGGTAATCCGAGGGCGCCTTGGGCATCGCCGCCAGCATCGCGGCCTCATGCGGGGCAAGTTCCTGCAGCGTCTTGTTGAAATAGGTCTGCGCCGCGGCGGTCACGCCATAAGAGTTCTGGCCCAGAAAGATCTCGTTCATATAGAGTTCGAGGATCTGTTCCTTATCCAAGGTATCCTCAAGCCGCGTGGCAAGGATGATCTCTTTGATCTTGCGCTCAGCCCGGCGGTCACCGGACAGCAGGAAGTTCTTCATCACCTGCTGGGTAATCGTCGACGCCCCGCGTACGGTTTCCCCCTTGGTACGCACCGCCTCGAC
The DNA here is from genome assembly GCF_056538865.1 of Ruegeria sp. BE3. Lineage (NCBI taxonomy): Bacteria > Pseudomonadati > Pseudomonadota > Alphaproteobacteria > Rhodobacterales > Roseobacteraceae > Ruegeria > Ruegeria sp. BE3. Next base: position 706,619 of record NZ_JBQFTW010000001.1, on the reverse strand, counting down.
CCCGGCGGCGACAATCCCGCGTGGGTCATACCCCTGATGGGTATAGAAATTCTTGTCTTCCGCCGAGATAAAGGCCTGTTTCACCAGATCGGGAATTTCCTCGGACGGGGTGAACAGGCGGCGTTCCTGCGCGAATTCGTCGATCAGCTGACCTTCGCCCGAATATATCCGGCTGATCGTCGGCGGTTTGTATTGCGCCAACGACTCGTGGCTGGGCAAGTCGCGCCCATACATCCAGAACACCGCGCCAACAACCAGCGCGGCCATAAATATACCCAAAGTCACGAGGCTGAAGATCGCCCCGAAAAACGAAAGAACAAACCGGATCACGTTACTGCCTTTTTCTCGCGGTGACGCCTATATAGGGATGCGCCTGTCCCGGGTCAAAACACGAAACCCTACAATGGCCATTTTGCGCCGCTGCGTCATTGCCCAATCAGGCTGCGTTTCACCTGATCATCCTGCCGCCAAGCCTCAAGCCCCTGCACGATACCATGCGCCATCAGGGCACGCCATTCCGGGTTCCGGATGTTGTTCAAATCGCGTGGGCTAGACAGAAACCCAAGCTCGACCAGAACCGACGGAATATCCGCAGCCTTGAGGACCGAAAATGATCCGGTACGGATCGGGCGGCTGTTCATCGGTCCACCCTGCTGGGTCATCCCTTCGGCCAGTGCCTGCGCCAGTGCATTCGTACGTGGTTTGGTTTCTTGCCGCGCCAGATCCAGCAGCACATCGGCAACCTGATCATCCGATCCACTCAGATCGATCCCAGCGATCAAGTCCCCCCTGTCATGCCGCTCGGCCAGTTTCTGGCTGGCAATGTCTGACGCCTCATCAGCAAGGGTATAGACCGCTGCCCCATGCGCGCGCCCTTCGGACAGCCAGTCAGCATGCAGCGAAACGAACACATCGGCCCCTGCCCGGTGTGCCAAGGCAATGCGGCGTTCAAGGCTGACGAACTGATCGTCCACACGTGTCATCACCACCTCGAACCCACCGGCACGCAGCAGCATTTCGCGCAGCTCACGCGCGAAGGTCAGCATGAGTGTCTTTTCATTCGTATTCGGAACTTCGGCCCCCGGATCAATGCCACCATGGCCGGGGTCCAGCATCACCCGCAAGACTCCCGCATTGTCCCGTCCTGAGGCTTCGGGCGTGAGCACAGGTTCGGGCAAATCCCACCCCGGCTGGCGCGGAGCGCCTGCGTTAGCTGCGAAACTGTCAAAATCGGTGCCAACCAGTTGCAGTGAAAGATGCGCGGCGCCAGTAGTTTCATCGACCCGCAGATTAGCTGTTTCAATCGCCAGAGGCGCGCCCAGCTCCAACACCAGCCGTGACCAGCCGGGCACATAGGCACCAAACCGCACCCCGCTTATGCGGTTGGATTGCAGAAAGCTCTGACGGTCCAGCCCGGTCCAGTCGACCTCCTGAAAATCCAGCACCATGCGGTAAGGATCGCGCAGCGTGAAAACGCGATAGGGCACACCCTGGCTGAGGCCAAGATCGACGCGCACACCGGATCGGCCTTCATCGCTGATGCGGCTTTGCTCGGGCAGCACGCGGGCGAGCGCATTGAACTCTTGCGCGACGGCAACACCTGACAGCGCCCAGATCAGGGCGAATGCGTAGAAAATCCTGCTCATGGCCTCAAGTTATCCCGAGATCGATTGGCGCAAAGCCTATAGCATCAACCAAGCTTTGTGAACGCCCTAGACCGGTGCAGCGATCGCACCGCGCTCTGCCATGAACCGACGCAGACGTTCCAGCCCGTCCTGAATGTCAGCCGTCGCACGCGCATAGGAAAAGCGCAGAGTCGTGTGACCGCGCTGGGGGTCAAAATCCAGCCCCGGCGTGACGGCAACACCTGCCTTTTCAAGAATCTCGGCGGCGAAAGCACGACTGTCATCGGTCAGGTCCGAGACATCGGCATAGACATAAAACGCCCCATCCGGCGGCGCGATATTGGTGAACCCGGCTTTGGGCAGACCATCCAGCATCAGCGCACGATTGCGGCGATAGACGTCCAGATTGGCCTGCAGTTCTTCATCGCAATCCATCGCAGCCAGCGCGGCCACCTGACTGGCATGCGGAGCGCAGATGAACATGTTCTGCGCGATCCGCTCAACCACACGCACCTGATCCTCGGGGACGACCATCCAGCCCACCCGCCAGCCGGTCATCGAGAAATACTTGGAGAACGAGTTGATCACATAGCATTCGTCGGTGAGTTCCAGCGCCGTGACCGCTTTGGCCTCGTATTCAAGCCCATGGTAAATTTCGTCACTGATGAATGACGCCCCCTGCCCCTGCGCCGCCTCGATCAGCGCCCCCATCGCGGCGTGATCCAGCATCGTGCCCGTGGGGTTGGCAGGCGATGCGACCATCAGGCCTTGCAAATCCAGTCCGTTGAAGTCGGAGGGCACCGGTTGCAGCCGGTTTTCGGGCGCGGTGGGCAGATCGACAGGCACCAAACCCAGCGCCTTGAGAATTTGCCGATAGGACGGATAGCCGGGTGCGCCGATGCCGACACGATCGCCACTGTCAAAGAGCGCGGTGAAGGTCAGCAGAAACCCACCCGAGGACCCGGGGGTGATAACCACCCGCTCGGGGTTCAGGTCGACATTGTACCACTCGCCATAAAGTCGCGCGATGCGTTGGCGCAGGGCGGGCATCCCAAGGGCGACCGTATAGCCCAGCGGGCTTTGCGCCATCGCCTTCGCCAACGCTTCGGTCGCGCCTTTGGGCGCGCCGGTTCCGGGCTGGCCAACCTCCATATGGATGATGTGACGCCCGGCTTCTTCGGCTTTGCGCGCGGCTTCCATCACATCCATCACAATAAACGGATCGACCCCGGACCGGGTTGAGTTTCTCATGCCCATCTCCCATGTTGCAGCCATGGCTTTTGAACGCGTATCCCGGCTGGCGTCAATCCCGGCCCTGATGCTGGCTGCGGTAATGTGGCTGGCCGCAAGCGCACAAAGCCAGGCGCAAAACCTGATCCGCGATCCTGATATCGAACATGGCCTGCGCGAACTGGCCTTTCCGATCTTGCGCGCAGCAGGTCTAAGCACCAACCGCGTCCGGATATTGGTGGTCAATGACAGCACCTTCAATGCGTTCGTCATCGACTACAACACCATCTACGTAAACTACGGGCTGATTCTGTCGGTCGACACGCCCGAGATGTTGCAGGCCGTCATCGCCCACGAGGCTGCCCATATCGCAAACGGTCATCTGGCCCGTCGGGCCGAGAACCTGCGCGCAGCCCAGCGCAACGCCCAATTCGGTACTGCGCTGGCGCTGATCGTCGCTGCCGCCGGTGGAGGGGAAGCGGCGGCTGGTATCGCCGCGGGCACGTCGTCCTCGGCCCTGCGCAGCTTTTTGGGACACACGCGCGCGGAAGAGGCCTCGGCCGATCGCAGCGCGGCCAGCTATCTGCGGTGGGCGGGCATCTCTCCGCGCGGAATGGTCAACCTGCATCGTAAATTCGCCGGTCAGGAACTGCTGAGCGAGGCCAATCAGGACCCATATATGCGCTCGCACCCCACCAGCCGGGAACGTTTGCGCGCGGCCGAGCATTTCCTTGATGAGTTCGGAGACAAGGCCAAACAGAACGCCAATGCCGACTATTGGTTCGCGAGGGTCAAAGGCAAGCTGTCAGCGTGGTTGCGATCACCCGGCTGGACTCTGCGCCGAGCTGCTGAGGAGACCGATCCCGACATCCGCCTGATGCGCGAGGCCTCGGCCCATCACCAAAACCGAGATTTGGCCCGTGCGCGCGCCGCCATCAACAAGGCTCTTGAAATCCGGCCCGATGACCCATTCTTCTATGAGTTGAAAGGCCAAATCCTGCTGGAAAACCGCCGTCTGAAAGAAGCGGTTGCAGCTTACGGCGCAGCTGTTGATATGGCACCCAATGACTCGCTGATCCTTGCCGGGTACGGGCGCGCCCTGCTGGCGGACGGTCAGACGAAAGAAGCCTTGCAAGCGCTTGAAAAAGCACGCGCAAGGGACTACCGAAACGCCCGGTTGATGCAGGATCTTGGCGCAGCCTACGCCAAGGTGGGCAACACCGGGATGGCTTCGGCGGTCACCGCAGAAAGATATGCCCTGCATGGTCGACTGGACGATGCAGGAATTCACGCAAGACGCGCCATCGGGCAATTGCCCGAGGGGTCTCCGGGGTGGCAACGGGCACAGGATGTGCTGATCGCCTCGGAACGGGCGAAGAAAAAGAAAAGGAAACGGAAATGATCCTCAGACATACAGCACCCGCCCTTCTGGGGCTTTCCATGCTTGCCGCTCCGGCCCACGCGCTGGACCTGAACGCCATGAGCGACGCCGAAAAGGTCGAATTCGGTGCGCAGGTACGCGAATACCTGCTGGAAAACCCCGAAGTGATCATCGAAGCGATCAACATTTTGGAAGAACGCAACGCTGCCGCCGAGGCCGCCGCCGACAAGGAACTGGTCGCCGCCAACGCGGACGCGTTGTTCAATGACGGCTACAGCTGGGTGGGTGGCAATCCCGACGGTGACATCACTCTGGTCGAGTTCATGGACTACCGCTGTGGCTACTGCCGCCGTGCCGTGCCTGAGGTGGCCAGCCTGCTGGCCGAGGATGGCAATATCCGATTGGTGATCAAGGAACTGCCGATTTTGGGTGATGCATCGGTCGTATCCTCCCGGTTCGCCATTGCGACGAAACAGGTGGCCGGAGACGACGCTTATAAGCAGGTCCACGATGCCTTGTTGGAATTCAGCGGTGAGCCCTCCGAGATCACCCTGCGCCGGATATCGGATGGGCTGGGATTGGACAGCGACGCCATCGTCGCAGCCATGGACAGCGATGAGGTCACCGCCGAAATCGCGCAGACACGCGAACTGGCACAAAAGATGCGGATTTCGGGCACGCCGTCCTTCGTTCTGGGCACCGAGATGCTGCGTGGGTTCCTGCCTGCCGATCAGATGCAGCAGATCGCGAATGGGGTGCGCGCGGAACAAGGGTGAGCACGAGGCGGCAGTTTGGCCGGGGTTCACGTCTTTAACAGGCTCAGGCGGCTTTGATTTACAAAGCCGCCTTTTTGGGATGTGAACTTTTTTTGCAAGCTGACTGACCAAGCGCATCACTCGTGACTAAGGATGTGAGCGGACTGTCCAGCGCAGCTATTGGGTCACATTCGGCATCTAGAACAGGCAAAAAATTGCCGGGTCTTAACGGGCCTCTTTTCATCACCCGCAAGATCACACTAGAACTCGGTTACCACTCAAACCGGCACCGAAGTTTCTTGCAAAACCACACTCGGAAAACAAATACGATCAGGTCACGCCTGTCTGCCCGCGCTGCAATTGCGGTGGGGATAATTGCTCTTGTTTCCGCCTGCGCTAAGAACCCGAACGAAGTGGATCTCGATCCGGAACGTCAGGCAATGGCGCTGCAAGAGGTCTCTAAAAAGCAGGCCCGGGGGCAAAGAGTGTGGTGTGTGCCCTACGCACGAAACCTCAGCGGCATCGAAATTCGCGGCAATGCCAAAGACTGGTGGGGGAAAGCGCGTAGTGCTTTTGACCGGGGCAACGAACCGATTGTGGGTTCGGTGATGTCGTTTCGGGCAACCAGCGGAATGCCTTTGGGCCATGTGGCGGTCGTATCCGATATCGTCACTGAGCGCGAAGTCATCATCAACCACGCCAACTGGCACCGCAACAAAGTATCGTTGAAAATGGGCGTCAAGGACGTATCCAAAAACAATGATTGGACGCTGGTCCGTGTCGAAAGCCAACCGGGACAATATGGCAGCAACTATCCGGTGAACGGGTTCATATACCCGAAATTTGGCGAGTAACCCAATTTCTCCTCGCGCCGCCAAATAACCCAGGAATGCGCCACAGGCGATCTTCGTCACGGTCGCAAATCAGAGATAGCAGCCTCTCGCGTAAGAAAGCTGAACGGTGGCATAGTCTGTTTACGATCCGCAGCGATCTCGGTTTCAACGGAGTTTGTTTCGTTTCGGCGCTATTCTGCGGCCTCAGCCGCGGCGTCCAACTCAGCGGCTTTTTTCTCGACCTCTTCCACAATATGGTCGATCATCTGGTCGTTCGACATTTTGTGGCTGGCCTTGCCCGCCAGATAAACCATACCGGACCCTGCCCCGCCGCCGGTGAAACCGACATCTGTCATCAGCGCTTCACCCGGGCCGTTCACAACGCAGCCGATGATCGACAGGCTCATGGGCGTTTTGATGTGTTCCAGCCGATGCTCCAGCGCTTCTACCGTTTTGATCACGTCAAAACCCTGCCGCGCGCAAGAAGGGCATGAAATGATGTTCACCCCACGATGGCGCAGGCCCAGAGATTTCAGGATCTCATAGCCCACCTTGACCTCTTCCACCGGATCGGCGGATAGGCTGACGCGGATCGTGTCGCCAATACCCATCCACAGCAAATTGCCCAGACCGATGGCCGATTTGATCGTACCGCTGACCAACCCTCCGGCCTCGGTGATGCCTAAATGGATGGGGGCGTCTGTGGCCTCGGCAATGCCCTGATAGGCCGCGGCCGACAGGAACACGTCGCTGGCCTTCACGCTGATCTTGAAATTGTGAAAGTCATTATCCTCAAGGATGCGGATATGCTCGAGCCCGCTTTCAACCATCGCCTCGGGGCACGGCTCTCCATATTTCTCCAGCAGATGCTTTTCCAAACTCCCTGCGTTCACCCCAATCCGGATCGAGCAGTTGTGGTCGCGCGCGGCAGCGATGACCTCTTTTACCCGCTTCTCATCGCCGATGTTGCCGGGATTGATACGCAGGCAGGCTGCACCGGCCTCAGCGGATTCAATGCCGCGGCGATAATGGAAATGAATATCGGCGACGATGGGCACAGGGCTTTCGCGCACGATCTCCTTCAGCGCTTTCGACGATGCCTCATCCGGAACCGAGACGCGTACGATATCCGCCCCTGCCTCTGCCGCCGCCTGTACCTGTGCAACAGTCGCCGCGACATTGGTGGTCAGCGTGTTGGTCATGGTCTGCACGGCAATCGGCGCGTCGCCACCAACAGGCACGTTGCCAACCATGATCTGACGGGATTTGCGGCGATAGATGTTGCGCCACGGGCGCACGTGATTGAGCGACATGAGGATCGATCCGGATCAGCCTGAGTTGCGCCTTAGATAGTTCGCCAACCCCGAAGGAGCAATGCCAAGATCACTCGGCGGGCGCTTCTGTCGCCTCGGTCTGCAGCTCGGCCACCAATTGCTTGAGCGCGCTGTTCTGATCGGCTTCAAGATCGGCCACGGTGAAATTCTCGGCCACCGAATCTTTCGACAGCACGACCCCTTTGGTCACCGTGCCGGGCGCGCCGACCGGGCCAAAATGCTCACCATTCATCGAGAAATAGACGGAGCCAGAGGCGCCTGCGCGCAACTGCGGCGGCTCTTCCGTAAGCGGAACCTCGAACGTGCTACCCTGTTCAACCGTCCCAAGCGTCCCCTCGAAAATGACACTGCCATCGGCAGCCGTGACGCGCATCCACGACGGGTTCACAGCAACGATTTTCAGGTTTGTGTCAATCTTCTCAACAACCTGCGGCAACTCCGGACGCTCGACCGTGTGAACCTCTGTCACTTGAATCTGCGGCGGTTCTGGCGGGCTGAAAGTGCCAACCGTGCGCGGATCGAGTGTCGAGATCGGGGCGTCACGCGCCACCAGAACAGGCACATCCAGCGCCTGCGGACGATACAGACGATCCAGCGCTTCGGAGCTTGGAGTGTCCACGCTGGCCAGTTCAACCTCATCCGACCGCACCTGTGCCGCATCAAGCGGGTCGAGATCGGTCAGGACGACGGGTGCCTGTTCAACCGGGCTAACCTGCACCTGCTGAATACGGTTCAGGACCGACCAGCCGCCATAGCCAATGCCGCCAATGACGGCCAGCAGAACCAGTGTCGAACCAATAGCCCGTGGTTCAATCTGGCTGACAACGGATTCTCGACCGGGGATATAAGGAGTGTTGGGCGAAACAAAGGGGTCGCGCCCCATCGGCCCACGCGCAGGCAAACCGCCTTGCGCTTTCTTAACGACTGACGCCTCAGCCGACATGCCATGAGCGACCTCGAAACCGCTTTCCTTGCAGAAAGTCTGGAACGTCTCATCCGGGTTCATACCCAGATAACGGGCGTAGGACCGCACATAACCAGCGATAAAGCCAGGAGTGTCAAAGGCGTCCGGGTCAGCGTTCTCGATGGCGGCGATATAATTGGCCTTGATCCGCAGTTCGCGTTGTACGTCCAGAAGAGACTTGCCCATCGTCGCACGCTCGCCGCGCATGACATCGCCAAGTCGCACCTCATAGTCATCAAACCCTTTTGGTCTGACGTCCATGTCTTCTCCGGAATCGCGCTGTGATCTGCGCCCAATCATTCCTGCTGCCCCATCTTTGCCTGTCGCGTGTTACGCGCCGTCAGCGAATCGACCCTAAACGATTCGTCTGCCAGTTTTGTTAGCGTAAGCCTAACACGCAGCAAACTCGTTGCACACTTTAGCGTGAGGTTATCCAGCAAGTTCGGCGCGATTTAGCGCACAATGTGACCAAAGTTCGTCCATCGCCTGAACCAGACGGTTCATTTCGTCAGGTCCATGTACCGGAGACGGGGTAAACCGCAGGCGTTCAGTGCCACGTGGAACGGTCGGGAAATTAATCGGCTGCACATAGATGCCATAGTCATCCAACAGCATATCGCTCAACTTCTTGGTGTGGACGGGGTTGCCCACGATTACTGGCACGATGTGACTGCCGTGATCGATCAGAGGCATGCCCAGTCCCTTCAGACGCAGCTTGAGAATGCTGGCCTGTGTCTGGTGCTGTTCGCGCAGCTCGGGCGCGGTTTTCAGATAAGCCACCGACGCCGCCGCCCCTGCTGCAACCGCAGGTGGCAGCGAGGTGGTGAAGATGAAGCCGGGTGCATATGACCGGATCGCGTCGCACATCTTGGCGCTGGCGGCGATATAGCCACCCATGACACCATAAGCTTTAGCCAGTGTTCCGTTGATGATGTCGATCCGATGGGTCAGACGATCCCGCTCGGTCACGCCGCCACCGCGCGGGCCGTACATACCGACCGCGTGAACCTCATCGATATAAGTCAGCGCACCGAATTCATCAGCGAGGTCGCAGATCTCTTCGATCGGACCAAAATCGCCATCCATGGAATAGACCGATTCAAACGCAATCAGCTTGGGCGCAGCCGGATCATCCGCCGCCATCAGCTCGCGCAGATGAGCGACGTCATTGTGACGGAAGATACGCTTTGCCCCACCATTGCGGCGCACGCCTTCGATCATTGAGGCATGATTCAGCGCGTCGGAATAGATGATCAGGCCGGGAAACAGCTTGGGCAGTGTCGAAAGCGTGGCATCATTGGCGATGTAGGCGCTGGTAAACAGCAGCGCGGCTTCTTTGCCATGCAGATCAGCAAGCTCAGCCTCCAGCCGCTTATGATAAACGGTGGTGCCCGAAATATTGCGCGTCCCGCCCGAGCCCGCGCCAGCCGCGTCGACCGCCTCGTGCATGGCGTTCAAAACAACCGGGTTCTGCCCCATGCCAAGATAGTCGTTGCCACACCACACGGTGATGTTCTGCTGCGACCCGTCCGGACAGGTCCGCACCGCATGCGGAAAATGACCATTCCGGCGTTCAATATCGATAAAGGTCCGGTAACGTCCTTCGTCATGCAGCTTGGCGATCGCTGTATCGAGCTGAGCAGTATAGTCCACCGGACCCTCCTTGGATGCCCGGCCATCATACCTCCGGACTACTTTTTTCGCTACACTACAGGGTTTCTGCAAATGTGGCGTCGCGTTCATCTGTCCGACTTGCCTACCGCCGAAACGTTGAACCCAACTTTGATTTGCATCAAATAACGCCTAACGCCCGAACCGACAAGCAAAGTTACGGCCAGAAAACGCGAGGAAACGACGCAGGCCGCCCCTATGCCTTTGCCCCAGAATCCTGCTGGACGGCCCCGCCCATGCTGCTAGGCTCTGCCCGAATTCAGCACTTTTCAGGAGAGCCCCATGTCGCTTGACGCCGTACTGAGCCGGATCGACACTGATCTGACCCCTTCTATCGATCGCCTGATGGAGTTCCTGCGCATCCCTTCAATCTCTACCGACCCCGCCTATAAAGAGCATGTCGACAAGGCCGCTGACTGGCTGGTGGCCGATCTGCAGAGCCTCGGCATCGCGGCCGAGAAACGCCCGACCCCAGGCCACCCGATGGTGGTAGGCCATGTTGGCGAAGACAGCGACGGGCCGCATGTCCTGTTTTATGGCCATTACGATGTGCAACCGGTTGACCCGCTTGAGCTATGGAACCGCGACCCGTTTGATCCGGCACTGGAACAAACCGAACATGGGGATGTAATCCGCGGGCGCGGTGCATCGGATGACAAGGGCCAGCTCATGACATTTGTCGAGGCCTGCCGGGCGTGGAAAGCTGTCCACGGCACCTTGCCCTGCCGCATCACATTCTTCTTCGAGGGCGAAGAGGAATCCGGCTCACCCTCGCTGGTGCCGTTCCTCGAAGCGAACAAGGAAGAGTTGAAGGCAGATCTGGCGCTGGTTTGCGATACCTCGATGGTCTCTCGTGGTGTGCCTTCGATCGCATCACAATTGCGCGGGATGCTGAAAGATGAATTCACCATTATCGGCCCGCGCATCGACCTGCACTCGGGCCATTACGGAGGACCCGGCCTGAACCCGCTGCGCGAACTCTCTCGCATCGTTACCTCGTTCTATGACGAAGAAACCGGGCGTGTCGCCGTTGAAGGGTTCTATGAAGGCGTTCATGAGGTGCCTGCCGACCAATTACGCCAATGGGAAAATTGCGGGTTCGACGAGGCGGAATATCTGAACTCGGTCGGCTACACCCAGCCTCACGGTGAAAAAGCCTACTCTACCCTGGAACAGCAATGGGCACGCCCGACGCTCGAAGTTAACGGACTCTGGGGTGGCTATAATGGCGCAGGGTCAAAAACCGTTATTCCGTCCGAAGCGCATTGCAAGATCACCTGCCGCCTTGTCGGTGACATGGATCCAGACGCACTGCGCGACAAAATTCGCAAACACGTAGAAGAGCGTCTTTCCCCTGACGTCAAAGTCGTCTGGGACAACGACCTCGAAGGCTCGCCCGCTTCTGTCATGAACCTCAACCGCCCGGAATTCGAAGCAGCACGCGGCGCGCTTTCCGACGAATGGAATCGCGAGGCCGTTTTTACCGGCATGGGCGGCTCGATCCCGGTCGTCGGCTATTTCGATACCGTGCTCGGGCTGGATTCAATGCTCGTGGGCTATGCCAATGACGACGACGCTATCCACTCGCCGAACGAAAAATACGACGTCAAAAGCTTCCACAAAGGTATCCGCTCCTGGGCCCGCATTTTGGATGCGCTGAACAAATAAGGATTCCAGCGAGGCTCTGCCTCGCGCTCCGGGATATTTTCGGCCAGATGAAGACCGGGTCCCCTGCTTCATCTGGCCATAAATATCCCGGGGGAGTCGCGGCTTGCCACGGCGAGGGCAGAGCCCCCTTCCCTTACATGTGGATCACACGCCCATAGGCATCCAGAACGCTCTCATGCATCATCTCTGACAGCGTTGGGTGTGGGAAGACCGTATTCATCAGGTCTTCTTCGGTGGTCTCCAACTGACGACCAACCACATAGCCCTGAATCAGCTCGGTGACTTCGGCGCCGATCATATGTGCGCCCAGCAACTCACCCGTCTTGGCATCAAAGATGGTTTTGATCATTCCTTCAGGTTCGCCCAAGGCGATGGCCTTGCCGTTGCCGATAAAGGGGAAGCGACCGACCTTGATGTCAAAACCAAGCTCCTTGGCCTTCGCTTCGGTATAACCTACCGATGCGACCTGCGGCTGGCAGTATGTGCAACCCGCTATGCTTTCGGGCTTGACCGGATGCGCGTGTTTACCCGCAATCAATTCAGCCACCATCACACCTTCGTGGCTGGCTTTATGCGCCAGCCAGGGCGCGCCCGCGATGTCGCCAATGGCATAGAGCCCATCGACACCGGTACGGCAGAATTCATCAGTGATCACATGGGTGCGGTCGATCTTTACGCCCAGAGCCTCAAGCCCCAGGTTTTCAACATTCCCCACGATACCAACCGCCGAGATTACCGTATCGAAGTCATGCTTCTCTACTTTGCCCTTCACCTCGATATGCGCAGTCACCTTGCCTTTGGCGCGATCCAGCTGCTTGACCATCGCCTTTTCCATGATGGTCATGCCCTGTTTGGTAAAGGCTTTCTTGGCAAAGGCGCTGATCTCGGCGTCTTCAACCGGCAGCACGCGGTCCATAACCTCGACCACCGTCGTATCTGCGCCCAGCGTGTTGTAGAAACTGGCGAATTCGATGCCGATCGCGCCCGAGCCGATGACCAGCAGTTTCTTGGGCATCCGGGGCGGCTGCAGCGCGTGTTTATAGGTCCAGACCAGATCACCATCCGCCTCCAGACCGGGAAGTTCGCGGGCCCGCGCGCCGGTTGCGAGTACGATGTTCTTCGCCGTCAGTTCTTCGGAGCCTTTGTCGGTCTTGACGCTGACCTTCCCTTTCGCAGGTATCGTCGCCTCGCCCATCACGACGTCGATCTTATTCTTCTTCATCAGATGACCGATCCCGCCCGACAGCTGGGCTGCAACCCCGCGCGAGCGTTTGACGACCGCGTCGAGGTCATAACCCACCTTGTCTGCCTTGAGGCCGAAATCCTTAGCGCGCTCCATCAGATGGAAGACTTCCGACGAGCGCAGCAACGCCTTGGTCGGGATGCAGCCCCAGTTCAAACAGATGCCGCCCAGATGCTCACGCTCGACAACGACGGTTTTCAGGCCCAGCTGGGCTGCGCGAATGGCAGCGACATAGCCTCCGGGGCCGGCCCCGATTACGATCAGATCATAAGATTTTGCAGCCATGTGTCCCTCTCGGCGCAGATCGGTTTCAAAACTAGTTTACCGTTAAACTATTTTTCACAGCGCATCAACAACTCCGCCCGCGACATATGTGACGCGGGGTCAAATCGCCCGTCAGGCGCTGAATTCAGCCTATACCCACGCCTCACCAAAGGCTAGAACCGAACCAATTCGTTTCCAAACCTGTGTATTTGAGAGAGGCCATGATGGCAAAAACACTCAAAGATCTTTTGCTTGCCCTTTTGAACGCCACCCTGATCCTGCTGGCCCTGTGCCTGTTCTTGGGTTGGAAGCTGGCGCAGTCGGTCGACAATATCCGAACCGGTTTTGCAGAAAACCTGCAGTTGGTGACACCGTTACGAGATCAGGCGCAGGGCCTTCGCGGAGAGCTTGCGGCGTTGCGCAGCGACATGGCTGCAATTCGCGCGCAGGATGATGCATCTGATCCTGCAACGGCACGACAACTGAATGCAGCACTGCAGCGGTTGAACGGGTTGGAGAAAGGTCTGGAAAAAACACAGGCCCGACTGGCGGGCCTGGTGGACTCTCCTGAAGATCTGATCGATCACGCCATTACCACCACGGTGGATAGCGTGACCCACGGCCTTCAGTCGGTCAGAGGGTGCACGCCCGCAACCTAGGTCGCAGCTGCCTGCAACTCACGAACGGTGCTGCCATAGCCACCGTTGCTGACATATGCGGCTTCGTGTTCAGTTGTGCTGCGATCCAGTGCATCGTTTCGATACGGGAAACGACCGAACTTGCGGATCACTTCGCGATGCGCCCGAGCGTGCAGAAGATTTCCTTCGCCGGCCTGCGGCATCCGCTCGTGCATCAGGCGCACGCAGCGCTCCTGATCACACAGATTTTCCGAATGCATCATCGGCAGGTAAAAGAACTGCCGCGCCGGCTCGTCAATCTTCATGTCCCATCCCTTGTCGACCGCACATTTCGCAGCCGCCAACGCTGCACGATCCGATGAAAACGCCTTGGCGCTGCCGCGGAACATGTTGCGAGGGAATTGATCCATAAGGATAATATAAGCCAGCGCACCGCTGGGATAGGTCAGCCAGAGCGAGAATTTTCCCTCGCACGCGGCCTTCCAAGTTGACAGAAACTTGTCGCGGATCTGCTCGTCCAGCGCCTCATCCTGCAGGTACCAGCCCTTGGGCCCAACCTCATCCAACCAAAAACTCAATACTTTTTCAGGAGCAACCATTGCCCTAAACTCCGTAATTGTCCTCCCCAGGGACGTAGCGTCATTTAAATCTCTTTTACAGATTTGTGACAGTAACATATTGCAACACAAAAGTCACAAATCCGGCGTCAGGCAGGTTCTTGCGTATCCTGCTCTTCCTGGGCCGCTTCGATGACAACTTCCTGTGCAACTTCAAGCGCAACCGGGGATGAGGTCGGGTAAATCGGCGCGATGGCTCCGGTCTCATCCACGGGCACGTAAGCGCGCTGAGTCATACGGTACGCACCATAGATCGCCATGGCGAACATCAGCGCCGCGATGAACAGGAAGAACCCGGCAGGGCCAAGCAAGCCAACGCCCATCAACCAACCCGTGATGACCGGGCCTGCAATAGCGCCCAGACCGTTGATGAAAATCAGCCCGCCAGAGGCGGCGGACATGTCGTCATATTCCAGATAATCGTTCGTATAGGCGATCAACAACGAGTAGAGCGGGCTCGTCATGCCCCCGATCGCAAACGCTGAGAGCAGCAGGATCGGGAATGATCCTGCCCCGAAAAACATGCCGATCAAGGCCCCGACGCCGCCAACGGCTGCCACCAACATGATCAGGATACGCCGGTCCGCACGGTCCGATATCCAACCGATCGGATACTGCAGCACAACCGCGCCGATGTAAAACGCCGCGACAAAAGTCGAAATCTCGACCAGCGACAGGTCTGCTTGCGCGCCGTAGACCGCGCTCATCCCGAACTGGGCCGAAAACACGCCGCCCAGCAGGAACATCCCCACACAACCCAGTGGTGATGTCTCCATCAGTTTGCGCAATGTCATTGGTTTGGTAGTCTCAAAAGCCGGTGTCGGCGAGATCGACAGCAGAATCGGGGCAAACGAGACCGAAACCAGGATCGATGCGATCACGAAAGTCTCATACCCCGCGGGATCTCCGACCAGCAGCAAAGCCTGCGCACTGACCACACCTGCCATCTGCACGATCATATACAGAGACAGCGCCTGCCCCCGGTTTTCGTTGCTGGCCGCATTGTTCAACCAGCTCTCTGCAGTCACGTACACGCCCGAGAAACAGAACCCGATCACCACCCGGCCCAGAGACCAGGCAATCGGGTCCGTCAGCATCGGATACATGATCATCACGGCCGAGATGAACGAGGCCAGCGCCGCAAACACGCGGACATGCCCCACCCGCCGGATCATCTCGGGCGCAAGGCGCGAACCGCCAAGGAAGCCCACGAAATAAGCAGACATCACGAACGACATCTCAAGGGTCGAGAACCCCTCAATATCGCCCCGCACACCCAGCAACGTGCCCTGCAGGCCATTGCCGATCATCAGCAATCCCATTCCAAGAAGAAGCGCCCAAGCGCTGGAAAGAACCTGAAGCATGCTGCCTATCCAAATGCCAAAGTAGTTTCAGTTTACCTGATGCCCACTTACAGCCTGCGTCGCGCTTGTCTACGACATTGTGAGGACGCTAACCGAAAATCCGCGCCTCAGGGGATCAACAATGATGCATCGCCATACGAGAAGAACCGATATTCCCCCGCGATTGCATGGTCATAGATCGTACGCACCCGGTCCTGCCCCATCAGCGCCGAGACCAGCATCAGCAGCGTAGATTTCGGCAGGTGAAAATTGGTCATCAAAGCATCGGCGGCATGAAACTGGAAGCCGGGATAGATGAAGATGTCGGTCTCACCTTCCCATGGGGTGATCTCTCCGCCCCTTGCTGCGCTTTCAATCAGGCGCAGCGCGGTCGTGCCCACCGGAATGACGCGCCCGCCTGCGGCCTTGGTCGCGGCGATCTCGGCAGCGGCCTGAGGGCTGACGCACCCCCATTCGGCATGCATCTTGTGCGTTGTAACATCCTCGACCTTCACAGGCAGAAACGTACCAGCGCCAACATGCAGGGTGACATGGGTGAACTCCACCCCACGCGCGGTGAGGGCCTGCAACAAAGGATCATCAAAATGCAGCGAGGCGGTCGGTGCCGCAACCGCCCCGGAATGGCGTGCCCAGACCGTTTGGTAGTCGGTCTTGTCTTGCTCATCCGCCGCACGCTTGGCTGCAATGTATGGCGGCAGCGGCATCGCTCCGGCCTGTTCCAGCGCTTTGTCGAAATCCTCACCTGTCAGATTAAACCGCAGATAGGCCTGCCCGTCGGCGACCCGTTCCAAGGTGGCGCTCAGGTCATCGGAGAATACGATCTCTTCTCCCGGTTTGACCTTCTTCAGCGGTTTTACCAGCGCGGTCCAGCTGCCATCGGCCTGCGGCTCAAGCAAGGTCGCTTCGATTGCGGCCGAGACCGGACCTTGCGCGCTGTCACGGTGACGTCGCCCGTTGAGCCGCGCCGGGATGACACGGGTGTCGTTCAGCACCAGACGGTCGCCGGGCTGCAACAGATCAGGCAGGTCGAACACATGCCGGTCGCGGATGTCATCACCCTGCGCCACCAGCAGTCGCGCCGAGGATCGCGGGCTGGCAGGCCGCGTGGCAATCAGGTGTTCAGGCAGGTGGAAGTCGAAATCGCTGAGTTTCATGGCCGCGCCAATACAATGCCGCTAAAGATTCGGCCACTGCTGAGATCAGCGATCTTCCCCGCGCGACTGGAAGGCGGGATGCGGGCGCTCGGATCGGTCGGGCGTTGCGTTCGGACCATCCGAGACGGTTGGCGCCGGCTGCCGCAATAGGTTGCGCAGAAACAGCGGGGCAAGGCCTGACAACGGGTTCACCGACACCTTCGGATTGACCAGCGGCCCGGTCAGTGTGTAGTTGAACGCAAACACACCCTCCCCTTTCCGGGTCAAAACACTTCCAATCGCGTTCAACAGATATATCGGAGAAATCGCACCGCGCAGGTTCAGCCTCCCGGCGACAGTGTCGACGGTGCCATCGAAGGACAGGCCCATCGACGGACCGACGGCACTGCCACTTAAAACCTTCACCTCGGTCGGCGTGAGGCGCATCGTGCTTTCGATCGCGGAAAAGAAGATCCCTTGTCCCGCCATTTCGTCCAGCAAGCCAACCAGGCTGATCGCATTCAGCAGGGCCGCCATCGCAGGGGCATCCTTGATCCGCGTATTCTCGATTCGCAGGTCCACATCATAGTTTCCGGGCTCGGCAATCGGGTCGAGCTGCACCTGCAGGTTGCCGCCGCGCGCCTGAGTGATAAGACCCGCGGACCGCATCACGGCACCTGCATCCTCAGAGGTCAGGCTAACTGCACTGCGACCGCCACGCGGAGACACCTGCCCCCTGATCGGCGCACCACCATTCACTTGCGCGGCAAAGGCACCGGTCAGCCCTCCGGTGGTCTGGAACGAACCGGTCAACCCTGTCAGTGCAACCGTTTCGGTTACCTGCAACCTGTCCAGCGTGACATCCATCTTCGGCCCCGGCCCGCCAGCGCCCCCCTCGCCGCCGCCTTCGCCCAAGGTCGATTTGCCCAGATTCAGCACGCCCCCCAGGACCCGAATATCAGGCAGCGCGGCCCCACGTCCGATCAGCTCGGCAGGAACGGCCAGCCAATCTCCGATCTCGAACGAACTGAACCGGACCCGATCAAAAGCCCCATCATGGAATGAAATCGAGGCCGCGCTTCGCAACCCAGCGGCATTGATCCGCAGGGAATCGACACTCAGATTTGCGCCCAGCGTTGCCTCGGCTGTCAAAGAGCCGCTGGTCGCCGCCGCCTTGCGCCAGCCAAGTTCGGGGATCGCAAGTGTGACACCCACCAGATCGGATTGCGCCGTTAGTTTGAGAGGATCGCCTGCCCCTATGCCCAACGAGAAATCCGCCACCCCCTGCCCCGTCAGCATGCCGCGCGGCAAACCGGCGTTGATCTGATCCATCAGACGAGGCGAAAGCTCGATCTGCCCGCTCAGCGTGCTGCGCTGCGCCTTATCCCCTCCGATAGGTTGCTGCCAAAGGGCCGTGACCGGCACCACACCAAAGAGACCCTGTCCGTCAATCAAGACCCCGGTCTGATCTCCGGACAGGTTCAACCGATCCGCACTGACCTCGAACCCCGGCACAAGTTTATCACTGTCGAGATCCGCCAGAGTGCCGTCGAAATGAAACCGCGTATCCTCCAACGTCAGCCCCTTGATCAGCGGCAGAGACAGCGTGCCGTCAAGACTGACCTGTCCATCGGCAAGATCGACTGGCAGATTGGCCTTGGTCAGCAGCGACAACGGAGGGCGGTCCAGCAAAGACAGTGCCGCCGTGACGCTGCCACGCGCCTGTATCCGCGCGATACCCGGGGTCGATTTCCTAATGCCGGTATCGGGAATGATGAAAGAGGTGCCAGCGGCATCTACCTGCCCCCCTTGATCGGCAACCACCACACCTTTTTGCGCGGTCACGGTAAACCGCCGATTCAACAGGCTGGCCTGTCCTTGCGCGTCTTGTACCGGGGGCAGCGTTTTCGCAAATCTCAGACTGGTGTTTTCAAACTCGAAATCCGCGTAGATGTCAGGCTTTTCGCCGGGGCGCAGGCGCAAGGCGAAGTCAAGATCCGACATTTCTCCGTAATGCAGGTTTTCGGTCACCCAAAGGCGCGGCTTGGGGGCCAGACGCTCGGGCCAATAGTTCAGCAACTGGTCCGAGTTCATCTGGTCGATTTGCGCGTCAACCTCGGCCAACCATCCGTCGGACAACCCGGCCAGCGCACCGTTGAGCCGCAGACGATGCGCGCCATCCTCGACCGTCATCTGCCCCACGCGCATCCGGAAGGGCGCAAGTTTCATCTGAAAATCAACATCCGCGCGCTTTAGGTTCAGCGCTTCGGGGAACAGGTTTGCCGGGTTGACCTCGATCCCGCTCAGCCGGAACTGCCCGGCCATACTGTCGAGACGCCCGGCCTCGACCCCTTCAAGAAACGCCTTACCCTCGGCATGGACTTCGCCCCAGGCGGAGTGGATGGAGATTTCGTTGAAGTCCAGCACTTCCTGCTGCGGGTTATAGGTGAAATAGGTACGCGCCGAATCGAACCGGACCGGGCGGGTCTCGGGCGTTGGCTGCACCGCCCCTTCTCCAAGATTCAGTGTGGCAAAGACCGGCCCGAGCGCGCCATCGGCATCGACACTCCCGCGTAAGGCGCCCGAGATCGGCGTGCGCAACACCTGCATCCAGGCCAGCGCGGGGCTGTGTCCGGCAATATCTTCGGCAGGCAGATCGGTGATCGAGATACCGAACTGCGCCGCTGCACTGTCCAGTGAACTAGTATAGTTCGCCTCAATCCCGCTGACATAATCGCGCCCGGCCAGTACCGAGAAACCGGTGGCGAGCCGTACCTCGCGCGCACTGCGGGTGGCTTGAATATGGCCGCCATCCAGCACCCACGAGCGACCCAGCCGCAGGTCACGATAGTCCAGAGTGATCGAATCCAGCCGAACCGAGGTCAGCGCCGACAGCGCGGGGGATCGAAACACCTCATCCGAGGCCTCGATCAACTGCGCAAGGTTCGGCGCCTCGCCAACCGGCGCGCTGCCGGTGCCCACGGTCAGAGATAGCGCACCATCTTCGCCTCGTGTCAGTGCAATCTGCGCGCCCTGCAGGATGATCCGCTTGGGCCGAACATGGCCCCGCAACAAAGGCCGCATCGCTAGGCTGGCGCGTAGGTCCGACACCTCGGCTATCTGTTGCCCGGCCGCATCACTGATGCGCACATCCGTCAGGCGCAGACGCGGCCGCCACCCCTCATGAATGATGAAACTTACGTCGCCGAACCGGACCTGCACGCCGCCCAATGCCTTGTCCAGCCGTGCTTCGACGCGGTCGCGCACCCAGGCCGGAGCATGCATCCGCTGCCCGACCACCATGAATCCGGTCACCAGCCCCAGAAACACCAGAACAAAGACGCCGCGCATAGCCCACAGGCCAGCCGTCCGCCGACGCGACCGGCGACGCGGCTTCTTGCCGCTCTCAGTCTCATCCTGCTGATCTTGCTGGACCAATTTGCGTTCCACGCCTTTCAACCTGCTCGCGGCGCCCTATGATATGAGCCAACCGTTAATTTTCTCAGCCGGAGTTTTCATATGCCCGACGTTTCAGACATCGCCCCAGACTTTACGCTGCCTCGCGACGGCGGCGGAGAAGTGACCCTGTCGGAACAGCGTGGCCGCGCCGTCGTTCTGTTTTTCTACCCCCGCGATGATACGCCGGGCTGCACCAAGGAATCCATCGGTTTCTCGGAACAGCTTCAAGCATTTAGTGACGCAGGCGCTAACGTTTTCGGTATCTCGCGTGATACCGTCGCCAAGCATGACAAGTTTGTCGCCAAACACGGGCTGACGACGCCGCTATTGTCTGACGAAGGCCAGACCGTGTGCGAGGATTATGGCGTCTGGGTCGAAAAGAACATGTACGGCCGGAAATCCATGGGCATCGAACGCTCGACCTTTCTGATCGATGCCGAAGGCAAGATCGCGCGCGTCTGGCGCAAGGTGAAAGTGCCCGGCCATGTCGACGAAGTGCTGGAGGCTGTGCAGGCGCTCTGACCCTCTCGACCCGCGCGGACATACGGGGTATGCCCCGCGCGATGCAGCGCAGGGGGCGACCGTGGCGAAAACACTGACCGAAATGGCGACCGAGGTTCTGACCACAGCAGACGGGCGCGCAAAGACCGCATTGTCCAAACGCCATGCCGCCGCGTGGTTTGCCGCCCGCAACGGCGAAACGCCGGGAATCGAGATCGGCACGGCAGAACCGCCCTTGTCGCCCGCGCGTCCGGATAAGCCCGAACTCCTGTCACCCCGCGATGTGCCGCGCCGCAGACCGGGGTCCGAGGCAGGACGGATCGCGCTGTTGCACGCCGTCGCGCATATTGAGTTGAACGCGGTGGACCTGCATTGGGACATCATCGCCCGGTTCGGCCATGTCCCGATGCCCATCGGTTTCTACGACGACTGGGTAAAATGCGCCGAAGAAGAATCGCGCCACTTCGAGATGGTCTGCGATTGCCTTGAGCAGATGGACAGCCACTACGGCGCCCTGCCCGCCCATGCGGGCATGTGGCGCGCCGCCGAAGACACCGCCCACGATCTGATGGGCCGCCTCGCCGTGGTTCCCATGGTGCTCGAGGCGCGCGGGCTGGACGTAACCCCGGGCATGATCGACATCTTCCGCAAAGCCAAAGCTGATGACGCTGTCGCCGCGCTCGAAGTGATCTATGCCGAAGAGGTCGGCCACGTCGCCTATGGCTCGAAATGGTTCCACTTCCTGTGCGGACGTGAAAACGCCGATCCCAAAGATGTATTTCACGACCTCGTCCGCCGCTATTTCCACGGCGCACTGAAGCCTCCCTTCAACGAAGAGAAACGCGCCGAGGCCGGCCTGCCACCCGATTTCTATTGGCCTCTGACTGAAGATCTGCCACCGCCCGGAGGTGTGGCAGACTGACCGCAAACGCCCGGTCTAGGCAAATTCCCGCCGATCGCCTGCGGGAAACCCCCGGTTCGGGCTGTGAATTGGTTAACAAACTTGCCCGAATGATCCGTCCGCATTATGCAATCGCCCCAAGGAGCGGCTACTTACTCACGATCGGCTCCGGGATATGGGGACAACTGAGGTAGGACGCGTGCGGACACGTCTGGCAATCAAACTACACTCACTGCTCGAGCGGCACTTTCCTGAACGCCGGGTATTTCTGAAATCCGACAATGACACACGGTTCATTCGGCTGAGCTCTGAGACTCAGATCGCGGCCGTGACAGGGGTCGGCATCATGGTCGCCTGGACCGCGATTGCCACCTCGATCCTGCTGATGGACAGCATCGGATCGGGCAATTTCCGCGAGCAGGCCAAACGCGATCAGGCCACATATCAGGAACGCCTGAACATCCTGTCATCGGAACGGGACGCCCGCGCAGCAGAGGCTCTGGCCGCCCATGAGCGTTTCAATGCAGCGCTTGAGCAGGTCTCGGCCATGCAATCCGAACTGCTGGAATCGGAAAATCGCCGTCGCGAGTTGGAAACGGGAATCGAGGTTATCCAGACCACCCTGCGCGCCACCATGAAGCAGCGTGAAGAGGCCCGCATTGAGCTGGCCGACCTGCAACAAAGCGCCAAAGGAGATGCAGCTTATGTGATGGCTTCGGCCAATCCGGCGCAGATGGCATTCATGACCGACGCATTGGCGCGCACTGCGGCGCAACGCGACCAGATCGCTGCCGACGCACAGGGAGCTCTGGATCAAAAGGATGAGCTTGAGCTTGAAATTCGCCTCATGCAGGAACGCAGCGATGAGATCTTCCGCCAGTTGGAAGAGGCCATGTTGATCTCGGTCGAACCGCTGGACAAGATGTTCCGCAGCGCAGGCATGCCAACAGATCGTATCCTCGAAGAGGTTCGGCGCGGATATAGCGGTATGGGCGGTCCGCTGACCCCTTTATCCCTGAGCACACGCGGTGAGGAACTGACCCCTGACCAGATCCGCGCCAATATCCTGCTGGAACAGATGGACCAGCTGAACCTCTATCGCATCGCTGCCGAAAAGGCCCCCTTCGCCAGCCCGGTGCGCGCCGCAGTTCGCTTCACCAGCGGCTACGGCACCCGTCGCGACCCCAAGACCGGTGGACGCCGTATGCATAACGGAGCAGATTTCGCGGGTCCGCAGGGCACTGATATCTTCGCAACCGCTGACGGAGTCGTCACCCATGCGGGCTGGCAATCGGGCTTTGGACGGCTGGTCAAGATCAGGCACGCGTTCGGGATTGAGACACTTTACGCTCATAACACCAAGTTACGCGTAAAGGTTGGTCAAAGGGTCTCGCGCGGGGATCATATTGCTGATATGGGTAGCACCGGACGGTCGACCGGCACGCATTTGCACTATGAGGTGCGCGTGAACGGAAAACCTGTAAACCCAATGACTTACATCAAGGCTGCGAGAAATGTTTTCTAAGAGCAAAATCAACGAGCCCGGATCGAAAGAGACTGAGGCAGCAAAACCGGCCGCACCGGCCACTCCGGCGGCGCCCGCACCGGCTGAAACCAAGGCCAGCACTCCGCCCAAGGCCAAGCCACCTGCATCGGTCCTGTCGTCGGATCTGCACATCACCGGCAACCTGAAGACCTCGGGCGATATCCAGGTTGAGGGCACTGTCGAAGGCGACATCCGCGCCCACCTGCTGACCATCGGCGAAACTGCGACCATCAAGGGCGAAGTCACCGCAGATGACGTCGTGGTCAATGGCCGTATCGTGGGCCGTGTGCGCGGCCTGAAGGTCCGTCTGACCTCGACCGCGCGTGTCGAAGGCGACATCATCCACAAGACCATCGCCATCGAAAGCGGCGCACATTTCGAAGGTTCTGTACAGCGTCAGGACGACCCGCTGAATCCGGGCCGCAGTGGCAAATCCGGTGCCAACCCGGCGGCGGAAGTGAAGCAGTAACGCTCCGGTCAACGAAGTAGCAAAATCAATTGGCGCCGCAGGACCACCTGCGGCGTTTTTTGTTTTGGAGTTGTTCGCCTAAGCTTGGCAATGACCGTAATGTGGACGAAGAGGCCGCTCTACTGAAAGTCCACTTTCCTTTGGCCAGCGACTTCTTTAGGACTAGCAGCCGTTTCGTAAAGCTAGAGGGAACAAACAATGCGGAAGGTTTTGGTTACTGGATCATCCGGTCGGATCGGCCAGGCATTCTTTACCGCGTATCAGGAGCGCTATGAGTTTGTGCTGACTGATATGAAGGAGCCTACGCAACCGGTCCCGGGTCCGCATCGCTTTGTGCAATCTGATCTTTCTGATGTAAATGCCGCTGACGCATTGTGCCAGGGCGTGGACGCGGTTGTGCATCTTGCTGGCGTGCCAGATCCAGACGCTGAATTTGACGATGTGCTGCCCGCCAATATCTTGGCGACAACCTATTTGATTGAATCCGCTCGTAAGGCAGAGGTCAGTCGCTTCGTCTATGCCAGCAGCGCGCAAACTATCGAAGGATACCCTGTAGACCGACAGATTGTGCCGGGGATGGCCGTCGCTCCGGCCAATCTCTACGGTGTCTCCAAGTGTTATGGGGAAGCTCTGTGTTCACTCTACGCAACGCGCTTCGGTATGTCCTGCGTTTCCTTGCGAATAGGGGCGTTCGAGCCTGCTGACGGCCCGCCGCTTGAAACCAAGCGCGATCTCAGCGCTTGGCTTAGCCATCGTGATGCAACTCACCTGATTGATCGAGCAATTCTAGCTGAGATTAACGGGAGTTTCATTGCACACGGAATCTCAAACAATCGTTTCAAACGGCTAGATTTGACCGAAACCTGCAAAGTTCTGGGATACGCGCCACAGGATGACGCATTTTCGACCTTCCCGATACCCTCTGCCTAATATCGACGTTCGGTCGCGATGCAGAACCGGTCGAAGAGGACGCAGAACAAACATTCTTGATCAACCGGACACGGAACCAAGCTCCGCAACAACGCCTCCAATCTGACGTATCTTAGCCGGAATTCCCCGACCATTCACAATTTCACAAAAAGTATTTTTTGAATTACCCTTAAAGCCATTGTTTTTCGGAGGAGATTCCATGTCATCAAAACTCATGGCCGAATTCTTCGGCACGTTCTGGCTGGTGCTGGGCGGTTGCGGCAGCGCGGTGCTGGCCGCGGGTGTGGCCGATGTGGGCATCGGCTGGCTGGGCGTATCCTTCGCCTTTGGCCTGACCGTACTGACCATGGCCTACGCTGTCGGTCATATCTCGGGCGGGCACTTCAACCCGGCGGTCAGCCTCGGGCTGATGATCGGCGGGCGGTTCGACGCCAAGGATCTGATCCCCTATTGGATCGCTCAGGTAATCGGCGCCATCGTTGCGGCAGCCGTTCTCTATCTGATCGTCAGTGGCGCGCCGGGGTTTGAGGGTGTGGGCGGCTTTGCCTCCAACGGATATGGCGAGGCGTCACCAGAAGGGTATTCGATGATGTCTGCCCTGGTGATCGAAATCGTCCTCACGGCGTTTTTCATCGTGATCATCCTGGGCGCGACCTCCAGCGGAGCCCCCGCCGGATTCGCCCCGATAGCAATCGGATTGGGGCTGACACTGATCCACCTGATCTCGATCCCGGTGACCAACACATCTGTAAACCCCGCCCGCTCAACCGGCGTGGCGCTGTTTGCCGATGGTCCGGCGCTGGCGCAGCTTTGGCTGTTCTGGGTGGCACCATTGATCGGTGGCGCGATTGGCGCGCTGATCTGGAAGGTTATGACAACCGACGACTGACTTGGACGTCAGATAAATTCTACCCGCCGCCCTGAAAATCGCGATACCATCGCGCGACAGGGCGGCGGTATCCAGCGTCGCGCCATAGATTTGGGAGGACGCAATGAACAAGCTCATCACAACGGCGTTTCTGGGCTGCTTGGCCTCTGCCAGCTGGGCCAACGAGCAATGGTTGACCATTCCGCAGGCCCCGGCCATGCCCAAAGCCGCAACCTCCGGCACCGCCGAGGTTAACGGCATCGACATGTATTACGCCACCTATGGAGAGAGCGACGGCATCCCCATCCTGATGATCCATGGCGGCCTCGCGCATGGGGATATCTGGGCAGCGCAGGTGGCGGACCTCGCGCAGGATCACTCTGTCATCGTTGCGGATACACGCGGGCACGGACGCTCGACCAACGACGGCAGCACCTATGCCTATGATCTTCTGGCGCGGGATTATCTGGCTCTGCTGGATCACTTAGACATCGATCAGGTCCATCTGGTCGGCTGGTCGGACGGCGCCAATATCGGCTATGCGATTTCGACCACCGCACCGGATCGGTTGGCCAGCCACTTCGCCCATGCGGGCAACGTCACGCTGGACGGTATCGACCCGTCGGTCGAAACCAACGCAGTTTTCGGCACCTATGTCGGCATGATGGCAGAGGATTATGCCCAGATGTCACCTACCCCGGATGGGTTCGAAGCGTTTCTGGGTGGAGTCGCGGCCATGTGGGCGACGGAAAAGCCCGGCGGCCTTGAAGGGTTGGCATCGGTTACGGTCCCCACGCTGGTCGTGCAAAGCGCACATGACGAAGCGATCCTGACCGAACATTCAAAGGCTATCTCCGAGGCCATCCCCGGTGCCGATCTTCTGATTCTGGAAGATGTGAGTCATTTTGCGTCTTTTCAGGACGCGGAGGGATATACCAAGGCAATCCGGGACTTTATTGATCAATAGTCCAAAGCCCGGCGCCGCAACCAGCGCCGGGCTTACTTCTTATTCCGTAACGGTGACTTTTTTCATCGCATCAGGCTGACCGATCACAGCGCCATTCGGGCCATCGCCCCGCTTGATCGCATCAACCACATCCATGCCATCTGTCACCTGACCGACAACCGTATACTGGCCGTTCAGGAACGGGCCAGGCTCGAACATGATGAAGAATTGCGAGTTCGCGCTATCGGGATCCTGCGCACGCGCCATACCGACAACGCCGCGATCATAGTTGTAGTCCGAAAACTCGGCAGGCAGATCGGGACGATCCGAACCGCCGGTACCCGCGCGACGCATGTCGCCACCGATACGGCCAAACTCAACATCGCCGGTCTGTGCCATGAAGCCGTCGATCACGCGGTGAAACACCACGCCATCATACTGACCGGCAGCAGCCAGGGCGGTGATCTGTTCAACGTGTTTAGGTGCCAGGTCCTCGAACAGATCAACGGTGACGGTGCCATTGGCCCCTTCACCTTCGATTTCGATTTCAAGACCGGTGGCCAGCGCCGGGCTGGCCAGCAGTGCAAACGCGGCGGCTAGCTTATACATCGGCGGCCACCTTGACGCTGATCATGCGGTCAGGGCTTGCAGGCGGCTCGCCACGGGTGATGGCGTCCACATGTTCCATCCCTTCGATGACGCGGCCATAGACGGTGTACTGGCCGTTCAGGAAGTGATTGTCCTTGAAGTTAATGAAGAACTGAGAGTTGGCCGAATCCGGGTTGGCCGAGCGCGCGGCGCCCAGCGTTCCGCGATCATGGGGCAGTTTCGAGAACTCAGCCGGAACGTTGGGCAGAGACGAACCACCGGTGCCCGCCATGCGCAGGTTGAACCCGTCTTCCATGTCGCCATGCTGCACGTCGCCAGTCTGTGCCATGAACCCGTCGATCACGCGGTGGAAAGCAACGTTGTCATATTCACCACCACGGGCCAGCTCTTTCATGCGGGCCGAATGCTGAGGGGCCACATCAGGCAAGAGCTCGATGACGACATTGCCGTCTTTCAGCTCGACGATGATTGTGTTTTCGGGGTCTTTGATCTCGGCCATGTGGCCCTCCTGTCTTTGAAACTTGCGCAAATACCTATGACGCGGGCGCACGAATGCCAAGTGACGCATTGACCTGAGGGCAAAATGCAGGAAAAGAACCGCCTGACACTGGATGCAATGGGCAAGGACAAGCGCGATGGGCTGGAAATCTCTGGACGATATGGATCTGAACGGCAAACGGGTTCTGGTGCGCGTGGATATCAATGTTCCCGTCGCAGATGGCGCAGTCACGGATGACACGCGTATCCAGCGCATCGTGCCCACCGTACGCGACATCCTCGCCGCAGGTGGCAAGCCGATCCTGCTGGCGCACTTCGGACGCCCCAAGGGCGAACGCGTTGCCGAGATGTCTTTGAAACAACTGGTTCCCACCCTTGAGGCCGCATTCGGCACGCCGGTTCGTTTTGCCGATGATTGCGTCGGGCCAGAAGCAGAAGCCGCTGCCGCATCACTGGATGACGGAGAAGTTCTTCTGCTGGAAAACACTCGCTTCCATGCCGAAGAGACTAAGAACAGCTTCGCCCTGGCCGAAGGCATGGCGAAGCTGGGCGATATCTATTGCAACGATGCCTTCTCAGCCGCGCACCGCGCCCATAGCTCGACCGAGGCGCTTGCCCGCCTGCTGCCCGCCTGCGCCGGTCGCCTGATGCAACAGGAGCTGAGCGCCCTTGAGGCCGCTCTGGGCGCGCCCAAGCGGCCTGTCACCGCAGTTGTCGGGGGCGCAAAAGTGTCGACCAAACTGGACCTGCTGGGCAACTTGATCGAGAAGGTTGATTACCTGGTTATTGGCGGTGGCATGG
This sequence comes from Ruegeria sp. BE3, assembly GCF_056538865.1. Classification (NCBI taxonomy): domain Bacteria; kingdom Pseudomonadati; phylum Pseudomonadota; class Alphaproteobacteria; order Rhodobacterales; family Roseobacteraceae; genus Ruegeria; species Ruegeria sp. BE3. The sequence goes on along the minus strand of NZ_JBQFTW010000001.1, from coordinate 678,371 downwards.
CGAATACCTTCCTGGTGGCCAAAGGCGTCGACGTCGGCAAGTCCCTTGCAGAACACACGATGATCGATACAGCCGCCGAAATCCTGAGCAAGGCCGAAACCGCAGGCTGCACCATTGTGTTGCCGCGTGACATCGTCGTGGCCGAGGCATTCGAGGCCAACGCGCCGCATCAAGTCCTGCCCGCTGATCAATGCCCCTCGAACGCCATGATCCTGGACGCAGGCCCCGAAAGCGTCGTCGCAGTGTCCGAAGTGTTGGAAAATAGCCAGACCCTGATCTGGAACGGCCCCCTTGGCGCGTTCGAGCTCACCCCGTTCGACGCGGCCACCAACGCCGCTGCCCTGAAAGCCGCAGCGTTGACCCGCGACGGTAAACTGACCTCGGTCGCTGGCGGAGGCGACACGGTCGCAGCGCTGAACGCCTCCGGCGCGGCGACCGATTTCTCGTATATCTCCACCGCTGGCGGCGCCTTCCTGGAATGGATGGAAGGCAAGACCTTGCCGGGCGTGGCAGCACTGGATCAATAAGCGCCCAAAGCTCAGGCCTCAGCTTTTTCGTCACAGGGGATTCACAAGGCGAATCACCTGTGACATAGTGCGTTCAGACATCCGCAAAGGGTGCGTTTCTGAGGCAGTTTGTTATACGGCGGTTAACACAGTGACCCGTTCCCATCGGCCCGGTCTGGGGGCTTTCATCTTCTTCTCGGTTGCCTTCATGCTGGGCGTATATTTCACCTTTGCCGCAGTGCAGGGGGATTATGGCTTGTTTCGTCGCGTTGAGATTGCAGCGGAACGCAACGCCCTGTCGCGCGATCTGGCCCAACTGAACGCCGAGATCGACCGGATGGAAAACCTGACCCGTCGCCTGTCGGACACCTATCTGGATCTCGATCTGTTGGATCAGCAGGCCCGCTCGGTCCTTGGTATGATCCGCGCGGATGAGATCGTCATCCGCTGACAAGATTTTTCGTCGAAAAATCTCTGCACCGTCTCGCCCATTAAATAAGCTCCCGTCAGCCGCAATTCGCGCGCTTGCCTCCGCGTCACTTTTACCCTCGCCAGATGAGGAGAAATGCCTTAATAGATAGTTTAACGCTAAACTATCTTGCCGAAAGGGGGAGATCGCCACTATGGCTGCGCGAAAAACCACAAAGAAACCAAATGTTTCTGCGGAAGAACTGACCACATATTACCGCGAGATGCTGCTGATCCGCCGATTCGAGGAAAAAGCGGGTCAACTCTACGGAATGGGTCTGATCGGCGGTTTCTGCCATCTCTATATCGGTCAGGAAGCGGTTGTTGTCGGCCTTGAGGCTGCCGCCAAAGAGGGCGACAAGCGGATCACATCCTACCGTGATCACGGCCACATGCTGGCCTGCGGTATGGATCCCGGCGGCGTGATGGCCGAACTCACCGGGCGCGAGGGCGGCCTGTCCAAGGGCAAAGGTGGCTCAATGCACATGTTCTCGAAAGAGAAGCATTTCTACGGCGGTCACGGTATTGTCGGTGCTCAGGTGCCGCTGGGTGCGGGTCTGGCTTTCGCCGACAAGTACAAAGAAAATGGCGGCGTGACCTTCACCTATTTCGGGGACGGCGCGGCCAACCAGGGTCAGGTCTATGAGACCTTCAACATGGCGGCCTTGTGGGAACTGCCGGTGGTGTTCGTGATCGAGAACAACCAATACGCCATGGGCACCGCTCAGGCGCGCTCGACTTCTTCCGCCGACATCTACCACCGCGGTCAGGCCTTTGGGATACCCGGTGAAATGGTCAACGGCATGGACGTGCTGGCGGTCAAAGCCGCCGGCGAAAAAGCGGTGGCCCACTGCCGCGCGGGCAAAGGCCCCTACATCCTTGAGGTCAAGACCTACCGCTACCGCGGCCACTCGATGTCCGACCCGGCCAAGTACCGCACCCGCGAAGAGGTTCAGAAGGTCCGCGAACAAAGCGACCCGATCGAACATGTGCGCGAGCTGCTGCTGACCGGCAAACACGCGACCGAGGATGACCTGAAAGCGATCGACAAAGAGATCAAGGAGATCGTCAATCAGGCCGCCGAATTCTCGAAAGAAAGCCCCGAGCCGTCACTGGACGAGCTCTGGACCGATATCTACGCCTGAGAGGACGAATAGACATGGCAACCGAAATTCTCATGCCCGCCCTTTCGCCCACGATGGAAGAGGGTACGCTGGCCAAATGGCTGGTCAAGGAAGGCGACACCGTATCCTCTGGTGATATCATGGCCGAGATCGAAACCGACAAGGCGACGATGGAGTTCGAAGCCGTCGATGAAGGCATCGTCGGTAAGATCCTGATCAGCGAGGGCACCGAAGGGGTCAAGGTCAACACCCCCATCGCAATCCTTGTAGAGGAAGGCGAAGACGCCTCCGCCCTGCCCGCGGCTGCACCCGCAGCCGCAGCGGTGACCGAAGCCGCCCCTGCGGCGGTTGAGGCCCCCGCTCCGACAGCAGCCCCTGCTGCTCCGGTTGTGGACCTGTCGCCCGATTGGCCGGCCGACGCTGAAATGAAGACCGAGACCGTCCGCGAAGCGCTTCGCGATGCGATGGCCGAGGAAATGCGTGGTGACGGAGACGTCTACCTGATGGGTGAAGAAGTCGCCGAGTATCAGGGCGCTTATAAAATCTCGCAAGGTCTGCTCGACGAATTCGGCCCTAAACGCGTGATCGACACGCCGATCACCGAGCATGGCTTTGCCGGTATCGCGGTCGGGTCGGCCTTTGGTGGCCTGAAACCGATTGTCGAATTCATGACCTTCAACTTCGCCATGCAGGCGATTGACCACATCATCAACTCGGCTGCCAAGACGCTCTATATGTCCGGCGGTCAGATGGGTTGTCCCATCGTGTTCCGTGGCCCCAACGGTGCCGCCGCCCGCGTGGCCGCGCAGCACTCTCAGGACTACGCCGCGTGGTACATGCAGATTCCCGGTCTGAAAGTCGTCATGCCCTATTCGGCAGCCGACGCCAAAGGTCTGCTGAAATCGGCGATCCGTGATCCCAACCCGGTGATCTTCCTGGAAAACGAAATCCTCTACGGTCGGTCCTTCGACGTACCGCAGGTGGATGACCTGACCATCCCGCTGGGCAAGGCGCGCATCTGGCGCGAAGGCTCTGACGTGACCATCGTCAGCTTTGGCATCGGCATGCAATACGCACTGGAAGCCGCCGACAAACTGGCCGAGGATGGCATCAGCGCCGAAGTGATCGACCTGCGCACCATCCGCCCGATGGACACCGGCGCAATCATCAACTCGGTGATGAAAACCAACCGTCTGGTAACCGTCGAAGAAGGCTGGCCGCAAGGTTCGGTCGGCAGCTACATCAGTTCGGTCGTAATGCAGGAAGCGTTCGATTACCTCGACGCACCGGTCATCACCCTCACCGGTAAAGATGTTCCGATGCCATATGCGGCGAACCTCGAAAAGCTGGCGCTGATCACCACGGATGAGGTGATCGCAGCGGTGAAACAGGTGACCTACCGGTAATGGAGATCAGGGGCCGCGATCCAGCAACCGAATGCTACCGTGTCGAGATTGACCTCGATGACCGGACCGTGCGGGCGCTTGTGCCCGAACGGCTGGCGGCGGATATGCGGTTGATCGGCGCGCGCCCCTCGCACCAGACAGCCTATGTCTGGATGGCTGAAAACAAAGATAAAATCGAGGCTGCGATTGCGACGCTCGCACGCGGCACCGGGCGCCCAAGGGCGCCTTTTGACCAAATTACTTTGATTGAGGAGCGCTGAGATGCCCACCGAAATCCTGATGCCCGCCCTGTCCCCAACGATGGAGGAAGGCACGCTTGCAAAATGGCTCGTCAAAGAGGGCGACACTGTCTCCTCGGGCGACCTGCTGGCCGAAATCGAAACCGACAAGGCGACGATGGAGTTCGAGGCCGTCGACGAAGGCACCATCGGCAAGATCCTGATCGCTGAGGGCACCGAAGGCGTCAAGGTCAACACCGCCATCGCAGTTCTGCTGGAAGATGGTGAAAGCGCTGATGATATCGCGGCCGCACCCGCCGCTGCTCCAGCGGCTGCACCTGCAGCCGCAGCGGGCAACGAGGCTGCCGCGTCAGCGGCACCCGAGGCGCCCGCCCCTGCTCCGGCAGCTCCGGTCAAAGCCGATGGTGGTCGCATCTTCGCCTCCCCGCTGGCCCGTCGGATTGCCTCGCAAAAGGGTCTGGATCTGGCTCAGATTACCGGCTCCGGCCCACATGGACGTATCGTCAAGGCGGATGTCGAAAGCGCAACTGCCGCGCCTGCTGCGGCAGCAGCGCCCGCAGCTGCAGCAGCCCCAGCCGCCGCGCCTGCAGGGCCTTCGGCGGATGCTGTCGCCAAGATGTACGAAGGGCGCGATTACGAGGAAGTCAAACTCGACGGCATGCGCAAGACCATCGCCGCACGCCTGTCCGAAGCCAAACAGACCATCCCGCATTTCTATCTGCGCCGCGATATCAAGCTGGACGCGCTGCTCAAGTTCCGCAGCCAGTTGAACAAGCAGCTCGAAGGCCGGGGCGTGAAGCTCAGCGTCAACGATTTCATCATCAAGGCCGTCGCCAACGCGTTGCAGCAGGTTCCCGAATGCAACGCTGTCTGGGCGGGCGACCGGGTTCTGCAACTTAAACCTTCCGACGTAGCGGTTGCCGTTGCGATCGAAGGCGGCTTGTTCACACCGGTTCTGCAGGACGCTGACACCAAATCACTCTCGGCACTCTCGACCGAGATGAAGGACCTCGCCGGTCGCGCACGCGAGCGCAAGCTGGCCCCGCATGAATACCAGGGCGGCACCTTCGCGGTCTCGAACCTCGGCATGTTCGGCATCGACAATTTCGACGCTATCGTGAACCCGCCGCATGCAGGTATTCTGGCCGTAGGCACTGGTCTGAAGAAACCGGTTGTAGGTGATGATGGCGAGCTGACGGTTGCAACTGTCATGTCCGTTACAATGTCAGTCGATCACCGCGTCATCGACGGCGCTCTTGGCGCGCAGTTGCTGCAAGCCATCGTCGATAATCTGGAAAACCCGATGGTCATGCTGGCCTGACACAATCGCCGCTGCCGGGGTTCAGACCCCGGCGGGGCCTCTCGCGATCACCGCTGTGATGTGAGAAAGCGTGATCAGCCCGACGGTTGCTCACGCCCCCCGATTTCCCCACCTTCATGCAGACAGTTTTGCAATCCAAAGGTGGACCATGCGCATTTCTGACCTGACCAAAACCCTGCTTCTGGTTGCCGTGACCGCAACTACACTCCCTGCGGCTGCAATCGCGAAGCCCAACAGCTATCCGGGTGAGAATTCCAAGTTCAATTCCACCGACCCTGCCGTGATCGCACAGCAAAAAGCCGAGCGTCAGAGGCGCATCGAATTGCGGAAACAAAAGCGTGAAGAGCGGCGGCGCGAGCGGCAGAACCGAAAGAACAACCGCTCGAACTGATCCTTACTGGTCTTTCCCCAGCATGTGATCCATCGAGATCGAAGGCTGCTCGCAGCCTGCTTCACCCACGATCTTGGCGGGAATGCCAGCGACGGTCTTGCATGGCGGCACTTCTTGCAGCACCACCGAACCCGCCGCGATGCGGCTGCAATGACCAACCTCGATATTGCCCAGCACCTTGGCCCCGGCTCCGATCAGAACACCGTCGCCGATAGTGGGGTGGCGCTGCTCCTCTTCCTTACCGGTCCCGCCCAGCGTCACCGAATGCAGCATCGAGACATTGTCGCCCACCACGGCGGTTTCGCCGATCACGATGGAATGGGCGTGGTCGATCATGATCCCCTTGCCGATTCTGGCGGCAGGATGAATGTCGATCCCGAAAATCTCGGACGAGCGCATCTGGAAGAAATAGGCCAGATCATGGCGGCCCTTGCGCCACAGCCAATGGGCCACGCGATAGGCCTGCATGGCCTGATAGCCTTTGAAGTACAGGATCGGCTGTAACAACCGGTGGCAGGCCGGATCGCGCTCATACACCGCCATCAGGTCAGCACGCGCGGCTTCAATCAGCCCCTTGTCGTCGGCATAGGCCTCATCCACGATCTCGCGCAGCACCATCATCGACATTTCGTTCGAGCACAGCTTGGCCGAGATACGGTAGGACAATGCGCGTTCAAGACTGCGGTGATGCAGAACACAGGCATGCACCAGCCCGCCCATCAGCGGCTCTTTCTCCACGGCCGCCTGGGCCTCGGATGTGATACGATCCCAAACCGGATCGACAGGGGTGACTTGGCTGCGCGTTTCAAACATGGCTTTGATCCTTTGCTCCGCCTAGAATGCCATCTAGTGATAAAATCACCAAACGCAAACCCTTGATGTGCCCTACAACAAAAAATGAACCCTGACGATCTGAAGTATTTCAAAGACTTGATCCACCAAAACTTGACTGCCCTGCAAACCCAATCCGAAAGCGGGCAAGAGGCGCAGGCCGTGGTCGAGCTCGATCAGCAGGCAGTTGGGCGGCTCAGCCGGATGGATGCCTTGCAGAATCAGGCCATGGCCAAGGCGCAGCAGGCGCGCAGGGATACCGAAACCCTGCGCCTTCAGGCCGCGCTGGATCGCATGGCCGAGGGTGAATACGGCTATTGCGAGGATTGCGGTGAGGATATCCCGCGCGGCAGGTTAGAGCTGGATCTGGCCGCCACCAAATGCGTCAGCTGCGCCTCCGGCTGATATGAAACCGGATCAGGGCGCTCAGAACCATTTCAAAACACTGGCAATATTGCAGATCGTCAAAACCCGGCTCATCCGCCAGTGCCCGGCTGCGTGCCGCGCTCATCAACGCGCCGTTGCCATAGACCGGGTGCAACCGTCCGGTCGCTTGGACATGCCTGTCCGCGCGTTCGGCTTCGGCGATCATCCGGACGCATAATCGACGACGTTCCGGCGGCGGCGCGGCCAGCAAAGCCCGCGCCGCCGCGCTGATATCTCCGTGTAAGACGGGGCGCATGGGCGCGTCAGACAACCATCAAGCGGGCAACTGCTCCGGGCCCGTAGGTGGCCGAGACCTGCGCAACCGTGATCTCATACGCACCGCTCAGGCCATCCTCGGCCTTCATCGCGGCCGAGTATTCCCAGCTCGGCGCACTTGCGACCGTCTCACGCAAAACCGCCCCGTCAGCGATAATTCGGATCAGGTAGGATTCACCCTCTTCCCCCAGCGGAACTTCAAGCCCATCCCAGTCATCCCCGTCAATCCGCGTGCGTCGCACCCATGTGAACATGTCCCCCGCGTCAGTCGGCGCCCGCCGCAGATGCGCTGGCGCGTAAGGGCGCAGCCCATTGCCGTCGAAGGCCTCGACCAGATGCACATAGGCCGGATCCTCGTACCCGCGCATTGCAGGACCGATACGATAATGCTTGGCCACCCGCCGTTCGGTGCGCAAAAGGCTGGTCTGGTAAACCCTCTGATCCAGCAGAACAAAGCTTGACCCCTCGGGCCAAACATCCAGCATCAGCGCGTCCGTTCCCAGTTGCCCACGCAAACGACCAGACAGATGGTAGATGCCGGTCTCCTGCAAGCTGGCCTCGGCGAACTGGAACAGCTCCCAATTGCCCGGAGTGCCATCCCCGATCGCCGCCAGATTGGCCCCGCTCAGCAAAGCCGACCGGGGTCGCGATTCTAGCAACCCGTCGATCAGATTTACTCGCAGCGCCGGTCCCTCGTCCCAGATGCCAGCACTGGTGCGCCGCAGCGGGGTTTCCGTAAACCCGATGACCGCCTGCCCGGCTATAACCTCCTGCAGGGCATAATCCTCGTCCTGCGCTGCGGAATAGATCGCCACGCTGCCGGGCCAGGGATCAGCCGAGATCGCCAGATAAGGCGCGTGAGGTTCCTCTGAACCGGTGATCAAGGGCAAATCCATGAACACCGGCAGAACCGGAACCGGGGCCGTATACGGTTTCGCCGTCACCCCGTCATCCTGCATGTCAGCGCGCGCATAAACCCCCGGTTCGATCCGCACCGCATCAGCCAGTTGCATCTCGGCCTGCTCCAGCCGGTCGATGCGATAGAGCGCTCCCGCCCCCTGCCCGAGGCCAGGCAGACGCACCACATCCCCCGCCCCCACATGCAACAGAGACGGCGGCAAAGCGAATCTTGCCGTCTCGCGCGAGATGCGCGACTCGCTCAGCCACCGCTCGACCGTCTGCCGCCCTTCGGCGCGGGTCATCGACAGGGGCATCTCATTCACTGCCACCGCATGGGTGCTGTCATCCGGCAGCACCGCTTCCTCGGCAACCACATCGTGATTGGCATCCGACTGAACAAAGCGCAGCCGCACGCGGCCCGTCATCTCAGCCTCGGCCTCGCGTCGATACTCGACTGACCCATCTAGGTCCGAGCTGATAGCAATCTGCTCAGGCTCCAGCTCATGCGGCCGACGTCCGTCACGGGTGCGGAACACCAGCACGCCATCGCGCTCAATCGCGTCGAACCCATAGCGCAGCATCAGGGGCTGCAGCGCCTGACGCGCGTTCATCACGTCCTCGACCGCGTAGCCACGCACCATACCATAAAGCGCCGAGACATCGATATCCGTCACCCCCGCGCCATGGCAAATTTCGGTCACCACCGAGGCCAGCGTCCGCGACCCGGACCGCCCGTTCAACCAATGCCCACGCGCATAGTTGTCGCCATCCGTCCATTGCGAACGTAGGTTCGGAAAGGTCGGATAGGGCCGCGCATCCCAAGCCCAGACATAGGCGTTCGACATATCCACCATCGGGCCGCCATAGATCTCGGACGTCGGATTGATCTGCCGATCACCCCAATAGCCCAGCATCGCACGAAGATATTGAACTAGCATAAAGTCGTCGCGCATACCATTGGAATATTTCGGAAATTCCGATTCCGAAGACTTCGGGTCCAGAAACTTGTTCGGCTGATTGGTGCCTTTGTCGATGGCAGCACAGCCCAATTCAGTGAACCAGATCGGCTTTGACCCGGGCACCCAGCCCGTAGGGTTCTCCTGCCGGACCCCACCGATGCGTTCATGGTGCCGGTTGGCCCACCAGTTGCGCAAATCCTTGTAACGCCAGACCCATGGCTCGCCATAAGCATCATCGGTGATCGGCGTCCGCACCTGCGCATCTGCCGCTTCGGGCGAGGCATAGTACCAGTCGTAGCCTTCGCCGCCCTCGATATTGCCGCGCAGATAGTCCAGATCATAGATCGACCCGACCCCGGCATCGAGATGACCCTCGCCCTCGCGCCAGTCGGACAGAGGCATATAGTTGTCGATGCCCACGAATTCGATGTTGTCGTCAGCCCACAGCGCATCCAGATGGAAATACCGGTCACCGCTGCCATCCTGCGGCTGATACCCAAAATATTCGGACCAGTCGGCGGCATAGCCGATCTTGGTGCCCGACCCCAGAATCTCGCGCACTTCAGCAGCCAGTGACCGCAACTGCGCAACCGCGGCAAAGCCCGAAGCGCCACGGATCTGCGTCAACCCGCGCAACTCTGAGCCGATGCAGAACGACTCCACACCTCCGGCTGCTTTGCACAGGGCCGCATAGTGCAGAATGAACCGCCGCAGCCCCCATTCCTGCGGGCCGCGATAGGTGACCCGGCCACTGCCGGTAGAGAAATGAGAGGCCCTTGCAGTGCCAAAAAACGCCGCCACCTGCGCATCGGCTGCGGCAGTCTGATCCGACGAGCCCTCTCGCCCCGGAGCAACGTCCAACGTGATCCGGCCCCGCCACGGCAGATGCGGCTGATCGCCTGCATCCGACCAAGGGTCGGGCAGACCGTTCCCCTGCAGCTGCTCCATCAGAATGAACGGATAGAACATGACCCGCTTGCCGGTCTTTTTCAGATGTTTGATCGCCTGAACCACCGCTGCATCGGCTGGGGTTCCGCCATACACCGGACGCCCATCGACCCAGCGGACCTTACTGGCCGCCGCGCGGGAAACGCCGGACACGCTCCAAGGCATGTTCTCGCCATCAACGCTCTTGCGCTCGACCTTAGGACGAATCTGACACTCACCGCAGCGCAGATCGTCGCCAAACCACGACACGATCAACGAGGCCGCCTCGCATCCCGGTAATTCTCGGGTCAGCGCCCGCATCGAAGTCACAAGATCGGATCGACCCGAGGGCGAGTTCACATTCGCTGCCCAGCTGCGCCCCCTGCCCTTGCTGTAGTTCACCTGAGATGAGGCCAGCGCATATTCGCCCGTTCCCGGCATCAGCGCGACGCCCTTCACGATCCGTGACAGCGCATCCGCGGCATCGGGCATCCCCTCCTGTTCCTGCCGGACCACCTCGAACGAAAACTGGGGCACTCGATTGCCATAAGGACCCAGCTGTAGGTCTTCGATCACAACATAAGCCGTACCGCGATATGCCGGCACCTGACCCGCGCCTTCAATGGCCTCGATCAACGGGTCGGGCAGTTGCTCGGGACCGCCGCGATAGATGCGCATGTTCAGTGACCTGCGCTCAACCTCTTCGCCATCCGCCCACACGCGCGTGATGTCGGCAACCACGCCCGCACCGACCGCAATCGCCAGCGAGACGGAATAGCTATAGCTGTGGGTTGTCGTCTTCACCTCAGCCGGTTTCGGAGAGCTGCCCTTGCCGCCTCCGGTGGACTGGGTCGTGGTCGAAGTGCTGCGCGTTTCCAGAAAGTCCGAAGCCCAGATGACCTGACCGCCCACACGCATACGGCCAAACACCGTGGCCACCGGCGCACCCTCACCGGTTTCGGTCAGGCGGAAGCGGTCCAGACGGCCGGTCTCGACCACCTCGCTGCCGCCGCCCATGACCGATTGCCCCATCAGACGATTGTCGATCACCCGGCCCAGCGTTGCACCCACCGCGCGACCGATAATCGCCGTCGAAAGACCCGCAACCGACCCTCCAATCGACCCGCCCAGCGCCGCACCGGCGGCGGATAGAAGAATAGTAGCCATCAGAGATCCTCCAGCGGGAACGCGAAACAGGCAACGACACGGCGACGCCAGGGTTCGCTCAGAGTGTTTTCGACCACGCCATGCCCGGAATAGGCATGGATGAAACGCACCGGGTCTGACCCGCTGACGATCCCCAGATGCTTGGCTACCGCTGCGTCGCGCATTCGAAACAACAACACATCGCCCGAGGCTATGTCGTCGGGCGATTTCTCGATCAGATGGCGGCGGGCAGCGGCCCACATGCGCTCCTCGCCCTGTGGCTCGGACCAGTCCATGCTATAGACCGGCACCGCCTCGGGCTCGTGCCCCTTCACGGCGCGCCAAACGCCCCGCAGCAGGCCGAGACAATCCGCCCCGGCTCCACGGACCGAGGCCTGATGCACATAAGGCGTGCCCAGCCAGCGCCGCGCCTCGTCAACAATATCTTGCTTAACCCCGATCACCGCCTGCTGCCCCCTCTGTTTGGATCGCTTTTCTTCGGTGTGGCCATCACCCAGTCTTCATGTGGAAGATCAGGGAAGCCCTGAAAATTCAGGATGTTGTCGAACTTCAGGCGGCAGGTGCTCATGCGCTTGTCGCAACCGGCAGTCAGTTGAACGCGGTCACCGCCAACCAGCCCGCCGCCAATCGCGGACCACAGCGTAACAACGCGCCCGCCGCTGGCCTGTTCGTCCAGTTTGACCGAAGCCCACAGACCCTGCGCCGCACCGTCCAGCACGTCCAGCCTGCCCCGCTCAAACCATCCCGCATCGGCACCCTCCGCGCCCTGCAAACGCAAAACCGTACCCTCGACCAAGACAATTTCGGCCTCGGCGCGATACCCCGGCGTGTCCAGAGCAAAACGGCATGCGCGATCCCCCAGCACCGCCGTGCATGGTTTCTGATAAATCCGTCCCAAAGGCCGGTTCAGCAGATCGGTCAGCCCTCGCAACTCCGCATGAAACGCTCCGCCCGCGCGGCGCAATTCGCCAATCGAGCCGCGAAACTGCAGCATCCGCTGCTGGGGATCAGCCCAATTGACCAACCAGGCCCGCACTTCGGCCCCATCAAAGCGCCCCGCTTCGATATCCTCTTCCCGGACCGAGGCATCAGACAGCGCGCCCATCGCCTCGGTATTATCGATCGACAGGCCGGTTGCCTGCTCGATCGCCGCAGCGGTCAGACCGGTGCTGGCTTTGAACCCCAGCCCGTCAAAGCGCAACTCCATATCGTGATCCGTGAAACCATAGACCTGCCCGTCGCTGCGCGTAATCGCCCAGCAACGACAGGTGGTGGTCAGCCCGCTTTGCAAATGCGCCTGCAGCGCCTGTTTGTCCCCGCTCATCAGACCCGCACCTCGACCACCGGTACGTTCGGGACGTCACCGGCCTGAAAGCTGGCCACGCTGGTCTGGATCTTGTCGGTGTCGAACCGTACCGGAACGTCGAACTCAAACCCGGCTGTAATCTCGACCTGCTCAGGCGGCGGGGCTGAGAACATCACGCGCCCGGTCGCCAGATCGACCTCAAAATCCACGCCTTCGCGCTGCGCGTCCTGATCCAGCCCAAGCTTCACGGTCCCCAGCACCGGCTTCAGGATTGGCCGAACATAGTTGAACCCGCCCGAGCTGTAGGTCTTGATCAGCTGAAACACCGTGGTCTCGCCATCCCCGCGCGCAATGACCTGATCGCCCTTGTCGACCTCAGCCGTCGCCGCGCCCGATTTGAAATCCGACCAGTCCTTCCAACGAAACCCAAACATCTGCCCCTGCCGCGCCTCAAAAAACGAGATCAAAGTCTCGATATCATCCAGCGACCGCATCCCCAGCCCGGCGTCATAGCGCCTGCGGGAATGCGCCCAGGGGGTGTTGCGTTCCTCAAACCCGTTGGCCAACGTCACGATATCGGTGCGCCGTTCCGGTCCCCCGACCGAGCCAAAGCTCAGGCTGGCGGGAAATCTCACCTCATGGAAATTCATCACCTGCTCCCCTTATCTGTTGCGATTGCCACGGCCCAAGGCCCGGCTCATCTGCGCCGCGATCTGTCCCTGAGAACGGCGGAATCCCTGTACATCGGGCGTGCTGATATTCATCACTACGTTCACTGCGCGCCCGCCGCCCTGCGTCCGCACGCCCAGCTTTCCGTCGGCCCCACGGGCCAGCGGCATGATCGCCTCGGGGCCAGCCTCGCCCATCAACCCGGTGCCCCCGCGCATCGGAAACATCGTCGGGCCGCTGACCACGCCGCCATTGGCAAAGGGCATCACGCGTCCCTGAGAGAAACTGCCGCCATCCGCAAAGGGCAAAATCCCCTGCACCAGATTGCCAACCCCATTGGCCAGCATCCCGCCAAAGTGATCCGTCACCGGTTTGATCGCCGCCGAATAGGCGGTCTTGATCATCGAGTTCTTCAGCACATCCAGCGCGCCCGACAGGTTCATCCCGTCCAGCACCACGCCATCAAAAGCCTTGCGCAACCCGCCCGACATGCCACGCTCCAGCGTCGCCACATCCTTGCCGGTCTCTTCAAACGCGGCCCTGATCCGACGCATCTGCCCATCAAACGCCGAGGCCATGGTCGCGGCATCACCTAGCGCATCACCCAGCGCCTCTCCCCGCTCCTGCAGGTCGTCAAAACCCTCACGATCCGTCATCACGCTCTCCTTGTTCTTTGTCCGGATATGCCGCCAGCAGCGCGTCCAGCCCCGCCCGATTCATCGCAGGCATCCCCGCGCCTTGCCCCAGCATCAGCCGCAGCTCTGCCGGGGTCAGACCCCAGAACTGATCCGGCGTCAGCCGCAGGCCGAGAAACCCGGCCCGCATCAGGACGGGCCAGTCGAACCCACTCACTCCGGCACCATGAAGGCGCGCGCCAGCAGCTCTGCCGCCGCCCGCGCGCCCGCCATCGGCCCGCCCGCAATCTCGGCATGCAGCAGGTCATCGCGGCTCACCTGCGCCCCACCGCCCCGCAGCCCGGCAACAAGCAGCGCCAGCACATCGCTGCTGGAATACCCGCCGCCCTCGAACCGCTGCACCAACTCGACCAGAGACCCGGTCTGCAACGCCTGTTCCAATTCCGCCAAAGCACCCAAAGTCAGCTTGAGCACCCGCTGCTCCCCATCGATGGTCAACGCCACCTCGCCCGTCCACGGATTGACCATCAGAGCGCCGTAAAGCTCAGCGCACCGGCGCTTGCCATGCTCATCTCATAAGTCGCCTCACCGTTATGCGATCCCGCATACTCGATGCTGCTCACCTGAAACGGGCCTTCGACAATGCCAAAATCGGGGATGATCACCTGAAAGCCGGGCGTCTCGCCGTCAAAGAACAGCTGACGCGCCCGCTCATCAGTACCTTCATCCTTGAACACGCCCGAGCCCGAGATCGAGGCCGATTTGACCCCCGCCCCCGATAGCAACTCGCGCCACCCGCCCTGACTTTCCAGGCTGGTGACATCCACACTTTCCGCATTGAAACTGATCCGCGTGGCGCGCAGCCCCGCGATGGTCTCGAACAGACCGGTGCCGTTCATATCCACTTTGACCAACAGGTCTTTTCCGTTCTGGGCAGCCATATGCTCTCTCCGTTGATTGCTTAGTCATCTTCCACGCGGGCGCGGAATCTCAGATCGATCTGGCGGATCGCGCCGCCAGTTCCCGTGCGCCGGGCGCTGGCACGCTCGAACCACAGCCCCACCAAATGGCCCCGGTCCAAAGTCAGCGCCGCACCTTCCAGCGCATCGCAAACCGCACCGGCCAGTGTCTTGGCCGCACCAAAACCCGCCGCTTCGGACACCACCGAGACCGTGAACCGATGCACGGCACCCGTGCCCGACCGATCCGAGGCATCCCGCACCTCTTCCGGCCCCAGGGTCACGTAGGTCTGCGGCAACACCCCCGAGGGCACCGCGTCATAAATCGCACCGCCCGAAAGCGTGTTAACCTGCGCATCCCCCGAAAGCTGTTGAAACATCGCCGCCTGCAACGCGGCTGCAACGCCATAGCTCATGCCGCCACCTCTTCATCTGCGAAACAGGTCAGGTACTGGCCGCGCGGATCGCGCTCGGCCACCGCACGAATGACAAACCGGCGCGTCCCTTCGGCGAACCGCTGATCCGGCGCAGGCCGCATCGAGGACCCCTCCGGCACGCCGCGCACCACGATCCGATAGCCAACCCGCGACACCGAGGCACCACCAACAGCCCGTTCCGCCCCGCTGCGCGCAGAGACCTCAGCCCAAAGCGCACCCAGTGCGGCCCATGTCTCGGTGTAACCTCCCGCACCATCGGCACTACGAACCGGAGCCTCCAGCACCAGTTTGCGGTTCAATCGCGGCGCGCTCATTGCGTCACCCCTGCGCCGAAACGCACCGTGCGATAGCGCTGGATCAGGCTGGTCACGCCAAACGGCATGCACCCTGCGCCCAGCGCCGTCTCATCGCGATATTCGTAGTAATGCGCCGCCAGCAGCAGCACCGCCTGCCCCAGATCAGCGGGCAGCCCGCCCCAATCCGCAGCCATTCCGGCCGTGAAAACGATCTTCACCGAGCCGCCGGTCTGCACCCTTGGCAAGCAAGCGCCAACCGGACGCAACTGAGGGCGCTGCATGTCGCGCTCCAAACGGTAAGCTTCGGCATCCACAACCATGTCGGTCCCCGCCGCATCCGTCAGCGTGATCGCAGCAACCGAGACCACCGGGGCCACCGGCAGCACTTCACCTGCTGGATCGCGCCAACCGTTCAGGCTCCACGAGAAATCCCGTTCGATCAGCACCTTACCGGTGCGCGCCTCAATCGCCGCAATGGCCGCACGCAGAAAGCCATTCAACACCTCGTCCTGCACATTGCCCTCGGCAAACCCCGTGCCCAGCCGCAGATGCGCCTTGAACTGATCCACCGGCAGCGCCGCATCCGCGATGGCGGTTTCTTCGATCAACATCATCCATTCACTCCGCAATCTCGGACCCCTCCGGGGCCGTATCCTTGGAAAATGACGGGCACGCGCCGCCCCACGTTGCTCGGACGGAGGGGAGCAGCTAGACAACGCGGGGGATCTCACCCCGGCCCGCGCCCGCCGCCCGAGGGGCCTTGCAGCCCCCCGGATCCGCCACCGCTTAGGCGATGCCGAATTTCAGCAGTTTGATTGCAGCAAAATCGCTCACATCACCGCCCACGCGCTTGGTCGCGTAGAACAGAACATGCGGCTTGGCGCTGAACGGATCGCGCAGCACGCGCAGATCGGGACGTTCGGCTATGGTGTAGCCCGACTGGAAGTCACCGAAGGCAATCGAATAGCTGTCGGTCGCCGCATCCGGCATGTCCTCGGCGATCAGTACCGGATAGCCCATCAGACGCGCAGGCTCACCAGCGGCTAGGCCATCCGACCAAAGGAAGCGGCCATCGCTGTCCTTCAGCTTGCGGATCAGACCCGCGGTTTTCGAGTTCATCACGAAAGTGCCGTTCACCCGGTACTGCGCGCCCAGCGCATAGACCACGTCCACAATCGCATCGGCATCGACGCCACCATCAATACCCGACGCGACATAACCCAGGCTATCCCAGCCCCAGCTGCCGTTTTCCATCGTACGGTGGGTCAGGATACCCTTGGGCTTGTCCACACCATCACCATTGATGAACGCCGCTGCCTCGGCCCGTGCAAACTTGTCGGCGATGCGACCGGCCAGCCAGCCTTCGACGTCAAACGCACTGTCATCCAACAGACGCTGCGACGCCTTGGGCAGCGCGCTCAGCTCGTGCAGCGGGATCGAGATGCGGTCAATCGACGGGGTCGATGTCTCTGCCGTGGCCGAATTCTCATCCGCCCAACCCGCACCCACATCGGTGTGGTCGATCAGAACGTCGAACGAGTTCGCCTCGACATTCACCACCGACGCAATCGAACGGATCGAAGCAGTCGAATTCAACACCGACTTGATCATCTCAGCCGTCTGCGGATCGACCAGATAGCCACCATCACTGTTGACCGCCGTCGAAAGCGACTTGGCCTCAATCTCCAGCCCGCGCAGCCCGTCATCCTCGCCCGAACGCACATAGGCGTCAAAGGCCTTCTGATGCGGTGCGCCGTCCTCGATCGAGGACGCAAGATGCGGACGCGCCGCGATGGTTGATTTACGATCCAGCATGGTCAGTCGCTCTTCTGTCTGTTGCAGTTGGGTTTTAACTTCAGCCTTGAGGTCCTTGAATTCATTCACGAAGCCAGCCATCGCCTGCTTCACCTCCTGAACCAGGGGCGCACCCTCTCCGGTCAAGGCCGGGGTTTCGGTCTTGCTCATCAGCATGTCCTGTTTTTGGGTGGGTATTGAGGCGCGCTAGGTCCGCGCCAGCTCCTGCCGGGCGTCGTTGAACACCTCGGCAATACTGCGCCAGGTGTTTTCAACGTCAGGCTCAAAACCCTTCGCCGCCACCCGCGCACTGGGCAGCATCGGGAAGGTCACCAAAGACACCTCCCACAGCTCCAGTTCGGTCAGGACCCGCTGGCCCTTGTCATTTTTCACGGCCCGTTTTGTGCGATAGCCAATCGACAGGCCGTCCATCGCCCCCGCCCGGATCAGCTCGGCCGCCTCACGGCCTTTCTGCGTGCTCTCCAGCAAACGTCCTTTGACCCAAAGGCCCCGATCATCCTCGCGCACCTCGTCCCAAACACCGATGGGCTGCGCCGGGTCGTGCTGCCATAGCATCTTGACCCGCTGACCCGCCTTTTCGAGCCCGTCAAGCGAGCTGCGATACGCCCCGCGCTGCACCACATCGCTGCCCTGATCGACCTGCCCGAACAGGCTGGCATAGCCTTCGATCACCGCATCTTCGGTCACCGACAAGCCGTCCCCAAACCGCGCGAATTTATGTTCCAAATCCATGAACTTCTCCATGTAACCCACTGACATTATGGCGTTGCCACGAGGAATGATTGAAACGCCTGCGCCAGGATCACCGCCGCCACACCATAGACTGTCAGCCACAACCGTTTCTCCAGCCGTTCCATCATTTCTTCGATCTGATCCAGCCGCCTGCACAAGTGCGCGTGCTGGATCTCGGCCACCCGCTCATGCGCGGCCAGGCGCAAGCCCGGCGCGCAATCGAACGGAGGATACCCGTCACCCATCCGCACGCTCCGGCAGCCCCAGCAACGCGCGTTTTTCGGCATCGCTCAGGAAATCGGCCCCGTTGACCCGCGCCCATTGCGCATCGCGTTCCGCAGACAGCGCAGGCACCTGATCCAGATCGGGCTTCAGCACCAGCTCCTCCCCGGTGAAGCCCGCCAACCAATCCGACACCGCCGCCGCCACCCGCGTCACCAGAGGCAGCACGGTCAGGCGATAAAACGCCCGGTTGGCCTCCTGATAGTTCGAATAAGTCGCGTCGCCTTGTATCCCCAGCAGCATCGGCGGGACCCCAAAGGCCAACGCGATCTCGCGGGCGGCGGCTTCCTTGGTCTTTTGAAACTCCATATCGGACGGAGAGAACCCCATCGGCTTCCAATCCAAGCCCCCTTCCAGAACCATCGGGCGACCCGCATTGCGCGCCCCGCGATAATTCTGCTCGATCTCATCGGACAGGCGGCGGAACTGATCCTCGGCCATCACCCCATGGCCATCGCCCTTCCACACCAACGCCCCAGAAGGCCGTGCCGCATTATCCAAAAGGGATTTCGACCACCGAGACGCGCTGTTATGCACATCAATCGCCATCGCCGCCGCTTGCATGGGTGAGAACCCATAATGATCATCCTGCGGATGGAACGACTTGATATGACAGATGTTTTCCGCCGCAAACCGGTGCTTCTTGCCGCCCACGGCATAATCATACGCCTTGGGCCACCCATCCGCCCCCGGCACCACGCTCATCCGATCCGAGCGCAAGACATGCAGCTCAACCGGCAGGCCTTCCTCGGCCTGCACCGCCTCGACATAGGCATTGCCTGACAGCAGCAACTGCCCGTACAGCGCCTCCATCAACTCCGCCCGCCCCTGCGCCGCATTCGGACGGCGCATCAGCGATAAGATCGGATGCACATCAAAGCGCTGCGCCTGATCCTGTAGCACCAAAGGCAACGCCGCCGCCGCCTCGGCAATCAGCTTGACCGAGCGAAAACCCACCGGGTTCCCCGAAAACCCCGTCCGCGTCAGCGACACCGCATCCCGAGGGCTCCACGCCACGCGCCCGCCCGTCTGCCACGCCACCACAGGCCCCGCCGCGCTCGCCTTCGCCTCGGGCGCTGCCTCAGCCGATCCACGACGCAAGAAATCGAATACCATCTGTGCTCCTTTCTGCCGCCGCTCTGCCCGGCTTGTTGAAAGGAGTTATGACGGAAAGAAGTTTAAGCCTTGGGAATGGGGCGTACGGAGGGTGGGCAACGCGATCGCGTCACCAACCGCTCAAGGCTTCCTGCCACTCACAATATAGGCTGACGCCTGAAATACGACCTTACCATCAGCAGTACGGAACGCTGCTAACGCATCCTCAGCACAGGCTAAGACACTCGCGATTTTTTCTTCGCTCAGATGAATGTCAAAAAGCGGAAGCCAGCCGCGCAAATCAGCCTCAACCATCGTCCGGGCACTTGGAAAGCGCGCCGGTTCAGTGTCGCTCACCACCTCGATGTCCAGGAATCCAGCCGTTTCATAGACTGAAACAACCTCTGCAGGGTTCCCAAGCGAATAAGGCAATCTCAGAGCATCCCCCGCCGCAGTGCTGATCTCGGACTCCAAGAGCTTGATAATGGCGTGATAGGCCGGATTGTGATCCAGATCGTTCCAGACCGCTACGGCCAGCGCGCCGCCCCGCCTGAGGACGCGATGCATTTCCCACGCTGCCGCATCTCGGTCCCGAAAGAACATCATCCCGAACTGGGACAGCACGGCATCAAACGTCCCGCTCTCCAACCCAGTATC
The DNA here is from genome assembly GCF_056538865.1 of Ruegeria sp. BE3. Lineage (NCBI taxonomy): Bacteria > Pseudomonadati > Pseudomonadota > Alphaproteobacteria > Rhodobacterales > Roseobacteraceae > Ruegeria > Ruegeria sp. BE3. The sequence continues at coordinate 658,547 of NZ_JBQFTW010000001.1, read as the reverse complement.
CTCTGCACCCGCCAAAACCCAGTCAATGCGTGGCTCAACCTCGCGCGCAGCCGCGATCATTCCCCGCGCTGGATCGAGTCCAGTTACGCGGCCTCCATCGCCCACCACTGACAGCAAGTGCCGCGCCAGAACACCGCTACCGCATGCAATGTCCAAAACCTGCTGGCCAGCTTTCACTCCGGCGCACTTCACCAAATGTGGGGGCCAAGATGCAAACAGCGCTGGCACGAACAGTTGCTCATAACCGCGGCCAGCGTCCAGTTCGTCTTGTGAAACAGCAGGTTCCATGGCGTCTCTCCGGCTCAGCTTTCAGAACCCCGACACGTCAGAGCTTACACTTTTTCGCGATTCGAGACGAGGCACACGACCATTTCATACGTCCTTGCGCCCATCGCTTTACAACGCCCTTACCCTCGGCCTTCTAAACACCCCCGCAGGCCCCACCACCAACTCATGCAGCGCCCAGACCAGCGCGTCGACCCGGTCGGGAGAGCCCTGACCCTCGAACCCCCTCGCGGTCATCTGGCACAACTGCTCCTCCAGCGCGTCCAGCCCGGCCACATGCGCCACCCGCCCTTGCTCGTACAAAGCCGCCACAGGCTCGGCCCGCGCGACCTTGCCGCGCGAGGCCCGCACGGCCCGATAAGGGACCAGAGGGTCCACCTGCCGCACGACCTCTTCCACCAGTTGCCCGCCCTGATTGACCTCGGCCACCAGTCGTTCGGCCCCGAACTCGTCCATCGCGTCAATCGCCGCCTGCGCCCAGCCCGCCGGGCCAACGCCCTGCAGCGTCCGGTCGGCCAGCACATAGGCCCGCCACTCCTCGGGCGGCCCCTGAAGCTGTGCGCCCACGACCACGATCCCACAGGCATCTGCATCCGCCCCCGTCGTCACCGCTGGGTCCAGCGCCACAACGATCCGATCCAACGCGGGCACCTGCGCACAGCGCGCCGCCTCCAGCATCGAGTCCGTCCATAACGCACCCTCAGCATCCGACAGCAGCACCCCGTCCAACTCCTGCCGCCCCAGCCGCGTGCCCGCGTAACGCGCGCGCACCTCCTGCAAAAACGAGTCCGCCAGATTGGCCCGGTTCGCCTCGGTCGGCGCGTGGGTCTGCACGGTGGACGGCGACGCCAGCAAGTCCTTCAAAACCTTCGCATTGCGTGGTGTGGTCGTCACACAGACCCGAGGCCGCTCCCCCAGCCGCAACGCAAACTGCAACATATCCCAGGCTTCTCCAGCCTTCTTCCACTTGGCCAATTCATCCACCCAGGCCGCATCGAATTGCGGGCCGCGCAACCCCTCGGGATCATGCGCCGAAAACGCCTGCGCCTCAGCCCCGTTGGGCCAGATCAGCTTGCGCTCCGATGCCTTCCATGTAGGCCGCCGATCCGGCGGTGAGCACTGCAAAATCCCGCTATCGCCAAAGATCATCACATCGCGCACCTGATCAAACGTCTCTCCAACCAAAGCCACACGACATGCCTCACCGCGATCCAAGGGCAAAGACCCCTCGACCATAGACCGCACCCACTCAGCCCCGGCCCGCGTCTTACCAGCCCCGCGCCCGCCCATGATCACCCACGACCGCCAGTCACCCTCGGGCGGCAACTGATGCGGCAGCGCCCAGAACTCGAACAGGAAAGGGAGGGCACACAGCCCCCCCTCCCCGATCTCACTCAGAAATCTGTCCTGCACCGCAGCAGGCGCGGAGGCGAGCCAGCCTGCACCCAATCTCAGATCGTGCCCGATCAAGGTCGAGCGCATAGCCCCCTTGGGCAATTCCGGCTTGTCTGTGATGTTGTTCGACAAAGCTTGTCTCCACTTTCTGGCAACTTCGGATCAGCCCCTCTAGCTGACCCAGTTGCTTGCCTGTTCCGGCAAGGTCTGCATCCTCCCCGGCACCGATCTGTTTTCGCAGTTCTTCCGCTGCTTGGCGCAGATCGCGAATGGATCTTTCGAGCGACTGCAACAATTCAGCCGTCTGGGAAATCCGCTCTTCCGGGGTAATCAAAGTCATGTTTGCCTGTGACCTCATGCGTGAGTTTTTCCGCACGAGAGAAACGAAAAACGGCCACCGGGTCACCCCGGGGCCGTTGCCCACTTCTTCTAGCATGACATAAGGAGTACGCGATTAAGTGCGCAAAGTCAATGTGTTACGCAACACGGACGCAACAGGCACAGTGCGGTATGTTAACATCAACCACCGGTCAAATCCTGCGCCAGCATCATCGCGTTCTTGTCCGGATCATAGAACGTTGCCGTACTGACCATGCCTTCGATCGTCTCGGTCGGGCCATCGAACGCCACCCCTGCGGCCTCCAAAGCGTCCCGCGCCGTGGCAATATCACCAACCTCATAGACCGGGACGCAATTGCCCGGCGACGGCTCTGCCTGTTCTCCCAGACCCAATGTCACGCCTTCCACATTGGTGCGCATCTCGCTCCACCCGGCTTCATCGATATGGTGGATCAGTTCGAACCCGAGCATATCGCGATACCAATCCGCGCTGGTGTGGCGATCCCGGACCGAAATCGCAAATGTGATCGTGTTTTTCAATGAAACGAGCGGCATCGGTCTTTCCCTTGTCTGAAAATATAGTTACTATACTTTATGGACATTAATTTACTTGTCAAGCTGACCGCGCGCGCATGGTCGCTGAACATCCTGGCCCTGATGCATTCGGGTGTTCCCGGTCGTCAGGCCCCTTTGCTCGCCGCAACCAGCGCCAGCCGAACAGCCTTTGCGGCAAGTCTCGATCACCTTGCCCAGCTTGGCCTGATCGAGCGAAACCCCGGCCACGGTCACCCTCTGCGCCCAGAATTTCGCCTGACCCCAGCCGGGATCCAGGCCGCCGGGATCGCCAGCGCGATCATTCAGATCGCCCCGGACACCAGTGCGCTCAAGCTTCTTCGTAAGTCATGGACCGTACCCATCCTGGCCCTGACCGGCACCCCGCATCGCTTTTCGGCGATCAAGTCTGACCTGACCCCCATCACCGACCGCGCCCTCTCGTCATCCCTGCATCAGCTGGAAGATCACGACTGGATAAGTCGCGATATCGAGACCTCGGGACGGATGCCGTTCCCGACCTATTGCGCGGTCAAAACAGGATTTGCGATCCATCAGGCGGTCGGACTGGCCCAGTAAACGCTGCAACACTCTCAGAAAGCACGCGGAAAACCCGACCCGACAGCTTGACATTCTCGCGCCCAACCCGCATGTGCCCTTCAAACAGCGCTGAAGCGTGAGCATTCGGGCCATCCAGAGCCCCCACAGCGCCCGATCCACCCATAGTTCCCCATCACGCAGGGTTCTTGACGCGACGACCGGACATCGCAGGAACCGCCTGCCTGTCCCGAGGTCTCGCACAACCCCTGCCGGTCGCGGATGCGGCCCATTGCGACTTGCCCATGCGCCAAAGCCATGGGCGAAAAAGGATAGTTCTTTGTTCGACTTCGACATGCTGGGCCTCGCGCCCGCCCTGAACGACGCGTTGCAACGCGCCAATTTCACCCAACCCACGCCGATCCAGAATCAGGCGATTCCGCTGGCGCTGAACGGCCACGATATCCTCGGCCTCGCTCAGACCGGCACCGGCAAAACGCTGGCCTTCGGCCTGCCGCTGATTGACCACTTGCTGGCGCAGCCCGGCAAGCCCGATCCCAAAACCGCCAAGGCCCTGATCCTTGCGCCGACCCGCGAGCTGGTGAACCAGATCGCCGACAGCCTGCGCAACCTCACCAAAAAGACCAAACTGCGCGTCGCCACCGTGGTCGGCGGCCAGTCAATCAACAAGCAGATCATGTTCCTGTCGCGCGGCACCGATATCCTCGTGGCCACGCCCGGCCGTCTGATTGACCTGATGGAGCGCAAGGCCGTCGACCTCAGTTCGGTCCGCCATCTGGTGCTGGATGAGGCCGATCAGATGCTCGACATGGGCTTCATTCACGCCCTGCGCCGCATCGCGCCGGAACTGGGCACGCCGCGCCAGACCATGCTGTTCTCGGCCACCATGCCGAAGCAGATGGAAGAGCTCAGCCGGGCCTACCTGACCAACCCGCAACGGGTGCAGGTCTCGCCCCCCGGCAAAGCGGCGGACAAGATCACCCAGTCGATCCATTTCGTTGAAAAGCCGGCAAAACCCGCCAAGCTGCGCGAGATCCTGTCGGCGGATATGGACGCGCTGACGCTGGTCTTTTCCCGCACCAAACACGGGGCTGAAAAGCTGATGAAAGGCCTCGTCGCCGATGGCTACAACGCGGCCTCGATCCACGGCAACAAAAGCCAGGGCCAGCGCGACCGCGCGATCAAGGCCTTCCGCGCGGGTGAGGTCAATGTGCTTGTCGCCACTGATGTCGCTGCACGCGGCATCGATATTCCCGGCGTGGCTTATGTGATCAACTACGACCTGCCCGAAGTGCCCGACAACTATGTCCACCGCATCGGCCGCACCGCCCGCGCGGGGCGCGAGGGCGAAGCCATTGCCTTCTGCTCAGCCGAAGAGGTTGATCTGCTGCGTCAGATTCAAAAGCTGATGAAGATCGAAATTCCGGTGGCCAGTGGTGAGATGCCCGAGGCGATCACTCCCGCCAAACCTGCCCGTCGACAGAATAATCGCCGCCGGGGTCCGAAACCGCAGAACAACAGCGGGCCGAAACCCGCTGGCCAAAAACGCCGCCGTCCGCGTCGCCCCAAGGCGGCGTGATGCACAGGGTCAGAGGGGTTCCCGCCCCTCTGGTCAATGCAGGCTTGGCGGCGTCACACTTGTTGTCAGGATCGCGGTCACCAGCAGGATCACGGCCATCAGCCCTGCTTCGGCCTTGATCGTGCGGACCAAACCAGATGCCGCCAAGGAGTTCCCTGCGCGCAAACCGGGCACAAAGCGCAGCTTGTTCAGCGCCGCCAACGCCAGCAACGCAGCAACAAGCGCCACTTTCGCCAACAACACCTGCCCATAGCCCGAGGTCAGCATCGCCGTGACCGAACCCGTCAGCCCATAGGCCATATACCCCCCCGCAACCAGCAGCAGCGGCACAAACACCATCGCGACCTGACCAAATCGCTCTCCAAGCCACGCGGCAGCCTCTGCCTGCTCCGGATCAGAGGCCAACCGATGCAAGGGGATCAATATTCCGATCCACGTCGCCGCACAGATCAGATGCAGGACAAGGCTGTAAAGCATAACGGGAACCTCCCGGTCATGCACATGACCGATAGCTGCAAGACCGCAAAGGGCAAGCACCCCGCCAAATATCTGCAGAACCCGGGCAAAGCGCAGCCTAAACAGGCCAACAAGCATCAACGCCAACCCGATCAACTGCCATCTCAGAGCCACGCCGCTCTGAGTTTGCCATAGCAGGCCCAGCATCTCGGCATCGACGACCCCCGACATATCGCCGGTCAAAGCGCTGCCCTTCAAAGCAAAAGAGAGAATGGCGCACAGCACCCCAATTCCCGCGAATGAAGCAATCAGGCTCTGCCGTATCTCAACCCGAAATAGCGCCGCGCAGAACGCGGATCCGGTACAGCCCAGCACACCAACATAAAGCGCCCATTTTGCAAGAATCGAAGCTATGCTGATCGGGTCAGCCACCCGCTATTCGACCGTAAAGCTAAAGCTGCCCATTTGCGGATGTCCATCCTCGGACAAGCCACGCCAATCGATCTGATACGCGCCCGGTCCTGCCGCATCGAAGGGCAGCACGATTTCCGTCGTGAATTCACCTGCCGCGCCCAGATCAACTGTACCCATCTGATCCCCGTTCAACTGCCAATCCACCCGCGTCAGACGAATCTTGCGTCCGAAAACAAGCGAGATCTCAGACGGGACCTGATCGATAGCTGCGCCATCCACCGGAGTGGTTCGCTGCACAGGCGAATGCGCCATCGCGACCGTCGCCGTCACGAGCAGGGTAAAAACTGTCAGGGCAATTCTTATCATGGCAGATCTTTCCAAACTGTTACCGCGCACGACGAACCGCGAAATACTGCAGACCTCTGGTTTGTACAAAACAGAAGATCCGTGTTTCTGGCGACGTACAACTCGGACATTCTAGGCCACGCGGCTCAATTCCCCGAATTCTGATCCGCTTCAATCTCGCGCCATTTGGCGACGTTTCGATTGTGCTCTTCCAGCGTTTTGGCAAAAGCATGCCCCCCGGTCCCATCCGCAACAAAGAAGATGAAATCCGTATTGTCCGGTGCAACCGCGGCCTCAAGGCTGGCAAGACCCGGATTGGCAATCGGGGTCGGCGGCAATCCTTCGATTACATAAGTATTCCAGGGCGTTACACGGCGTAATTCACTCCGTCGCAAGCCCCGACCCAAGGTCCCTTGCCCTTTGGTGACACCATAGATCACTGTCGGGTCTGTCTGCAGCCTCATACCTTGGTTCAGACGGTTGACGAAAACGCTCGCCACCTGACCGCGCTCTTCCGGCTGCCCAGTTTCCTTTTCGATGATCGAAGCCAGAATCAACATCTCCTCAGGACTGTTCAAAGGCAATCCGTCCTGACGCCCCTCCCAAGCCGCATTGATCCTAAGCTGCTGTTTTTCCTGCATATCTGCCAGGATTACATTCCGATCTTCACCGGGCCTGACCTCATAACTATCAGGGGCAAGCATTCCTTCGGCGGGCAGTTCAGCCACCTCACCAGTCAGCAGATCCATCGCTTTAAGCGACTCGACAACCTGCCAGCTGGTGACACCTTCAGCCAGAGAAACACGGTAACGCGTATCCGCTTCACCGCGTTTTTCCGCATAGATTTCAGGCGCTTCCTCTTCGCCGATCACAAACGAAGCGACCTCATCAAAATTCAGTGTCGCCGGATTCAACTCACGCACACGGGTCTGCATCCGGGTTACACCGATACGATATTCGATCTCGGTGCCACAGGTACTGGCCCCGCTGCTCGTGATCTCGTCGACGATCTGCTCCATCGACGACCCTTCGCGCACCAGAAAGCTACCAGCTTTCAGTTGCTGAGATTTATCAGCATAATCAGCGGCAAGGCGAAAGATCAGCCCGCTGCTGATCGCACCCTGATCTTCCAGTTCCTGACTGACGCGGGTCATGTTCGAACCCGGTCTGACTTGCAGGCAGATCGCAGTTTCCAGCGGGCCATCTGACGTGTATTGCGATTGACCCCACAGCACGACGCCGCCCAACAGGAACAGGCAAACGATCAGAACGGTCAGTGCGTTCGACGCCAACGCCCGCCACATTTAACTGGCCTTTCCGAAGATCACGCTTGCATTGGTTCCGCCAAATCCGAACGAGTTCGACAGGGCCACGTTGATCTCACGCTCACGCTTTGCGTTCGGGGCCAAATCGATCGGCGTCTCGACCGCGGGGTTGTCCAGGTTGATCGTCGGAGGGGCGACCTGATCCCGGATCGCGAGGATCGAAAAGATTGCCTCAATCGCGCCCGCCGCACCCAACAGGTGACCCGTTGCCGACTTGGTCGAGGTCATGGTCGCGTTGCTGGCATGATCGCCCAGCAAACGCTCGACTGCGCCCAGTTCAATGGTATCGGCCATGGTCGATGTGCCATGCGCATTGATATAGTCCAGATCTTTCGGCTCCAGCCCAGCGCTGCGCAGCGCGGCTCTCATCGAACGCTCCGCGCCGTCACCATCCTCGGAAGGTGCGGTGATGTGATAGGCGTCACCCGACATGCCATAGCCCAGCACCTCTGCATAGATCTTCGCGCCACGCGCCTTGGCGTGTTCATAATCCTCAAGCACCACAATGCCAGCGCCCTCACCCATGACAAAGCCGTCGCGGTCGATGTCATAGGGGCGGCTCGCCTTCTTCGGGTCATCGGCATATTTGGTGGACAGAGCTTTGCAAGCGTTGAAGCCCGCGATGCCGATTTCGCAGATACAGCCTTCACCGCCACCTGCGATCATGACATCTGCATCACCTGCACGGATAATACGGCTGGCATCGCCAATCGCGTGGGCACCGGTCGAACACGCGGTCACAACCGAGTGGTTGGGGCCTTTGAAGCCAAACCGGATAGATACCTGCCCTGAGGCCAGATTGATCAGCGCACCCGGAATAAAGAACGGCGACACCCTGCGTGGACCCTTGTCCCGGATCAGGTTCGCAGTTTGGGCAATTGATCCCAGCCCGCCAATGCCTGAGCCAATCAGCACACCGGTGCGCAGACGGTCTTCTTCATCATCAGGCAGCCAACCCGCATCCTTGCAGGCCATCTCGGCCGCAGCGATGGAATAGAGTATGAAATCCTCAATCTTGCGCTGCTCTTTCGGCGGCATCCAGTCATCGGGATTGAACGTCCCGTTGGTGCCATCGCCACGCGGAACTTCGCAGGCATAGGTCGTGGTGACCCCGCTGCCTTCGGCATCAAACAGCGTGATGGGGCCTGCGCCGGACTCACCGTCCAGCAGACGCGACCAGGTTTCCTCGACCCCGCTGGCCAAAGGAGTGACCAATCCCAGACCGGTTACAACGACTCTGCGCATGAAATGCCTCTTGCCTGCTTCCTGTTATGAGAACCGCTCATACCCCGGCCCGGGGTCCGGGGGCAAGAGCAACGGCGGATTCTGACCTAGCAACCTAGGTCTTGCATGTCCGAGAGCGGTCCGCCGACCAGCTTAAACGTATACCCGGATACCAAAACCCGCCCCGGCTGCCGATCAGTCAGGGCGGATCTTCGCCTCATACCAGAGGTTTATTGGAACTCAGCAATCGGCTCGTGGGCCAACTTCGCCACTTCCAGCGCCTCGCCCAGATCGACTGTCTTGCGGAACAGCGCGCGTCCAACAATCGCGCCCGAGATATTCGGGATATAAGCCAAGCGCGATATATCATCGGATGTCCGTACCACCCCGCTGGCAATGATCGGCGTGCGCGATTTCTCGGCCAGACCCGAGATCAGGCCCAACTGCGCTTCGACATCTTCCATGTCACTGTCGATATCTGTGACCAGAATGGCGGCGAATGGCGTATCTGCGAAGGCTTGGATGAAGGCGTCTGGCGTAAAGGCGCTTTGGCTGCGCCAGCCTTCGGTCATCACCTGACCCTGCCATACATCAACGGCCAATACGATCTGGTCAGGATAGAGCTTGGCGAGTTCTTTCACCAGCTGGGGATCCCAAGCCGCCAGCGTGCCGATCACGATTCGCCCCGCACCTTTGTTGATCCAATGTTCCACATGCTCACGGGTCCGCATGCCACCAGCCAGTTGCACCGGAACCTCAGCCGAGCGAATGATCTCTTCCACCAGTTCTGCGTTGGTATCACGGCCTTCGATCGCATCGAAATCCGTCAGGTGCATCCATTCGGCGCCCGCGGCAGTCCAGCCGCGCGCGGTCTCAACCGGGTCCACATGCCAGATCATCGCGTCTTCGATACGGCCTTTGTCCAACGTGACGCATCGACCGTTCTGAAGCTCCATCGTGGGGTAAATCATCATGATCCATATCCTCCGCTGAATCACTCCGGGTTTCCACGATAGCATAGAGTCTCAATCTGGCGCAGAATTCACCAAGATCGGCACAGTTCGTCCATTTTGCGGCATCGTCATACCGGATGCGTTTCACACCCGTGCGGGAGGTCCGTCACGGCGAAACAGATGGACCGGCGTATCCTTGTACTCGGTTTCGCGCAGAAGCTTGTACCCCAGCTTTTCAGCCAACCTTTGTGATGCCACATGGTCGGCATCGATCAGCGCGACCAACGGGCCGGGAATGACCCGGTCGAACCAGTCATGAGCTGCCTGCGCGGCCTCTTGCCCATACCCTTGCCCCTGCATCTCGGTGGCCAGAACCCATCCGGCTTCGGGGAAACCATCGAAATCCTCGCCCAGAGAACGGTTTCCATAAAAGAACCCGGCTTGGCCGATCAATGTTCGATTCGATTGCAGAACCACGCCCCATTGACCGAAACCGGTCATGTGCCAGTGCCCGGCGTTGCGCAGAAACTTGTCCCACGCTTCACCTCGCGTCAGCGGAGTGCCACTGATATGGCGCACGACCTCGGGGTCACGCCAGATTTCAGCGAATCTCTTAAAATCCTCAGGGCGCATCGCACATAAAGTCAGACGCGCCGTATTGATCATCGGGGTGGATCTTATCATGCCCTTGCCCGCTCGGAATTGTGCCTCAGGCTTCAGAGTGACGAGCGCACGCCTCTCAAGGCAAGTGTGAATTGTGGCAAGGCATAAAAAAACGGCGCCTCCGTTGCCCGGAAGCGCCGCTTTTGGATCAGACGGGTAAGCTTAGGAAGCTTCGCTGATGAATTTGACCGCGTCGCCAAAGGTCTGGATGGTCTCGGCTGCGTCGTCCGGAATCTCGATGCCGAACTCTTCTTCGAACGCCATTACCAGCTCAACGGTGTCCAGGCTGTCTGCGCCCAGATCGTCGATGAACGAGGCGTTTTCAGCAACCTTGTCCTCTTCAACACCCAGGTGCTCAACAACGATCTTCTTAACGCGATCTGCGACGTCGCTCATGTCTATTCCTCATTTCAATTTCAGGGCGGTCCGCCCGGTTCTGCCCTTGCCCGTTCGGGATGGACTTGTTTTGCCCGTTCCGGGCGGTTTGGGTCCCGGGTCCCCGGGAAATCAGAGAACCGGCCTTCCGACCGGTCCCTGCGCATACGCGCCGCCTATAACACAGACAACGCGCAAGGCAAACGCTTTCGCATCCGCCCCGAATTGCGATTACAACATGGCCATGCCGCCATTCACATGCAAGGTACTTCCGGTCACATAACCCGCTTCGGGGCTTGCAAGGTACAGAACGGCAGCCGCGATTTCCTGCGGATCACCCATCCGGCCCGCCGGAACCTTGAGCAGCAGACCCTTCTTTTGCTCATCGGTCAGCTTTTCAGTCATCGCCGTGGTGATGAAGCCCGGCGCAACCGCGTTCACGGTGATACCACGGGTCGCAACCTCATGCGCCAGCGCCTTGGAAAAGCCGATCATCCCGGCCTTGGACGCAGCATAGTTCGCCTGACCCGGATTACCGATCGCGGCCACAACAGACGAGACATTTACGATCCGGCCCCAGCGCGCCTTCATCATGCCACGGATCACGCCTTTGCATAGCTTCATCGTCGCGGTCATGTTTACATCGATCACGCTCTGCCATTCCTCGTCCGACATGCGCATGAACAGGTTGTCCCGTGTGATGCCTGCGTTGTTGACCAGAATATCAACCGAGCCCATCACCTCGGCCGCTTGCTTAGGCAGCGCCTCGACCGCCTCAGGGTCACTCAGGTTACAGGGCAGAACATGCGCGCGGTCTCCCAGGCTTTCGGCCAGCGCCTGCAGCGGTTCAACCCGTGTCCCCGATAGGCCAACGGAGGCACCCGCGTCATACAGCGCGCGGGCAATATCGCCGCCAATGCCACCCGAAGCGCCCGTGATCAGCGCATTCTTACCTGTCAAATCAAACATCTATTGTCCCTCTCTGGCCGCCGAGACCGGCGACTATTCTCAGTTCATGCGCCGGGATTAACGGCCTTTTGTACATCCTCGGGCGACCCGACCGCTGTGCAGGCTAGCGACCGGTCGATCTTGCGGATCATGCCCGACAGCGCTTTGCCCGCGCCGATCTCCCATGCCTCAGAAACGCCTTGCGCAACCATGTATTGCACGCTCTCGCGCCACCGGACCGAACCCGTCACCTGTTCCACCAGCAACTGACGGATCATATCCGGATCGCTCACGGCCTCCGCCCGAACATTCGCAATCAGGGGCACAGCAGGTGCCTTGATCTCAACAGCAGCCAAAGCGTCCGCCATAACATCTGCAGCAGGTTGCATCAGTGCACAGTGAAATGGTGCACTTACCGGCAACATAATTGCACGCTTGGCGCCTTTTTCCTTGGCGATCTCAGCGGCACGCTCAACAGCAGCCTTGGACCCCGACACAACCACCTGAGTCGGATCATTGTCATTTGCGGCCTGACAGACCTCACCCTGCGCGGCTTCGTCGGCGACGACGCGCACAGCCTCAAGGTCCAGCCCAAGAATGGCAGCCATCGCACCTTCGCCCACCGGAACGGCGCTTTGCATTGCCTGCCCGCGCGTCCGCAACAGGCGCGCGGTGTCTGCAACCGACAGGGCCCCGGCAGCAGCCAATGCCGAATATTCCCCCAGCGAGTGTCCTGCCACGTAAGACGCTGTCGAGATCGAAACTCCCTCGGCCTCAAGCGCGCGCATTGCTGCCATCGAGGTCGCCATCAGCGCCGGCTGCGCATTCTGCGTCAAGGTCAACTCCGCGATATCGCCTTCCCAGATCAGAGCACTCAGCTTTTCGCCCAGGGCTTCATCCACCTCATCGAAAACCGCCTGAGCAGCCGGATAGACCTCGGCCAGTGCCTTGCCCATTCCGATGGTCTGGGCGCCCTGCCCCGGGAAAACAAACGCGCGTGTCATTGGTGCCTCTTGCGTGACGTCAGGTTTCGGCGGGGTGTAAACTGACTGACGGCGCGGCACAAGCATTGCCTGCGTTCTGCATCAGGACACCGTTAATGTGCATTTCTCTGCCTTGTGTCCGCACATCATCCCACTACCCTAGCAGCACACAAGCAAAGTAGAGAGCTCCCCTCATGCCCCTGACGAACACGCATTCCAGCTATGGCGGTGTAACAAAAGCGTTTCATTGGCTGACTGCCCTACTGATCTTGACCGCCCTGCCACTGGGATGGTTCGCCAACGAACTGGCGCATGCGATCTACGACCCCAATATCGCAACCACCGAAGAAGACATAGCACGGGCGGCTCGGCTGTTTTCGCTGCATAAAACCGTTGGGGTTACCGTTTTCTTCGTCGCTCTGGCCCGAATCCTCTGGGCACTGACCCAGACCAAGCCCGGGCTGCTCAACGCCGATAACAAGCCCGAGGCTTTTGCTGCAGAAACGGTCCATTGGTTGTTATACGGCTCCCTTGTCCTTGCCCCCCTGAGCGGTTGGGTCCACCATGCCGCAGCAGAGGGCTTTGCCCCGATCCTGTGGCCCTTTGGCCAGAACCTGCCTTTGGTTCCGAAATCGCCCCTTCTGGCCGAGTTCACTGCCAGCCTGCATTGGCTGTTTGTCTGGATATTGGGCGGATCATTGGTCCTGCACATTCTTGGGGCATTGAAGCACCATGTTGTAGACAAGGACAGCACGCTACGGCGGATGCTGCCGGGCGACGCGAACGCCCCAGAGCCCCCCGCGCAACATCACTCGGCCGCACCCGCAGTTGCTGCGCTTGCGGTATGGGTTGCGGTGCTTGCCGGAGGCTGGTCCATCGGCGTGTTTTCGCACAGCTCTGACGCCGCAATCGACACAGCTGAACTGACCGAGGTCCAATCGGATTGGCAGGTTCAGGATGGCACCCTGTCTATCACGATCTCTCAGCTGAACAGCCCTGTGACCGGCACCTTTTCTGACTGGACCGCTGCGATCGCCTTTGACGAGCCAGAAGAACCCGGGCTGGCCGGTTCAGCAGACGTGACCATTTCCATCGGTTCGCTCAGCCTTGGAACCGTCACCGACCAGGCCATGGCTGCTGATTTCTTCGACAACGCCCAGTTTCCTACCGCGCAGTTCAAAGCCGATCTGTTTAAGACCGAAACCGGCTACGAGGCGCGCGGACCGCTGACAATCAAAGGCCAGTCAATGGATATCGTGCTGCCATTTACGCTCGAGATGGAAGACGGCAGCGCCATCATGTCCGGATCGGTTGACGTGAACCGGCTGGACTTTGGTGTGGGCACGTCCCAACCCACCGAGGACTCGCTGGGCTTCACGGTCACGGTCAGTGCGGAACTCACGGCAACACGCGCTGAATGAAATAAAAAACCGCCGGAGGGGGTGCCTCCGGCGGTCTGACTTACGTATCGAAGACGCTTGTTAGTCGGCCTTCTGAGCCTCAACCGAGATACGTATTTCGACCTCATCGCCAACAAACGGTGCGAATTGGCCCAGATCAAAATCGCTGCGAACCAGCGTGGTGGTGGCGTCAAATCCCGCCCATGGCTTGCCTGCCATCGGGTGCTCACCCACCTGATTCAGCTTGGCATCCAGAACGACCGATTTGGTGACGCCGTTCATGGTCAGATCACCAGTGATGTTGGCTGTGTTCTCGCCCGTCACCTCGATACCGGTTGAAGTGAAGGTCACCAGATCACCTTCGGCTGCGCCAAAGAAATCTTCGGTCATGAAGTGATCTTCGCGCGGTTTCCAACCGGTGATCATTTCAATGACCGGCATCGACACAGTCACGCTCGACGCGGCGGGGTCTTCCTGATCGAACATGATCTCGCCCTCAAAGCCCGAGAACATGCCCGTGGTGGTTGAAAAACCAAGGTGATTATAGCTGAAGATGACCTGGCTGTGGCTGGGGTCCAAAACATATTTTTCGGCGCTGGCGAAAGCAGTCGTGGCCGACACGGCCAGAGCGGCAGCAAGAAGGGTGGATTTCATAACAATCTCCGCAGTGGTGTTGTTGCAAACCGGGTGGGTTGCTCACCAACAAAAATGTGCCGCCCAAAGGCAGCACACAAGTCTTTTCGATTCACAAATTCTGTTCCTATTTGAACAGAACTGAATTCAGGCGAAAATCGTCACGTTTTGGCTGAGTTGACCTTTCAGCGCTGAGCCGACATCCGCCGATTCCAGCGGCAGCTTCATCAGCAGGCTACCGTCAACGTCAAACAGCTCAACCTGATCATCCGCAAAGCGTGCACCGCCCAGCGAGTCGTAGCTGCGACGCAGCACCGTCTGCGGGCGACCGTTTTCATTCTTCTGCAGGATGCGCACTTCGCGGCGGATCGGGTCGAAATAGGCATCAGGACGTGCATCCATAACCTCAATTGTCAGCAGACTTACCCCGACAATCAGGAACATCAGCGACGCGACCAGCTTCAGCGGCCAGACTTCGGCACCCATGATCGACCCAGGCATCAGCCACATGGAAAAGGCAGACAGAATTAGAAAGGCCCCGACCACACGCAGAAGCACCATCCGGGCACGCCAGTTGGGCGCGAAAGTGATCAGAACGGGAACGGATTTTTCAAATGCAGCGGCGGGTGCTGCTTCTACAAAAGTATTTGTGTTCATGACGGCCATTGTCTTGCCCTGTCTGTGGTTTTCCAAGTATCCGGGTGTTCCCGGTTTCATGAACAACCTCACGGCGAAAAGAGTCAGGAATTGGGCGCCTCAAAGGAAATTGGACGACTTCACAAGGGCATCTGTGGCAGGGCTTGCTCCGCCGCCATAAACGTGTATACGGGGCCATCCTTCGCAGGAGTTATGAATCGCGCAGCCTCTCGTGGCAGGGTCGCGAAGGACCATATGGCCCCGCCTTTGAAATGCGCCTTGATATAAACAGGAGTGCACATGCCACTGTATGAGCATGTAATGATCGCGCGTCAGGATCTGTCCAACGCGCAGGCAGAAAGCCTCGTCGAACATTTCGGCACCGTTCTGGCTGACAACGGCGGCAACGTCGTCGACAGCGAGTACTGGGGCGTCAAGACGATGGCCTACAAGATCAACAAGAACCGCAAAGGCCACTATGCCTTCCTGAAGACCGACGCCCCCGCTGGCGCCGTTCAGGAAATGGAGCGCCTGATGCGCCTGCACGAAGACGTCATGCGCGTTCTGACCATCAAGGTCGACGAGCATGCCGAGGGCCCCTCGGTCCAGATGCAGAAGCGCGATGAGCGCGAAGGCCGCCGCGAGCGCCGCTGATCAACGCCTGACGAAAGGACATAAACCATGGCCGCAAAACCATTTTTCCGCCGCCGCAAGGTCTGCCCGTTCTCGGGTGAGAACGCGCCGAAAATCGACTACAAAGACACCCGTCTGCTGCAGCGCTACATCTCTGAGCGTGGCAAGATCGTACCTTCGCGCATCACCGCCGTTTCGGCGAAAAAGCAGCGTGAACTGGCCCGTGCTATCAAGCGCGCCCGTTTCCTCGCCCTGCTGCCCTACGCCGTGAAGTAAGGAGAGACTGACATGCAAGTTATCCTTCTGGAACGCGTTGCGAAACTGGGTCAGATGGGCGACGTCGTTGACGTCAAGCCTGGCTACGCCCGCAACTTCCTGCTGCCCCAGGGCAAAGCCCTGAGCGCGTCCGAGTCGAACATCGCTTCGTTCGAAGCCCAGAAAGCGCAGCTGGAAGCCCGCAACCTGGAAACCAAGAAAGAAGCTGAAGCACTGGCTGAAAAGCTGGACGGTCAGCAGTTCATCGTGATTCGCTCGGCATCGGATGCCGGCGCTCTGTACGGCTCGGTCACTCCGCGTGACGCCGCAGACGCTGCGACCGAAGCAGGCTTCACCGTCGACAAGAAACAGATCGCCCTGATCGCTCCGATCAAGGAACTGGGTCTGCACTCGCTGGCGGTCAAACTGCACCCCGAGGTCGAAGTTGAGATCAAGATGAACGTCGCCCGTTCGGAAGAAGAAGCCGAACTGCAGGCTTCGGGTAAATCGATCCAGGAACTGGCTGCTGAAGAAGAAGCCGCTGCTGAATTCGAAATCGCCGAACTGTTCGACGACATCGGTTCCGCCGCTTCGGACGACGAAGAGCTGGTTGCTGAGGAAGCTCCGGCTGAAGAAGACGAAGCCAAAGCCTGATCTGGCGAAGCTATCAATGCTAAAGGGCCACGCGTTTGCGTGGCCCTTTTTTTCTGTCGCACTCATCAGCAGCGAGTTTTGGCCCGAAACCGCCCTGGGCCTTGCGGTCAGATGCTCGATCCATATCATCCGACTCTGCAAAACGGAGTATTGCCATGCCCCCCCTCGTTCGACGCACTGTCATTGCTTTTCTGATTGCAGCACCGCTCACTGCGTGTGGCGGTCCGGATACGCCCAGCCGGGCGGACACGTTTGATCCCCCTCTCTATCCGAACGAAACGCCGGAACTGCGCGCATCGATCAATAAATGGGCAGACCACTACGAGTTGCCTCGTGAGTTGGTGCATAAGCTGGCGATCCGCGAAAGCACGCACCGCCCTTGGGCCGTGAATCGTCCCTATTACGGCTTGCTGCAGATTCTGCCCGCCACGGCCCGTTCAATGGGCTATACCGGGAACGCTCAGGGCCTGCTGGATGCAGATACGAACCTGGAGTATGCAGGCAAATACCTGCGCGGGGCTTGGTTGTTATCGGACGGAGATCAGCAACGCGCGATCTTCCTATATGCCAAGGGATACTACCCAGAGGCGAAAAAACGCGGCATGTTGGTGGAAACTGGTCTGGTTTCTGCCACAGAATAGGCATTTTTGTTGCGCATTTCCCCGTTAAAGCTCAAACATAACCACTCGAACGCAACAACGGACACCATCGCCAAACAGAGGAACCTTGCGGAACCTCATTCAGGAGGGGCGAATTTGATGTGTATTAAAGGCACATTTCCCCTAAAAAAGCAGACATTTCCCACATCTTCTTGTCATAATATGGGAAATGTGATGTGCTCTATGACGTCAGGGAAGGCAGTATCTTTTTTCCTGGCCAAAGGGATCCGCCCGCTCACTCGGGTCTAGCTGGTCGTTACCGTATGGATATTGTTGATCTCAGCACTCTTCCCGAACAGGACTCTCGCTATGATGAGTTCCTGCGCCAGGTCTGTGACAAATACGAAATGGACCACGCGGCCTATGCCGGGATGAATCCGGCTGCGGGCACGATCCACGGCCATGTGACATATGGCGACGACTGGAAGAATCATTATCAGGAACAAGGCCTTCACCTGATTGACCCGACCCTGCATATGAGCCAGCGCAGCATTGCACCCGTGGACTGGAGTCGCCTGGAACGTGGTAAAGACTTTCAGCGTGTGTTTCGCGACGCCCACGACTTCGGCATCCCCGATCAAGGGGTCACGATCCCCGTACGCGGCCCTTATGGCGACATTGGCCTGCTGAGTGCGGTGCGTGATTGCAGCCGTGAGGAGTGGAAAAAGCTGGTCCCTAACGTGATCAGCGATCTGCAATCGCTGGCCGTGCACATCCATGACAACGTGATGACGTCGGATACGATCAGCCGGATGCTGTATCACCCGACGCTTTCAAGCCGTGAATTGGAAATTCTGCAATGGGCCGCAGCAGGTAAATCGCAACAGGATATCGGCGATATCCTGTCGATTTCTCACCGCACAGTTGAAGTGCACTTGCGCTCTTCTCGCGAAAAGCTTAATGCGCTGACCACACCGCAGGCGGTGGGCCGTGCGATTGGAATCGGGCTAATTTACCCGGGCTAAAGCAAAATTCCCCCGAAATCCGACCTAAAAAAGCCAATATTACGGGAAACCCCCAATAGATTCGCTCGCGAATCCGGGTAACGTCTTATCCACAGGACAGACAACTCGAAGGGGGTTAACATGATTTTGGTAGTTGATGGGCTGAACAGACATCTGTTCACCGAAGTTCTTGACGATATGTTCGAACTGCGCGCTCGGGTTTTTGGTGGACGACTTGGATGGGATGTCCACATCGAAGACGGCAAAGAAATCGATCAGTTCGATCACCTGGATCCTGCATACGTAATTGGTCTCGACGATGAGGGGAACGTCGTAGCCGCAGTACGTGCACTCCAGACCACCGGTCCACATATGCTTTCGGATGTGTTTTCGGACATCCTATGCGGCGAGGCGCCAATGCGCAGTGCGACCATGTGGGAATCCACCCGGTTCTGCGTCGATACGCAACGCCTGACACGTGGCAAAGAGAAGAACTCGGTCTCTTATGCGACTTGTGAATTGATGATCGGATCGCTGGAATACTGTCGCAACGCGGGTATTCAGGACATTATCACCGTGATTGATCCGGTTATGAACCGCGTCCTCAAACGCTCAAACTGTGCGCCCTACGACTATGTGGGCGAAACCGTTCCGATGGGTAAGGTGCCGGCGATGGCCGCTCTGCTGGATTGCAGTGAAGAGAGGATTTCGGGCCTTCGTGAATTCGCAGACATTCACCACGATGTCTTTATCGAGGAAGAAAAGGCGTTGGAGTTCTTCGAGGCCAAAAAGGCCGAGAAACTCAGCCCGGCAAATCGCGACCACAAACCGCTCACTGATCTTGAGAAATACTTTGTCGAGCAGATGAGTGCCGCAAAGACCGAGGCAGAGAGAGAGGCAGTGCTGAAATTGATCGAAGCTCTGTCCGACACATTCACCCCAGAGCAAAAGACCGCTCTGTTACAGACCCCCCGTGCTTTTGCTCATGAGGCCTGACCCCCTCACCTCATAGCACAAAGCCACCCATGCGGAGCCGTCCTTTTTCCAGACGGCTCCGCTTTTTTGTGCCCCCATGAATGGTGGGGGAAGGAAGAGGATTATTCCTCTTCCAGTGCCTCAACGGCTTTCTGCAGATCGTCTTTGCTGACTTCTTTGTCTTCGACCTGAGCCAGCTCGACGATGTAGTCGACAACCTTGTCTTCAAAGATCGGCGCGCGCAGTTGCTGTTGCATCTGAGCGTTCTGCTGCACGAACTCAAAGAACTGGCGTTCCTGACCCGGATACTGACGCGCCTGGTTCATGATTGCCTGAGTCATCTCGGCATCAGACACCTCAACCTCGGCCTTCTGGCCCAGCTCAGCCAGCAGCAGGCCCAGACGTACGCGGCGCTCGGCCAGTTTGTTATGCTCATCGGTGGGCTCGATCGGATCGTGATCGTGGCCTTCGACATCCGGGTTTTCTTCGTGCCACAGTTGATGCGCAATCTGCTTGGCTTCGGCTTCAACCAGCGACGGCGGCAGGTCGAACGAGACTTTCTCGTCCAGCACGTCCAGCAGAGCCCGCTTCATGACAGCGCGCGAAGCACCGGCATATTCGGCTTCCAAACGCTCGGCGATCTGTGCTTTCAGCGCGGCCAGATCCTCGGCACCGAATTTCTTGGCCAGCTCGTCGTCAACCTCAGCCGCGACCGGCTCTTTCACCTCTTTGATGGTGCAGGTGAAAACGGCATCTTTACCGGCCAGATGCTCGGCACCGTATTCTTCGGGGAAGGTGACGTTAACGTCTTTTTCTTCCTCGGCCTTCACACCAACCAACTGCTCTTCAAAGCCGGGGATGAAGCTGTTCGAGCCCAGAACGAGCGGGTAGTCCTCGGCCGATCCGCCTTCGAACTCTTCGCCGTCAACCTTGCCAACAAAGTCGAACACGATCTGGTCGCCATCTTTGGCTTTGGAGCCTTTACGGCGCGCTTTGAAGTTCTGAGCGGTCTCGGCCAGGTTGTTCAGCGCTTCTTCAACGGCTGCCTCATCGGCTTTAACAACCAGCTTCTCCAGCTCGACCGATTTCAGGTCGACTTCGGGAATCTCAGGCAGCGCCTCATAGGACATGGCGACCTCAACGTCGTCGCCTTCTTTCCAGTCCTCATTGGTCATCTTGACCTCGGGCTGCAGCGCAGGACGCTCACCGCTGTCTTCAAAGTGCTTGTTCATCGCACCGTCGATGGTTTCCTGCATCGCTTCGCCCAACAGACGTTGGCCGAACTGCTTTTTCAGCAGAGCCATCGGTACTTTACCTTTGCGGAAACCTTTCATTTCGATTTCCGGCTGCGCTTCGGTCAGTTTCTCATTGACCTTGTCGTCCAGCTCGGCTGCGGTCACAACGATGTTGTAGCCGCGTTTCAGACCTTCGTTCAGCGTCTCGGTAACCTGCATTATGGTAGTCCCCATAGGATTCGGGGCGCGCAAAAAGGGCGCGCCGGGCAAATTTGACGCCTTCTATTTGCCCAGCCCCCTACGTGCAAGGGGGCAATGCCTTTATCGGTCCTGTTTTGCCGCCGATTTGAACAAAAAAGCGCCCCGGACCCAACCGGGGCACCTTATCCTCAGACCTTGAGGTTCAGAACTTCCAGAGCGCACCCAGAACCCAAGCCTCGTTCTTTTCGAAATCGACCGTATCGTCGAAATCATGGCTGCGGTACTTCAGGTAGGCATCCGTATTGATGCTGTCGATCCGCTGAACCACCGCGATCCCCCAGGACTTGGTGCTGGATCCTGAGTTCTCAAAGTCCGACCCGTCGAAATAGTCGATACCGATCCCGGTCTTGCCCCAGGACACCCAATCGCCCTCATAGGCCAGCTTGGTGTACCAGTAGTCTGGATCGCTGGCCCCTGTCGCCGTGTCATCACGCGACCCGAGCGCCGCCGTAAAGCTGAAACCACTTGGCAACAGGACCGAGGCCGACCCGATCGTGTCCTTCCGCTTGCCCGATCCGTCGTCAAAGTCACGCACAGCGTAAGCGAGACTTGCGGCAAACTCTACGCCATTGGCGAATGTGTTCCCATACGAAAACGCGATGTCGTAATAGTCGTCGTCATCGCTGCTGGACAAGATGTTCTGACCATAGGCAATCGCGGCCGAGAACCCATTGAAATCCGGCGTGTCATAGCGAATGCGCCCGCGGCGCGCGCCGTCAAAGTTACCAGCCGAGTCACCCACGGTGATATCGCTCAGAATGCCATCCGACCCACGGTAGAAAAACGCGCCATTTTCATCGTTGGTGAAGGAATACAGAGCCGTTCCGACATAAGAGAGATCAGTTTCTGCCGCCCCATCCGAAGCCATGCTGCCCTGACCGGCTGAAAACTTGCCGTACCCACCCTTCAGCGAGAAATCGACATGCCGGATATCTTCGCGCGACCAGCCATTGGTGTTGGTCCCGTCCTGATTGGCCGTACCGGTGCTTGGCAGGCCCAAACCGGTTTCAAAGCGGAACATGAATTCATTGCTGCCATATGGCTGCATCAGCCGAAGGCCGACCCGGCTGTTGGACAAATCGTTGTCGAGCAACCGAGTCTCGGTTTCCTCACCATCGTCAACCGAAACGATGACCGGGTCCAATTGACCGTAAAGCAGTACATAACCGCCGGAGTTGTTTTCGTATTTCAGCTCGGCTGCGGCTGGAATTGCCGTGGTCGCAGCCAGTATTGCAGCCATCGAAGACAGTTTAAGTGTGCGGGTCATTTCAATCACCATCCAAGTTCAGGTTTCACGCGCGGCCCAAAGGCGCCGGAAACACGGCAGTAAAAACAGGGGCGGATATCTGCTGGCGGGGCATTCTGCCTTCACTACAGGCAACCCCGAATGCCTTCAGAAACTATATTTATATCAATGCTTTAATTGATCGTGAGACGCGTAATCGACACACCTCCTAACAAATTTCGACACCGCGCTACACATCCTGCAGACATACGCACTGCAACCAGAGCAAACCGACCGCTAAGCATCACCGGATTTGCTGGTGCCATGTCATTCTTTTCTCAAAATACCTAAATATCAAGTTGTTTGAATACCGAGGGTAACTTCTCTGGCAGATCCTCGGCGATCAGACCGGGGCCGAATTGCCGCGCACACTCCACGTGCAGCCATGCTGCCGTCTCGGCAGCTTGCATCGGTTCAAGCCCGCGCGCCAGCAACCCGGCGATATACCCTGCAAGCACATCGCCCGATCCGGCTGTCGCCAGCCAAGGCGCGGCTCTCTCGTAAAGGGCTGAATTGATCGCACATCGCCCATCCGGTGCTGCAATTACTGTATCTGGCCCCTTGAACAGCACAACGCAACCTGTCCGCCTTGCAGCGTCGCGGACGGCGTCGACCTTGGAGTATGCAGGTCCTACATCTGAAACAGCTTTCAATCTCTCGGCAATATCCGGGAAAAGGCGCATAAATTCGCCCCCATGAGGGGTCAATACGCAGCGGTCATGCAATTGGCTATGCAGGCTTTGAGGATCATCGGAAAAAGCTGTCAGCGCATCAGCATCCAACACAACCGACCTCTGCGCCGCCAGTGCAACCGGCGCCAATTTTCGCGCGCGTTCCACCCCCAAACCGGGCCCAAGGCAAAGCGCATTCAATCGCTCATCTGCCAGTATCCCCAGCAGATGATCGGCACCCTCGACTCGTTGCATCATCAGCGCCGTGATTTGGCTGGCCACTTCCATTTGTGCTGAGGGCGGCACGCCCAGCGTCACCAAACCAGCCCCGATCCGCAATGCTCCCCGCCCCGCAAGGCGCGCAGCCCCGGTTTTTCCAGCCCCGCCTGTCAGGACAAATGCGTGACCATGCGCGTATTTATGGCCAGATCCGCCTTTGCAAAGATTTGAAGCTGTTGGCCGCTCTACCGATTGCACGATCTCGGGGCTGTCTGATACGCGGCTCAGCCCGATATCCTTTACGACCAGCCGACCACAGAAAGATGGCCCTTCACCCAGCACATGCCCAAGCTTGCGGGAATGAAACGAGACTGTCAGAGCCGAACGCGCGCACCGACGACCATGCGAGGGATACGTGCCACCCAACACTTTACCCGAATCCGAACAAAGACCGGATGGCAGGTCGATCGCCACCGTCCGTGGTGGGATGATTTCCGTCCCCGCGCCCTGCCGTCGCATTTCCCACGCGTCTTCTGCGTCATCGTGCAGCCAAAGATGTTCCCACAGAGCCGGGTTCTCGATTGGCCGCGCCAAACCGGTTCCAAACAACGCATCAATGGAAAGATGCGGATGCTGCATCTCCGCCTCAATGGACTCAGCAAGGCCCAGTGTCCGTCCCTCCCATCGTTCGTAGTTCACCCGCGCATCCGGCGGCAGCTTGGCCGGATCACCAAAGAGAATGACCTCGACTTTCCAACCCAGCTCGCGCAGCAGCCGCGCAACCACGAAACCGTCACCGCCATTATTCCCTGGACCGCACAACACCACCGCGCGCAAGGGATCCCCTTCATCTGGCCCCAAATATCTCGGGGAGCGCGAGGGGTTGACCCCTCGTCCGCGCAACTCCGGCCATTCTTCAAAGATCGCCTCGACAACGCCCTGCCCTGCCCGCTCCATCAATTCCAGGCCGGTAACCTTGCCGGACTCGATCGCCTCTTGTTCGATGGCGCGCATCTGCGCAGCGGTCAGCAATTCCGTCATCTCAACTCCCTCAAGCGATTCAATTTCGATTACTTTTTGTGCATAGCGATCAAAATTTGATCCAACGCCTGATTTCCATGCATCTGACATCGAGCAATACAGCAATCGGATTGCCGCACCATCTTAGACGTGATCAGTGCGATCCAGACAACCATGCAAGGTGAGCCGGAATGAAAAAGATCGAAGCGATCATCAAGCCGTTCAAACTGGACGAAGTAAAAGAGGCGCTGCAGGACGTGGGCGTGCAAGGCCTCAGCGTGATCGAGGTAAAGGGCTTTGGCCGCCAGAAAGGCCACACCGAGCTTTATCGCGGCGCGGAATATGTTGTCGACTTTCTGCCCAAGGTGAAAGTCGAAGTCGTGCTGGACGACGATCAGGTCGACGCCGCAATCGAGGCCATCGTCGGTGCCGCAAAGACCGACAAGATCGGCGACGGCAAAATTTTTGTCTCGCCCGTCGAACAAGCCATTCGCATCCGTACCGGTGAGACCGGTTCGGAAGCCCTGTAACGCACTATCTTCAAATCAGAGGAATCAAAAGAATGAGCAAGGACGCAGTTCTTCAGCTGATCAAGGACGAAGACGCCGAATACGTCGATGTCCGTTTCACCGACCCGCGCGGCAAGCTGCAGCACGTCACCCTGATGGCCGATCAGGTTGACGAAGACTTTCTGGAAGAAGGCTTCATGTTCGACGGTTCGTCCATCGCGGGCTGGAAGTCGATTGAAGCATCCGACATGAAGCTGATGGTCGACACCGACAGCGCTTATGTCGATCCGTTCTACGCGGAAAAAACCATCTGCGTGCACTGCTCGGTTGTTGAGCCCGACACCGGCGAAGCCTATGAGCGTGACCCGCGCGGAACTGCTCAGAAGGCCGAGGCATACCTGAGAGCATCGGGTATCGGCGACGTTGCTTACATGGGGCCCGAAGCTGAGTTTTTCCTATTCGATGATGTCCGTTTCTCGAACAGCATCAACAAGGTATCTTACGAAGTTGATGCAACCGACGCGTCGTGGAACACCGACACCGAGTACGAGATGGGCAACATGGGCCACCGTCCTGGCGTCAAAGGCGGTTACTTCCCAGTCAACCCGATCGACGAAAGCCAGGACCTGCGTTCGGAAATGCTGTCGACCATGAAGCGTCTGGGCATGAAGGTCGATAAGCACCACCACGAGGTTGCGTCCTGTCAGCACGAGCTGGGCTTGATCTTTGACAGCCTGACCAAGCAGGCGGACGAGCTGCAGAAGTACAAGTACGTCATCCACAACGTGGCACACGCCTACGGCAAATCGGCCACCTTCATGCCGAAGCCGATCGCAGGTGACAACGGCACTGGCATGCACGTGAACATGTCGATCTGGAAAGACGGCAAGCCGCTGTTCGCTGGCGACAAATACGCCGATCTGTCGGATGAGGCGCTGTACTTCATCGGTGGCATCCTGAAGCACGCCAAGACCCTGAATGCCTTCACCAACCCGGCGACCAACAGCTACAAGCGTCTGATCCCTGGGTTCGAAGCCCCCGTCTTGCGCGCCTATTCGGCCCGCAACCGTTCAGGCTGCGTGCGTATTCCGTGGACCGAAAGCCCGAAAGCCAAGCGCGTCGAGGCCCGCTTCCCCGATCCGGCCGCAAACCCCTATCTGGCGTTTGCCGCGCTGCTGATGGCCGGTCTTGACGGCATCAAGAACAAGATCGATCCGGGCGAAGCCATGGACAAGAACCTATACGATCTGCCTGCCGAAGAACTGGCCGACATCCCGACCGTTTGCGGCTCGCTGCGTGAGGCTCTGGAAGCTCTGGCATCCGATCACGACTTCCTGCTGCAGGGCGACGTGTTCACCAAAGACCAGATCGACGGCTACATCGCGCTGAAGATGGAAGAGGTCGAAACCTACGAGCACACTCCGCACCCTGTAGAATACGGCATGTACTACAGCTGCTGATTAAGAATTTTCTGCGAAAATTCTCAGAGGGGCGCCCATCGGGCGCCCCTTTTTTCGACGGGGTTTGACGGATTGCGGCTGATCTTCCACACTTGGATCATTGCACCCTGCGGAGAATGCATATGACCGCCAGCGACGCCCGATTTGCCGAATTTTCAGATTTCATAACTTCGCCCGAAGACTTGGAGCGCATCTGCGGACAGCCGCTGCCCCAGATCATCGATAAAGAGTTGTCCGGACTGGATCAGATGTGTCGCGATTTCATCGAAACCTCTCCGTTCTGTCTGATCGCCTCTGCCAACCCGGAGGGGCATCTCGACATTTCTCCACGCGGCGATCCGCACGGGTTTGTTCAGGTACTGTCGGACTCTCTGATCGCCATTCCGGACCGGCCCGGGAACAAACGTGTAGATACGTTTCATAATGTGCTGCAAGACCCCAGGGTCAGCGTGATATTCTTTGTTCCCGGCAAAATGGAAACGCTGCGCCTGCGCGGTACGGCGCGCATATGTGCGGATCCCAACCTGCTGCAATCAATGGCCGTGAATGCGCACGCACCCAAACTTGCGCTTTTGGTCCATGTCGAGACTGTTTTCGCGCATTGCCCCAAATGCGTTATCCGCGCAAATCTCTGGCAGCCAGAGAACTGGCCTGATTCCTCCAACTTGCCGAACATGAACGCAATGATGGTCAAGCATGCCAAGATCAAACAAACGCCGGACGAATGGTTTGAAAGCCTGAAAGCGGCTGGAGAACTGGATCTCTATTAACTCGTTGCACCGGCGGTCAACGCGTTCTGCACTTTCAATTTACCCAAACGGATAGGTCTTATGCTTCGCCCGCTTCTACTGACTCTCGCACTGATCACACCCGGACTTGCCTTCTCGGCCACGTGTGGCAACACCAGCGCTGGCTTCGAAGCCTGGAAACAGGATTTCGCGAAACAGGCCAAACGCGCAGGCGTCAAAAAGAAAGGACTGCAAGCGCTGGCCCAAACCCAGTACCAGACAAGAACGATCGCGGCCGACCGCAACCAGAAAAGCTTCAAGTATTCATTGGACAAGTTCATGCAGGTGCGTGGCGCAAACACGATCATCGCGCAGGGGCGTAAACGCAAAGCCCGCAACCCGCAATTCTACGCAGCGCTAGAGAATCAATACGGCGTGCCGGCGGGCATCCTGATCGCCATCCACGGCATGGAAACCGGGTTCGGTGGCTTTATGGGCGATAGTCCGGTTGTGTCAGCAATCACCACTCTGGCCTATGATTGTCGCCGATCCGAATTCTTTATCCCTCATGCCATCGGTGCACTCAAACTGGTGGATCAGGGTAGTATCACGATGGCGACAAAAGGGGCAAAACATGGCGAGTTGGGTCATACACAGTTCCTGCCGGGCAATGCCTTAACCTATGGTGTCGACGCCACCGGAGACCGTCAGGTCGACTTCTACAACATGACCGATGCCCTGGCCTCGACCGCAAATTTTCTTCGTAAGAAAGGGTGGAAACCCGGTAAGGGCTATCAACCGGGCGAGTCGAATTTTGCAGTCATCAAGCAGTGGAATGCGGCCTCGGTCTACCAGCAATCCATCGCAATTATGGCGTGGCGAATCGATAACTGAGCCTGCCCGACGGCCGACATCGCCGAACCTGATTTCAGCCACATTCTTGCCACAGACATTAAGGCACCCCCTTAGTTTCTTGGTTTCCAAAGCGTAATCAATTCCGGAAAAATCTGACTTTTCTCCCGTTTCGTCAAAATTTGCCCTACATCCGCGGTTAATCTGTCGTGAGGAATATTACGGCAAAGGAACAAGCTGTGACCGCAAAGCACATGTAT
The DNA here is from genome assembly GCF_056538865.1 of Ruegeria sp. BE3. Classification (NCBI taxonomy): domain Bacteria; kingdom Pseudomonadati; phylum Pseudomonadota; class Alphaproteobacteria; order Rhodobacterales; family Roseobacteraceae; genus Ruegeria; species Ruegeria sp. BE3. Next base: position 630,864 of record NZ_JBQFTW010000001.1, on the reverse strand, counting down.
CATGGTGGTCTGCAATTCAACGGCACCACAGACGGCGCGCTTGAGCGCTTTTGTGACGTCGTGAAGACTACGCTTGAAGACTATGGGCATCTGGTCGAGCGCAAGACCCTGCTGAGCACCTCTGAGGCCAGTATTGTCACCAGCCAGTATCTCGTGCGTCTTACGTTGGATTCAGCGCCCGTCGAGGCCGAGCATTCGCGTCACGTACGCATGGACCGCGCTGCCGGGCTGAAGACACTGAAACGGCCCGTCGTATCATTGCCGAGCAACAGGCTGACGATCACGATTTGCCCGGTATCTGCCCTTCTGGATGACAGCGAGATTACCGAACTTATGCTTGTCGTCATCCTCTATCGCATGGTCGACATCTGTTCGACCCAGCGTGTCGAGTGGTTGTCCCCCAAGACGGTTTTGACGATCGAACAGTTTCTTGGGGCATTTGATTCAATCGCGCCGCGTAAACCCCGGGATCGAAAGCAGATTTTCGACTCCATCAGCGGGCGGTTTGCCGGACTTGATCTGCCTGATCCCGATGAGGTGATGGACGAACCCAGAACCACCAAACCCCGTCCCATCCAGCTGAGCGATGAGCAACTGCTCAGCATCGCATTCCGCACTGAGCCCGAGGCGCCGGTCACTGTGCAGGATTCTCCCGCTTCTGTCGATGAAACGGAGAAACCCAACGATATTCTAAGGCTCACCAGTTGGGGCATGACAGGTGCTGTCGCCAGCGTCTCGGCCCCGATTGCGATTTCCCTGGCCGCCGTGAACCTGATCCGGGGTGAAGACTTCCGCCTTAATACGCAGGTACTGGCCTTTACGATGGCGATTTTCGGGTTGCACTCAACCAACGCCTTCGCCGAGGTCGCGACCGCCTTGGGCATCTAACAGAATTACCGAAGACCCTCCTTGGAAGCCCCGCCATCAGGCGGGGTTTTCCATTTTCAGGAAGCGGTCAGCCAACAGAACATATGTATGGATCGAGAAGACGACCGCCTGCGTCTGCGGCAGACGCAGCAGGATCTGACGCTCGCTGCGCAGATATCGGGCGCTGTCGCGATCCCGGATCCTGCGCGGCTCTTGATTGCTGCGAGGCTGAAACAGCTCGGCATCGTGATACCACAGCGTATTGAACCGCCAGAGGGGACGACCCACTTGAATGCCATCGAATAACCGCTGCACCCGCCGGGCAATATTCGCGTCGTATGCGTCAACCTCCCCATGAATCGCAATCAACGGGTGCATGAATTTCTCGGACAGCGTCCAGCTTGCGGGAAAGCACAGGATGGCTCCGGTCAAGACATGCTCATCACCCTGTTTCTGCAGGATACAGAAATCCTCCTGCACCAATTGGCAGAGCGTTTCCAACGGCTTTGATCTGTCTATCGTGATCTGCACACTATCGGGGCGGCATACCTGTTCGGCAGCGCCCGGATAGGCTTGCCGCAATACAAGATCGAGCAACTCTTGTGCCGGGGCCAATGCCTCGGGGCATTGCGCCAGAACATCCGCCTTGTGCTCTGCCAGAAGCGCTCCACGCCGCTGCATCTGACCGGCAAAGGCATCGTCCCGCAGCAGCCAGTGGTCGGGATCAGCCGGGCGTATGCCGGGTAACGGATTCGGAGCCAGAGGGTCGTAAGGGATATCTCGTTGCAAAATCGCTGTCATGTCAGAGGCATAACATCCCTTGCCAACCCTGTCGGTCAAAAAGCGACCCGCTTTCAGTCGCAAACCTTAAAGACGAGGTGAAACTTGCTTTGCAGTGTGACCAGACCAACAGAGAGGCCCGCCCCGTGAACAGCCCATATCGCGATACCCGCAAGATTGACCCGACCAAAGGCGCCACCCTTGGGGATGGAACCCCCAACGACAACGACCGAATTGAGATCGGGCCGACCCAGTTGGCGTTTGATGAGTGGGCTGCGGCCGGGTTAAGCCTGCCAAACCTAGAACGCATGCGCGAGTATCGCTGGAAACGGCTAACCCAGGGGATTGTGGATCGCGGTTGGGGCGGTGTTTTGCTGTTTGATCCGCTCAACATCCGCTACGCAACCGACAGCACCAATATGCAGTTGTGGAACACTCATAACCCGTTCCGGGCGGTGCTCGTGTGCGCTGACGGATATATGGTGATCTGGGACTACAAGAACTCCCCGTTCCTGTCGAAATTCAACCCGCTCGTGCGTGAGCAGCGCTCGGGTGCGGACCTGTTCTATTTTGATCGCGGCGACAAGATCGACATTGCCGCTGATGTATTCTCGAACGAGGTGCGGGTGCTGATCGAGGAACATGGCGGCGCCAACAAACGGCTGGGCGTGGACAAGATCATGCTGCACGGTTTGCGCGCGCTTGAGGCACAGGGGTTTGAGGTCATGGAGGGTGAAGAACTCACCGAAAAGACCCGCGCAGTGAAAGGGTCGGACGAGATCCTCGCCATGCGCTGCGCCAGTCATGCCTGTGAGACTGCCGTTGCGGAGATGGAACGGTTTGCGCGTGCCAATGTGGGCGATGGAAAGACATCCGAAGATGATATCTGGGCCGTCCTGCACGCAGAAAACATCCGGCGCGGCGGCGAATGGATCGAGACCCGTCTACTGGCCTCGGGCCAGCGTACTAATCCCTGGTTTCAGGAATGCGGTCCGCGGATCACACGCCAGAATGAGATCATCGCCTTTGATACCGACCTGATCGGGTCCTACGGAATTTGCGTCGATATCTCGCGCACGTGGTGGATCGGCGATCAAAAGCCCCGTGCAGACATGATCTATGCGATGCAGCACGCGCATGAACACATCATGACCAATATGGAGATGCTGAAGCCCGGTGTCATGATCCCGGAACTGACCGCAAATGCGCATCGTTTGGACGACAAGTTCCAGGCTCAGAAATACGGTTGTCTGATGCATGGGGTCGGCTTGTGTGATGAATGGCCCCTTGTCGCCTATCCGGACAAAGCGGTCGAGGGTGCATACGACTACCCGCTCGAACCGGGCATGGTGCTGTGCGTCGAAGCCGCCGTGGGCGAAGTTGGCGGGGATTTCTCGATCAAGCTGGAAGATCAGGTCCTGATCACCGAGGATGGTTATGAGAATCTGACCAAATACCCGTTCGACGCACAGCTTATGGGACTGGAGTAGAGGTTAACGATCCCGTCCCCAATCTGAACGTTTGACATTACCGTGCCAGTCTTCTGGTGCGGACACGACGGTTTGCTGAGATTCGAAAAGCGGCCAGTTCTGCCCGAGGGCAAAGCCGATTGCGCCTGTCAGGAGGATTACAAACAATACTCCGGGCCGCACAGTTGGTCTTGGTGTGACTATGGGTGCATGTGCCATTTTAGCCTCCGATATTTGAACCAGTGATGGCTAAGAGTTAGGCGCCCCACATGCATTAGTAAAATGAATGTTTATTTGATTTATCATCACTGATCATGATGAATGTCCAGTTTTCATGAGACACGACGGGCACACGATCCGACGCAGGTTTTGGTGTCAAATCCTCACCTTACCGTGACGCTTCTGACATAAGGGTTGAGCGAACCGCCCGCAGCACACAGTATTGGTGTGATCCCAACACCAAGGAACACCCATGCCCACCGAACGCATCACCTTTGCCGGTCACGACGGCAGTCAATTGGCCGCGCGCCTCGATCTGCCGGATGGGCCCGTGCTGGCAACGGCGCTGTTTGCGCATTGTTTCACCTGCTCCAAAGACATCCCGGCGGCGCGACGTATTTCTGCTCGCCTGGCCGCAATGGGCATCGCTGTACTGCGATTTGACTTTACCGGGCTCGGCCATTCGGGCGGAGAGTTCGCGAACACCACCTTCACCTCAAACGTTGAGGACCTGATCGCGGCGGCGCAGTATCTGGCGGGGCGCGATATGGCCCCTGCACTGCTGATCGGCCATTCACTTGGCGGGGCCGCCGTGCTGCGTGCCCGCGCTGGCATCCCTTCGGTCAAGGCAGTGGTCACACTGGGCGCGCCTGCCGATCCCGGCCATGTCTCGCACCATTTTGAAGCTGCCCTGCCCGAGATTGAGGCGGAAGGCAGCGCCGAAGTGTCTCTGGGTGGGCGGCCTTTCCGTATCGGCAAGGCGTTCGTGGACGACATTTCACAAACCGCATTGTCACCGGCCATTGCCGAACTGAAAGCGGCCCTGCTGATCCTGCATGCCCCGCGGGATGAGACTGTCAGCATCGACAATGCCAGCACCATCTTTCTGGCCGCGAAACATCCGAAAAGCTTTGTAACCCTCGACGATGCTGACCACCTGATCACCCGCGCAGAGGATGCCGACTATGCGGCCGACGTAATCGCGGCCTGGGTATCTCGCTACGTCAAACTTTGCCCGCCTGCGCCTCCACCCGGCGCGCCAGAGGGCGTCGTGCGCGTGACTGAGGCTGATCCGTCAGGATTTCTGCAGGATATTCAATCCGGACCGCGTCATCACGCCGTGGCAGACGAGCCGGCCTCTTATGGTGGCACGGATCGCGGCATGTCGCCCTATGGTTTTGTATCTTCTGGCCTCGGGGCCTGCACCTCGATGACGATCCGCATGTATGCGCGCCGCAAGCGCTGGCCGCTGACCGGGATTACCGTCGATGTCTGTCACAACAAGGTGCATGCTCAGGACGCGGGGCTTGCCAGTGAGGGCAAGGTTGATCTGTTCCGCCGCAAGATCCGGCTTGAGGGGCCGCTTGACGCCGATCAGAAAGCCAAGCTGATGGAGATCGCGGACAAATGCCCTGTCCACCGGACCCTGGAAGGATCAGCACGGATCACGACCGAATTGCTCGACTAACGCCTTGCGCATCGGCCATCAACGCGCTGCCGTGCAGTTGCTTTCGGATTAGCGCCTCCGTGGTGACGGGCGGTGGATCGGAGGTCTTGCCACCGGAGGGCGCGCCACGGGCGGGCGCGGACGCGCAGGCGGTTTGGCGATCGGAGGCTTTGGCCGCTGCGGAGGTTTTGAAACAGGCGGCTTGGGGCGATCGGGTCGCTCAGGCCGATTGATGTCCACGTCAACATTCACGTCACGATTGTGATAATAATCGTTCCACAGCATCGAGTCATAAAACGGGTCATACCCGTACCCAACGCCAATTGTGACGCCGTCGCAGGCCGAAAGGGAAAGGGTCGACAAGCCGAGGCCCAGAGCCAGAGCGGATCGTTTGATAAGTTTGCGTGTCATCCGAACCTCCGTCACTGCAATGACCGGAAGGACGAGAAGATGTCGTTTAGGTCGTCCACATAAGCCGGATCGGCCCCATCGCGCAGGATCGCCACCGCTACTGCGACACGGCCCTGCGGCAGATCAATGATTGTCGCGGTGAAATTCACTCCGCGTCCCTCACGCGAACCAGAGCCCCGGATCACCCGAGCAGCAAGCCCGCCTATACGAGTATCGCTGGTGCTGGTAACCGTTGGGTCGTTGACCAGAAACTTGTCGATATCGTCCAGATAGCGGATGCCACCCTGAATATCGGATACTCCGGCGGGTGAGACGAAGCCCATCCAGACGTTATCATCCGTGACCGGCTTGATCCCCATAACCCGTGCAACGGCACGGGCATCACCCAGTTCGGTGTCTTCGATCTCGCGCGGACCACCGGTTCGAACGGCCCAGAAATCGGGTACATTAAAGCGGAATAGTGCTCGCCCATCATCAGTATATGTTACCGGAGTTTCAGCCAGTGCAGCGCCTGCGAACCACAATGCGCCACACAGCGCGAGCGCTGACTTTAGTCGAATACGCATATCTCAATAGCCTAATGATTTCTCAAGGCTCAGATTGACCCGCCCTGCCCGCTCTTGTCCAGCATGACGTTGTCGCCGCAATAAAAAACCCGCATCCGAAGCACTCGGACGCGGGTTTGGATCTTAGCAAAAGGCGTAGGATCAGGTGCGGGCGTCGCCGACCAGTTTCCAAACAGCCGGGATCAACAGTGCGGCCAGAGCCAGCTTGATCGCGTCACCCAGCAGGAAGGGTGTGAGGCCCCATTCCAGGATTGGCTTGTCCCAGCCATAAAGCTGACCCAGCCACAGCAAGCCGGGCACATAGATCAGCACGTTCGCCAGAACCAGTGCCAGCGCCAGCTTACCAACCGAACGGTCCCAGCCACGCGCGGCCAGAGCACCCAAAGCCAATGTCGCCAGAACATAACCGACCAGATAGCCGCCCGTGCCGCCCATCATGTATGTCAGACCGAATTTCTCGGCCGACGAACCGGCGAACACATCAAAGCCCAGCGCGCCAACCAGCAGGTAACCCAGCATGGTGATCAGGCCCAGGCGCGCGCCATAAGCGGTGCCGATGGTCAGCACGGCAAAGGTGCCCATGGTGATCGGAACCGGCCACATCGGTACTTTGACCTTTGCAGCGACCGCCAGAGCAACGATGCCCAGAGCAACCAGTACAACCTGTTTGACGCGCAGCGCTGTCCCCTCGCGCGGGCCAATCGCATTGGCCAATACGTTCGCATTCATTTTGTTCTCTCCACTTGCGGATCTCTTTGCGCATGCAGCAATGCAGATTCCGGGCCTGTACTGCAAGATGATTACGCTATCGCCGCGTATATTTGGTCTCCATTTCATAGGATTTTCGCGGTCCGGACACGCTCCAACGAACTTTCCAGTGCGGCCACCCTGAGAAATCATATAATGCATCATAGCTGTCGGGCGGGCAATCGTGGTGGTCCTCGGCCCGGTCTTGCCCCAGTTTCAGAGCATGAAAATAGCGATCATCATCGAAATGGACCGCTATCTGGTCGCCTGCTTCGCGCCACAGGTAACGGCGCGTGCCTGTCATTTCAGGTTGGTCAGGAATGCGCAGCGTGACGGTCTCATCGTAAAGCAATGCACCCCCTTCGCGCCGAAAAACGGCGTTTCCATCGGCGTGAACCAGTTGCCCTGCCCGGTCGTCCCGGATCAGCCGATCAAGGCTCCAGCGTCCTTCGAAGTCAGAAAGAGATGCAGGCAAGGTCATTCGATATAGGTTCCATCGGTTATCCCGCCCGATTTGTCGACAAACCGGATCGTATCGCCGCGTTGGTGGACGTCATAACAGGCCCAAAGCTCGGATGGTGGCCAGATCGAACAATATTGATCCCCACGCACAGCCCAGCGCCCCAGACTGGGACGACCCGAGAAATACCGGGTTTGCATAGAGCCCTCGAAGATTTGCCAGATACCTGCGCCATACTCGAGCTTTCTGTCAGTCAACGCCCGCAATATCTCATCGCCCGTGAGCGCGCGAAACTCTTCCGCCGCCAATATACCCGGCCAGAGCAACAAAATCAGGGCAAACCGTCTCATCCCGGCACTCGCATCTTGTTCCCTCGTGCGCACGCGGCTAAACCCCGCGCCAACGCCTCATCCCAATCACAAAAAGGTGCTGTCGCCAATGATTCCCCGCTATTCCCGCCCTGACATGGTCGCTATCTGGTCGCCCGAGGCCAAATTCCGCATCTGGTATGAGATCGAGGCCCATGCCTGCGATGCTATGGCCGAACTGGGCGTGATCCCGCGCGAAAACGCCGAGGCGGTGTGGAAAGCCAAGGACGTGGAATTTGACGTCGCCCGCATCGACGAGATCGAGGCCGTCACCAAACACGATGTCATCGCTTTCCTGACCCATCTGGCCGAGCATGTGGGCAGTGAAGAAGCCCGTTTTGTGCATCAGGGCATGACCAGTTCGGACGTTCTAGACACCTGCTTTAACGTGCAGCTGACCCGCGCTGCGGACATCCTGATTACCGATCTCGAAGGTCTACTGGCTGCTCTCAAGCGTCGCGCCATCGAACATAAGAACACCGTCCGTATTGGCCGCAGCCACGGCATCCACGCCGAGCCGACCACGATGGGCCTGACCTTTGCCCGTTTCTATGCCGAGATGGACCGCAACCTGTCGCGCATGCGCGATGCCCGCGCTGAAATCGCCACCGGAGCGATCAGCGGCGCAGTTGGCACCTTCGCAAATGTCGATCCGCACGTCGAAGAGCATGTCTGCGACAAGTTGGGGCTGGTCCCCGAGCCGATCAGCACGCAGGTCATCCCACGCGACCGCCACGCGGCGTTCTTTGCCACTCTGGGCGTGATCGCCAGCAGCATCGAAAACATCGCCATCGAAATCCGCCACATGCAGCGGACCGAGGTGCTGGAAGGGGCGGAATTCTTCTCGATGGGCCAAAAAGGCTCGTCAGCCATGCCACACAAGAAAAATCCGGTACTGACCGAGAACCTGACCGGCCTCGCGCGTATGGTGCGTGCGGCCGTGATCCCGGCGATGGAGAACGTGGCGCTCTGGCACGAACGCGATATCTCGCATTCGTCGGTCGAACGGATGATCGGGCCGGACTCTACGATTACGCTGGATTTTGCGCTGGCGCGCTTGACCGGCGTGATCGACAAGATGCTGATCTTCCCCGAGAACATGCTGGAGAACATGAACAAGTTCCCCGGTCTTGTGATGAGCCAACGGGTCCTGCTGGCGCTGACACAGGCGGGGGTCAGCCGGGAAGACGCCTATGCCATGGTTCAGCGCAACGCGCTGAAGGTTTGGGAACATCGCACCGATTTCAAAGAAGAATTGCTGGCTGACCCCGATGTCACCGCCGCGCTGAGCCCCGAGGAAATCGAAGAGAAATTCGACCTCGGCTATCACACCAAGCATGTCGACACGATTTTTGAACGGGTCTTCGGCGAATAAACGCGCAAAACCCCGAAAATATGGCCCGGCCTGCTCAAACGCAGGTCGGGCCTTTTTACGAATGCACGAAAATCGGTTATGATACGGTGATAATCTCTGCGAAAGGGACAGATCATGATCCGAACCGCTCTTTGCACCATCGCCCTTGTTTGCTTGGCCTCTGCTGGCATTGCATGCAGTAACTCTACCAAACAAACCCAATCCTGCGCCGAAGGCTCGGTCTGGGATCAGGAAGCGCAAAGCTGCACAAAAATCGTGAACAGCTGAAGACGTTCTTTCCTGTTTGTGAATAAATGCGACCCGTCCGGTGTTAGCTTTTCTGAAGAACGCACTATGATTTCAAGAAGCAGCCCCGAGAACGGAGACAAATTATGCGCTTAGTCCTTGCATCCGCAATTGCATTTCAGGCATTTGCCTTTGCCCCCATGGTTCACGCCGCAGGCGGCGGTGACAGCAGCCCTCCCAAACCGACCAACACCACCAAGAAATGCCTGTTTGGCCGCGTATATGACGAGGCGGCTGGACGTTGTGTAAAACCCAACAGAACCAACTTTACCGAAGATCAATTGTATGATGCGGTGCGCGAGTTGGCCTATGACGGGCAATATGAAAACGCTCAGGGCATTCTCCGCATCATGGATCAGGAGGATGACCGGGTTCAGACCTATTGGGGATTTACCTACCGCAAGATGGGTGAATTGGAACTGGCCAATGCCTTCTATCAGAAGGCCATCGACGCTAACCCCGACAACATCCTGGCCCGCAGCTACATGGCTCAGGGCTTTGTCGCCGAAGGCAAGACCGAGCTGGCCATTGCACAATGGCGCGAGATCAAGGCACGCGGCGGCGAGGGCACCTGGGCCGAAGCCTCCTTGCGCGAAGCCATTCGTACTGGGCTGACCTACAGCTACTAAGCTTCAGGGTTTCTTTACCCGACTCTCCTTATTCTGCCTGCAACGCGAACTTGGCATTGCAGGCAGATGCAGGACACACACGCATTAGTACAAAGGGCACCGGGTGCTCAACCCACGCTCTCCGATCAGGATGATGGGGCAGATCGGATTGTGCCCCGCCAGCTCAGCAACCGGGAAAAAGCGGCGGTTGTGGTTCGGTTGCTCCTGAACGAAGGTGCCGACATCCCGCTTGAGGAACTACCCGATCCATTGCAGGAGAAACTGATCCATCAATTGGGGCAGATGGGCCTTGTTGATCGGATAACACTGGCCGCCGTGGCGCAGGAATTCGTGGATGCGCTGGAGGGCGTTGGCCTGTCCTTTCCGCATGGATTGGCCGGGGCTTTGGACGCGGTGAATGGCAAGATTGCTCCGGCAACCGCCGCGCGGCTCCGCAAAGTGGCCGGAGTGCGACAGGTTGGCGATCCATGGCAACGCTTGCGCGAGGTGCCCCCGGAAGAGCTGGCCGAAATGGCCAAGGCGGAAAGCACCGAGGTGGCAGCGGTGATGCTGTCAAAGCTTGAAACTGCCACGGCAGCACAGATCCTCGGTCACCTGCCCGGCCCAACGGCACGCCGGATCACATATGCGGTTTCGAAAACCGCGAACGTGACGCCGGAAGCGGTGGAACGCATCGGGTGGTCTCTGGCCGCGCAACTGGACCAGCGCCCCACCCCGGCCTTTCGCGATGGCCCCGGCGCGCGGGTTGGCGCGATCCTCAATCAGTCGGCGGCGTCCACACGCGACGGTTTGCTGTCGGCGCTGGACGAAGAGGATGCAGATTTTGCCAGTGTAGTTCGGCAATCGATCTTCATATTTGCTCATATTCCCAAGCGTATTCAGCCGCGCGATATACCCGCAATCCTGCGCGCGGTGGAACAGCCCGTCCTTGTGACCGCCTTTGCAGGCGCAAGTACCGAAGACGACGCGGCGGCGGTTGAGTTTATCCTGTCCAACATATCTTCTCGGATGGCCGACAATCTGCGCGAAGAGATGGCAGATCGCGGCAAGGTCAAACAAGCCGAAGCGGAAGAGGCGATGACACAGATCGTTGCCGCCATCCGTTCCTTGCTGGACGAAGGTGCCATTACTCAGATTGAGACTGAGGAGGAGGACGCCTAGCCCCACTTGTGATCAAAGAACGGGGCCTGTATGTCTGATCGCGCAATTCACAACGCCCAGGTGCCCTTCCCCATGCCCGTCGAAAAGTCGGAACTGAGCCGATTTGAGCTTGGAAAATACTATGTCGCCAACCTGTTCCTGAAAGGGATGATCGGCGGCATGCGTATGCTGCCCTATGAACGGCGCATTGGCGCGATGGGGGCCTTGACCAGCTGGCTTGCACCCTTGGTGGGCTTCCGCACACGTGTGCGGCGCAACCTGAAACTCACCTGCCCTGAACTGCCCGAGGACGAGGTCAAACGCATCTGCCGGGCGGTGCCTGACAATGCCGGACGGGCGATCATGGAGCATTTTTCGGCCGATGGATTCATCGACCGCCAAAGCAAGGCCAAGATTTCGGGGCCGGGTGTCGAGGCTTTTGACAAGGCTGTTGCCGAAGGGCGTCCAGTGATGATGATCACCGCGCATTTCGGGCATTACCTGGCGGCACGTGTCGCACTGCAAGCGCGCAGCGGTCAGCCGATCGGCTGCCTCTATCGCCGCATGGCCAACCCCTATTTCAACGAGATGTATGTGGATGCTTTCTATCAGACTGGCGCGCCCATGTTCGAACAAGGCCGTCGCGGCATGGTCGAGATGGTCCGCTCGCTGAAGAAAGGCGGCATCATCGCGATTGTGTCAGACCTCCATGCCCATGGCGGTGAAGAGCTGACTTTCTTTGGCAAACCCGCCGTGACTTCGGTCCTGAATGCTGAGTTGGCGATCAAATACAAGGCGGTGCTGATCCCCTGCTATGCGGTGCGCCAACCCAATGGCATTGATTTTGAGATCGTGTTGCACGATCCGGTGCCCCATACCGATCCCAAGACCATGACCCAGTTTACCAATGATGACCTGGAAGCGATGGTGCGGCAGCACATGGGGCAATGGTTCTGGATTCACCGCCGCTGGAAGGCGTGGAAGAAACTTGGGGTGCAACCTCAGGATATGCCCTGATCACTTCACACGCGTTGCAGCGACGATTGGCCCATGACCCGCGCGTTGGATCAACACGACCGCAGGCAAGTCAGATGCGAGCGACACCTTGAATTCCTGCGGTGCCACGCCATCCCAGTGCCCGGCGATCTGCCAGTTTTCCACCACATTGGCGTAGTCCAGTTCATACCCTGCCAGCTCACCGCGTCGGATCGAGGCATGGCGCATCGGAGAATACTGCACGACGCGCACCTCATAGGTCTGGCCAGCGGGAAGCTCGACCGGGGTAACGTCCACCACCACATCTTCGCCTGTACGTGTCGCGCTCACTTCAGCCTCGGGCGCCGCCGTCAGGTGGGCGTTGATCAAACGATTCAACTCACCTGCTTTGGCACCCACAACATCCTGCTGTCCATTCACCACCATCTGCGGTGTATAGATCATGGTTCGCCCGCCCTCACGCGCGTAAGCCCGCTGACGTTCCGTATGCGCGGGGCTGGCATATTCGTCTTTCCAGCCGATGTAATCCCAATAATCCACATGCAAGGCCAGCCCGATGACGTCATCGCGCTGCGCCAGTTCCTGCATGATCCGATCCGCCGGCGGGCAGGAAGAGCAGCCCTGCGACGTAAACAACTCAACCACCACCGGATCGGCTTCCGCCACGGCTGCGGTCGTAAGGAAGAATGAGGCAATCGCGGTCAGGGCGGCTGTTCTGAGCATGAAATCTCTCGGTCTGAGTAGTCTTATTAAAGGTCTAAACCGGAATCACCTGAACCACCAATCAAGGTTTCTTGAGACTATTTTGGCAAAATTTCGCGAAAATGTGTGCAATGGTATACAAAAATTGCCGCAGGTGGCCTGTTGGACCTTGAACCGAAAGCAAACGTCATGCAGATACCCCTCAGCGAATCCCATATTCCACGTCATTTGAGAGGGAGGCCATAAGATGCCCATCAAAGTCGGACAGGATACCGCCAAGACACGCCGCAGCCTGAGCGTGAATGGCAAGTCCATTTCCTATTACTCGATCCCCGCCGCGCAAGAGGCCGGTCTGGGCGATTTCTCGAAACTTCCGGCCGCGCTGAAAGTGGTGCTGGAGAACATGCTGCGGTTCGAGGATGACGGTTTTTCGGTCTCGGTCGACGATATCAAAGCCTTCGGCGAATGGGGCGCGAATGGCGGTAAAAACCCGCGCGAGATTGCATACCGCCCTGCCCGCGTTCTGATGCAGGATTTTACCGGCGTGCCTGCCGTGGTCGATTTGGCCGCGATGCGCGACGGCATCAAGGGTCTGGGCGGCGACGCGCAGAAAATCAACCCGCTGAACCCAGTTGATCTGGTCATCGACCACTCGGTCATGATCGACGAGTTCGGCAACCCGCGCGCATTCCAGATGAATGTGGACCGCGAATATGAGCGCAACATGGAACGCTACCAGTTCCTGAAATGGGGCCAGAACGCGTTCAACAACTTCCGCGTTGTGCCCCCCGGCACCGGTATCTGCCACCAGGTGAACCTGGAATATCTGGCCCAGACCGTCTGGACCGACACCGACCAGAGCGGTGAAGAGGTCGCCTACCCCGATACGCTGGTCGGCACCGACAGCCACACCACCATGGTTAACGGCATGGCCGTTCTGGGTTGGGGCGTCGGCGGGATCGAGGCCGAGGCGGCGATGCTTGGTCAGCCGATCTCGATGCTGATCCCGGAAGTTATTGGTTTTGAGCTGACTGGCGCGATGGTCGAAGGCACCACCGGCACAGATCTCGTGTTGAAGGTCGTCGAGATGCTGCGCGAAAAGGGCGTGGTCGGTAAATTCGTCGAATTCTACGGCGAAGGTCTGGACCGTCTGCCGCTGGCCGACCGTGCGACCATTGCCAACATGGCCCCGGAATATGGCGCGACCTGTGGTTTCTTCCCGATCGACAACGAAACGCTGCGTTACCTGCGCAACACCGGTCGTGATGAAGACCGTATCGCGTTGGTCGAAGCCTATGCGAAAGAGAACGGCTTCTGGCGCGGCGCGGACTATGCACCGATCTACACCGACACCCTGTCGCTGGACATGGGTACCATTGTCCCTGCGATCTCGGGCCCGAAACGCCCGCAGGACTATGTTGCGCTGACCGACGCCAAGGCCGCTTTCACCAAGGAAATGGAAGAGACTTTCAAGCGTCCCATGGGCAAAGAAGTCGCCGTCAAAGGCGAAGACTACACAATGGAATCGGGCAAGGTCGTAATCGCTTCGATCACCTCGTGCACCAACACATCGAACCCCTATGTGATGATCGGCGCGGGTCTGGTGGCGCGCAAAGCCGCCGCTTTGGGTCTGAACCGCAAGCCTTGGGTCAAAACCTCGCTGGCACCGGGATCGCAGGTTGTGTCTGCCTATCTTGAGGCGGCGGATCTGCAGGAAGATCTGGACAAGATCGGCTTCAACCTCGTGGGTTATGGCTGCACCACCTGTATCGGTAACTCGGGTCCGATCCAGCAAGAGATCTCGGAAGCGATTGCCGAAGGCGATCTGGTTGCCACTTCTGTTCTGTCGGGCAACCGGAATTTCGAAGGCCGCATCTCGCCGGATGTGCGCGCCAACTATCTGGCCTCGCCGCCGCTGGTCGTGGTCTATGCGCTGGCCGGTACGCTGGATATTGACCTGACTTCGGAACCGATCGGTCAGGACAAGGACGGCAACGATGTCTACATGAAAGACATCTGGCCGACAGCGCAGGAAGTTGCCGAGCTGGTCGAACAGACCGTGACCCGCGAGGCATTCCAGTCGAAATATGCCGACGTCTTCAAAGGTGACGAGAAATGGCAGGGTGTCGATGTTCCGCAGCAGGAGACCTATGACTGGCCTGCAACATCGACCTACATTCAGAACCCACCCTATTTCCAGGGCATGGGGGCCGAACCGGGCACGATCTCGAACATCGAGGGTGCCAAGGTTCTGCTGATCCTGGGTGACATGATCACCACTGACCACATCTCGCCCGCTGGTTCGTTCGCGACGACCACACCTGCCGGTAAGTATCTCACAGATCGTCAGGTTCAACCGCGGGAGTTCAACTCGTATGGCTCGCGCCGTGGCAACCACGAGATCATGATGCGCGGCACCTTCGCCAATATCCGCGTCAAGAACGAGATGCTGGACGGCGTTGAAGGCGGCTACACCAAAGGCCCCGATGGCGCGCAGACTTCGGTCTATGAGGCGTCGATGGCCTATCAGGAACAAGGCACTCCGTTGGTCGTCTTTGGCGGCGAACAGTACGGTGCAGGTTCCTCGCGTGACTGGGCGGCCAAAGGCACTGCGCTGCTGGGCGTCAAGGCCGTGATCGCCGAAAGCTTTGAGCGTATCCACCGCTCGAACCTGGTTGGCATGGGCGTCATCCCGTTCGAGTTCACTGGCGGTGACACACGCAAGTCGCTGGGCTTGAAAGGTGATGAGACCGTATCGATCCACGGGTTGGACTCGGTTGAGCCGCTGCAGGAAGTTCCCTGCACCATCGTTTATGGCGACGGCACCGAGAAGACGATCACCCTGAAGTGCCGTATCGATACCGCGCCCGAGATCGAGTACATCGAAAACGGCGGCGTGCTGCAGTACGTGCTGCGTAACCTCGCAAAAGCATCGTAACGCAACTGCGTCATATCAAATCCGAACCCCTGGCCTAGCGTCGGGGGTTTTTTGTTTTCTGGCCATTAATTCAAAAATCTGAAACTGTGAAGAGAGGTCACCTACGGACGCCATCCGCCATGAAAAAACCCAACGCCCTGCTGATCTGCTCGCTCAGCGTTATTGCTGTGATCGGGATCTGGGGTGTCATCGACATCCAGAGTTTGGTGACCTGGGCCAATGGTATCGTGCAACAAACTTTCCACAGTCGCGGCTGGTTTGTGATGCTCGCCGCCTCGGGCATGTTGATCGGGTGCCTGGTTCTGGCATTTTCTCCGTATGGAAAGATCCGCCTCGGCCGAGATGATGAAGAGCCTGAATTCTCAACCGCCACATGGATTTCAATGCTGTTTTCCGCCGGAATGGGCGTTGGTCTGCTGTTCTGGGCGGTCGCCGAGCCGCTGACTCATTTCAATTTTATCTCGGGCATGGCCCCCGACTATGTCGCCGCGCAGCAGGCGATGTTGGCAACGAATTTCCACTGGGGCCTGCACGCATGGGCCATTTACGGCTCGACCGCGCTGACTATCGCCTATTTCAGCTTTCGGCGCGGGACGGGCATGATGGTCAGCGCTCCGATCAAAAGCCTGTTTCCCGGTGAACGCTGGGCCGAGCGTGTCGGGTGGCTGTCGGATTTCATGGCCATAGTTGCCATTGCCATCGGTGTCGGTGGCTCGATGGCAATGGGCGTGTTTCAGGTGGCAGACGGGATCGCGGTTCTGGGCGGTCAGGAAACGGTCGGAGCCCTTTTGATCGGCCTCGTCTTTCTAGCCATGGTCGCAGCCTATATCCCGGCGTTGCTGATCGATCTGGGTCAGGGCATGGCGCGTTTGTCCAATGCTGCCATGCTGATCGCAATCTGTTTGGTTTCCTACACGGTGATCCTCGGTCCGACCGAATACCTTCTGAATACAGTGGTTCAGGGGTTTGGCGACTACATCACCAATGTCATCCCACGCGGTTTTCAGACCTTCACATTCTTCGGCGATGACGTCGCCAAATGGTTCAGCGACTGGACCCTTACCTACATGGTCTGGTGGATCGCCTGGGGGCCATTTGTGGGCGTGTTCGTTGCGCGGATCTCACGCGGTCGAACCATACGAGAATTCGTGATCGGGGTGCTTTTCGCACCCACGCTGTTCTCGATCTTCTGGTTTGGCGCCTTTGGCGGCATCGGCCTGTTCGAGGCCCTCAACGGCGCGGGAGAGCTGTTGGCCTACACGCAAACGAACATTGAACGGGTGACCTTCGCCCTGCTCGACCGTCTGCCCCTGTCGTTGATCACGACGCTGGCAACCGTAGCAGCAGCGTTTCTGTTCATCGTGACCAGCGTCGTAAGCGCGGCTTTTGTTCTGGGTACATTCTCGACCGAAGGGGACGAAAACCCACCCCCGCGCGTGCGCCTGATCTGGGGCGCATTGCTGGGTCTGTTGAGCGTGGCGATGATCCTGTCCGGGTCGGTGAATTCGGTGAAAATCCTGATCTCACTCGGAGCGTTACCCTTTGTGTTCATCTCAGTCCTGCTGATGGTCTGCCTGTTCCGAGGGTTACGGGAGGAGGGCCAGAACCATGCTGATCGGTGATCTGACAGATACCCTGATGAACCTGATCACATTTGCATTCATCGGTGCAATGATCTGGATTTTGATCCGCAAATAGCTGCGCATATTCGTCATTGAAACTTCGGCGCTATGACGATTTTCTGCAACGATGGAAAAAGTTGCATTGATAACAGGCGGCGCACGCGGAATAGGGCGTGCAATTGTCGAGGATTTCAGCCGCGATCACCGTGTTGCTTTTACGTGGCTGTCAAGCAAACCAGCACCTGAGCTTTTGGGCGGGGAAAATCTGGCCATACGGTCCGATCTGTCTGCGCCCGATCAACCTGCGAAAGTGATCGCTCAGGTGATGGACCAGTTCGGTCGGCTTGATGTGATCGTCAACAACGCCGGTCTCGTGAAATCTACGCCGAAAGAGGAGTTTCAGGCAGAAGACCATCGCGCCATTCTGGATCTGAATCTGCTGGCCCCTGCTGCATTGCTGACAGCCGCGCTGCCGCATCTGAAACGCGATGCCTCGATCATCAGCATTTCTTCAATGAACGCCGTTCTGCCGCCGCGGGATGCGGTAACCTATGGGGCCAGCAAGGCCGCACTGAACCTGTGGACCCGCGCCATGGCCAAGGAGCTCGGGCCACAAGGGATACGCGTGAATGCGGTAGCTCCCGGAGCTATCAACATTCCCGAAGCGCCCCGGTCAAAAGAACTGACGGAGTTATTCGTCAAAGATACGGCATTGGGTCGGGCTGGTAGGCCCGAAGATATCGCCAAAGTGGTCAGATTTCTGGCCTCCGACGCCGCGTCCTTCGTCACCGGAGAGGTGCTGGCTGCGACCGGAGGTTACCGGTTATGATCCGCCTGCCGCCTTCTCAAGCGCGGGACGGATCGTGCTATCGATCACCCGCTGCGTAATCGGCCCTGCAAAGCGTAGGATGATCGTGCCCTCACCGTCGATCACATAGGTTTCAGGCACGCCATAGACGCCCCAATCCAGCCCCATACGGCCCTGTTCATCCCGCCCGATCCCAGCATAGGGATCCCCCAGCTCGGTCAGAAAAGCCTCGGCATTGTCCTGCTTGTCTTTGTAGTTGATGCCATAGACCGGAATGCCCTCGTCCGACAGTGCCTGCAGGTTGGGATGTTCGACGCGGCAGGGCGCACACCAGCTGGCCCAGTAGTTGACCAGCTTGACCTCACCATCGCGCAGAGTGGCGTCATCGAAACCCGGTTTGCCCGCGAACTCGGTCAACACGACGGGCGGTGCGGGCTGGCCCTCGCGCGCTGACGGCAGCGCGTTGGGATCGTCGCGGAACATGCCGATGCCAGCGAGTACAGCGAAGGCTCCGAAAATCAGCGGAGGCGCGATCATCAGGGGCGAAATCTTAGCCATTGCGCGACATCCTTTGTTCGACCTTTTCCATCTCGGCCCGTACCTTGCGGCCCCGGACCACGCTGAAACCCACCAACGCGATCAGAAGCCCGATTGACACGACATAGGACCACAAGACTGTGTCGGCATATTTACCAAGATCGGGGATCATCCGTTAATCCTTTCCCGTGCCAGCAGCGCCTTGGTCCGACGGGCTCGGATTTCAGTACCCGTGCGATAGAAGACCAGCGCGATGAACAGCAGCACGAAGCCGATGATGCAAAGCAGCAGCGGATAGAAGTAGATATTGCTGACCTTCTCTTCGGTATCCGTTCCGGTAATCGCCCCGGCCCGCATGACCGAGGCGCCCTGATGCAGCCCCTGATTCCAGAAGTTCACCGCGTAGCGGCTGAGGAGCGCAAAGACCGATCCCACAAGGCAAAGGACCGAGGTCAGGTCGGCGGCAGTATCGGGGTCTTCGATCGCTTCCCACAAGGCAACATAGCCCAGATAAAACAAGAACAGGATCAGGAACGAAGTCAGGCGCGGATCCCAGGCCCACCACGTTCCCCACATGGGCTGACCCCAGATCGCGCCGGTGGCCAGAGCGATCAGAGTCATAATGATGCCGATCGGTGCAGCGGCACGCGCGGCCAGTGCACTTACATGATGGCGACGGACCAGCCAGACCAGCGAAGTCGCCAACATCATCAGCCAGCAGTTGATTGCCATCAGCGCGGCGGGCACATGCAGATAGATGATCTTGACGGTCGATCCCTGCTTGTAGTCATCCGGTGTGAAAAAGAACCCCCAGACCAGCCCCAAGACCAGGCAGACAGCCGAGGTTATCCAGAAAAACGGCAGGATGCGCTCGCTCGTTGCAAGAAACTTGCGCGGATTGGCGTATTCCCAGAGGGCGTTGGCTTTGGCTGCGATTGTCATGAGCCCTATCTAGTCCAAGTCGGTATGGTTCTCAATTGACCTCGGTCAATCATCGATCCTGTTACCTGAGATTGATACGCAGGACGGCGGCGCTGGCGAAGGGCAGCAGTGCAACCGTGGCGGCCGTGATACCGGCCAGCATAAGCAGTGGGGTTTGCGTCTCCATCCCCGTGGCCCCGCGGCGGGCGACCTCGGCTCCGAAGATCAGGGTCGGGACATAAAGCGGCAGGACCAGCAACGACATCAGCAAACCTCCGCGTTTCAGGCCGACGGTCAGGGCTGCGCCGAAGGTGCCGATGACACTCATGGCTGGGGTGCCGATCAGCAGAGAGATAACCAGCCAGAAGAAGCCGGGCACCGGCAGGTTCAGCAACACACCCAGAAACGGCGCGGCCAGAACCAAAGGCAGGCCGGTCGTCAGCCAATGGGCCAAAGCTTTGATGGTAACCACCGATTCCAGTGGCAGTGGCGCGGTGGCCAGCAGATCGAGCGAGCCGTCCTCCCAATCCAGGGCCAACAGGCGGTCGAGGGACAAAAGACAGGCAAGCAATGCGCCCAGCCAAAGGACCCCGGGTGCAATGGTGGACAACAGCGAAGATTGCGGGCCGACCGAGAAAGGCACCAGTACGGTCACGATCAGGAAGAAAGCCAGACCCAGACCAAACCCTCCGCCCGCGCGGAAGGCCAGTTTCAGGTCGCGCAGCAACAGGGCGATCACAGGAAACCTCCGTCGAAATCGTCGATGGGTTTGGGCTTGGCCTTGTTGGGGCCGACATCCAGAACCTCTCCGTCCAGACCGAGGTCGATATGAGTGGCGATCAGGGCAGAGCCGCCCTGCCCCAGATGTGCGCGCACGGCGTCGGCAAACATCTGCACCGCGTTTTTGTCCAGCGACACAGTCGGCTCGTCCAGCATCCAGATCGGACGACCGGTGACCAGCATCCGGGCCAATCCGAGCCGCCGTTTCTGCCCCGCAGACAGGTTACCCGCGTGCCGATCCGCGAGTTCGTTCAGCGCAAACGCATCGAGCGCTTTCTGGATGCCCTGCACTCCGAAGACCGACGCCCAGAAGCTGAGGTTTTCGGTCACCGTCAGTGTTGGTTTCAGACCATCAGAGTGCGAGGCATAGGCGATCTGATCTTCGGCGCCTTCGATATGGCCTGCCAGCGGTGGCTGCAGGCCAGCAAGTGTACGCAGCAGGGTTGTCTTGCCGATCCCGTTGGGGCCACGCAGGATCAAAGCCTTTCCGGCAGA
Source organism: Ruegeria sp. BE3 (assembly GCF_056538865.1). Classification (NCBI taxonomy): domain Bacteria; kingdom Pseudomonadati; phylum Pseudomonadota; class Alphaproteobacteria; order Rhodobacterales; family Roseobacteraceae; genus Ruegeria; species Ruegeria sp. BE3. The sequence goes on along the minus strand of NZ_JBQFTW010000001.1, from coordinate 610,302 downwards.
GAGCGAAAAGCTGAGCCCTTCCAGAACGGGGACGCCTCCGCGCGTGATGGCCAGATCGGTTACTGTCAAAGTCATGACGTCCGATTAACGGATTGTGCGTGCGGGAAAAAGGTCGGAAATGCCGCAGAATGGTTGGGAGTGTTTGAAGCGAGGGGCCAGCCCCTCGCGCTCCCCGAGATATTTTCGGCCAGATGAAGAACGGATCCTCAGACGGGGATCAGCGCCAGCGCGACGCGGCGGCCTTCAGAAAGCAGCACGTTGTAGGTACGGCAGGCGGCAGGGGAGTTCATGATTTCGACACCAATGCCAGCTTCTTCAAGCGTTGAACGCAGCTTGGTGGGGATGTGGGTCAGGTCCTTGCCGGTTCCGATGAAAAGAACATCGATCTGATCCGACAGAGCCAAAAGTGCGTTTTCATCAGCATAACCGCCCCAGGCTGTGGTTCCTGTGGGGCCGGTCAGCACGAGGCCTTCATGCACTTGCCCGCCAATGCGGAAAAAGCCGGGGCCGTAGCCGTCGATCGGCTGGGCGTTGGTATAGGTGATCTCATTCAAGCGCATGGCGGGGTTTTAACCCCAAAGCGGCAGACCGGACAAGGCAGCTGACGCAATCACCAGATAAGCGGTTATGCGGTAGAGCTTTTCGCGCTCGGGCCGGAACATCCAGCCACCCAGCCAGTTCCCCGCGATGTTGGGAATGGCAAGCATCAGCCCCATACCGACGGTTGCAAACGTAACGCGCCCCATTCCCGTGAGGTAACCGAGGATCAGGAAATCGAAGGCGAACAGAAACAGCAGGATCGTGGCGCGGATGACGGCAACGGGGAGTGGGCGCGACATGTAGAACAGGATGACCGCCGGGCCCGGTATCCCCGCGATCCCCCCAAGAAAACCCGCAGTACCCCCGATTGCTGTTACCATTCCCCGCCCTACTCTGCCGTGATAGCGCAGGCCGAAGGCAAGTGCGGCCAACATCGACAGTGAGATCAGGCTGACGAGGTATCTAAACAGCTCGGGCTCAGAGCGGGCGAGCAGCCAAAGGCCAATTGGGAGGACCACCGCACATCCCAGAATAAGGCGCATAAGATCAGACCTGTCGACTGCGTTCCAGGCGCGACGCAGATTCGGCAGCGGGCCAAAGATATCCATGATGGTCAGTGCGATGATCGCGCCGAAGGGGCCAAGATACGGGCTGGCCATGGGCAGGAATATCAACGCCGTTCCGAAGCCCGAGAAGCCGCGGACGATGCCTCCGATCAGGGCGGCTGAAATGATAACGGCCAGACTGGTCGGAGTCTGGCCGAAATACTCAGGCATCGATATTGGCGAACTGGTTACCCGCCGTATTCGACGGTTTCGACCAGTCGCGTTTGACCCCCAGCCACAACAGAATGGTCGAGGCCACGAAGACCGACGAATAGGTGCCTATGATCACACCCCAGATCATCGCGAAGACAAAGCCGCGGATGACGTCTCCGCCCAGCACATAGAGCGAGATTAGCGCCAGCAGCGTGGTGACCGAGGTCATCACTGTCCGACTGAGGGTTTCGTTGATCGAGATGTTCAGCACCTCTTTGAGGTCTTTCTTCTTGTACTTACGCAGGTTCTCGCGCACCCGGTCGAAGACAACCACGGTGTCGTTCAGCGAATAACCGACAATGGTCAGCAGCGCCGCGATTATGGCCAGATCGAAACGGATTTGCAGTTCCGAGAAGATGCCGATGGTCAGGATCACGTCATGAACCAGTGCTGCCACCGCACCCAGCGCGAACTGCCATTCGAACCGTAGCCAGATGTAGACAAGCACGGCCCCGATGGCGAGCACCACAGCGATCACGGCGGTTTGGATCAACTCACCTGACACTTTGGGGCCGACGGATTCGACGGAAACGAACTCGATATCGGGAACCACGGATTGCAGCGCCTCTTCCACAGCGGTGATGGTGCTGGCGGCGACGGCCTCGGCATCATCCTGCGCCTGGATACGGATCATGGCGACGTTTTGTTCGGGTCCAAAGGTGGGATCAAAGATCTCGGTAATGGTGATATCACCCAGCTCCAGCGGCGCGATGGCGTCGCGATAGGCGCCAACGTCAATCTGTTGCGTGCTTTCGGTCCGGATCGTGGTGCCACCCCGGAAGTCGATACCGAAGTTCAGGCCCTGCAGCATGAACGAGACGAAGGCCGCGACCATCATCAGAGCAGAAATGCCCAACCAAATCTTCCAGCGGCTGAAGAAATCGAACGAGGTGCCTTGGGGTACAAGTTTCAGTCTCATGTCAAACCTCGATCGTTTTCGGACGGCGGCGTTCGAACCACATGACGACCATCAGGCGTGTCACGAAGATCGCGGTGAAGACCGAGGTCAGAATCCCCAGTCCCAGAGTGATCGCAAAGCCGCGCACGGGGCCGCTGCCCATGGCAAACAGGATCGTCGCAGTGATGAACGTGGTCACATTGGCGTCCAGAATGGCGGACAACGCTTTTTCGTAGCCCAGTTCAATCGCACGCGCCGGGCCTTTGGCCGACTTAAGTTCTTCACGGATACGCTCAAAGATCAGCACGTTGGCGTCCACCGCCATACCGACGGTCAGAACGATGCCAGCGATACCCGGCAGCGTCAGCGTTGCGCCGATCAGAGACAACAGCCCGAACAGCAAGCCCACGTTCAGGATCAGCGCGATATTGGCAAAGATACCGAACAGGCCATAGCTGAGTGCCATGAAGACCAGAACGGCGGCAAAGGCGACCATGGTGGCGACTTTACCCGCGTCGATGCTGTCCTGACCCAATTCCGGACCGATGGTGCGTTCTTCGAGGAATTCCAGACCAGCGGGCAAAGCGCCTGCACGCAGCAGAACGGCGAGATTGGTGCTTTCCTCAACGGTGAAATTGCCGGTGATGATGCCGGATCCGCCCGGGATATGGCTTTGGATCACAGGGGCCGAGATGACCTCGTCATCCAGCACGATGGCGAACGGCGCGCCGATATTGTCCAGAGTATAGTCGCCGAACTTGCGTGCTCCGGAAGTGTTGAAGCGGAAGCTTACCGCAGGGCGACCGTTCTGATCGAACGAGGGCTGAGCGTCGACCAGTTCCTCGCCAGTTACGACCGGGGCCGACTCTAGCGTGTAGTACAAACCCTCTTCATCAAGCGAAGGCACGATCTCTTCGCCAACACCCGGAATCGCGTCGGGGTCAGAGCCACGACCAACAACCGGATTGAAGGTCAACTGCGCGGTTGTCCCGATGATCTCTTTCAACTCACCGGCGCTGCCGATACCCGGCACCTGGATCAGGATACGATCCGCACCCTGGCGCTGGATCGTCGGTTCACGCGTGCCGACCTCGTCGATCCGGCGACGGATGATTTCCAGCGACTGACGCACGGTACGGTCATCCGAGGCCAGTTTTTCGGCCTCTGACAGCTGCACGATGATGGTATCGCCGTCAGCAAAGGCTTCGATATCCGTGGCACCTACCCCGGTCAGGGTCTGCACCTGACGCGCCAAGCCGCGCACGACCTCCAGAGCGCGGGAAATGCCTTCGGGCTGGCTGATGCGCACGCGAATCTGGTCAGGGGCCGAGTCCTGACGGCGGACCGTTCCGATGGTACCGCGCTCGTCCCGCAGCGCATCGCGGATTTCCGGCCACATCGCCTCCATCCGGGATTCGTAGACATCGCCGACCTTCACCTCGGCCAACAGATGCGCGCCGCCACGCAGGTCGAGACCGAGATTGACCAGAGACGATGGCAACCAATCGGGCCATTGCCCCGCTTCGGCCTGCATCTCGGGCGTATCAATGCCAAGCTCAATCGCGGCTTTAGCGTCGTTGGATTGCTCGACGCGCGTGTAGAACGCATTCGGCAGGGCCAGGATCAGACCGATCACGCAGACCGCCCAGATCAGAACCCGCTTCCAGGTATCAATTTGCAGCATTACCCTGCCTTTTCAAGGAATTGTCGCGCGAACTTACTTCGCCGGCTCGGTCTTGTTCAGAACCTGAGCGATGGTCGATTTGACGACACGAACCTTGACGTTCTCAGCCAGTTCAACCTCGATCTCGTTCTCGCCTTCCTTGACCTTCGACACTTTACCGATCAGTCCACCCTGGGTGACGATCTGATCGCCCCGGCGCACGGCCTCGACCATAGCCTGATGTTCCTTCATCTTTTTCTGCTGCGGACGGATCAGCAGGAAATACATGATCGCAAAGATCAGGATCAGCGGGAGAAACTGGGCGATTGCGCCACCTTCCATGGGATATTCCTTTGTTTTGATGATGCAGAGGGCTCTCTGCAAAGTTGGCGGGAACCTATGCTTTGAACCGAGGGTTTGCAAGCAAAGGCGATGCCAATTCCACGATCTGCCCCGCAGGTTTGAAATGCAACGTTGCAGATATGTTCTAGGCAGACTGCTCTGGTTGGATATAGTTGCAGAGAGGGAGGCACAATGACTCAATTCTTCCAAGCCCTTAGAACGGCGATCTGCCTGCTTGCGGCAGTGTTCTTCCTGTGCCCGCCCGTGCCACCCGCATGGTCACAGGATGCCCCTGCCGATGCGCCTGCTACAGAAGAAGAGTCCGACGTATTCAAGGCACCCGTCATTGTCGATGGCGACACCTTGTTCTTCCTGCGTGGCTCCAGCGCGTTGCCTGCCAGCGAACGCGCAGAACGGGTGCAGAACAGCATAATCGCGGTCGCTGAAGCCTCGGACAACCCGACCGTAGAGATACGTTTCGAAGAAACCGAGCTGGGCACGCGCATTCTGGCCGATGACGTGATCGTTTCGATCGTGACGGTTGCAGATGCGGAGCTGGATCAGATGGAGCTTGATGTGCTCAGCCTGCTCCACGGGGAAGCCATCAAAGAGGCCATCGTCACCTATCGCGCGAACCGAACCGAACAAGCGCGGGTCTCGGGGGCCATCGAAGCAGCGGGCTGGACGGTCGGGTTTGCTCTGTTCGTTGTGGTGATCCTGTGGCTGAACCGAAGGATTCGTCGGCGCACACTGAAACTGGTCAAGCGGTATCTCAGAGACGTCGAAACCGCGACCGCCAAAAGCGTGCAGGCCGAAGCCATAGCGGCGCTGATCCGGTATGGACTGAATTTCGTCCTGCTGGTGATCTTCTTCCTCGGCTTCTACTATTACCTCTCTTTCGTTCTGCTGGCTTTTGCGGAAACACGATATTTCGCGCAGCTACTGCTGACCTATCTGACCGAACCAGTCCTGCTGATCTTCAAAGGCGTACTCAGCTATATTCCGAACCTGATCATGCTGGCGCTTATCACGTGGATAACACTGTACATTATCCGGGGCATGCGCGTGTTCTTCGATGCGGTCGAGGCAGGCTCGTTCGATATGGGCGATTTCGAGAAGCACTGGATAAACCCCACGTTCAACATCGCACGGGTGGTCGTGATCCTGATCGCACTGGTATTTGCGGTGCCTTACATCCCGGGGTCGGATTCTGCGGCATTTCAAGGCCTGACCATTCTGGTGGGTGCAATGCTGTCGCTGGGGGCGAATTCGGTCGTGTCGAACATGCTGGCGGGGCTCTTTGTGATCTATCGCCGATCCACCTCGATCGGAGACCGCATCCAGATCGGAGACCATATCGGCGACGTCGTGCAGATCAAGCTGATGGAGACACATCTGAAGTCCATCAAGAATGAGTTGATCTCGATCCCGAATGCCCAGTTGATGAATTCGGACGTAGTAAATTTCTCAAAGAAAACCGATGGCAACGGGTTGTTGCTGCACACCACTGTCGGGATTGGGTATGAAGAGCCGCCCGAAAAGGTCGAGGCGATGCTGATCGAGGCCGCACATCGCACCAAGGGGATCAAGGCCAAGCCTGAGCCCTTTGTTTTATGGACCGCTTTGGCGGATTACGCGATCAACTATCAAATTAACGGATATACCACACGCGGTAGCATCATTCCGAAAATCCGCTCGGATCTGCATCGCAACATCGTGGCTGTATTCAACGAGAACAATGTGCAGATCATGACGCCGTCCTACATGGCTGATCCGCCCGAGCCAAAAATTCCGATCGAAGAATGGGATGGCCATCTGGCACATGAAACCCACGACGACCCGGATAAGTCATAACCGGCGCTACACCCTGCCTTTCAGATGGTGCATAAGCGGTTTCAGTGATTCACGCATTTAAGGATCTGAACCATGCACGACATCCGCGCCATTCGCGAAAACCCAGCCGCCTTCGACGCCGCCCTTGCGCGCCGCGGGGACGCGCCGGTGTCGTCAGATCTGCTGCGGTTGGACGAAAGTCGACGGGCCAAGATTCTGGCCGCCGAGACCGCTCAGGCCGAGCAGAATAAGGCCAGCAAGGAAGTCGGCGCGGCGAAAGGGCGCGGCGATGAGGTTGAATTCGAGCGTTTGCGCGCGCTGGTCGCCGAGAAGAAGGCTGAGATTGCCCGGATGCAGACCGAGGCCAAGGATCTGGACGCGTTGCTGACCGACCAACTGGCCCGCATCGCCAACCTGCCTGCCGAAGATGTGCCATTGGGCGAAGACGAAGACGATAATGTCGAGGTCAACCGTTGGGGCACTCCGCGAGAGTTCGATTTTGCCCCGAAGGAGCATTACGACATCCCCGCCGTCGCCGCGGCCATGGATTTCGAGACCGCAGCCAAGACCAGCGGCAGCCGGTTCGTGAACCTATCGAAGGGTGTTGCCCGCGTCCATCGCGCGCTGGCGCAGTTCATGCTGGACACGCATATCGACAAGAACGGACTGACCGAAACGCAAACGCCAGTTCTGGTTCGCGATGAAGCGATGTATGGCACCGACAAACTGCCGAAATTCGGCGAGGACAGTTATCAGACCACCAATGGCTGGTGGTTGATCCCGACCTCCGAGGTGACGCTCACCTATTCGGTATCGGGCGATATACTGGACGAAGCCGCCCTGCCCATTCGCATGACCGCCCACACGGTTTGCTTCCGGTCCGAGGCAGGTAGCGCCGGTAAGGATACCGCGGGAATGTTGCGCCAGCACCAGTTCGAGAAGGTCGAAATGGTGTCGGTTACCCACCCCGAGAAATCGGATGAGGAACAGAAGCGCATGTTGCGCTGTGCCGAGGATTTGCTGGAACAACTCGGCATCCCCTACCGCACCGTCGTTCTGTGCACCGGCGATATGGGCTTTGGCGCGCGCCGTACCTTCGACATCGAGGCATGGCTGCCAGGGCAGAACACTTATCGCGAAATCAGTTCTGTTTCGACCACCGGTGATTTTCAGGCACGCCGCATGAATGCGCGTTTCCGTCCCGAAGGTGGTGGCAAACCCGAATATGTCCATACGCTGAACGGCTCGGGTCTGGCTGTTGGGCGTTGCCTGATCGCGGTTCTGGAGAACGGTCAGAACGCAGATGGTACGGTCACCCTGCCTGAGGTTCTGGCACCCTACCTAGGTGGTAAGATGACTCTGCAGACCGGCGGCACTCTGGCATAAGAAAACCGGCACTCAACAGGTGCCGATCAACCAAAGCGAGGCGGAGAAGGTATTACTTCTTCGCCTTTTTCTTATCCTTGGATTTACCGGACTTCTTGTCGGACTTCTTCTTGTTCGGTTTTTTCTTGTCGGCTTTCTTCTTGTCAGCCTTCTTCTTACCGTCGCCTTTGGGCTTTTTGTCCTTTTTGGCTTTCTCTTTGAGCTTTTCCTTAGCCTTGGAGAATACGGCCTCCATCTCGGATTTCTTCCGGGCGGCTTTCTCGGCTTTAACCTTGGCTTTTGCCTTCTTCTTTGCCTTGGCCTCCGCCGCCACCTGCTCTGCCGTAGCACGATCTTCTGCCGCTTTACGCGCCGCTTCGGCCTTGCGTTCGGCTTCGGCTTTTTTGGTTGCTGCGGTGCTGCGTGCGGGCGTCCGACGCGCCGGAGGCTTCCGGTTTGGCGCGCGACGCGCGGGGGCTTTGGTCTGGGTCGATTTGGCAACCGCCTCTTTTGCAGCAGCAATCAGGATTGCGGCTCGCGCTGCACCGATACGCGGCACTTTTACCAAATCCTCGGGCGCGGCCTTCGCCACAGCCTCGGCTGTTTTAAAGCCGTTTGCATTCAGCGCCTGTGCCAGCGCCTGTCCCACGCCGCGCACATCGGTAACTGCAGTCATCGCGGATCCTTTCCTGTCATCCCTCACACATGTATATACACGGCCTATACACGCAGACAAGAGCTGCGCACCCGCCAATCAACTGGTCTGCGCCACCCTTTGCTCTTGCGACCGCTTTGGAAACGGGACGAGACGCTTGGCCTCTTCATCCCATAGCTTGAGGTTCAGCGCAGCCACCGCTTCGGGAAATTTGATCCGGCGCGGAGTAAACTCCGGCGGCAGGTTATAGTGGCATGCACGCAGCCTGTAGGATGGGATACGCGCGTTGAAATGGTGGATGTCGTGCAATGTGATGCAAGCCACCGCATTGTCAAACCACCATCCGAAATCCAACGCTGACGATCCCTGAAGTGCCGCAATCTTCGGATCCAGATCGGGGCGGCGATCCCAATAGGTGTCTTCGAAGTTATGCTGCAAATACACCAGAAACACGCCCAGCATCCCGCCCAGCAGCGAGAATACCAGCCAGATCAGAATGCCCGTGGTACCAGCGATCAGATAGAGCAGCCCCAGAAACACGACGATCGAAAGGTTGTGCAGCACCACACCCATGACACCGAACCGGACAGTATTCTTGGGCCAGCGATAACGGATGAAATAAGTAAACAGTGCACCCACAGGAACCAGAATGAAGGGATTGCGATAAAGCCTGTAGAACAGACGCTTTTTCCAATCCGCCTCGTTCCATTCGCGCAGTGTCATGGTGTGAATTTCACCGGTCTCGCGATGTTCGAGATTACCGATACCGGCATGGTGCAGATTGTGGTTCTGTTTCATCACCTCAAACGGCGCAAAGGTAAACGGTGACAATCCGTGACCTGCCCATTCGTTCTGCTCGCGCGTTTCAAACAGCGAGTGATGCCCGCAATCATGCTGCAGCACGTAGAGACGCACGGCTGAAAAGGCAAAAACGATCCCGGCCGGGATCATGATATACCAGCTGTCGACATAGATGATCGCCAGTGTCAGCGATGCGAAATAGACAGCAAATGTTCCGAAATAGCTGAGCGCGGCAAGCCGATTATCCTGTACCGCGTATTGTCTAGTATATTCCCTCAGATCCATCGCGCCCGCTCCCCAGGGTGGTCCGGTTACTACCTGTTGCAAAATTATGTGCGGAAAACCCGCAGACAAGCTGCGCGCGAAAACAAATGCACGCTACTGAATGCTAGCGCGCGAAAAAGGGGCTGTCACGCCCCCTCACTGAAAACGCTGAAAATTAGCGCAGTTACGCCCGTCCCTTGAGATGCTTCGCCAGCGCACCGGCGTTTTTCTTACGCCGCCCTTTATAGGGGTTCTTGTCTCCCTGGCCGCGCAAGGTCAGCCGGATCGGCGTGCCCGGCATGTCGAAATCCTCGCGCAGACCGTTGACCAGATAGCGGTTGTAGCTTTCGGGCATCTTGTCAGGATGCGAGCACATGACGACAAACCCCGGCGGGCGGGTCTTGGCCTGTGTCATATAGCGCAGCTTGATCCTGCGGCCCTGCGGCGCTGGCGGCGGATGTTGTTCCAGCATGGCAGTCAGCCAGCGGTTCAGTGCAGCCGTCGGCACGCGGCGGTTCCAGACGTCATGGGCGCGCAGAATGGCAGTGCGCAGACGCTCCAGCCCGCGTCCGGTTTTGGCCGAAACAGTGATCAGCGGCGCGCCACGCAATTGTGGCAACAGGCGTTCGAAGGATTCCTTGAGATCGCGCAGCTTTTCCTGCTTGTTGTCCTCGACGTCCCACTTGTTGACGGCAACAACCACGGCGCGCCCTTCACGCTCGGCTAGATCGGCGATACGCAGGTCTTGCTGTTCGAACGGGATAGCCGCATCCAGCAGGACTACGACAACTTCGGCGAACTTGACAGCGCGCAGGCCGTCCGAGACCGAGAGCTTCTCAAGCTTCTCCTGCACCTTGGCTTTCTTGCGCATCCCGGCGGTATCAAAGATCCGCATCGGGGTGCTGTCCCCATCCGGCCCGCCCCAATCGATCCGCAGGCTGATCGCGTCGCGGGTGATCCCGGCCTCGGGACCGGTAAGCAGACGGTCTTCACCTATGATCTTGTTGATCAGCGTGGATTTACCGGCATTCGGACGGCCTACGACAGCCACCTGCAACGGCTTGGCAGCGGTGATCAAAGGCGCTTCGCCCTCGCCGTCTTCGTCCAGTTCGATATTGGTTTCCGGCGTCTCTTCTGCTTGCGCTTCCTCGGCGGCATCGGCCAGCGGCATCAACTGCGCATAAAGGTCCGTCATCCCCTCGCCATGCTCACCTGACAGGCGCACAGGCTCACCCAGCCCAAGGTTATAGGCCTCAAGCACGCCGGCATCCGCCGCGTTGCCTTCGGCTTTGTTGGCCGCAAGGATCACGTGTTTGGACCGTTTACGCAGGATTTCGGCGAACATCTCATCGGTTGGCGTCAGGCCCACGCGCGCGTCGATCATGAACAGGCAGACATCGGCCATGTCCACGGCGCGTTCGGTCAGGCGACGCATCCGGCCTTGCAGGCTGTCGTCGGTCGCGTCCTCAAGACCTGCCGTATCGATGACGGTAAAGCGCAGGTCACCCAGCCGCCCTTCGCCTTCGCGCAGGTCGCGCGTCACGCCAGGCTGGTCGTCGACCAAAGCCAGACGTTTGCCCACGAGGCGATTGAACAGAGTGGATTTACCCACATTCGGGCGCCCCACGATGGCGAGGGTCAGCGACATGATACTCAACTTTCAAGACTCAAGATGCGCCCTTTAACGCATCTTGTCGTCAACGGAAAGCGTGCAATTCACCCTTGGTCGACACGACATAGAGCGTCTGACCCGCCACCACAGGCGCCGTCGTCGCCCCGCCGGGGACTTCGACCTGATGCAGCAGCGCACCGTCGACAGGATTGAAGAAGCGCAGGAAGCCGTCATTCGAGGCTACGACCAGCCGTCCCCCGGCCATGATCGGACCGTAGTGGGCAAAGATCGGTCCGCGGCGTCCTGGCCTGTCTTTGACAAAGCCCGGCAGGTCGATGGCCCAGACAATCGTACCGTCTGTAGCATTCAATCGCACCAATTGGCTGCGGTCGCTGATCAAAAAGACGCTGTTTCCAGCTGGCCAGACCGTGTCGACCGCCCCTTCAAGCGCGGTCCAGTTCCGCTCACCTGAATCGACATCGAACGAGACGGTACGGCCCGAGTGATTGCCGATCAGGATAGCATTGCCAGACACCATAGGCCCGGCGGTGACGTCCACGATCTGAGCAGCCGCTCGGCCACGGCGACCACCCGCTACTGAAGCGGTCCAACGCAGGATCCCCCCTCGGCGGAAGGTTGCCGCAATGTCACCGGACCCAAACGCAAAGACAGAAAACTCCGATGCGATGACCGGCGCGGGTGCGCCCAGTACATTGCCGACGCTCGGGGTGCCATCGATCTGCCAGAGAATCCGACCATCCTTGGTGTTGACGGCCCAACCCGTCTCATCCCCGGCGACGAGATAGAGGATTCCGCCGCTGACCAACGGCGCGCCGCTACCAGTAGCGTTCAAGCGCTTTTGCCATTTCTGAGCACCGGTCTTGGCGTCCAGCGCGGTCAGCCGGCCAAAGCCGGATGAGACATACAGAACCCCGTCAGCATGGGCGAGCCCGCCTCCCGTGGCGTCGCCATCTTTCTCGGAAGGTGGGATAAGGTTCGTGGTCCAGGCCACTTGCCCTTGTGGGGTCACAGCCGAGACATTCGCGCCCGAATCGAGCGTATAAATCAAACCGCCTGCAACAACAGGATCAGCGGTGATCCGCTGTCTGCGACTGTCGCCGCTGCCAATATTGGCGGACCAAACCCGCTGTGGCGTCGTGCTGAGTGCGGCGTTTGTCGTGCGGAAGGCCGGGGTCCCCGGGCTTTGCGACCAGCTTGCATTGCGGCTTTGGGCCGGAAGGCTAATGGGCTTGGCTCCGCGCGTCTCAACCGTTTCATTGTCAAGGGCAGGACGGATATCTTCCCGTTCGCCCGGCAGGATCGTCTCGGGTTCCTGACAGGCGCTCAGTGCTGTCAGGGCAATCGCCGCGACGGGCAATCCAAGGCGTGAGAAGTAACGTGCTACCATGATCTTATGAACTCGTCTGTGAAATCCTGTTTCGCCGCCCGGGTCAGCCCTGTTGGGCCGCGACGGGCTCGGGCTTACCACCCAACGCCACGATCAGCTGCGCTGCACGCTGCTGCAGATCGATGCTGGCTTCGGCGTCCTGCCGCAGCGCTTGCAGCCGGTCCAGCGCCGCCTGCGTATTGCCGTCGGCCACATCGATCAGAGCAAGCTGCTCTTCCGCAAGCAGACGCAAAGGGGCACCGGGTGTTGCCAGCGCTTCGAATTGCTGGCGACGATCGGCAACCGGCAGAGTTTCCGTCTGTAGCAGCAACGCCTTGAAGCTCGCGATTGCGCGATAAATCTCGGGCAGATCGCCCTGTGTCGCAATTGCGTTCAGGCTGTTTACAGCATCCTGATCGGACCCGGCCTCGATTTGAGCCGCCGAGAGCAGCATGTTCAGCACCGCATCTCCGCCCACCGATTGCGTCTCGACCGCCTGCAGGCTGGTCGCCCGTTCGGCCGAGCCGTTTTCAGCAAGAGCCGTCAGAATCGCATCCCCCAACGCCTCGGCCTGACCCGCGTCGCGCGCCTTGCGGTACTCGTTGAACGCAGCCCCGCCGACAATGGCGATGACAGCGACAACACCGACCCAACCCCAGCGCCGCAAGAGCAGGAACATGCGATCACGGCGCACCTCTTCAGTGACCTCATCAATGAAACTGTCGGTATCGCTCATCCCTGCCCCCAGGCTTAGGTGTTCGGTTTTCTAGCGCCATGTCATACCCCGGCCTTTGGGCCAAGCCAAGTGTCCGAATTCACACAATTGCTCGGTTGCCCCCGGGACTTGCTAAAAAAAGTGAACCGAACTATTCAGTTCAGTATGGACAAGCCAAAGACCCGGCCCCATTTCAAGGCGTAAGCGCCGCAACCGGGTGGCCGATCAGATCTGGAGAATACACCGCATGCGTTTGATTTCATTCATCAACGCCGTATTGGTTATAGTCGCATTGTATTTCCTTGTTTTCGAACGCGACGCGTTGTTCGCGTTTGCTGGCCGTGGAGAAGAACAGACCGAAGCGCCAGTTGACGCCACGGAAACCGAACAAACACAGATCGCGGACGCGATTGGCGTCGTCGTATCACGCTCGACTGCGCGGGAAATTGGCAGTGCTGTTCAGCTGCGCGGACAGACTAAAGCCAACCGTCAGGTTGAGGTTCTTGCCGAGACCACCTCGACCGTTGTCTCCGAGCCCAAGCGCAAAGGGGCCTTTGTTGAGACGGGCGACCTGCTGTGTGAACTTGACCCGGGCACCCGCCCTGCAAGCCTCGCCGAAGCGAAGGCCGCCAAACTTGAGGCCGAAAGCCGTGTGCCCGAAGCTGAAGCGCGTCTGCAAGAATCCCACGCTCGTTTGGCCGAAGCCGAAATCAATCTGACCGCCGCGCGCAAATTGTCGGAAACCGGGTTTGGATCGGAAACCCGCCGCATCTCGAGCGAGGCCGAAATGAGCTCGGCCAAAGCAGGCATCAAAAGCGCCGAGGCTGGGCTGGAGGCTACCCAAGCCGGGATCGAAGCCGCAACCGCCGAAGTGGCCGCTGCGCACCGCGAGATGGACAGGCTCACCATCGAAGCCCCGTTCAAAGGACTGTTGGAAAGTGACACAGCCGAGCTTGGCAGCCTGATGCAGCCCGGTTCGCTGTGCGCGACCGTGATCCAGCTGGACCCGATCAAGCTGGTCGGTTTCGTGCCCGAGACCGAGGTAAACCGGATCATCGTCGGCTCGATGGCGTCGGCGCAGCTGGTCACCGGGTTGCAGGTCGAGGGGCGTGTGACTTTCCTCAGCCGCTCAGCCGATGAGACCACCCGGACCTTTGAGGTAGAGATCACTGTTCCCAACCCGGAATTGCTGATCCGTGATGGCCAGACCGCAAATATTCAGATCGCAGCGGAAGGTGTCAAAGCACATCTGCTGCCGCAGTCGGCGCTAACCCTGAACAACGAAGGTCAGATTGGCGTGCGAACCGTCGTCGCAGACAATGTGGTCGACTTTGTGCCGATCCAACTGCTGCGTGACACCGCAGATGGCGTTTGGGTGGGTGGCTTGCCTGAAACCGCTGATATCATCGTAATCGGGCAGGAATTCGTCACCAGAGGCGTAACCGTTGCACCGACCTACAGGGAAGCATCGCAATGACGGGGATCGTCAGTTGGGCCGCAGGCCGGGCCAGGATGGTTCTGGCCTTTATCGCGATCTCGCTGGTTGTTGGCGGGTTCGCCTATGTGGGCCTGCCGAAAGAAGGTGAGCCGGATATCGACATCCCGATGCTGTTCGTATCGGTGCAGTTTCCGGGCATTTCAGCCGAAGACAGCGAAAGCCTGCTGATCAAGCCGATGGAAACCGAGATGGCCGATCTCGACGGGCTGGATACGATGACCGCCACCGCTGCCGAGAGCTATGCGGGCCTTCTATTGGAGTTCGAGTTCGGTTGGGACAAGTCCGCCACCATCGCAGACGTGCGCGACGCCATGAACAGCGCGCAGGCCGACTTCCCCGAGGGGGCCGAGCAATATACGATTACCGAGGTTAACTTCTCGGAATTCCCCATCGTCATCGTCAACCTGACGGGTCCCGTCCCTGAACGTACAATGGCACGCGTTGCCAAAGACCTGCAGGACGAGCTTGAGGCATTGGATGCTGTGCTTGAGGCCGGCATCGCCGGGAACCGTGACGAGATGCTTGAGGTCGTGATCGACCCATTGCGGCTGGAGGCTTATAACGTCACCGCCGCCGAACTGATCAGCGTGGTGCAGAACAACAACCAACTGATTGCCGCCGGTGAAGTTGAGACTGAACAAGGCACGTTCTCGGTCAAAATCCCCTCGTCCTTCAAAACTGCACAGGACGTCTATGGCCTGCCGGTTAAGGTCAATGGGGACCGCGTGGTTACCTTGGGTGAACTGGCCGAGATCAACTATACTTTCGAAGACCGCGAAGGCACGGCCCGCTTCAACGGAGAGTCCACCGTCGCGCTGCAGGTGGTCAAGCGCAAGGGCTATAACTTGATCGATACGGTCGCGCTGATCAAAGCCACCGTGGCCGAGGCCCAGACCAAGTGGCCAGCCGAGCTGCGGGCCGCTGTTGATGTGGGCACCTCGAACGACCAGAGTCGCATCGTCGATTCAATGGTGCGTCAGCTTGAAGGGTCCGTCCTGACCGCCGTCGCACTTGTGATGATCGTGGTTCTGGCGTCTCTGGGAACACGCGCCGCGTTGTTGGTGGGTTTTGCGATCCCGACCTCGTTCCTGCTGTGTTTCGCGTTTCTGGCGATGATCGGGGTCACAATCTCGAACATGGTTATGTTCGGCCTGATTCTTGCCGTGGGTATGTTGGTCGATGGTGCCATCGTTGTGGTGGAATATGCCGACAAACGCATAAAAGAAGGCGTCGGTCCGATGCACGCCTATGTCGAGGCCGCGCAACGGATGTTCTGGCCGATTGTCTCTTCGACCGCCACGACCTTGTGCGCATTCCTGCCGATGCTGTTCTGGCCTGGCATTCCAGGCGAATTCATGAAGATGCTGCCAATCACGCTTATCTTCGTGCTGTCCGCGTCGTTGATCGTGGCGCTGCTCTATCTTCCTGTCGTGGGGGGCGTCTCCGGCCGGATGAGCCGTAGTTTCGACCGCAGCTCGAACTGGCTGCGGGCAAGAACGCCCTGGTGGGTGCGCTTGTTGTTGGTGCCGCCGTCGCTGTACACGATCTTCCTTGGTGCGATGCAGATGCTGAACCCCGGCTATCTGCTGCCCGGAGGCGCGATTGCCGGGGCTCTGATGTTCCTCTTCGGCGCTTTCGCCGGGTCGGTCACTCTGAGCGCTGCCAAAATCCAGCGCGCGCCGGATGATCATGTGCATACCGCCAAAGAACACACGCCGTTTGGCTATGTGATCAAATTCCTGGTCGGCAATCCGATCATGCCAATCGTGTCGCTTGGTCTAGTCGGTTTCGCTGTGATCAGCGTCATGACTGTCTTTGGCGAAAACAACCGCGGTGTTGAATTCTTTGTTGAAAGCGAACCCGAACAGGCCACGGCTTATGTCAGGGCTCGCGGCAACCTGTCTTTGGCCGAGAAGGACGAGATGGTTCTGGAGGCAGAAAAGGTTATCAGCGCCCATCCGGCTGTGATCAACGTTTTTGCCTTTGCCGGTGAAGGTGGCCTGAACCAGAATAACGGCGGAGCCACCGCCCCCGCGGATACCGTGGGCCGCGTTCAGTTCGAGATCATCCCGTGGGAGGATCGTCCGAATGTATCGGAGCCTATCTTCGGGGGGCTCTTCGACCGCCACGTGATCGCGCCGGAATATGATGGCGATTTCGTGCTGGATGAGCTGAATGCCGAACTGGCCAAGATCCCCGGATTCGTCGTCGAAATTCTGCCACTTGAACAAGGCCCCGCCTCGGCCAAGCCCGTCCATCTGCGCATCAAGGGCGACGGTTGGGAAGAGCTGACCTCTTCCGCTCTCGCCGCACGGGAGGCGTTCGAACAGACCCCCGGTCTGATCAAGATCGAAGACACCCTGCCCCTGCCCGGCATCGACTGGCAGATCGACGTTGACGTCGCCAAGGCAGGGCGTTTTGGCGCGGACGTCGCCACCGTCGGCGCAATGGTGCAGCTTGTGACCCGCGGTATCCTGCTGGGTGAAATGCGCCCGGATTCGACCGATGAAGAGATCGAAATCCGCGTCCGCCTGCCCGATCAGGATCGAGTGCTGTCGACGCTCGATACGCTCAAGGTCCGCACGCCGGACGGGCTGGTGCCGCTCTCAAACTTCGTGACCCGCCAGCCGGTGGCCAAACTGGCCGAGATCAACCGGGTCGATCAGCAGCGTTACTATGACGTGAAAGCCGATGTCGAACCGGGGTTGAGCAAGGTCGTGGCCAGTGGCCCGGATGGCAGCACTGAGCGGCTGGCCGTCGTGCGCCCGCTGGCCGAGGGAGCAACCTCTGACCGAGCCATCATCACCGGTCCCGATGGCAGCGAATATGAGCTGGTGCAACTGACCGGTGCAGAGAATATCGGCCAACTGCGCGCAAGCATCGAAGATGGCAGCGCCAGCTTTACTCTGATCAACCCGAACGAGCGGATCGCGGTGCTGACGGAATGGCTGCAGACCGATCCGTTCGGTCGCACCATCAGTTGGGAATGGACCGGCGATCAGGAAGATCAGGCCGAGAGCCAAGCCTTCCTGTCCAGCGCCTTCCTCGCAGCATTGGGTCTGATGTTCGTGATCCTGCTGGCACAGTTCAACTCGTTCTACAACTCGGTGCTGGTATTGTTGGCGGTGGTGCTGTCGACCACCGGTGTTCTGATCGGGATGATGGTGATGCAGCAGCCGTTCTCGATCATCATGACCGGGACGGGCATCGTGGCGCTGGCGGGGATCGTGGTGAACAACAATATCGTTCTGATCGATACCTATCAGGAGTACAGTCGCTATATGCCCCGGATCGAGGCCATCGTCCGCACCGCCGAGGCACGTATTCGTCCCGTTCTGCTGACCACCCTGACCACCATGGCGGGTCTGACGCCAATGATGTTCGGGCTGTCTCTGGACTTCATCAATGGCGGCTACTCAATCGACAGCCCCACCGCGCTGTGGTGGAAGCAATTGGCGACAGCAGTGGTGTTTGGTCTGGGCACGGCGACGGTGCTGACGCTGATCGTGACGCCCTCGCTGCTGGCGTTGCGGGTGTGGGTGACGACTTATGCGGTCTGGCTCGGCAAGGCGCTGGCGCGGGCCACACAGGGGCGCTCCAGCAAGATCGCGCAGGACATGGCCATCGACCAGAGCGCACGCGACATGCAAGCGACCGAGATTGTTTGGAACGATGGCACTGCGTCCGAGGTCAAACAGGATCCGGATCAGCCGCCTGGACCGCCACTCAAAGCAGCAGAATGACACCACAAGGGCCGGATCTTCCGGCCCTTTCTCTTAGCCCTTCAACCGTGACCAGGTCTGATGGGCACAGACCAGATGTTCGCACCCTTTGACCTGCAGCGTGTCGCCCTGCAACGTCATCTGCGGTACCGCATCGACATTGATCAACGGCACCCAGAACTCACCGCCGCCATATTTGCCACCACCTTCGCTGGCGACATCCCAGAACAGCTTTTTGCCGATATTCGGTGTCTGCACCTCTTTGCCCGACGGATCATAGGCCGACAGAATTTGACCGCAGAATTTGTCACCACAGGCAGTGATCTTGATGTGAGAGGTCAGGTTCTTGCGATCCGGCTCGGTCTTCCAGACACCCACAATGGGGTCTGAAAGGGCGATCCCGGGCAATAGGATCAGGACGGCGATAATTGGGGCACTGAAGGTCTTTGGACATCCAAACATAGTAAATCCTCCGCCTATCAAGGCCCCATCATAGCATATCAAAGTCGTGGGATCAGGCCGCCTGCGCATCCGATTGCTGGCGGCTCCAAAGCTGGGCATAACGACCTTCACGCGCCAGCAACTCATCATGAGTGCCCTGCTCGATAATCTCACCACGTTCCAGAACAACGATCCGGTCAGCCTCGGCAATGGTGCTGAGACGATGCGCGATGGTGATCACCGTGCGCCCCTCGCCCGCGCGGGCCAGCGCGTCCTTGATGTCCTGTTCGGTGTCGGTATCCAGTGCCGAGGTTGCCTCGTCCAACAGCAGGATCGGAGGGTTCTTGAGCAACGTACGCGCGATGCCGACCCGCTGTTTCTCGCCGCCGGACAATTTCAGACCACGCTCGCCCACCTTGGTGTCATAGCCCTCGGGCAGGCTGGTAATGAAGTCATGGATCTGTGCGGACCTGGCCGCCGCCTCAACATCCTCCTGCGACGCCCCTTCCCGGCCATAAGCGATGTTGTAGCGGATCGTATCGTTGAACAGCACTGTATCCTGCGGCACGACTCCGATAGACGCGTGCAGGCTGGGCTGACTGACATCACGCACATCCTGCCCGTCGATCTTCAACGCGCCGCCGGTGACATCGTAGAACCGGAACAGCAACCGCCCGATGGTAGATTTGCCTGACCCGGTCGCCCCCACGATGGCCACAGTCTGCCCCGCCGGGACTGTCAGGGACACACCCTTGAGAATTTCGCGGTCTGCCTCATAGCCAAAGCGCACATCTTCCAGAGTGACTTCGCCCCCATTGACTTTCAGGTTCGGCGCGCAAGGCTTATCGGTGACCTCGGCAGGTTGTTCGAGCAGGTCGAACATCTGCCCCATATCCACCAGCGACTGACGGATTTCGCGATAGACCGTGCCTAAAAAGTTCAGCGGCACGGTGATCTGGATCATATAGGCATTGACCATCACGAAATCGCCCACGGTCAGCTGACCGTTTTGCACACCGATTGCGGCAAGAACCATTACGCCAATCAGACCACAGGTGATCAGGAAGGACTGGCCAAAATTCAGGAAAGCCAGCGAATAGGCGGTCTTCAATGCCGCCTTGGCATAAGCCTTCATCGAAACGTCATAGCGTTCAGCTTCGCGTGTTTCAGCGTTGAAATACTTGACTGTTTCGAAGTTCAGAAGACTGTCGATGGCGCGCTGATTGGCCTCGGTGTCCTGATCATTCATCTCGCGGCGCAGCTTTACGCGCCACTCGGTCACGGCGAAGGTGAACCAGATGTACAGCGCGATGGTCGCCGCCACTACGACCAGATACCAGACGTCGAACAGCCACATCAGGATAATGGCCACCAACAGCAATTCCAGTATCAGCGGCCCGATGGAGAACAGCAGGAACCGCAGCAGGAACTCGACACCCTTAACCCCGCGTTCGATGATCCGGCTCAGACCGCCGGTGCGTCGGGTGACGTGGTAGCGCATCGAAAGCTGATGGATATGCTGAAACGTTTCCAGCGCCAAAGCCCGCAGCGCCCGCTGACCCACCGGTGCAAACAGCGCGTCGCGCAACTGCTGAAAGCCCACCGTCATCATACGCGCGACGCCATAGGCCACCGTCAGCCCCACCGCCCCCAGCGCCAGCGGTGGAACACCTTCGCCCGCCAGACCGTCTACCGCGCCTTTGTAAAGGATCGGGGTATAGACCGCGATCAGCTTGGCGACCACCAGCATCACCAGCGCCAGAACCACCCGGCGCTTTACCCAGGCCTCGTCATCGGGCCAGAGATAGGGCGCGACCTTGCGGATCGTGCGCCAGCCGGAACGCTGTTCGTCGGCATCAACTTTCAGGGCTGAGGATCGTCTCATCACGTACCTTGACTGCGGTCAGAGAATGCGCCGGCCCGAACGGGCCGAGGCAGAGTGTTACTCGGGGATGGTGAAAATCTGCCCCGGATAGATCAGGTCTGGATCGCGGATTGAATCGCGGTTTGCCTCGAACAGCCTGACATAGAGGATACCGTCGCCAAACCGCTCACGCGAGATTGCCCAGAGTGTATCACCCTGTTGCACGGTGACGGACCGGATCGGAGGCGTCTCGCTCGGGGTCTCGCCCTGCTCGGTCTCTTCGGCGGCGCGTAAGACTTCGACGGGTTCGCGTTTGAACGGTGTTTCAAGCCGACTGACCACGGTACCATCGGGTGCGACTTCATCCACGCGCAAGGTGTAAACACCCGGATCAATGCCTTCGACTTCGCCACGCCACTGGCCGTCCGGCGCGGGTGGCAGGTCGGCGATCAGCCGGTTATCGAGATAAAGGCGCACGGCCGATCCATCCTGTGCGCGACCCGTCAGTTCCACGTCGCCGGTATCCGAGTAGCCGATCGTATCCAGAGCAATCTGCTTGGGCGGGACATCCGTAACGGTTGGAGGCTGAACGAGTTCGACGCCCTCTTCTCCGGACCGGATGACCGCGATCTGCTGATCTTGGCTTTCGGTGGTTTGCGATGCTTCCGCCTCAGGTTGCGGCTCTGGCGTCGCCTCAGCCTGCTCAGTCACATCCGTTTCGCCACTGGCAACGTCTGTCGTGTCTGCCTCAGCAGTCTCCGACGCGGGCGCTTCGGGTTCTGATTCCGTCACCGCCTCGGTGGTTTCCTCATTCGGTTCCTGTGCTTCCAGGGTCGTCTCGGCCTCGGCAACTTCAACGCTTGGCTCTTCAACGGAAGGAGTGGTTTCCTCAGGCGCAGGTGGCTTCGGCAATGCCGCAATCAGATAGTCATCCGACCGCACGGGTTCACCATCACCCTGTACTTCCAGCACCAGCCCACGCGCAGCATCTGCAAACGGGATCGTAACAAACTCGGCAAATTGACCACTGTTATCCACGACAAAGCTGTGCACGGTCTCTCCGTCCAGCAGCACGATGATCTCGACCCCCGGTTCGGCATTGCCTGACAGAACGGCGTTGCCGTCGGGTTCGACAAAAATCTGATCCAGAACAGGCGCCTGCACGGCGGGGGCCGCGACCTCTTCGTTTTCTGGCTCCGCCTCAACCGTTTCGGATGGCGTCTCTTCGATCGGCCCGGCTTCGGGCTCTGGCGTGGCCTCAGCCGTCTCTTCGTCTGGCTGAGCCACCTCGGCCACCTCAGGCGTCTGTGGCTCTGGCGCTGTGCCGAAGATACCCGACAAGTACAATCCGCCAGCGGCGATCACTGCAACAATCCCGGCAACCAGCCCCCAGATGAAGGTGCCCGAGCTTCCGCTTCCCGAATTGGCGTTCATTCTTTTCCTTTCACTCCGTCGCGTAAATGCTTTGACAGCCAAGCATTCCGACAGACGGTTGAGCCAACCTATCAATCCCGCTATCAGGGGTCAAAACCCCGAACACAAGAGCAGAGAGACCGACCCATGTCCCAGAAATCCGTGTGTGTGTATTGCGGGTCACGCAATGGTGCGAGTCCGGCCTATTCCGAGGCGGCCCGGTCGTTCGGCACCCTGCTGGCCAACGAAGGCTGGCGTCTGGTCTACGGCGCAGGAGATGTGGGACTGATGGGTGAGGTTGCGCGTGCTGCACAAACTGCCGGAGGAGACACATTCGGCGTCATCCCTGTCCACCTGCTGCAGCGCGAAGTCGGCAAAACCGATCTGACGCGATTTGTGGTCACCGAGACCATGCACGAGCGCAAGAAGGTCATGATCATGAACGCAGATGCGGTGATCGTGCTGCCCGGCGGCCCCGGGTCGCTGGATGAACTGTTCGAGGCGCTCACATGGCGGCAGCTGGGTCTGCATGACAAACCCATTCTGGTGCTGAATGTCGACGGCTACTGGGATGCGCTGCATACGCTGCTAGATCAGGTGATCAATCAGGGCTTTGCCGATACGTCACTGGCCGACTTCATCACTTGGGTCGGCACGCCTGATGAGGCCATGGCTCGGCTGCGTGACTTTCTTAACTAAAAAGACAGGCAATCGGGCGGTCGTAACCGCCCGTACCTTCGCTTGATGGTCAGGCGGGCTTTGCAAGCCGCGACTTGAGGATGCGTTCGACTTTGTGCAGCGGATGGTTGGTCAAAGTCTTGTCCACCTCGGCCACCACTTTCGCCAATACTTCGCTATGCAACCTGCGCCGCAACAGGCCCAGCACATGGGGACTGGCGACCAGAACCAACCGCTTATAGGCCCCCTTCAGCCCCTTCCGGTTCAGCAGATTGGCCACGTCCTGAACAAACAGGGATTTAGCGTGAGCCTTCCAGGTATCCTCTTCCACGGCGGATTTCTGATTAGGGCCGGTATCGGACCTGCGCCCTGCCCTGTCGGAGGGTTTTGCCGGGGTCACCTCCTGCTCCTCGACGGATACGACAACGAGATTGGGGTCCTGCGCGTCGGTAATGTTCTCCATCACCAGAGCCTTTTCCCCATCAGCAATGATAACCCATGTTCCCTGTTCAAGTGCGGCCATTATAGTCTCCTGCAAAGATTGACGTGGCTTTCCCCGTCCCCTGGACACAGCTTATCTATCGCGCGATCTAGATGTTTCCGCGCGCTGCGTGATCAGTCCTGAATGTATTGGCGGTTCTCTCCCTCCGCATACTATAGCTAGGGGTTGTGCGGGCCGGTACAATAGGTCTTGGGTCGAAAGTTGACGTATCGGCAGGTTTTCTCTCGCGGCTGCGTCGCCGAGTTGGATCAGCACGTTCGCATGACACAATCTGTAGAGTCAGCCAAGCGGGCTTACTGGCAGTTCGTCTAATCGCTCAGGCTTTTGAGTACTCGTTGGTAGAACGCGCCTTGTGCATCCGCATCAGCAGGTCCTGCGACCCATTCCCGATCCAAGTTCAGTGCCCCGGCGGGTACGATTTGCTGCACGATCTCGGACGGAGTGGTTTCGTCGGTCGTTCCATTCTTCCAGTCGTGAAAGGCTGATGAGTATCGAACGACCGCTCCGCTTGTCGGCAAATCGAGCAGCCCACCCTCAGCAAAGAACTTCAACCCATCACCCATTTCTTCCCCGATGAGTTTGAGCCTATCTCTCACACGACGTTTAAGGATGGCTACAAACACGATCGCTGCGGAAAACGTGAATTTATCGACAAGCACAACAACCTGACTGCCTGCGTTTTCCGAGATGGCGTCGATCAATGGCATCGTTTGAAGAAAGTCGCCACCAGTGTTTCCACGAATGTCAATCAAGAGCGTTTTGTCCGGCCAGGCGCGTACATGTTCTGCTGCACCCGAGATAGCTTTCGGCAGCGCACTTTCGTCTGGATCAAAGAAACTTGGCAACACTATTGAAAGCCCCAATCCCTGCCAGTCCTCAATCTCCACAAATCTCTTAGGTTTCCAGGCCGGATCAACCTTGCCGTGTTCGTTTCTCGGGTAGAGCGTTGATGCAGGAACGGTATATCCATTTTCCACTTTGAAACCGGTTATCCGCCCATTCTCGTCTTGCACGCGATACTCGGTCGTATCGTCTTTTGAAGAAAACCCCAGATGAGCCAGAGCATACGGCCAAGCCAGAAGAATTGATCCGATGACCCGTTTTCTTTGGCGCGTTCCCGCCAGAAACTCATTTGAGGCGGCTTCGATTTGGCTCAAAGCTGCACCGTTGACTGCAATCAACTCGCCTCGCGGCGCAGTTACCCTTGGTGCCGCCCCTATGAGTTGCACCGAACGCCCCACGCTCACGAACCTCAGCGGGAGCACCGAGATCGCATCATTCGGGATCAGCCGTGTGTGCCCATTGTTGGGAAGTGCCAATAGGCGCATCGCGGAAATCAGAAAGGCCTCTTTTGAGCCTTCCAAAGCGTATCGTCTGCAGTCACTAATGCAGCTGTCTATCACGGCTTTCTCGATCCGCCGAAAACTGGGATCGGTTGGCAGGGTAGTTTCTAGAATTTGCTTCAGGTCTTCCGTCAGCGACATGGCCCACAGTGGGCACAGCCGTTCGTCAATGTCTAGATTAAGCTCAGAACTGTCATTTGACGCCGTTTGCGAAGCACCACCACAGCAATAGAAACACCCATTTAAAACGAAAGGCCCACCAGCGTCACCGCCAGCAGGCCACTTTTGATCCCGTTTGGATCAAATCACATCCGCGATGCGACGTTTTCCCAGTTCACCAGGTTGTCGAGGAAGTTCGACAGGTAGGCCGGGCGCTTGTTGCGGAAATCGATGTAGTAGGAATGCTCCCACACGTCGCAACCCAAGAGGGCGGTCTGACCGAAGCACAGCGGGTTCACGCCGTTCTCGGTCTTGGTTACGGCCAGCGAACCGTCTGCGTTCTTAACCAGCCATGCCCAGCCAGAACCGAACTGACCGGCACCAGCGGCGCTGAACTGCGACTTGAACTCGTCAACCGAACCGAAGCTTTCGGTCAGAGCCTTCTCCAGCTCGCCGGGCATCGCGTTACCGTCAGGGCCCATCATCTCCCAGAACTGGTTGTGGTTCCACAGCTGGCTGATGTTGTTGAAGATACCGTTCTGAGCGACGGCGTTCGCGTCGTAGGTGCCAACGATGATCTCTTCCAGCGACTTGCCGTCCCACTCGGTGCCCGCAATCAGCTTGTTGCCGTTATCGACATAGGCCTTGTGGTGCAGGTCATGGTGATATTCCAGCGTTTCTGCGGACATACCCTTGGCTGCCAGCGCGTCATGTGCATAAGGAAGATCAGGAAGTTCAAAAGCCATCTCGGCCCCCTGTTGAAATGAATGTTGCGGTTTCCAAAGGTTACATGCTTTGGCAAATGCCGCAGGTCAAGGGCTGAGACAAGAAAACCCGGAGGCCCGCGATGCTGACACAGGCGCGCAAAATGTTCTATCGCGCCCGCGGATACTATGCGGGCAACCTGAATGGTGAACCTTTTCGCCTGGACCCCTACCACTCGAAATTCTGGCGCAAGGCATCAGCCGGGCGGTGGGAGCCCGAGACATTTTCGGTGCTGGACCAATGTCTGTCGCCCGAGCATGACTATCTCGATATTGGTGCATGGATCGGCCCTACGGTCCTATACGCCGCGCGCCGCGCTCGCCATGTCTGGTGTTTTGAGCCTGACCCAGTGGCTTATCGCCACTTGGTCTGGAATCTAGAGTTGAACGACATCCGCAACGTATCAGCCTTCAGCATCGCCTTGTCTGAGGGGTTTGGGGTGACCCGAATGGCATCGGCACACGGAGAGGCAGGTGATTCCACCTCGTCATTGCTCCACGACGGAAGCCATGGCACTGACGCACTCACTGTCGGTTGGGATCAATTTTCTGAATCCGTCGACCTGTCTAACGTGTCTTTGGTCAAAATGGATATCGAAGGCGCTGAATTTTCGGTCCTGCCTTCTCTGCTGCCTTGGTTAAAAATAGATAACCCTGCGCTGTTTCTCTCAACGCACGCACCTTATCTGAGCGCAGACAACCGCAGCGCAGCTATGAACAAACTATCAAAAGACCTGGCTTTCTATCGCCATTGCCACGACCCACACACAGGCGAAACCGGCAAGTCAGCCCTCACGGGCCAGCGTGCACTCACTCAGTTCCCGACATTCCTGTTCAGCGCGAACCCCTGACACCCGAGACAGAGATCCGACTTTCATTTAGACAGAAGTGCCTTGGGATTGAGGCCGAAGGCCGAGGGGGCAAAGCCCCCGCACCCACATATCATCAGGCGATCAGGGCTTAATAAACCCCGACCTCGCTGCCAGGCTGCGCCGCAACCTTCAGCAGTTTGAAGGCATAATCCGCGGCGGAACGGAAGCAAACGATGCGGAAGGTCTCGGCGTCGTCCATCCAGAAGGCACCAGCCACCTGCGCGAGGCGCGAACGGCGGATCTGGCCCGGTTGGAACGCCGCAAGAGACAGGTCGACCGGAGCAACCTTGCCCAGAACTTCGCGCGCTTTGCTGCCCGAGACCGTAAACACCGCACGGGCATCCGAGACATTGGCGGCCAGCGCATGCGTACCGCCAAGCGCGTTGGTCATCGCGGCCAGTTTGGCCTCCACCTCAGCATAGGGCACAAGCACCAGTAGCTCGTCGGTGGACATCCAGCACACGCCGGTATCACCCTCGACCAGAGCCTCTCGCTGACCAGGCATCTTCTTCCCGGTGGCGTCCTTGACCGCCTTGGCCAGCACCTTGTCGGACAGGTCTCCGCGCAGCGTGATCATGCCTTGCAGGCCGCATTCCTCGACCTTGGCGATACCGTCATAGCTGGCGTGGTTCAGTGCGCTGATGGGTTCAGACATTCTGCTTCTCCCCGTCCTTATCATAGAAGATCGGGTCCACGATCTTGGCTTTGTAAGTTTTGTCGTCCGTTCCCGGGAATTCGATAATCTCGCCCATACGGTCAGGGCCGTGCTTGACCAGGCCCATGGCGATACCTTTAACCAGATTGGCCGAGTAGTAGGTCGAGGTGACACGTCCAATCATGTTGCGTTGACCGTTGGCGTTGACGCCCTCGCCTACTGCATAAGCACCGTCGGGCAGAACCGATCCATCCACAGTCTCCAACCCGACCAGTTTCCAGCGTTCAGGATCAGCCATGTGGGTCCGCGAATGGGCGCGTTTGCCGAGGTAGTCTTCTTTCTTTTTGGACAGCGCCCAGTGCAGCCCCAGATCCTGCGGGATCACGGTGCCATCGGTCTCATCACCGATCATGATAAAGCCCTTCTCGGCCCGCAGGATGTGCAGACATTCGGTGCCGTATGGCATCACGCCGAACTCTTTGCCTGCATCCATCAGCGCGTCCCAGAACGCCTGCCCCTGACTTGCAGGCACGGCAATTTCATAGGACAGCTCGCCCGAGAACGAGATACGATAGGCGCGGCAATCGAAGTCACCGATCTTGCCATCGCGCCATTCCATGAACGGCAGCGCCTCTTTTGAGACATCCATGCCGCCAAGTTTCTCCAGAACCTTGCGGGCATTAGGGCCAACCACGGCGACCTGAGCGTACTGCTCGGTCACGTTGGCCACATAGACCTTCCAGTCCCACCACTCCGTTTGCAGCCATTCTTCCATGTGACCATGGATACGCTCGGCCCCACCGGTGGTGGTGTGGCATAGCCATGTGTCCTCGTCGATACGGGCAACAACGCCGTCATCGATCAGGAAGCCGTTCTCGGAACACATCAGGCCATAGCGGCATTTGCCGACCTTTAGCGTGGACATCATGTTGGTGTACATCATGTCGAGGAACTTACCCGCATCGGGGCCTTTGACGATCAGTTTACCCAGTGTCGACGCATCCAGCAGACCGAGGTTTTCGCGGGTGTTCTTGACCTCACGGTTCACCGCGTCATGCACGGATTCACCGGGACGGACATAGACGTATGTACGGCGCCAATGGCCGACCGGCTCCCAGTCCGCGCCGTTCTTGTCGTGCCAATTGTGCATCGGGGTTTGACGGATCGGCTGGAACACCTCACCACGCGCCTCACCGCCAATCGACGCCATCGAGATGGGGGTATAAGGTGGGCGGAAGGTGGTGGTGCCGACTTTTGGGATCTCTGAATCCAACGCATCAGCAAGGATCGCCAGTCCATTGATATTGCTTAACTTACCCTGATCCGTCGCCATGCCTAGCGTTGTGTAACGCTTGGTGTGTTCGACGCTTTCATAGCCTTCGCGTGCGGCAAGCTGAACGTCCGAAACTTTCACGTCGTTCTGGAAGTCCAGCCACGATTTCATGCGCAGGCCAATCTCGGCATTCGAGGGCATCAGCCAGACGGCTGCCATCGGGGCTTCGGCTGTGGTTTCGCCAACCGGCGCTTTGGTGCGCTTCGCGCTGAACCCGGCTGCCTTGGCTGCCGCTTTACCCGCTGCATCCGCATCGGTCAGAACTTTGCCCAAAGCCAGCGGACCGTTCGAGGCCCCAGCGGCGAGCACGAAACCTTCGCCATCGGCCCCCAGCGGAGGACGCGATGGGTCGGGGCGGAAATGCGCGTTGGCCTCATCCCAGATCAGCTTGCCACCGCAATGCGACCACATATGCACGACCGGGGACCAACCGCCCGACATGGCGACCGCGTCACATTCGACCTCTTCCCGAGCGCCGCCAATTCCCTCTTGATTACAGATGGCAACCTTCTTGACACGCTTGCCACCTTTGACCTTGGCGATCGCCTTGCCGGGATCAACGCGGATACCCAGCTGACGCGCCTCTTCGGCGAGGGGGCCGGCCGTGTCGCGCGCATCAACCACACGCAGGACATCCACACCGGCCTGTTTCAGGATGATCGCGGTCCGGTAAGCGTCGTCATTATTGGTGGCGACAATCACGCGCTCACCCGGTGTTACGCCCCAGTTGACAACATAGTCGCGCATGGCCGACGCCAGCATGACGCCCGGCACATCGTTGCCCGCAAATGACAGCGGACGCTCGATGGCACCGGTCGCGGTCACGACCTGTTTCGCACGAATGCGCCACAGGCGATGACGTGGGCCTTGCGTACCCGGCTTGTGGTCTGTCAGGCGCTCATACCCGAGCACATAACCGTGGTCATAGACCCCCGCGCCCATGCAGCGATTGCGTATGATCACGTTGTCCATTGTTTCGAGTTCGGAAACCAATTGTTCCACGAACTTATCCACAGGCTCACCGTTGATGGTTCCGCCATCAACCGGAGCGCGACCGCCCCAATGCGCGGTCTGCTCGATCAGCATCACCTTGGCACCGGACTGGGCCGCCACCTTGGCGGCTTGCAAACCTGCGACACCGCCACCAATCACCAGAACATCGGTAAAGTGGTAAAAATGCTCATAGGTGTCCGCATCTCGGTTGTCCTTGTCCGGCGCTTTGCCCAGACCTGCAGACTGACGGATAAACGGCTCGTAGACGTGCTTCCAGAATGGCTTCGGATGGATGAACATCTTGTAGTAGAAGCCAGCCGGCAGAAAGCGCGACAAATGGGTATTGATTGACCCGATGTCGAACTCGAGGTTTGGCCAGTGGTTCTGCGACACGGATGTCAGGCCGTTGAACAACTCGGTCGTGGTGGCGCGCTGGTTCGGCTCGAACCGGTTGCCCTCACCGAGACCGACCAGAGCGTTCGGCTCTTCCGCACCGCTGGCGACAACGCCGCGCGGGCGGTGGTACTTGAACGAACGGCCCATCATCATCTGATCATTGGCCAACAGGGCAGACGCGAGCGTGTCACCCTCGAAGCCCTGCATAGAGGTGCCGTTGAAGGTGAAAGAAACCTTTTTAGACCGATCGATCAGGCGGCCTTGTTTTGCGAGACGGGTGCTCATGATGCGGACCTTTCGCAGGCGGTATTACGGATGGCTGTGTGGATCATTCGTATTCTCTCCACGTCCAGCCGGGACGTTTGGCGGTGATGGCGTCCTTGATCTCTTGCGGCGGTTCGGTGGTCTGCGCCGGATAGGTGCCAAAGACCTCAAGCGTATTCGTGCAGCGCGCGGCGTGGAACCACTTGCCGCATCCATTGGCATGACGCCAGCGTTCGAAATGGACGCCTTTTGGGTTTTCGCGCATGAACAGATAGTCGTGGAACTCATCATCCGACGAGCCCGGGCCATAACGCTTCAGATGCGCCTCGCCGCCAGCGGCCAGCTCAGTTTCTTCGGCATCGACGCCGCAATAAGGGCAATTCAGGATCAGCATGTGATCATCCTCTTGGCAGCAGGCGAGACGAGGCTGCCTGCGAAATCTGCATGACGGGAGTGCGAGATTTTTCGACGAAAAATCTTCATCAGTGCGCCACCCCGGCCGCGACGCTTTCGTCGATGAAACGGCCCTCTTTGAAGCGGTCCAGCGAGAAGGCTTCGGTCAGCGGCGAATGACCCGTAGCCATCAGCTGTGCCATGCCCCAACCCGACCCCGGAATGGCCTTGAAACCACCGGTGCCCCAACCCGCATTGATAAAGCAGCCTTGCAGCGGTGTTTTCGACAGAATGGGCGAACGGTCGCCGGTCATATCCACAATCCCACCCCACTGGCGTAGCATTTTCAGACGCGAGATCATCGGAAAGGTTTCGACTAATGCGCGGACGGTTTCCTCGATGTGATGGAACGAGCCCCGCTGGGTGTAGTTGTTGAACCCGTCCGTACCGCCGCCAATCACCATCTCGCCCTTGTCGGACTGAGACATATAGCCGTGAACGGTATTGGCCATCACGACCACATCCATGCAGGGTTTGATCGGCTCAGAGACCAGCGCCTGCAGCGCAACGGCTTCCAGCGGCAGACGGAAGCCAGCCATCTCGGCCAACTGACCCGAGTGTCCAGCAACTACAACGCCCAGCTTGTCACAGTCGATGGCCCCTTTTGTGGTGTCGACCCCAACAACACGACCGTTCTCGGACCGTACGCCAGTGACTTCGCATTTCTGGATGATGTCCATGCCCATGGCTGAACAGGCGCGGGCATAGCCCCATGCCACGGCATCGTGCCGCGCGGTGCCGCCACGTTCCTGCCAGAGCCCGCCCAGAACCGGATAGCGCGGGCCTTCCAGATTGATGATCGGCACCAGTTCTTTGACACGTTCGGGGCCGATCCACTCGGTTTTCACACCCTGCAGTGCGTTCGCATGCGCCGTACGCTGATAACCACGGATCTCATGCTGAGTCTGCGCCAGCATGATCACGCCGCGTGGGCTGAACATGACGTTATAGTTCAGCTCCTGGCTCAAATCTTCATACAGGCTACGCGCCTTTTCGTAGATCGCCGCCGACGGGTCCTGCAGGTAGTTCGACCGGATGATAGTCGTGTTCCGACCGGTGTTGCCACCGCCCAGCCAGCCTTTCTCGATCACGGCAACATTCTGGATGCCGTAGTTCTTGCCCAGGTAATAGGCCGTCGCCAGGCCATGCCCGCCGGCACCAACGATGATGACGTCATAACGCTTCTTCGGCTCGGGCGAACGCCAGGCGCGTTCCCACCCGGTGTGATAGCGCAGCGCTTCACGCGCCACAGCAAAGGCTGAGTAGTGTTTCATAAGCGAATCCATCCGGTTCGGTGATTGGGCGCAGATATGCCGTGCCCGGACAGTTTACCCACGCCGCACAACGTCGCAATAATGCACTATTGCGACATGAGCGCACCTCGCGGCCATTTGTCCCTTTTGTCGGCGGGCTCAGAGGTCTAAATCAGGGCAACATTTTCGGAGGGACCATGCCGTTCTGGGTTCTCATATTCCTCATCGCCCTGCTGATCGCCGGATTTCTGGGGTTCGCTCTGTTGCGCGGCCGCCGTTTGGAAGAGCCGGCAGCTGCCTATGACCTCAGGGTGTACCGCGAACAGCTTGCGGGCGTTGATCGGGATTTGGCGCGTGGCGTGATCGCTGACGCAGACGCCGAACGCGTGCGCACCGAAATCTCACGCCGCATTCTGGCCGCGGATGCACAGATGCGGGGCGAGGCCTCGGCTGCGGGGCCATCGCGCGCAGTTTCCGTCATCGCCTTGATCTTGATAGCAATCATACTGGTGGGTGGCGCATTGGCGATGTATCGCCAGATGGGGGCTGCAGGTTTCCCTGACATGCCGTTGACCGCCCGATTGGAGATGGCCGACGATCTGCGCACCAACCGTCTCAGCCAGCTTGAATCCGAGGAATTGGCACCGCCGGTTCAGGTGCCTCCACTGGAAGAAAACTATGCCACCTTGCTGAACCGCCTGCGTGAAACTGTGGCCGAACGCCCGGATGATCTGCAGGGGCATATCCTTCTGGCGCAGCACGAAACCAACGCCGGAAATTTCAAGGCAGGCTACGAAGCGCAATCGCGAGTCATTGAGCTGTCTGGCGCGAACGCTCCGGCCGAAGCTTATTCTGATCTGGCTGAAATGATGATTCTGGCTGCCGGAGGATATGTCTCTCCCGAAGCTGAAACCGCATTGCGTCAGGCGCTGGAGCGTGACCCGACCCTCGGCCCGGCCCGGTACTACTGGGGTCAGATGCTGGCGCAAACCGGGCGGCCTGACATGGCCTATCGCGTTTGGCTTGAGACCTTGAACGACGCCCCAGCTGGCGCGCCCTGGGCGAGCGCGATCCGCGCACAGATCGATGAGTTGGCCTTCCGCGCCGGGGTGTTCAACGCGCCCGACTTTTCCGCAGCATCCGGCCCCAGTCAGGACGACGTAAGTGCTGCCGCCGAGATGTCGCCGGAAGAACGACAGGAGATGATACGGGGCATGGTTGATGGCCTCTCGGATCGTCTGGCGACCGAAGGCGGAACGCCTGAAGAATGGGCACGCCTGATTGCCGCTCTGGGTGTGTTGGGCGAGGGTCAGCGCGCCATAGACATCAGAAACGAGGCCATGGAGGTGTTCGCTGGCGACGCCGAGGCGCTGCAGATGATTGACGCTGCCGCGCTGCAAGCCGGAATCGCGCAATGATCCATGACGCGTTCGAAGATTTCGCTGCGTCTCTGGCTCCGATGTCCGCCCTGATGGGGCTGGACCTGGGTGAGAAGACCATCGGCGTTGCCGTCTCGGACCGGATGCGCGGCGTGGCCACCCCGCTTGAGACGGTCCGGCGCAAAAAGTTCACCCTGGATTCCGCACGGCTGATCGAAATCGTGACCGAGCGTGAGATCGGCGGAATCGTCCTCGGCCTGCCCCGCAATATGGATGGCAGCGAAGGACCCCGGTGCCAGTCCACCCGTGCATTTGCGCGAAATATGACCCGCCTGACGAACCTTCCCATCGGTTTCTGGGACGAACGTCTGAGCACCGTTGCCGCAGAAAAGGCCCTGCTTGAGGCGGATACGACACGAAAGCGTCGCGGACAGGTTATTGATCACGTCGCAGCTGGTTATATCTTGCAAGGGGCGCTGGATAGGTTGCGCTTTCTTTGACGGATGAGGGAACGCAGATGACAAACATGGTTTGGAAACGGGACGAGGTCGAAAGCCCTTGCATCCAGATCTGCGTTGTTCATCCGACCGAACGCATCTGCACCGGGTGTTATCGTACTATTGATGAGATCACCCGCTGGTCCAAGATGGACAGTTCCGAACGTGCAGAAATCATGCAGGAATTGCCGGACCGCAAACCGCGTCTGGCAAAGCGCCGCGGCGGACGTGCCGCGCGACTGAATCGTGACTGATCATCTGCGTATTTCAGGTCGTTGCTTTTCTCGGGCTTTGTAGAACTCAGGCGTTGGCGACAGATCACGCTGAAACAGCTCCATAATCTCGGTCTTTTCCATCCGATTCCTGTCACTGATCTGCTGGGACAGATCGTGCCCCGACCGATTGCGCGGTGACGCGGACACGGAACTTCCGTCAAAAACACTGGAAAGCAACTTCTTCAAAAGCATCTTTTTCCTCCCACCGAGTCCAGACAAATGCCAGCGGTTGCTCACCTCATGAGGTCAACAATACAGCGCACCTGCAAATCTGGGTTGTTAGCAGCAATGCGGCGCATGTAGTGAACCGCGGAGGGGGAATAAGGGGGAAAAGCTGCGATAATTTAGCAGAAAACTGCTTCGCCCAAGTTTCCTTATGACACTTCAATGCCTTGCCGAAATTACACGGATAAACGCTGCGTGATTTGTAACGCCGCGTCACTTTGATCGTACCTTTAAAGCCTTGACGGATCAGCCTGCCACCAACCAGGATTTGGCGTGCTCATAATCCTCCGCAGAGAAATACTCGGTGCGGGTACCCAGAACGTGGCTCGCCATACGTTGCGCCATCTTCTGCCAGGTCCTGTCTCCAACAATCGCGGCGCGATCCAGCTGCCCGATATGCCCAGCGGCAAGGCGGAAATGCGCGCCCATCGCCGTCAATCCCTGCCAGCTGTCGAATTCCCGCAGATCAATCAGCAGCCGAAATCCTTCGCGATTTTGCAACAATGCATCCAGATCAATCTGCGCCTGCTTGTATTCTTCGGAATCGAGCTTTCCCATCAGGCTGATCTGAATACAGGGACCGCCCAGATCGGTCACATGGATCGCGCCCAGGGATTCGCGAATCCAACGGCGGGCTCCTTCCAGTTCGGATATGTCGAACACATGCACCGGACAAGGCAGGATCGGCGCGGCCAGACGGACGCTGGTTTGCACCCACCCCTGATCGGCCACAACTCCAATCCGGTCGAACCCGCGCCAGTGGCTGAGCCCCAGCTTTGTATCCGACCAGGCCGCACCCAGATCGTATCCCTTGAACTCGGATGTCACGATTACCAGAAGGCGAATGGCGTCATGCTCTTCCAGTGCAGCCTCGATCGCGGGAACAAGCGTTGTCGCATAATCGGTGCTGGTGACTTCACCAGACAGCTCAACCTCGATCAGGGTGCCATCGGCGTTTGTGTGAACCGTAATCATCGAACCAACCCTCCAAAACCAAAGAATGGCAGGAAGTTACGGGGATTCGAGCCATTGCGCCACTCCGCCGGGAAACTCGGGGCGGAAATAGGCGATCATCCGGCCATCCGGCCCGGCCCGCGCCCCTTCGGCCCAGGGCGCGACGCCATGAAGGCAATGGCGGTGCAGCAGATAAGCCTCACCCGGGCGCGCAGGCAGTTCGATTCGCGGGCAGGTCTCGAACACTTCACGCCGAGCAGCCTGATAGATGTCGGTGATATCGGCACTGGCCAATTGATCCCGCGGGGTATCCTTCAGCGCCTCGCGAAACGCCTCGCCAAGGATTTTGTGGCTGCCATCCCAAACGACCATCGGAGCTGCATCGGCACTGGCCTCGGTCAGCGGGATCCCCAATATCCACGCATGCGGTTCATCGACCCGACGCCGCCGGTCAGACCCCATCGGCTTCAGCCCATCCACATGTGCCGCATCCCGCCGAGCGCGATATCGCGCGGCGCCCTCACTTTCGCCGCGCCGGGGTCGCGGGTAACCCGGATAAATCACCGAGACCTGCCCCTTGTGCAGATCAATCGGCCCATATTGCTGATGCGCCAGCGCAATCGCCGACCCAGCCAGAGCCGGAGAGCCAGCCACCCTGCCCTGCACGTCATTTTCCAACGCATCGACCCCAATGAACCACGTCCCCTCGCAATCGTGCCATTTAGCATGCGTCGGATCAGTGACGGATGTTCGTGCCACAGGCAGAGCATGCTCGACCCAATCCACCAAAGCCTGTTCGTAAGGGAATTTCACCCATCCCCGCTGGTGAAAGGCCTCTACCACCCCAATGCCTTTCTCAACATGTTCAGCGCAACCAGCGTCAGGAACACTGCGAAGACCCGCCTCAGCGGTTTCGGATCCATCGCGTGGGCCAGTTTCACACCCCAGGGCGCGGTGATCATGGTCATGGCGACGATGATGCCGAAGGCCACCAGATTGACCGCTCCGATGGTCAATGGTGGCCGGTGTTCCGGCGCGATGTTCAGAAACATAAATCCAATCACCGAGGGCACCGCGATGATCACACCGAATCCGGCAGCGGTAGCCACCGCGCGGTGGATGGGGATGTTATAGAGGCTCATCAGCGGGACGCCGAAGCTGCCCCCACCAATGCCCATCAAAACCGAGAGAAACCCGACCGAGGGTGAGAGTGCGGCCCGGCGCACCCCCTTTGGCATAGCATCCCCCAACCGCCATTCGGATTTCCCCAGGCCAAGATAGATGCCGATTACCATACCGAGCACACCAAACAGCGCCTGCAGCAGTTCCGTACGCAGTGCTGACGCCACCAGAACACCAATCACCGCCCCCACCGCGATTCCCGGTCCCCAACCGCGCAAGATGCTCCAGTCGACAGCACCTTTTTTGTTGTGGCTCAATACCGACCGGATTGAGGTCACAATGATCGTCGCCAAAGATGTTGCCAGACACAATTGCATCAACTGCGGCCCGCCATATCCAAGCGTTTGAAAGGCATAGAAAAAAGCTGGAACCAGAACGATTCCGCCGCCAACGCCCAGCAGCCCGGCAAGCACCCCGGCAAAGGCACCGATCACAAGCAAAAGGCCCAGCATCTGGGCCAGCAACATCGTCTCGGGCATTATTCCCCCATACCGGCCCAGAGCCGTCTCAAACCACCCGTTCCACCTGTGACACCCCCGCGACGGTGTCCATAGCCTGCAGGATCACTTCCGGTCCCGCGTTTTCACGTACGGCACCCTCGGACAGCATCCGCCGCCAGCCCCGCGCGCCTGGACGCCCTGCGAACAGCCCCAGCATATGCCGAGTGATCTGGTGCAGTCTTCCACCTTTGGCAAGATGCGCCTCGACATAGGGCAGCATGTCTTGCACCACCTCGATGGGGTCAGCAACCTTCCCCGTTTCGAAAATCAACGGATCAGCCGCAGCCAGAATATCCGTCGGCTGGTGATAGGCCGCGCGCCCGATCATGACGCCATCCAACCCGGCCTTCAGATGCTCCTGCGCCTGCGTCAGCGATGTGATACCGCCGTTAATCGAGATATGCATGTCCGGAAATTCCGCCTTCATCCGGTGCACCAGCTCATAATCCAGAGGCGGAATATCCCTGTTTTCTTTTGGGCTTAGCCCCTGCAACCAGGCTTTGCGCGCATGGATCGTGACCCGATCACATCCCGCCGAGCGGATTTGGTCAAGGAATGCAGGCAGAACCTCCGCGGGTTCCTGTTCGTCCACGCCGATGCGGCATTTCACTGTGACCTCGATGTCCACTACTTCACGCATCGCCGCAACGCAGTCAGCAACCCTTTCGGGCTCACGCATCAGCACGGCGCCGAAGGTCCCGGACTGGACCCGATCCGAGGGGCAACCACAGTTCAGGTTGATCTCGTCATATCCGGCCTCGGCCCCCATTTGTGCCGCTTGCGCGAGTTCCTGCGGGTCCGAACCTCCTAGCTGCAGCGCAACCGGATGCTCCTGCGGGTTATGGTCCAGCAGATGCAGCGCGCCGCCGCGCACCAGAGCGGGCGCCGTGACCATTTCAGTATAAAGCAGGGTCTCAGCGCTGAGCAAACGATGCAGATACCGGCAATTCTTGTCAGTCCAATCCATCATGGGTGCAATGGATAGGCGTGCCGCTCGCCGCACGTCGGAAAACCCTGATTTTTCTTGGTTTTTCGAAACCACCATCTTCAACGTTTTCCTCGTTTTGGCTCGATTTAGCCCCGTTTTTGGGTGCGGTGCTAGAGAATGTAGCACCGACGGCGCCGTGTAGCACTTTTTTCGCCCCAAGTTCCAGCACTCCGGTTCGAGCACTGCCAGGCTACCATCCTACCCAATCAGTTCCGCCCCATTCGGCTCGATCACCCCCGATTTGGGTTTCAAACCCAATCAAACCCGCTTCCGAAAAAATCAAACGATCAGATGTCCCGGCCATGGAAAACCCGTGACTGAAAGGAATTCCCATGGGAACTATCACAGAACGCCTCAAGGCCAATGGCAAACCGAGCTTCACCGTCCAGATTCGCAAGAAGAAAAACGGAAAGGTCATCCTCAACCTGGTCGAGACATTTGCCTCGGAGCAGGCTGCAAAAAGCTGGTTGAAGCGTCGTGAAGACGCCTTGAAAAAGCCGGGCGGCCTGGAACGCGCCGTAAAGGCAAAGACGCGCAAAAGCGTTGCCGATTGCATCAGCGACTACATTGATGCCTCCCCTGAAGGTTTCGGCAAATCCAAGTCTCAGATGCTGAGTTATTTTCAGCGACTGGATTTTGGCGCGTCTGCCATCGAAGATCTATTGGCACGGGATTTCGTAAAAATCGCAATGGAGCTTCTGTCCGGGCTTCAAGCACGCCCCGTTGATCCGCGAAAAGACACTCCTGCACACTACACCTTCAAACCCCGCAAACCGCAAACGGTCAACGGATATATGGTGACCCTGGGCACGCTGATCCGTTTTGGTGGACCGATCTGTGGCGTCACCATGCCGCGCGCTGAATTCGAAGAGGCCATGCGCACCCTTCAACATCAGAAGATCGTCACGAAGTCAGCGCAACGAACTCGCCGCCCCACCCTCAATGAACTCGACTTGTTGATGAACCATTTCGTCAACGGATACCGGAAAAACCCCCGCATGGTACCGATGCACAAAATCGTGCCGGCAGCGATCTTCGAAACCCATCGCCAAGGGGCCATCCTGTCGCAAACCTGGGAAGATTATGATCTGGAGCATGAAGAGATCACCATCCGCAACATGAAACACCCCAGGCAGACCCAAGGAAATGACATGACGCTCTCCATTCAGCAGGAAGCGCGGGCGATCATCGAATCCATGCCTCGCACTGAGGACAGGATTTTCCCCTACAACAGCGATGTCGTCAGTCGTCGGTTCACCGATGCCTGCAAACTGCTGGGGATCGAAGACCTGCATTTTCACGATCTGCGCCACGAGGGAATTTCCCGCCTGTTCGAGATGGGACTGACCATCCCCCAGGTGGCTCAAATTTCGGGCCATCAATCATGGCAATGCCTTAAACGTTACACGCAGATCAAACAGCGTGGCGACAAATACGACGGATGGAAATGGTGGGACGTGGTAACAGCACCCCTGTGATTTGAAGGAAGCCGTTATTTGGCTGTCGAAAGCCAGGGAGGCGACAACATCGCCTTCGATATTCGAAGGACTAACGATTGTGGCCCCCCAGGCCTCATATAGGGGACAATACGGAAGGTTTGAACCTCCCTTCCCTACGTCCCGAAGACAGTGCCAGGGCGGAAATTCCTCGAAAATAAAGGGCAAATACATGGGGAGTTAGAAGAAACGGCCCGGAATGGCAGCATTTCCAGGGCCGCCCCCAGAATTGGTCTTCGACGGCGAAGCCTTGATCACTCAAGAACCTTCCGGCCTGGCTCCGCACTTGTGATGAACTCGACAAGGTTTTCAACGAGGCCTGACGGTGGCTCGCGGCCTATGGCACACTCCCAGACGACACCCACACGCCATCCGGCCTCCTGAAGGTCGCGGATGTTGCGCGCATCCCTTTCCACATTCTGGTGAAATTTTTTTGCCCAGAATTCGACGTTGCTGGAAGGAGTTGTGGCTTTCCGGCACCCTGGGTGGCGGTGCCAGAAGCAGCCATGAACAAACAGAACGGTTTTCCACTTCGGCAGCACGATGTCCGGTGAACCAGGCAACTTTTTGGCATTCAGCCGAAATCGAAATCCTCTGCGATGAAGGGCCTTTCGCAGAACTACCTCCGGCGTGGTATTTCGACCACGAATGCGCGACATCATCCTGGAACGCACTTCGGGTGTGACTATGTCTGCCATGTGATCCCATTCTCGCCGTGACAGGTTTGCCCTGGCGCACATCATGCTCTTGAAGATAAAAGAATAATACAAAGAAGGAACGTAGATGAGCAGTGAATTCGCAATAATCGACCTGTTTGCGGGGCCGGGAGGGCTTGGCGAGGGGTTTACTCAGGCAGGCCGTGATGGCGACGTCAGCATGAAAATCCACTTGTCTGTAGAAATGGAAGCCAACGCCGTGCAGACATTGCGTCTGCGCTCCTTTCTGCGCCGCTTTGGTGAAGAGTTTCCGAAGGAGTACTATGCGGCACTGAATGGGGGGCTGGAGTTTCCCAACTGGTCGGAACTCTATCCGGAAGAATGGAAACACGCAGAGCAGGAAGTCCGGCAATTGGTTCTGGGGGATGCCGGTGTTTTTGACGAAATTGCAGGGGTTCTCGACAAGGTTCGCACAGATTTCCAAGGAAACACCATCCTGATTGGTGGTCCGCCCTGCCAAGCCTATTCACTGGCTGGCAGATCGCGCAACAAGGGCAAGGAGGACTATGTCCTCGAAAACGATCACCGGCATTACCTCTATAAGGAATACGTGA
Source organism: Ruegeria sp. BE3 (assembly GCF_056538865.1). NCBI lineage: Bacteria > Pseudomonadati > Pseudomonadota > Alphaproteobacteria > Rhodobacterales > Roseobacteraceae > Ruegeria > Ruegeria sp. BE3. Next base: position 570,040 of record NZ_JBQFTW010000001.1, on the reverse strand, counting down.
ACATCTTGGAGCGCCTCGAACCGGCAGCCTTCGTGATGGAAAACGTCAAGGGAATGTTGTCGAGCAAGGTTGATGGCGGGGGAATCTTCCACCGAGTGTTGGATGATCTTGCCGGGGCTGGACCAGGGTACACCCTGATTCCGCTGAATGCTGCGCCACACCTCGGGGTGGGGCATCCTCCGGCGCGAGATTTCATTCTCCGCGCAGAAGATCACGGTGTGCCGCAAGCACGGCACAGGGTGATCGTGGTCGGCGTACGGAAAGATATCTCTGAAAAATTGGACTTCGGGGAGGAACCCCTCCTTGTTCGCCGAGATCGGCAAACGACTGTTGAAAGAGCGCTCTCCGGGATCCCACGTGTTCGGAGCGGGCTGAGCCGAGGTGATCAACTGGAAGCTTGGATCGATGCGGTACGAGACCAGGCGAAGGAGATCTCAGAGGCAAAGGATGTGCCTGTAGAAGTTAGGAGACGTGCCCGACAAATTGCCAAGGCAAATGAGCTTCCATTGGCACGACAGGCGCGAGCCTACTCTGATGGTCATCAGCTTCCGAAGGATCTGGAAGAATGGTTATTGGACGAAAAACTGGAGGCCGTCCTTCATCATGAAACCAGGGGGCACATCCCCGGCGATCTCGGGCGTTACCTGTTCTCTTCCATCTTTGCAGAGGAGCATCAGAAGGCTCCGAAATTGTCTGAGTTCCCTGATTTTCTGCAACCTGAACACAAGAACCGTGAAACAGGGCACTTTGCTGACCGCTTCCGGACTCAGGTAGGTAGCCGCCCTTCGACCACGGTGACGAGTCATATTTCAAAGGATGGGCACTACTTCATTCATCCTGACCCAACACAGTGTCGATCCTTGACGGTCCGAGAGGCAGCAAGGTTGCAGACGTTCCCTGACAACTATTTCTTCCATGGGGGCAGAACGGCCCAGTACCATCAGGTGGGCAATGCAGTGCCTCCGTATCTGGCATTTCAGATCGCAAGCGCGGTTTCCAGCATGTTGAAACAAGCGACGAAAGGGTAATCCCATAGGCTAAAAATAGTTCTCATCTCGAAAATGGGTACTACATTATTCATATGTAGTTGACATTCTGAGTATTGAATAACTATATGAGTCGGGCGCCACGCGAATTGGAGGTGACGGCCGATGGTTGAACGAGACAAGCGACAGAAATTTGAGGAACTCGCCGAGAAGCGCGTGAACAAGGCGATCAAGGATCTCCGCCTCATCGGAAACCTCTCGAACAGGAACAACTACTCGTTCGATGATGGTGATGTTCGGAAAATCATGAAAGCGCTCGACGATGAAATGAGAGCATTGAAGGGGCGTTTTACACAGACCCGCCCCTCGGACCAAGATTTCAAATTGTAAATTAGGAAGATGTGATGTGGAGTTTTCCAAAGGCCGGCCCAGAGCACAGCAATTCAAGTTCGAAACTGAATGAGTTCTTCAACGATCAGGATGCTTCTACGGCTCTGGTTCGAGAAGCCGTCCAGAACTCATTGGACGCCGCTCTTGATCCGGCGAAGCCGGTCAGAGTGCGTCTTTCGTTGGCCTCGTTCCCATGGGAAACCCTCGAGCCATTCCTCCGGACTGGTCAAGCAGGAGAGACCGTTGACAACCACCTGTCGAGCAACGATCTCGGAAAGTTTGCGGAGAGTTTTGCCGGAAAGGAGCTTCGCTGTTTGATTATCGAAGATGAAGGCACCAAGGGCCTTATCGGCGAAACAGACAAGAGCAACGCTCATTCGGGATCCAACTTCGTCGGCTTCTGGTGGAACGATGGGATCAGTGGCAAGGGTAAAGGATCCAGCGGCAGTCACGGCGTTGGTAAAACCACTCTTACTCGTATTTCCGGGATGTCGCTGTTTTTGGCGGTGACAAAGCGCAGCGATGACCAGAAGAGATACCTTCTTGGCTTTGCGAATTTGCCCTATCATCGAGTGAACGGAAGCAGTTATCTCGGCTACGGCCGATTTGGCCAATCGGTTCATGAAGGCGGCAATGAAAAGTTCATGCCAATCGAGGAATCTACTGACGTTGAGAGGTTCCTGTCCGAGTTCTCCTTGAAGCGTGACGAGAGCGGCTTGTCGGTCTTCATCCCGGGCATTCCCAGTTCAGTCGACAGCGGTGGGCTTCTCCTTGCGACGGTACGCGATTACTACTGGCCCATCCTGAAGGGTGATCTTGTTGTCGAAGTCGTCGATCGCCTTTCCGGTGAGACGACGACGGTGTGCGCGGAAAACCTCTCAGAAGTGATCACGCATATTGCAGATCAAGGGGAGCGGCTCAGGAAAGCTGTTTCGGACACTGAACACCGCGTCGGAATTGTGCGGGAGATCCTTGAACTCAAGACCGGCGGGAAGCCAAACTGGTTTGCTGGTAATGAGCCGATCATGACACACACAGCCCATGGAGACATCCGGGGGGCAGTTACCAAGGATTGTTTTTCGGAAGACAACCTTGGAAGGATGTTTTCTGCATTCGAGAAAGGTCAATTGGTTGGGTTCAGTTTCAGCCTGAAATTCGAGACCGTTGATGGGGAGCAGCAAGTCGGTTTGGTCGAAGTATATTTCAAAAAAGATGACTACAAGCTGACCGATAATGCGCAATTCATCCGGAACCAGATCATCATATCGAGGCAACCCTCAAACATCCCGGCAAAGAATGTCACCTGCTTCTTGATCGCTGAAGATCGAGATATGTCGGACTACCTCAAGGAAGCCGAAGAGCCGGCGCATACGAGGTGGTTCCTGAATCGATTCAATGAACAAAAAAGCTTCACATCCGATTGGGCGCTGCGGTTTGTGATGGATCTCCCAGCATACATGTATCGCATCCTTTCTCGGGAAGATGAGGATGCAAACACATACGAGAATTTCGCAGATGATATCTTCTCTGTAATGGAACCGATGGGGATTGGTTCCAAGAAGAAACGTGGACAGAAGCGGAAAAAGTCGGAGGAACCGGATGACATCCCCCCAGTGAAGAGGTCGCCTGCCATTCGGGTCGAAAGGGATACAGAGAACCCGGGTTTCGACCTGCTCCCGGTGGGGAACATTGCCGAACTGTTCGAAGAAGAGGAAGTTGCCTTCCCGGTCGAAGTTTACGTGAAAGCGGCATATGTATCGGCTCTCGGAAAAAGCAGATCATGGCGGGACTACAGCAAAATTGATTTCCAATTTGGAAAGACCATTCCAATCGAGATTTCGCCAAAAGGGGCAGCAAAAATTGTTTCGGCGTCGGAGAATACCTTCACCGTTGAGCTGCTCCAGCCGGAGTTTCGGGTTTCAGCAAGAGGTTTCGATGGAAACAGGGACTTGCTGATCCATCCGAGAATTAAATTGTGATGAGGTTAGCCGATGACCATTCAGCTTGAATTCAACGACACGCATAATTTCACTGGTCGAGCTCGGATCAAACAGAAAAGCGAGCTTTTCTCTTTACAACTCCTTGACCGCAAAGGGGAAACTGTCCGAATACATGCAAAATTCGACCGGGCCGCGATCGAGAAAGAGTGCAAGCTCGACAAAGAAGAACCCAAGGAGTTTGTTCTCGATGTCTTCGCGCTTGGCGACATTCGTCGACATGTGCTTCCGGAATACAGGTCCGAGGATGAAATCGAGTTGGATGAGATCCCGGATGGAGCAAACTTGGAATTTCGCCTGAAGGTGATTTCACGTTCTATAGATGCTTCAGGGAAGATCCTCGCCGCGACAGGTGGGCGTGTAAGGCTCCATACCGGCAGCGGGGACGAAGGCTCAGGAGAACAGAACCAGGGTATCTTCCATCCCAAGCCCTCAACAAGCATTGGGGATCGCATTTGGCAAGTCGGCTGGGATGGGCATGGAGACTTCGAGGTGTTCGTGCACGCCGACTATTTCCACAAATTCGTCGACGATCCACTGTTCGCCGCACATGTCTTCCCCGAGATCGTGAGAAGTGTCGCCACAGGAATTCTTCTGAGATTTGACAGCATCAAGGACATTGACGAGGATTCTCTATTGGCAAAGTGGGTGAGCTTTATTCAGCAACGGCTCTCAATACCCCTCGAGGGAGAAGAAGCTGCCCACCTCAACGATGCAGACAACATTGATAGGCTCGACCTCGTCGAACAGATCGTTGCTGCGTTCACCAGTCAGAAATGGCGGGACGGCAAAACCCTGATCGAGGAGATTTTGTAATGGAGAGAACGCTTTGCGAGTTCAATTCGGATGGTGTGGCCGCCTTTCAGGAACTGATGGATGCGGAGAGGGCAAAGGTGAAATCTTCGCAGCCAGCTAAGGTTTCCGAAGATTTCTTTTCCATGGTTGAAAAAATCGCTGGGGCTTCAGAATTGGTTCGAGAGGTGCCTGGAGCTGACCCAATCGATGACTCCATGGTCTTCGATTCAAGGTACGAATTCGGCCACTATCTTCACGAGACACTTCCTGCCGAATTGTCCAAGGTCCAGTATTCGAATGTGGGACTATGGGCTTGGATATCGGCGGTCTACCTCCCTCAATTGCTGAAGCGATCCAGTCGGGGAAACTCACATGATCTATGGAGTACCTATCGGTATATTCCTCTCGCCTACAGCAAGTTCCGTTACTACAGGCATCTGGCTTTCATTTCGTTCTGGCTTCACAGGCAACTGGGAGAGACTGCTGCGCGCCTGTTCTTGTCTCGGCCCATGTATGAGCACTCCGATGCAATCGAGCAGCTCTATACCTCCGACAAGGATTTCCTGACAACACCGGCTTTGTTGGAGGTGTCGGTCGAAATGTACTTGGATGCCGACAGCGGAGCTATGAAGAAAAAGGCGCTTGGCAAAGAAACCCCTGGCAGCGCCAGACGCTTGGCGACCAAGGTGGCGAAACAGTTGCAAATGAATTTCGACATGCATTCGATGAGCAAGGAACAAGTTTACAGTCTCCTACCTGCCGAATTCGATGCCTGGAAAAAGTAGCGGGTGCAAACAGGGTTCAAGCTTTCTTTTCAGGATCGCCGTTTTTCAAGGCATCTGGCAGCCCCAAAAAACGCCGGTCGGTGGGCCGAGTAATTCTCTTGTGTAACCATGCCAAGGTGGCCTCCCTCTTCGAGGCTTCTAATTGCCCGAGGTGTTCTTGCAAAGCGGCGCCGTAGATGATTTTCCTTCGCGTCTCGTTGCGGCGCTTCTGTTTTTGCGCCTGCGCCTGAAGATCCCTGAGCCGCTGTCGAGCGTGTTCGATTTTCGCTTCCAAATCCGCCATTTCGTTCTCCCATATCGATGGTGGTCGAACAGGAAGTGGTGCCCTGTTTGAATGATCGCTCCTATCTTTGAATAGGTGTCTCACCCTGCCGCCCTGAGCGCGGCCCTCGCACGCCCTGAAAAGGCGATGCGCGCAGTTACGCAAACCGGGGGTTAGCCTGCGCGCCTGGCCGGCGGGGCTTGGGAGCGGATATCGGGATCGGGACCGATATCCTCTTCATGATACATCCAGCAAGTCGACTTGAAGTCGTTGTTCATTCTCGTGCCGATGGCCGCTCCGCCGTCAAGTCCGCCGCCTACACGGCGCGTGCCACTTACCAGGACACGCGCCTCGGCAAGCGTTTTTCCGGCAAAGCCAAGGGAGGGCTTCTGTCACACGAGTTGATAAATTGGAGCGGAAGGCCAGGAGATCTTTGGAATGCAGCAGAACAGGCCGAAAACCGGCGCAATGCCCGCGTCATCCGGGAACTTCGCCCTTCCTTGCCGGCCGAGCTACCGCTGGCCGACCAGGTCAGGCTCGTTCGAGGGTTTTCTCTCTGGCTTCGAGACCAATACGGCGTGGCGGTCCAGGCGAATATTCATGCCCCTCGCTTCAAGAATCCGCACCTTGAAAGGAAAGCACGGGCGAGGCGGTTCTTCCGAAAGAACCCGAAGATTTATGAAGCCGCTCTCTTCGACAGCAAGCGGACCAACCTGAATTTCCATGCGCACATCATGTTGACGACCCGCAAGGTTTGCCCGGAAACCGGTTCGTTCGGCGACAAGACCAGAATTCTGGATGACAGGAAGACCGGCCCCGAAGAGATCCTTCGCATTCGTCAGGAGTGGCAGAAAAGGACCAATGCGGCGCTGAAACGGATCGGCTCGCCGGCACGGGTCGATCTGCGATCCTATGAAGATATGGCCAGGGCCGGAGATGCCCCGGCCGGCCTCATTCCTCAGGATCACCTTGGTCCACGCCGGGCCGAAAGGTCACGCCGTCTGGAAGAAGATGGAGGCGATACCAGCACGGCGGGGCAACGCAGGGCCGAAATCCGGGAGCACAATGATGAGCTCTGGCGCACTTGGCTGCAACTGCGGGCCTTGCAGCGCGAACAGGACCGGTTGGAAGAATCTGCCCGGATTGCAACGGAACGGGAAGCCGCAAGAAAGGAAAAAGCCGACGCTGAAAAACGTCGGCTTCAGGATGCAAGGACTGCTGCGGAAGCGGAGACCGTCGTCGAAACTTCCGCGCAGTTCGACAGCGTCAGGTCGGCTTCGATGTGGGAGATGGCGATTTCTTCGGCCCAGACGGGAGTGAAAGAGCCGTCTTGCGAGCCTCCGGATGAGTTTTCTTCAGAGGTCGATTTGGACGCTTACGAGTCTCCGCCAGCGCGGCCGCAGCCGGAGCCGGTTTTGACGCCGCAGGTTGTGCGGGTACGACGTCGGGGGCATCGACATATGTGAGCACTTTTTCTGCTTCAATCCGGTCGAGGCAGTCGGTCAAATATGCGATCTCTTCCTCCAGCGCCTGAACTTTCTTCGCATGTGCGGCCTCAAGCATGGCAAAGTCGCGTTCGCGGAGAGCGAATTGCCGGACACTCTGTTCTGTCATTCGAGCGATCTGCCCCCGAACGATGGTCTCCACACTCGCTTCAAGTGCAGTCACCGCTTTGCTGATCTGTTCTTGAGTGTCGTCTGGCAGCGGGGTGTCCTGGGGCTGTTCTTCACCTTTCGTTGCAAGATGATCTTCCCAGACCCTGCGAATCCGGGCGTAGTTGCCCTTGCCTTCCAAGGCTTTGTGAATGTCTGTTGCGGTGATCTCTCGACCGAGTTTTTTCTCCAGGATTTCACCAGTTTCGATGATCTTCTCGTCGGAATTGAGAGGGGTGCGAGGCATGACTTACTCCTGTTGTTGCCGTTTGCAGGAGGGACTTGGGTCCGTTTCCAAAAACGGAGAAACAAACTTTCAAACTTTTTTACCTGACCTTGAAAAACAAGGAATGTCAGTAAGTTGATAGGTATGTTTGTTCGTTAGTAAAGTCGGAAAGTTCGTCGGTAAGTAAGTCAGATAAGTTTGTCTGAATGTCGCTGACAGACATTCGGACGCGTTGCTGCCTGGCGCTGGTTTCAGCCTGAAAACCAATTCAAGCCGATTTTTTCCGTGCTTTCCACACGGGACGTAATTCCCTGGGATGAAGCATGTAGATCCCAGCGAATTCGCCCCGCTCGACCAGATTTCAGACCTCTCTGCCGAAGAATACTTCCGCCTGTTGCACCCTGAAGGCTCCCGAGGGCGTGCGGCGGTTCTGTGCAAGCAAGGCGACGACGAAGTGGAGAACTTTTCGCTCGAACACGCAGGCATGATCATGCAGATGCCGCTGTTTCTCGATCAAACCAGCTTTCTGACCCTCAACCGCTTCTGGAAGGGGCGACAAGGCAGGCACCTGGCTGCACTGAACTCTCTCTATGTAGATCTCGACTATTTCGACGCCCCGCAATGGTGTGGGAAATCACCGGACGAGGTGCAGGCGGCATATTCCGCGCATCTGCTGGTTTCTGGAATGCCACAGCCATCCATCTTCATCCACACCGGTCGGGGGATCGCTGCTATCTGGCTGATCGAGCAAACCCCGGTTTCGGCGCTCCCGCGCTGGCAAGGGGCGATGCGCGCCCTGATCGAGTTCTCCACATCTTTTGGGGCGGATATGGCCTGCCGGGATGCCACAAGGGTTTTTCGTATCCCCGGCACCATCAATGAAAAATCCGGCAAGGAGGTCCGTATCTCGGGCGGCACCGGAAGGCGTCATGGCTTTGATGCCCTGGCAAATCAAATCTTCAGGGCCAGTGGCAGACCGACCCGCGAGGAATTGGAGGAGCGTAAAAAGCAAAAGAAAGGGAAGAAGCGGCCCAGCGGCATATCAGTGCCCAAAGGGCTGCCGCAGGCGAAGCGTTTCAAGCTGATCCTGGATGATCTGGAAATCTTTCGAAATGCCCACGGCGGCGTGATCCCGTCAGGCTTGCGGAACACCTGGCTGCATTTCCATGCGACTTGCCTCACGCACATTCCCGGCATCAGGGACATCGAAGGGGAAGTGAAGAAGATGGCCGCGAGGGCAACACCCGGGCTGAAGCCCGGGGAAGTTAATGCGATCGCCAAACAGGCCGAGAAGAAGGCCAGGCTCACCAGAACGGCGTCGGTCTGGGGGGATGGTCGATATCATTACAAAGGCGCGACGATCGCCGATGGACTCGGCGTCACGCCCGAAATGGCGCGCCGTCTTGGCCTACAGCAGGTCATCCCGGTTTCGGAAAGAAGGCGTCGTAAGGCGGAGGCGGAACGGCAGCGTCGCTCTGGGAATGGTGCCGTGTCCCGGGAGGAATACTTGGCAAAGAACAACGCCTCGCGTGAAAAACCCTGGGAAAAACTCGGCATCGGCCGAACCAAGTATTACGAGCTGAAACGCGATGGAATGCTCCCTGTTCTGGAGGCAGCGTGATGCCGGACAGGTCCGTGCCCGTTTCAGGGGCGTAGCCAGCGGCCCTGGCCACGCCAGGGGGAGAAAAGCGCCCCCACCCACCTCCCCAACGGCATATGCCACGAGCTATCAGGACATGAAGCCTACGGCGGACAGCCCCGCGGCAACAGCGTCGGCACAGACATGTCCGGAGAAATCTCCGAGGATTTCCAAGATGGTCGGGCAAACCCTGATGGATCCTGCATTTCCGGTCGCACCCTTTGGGCCGAGGGCGCGACCGGAAACGCAAGCTCCTCAGGGGTCGGGTAAAAACGGTTCCTCGTTTCGAGAGTGTGGGTGCCCGGGTCGGCTGTGAATGGCCGGTCCGGGAATGCCCAAGCCCAGCCGGGTCTTGAAGCCGCGCGCGTCCTGCGCTCGGTAACCGAGGAGAACGTGATGTTCGACCTGACTACCCCGGCGCATGGCGAATTGCAGGACTTTCTGCGGTTCCATTCCGAAGCTCTCCAGAATGCATCTCTGCTTCTTGGCGGAAGACCTGCGTTGAAGGCGACTCTCGCGCTGATCGACGATGTCTGCAACGCCCCGGTACTCACCCGGCGTCTGCAACAGGGCCTGGCGCGTCTCCATGAGTTGCTCTCGCTGGAGCATGTGCATGATCCAAACCGACCGGAAGCTGCATATTTCGCGGATCTCGACCCCAGTGCCCCTTACGTCGAAGACCTGTGCCTGCTGACCGAAGCCCTCCAGGATGTCCTGCTCCGGCTTTTCGACCGGCTGGACTTCCCGCGCGCCGCGTGAGCGCACCCGCCGGTAGGGTCCTCCTCCCACCGGCGTCTTGAGAGGCCGCACGGGGCGGCCTCACCAACTGGAGGATCCAACATGGATATCGAGACCGAACGCGAGGTTCACGAGCTGACGCTGGCGGCAATCTATCATGGTCGCCTGCTTGCCGGCGAATGGCAGGAAACGGGGCTCGTGCCTCTGGGCACAACGAAACAACTCACTCAGGATCTGCTGCAGAACCTCCATGAGCGACGCGGATTGGAGGAATTGGATGAGGATCGCCTTCACCTGCTGGGTGAGCATATCAGAAAATTCACCAACCAGTATCGTGAAGGCCTGGGTGATCGAGCGCTGAAGCAGAATATCGAGACCGAGCAGATCTTCGACGCGAAAGCGATTGATCTCATCAATCTCGCATGGCGATGGCGGCAGCTGCGTGGCGCCAAGCGCGCGCTCGATGACAAAACCGCTGCCATCCGCGAAACCGAAAAGTTGCTGGTTCAAGTGTGAAACTGGTTTTCACTTCTGCCACCTTTTTCGCACGAAAATGAGGTTTCAAACCCCTACAAAAATTCCTTCTGCAAAAATCGATTTGAGCCATTTCCTCAAAACCGTCGCCGTGGGTGGCGGTTTTCGCAACCCAGGCAGCCCCTACGAAAAGGCTGTCAATCAAGAGGAAATCCAATGAACACGGCGATCATGATGATGGCAATGTACAATGCAAAAGCGATTATCGACACGGAAACCGTCGCGCGCGATTGGTTCAAACTGTCTGTCGGGAAGTTCCACGAAAAGATCCGAGCTGGGGAAATTCTGCTACCACTCGTGCTCATGGAGGAAGAAAGCCAGAAATGCGCCAAGGGCGTCCATCTGATGGATTTGGCGGACTACGTTGATGAGAGACGGGCCGCCGCCGCGAAAGAACTGAAAATGCATGCTGGCTGAGACTGATATGACGACGTTGATGCTGCTGTTAGCTCGCCATGATGGACGCGACGAGATCTCCTTCTCACAGATGGCGAGAGAGTACTTTGGCCTTGAACCAGAAGCTCTTGAACGAAAGATCAAGAAGGGACTGATCTGTTTTGAGTTCCCTGCTTGTCGAAAGAATCTACGCACAAGCAAGGTACCCCTGCTCCACTTGGCACATTACATTGAGCAACGACGCACCGCTGCAAAAGCCAGGATGGGCGACTATGCAGCTGAATGATCGTTTGCGGCCTCTTTCCCGCTCTGAGATCCGGCCTCTCTATGCCCCATCCGACATCGCCTCAGTCTCAGCATCTTGCACCGCCTGGGCCAATTCCACGAGAACCTTCGGTCGAATTCTGTTGATACGCAGCGACCGGAAGCCAACCTCTTCATCAGCGCGCCGCTCAAGTTCTTTCAGTACTTGTAGTGCCCAATCCTTCTCCGGAGAAAGGTCGCGCTCCAACAGGTTGGAGCTATACCGATTTTCGAGAGCGTAGGTTACTTTTCGCCAGCCGTTGCGATCTGCTGAAAACCAAGCTTCAACAAACTTTTTGGGCGGCACTTCCTGGAGTAACGGGATCATCGCATACGGATTAGGCCCGTTATTGGTTGGGGAGACCGCCTCAAAGAACTCCTTCGGATCCTCAGCAACCTGCCGGAGAAGATCATCAAGGATAGCCGGTATTGTCCTTTGGAAAGCCGTTTCCCTACAAGCGATCAGATGATCCCAGATTTCCTTGAAAGCTGCCGCATGCCGTTCTCGCCCCCAGTAAACGAACCCATCATAAGCGTCCTGAAAACCATCAAACCATCGCCAGTCCGTTCCACGGGGAGGAAGTGCCCCCACTTTCAGCAAGTCATCAATGTAAATTTTGCTTTCGGAAACTACGTCTTCCACTTTCTGTTCAGAAATTCCGAATTCAGCCATCATCATTCGCAAACAAAAGATATGCAGCATCTCGCCGGATTCAGTCACCTCACGATTTTCAAACTGATGATCCATCCGCTTTCGAGCTTCTTCAACAGTTTCATCATCCAACTCATCAAAATGGGAGACTACCTTCCAGGCTGGAACGTCACCAGGAACTATGAAATGCGGTGAATTATCTATCGAAGCACGGATTTCCTCCTTGGGAAATCGTCCATCAATCAACATAGAAGCCAAGACGGCATCGTTCAGCATCCCAGTTTCCAAGTCGATCTCAGGATACTTTTCATCTGCCGTCACCAGCGGGGGTGTTTCAGGGGGATTCTGCGCATTCCCCTGAATTCGCATCATATACCCCACGCGGACACCATGCCGATTGCGCAGGTCTTTCTCCCTCAGGTTTCCCGCTCTCACCTCGATCTGGAATGCCACAAAGGTGTTTACCAGCTCCTCCATAGCACCTGTATTTTCAAGGTGTTCCGTCCCCAAGGCATCATGCAACCTCGTCAAATCTTCGATCACATGACGAAGAACACGGAGGGATTGGGCCTCCGAACGAAGGAAGGTGTCCTGAATCTGGGCTCTGTGATTGGATGCAAATTTCTTTGCTGACGGGTTTCCGATGTCCTCAAGGAAGTGGGACAGCGCATCTTCGATTTGAGGCTCAATTCGGATGCTCTGACCAAAAGTCTTCTCCTTCATCTGAAGGAACTCCTCAGCGAGCTTTTCGTCATGTGCAACAACGACGACACGAAACCCCAAGTGCTCAACGTAAGAATTGATCGCACCCAAGACATCCTTGAGTTCCAGATCACTGCGCTCCAGGTCATCGAACACAAGGGTTTTCGTGGGTTCGATTTCCCGCTTGAAAACTGCGTTAAATACGCTCGGGATGGCACCTGCCAAAGCCCAGGGGCCTTTCATTCCCGCGACGATGTCGCTTCCTTTGCCAACCATCTTCTCGGCTTTCGCCATGGTCGGGGCGGCGGCAGCGAATACCTCGGAATGAAGCTGTTCAACAGTCTGAACACCGAATAGGCTGACATACAGTCGATCTTCTTCAGGAAGGCAGCTCTTGACTTGGTAGGTCTTACCGGTTCCCCAGTCTCCGGTGACCAATACGGCATAACCAGGAGCCGTGAGCGTCGTGTAGTAGCTCAAATATTCTTGCAAATGGGACATTGACGACAACTTTTCCATGATTGCTTTTCCACTCGACGTTTCAGTGGAATGGTATGGCTTGTGGCTTCTTTCCTTGAACCACCGAAGCATCTTCCGGGCGACTTTCATACTTCATCCCAGCTGGGTAAATTGTTCAGAATAACAAGACCTTGGTGCTACAAATGGTGCTACAAAATTCCATAGCCCCCCGAGAGATCAATAAAACAAGGGGTTTCAGAAAGCGTCGCTCCCATCCATCATGGGCGCTACGCTCAGGCGTGCGCTTCTGCGGATGTCTATGGAATGTTTTTCCGGCATGTCATGCTCATGTCTTCAGGATGCGGCTTTTGCCAAGCACCGGATATACCGAAAGACTTGCATAGGGCAAACCGTTCTGAGGTTTTGGGAAATGGTACCGCCTCCCTGGCTTGAACAGGGGACCTCTGGATCCACAATCCAGCGCTCTAACCAACTGAGCTAAGGCGGCACTCGTGAAGGGCGATTTAGCGAAGGCGTGCGGGGATTGCAAGGGGATTAAAGCCGAATTCGCCAGCTTTGTTCGACCAGATCGACTCCGAAAGAATGCACCGGCTTGCTGTCAATCAGCTCCCATCCGTAAGCGCGGTAAAGCCCGCAGGCGGCCGCGTGGCTTTCATGCGTCCAAAGCACCATCTCGTGATATCTAACGTCACGCGCAAAGCCCATACAAGTGGTCAGCAATCGTTTTCCCAGCCCCTTCCCGCGCGCTTCCGGCACCAACAGAAACAGGCGCAGCTTGGCTGTTTGATCATCCTGCTTGACGCAGAAAATACTGCCTAATCTTTGGCCCTCTCGCTCGGCGATCCAACCTTGTTCGCAAGCCGGATCATTGTTCGCGATGAAATCCTCTAAGATGCGCGCCACCAGAGGGCCAAAACTGTCATCAAATCCTTCGTCGCGGGTATACAGCGCATCATGTTGTTCAACCAACCACGGCGCATCCCCGGCGCGGAATGGTCTGAGAGTGATCGTCTCCATGCTTTATCTGACCTCATAGTCCGCTTGATTCTCAACCCATCGCACGTTAGCACCAAGACGCATTTCCCGGAGGCGAACATGGGTATTAACACCGAACGCGATATCGAAGCGAACCTGCAGATCGGCCCGACCGATCATGGCATGGTACGCCTGTTCATCGAAGGCCCCGGTGTCGAGATACCAATGGATTTCGATCCTGAAGAAGCCGAAGAAATCGCCGAGGAAATCCGCGCGGCCGCGCAGGCAGCTCGGGCGGTCAAAGATTAAATCCGAGGGTCGCGCAGGGTCTGCAGACGACGGGCCGCATCCACTGCGAATTTCTGCACCATCTTCTTGCGTCGCGCAGGGGCCAATTTGCTTTCGGGCCCCATGCGGATTATTTCCGCGTCGTAAGCATCGGCGATGATCAGACCTGTTTCCGCTGGCAAAAGCTCGGTCGGGAAATCCGTATCAACCGCCCAGAAGAATCGGTCGCACCATTCCAGATAGCCCTGCCACTTGGAATCCGACTGATAATCGGCGCGGCTGGACTTGCATTCGACCACCCACAATTCACCCTTGGGGCCCAGGCCCATCACATCCACTCGCAGCCCGCGGGATGGGACGAATTCTTCAATCGAAACATAGCCATGGGTCGCCAAGTGACGCGATACGCCGCGCGCAAGTTTCTGTCCGGGTTGCAGGTCGAGTGTCATGCTTCAAATGTGAACAATTCGTGAACAAAAATCAAGCAACTTGACACAGTACCATTTGGTATCGCAATAATATGAAACCAAATGGTATCTAATCTGAGGTGCCCGATGAACACACAGACCCAAAACGCGTTCCGCGCACTGGCGGACCCGACCCGCCGCGACATCGTTCAGATGCTGGCGGCGCAGGATATGACGATCGCGCAATTGACCGAGCGCTTCGACATGACCCGCGCCGCCGTCAAAAAGCACCTGACCGTACTATCGGACGGCGGGTTGATCACCGTAGAGGCTCGCGGGCGTGAACGTATCAATCGCCTTGAACCCAAAGGGATGGCTCCGGTCTTGGACTGGCTCAGTTTCTTCGACCGGTTCTGGGACGACCGCCTTGCCAATCTGAAAGAAGCCATTGAAAGGAATAAGAAATGACGAACGCCGTATTGCAGAAAACCATCTTCCTGCGTGCCGAGCCTGAAACCGTCTGGGCCTACCTCACCCAACCCGAGCGTCTGGCCGAATGGTTCCATAAACCACAGCGCCCTCTTGCGGCAGGAGAAAAGCTCGAGATGTTCGGCACCACGAGCGGAGACCTTCTGATCTGGGGTGAAGTGCGCGAAGCCCGTGAACCGCATTACCTGGAATACACATTCACAGTGAAACCGATGGGTGATGCCGTCAGCGTTGTGAAATGGACGCTGGAGCCTGTTGCGGGCGGCACTCGCCTCGCGCTAGTTCACGAAGGACTGCCACAGAGTGCTGACGCTTTCGGTCTGATCCTTGCGCTGGACAATGGTTGGGACGAACATTTCGGCAAGATGCGCACAGCCTTGCACGAAACTGTTGACGCCTGACCCCTTGTGCGAACCCGTCAGACGCCCTAGTTAGGCCTGTGGCGGGTTCTGCCCTTCTTGTGACAGGTAGCATTCTGGTGGCCTTAAGCAATTCCGAGGGGGCTGGCTCTGTTCAGGTCCTGGCCTGATTACCTGGCGCCCACCTGTACATACAGGTCCTCGGGAATCAAACCGCACGGTTGACTGGTGGTCCCGCCACATATTTTCCAGAAAATTCAGCGCCCTGTGTGGGCTTCCTGCTTAATGGGCGCTGGCTTCAGCCCATGCGCAACAGGTGTTCCGCCGCGTGGTTTGTTGGGCTTTTCCGCCATGCTCATGATTGCATAGGCGAACTGAACACCCGCAAAGACAATCCCGTTCATGAACCAGATCATCGCAAGTGCGATCAGACCGATTTCCGAACTGGTAATGAGGTGGCGCAGATTGGCTACGTTGAGTGCCAGCAGCACCCCGACAAACACAGCCGAGATGACAAAACCCCAAGCAACCTGCGTGATATAGAGACGGACCAGTTTGGGCATGGCGAACCTCCTTGCGCTCTGACATTCAGTTTAGCGCATGTCTGGTCGCGGTAAAGGCGTCAGAACGCCTCGGGCTGGGCCTCGCGCGCCATGTGGTCGAGCACGGCGTTGACGAATTTGGGCTCTTTACCATCGGGGAAGAACGCACGCGCCACGTCAACGAATTCGGTGATGACGACTTTCGGCGGTGTATCGCTTTGGGTCAGCTCTGCACCAGCCGCACGGAACACAGCGCGCAGTGTCGGATCGATGCGCGCGATGGGCCATTTTGCCACCAAAGCCCGGTCGGTCATCTGGTCGATGGGCGCCTGATAGTTCACAGCGTCATCAACCAGCTTGCGGAAGACGCTGATATCGCCATCCAGCATTTCTTCGCCTTCATAGACAGCGCCAAACCGGTGATCCAGAAACTCATTCACAACCTGTTCGGTCGTCTGGCCTGACTGCTCCATCTGGAACAGCGCCTGCACGGCATAAAGCCGGGCGGCGGATTTCATCAGGCGTTTCTGTTTGGCCGGTTTCGGCGCGTCTGTCTGGGTCATGCTGTCGTGGATCCGTTGCTGTCGCCCGCCACAAGGATGGACTCGGACGGCGGCTTGAAGCCCACGCCCTTTTTGGAAGAGCCCCACTTACGGCTGAGCGCGATCAGATGCAAGGCCGCAGCAGCTGCGCCACCGCCTTTATTCATCTTTTCGGGGTTGGCGCGGACCTCGGCCTGATCGTCATTCTCGACAGTCAGGATGCCGTTACCGATGCACAGCCCCTGCAGGCCCATCAGCTGGATGGCGCGGCTCGAGTCATTGCAGACGGTTTCGTAGTGCGTGGTTTCACCGCGAATGACGCAGCCCAGCGCGACATAGCCGTCAAAATTGCACTGACGGTCCGCCATGGCGATGGCGGTGGGAATCTCCAGCGCGCCGGGCACCTCGACAACCTCGCAGGTACCGCCAGCGGCCTCGATCTCGGCCTTGGCACCCGCAATCAGATTGTCAGCGATAGCGCGATAGAACGGAGCGGCTACGATCAGCAGCTTCACCGGTTTGTCGAATGCCGGCGTCGGCAGAATGCCGTGCTTGTCTTGTTCAGCCATGATCAGTCTTCCTTCAGGATCGAACGGGTGCCGACGATGGACAGGCCAAACGCGTCAAGCCCCAGATACACGGTTTCCGGCGAATCCGTCAGCAACACCAGTTCCTGAACACCCATCTTAGACAGGATCTGCGCGCCCAGACCGGTTTGCTTGATGGTGCGCGGCCCCTCATCGTCCGCCGCATAGAGCGAATTGCGTGGTTGACGGAACAGGCAAACGACGCCCCGCCCTTCTTCGGCAATCTTATCCATCGCCCGCGGCAGTTCGCGCGAGGATTTTGGGCCGAGGCCCAGAATATCGGGCGCTTCATGCAAGGCATGGGTTCGTGTCAGGACCGGCTCTGGCGTGGTAATATCACCCTTGATCATGACAACGTGTTCAATGCCATGGGTCTGGTCGGTGAAAATCCGCATCTCCCACTCGCCGCCATATTCTGAATTCACCATCTCACGCGAGGTTTCCACAACCAGATTGTCATTGCGCGAGCGATAACTGATCAGATCACTGATCGTGCCGATCTTCATGCCATGCTCTTTGGCGAACGTGACCAGATCAGGCAGGCGGGCCATGGTGCCATCCTGTTTCATGATCTCGCAAATCACACCCGCCGGATTCAGCCCCGCCAGACGCGAGATATCAACGGCGGCCTCGGTATGGCCCGCGCGCACCAACACCCCGCCCCGCTTGGCACGCAGTGGAAAGATATGACCGGGGGTCGCGATATGCGCCATGGTGTTCTGCTCGTTGATCGCAGTTGCCACCGTCAACGCGCGATCAGCGGCGGATATCCCGGTTGATACTCCCTCACGTGCTTCGATCGAAACGGTGAACGCTGTCTCGTGCCGGGAAGAGTTGTTCACGGCCATCATCGGCAGACCCAGACGCTCGACACGCTCTGCCGTCATGGGCAGACAGATCAGGCCGCGCCCATAGGTGGCCATGAAGTTGATCGCCTCGGCATCAGCAAATTCCGCTGGGATAACCAGATCACCCTCGTTCTCACGATCTTCGTGGTCGACCAGAATATACATCCGGCCACTGCGGGCCTCTTCGATGATCTCTTCGATCGGGCTGATCGCCTCGCGCAATTGGGCCTCGACCGGTCCGGGGGTTTCAAAGCTCATGGGGCAGCCTTTCAGATGGCATGTTTGCAGGGCGGAATAGACCAGTGAGGGTGCAAAGACCAGTCCTCAAAGCCTGCACACCTCAA
Organism: Ruegeria sp. BE3; assembly: GCF_056538865.1. NCBI lineage: Bacteria > Pseudomonadati > Pseudomonadota > Alphaproteobacteria > Rhodobacterales > Roseobacteraceae > Ruegeria > Ruegeria sp. BE3. The sequence goes on along the minus strand of NZ_JBQFTW010000001.1, from coordinate 552,122 downwards.
GCAACGCGCCTGTTTCAGGACATTTCCGCCAAACGCGCCACGTACCGCGCCAGCGTGTCGATCTCGAGGTTCACCCGATCCCCGACCGATACATCGCCCCAAGTTGTGACTTCTTTGGTGTGCGGGATGAAGTTAATCCCAAAATCGCAACCCTCTACATCATTCACCGTCAGCGAGGTTCCGTTCAGCGCAACAGACCCTTTTGGCGCAATGAACCGTGCAAGATCGGCGGGCGCGCGCAGGGTGACCCGCGTACTATCGCCCTCATCCTTGAGGGCCACGACCTCGGCCACGCCATCCACGTGACCCGAGACGATGTGCCCCCCCAGTTCATCACCCACTTTCAGGGCGCGCTCCAGATTGATCTGTTTACCGACTCGCCAGCTGTCCAGATTGGTTTTCGAAACCGTCTCGGCGCTGATCTGAACGTCATACCAGTTGTCACCAAGCGCGATAACGGTCAGGCACACCCCATCGCTTGCGATCGAGGCGCCAATGTCGATGCCTGCCGTGTCATAAGCAGTTTCAATCCGGGCGCGCAGATCACCCTGCTGGTCCAGTTCGGTGACGGTGCCGATGTCGGTGACGATGCCTGTAAACATTTTGGTAACCCTCGGAGCATAGCTTCGCCTTCGCAGGTAAAGATCGATGACCCACCCGGCAAGCCCTGCCTTGCCGTCAAAGTGGCAAAGAGGCATAATTTTAGCAATACGCACCACAACACCACGGCAAGAGCAGACCCTATGACACTCAGCCCCCCCTGCCCAGACAGGCGCGTGTTTCTGTTTCTACAGGGACCACATGGCCCGTTCTTCAATTCGCTGGGTCGGATGCTGCGCGCGGCGGGGGCTCGGGTCTGGCGCGTTGGTTTCAATGCTGGTGATCAGGCGTTCTGGTCTGACCGGGGCAGCTATATTCCTTATCTCGACACACCCGAACGCTGGCCGCAAGCGTTCAGCGATCTGATCTGCGACCACAGCGTGACTGACATCGTGCTCTATGGCGATACACGACCGGTACACGCGCAGGCAGTGCGCATCGCGAATGAGCGTGGCCTGACCGTCCATGTGTTTGAGGAAGGATATCTGCGCCCTTGGTGGGTGACCTATGAACGCAACGGTTCGAACGGGAACTCTCGATTGATGAAGCTAGATGTGGCCGACATGCGAGCGGCGCTTGCGCAATCTGAAGGGCCAACCCCACCACCGCCATCGCATTGGGGAGATATGCGTCAGCACATCTTTTATGGCGCTCTTTACCATTGGTTCGTCTTGTTCCTGAATCACCGCTATCGCAATTTTCGACCCCACCGGAGCTTGCCGGTTTCGACAGAGTTCCGGCTGTATTTCAAACGGCTATCCCTGATGCCGTTTCATCGCATTCAACGCAGGATCGCCACGACAAAAGTCAAATGGGGCGGGTTTCCCTATCATCTGGTGTTGCTGCAATTGGGCCATGACAGCTCGGTCCAATCGCATTCTGATTTCAGCTGTATGAGCAGCTTTCTTGAGCAAGTGATCGCAGGCTTCGCCAAAGGGGCGCACGCGCATCACCATCTGGTCATCAAGGAACACCCGCTTGAGAACCATCGCGAACCTCTGCGACTGCTTGCTCGGGAGTTCGCACGTGCGCACGGCCTCGGTGATCGTGTGCATTACGTGCCCGGAGGCAAACTGGCCAAGCTGCTGGCCGAAGCGCGATCAGCGGTGACCGTAAACTCTACGGCGGGACAGCAAGCGCTGTGGCGCGGTATCCCCCTTATGCTTTTCGGGCGGTCTGTCTATGACAAGCCAGAATTCGTATCCGGCCAATCCATCGAGGCGTTTTTTGCCGCACCAACCGCACCTGACAGCGCGGCTTATCGCACCTATCGAAGGTTCCTGCTGGAAACCAGCCAGGTTCCGGGCGGGTTTTATTCGCGTCGCGGACGACGCCAATTGTTGCGACGGACCGTCGACATGATGCTACGGCCTCAGGACCCCTATCAAGTCGTTCTTGGCCGCAACGCGGCCCCCGCGCCACAGTTGCAGCTTGTTCGCTGACCCCGATCAAGTGGTGCTGGAAGTTTCACAACCTACCGGGTAACCTTCCCAAAACAAAGACGACTGAGGTAAATCGGCAGTGCAGCGCTTTCCAACCCGATGGACACGGGGGGCCGTCCTTGTGGCAGCTCTCGGCCTGCTGGCAGCGTGCCAGCTTCCGAAATCCGGCCCGAACAAAACTGAAATCCTGGCCGGATCGTTTGAAAACGGCGGCAACGCTTTTGTTGTCGAGGTCGATGATCGCGTCGCCCGCGCCGCTGCGGCCGTTCCACAATTCGGGTTTTCACAATCCTTCCGCAGCGCGCAGAGCGTAGCCTCTGATACCGTTCGCCCCGGCGATACCCTGAACCTGACAGTCTGGGAGAACGTCGAGGATGGTCTGCTGACCTCTGCCGCAGGAGGCGCCGCCAGCCTGACCGAATTGCAGGTCGACAGCGACGGCTATATCTTCGTGCCCTATGCCGGACGTCTTCGCGCCGCGGGCAATACCCCCGAACAACTGCGCGCTCTGATTTCCTCAAAACTGGAAGAGCAGACCCCCGATCCGCAGGTTCAGGTCAGCCGCACGCCCGGAGATGGCTCGACGGTTTCGCTGACCGGCACCATCGGTGCGCCGGGGATTTACCCGATCGAACGCCCCACTGGCACCTTGTCGACCATGTTGGCCAGTGCGGGTGGTGTGGCTGTCGCCTCAGACATCGCGTTGGTGACCGTCATTCGCGGCAATCAGCGCGGTACGATCTGGTATGACGACCTGTTCCGCAACCCTGAAACAGACATCGCCCTGCGTGGCGGTGACCGTATTCTGGTCGAACAGGACAGCCGGTCCTATATCGCACTGGGTTCCACTGGCGGGCAATCCCGCGTGGCTTTTGAAAGTCAGGACCTCTCGGCGCTCGAAGCGCTGGCCCAGGTCGGCGGCCTTCAATCGCTCTCTTCAGATCCGACCGGTATCTTCGTACTGCGCAAAGAACGTCAGGACATCGCACGAAACGTCGTGGGTCGAGCCGATCTTCAGGGCGACCAGCGCATGATCTATCTGCTGAACCTTACCGCCCCCAACGGTTTGTTCATCGCCCGCGATTTCGTCATCCGCGACGATGACACGATCTATGTGACCGAGGCCCCGTATGCGCAGTGGACCAAATCCATCTCGCTCATCGCAGGAGGCCTGACACCGATCGCGAATGTGGCAACCCTAACGGGTGGCTGATACATGCGTGTTGAGCCGGAACAGCCAGCCGAGGGCGAACGCTCTCGGCTTTTTGTTTACAACGGGGGGTTCCTGACACAGCGACGGGTGCGGCGCATTCTGTCGCTAGCAGGTTATGACATAAAGCTCGGCCTGCCGCAGGCCCGAGATCTGGTTGGCGTCTGGGGCAACAGTCCGACGGCGCATCGCGGGCTGTCGATCGCTGAAAAGCGCGACGCAGCGGTTCTGCGGGTCGAGGATGCGTTCCTGCGTTCGCTCCACCCCGGTCGTGAGGGCGAACCGCCGATTGGCCTGCTACTGGATCGATCGGGCTTGCATTTCGATCCAAGCACCCCGTCCGATCTGGAAACGCTTCTCGCCACCCACCCGCTGGACAACACTGCACTGCTGAACCGTGCACGCGACAGTATCGCACGCATGCACGAACTGCATCTGAGCAAGTATTCCGCCTTCGATCTGAATCAGCCGCTCCCCGATCCGGGCTACGTTCTTGTCATCGACCAGACAGAAGGTGATGCAGCCGTTACGGCAAGCGGCGCGAGCCGTGCACGATTTCTGGAAATGCTGTTCGTCGCGCAAGAGGAAAACCCGGGCGCACGTATTCTGATCAAAACCCATCCGGAGACTGCCACTGGTCATCGGGATGGATATTTCCTGCAAGAAGACCTGAATGAGAGAATCTCGTTCCTGAGCGACCGGATCAGCCCGTTATCCCTACTCGAAGGGGCGGTAGGCGTTTACACGGTGTCCTCGCAACTTGGGTTCGAGGCGATATTGACGGGGCATAAACCTCGTGTATTCGGTCAGCCCTTCTATGCTGGCTGGGGGTTGACGCAGGACGAGTTTCCCGTGCAGCGTCGCCAGCGCAACCTGACACGCGCGCAATTGTTCGCGGCAGCCATGATCCTTTATCCACGCTGGTATGATCCGTTTCATGACAGGCTGTGCGAGCTTGCAACCGTGCTGGACACGCTCGAAGCTTCCACCCGCGCGTGGCGCGAGGATCATAAGGGCTGGACGGCATCAGGCATGCGGGTCTGGAAGCGCCGCCATCTGCAGCAGATGTTCGGCCAGCATGGCAAGCTCCGGTTTGTGGCCGAGCCACCAAAGACACCATCTGGGCCGCATATGTGCTGGGCCAGCCGGGCCGGGGAATCGGCAGATGTTATTCACGTTGAGGATGGCTTCTTGCGTTCGCGCGGGCTGGGGGCGGAACTTGTCCCTCCCCTCTCGCTCGTGACGGATGATCTGGGCATCTACTATGACCCCACACGCCCAAGTCGGCTGGAGGAATGGATCGCTGCGCGCGAAACCCTGCGACCGGACCAACGGCTCCGGGCCGAACGCCTGTTGGCGCAGCTGTTGGCAGGCGGGCTGAGCAAGTACAACACAGGCGATCCCGCGCCGCTGCTTCCGGAAGGCCGCCGCATACTGGTGCCCGGACAAGTTGAAGACGACGCCTCGATCAGGTTGGGCACCAGCACCGTCCGCACCAATCTGGAGCTACTGCGTGCAGCACGTAGGGCCAACCCGGATGCGGTTCTGATCTACAAACCCCATCCTGATGTCGAAGCCGGATTGCGCGATGGGCAGATCGATGCCGAGGGTCTGGCTGACGTGATCGCTTACAAGACCGATCCCGCGACGCTGCTGACGCAGGTGGATGAGCTTTGGACCATGACATCCCTGATGGGTTTCGAGGCGCTATTACGCGATGTGAAAGTCACCACTCTGGGAGCACCCTTTTACGCAGGCTGGGGACTAACGGTTGACTTGGGAGCGGTTCCGGCGCGCAGGGGGGCACGGCCGTCCTTGCTGGGCCTGGTGCATGCTGCGCTGATCGATTATCCGCGCTATTTCGATCCAGAGACCGGACAAACCTGCCCGGTCGAAATCGCCGTTGAGCGACTGGCGCAGGAGGGGTCATACTCTCGGGGACCGATCAATCGCATTCTGTCGAAACTCCAAGGCGCATTGGCGACCTACGCACATCTGTGGCGTTGACCTTCAGCGCGTCGTCCGCGCCCAGCGATGCAGGAGGTCACCGCCCAAAACCCGCGTCTCGATCAAATCGAACCGGGGGGCGGCTTCGAGCGTCTCAAGACCAAGCGCGCCAATTGCAGACAGCCCCTCGGCCCCGATCATCAACCCTGCGGTGAAGCCCACCAGCTCGTCCACCAGATCAGCCTTGAGCAGAGAGCCTGCCAAAGCCGACCCTCCCTCGCAGAAAATGCGTGTCAGACCGGCCTGACCAAGCTGTTGTAAAAGGTCGGCGGCGTCGACGTGATGCCCCTGAAGCGCGCAGGGAATTAACCTTGCGCCCAGCCCCTCCCACGTGCGGGCGCGTTCGGCATCGGGGTGCGGGCCATGGCAGAGCCAGACTGGAATATCTTTCGCAGTCCGAGCCAGTTGCCCCATCAAGGGCAGATCGAGATGGCGAGACACGATCACACGTACGGGTTGCTGCGTCACGCCCAGATCGCGCACTGTCAGCGACGGATCATCCGCCCGCGCCGTCCCTGCCCCGACCATAACCGCATCATGCCGGGCACGCATCGCATGGACTGCCCGCCGCGCCTCGGGGCCCGTGATCCACTGGCTGTGGCCGCTCTCCGTTGCGATCCGCCCATCAAAGCTGCTGGCCAGTTTGAGCGTCACAAACGGGCGGCCTTGTTCCGTTTTTAGGAAGAACCCGACATGGTCCTGCTCGGCCTCATAAGCCATGACACCGGTCTGCACGTCGATCCCGGCAGCGCGCAACATGTCAAAGCCCCGCCCGGCCACCCGCGGATCGCTGTCCTCAATTGCGCAGACGACGCGTGCGACCTTGGCGTCGATCAATGCCTGTGCGCAGGGCGGTGTCTTTCCGTGGTGCGCGCATGGCTCAAGCGAGACATAAGCCGTCGCGCCCTCCGCCGCTGACCCGGCCTGTGTCAAGGCTTCGGTTTCTGCATGCGGACGTCCACCGGGCTGCGTCCAGCCGCGCCCGACAATCCGCCCATTATGCACGACAACGCACCCGACGGAGGGATTAGGCCAGCATTGGCCCTGGCCGCGCCGCCCTAGTGACAGGGCCAGCGCCATAAATCGCTTATCTGTTTCGCTCACTCATCCGTCGTGGGCTGCGGCGGGCGCAACTCGTGGACGAACTCCTCGAAATCATCGGCCGCCTGGAAATTCTTGTAGACACTTGCAAAGCGAACATACGCAACAGTGTCAATCCGGGCCAGCGCCTCCATGACGATTTCACCTATTTTATTGGATGGAATATCCGTCTCGCCCATGCTCTCAAGTCGGCGCACGATGCCCGAGATCATCTGGTCGATCCGGTCCGGCTCAATCGGGCGTTTCTGCATCGAAATGCGGATCGAACGCTCAAGCTTGTCGCGGTCGAAATCCTCGCGTTTTCCGTTGGTCTTGATGACAACCAGATCGCGCAGTTGCACGCGCTCGTAGGTGGTGAACCGGCCGCCACAGGCCGGACAAAACCGGCGCCTGCGGATCGCCACGTGATCCTCTGCCGGGCGTGAATCCTTGACCTGAGTATCGATATTTCCGCAAAACGGGCAGCGCATCCGCCGTCTCCTCGTCCCTAGTTCCGCCTCTTGTTGTAAGCACTACGGCCTACTTATCCACAACTATAGGACAGCCGCTAGGATTTGGGTAGTCGGAATTTTTCACCGCTAAATAAAGGGTCACGAGAAGTGCGCTGCAACCTTTCGCAAATGCGGGGCGTTACGGTGTTCAAACAGATAGATGCCTTGCCATGTGCCCAGAACAGGCTGCCCGGCTGTGACCGGAATCGACAGCGAAACCGGCATCATCGCCGCCTTGATATGAGCAGGCATGTCGTCCGGTCCCTCATAAGTGTGGCGCAGATAGGACATCGTAGGATGATCCGAAGGCGGCACCAGTCGGTCGAAGAAGGCGCGCAAGTCGGTCTGAACCTCGGGGTCGGCATTTTCCTGGATCAGCAATGAGCACGACGTATGCCGCACAAAGAGCGTCAGCAAACCATCTGAAAACGGCTGCAGCCACGTACGCACGGGCGCGGTAAACTCATAGAGTCCCGCGCCCTGCGTCTGGATCGTGAATTCAGACTGCGCCATGTATCAATTGCGCAGCAACCGGCGATTACAGCGGCCATTCGCACCTTGTACCGACATGCTGTCACCGGCTTTGAACCCGACAGAGATACTGCCTTGCTGATCGACATTGGCGGGCATCTTCAGCGCAAACTGAACAGCTGTCTTGCGCCCCGTCGTGACACTTGGGCCATAGCCGCGCAGCACATAGATCCTGTCCTGCCAACCTGCTCCCAGATTTCGGCGTGCAAAGTCAGCAGCCGCACACCAATAACCGTCAATGTCCTGGCGCCCGCGCGGAATAACTTCGAATTCGGTATTATTGATCGCCGCGGTCTGAAAACCATTGCGGGACGCGTTTGCGGTGACAGGTACGCTCAGCGCCATCAGAGCCGCAATCACCAATGAGATAAACTGTTTCATCGTTACCATCTTCCTGTTTCCACCTGAGGTATAGCTTAGCCCGGCGCGCTCGTCAGAACAGTGTGCCTCACAATCATTTCAGGCGACACCCTGATTTTCGTTATCGGGTGCCAGCCAACCCTGATATCGGATCAACAGACCACCTCCGGGCAAATATGCTGAGATGTCGAAACAAAACCGCGATTGATCATCCTCGCCTTCGGTCGAAGCCGATCGGGGCAGCAGAGACCGCGGGCACGGAATGCCGAACAGGCAGAGCCGATGGATCGCGATGCTCAATCCTGCTTCGGCAGGGCTGGGCCGCATCCAAATCGTCAGCACTCCGATTTGCTCGCGGACGCAGTCCCGAGATCGATCAACGCTGAGCCACGAACGGGTCTTGTGACCCGCGAAGTCACGCGTCCAAATCCATCTGTCACCATCGCGCTGAATGTTGAGCGATACGGGCAGGTCCTGGCCCGAGGGCGGGAACCTACCGGCACGCAGAGCCATCGCCACAAACGGCCCCCTGCCCCGCGTGACATCGCAACGCCCGAGATACCGCCCTTCGCGCCGATGCAAGGCTCGGACGGCTGGCGGCAGACCCCGCCCTCCAGCGAGCGCTTGCAAAAACGGATCGTCGTCAGAATCCATCGATTGCAAACCGCTCGGTTAGCGACGGATCAGGAATTAGACAGGTCTGACGCCGCCCAAACAACGCGTATCGATTTCGGGCAATCGCATGATAAAGTGGGTCTTTTACGATGCGCGGCAGGTATCGGCAAAGTGCAAGAACCCGCCACAGCCCCGGCAAAGCCCGCATCGCCGCCGCAAAGGCATCCAGCCTTTGGTGAACCCGCCCGTTGATGATGACCAGATTGGTTTCAAAATCCGTGACCGGCAGACCCAGCTGCGCATAAAGCCGTTGCCCAAGCCGAGACTGCGCAGTGGCAAAGCGGAACCGATGTTCCTTGTCGTGATGCAACATGAACCGAAAGAAACCGGAACACAGCACGCATTCACCGTCAAAGACGATCAGATCAGTTTCCGGCATGGTCAGGTCTGGCATGATATTTAAAAGAGTTGCCGCAGAATTGCGGAATGCTCGCACGCTCATCGGACCGCTGCAATGCGACATGAATGGAACGGGAGGTGCCGGGGAACCCGTTGAGACGGTTTGGTAGACCGCTCGCCCAGGCTCTGACCTTATCCCCGATAAAGGTGCAAACCCGACAACAATTTCAAGATACTTCGGGTCAGGCCGTCCGTCTTGGCAATTCCGGTCAATTCCTTGCGAGTTCAGGTCATCGTCCAAATGCTGGCGTTGCGTGCAGTATTACCGCTAGGCTGTACAGATACATTCGCATGTGTTTCAGGCAGGATAGATGGACGTTGATATCTCCAGAATTCAGTTGCTGTCCCACGCACTTGAGGCCCGTGCAAATGCAATGGTCGTTGATCGCGTACTCGGGTACAGCGATTTGCAACGGTCAGATATCGCTCCACCAGCAACTCAGTACAGTGCGCATAAAGAGGCGCTGTTTGTACGCCATGCCTGCGACGCGGTCGGCGATATCACCTTTGGCGCAAGCGCAGGGCTGCAGTTCAGCTCTTCATCAAGCGTCACGGCCTATATCAGTAAATATTCACGCGATCTGAAACAGGTGATGGAAAACACCGCACGTTTTCATGGCATCATCGACCCGGCTCTGGCCTTCCGCCTGCGTGTGTCGGGCAACTCCGCCTCGCTCGAGGCGAACTGGAAGGACCCCGGATTCCACCGCTATCACCGCCGCACCGAGTTCCTGTTGTTCGCGGCCATTGCCCGGATGCGCGCGTTAACACAAACCCAGCTGCAACCGATTGAAATTCGCTTTCAACACGAAGTTGGTCAGCACGCGGACGCATTCGCGAAAATCGGAGGGTTCCCCGTGGCATTCGGGGCGGAACGGCTTGAGATCATCCTGTCACTGCCATCTCTGGACACCCCGGTTCCGACCTATGACCCCAGTTTGCGCGCTCATTTGCTGGAATATGCCGAGCGCCTGCTGTCCGAGCGTCGCTCACCTCAGCAAAAGACGCGGGCAAAGATCGAAGGTCTGATCACCGGTTCAATGCCGGGTGGCATCATTCAGGCCGAAGAAGCTGCGGCGGAGCTTGGTCTTAGCCCGCGCACCTTGGCGCGCCGGTTGTCGGATGAGGGGACCAGCTATCGTGAAATCGTCGAGGATTTGCGCTGCGATCTGGCGCAGACGTTCATCAAGAACGGCATGAACCTGTCCGAGATTTCCTATTGCCTGGGCTATTCTGACCAGGCCGCCTTTTCCACTGCCTTCAAGCGCTGGACCGGACAAGCCCCTAGCGCATTCCGCAAACGCGTCGACCATCCTCTGAACCGCAGTTGAGGGTGGCCGAGGGTCATCAGCGTCACCACCTCGCCCCGGCCTGTCCCATGAGTGGACACCCGCGATATAGAGCGTGCCACCACGCGATCCTTGCGCGTTCTCGCCAAATTGAAGTGAAGTTCGGCCATCGTGAACGACACAAAGAAAAAGGCGCCCCAGGGCGCCTTTGACTTACTGGTCCAGGAACGACCGAAGTTTCCGCGACCGACTGGGATGTTTCAGCTTCCGCAGCGCTTTCGCCTCGATCTGACGGATACGTTCGCGGGTCACGCTGAACTGCTGACCAACCTCTTCCAGCGTATGGTCGGTGTTCATACCGATGCCAAAGCGCATCCGCAGAACACGTTCTTCACGCGGTGTAAGCGAGGCCAGAACCCGTGTCGTGGTTTCCTTGAGGTTCTCCTGAATGGCGCTGTCCAGCGGCAGCACGGCATTCTTGTCCTCGATGAAATCGCCCAGTTGGCTGTCTTCTTCGTCGCCGATGGGCGTCTCAAGGCTGATCGGCTCCTTGGCGATCTTCATTACCTTGCGAACCTTCTCAAGCGGCATCTGCAGCTTCTCGGCCAGCTCTTCCGGCGTCGGCTCGCGGCCGATTTCGTGCAGCATCTGACGACCGGTCCGAACCAGCTTGTTGATCGTCTCGATCATATGCACCGGAATACGGATCGTGCGCGCCTGATCCGCGATCGAGCGCGTGATTGCCTGCCTGATCCACCAGGTCGCATAGGTCGAGAACTTGTAGCCGCGGCGGTATTCGAACTTGTCCACCGCCTTCATCAGGCCGATGTTACCTTCTTGAATAAGATCAAGGAACTGCAGGCCACGGTTCGTGTACTTTTTGGCAATCGAGATCACCAGACGCAGGTTGGCTTCGACCATTTCCTTCTTGGCTTGCCGCGCCTCTTTCTCACCCTTTTGAACCTGCTGCACGATGCGGCGGAATTCAGGGATATCCAGACCAACATATTGGCCAACCTGAGCCATGTCGTTGCGCAGTTCCTCAACCTTTTCGGTCGAGCGTTCGATGAACATCTGCCAACCCCGCCCCGGCTTCTCGGCCATTTCGGCCAGCCAGTTCGGGTCCAACTCGCGGCCACGATAGGCATCGATGAACTCGCGACGGTTGATGCGAGCCTGGTCAGCCAGTTTCACCATCGAGCTGTCCAGTGACATGATCCGGCGATTGATGCCATAAAGCTGGTCGATCAGAGCTTCGATCCGGTTGTTGTGCAGGTGAAGACCATTCACCAGTTCAACAATCTCAGCGCGCAGCTTCTGATAGGTTTCTTCGTCCTTCGCGCTGAAAGTGCCATCCTCATTCAGCGTCGCAGAAATCCGGCTGTCCTGCATTTCGGACAGCATTGCGAAGTCGGTCGAGATGCGTTCCAACGTAGTCAGAACCTGATCCTTCAGTGCCGCTTCCATCGCGGCAAGTGACATGTTGGCCTGATCGTCTTCGTCGTCATCGTCGTCGCTGGCGATCGGGTTGCCGTCAGCATCCAGCTCCGGACCCGTATCCTTTTCAGGTTTGGCTGCCTGAACTGTGGATGTGTCTACGACCGGTTCCTCAACCTCACCATCTTCGTCCAGCTGATTGCCGAAAGTCGTCTCAAGATCAATGACATCACGCAACAGAATGTCTTCGCTCAGCAATTCGTCATGCCAGATGGTGATCGCCTGGAAGGTCAACGGGCTTTCGCACAGACCGGCAATCATGGTGTTGCGACCGGCTTCGATCCGCTTGGCGATCGCAATCTCGCCCTCGCGGCTCAGCAGTTCGACCGAACCCATCTCGCGCAGATACATGCGCACGGGATCGTCGGTGCGGTCCAGCTTTTCGGTTGCAGCACCAGCCAGCGCAACCTCGCGCGGGCCTTCGGTGGTGACCAGCTCGGTCGAGCCTTTGTTCTCTTCCTCTTCGGCCTCTTCATCTTCGATGATGTTGATGCCCATCTCGGACAGCATCGACATAACGTCTTCGATCTGTTCCGAGCTGACCTGATCAGGCGGCAGAACCTGATTAAGCTGGTCGTAGGTGATGTAACCTTTCTCGCGGGCCTCGGCGATCATCTTCTTGACCTGGGCCTGGCTCATGTCCAGCGAGATTTCCTGTTCCTGCTCGTCGGATTTGCGGTCTTCGTTCGTATCCTTGGCGGCCATTCAATGCTCCTGCAGGGATGGGTGATTCGTCTTGGCCGAATCATTAGCGCGTAGAAGTGATTCGGCCACCCGTTTACCCGTTTTTCTTTTCCAGTGCCTTACGAAAACACCACTTTACCGGCGTTTTCGTTCGAAATTGATACCCGACATGATGGCCTCAAACGCATCTTTCTCGTCGCGGTTGATTCGCGCACCATTGTCGGCGATGTCGAAAACGGCCCTGTCTTCGTTCTGGCTACGGCTTGTGCGGTTGCGCTCTTCGGCGGCTTGCGCCAGCCGATATGTCAGCGCCTCATCGGCCAGATCGGACAGTTCCTCCGCCGCTTCGGCAATCTCAGCATCCAACCCCCGGAGCGCTTTGATCTTTGCGAGTTCCTCGGCCAACGTCATCTCGGCCTTTTCAACGTCGCCCGGTTTGTACACACAGGGGATCACTGCGACATGGCGAAGGGCCAGCAGGTTTTCAAGGGGTTCCGGCCCCAAAGTTTGAACGATGTGGTCTTTCAGGTTGTCAGGATCATCGATGGCATGGCGCAGGATCGCTTCGCGCAAGGCGGCGTGATCGGGATCGTGGCAATCCATTTCCTCAAGCTGATGCTCAAATTGTACGACAACCTGCGGATTTAGGATGGCAATTGCCAGAATGGCCGCTTCACGTAGCTGGATATCCGCGTTCTCGGACGACGCCAGAAACGACGCGCGCGCGCCTGGTGTCGCAGGTTGCGCCTGCGGCTGCCATTTTCCGCGCGGTTGCCACGCACGATTTTGCGATTGTCTCTGCGGGCGAAACAATTGCCAGCGCAGGTCCTTAATTTCCTGCCCGTAATGCGACCGGATCGAGGGGTCGCGGATCAGCTTGATCTTCTCACGCAGGGATTTATCCAGCGCCGCCTTACGCTCAGGACTGTCGAAGACCTTGCCGTCGGTCTCGCGTTGCCACAACAGTTTGACCATCGGGATTGCCGCATCCAACACAGCCTGAACCGCCCCCGCCCCTTCGGCGCGCAACAGATCGTCGGGGTCCTTGCCTTCGGGCATCAGGGCAAAGCGCAAGGATTTGCCGGCCTCCAGCAGCGGCAAGGCCAGATCAACCGCCCGCATCGCTGCACGCAGCCCCGCCGTGTCGCCATCTAGCGCGATGATCGGCTCATCGGAGATGCGCCAGAGCAATTGCAGCTGATGTTCGGTGATCGCCGTCCCCAAGGGCGCGACTGACGCGCCGAATCCGGCCTCGGCTAGAGCGATCACGTCCATGTAGCCCTCGGCCACAATCAGAGACTGCCCCTTCCCCGCCGCCTGCCGCGCGGGGCCGTGGTTGTAGAGGCTGCGCCCTTTGTCGAACAAATCGGTCTCGGGCGAATTCAAATATTTGGCGTTGTCATTCGGGTCCATGGCCCGACCGCCAAAGGCGATGCAGCGTCCGCGCGGGTCGCGGATCGGATACATGATCCGGTTGCGGAAGGTGTCATAGGGTTTCTTGCCCTTGTTCGACGGCTTGGCCAGACCGGCCCCTAGGATCAAGTCCTCGGCCACGTTCTTGCCGGTCAGATGATCCCACAACGCCTGCCAAGCGTCAGGGGCAAACCCGATCTCCCACCGATCCAAAGCCTGTGCGTCCAGTCCCCGACGGGTCAGGTAGTCGCGCGCTGCAGTCCCAGCCCCGGTCTTGAGCTGTAGGCGGAAGAACTGCACCGCCTGCTCCATCACCTCGGCCAGTTGCGAGCGCCGATCTTGTTTCTCCTGGGCTTTAGGATCGCGCGCCGGCATCGGCATCCCGGCCTCGCGCGCCAGAATCTCGACCGCTTCGATGAACGAGACATTCTCAGTCTCTTTCACGAAACTGATCGCATCCCCTTTGGCGTGGCAGCCGAAACAGTAATAGAATCCCTTCTGATCATCGACGTGGAACGAGGCAGTCTTTTCATGATGAAACGGGCACGGTGCCCACATGTCGCCCTTACCCTGATTGGACTTGCGCTGATCCCACATGACCTTGCGCCCGACAACCTGCGACAGGCTGAGGCGTGTGCGTAGTTCATCCAGAAATCCAGGGGGCAGGGACATATCAGTTATTGAGATTGTTTTTTAGGGCCTGAATCTGATCCCAGTTATCCACACATTGCTGGTAAAGAATTTCACCGAAGTCTTTTTTGCGTAGATCCCGCCTCTTTTGTTCGTAAACCCACGAGGTCAGTTGGGGAATCGCAGCATTGAAATTAGACGGCCACGTCGGATTGCTGGATGCGATTGTACCCGCAACGTCGGCTTCCTTGACACGATCCAGCCGGGCCTGCTGAATCGCACGGACCACATCGGCCTGATGGCCGCAGCTTTCCTCCTTTGTTTCCTGTGCAAACGCAGGGGTCGACAGAAGCAAAATGGCGAGCAAGGGGCGAAACATCGCGCGTCTCCGGAATCAGTTGAGTTCCAAATAGACTACCCGCGCGCGGCGACGCCTTCCATCGCCCTTTTCAAATCGTGAACCAGTGTCTCGGCCATGGATCGGAAGACCATGATCTGAAACGCATTCTCACCAACGCGCGTGATCGATGCGGTCATATGAAACAGCAAGGTCCTCGCAGTGTGCCCACGCTTGAATTGTGTGCCGCGCAGATCGACTGGCACCACGCGCGCCAGTACGTCTTCGACGTCAGCGCCCTCTAATCGGACCACAACCCAGGCATCTGATTGGTCCACGATAGCTGCATTCTTGGTCAAGGTCGCGTCAGGTACAGGCCCCATCAGCATCGCATGCGCCGGGCCAAACCAGATCGCCCGCGCACCCGCTTTACCCGTCGCGCGGTTGACCGATGGGTAGGTCATCCCATGTGCTGCTTTCAGAGCTTCCGACAGCGCCTTTTTCTTTCCCATGAAAGGCGAGATCGAATGGATCGCCCCCGCTTCTTCTTCGCTGAGCGTGACCGAGCCAACAGTCAGAGGCAGCATCCCGTCGCAAGGCGTTTTGGCGATCAGCTTATCCACGGACGCGTCCTCCTTCAGGGTCAAAGAAGACCGGGTTCACCACTTCGCACAGAGTCGTAACACCGCGCAGATGATCGACCATTTTTACGATTTCCCCATACCTCTCGGGCCCGTCCGCAAGAAAGCCCAAGCCCAACATCGTCTCCAGCGTAGGAGAGTAACAGACCGAGGTCAGATATCCTTGGTCGTTTGCACGCACCGGCTCAGCCTCTTCGTTGTAAAGATGCGCTCCGGCCAGCAGTTCCCTGCTTTCACCGATCGGCTTCAAACCGACCAACCGCTCGCGACCTGGCTCTTCCAGACCGGCACGTTCAGACATGGTTTTGCCGATACAGTCTTTCTTCTGCGACACCATCCGGCCCATGCCGATGTCATAGGCAGTCGTTCGCCCGTGGATCTCGGCATGCGTGATAAAGCCCTTTTCGATCCGAAGAACGTTCAGAGCCTCCATCCCGTATAGACCGCCGTCCAGCGCCTCGGCCCGTTCCGTCAGAATGTCGAATAGGCTCGCTCCATAGCGTGCAGGCACGGCGATCTCATAGGCATGCTCGCCCGAGAACGAGATCCGGAACAAACGCCCTTGAACGCCCAGAACCGAGACCGGGCCGCAAGCCATGAATGGCCAGTTTTCATCATCGAGAGGTTCATCCAGTAGCCCGTTCAACAACTCGCGCGAATTCGGTCCGGCCACCGCGAACTGCGCCCATTGCTCGGTAACGGAAGTGAACGACACATCCAGATCGGGCCGCAGGCCCTGATGTACGAACTCCAGATGTTTCATCACCTCGCCCGCCGCTGCGGTGGTCGTGGTCATCAGGTAATGCGTCTCGCCCAGCCGCGCCGTGGTGCCGTCATCCATGACAAACCCGTCTTCGCGCAGCATCAGACCATAACGCACACGACCAACTTTCAGGGTCGAGAACATATTCGTATAGACGAAATCCAGAAACGCACCCGCATCCAGCCCCTGTATGTCGATCTTGCCGAGGGTCGACACATCGCACACCCCAACTGCCTGACGCACCATATTGACCTCACGGTCGCAGGATTGCCGCCAATTGGTTTCTCCATCTTTCGGGAAATAGCTGGGCCGATACCAAAGCCCAGCCTCGATCAGAGGAGCCTTCCGCGCCACGGTCGCCTTGTGCGAGGTTGTAAAGCGCTGCGGTTTGAACCCTGCACCTTCGGCCCCTGCGCCCAGCGCAGCGATGGCAATCGGAGAATAGGGCGGGCGGAACGTCGTGGTCCCGGTCTCGGGTATCCCGCGTCCGGTTGCATCGGCCAAAATGGCCAGCGCCGCCACGTTCGAGTTCTTGCCCTGATCCGTCGCCATGCCTTGCGTGGTGTAACGCTTCATATGCTCAACCGACCGGAAGTTTTCAGTCGCCGCTTGTTTGACGTCTTTCACTGTCACATCGTTCTGGAAATCCAGCCACGCACGCCCCTTACCGGGCACGGCCCAGAGCTGAGCGATCTCGTAAGGCGTATCCTCGGCCTGCGGCAAAGCGGTCTTGGGCACTTTGAAACCCAGATCACCAAGTAGGCTTTCAGCCGCCTCAACGCCTTCGCGCAGGCAGGCCGCAGTCGAGAACGAGCCATTGCACGCCCCCGCGGTCACCATGCCCGGCACCGCCCCCGGTGTTGGCACAAAGCCTTCAATCTCGCGCTTCCATATCGGACGACTATTCATGTGGCAGGTCAGATGTACCGAGGGGTTCCATCCTCCGGTCATCGCCAGACAATCCGTATGGATGCGATCTTCGCCACTAGCTCGTCGGACGGTGATCGATTCCAGACCTTTGCGGCCTGAACTGCCACAGACCTGCGCGCCACGCAGCACCTCATAGTCATCCGACAAGGGCGCATCGTGGCGGCTGTCGATCACGGCGGCCACATGGACACCGGCCTGTAGCAAGTCGCGCGCTGTACGATGAATGTCGTCGGTATTGCCAAAGATCGTCACGTTCTTTCCCGGGCTGACACCCCAGCGGTTCAGATAGGCCCGCACCGCTCCGGCAGTCATGATACCTGGGCGGTCATTATCGCGAAACGCCACCGGACGCTCCAACGCGCCTGCGGCCAGAACCGAGCGTTTTGCCACGATCCGCCAATAGGTCTCTAGCGGAGCGCCGTTCGAGCGGCGATCTGTGTGGTGCAGCACTTTCTCCAACGCCGCAAAGGTGCCCTGATCGTATGCCCCCGCAACAGTGGTGCGGGTCATTAGGCGCACATTATCCATGCTGCTCAGCTCGGCCAGAACCTCACCCGCCCAGTCATGACCCGGCTTGTCATCGACTTCATAGGTCTCAGCTAGCAGCCGTCCGCCCATCCGCGCATTCTCATCTGCTAAGATGACATCCGCCCCGGCGCGTGCGGCCGTCAGCGCGGCCATCAATCCGGCAGGCCCCGCACCAATGACAAGCAGATCACAGAAGGCATAGGCGCTTTCGTACTTGTCGACATTATCCTCACCAGACAAAGCACCAAGCCCCGCCGCGCGGCGGATCACGGGCTCATAGAGCTTTTCCCAAAAGCTCTTCGGCCACATGAAGGTCTTGTAATAAAACCCCGCCCCCAGAAACGGAGCCGCCAAATCGTTGACCGCCATGATATCGAAACCAAGGCTGGGCCAGCGGTTCTGGCTGCGCGCGTCGAGCCCGGGATAGATCTCCTGCATGGTGGCGCGCACATTGGGCTCTTGCGCTGCGCCCTGTCCGACTGTCATCAAGGCGTTGGGTTCCTCGCTCCCCGCCGTCAGAACACCGCGCGGGCGGTGGTACTTGAACGACCGCCCCATGAGGCGGACGCCATTGGCCAACAAGGCCGAGGCCAGCGTGTCGCCCTGAAACCCCTCATAACCGACGCCATCAAAAACAAACGGCACCGTTTGCGTACGATCAATCAGCCCCTTGCCCGCGATCCTCATGTATTCACCTCGGACGCCAATTGCGCTCCCAACATCTCATGGGTGGTCGTATCGCGGGTGACGACGATCCACGCGCCGCAGCCACCTTCGTGATACCAAAGCTCTCGGGTTGGACCCGCCGGATTGTCTCGCAAATAAACGAAATCATCCCAAGCGGCCTCACCGGCATCCGGGACCGGACGTCCCAGATCGACAGCAGCGCCGCGGTAATAGAACTCGCGACGATCCCGCTCACCGCAATACGGACATGCGATCCTCATGACCACGCCCCCTGCTTCATCTTTTCAGAAATACTCAAATCCGACATCGCCACCCTCAATGCAGATTGTGTTGAGAGCCCTTGCCCTCTTCATCAATGATCCCGCGCCCGGTGCGGAAGCGATCGAGCTGGAAACCGGTGGCGTTCTCATGATACCGATCCGTCGCGATCAGATGCGCAAATACATTGCCCGAGCCCGGAACCGCCTTGAACCCGCCGTAGTTCCAGCCGCAGTTCAGATAGAGCCCGTCGATATCCGTCCGATCAATGATCGGAGAGCCGTCGGGCGACATATCCATGATACCGCCCCAGGACCGCAGCACGCGCGCCTTACCAATCATCGGCATCAGGGCAACCCCGGCCTCCATCACACTTTCAACGGTCGGCAAATTACCCCGCGCCGCGTAAGAGGCGTAGAAATCCAGATCACCGCCAAAGACCAGCCCGCCCTTATCGGACTGGCTGATATAGAAATGCCCCATGCCAAAGGTCACGACATGATCAATGCAGGGCTTGAGCCCTTCGGTCACAAAGGCCTGCAAAACATGACTCTCTATCGGTAGCCGCATCCCGGCCATCGCCGCCACCTGTCCCGACCGGCCTGCTGCGACCATCGCCACTTTCTTCGCGCGGATCGGCCCGCGGGTGGTCTGCACGCCGCGCACAGTACCGTTTTCGATATCAACCCCGGTCACTTCGCAGTTCTGAATCAGGTCAACACCACGCTGATCCGCGCCGCGCGCATACCCCCACGCGACCGCATCATGGCGCGCCGTTCCCCCGCGCGGGTGATAGAGCGCCCCATAAAGAGGAAAGCGCAGATCGTCGAAATTCAGATAGGGCACCATTTCGCGCAACTCGTCGCGGCTCAACAGGATCGCGTCGTCGCCCTGACTGATCATCATGTTCCCACGTCGCGCCGCTGCATCGCGCTGCCCATCCGAGTGGAACAGATTGATGATCCCACGCTGAGAATGCATGACGTTGTAGTTCAGGTCTTCCTCCAGACGCTCCCACAGCTTCAGGGAATGCGAATAGAACTCGGAATTACCCTGCAGGAAATAGTTCGCCCGGACGATCGTCGTGTTTCGCCCCACATTGCCACCGCCGATATAACCTTTTTCCAGTACAGCTACATTGGTTAAGCCGTGCTCTTTGGCCAGGTAATAAGCCGTGCTAAGACCATGACCGCCGCCGCCTATGATAACGATGTCATATTCGGCCTTCGGCTCAGGGTCGCGCCAATGCGGCGTCCAACCCTTGTTGCCGGTCAACCCTTCCTTGAGAACTCTCAAGCCGGAAAAACGCATTCAGACCTCCCTGCGGTTCTGGTCGGCATCAAACCAACTCTGACCAGCAGTATCAACGCCTCCAGAGCGCGCCGCCCCCGTTTTCGACATGGACTTGTCTGTGGGCGACGAAACCTGGGCGAAATGCGATATCGGGGGCCTCTTCAATGCCGAAGCCGAAATGCAGCGGCTGCAATCTGCAGCCGTATCATATCTTAGCTGGCTGATCTTACGCCCATTGACGTCTTCCAACGTCAGCGCGCCATCACACTCGGCACCAGCGAAGGCACCCTAAATGAAACCATCAAAGGCATCGGGGTCGTTATTCAATTGTCGTGGATGTCATCCGGCAACAATAACCGGACCAACAAAGCTGGTCCGGCATATTTCTTAAGAACGCTGGGCTCAGAGCCCTTTGGCGCGATAGCTCTTCGAAACGCGGTCGATCGCAACGATATATGCGGCCGTCCGCAGATCTTCGACATCCGCGCGGCTGTGCCAAACCTCACTCATCGACTGATAGGCAATCCGCATCGTGTCATCGAGGCCCGAACGAACCAGCTCCAGCTCATCCGCACCCTTGAGGTACTTGGCTTTGAAGTCCGGCGACATCGACCATGCATCACCCAGATAGCGATCCAGCCGTTCCAATTCGCTGACAATAAGCTCATGCCGCGCTTCTTCCTGACGGCGCTGCATGCGTCCGAACCGGATATGGCTGAGGTTCTTGACCCATTCGAAATAGGATACAGTAACACCCCCGGCGTTTGCGTACATGTCAGGAATAATGACGGTGCCTTTTTTGCGCAGGATCTCGTCCGCACCTGCCGTCACGGGGCCATTCGCGGCCTCGATGATCAGCGGAGCCTTGATGCGCTCGGCATTCGTCAGGTTGATCACGCCCTCCAGAGCCGCCGGAATAAGGATATCGCAATCCTCTTCCAGAACAGCCGCACCTTCTGCGGTATGTGTTGCGTCCGGATAGTCCTTGACGCCTCCATGCTTGACGATCCACTGGCGCACCGCTTCGACATCGATGCCATCGGGATTGAACAGTGCCCCATCCCACTCGATGATGCCGATAATCCGCGCACCGTCCTCTTCGCTCAGGAACTTGGCCGCGTGATAACCCACGTTCCCCAGACCCTGCACGATCACGCGCTTGCCATCCAGTTTCCCGGACAACCCGGCTTTCTTGGCGTCTTCGGGATGACGGAAGAATTCACGCAACGCATACTGAACGCCACGACCGGTCGCTTCGACCCGCCCCGAGATGCCGCCCGCATTCAACGGTTTGCCGGTCACACAGGCCCGCGCGTTGATATCTGTAGTGTTCATCCGCGCATACTGGTCAGCCATCCAGGCCATCTCACGCTCACCCGTTCCCATATCCGGGGCAGGCACGTTCTGAGACGGGTTGATCAGGTCACGCTTGGCCAGTTCATAGGCGAAACGGCGGGTGATCTGCTCCAGCTCGTGTTCTTCATACTGACGCGGATCAATGCACAATCCGCCTTTCGAGCCGCCAAACGGTGTTTCAACCAACGCACATTTATAAGTCATCAGCGCGGCAAGCGCCTCAACCTCATCCTGGTTCACAGCCAGCGCATAACGGATTCCGCCTTTTACCGGCTCCATGTGCTCCGAATGGACCGAGCGGTATCCGGTGAAGGTCTGGATCTTACCGCGAAGGCGAACACCAAACCGCACGGTATAGGTGGCGTTACAGACCCGTATCTTTTCTTCCAAACCCGGCGGCAAATCCATCAGGGACGCGGCCCTATTGAACATCAGGTCAACACTCTCACGAAAGCTGGGTTCTTTGATGCCGGTCATATAATCCTCCGTACCGGTAACTGGCAAACGTCATGACGTTTTGTCGCATCACTGGCGCTAAGCCGCAATCGCCATCTGCACATTTTTTGATCAATTCATTAAGTCTACTTTTGAACAATTCATTAAGTCTGCGCAAATCAGAACGATCTGAGTCGCTCTCAAGCCGTCTCTGAACCAAATTGTCCACAGGGCGACAACAGAGCCACGCGCAACCGCCGGATTATCTTCGAAATGCCCGCAAACCGGCCAAAAGCAAGCCCTTTTCGCCCAATTCCCGCCACGTTTGAACACTAAAGTTGTACAGTAATTTTTTCCTTGGGGGCTTTATCGGCCTGCTCAGCGGAGTCACCAATATGAAGAAGAATCTAACTAGTTTTGGCTCTGCCAAGCCAAAGAACAAATTTACGACCCTCCGGCAATTCGCCAAAAATGAGGAGGGCGCGTTTACCCTTTTTGTAGTGTTTGTTTTCCTCGCGATGCTCGCTGCTACAGGTATTGGCGTGGACATGATGAACTATGAGCGAGACCGCGCAACGCTGCAATCGACGCTTGACCGCGCTGTTCTCGCGGCCGCGGACCTCGACCAAACCGCAGCACCGCGAGATGTGGTAGAAGCTTATCTCGACAAGGCAGGTCTTGGCGACAGGCTCAAATCTATCGATGTTACAGAGAGCTTTGGCTCGCGCACGGTGTCGGCGACTGCAGAAACAGTTGTGCGGACAAACTTCATGCGCCTTTCTGGCATTGAATCCATGATTGCGCCGGCTGCAAGCACCGCGGAAGAATCTATCGGCGCAGTCGAGATTTCCCTTATCTTGGATATTTCCGGATCGATGAGCGAACGGTCTGCTGACCCCAGTTTTTCGAAAATGGCGGTCCTAAGAGACGCTGCGTCTGACTTTGTGAACCTAATGCTGGATAAGCCAGGGCAGAACGAAATTTCGATTTCAATCATCCCCTACGCAACCCAGGTGAATGCTGGCGAAGAGCTGTTGAACAAGTTCACGAACGTCACCAATGAGCATAACTACTCCCATTGCGTGAACTTCATTCCTGAACAGTACAGCGATGCAGATTTACACCGTGGTGACACGCTCGAACGTACAGCACATTTCGATCCGTTCACTTATTCCGAGAACGGGATCAGTATACCGGTCTGTCCGGTTCGCGCGGGTAGTGCCATTACTCCCGTCACCAATAATCGGGCTAAATTGTTGAAGCATATCAGCCAATTGAGCCCGAACGGAAATACATCTATCGATATTGGCATGAAATGGGGTGTCGCCTTACTGGATCCCAGCATGCGCGACATTGTAGGAATACTAGCGACACAAACCGATCCAGATCCTCAATTTGCGCCCTTAAATATTGTTCCGACGAACTTCCGCGAACGCCCGACAAACTATAACTCGGATGTGTTGAAAATCGCTATTGTCATGACTGATGGCAAGAACACCGATCAATACATGTTGAACCCCTCGCTTCGCCAAGGATATTCGGATGTCTGGTACAATCCGGATTCTGGGAACCTTACCAACTGGGGCCGGAGTAACACCGTCGAAGGCGACTACACCATCTATCATTCTCAGGGTAAACCAAACTTCTTTTGGCCTCAGCGCAACGAATGGGCGGATCACCCCTATGGCACACCCGACCCTGAGACCGCGGCCAATGAAGAGCCCGGCGAGGCAGTGCGTCTAACCTACCCAGAACTCTTCAATCGCGTTTCGCTGGCTTGGAACGCCCGGTATAACTACTACTGGCAATCCAGCGCGTGGGCCGAGTGGTACAGCAAGGCTTTCTCGAAGGTGGAAACCTCTGCAAAAAACCAGCGCACAAAACACATCTGTAACTCTGCCAAGGACCAAGGAATCGTCGTTTATGGCATCGCATTCGAAGCTCCGCGCAGTGGTTACAAATTGCTGCAGGATTGCGCGAGCTCGGATAGCCACGTGTACAATGTAAAAGGGTTGGACCTCGAAGACGCGTTCGCATCGATCGCCTCGTCAATCCGCAAACTGAGACTGACACAATGATGGGTAAATTGGCTTCTCTTGCACGGCGCTTTCGCCGTTCGGAAAATGGTACGGCGACGATCGAGTTCGTATTGATATTTCCCGCTTTCATGTTCTTCATCTTGTCGGCTGTGGAACTGGCACTTGTCACGATGCATCAATCTATGCTTGAAAGAGCGGTCGACTTGACCGTTCGTGACATTCGACTGGGAACGGGAACCATAAGAGAGCATGATGACATCAAGGATGTTATCTGTGATCGCGCCCATTTCATCAAAAACTGCTCGGTGAATCTGCGCCTTGAGATGATCCAGCAAAGCGCATTTGAGGGCATCGTCCTCGACGCGCAACCGGATTGCACGGACAATTCCGAAGAGATCAGGCCAGTAAGAAACTTCGTCAATGGCCAATCGAACGAGTTGATGATCTTACGAGCCTGTGCGCGGATTGATCCGGTTTTTCCAACCTCTGCGATTGGCAAAAAGATACCGGATGGGACGGGGCAATACTCTCTGACGGCCACCACCGCATTTGTTCAGGAGCCGATCTAAGTCATGAAACAGATAAAGAAACTCCTAAAGAGCTTTAGGCTTTTCAAGCGGAATGAAGTGGGGACAATGACAGTTGATGCTGTCCTGATTTTCCCAATGCTGCTCTGGACTGCCACGGCCACTTACACTTGGTTTGAGGGATTTCGCCAAAGCGCATCCAACTTGAAGGCCGCCTACACGATCGGCGACCTCATCTCGCGCGAAACCGAGACCATCAACGATACTTATATTAACTCGCTTTACGAATTGATGATACGCATGGTGAACAATGGATCACCAATGTCTATGCGTGTTTCCCTGCTGGTCTTTGATGAGGACGATGATCGCCACTACGTACAGTGGTCGACTGCGCGCGGTTACAGTTGGATATGGACGGACGACAATGTCGAAGACATACGCGCAGCGCTACCTCCGATGCCAAACCGAGACACTTTGATCCTGGTCGAGACCTCGAATGAATATGTGCCAATCTTTAACGAAATCCTGGTGAAAGATATTTCTTTCGATAATTTCATATTCACTCGTCCGCGTTTCACAAATGAAATCTCGGCCGACTTCAGAACCCTGATTATTGACCTTGAAGATGTCGGTAACGACATTGATGACGCGCAAGAGGGTAGCGGAGCATGAGCAGAGCGGGTTAACCCTGCTCTACTAGCATCGCTGTCAGCATCTCTGACATGAACTTGGTTTCGGCGGCGGCTGTCATGCCGCCGATGCCGACGCGGCGGCCCAGGCGCCACCAGAGACCGGGGGCCCAGGCGTTTGCCCCCGAGTTGCGGGTTTTGATCAGAAAACCGTTCGATGGTTTGAAGGCAAAGACGCCACGGTCGACCGCTTCGATCTCATTCAGATTGCATATCACCTGCCCTGATCCCGTTCGCAGTGATGATCGGGTCAGTTCGATTGTATCTGCGGTTGCAACCCACATGCGGCGAGACAGCCAGAATGAAGCTGATCCGACCAAAAGCAGGAATACCTGCCAGCCCAGTTGAGGCGGCGTGGCCAGTGCGACATAGATCACCAGCGCTCCTACCGTGGTCAGCATCCCTACCCCCATCCAGCGGCGCGGGGCCGAGGCCGCGACCGTGGCCAGCACGTCTTCTTGCATGTGTCTCTCCTGCGTTCTTGCCTGCTTTAGCCGCTTTGAAGGGCAAAGGACAGTGCTCCGTCTTGGGTCTGAGCACCCCTGCACAGAGCGCGTGTATCTGCGCGAATTGATTGCACAGGCCCCCGGCTTAGATTGCGTCCAGTTATGATGGAGGCTTCGATGTCACTCAGACCTACTGTGGAAACCCGCAAGGCCGTGCCGACGATGGAAGGCGCAGGCGTTAAACTGCACCGGGCGTTTGGATTTCAGGATCCGTCGGAGCTGGACCCGTTTCTGCTGTTTGACGATTTCCGGAACGAACACCCTCGGGACTACATGGCCGGTTTCCCGTGGCATCCACATCGCGGGATCGAGACGATCACCTATGTTTTGTCAGGAACCGTCGATCACAGTGACTCGCTGGGCAACAGCGGAACGCTGGGGGCGGGTGACGTGCAATGGATGACCGCCGGATCGGGCATTCTGCATCAGGAGATGCCGAAAGGCGCGGCCAGCGGTCAGATGCACGGGTTCCAGTTGTGGGGCAATCTGCCATCGGATCAGAAGATGACCGCGCCGCGCTATCAGGATGTTCAAAGCCGCGATATTCCCGAAATCACTGACGATGATGGCACCATTGTGCGCGTGATCGTGGGCGAGTTCTGGGGGCGCACCGGCCCGGTCGACGGGATCGCAGCCGATCCGCAATATCTGGACGTCAGCATACCGGCAGGTGTGAGGAAGACCTTTCGCATCGACACGTATCGCCGTGCCTTCGCCTATGTGTTCGAAGGTGAGGCCGCTTTTGCCGATGCGTCGCAACCGACTGGTGTATTGCTGGAAAAGGAGATCGCGGGGCAAGAGGTCAATATCCGCGATATGTCCGGGGACAGAACACTCATCCGCTTCGGCTCAGGCGATGAGGTGACAGTTCAGGCCGGTCCCAATGGCGTGCGGTTTCTGCTGATCTCGGGGGCTCCGATCAACGAACCCGTGGCGTGGCACGGTCCGATTGTCATGAACACTCAGGCTGAGTTGCAGCAGGCGTTTCGAGAGCTGCGCAACGGCACCTTCATCCGCCCGGCCCACTAGGGTCAGGCGGACACGGCCTTGCGCACCATGTCCCAATAGACCTGTTCGACCTCATCCAGAGACAACCGCCCGCCGCTGCGATACCAGGTGATCACACCGTTCAACATGGCAATGACCGCCAAGGTGGCGATCTTGGTATCGCTGACGGCAAACTGCCCGGTCTGATGTCCACGCTGCAAGATGCTCTCGAGTGAATCCTCGTACTGGCGACGCAAAGATTCGATCTCGGAGAAGTTACCAGGCGTCAGGTTGCGAAGTTCCATATAGGCGATGAAAACCTCATCCGGGCGCTCCAGATGGAAACGGATGTGGAAGCCTACGAACTGGCGCAGCGCATCCTGTGGATCGTCGAACCGGGTGAGATCGTCATAGGCAGACAGCAGGTCCTGCATATGCTCTCGCATCAGGCGATAAAGCAGGCTTTGCTTGTCTGGCGTGTAGTTGTAGAGCGCGCCGGCCTGCACGCCAACCTCACCCGCGATCTGCCGCATGGACACGGCAGCATAACCATGACGGGCAAACAGGCCCAACGCTGCCTTGCGAATGCGGGGACCGGTGATGTCAGAATGTGAACCTTGCGTGCGCGCCATGGCAATACAGTATCTGAACATTTGTTCAGATAGAAGCCCGCTTGAACAGCGCTGACAAAAGGTGCATCACGGGGACTATGCCGCAACCCATTGGATCGTCATGAAGCCTCTGCCACTGATATTCCTGCTGCTCACCGCCGCAGGCTGTGCCGATATCCCCGAGCTGGAAGGCAGCGAAACCGAAGCGTTGCGTAGGTCCCCCTACCCCAAGCTGCTTCCTTTGGATGCCACATTGGGCGCGCCCGTTGATCCGGTCAACGAGGCGGCCGAGGTCGAAGAGGACCTGACTGCCCGCAGCGAGGCACTGGCGAAACGGGCCGAGGCCCTTCAAAACGCCCAGATAAACTAGCACGCAAGACGCTCTGACGGATTGCACCCCTGCCCTGAACCCGCTAAGGCAGCGCGCAAAGGATGGCCCGCCAGCGGCGGAATTTCGAGCGAAAGGACCCAAGGGAATGACACAGGCGCTGCGGCTTGGAATTGCGGGTTTGGGAACCGTCGGTGTGGGCGTAGTCAAGATTGTGCGTCGCCATGCGGACCTGCTACAGGCGCGCACCGGACGTCCCATTGAGATCACCGCCGTGTCGGCCCGTGACGCCAGCAAGGATCGTGGCGTGAACCTGTCGGACTACGCATGGGAGACCGATCCCGTTGCTTTGGCCAAGCGCGACGATATCGATGTGTTTGTGGAACTGATGGGCGGCGAAAACGGCCCGGCCAAGGCCTCGGTCGAGGCTGCGCTGGCCAGCGGCAAGGATGTGGTTACAGCCAACAAGGCGCTGCTGGCGATCCACGGGCAGGAGCTTGCTGAGAAGGCCGAGGCTGCAGGTCGTGTGATCCGGTTTGAAGCCGCAGTGGCAGGAGGCATCCCGGTCATCAAATCTCTGACCGAAGGATTGGCAGGGAACGATATCACGCGCGTCATGGGTGTGATGAACGGCACCTGCAATTACATCCTGACGCGGATGCAGTCGCAGCAACTGGGCTATAACGCGCTGTTCGAGGAATGTGCGCAGCTGGGCTATCTCGAAGCAGATCCAAATCTGGATGTGGGCGGCATCGACGCGGCGCACAAACTGGCGCTGCTGTCATCGATTGCATTCGGCACCAAGCCAAATTTCGACGGAATCGAGATTGAAGGCATACAGCAGATCAGCCTGGATGATATCGATCAGGCTGATGACATGGGCTATCGGATCAAGCTGCTGGGCGTAGCGCAACGCACCGCGCGGGGGCTGGAGCAACGGATGCAGCCCTGTCTAGTTCCCAGTGACTCACCGCTGGGTCAACTGGAAGGCGGCACCAATATGGTTGTGCTGGATGGTGATGCGGTCGAACAGATTATTCTACGTGGCCCTGGCGCAGGCGAAGGACCAACGGCCAGCGCCGTGATGGGCGATGTCTGTGATCTGGCGCGCGGGCTGCATATCCCGACATTCGGACGGCCTGCCACGTCGCTGGAAGAGGCAAAGCCTGCCGTCACAGGGCTGCCCGCGCCCTACTATCTGCGGCTGGGCCTGCTGGATAAACCCGGTGCGTTGGCCAAAGTGGCCGCCATTTTGGGGGATGCCGGTGTCTCAATCGACCGGATGCGCCAGTATGGTCATGCCGAAAGCACCGCGCCCGTACTGATCGTCACGCACAAGACCACCCGCGCAACACTGGACGTCGCGCTTGAAGGCTTGCGCGATACCGATGTCATCGCGGGCGAGCCTGTTGCTCTGCGGATTGAAGAGGTTTGAGCTTGCGGCCTGCATGAAACGCAAGCTATGCCGGACATTACGGCTTTATTGACCTGAGGATACCAAAATATGAGTGCTGCCAAGATCGATTTTAACGACCGCCTGCTGTCTTTGGGGCTGGCAAGGGTCGCGGAACAGGCCGCGCTGGCCTCGGCCTCGCTGGTTGGACGGGGTGATGAAAAAGCCGCCGATCAGGCTGCGGTGAACGCCATGCGCGAGCAGTTGAACCTGCTGGATATCGCGGGCGTTGTCGTCATCGGCGAAGGTGAACGCGACGAAGCGCCGATGCTTTACATTGGCGAAGAGGTCGGCACGGGCAACGGCCCGGGCGTGGATATCGCGCTGGACCCTCTGGAAGGCACCACCCTGACCGCCAAGGACATGCCCAACGCGCTGACCGTCATCGCCATGGGCCCGCGCGGCTCGATGTTGCATGCACCGGATGTGTATATGGACAAGCTGGCGGTTGGCCCCGGCTATCCTGAGAACGTGGTCAATCTGGACATGACCCCGCGGGAGCGGGTCGAAGCTCTGGCCAAGGCCAAGGGGTGTGAACCCGCCGATATCACTGTTTGCATTCTGGAACGTCCACGCCATGAGGCGATGATCACCGAAGTGCGCGAGACCGGAGCATCGATCCGTCTGATCACCGATGGTGACGTGGCTGGTGTCATGCACTGTGCCGAGAGCGAAGCGACCGGCATCGATATGTATATGGGTCAAGGTGGCGCGCCTGAGGGTGTGCTGGCCGCTGCGGCGCTGAAATGCATGGGCGGTCAGATCTTTGGCCGCCTGTTGTTCCGAAACGATGACGAGCGTGGCCGCGCCGCCAAGGCAGGCATCACCGATCTGGACCGCGTGTATGCGCGCGACGAGATGGTGACAGCCGATGTGATCTTTGCCGCCACCGGCGTGACCGGCGGCTCGCTGCTGCCGCGCATCAAGCGCGAGCCGGGCTGGGTTGAGACAACAACACTGCTGATGCGGTCCAAGACGGGCTCGGTGCGCCGTATGTCCTACCGCACACCGATGTGGTCGCATAACGACGCTTAGCGACTTGCGCCACTGCCTTCGTCGAGCGTATTGGTAAAAAGATAAAAGGCCGGGTCCGATAGGGTCCGGCCTTGGTGCATGAGGTGAGACGTGGCGTTTCTGGGTGTTGAGCAATCGTTGACAGGGCGGCGTTGGGTTGGACCGGCGATCGAGGTCGAGCGGTCGGCTGAGATGATGGCGCAACAGACCGATCTGCCGCGTGCCCTATGTCAGGTTCTGGCCCGGCGCGGAGTGCCGGCCATGGAGGCCCCTGGATTTCTGGAGCCCAAGCTGAAGGAATTGCTACCCGATCCGCGTTCGATGAAAGACATGGAACACGCTGCGACCCGATTTCTGGACGCCGTGCGCAAGCGCCAGAAGATCGCGGTCTTCGCAGATTATGATGTGGACGGGGGCAGCTCGGCAGCGCTGTTGCTGGTTTGGTTGCGTCAGATGGGGATTGCTGCAACTCTCTATGTGCCCGATCGGATCGACGAAGGTTATGGCCCGAACGTGCCTGCCATGCAGGAACTAGCGGCCAGCCATGATCTGATCATCTGCGTGGATTGCGGAACGCTCAGCCACGAACCTATCGCGGCAGCGAAGGGCGCGGATGTGATCGTTCTGGACCACCACTTGGGTGGAGAAACACTGCCGGATTGCGTGGCCGTGGTGAACCCGAACCGGCAGGATGAAAGCGGCGATCTGGGATATTTCTGCGCCGCTGCCGTGGTGTTCCTGATGCTGGTCGAAGCAGGGCGCCAATTGCGCGAGGCGGGTGCTAAAGGGCCGGATCTGATGGCGATGCTGGATCTGGTTGCACTGGCCACGGTGGCGGATGTTGCGCCGCTGATCGAGGCCAACAGAGCATTGGTCCGGCAGGGGTTGAAAGTTATGGCCCAAAGGCAAAGACCGGGGCTGGTCGCGCTATCGGACGTGGCGCGCATGGATACCGCGCCCAACAGCTATCACCTGGGGTTTCTGCTGGGGCCGCGTGTAAATGCGGGTGGGCGCATCGGGCAGGCCGATCTGGGCGCACGTTTGCTAAGCACAGACTCGGTTTCCGAGGCCGAAGCCCTGTCCGAGCGGCTGGATGCTCTGAACACGGAACGGCGCGAAATTGAGAACGCGGTGCGCGCAGCAGCCATGGCGCAGGCCGAAGAACGCGGACTGGATGCGCCGTTGGTTTGGGCTGCGGGCGACGGTTGGCATCCCGGCGTCGTTGGCATCGTCGCATCGCGACTGAAAGAGACCGCAAAACGCCCCGCCATCGTCATCGGATTTGACGGGGATGAGGGCAAGGGCTCTGGCCGGTCGGTCTCGGGCGTCGACCTCGGCGTGTCGATCCAGCGTCTGGCGTCTGAGGGACTGCTGGTCAAGGGCGGCGGCCACAAGATGGCGGCGGGTCTGACAGTGATGCGCGATCAGCTGGAGCCTGCCATGGAGCGGCTGTCGGAACTTCTCGCCAAGCAGGGCGCGGGCCAAGGTGGCCCAGCCGACTTGAAACTGGACGGGGCGCTGATGCCGGGGGCCGCGACAGTTGATCTGATCGAACAGATTGAAAAAGCAGGACCATTCGGGGCTGCGGCCCCTGCCCCTCGATATGCCCTGCCCGACTTGCAAGTGCGCTTTGCCAAGCGCGTAGGTGAGACACATCTGAAACTGTCCCTGTCCGATGGCATGTCCGGTGGACTGGACGCTATCGCCTTTGGCGCATTCGAGGGTCCGTTGGGAGATCGCCTGTCCAATCACGGCGGCGCTCGGTTCCATTTTGCGGGTCGGCTTGAGGTGAATACCTGGGGTGGCCGACAGAGCGTACAGCTGCGGCTGGAAGACGCTGCAGAGGCCGTCTGACACCTGCTTCAACGCACCTCGAAAACGGTCAAAAAAGTTTCGCAGGCTTGCGTTTTTCGTCTTGCGGGGGGGGAAGGTAAACCGTAAAAGGCCCTCCACAAGCCAGCGTGGCCCGTTCGTCTATCGGTTAGGACGCCAGGTTTTCAACCTGGAAAGAGGGGTTCGATTCCCCTACGGGCTGCCACTTTGCTTGTCTGGACCAAGTGGCCCGTTCGTCTATCGGTTAGGACGCCAGGTTTTCAACCTGGAAAGAGGGGTTCGATTCCCCTACGGGCTGCCATTTTTCCAATCCACTCATCGTGATCTCTGATTGAATGATTGTGGCTACGCTTAAGCGCAACGACTAGCCAGCTTGCCGGTGATTGGTTTCTGCAATCTCGATCCGAATACCCCATTGCTTCAATGCCTTGGCAACATCCCCGGTAGGTGCTTGGTCCGTGACCAGTAGATCGATCATACGCGGCTCGGGTCCGACATAAGGCGCGGTTTCACCAAATTTAAAATGCGCCGCAGCCACAAACAGTCGGTCGGTGTTGCTGGCGACAACAGTCGCAAGGTCTGCCTCAACTGAACTGTGGTACAAGAAACCTCGACGTGCCGAAATCGCATCGATGCTGAGCACTGCGATGTCAAACGCATAACGCTGTACCTGCCGATGCGTGACGTGACCGAATGCGCCGCGCTCATCGCTTTGCAGTTCGCCCCCAAGCAAATGCACACGATTGCCATTGGTTCCGGCCAGGGTCTGCCCCACCCCGATCGAGTTGGTCACGACGGTCAGGTTTCCCGACTGCCGCAGCTCTTCGGCCACATAAGCGGTGGTCGAGCCGACATCCAGAAAGACGGTCATCCCGTCCCGTATCAGGCTCGCCACATGCCCCGCGATCAACCGCTTTTCTTCAGAGTGTTGCGCTATACGGCGAAAAAAACTGGGGTCGCCTTGGGTGCCGGCGAGATAAGCGCCGCCATGCACACGTTCGACCGCGCCCGAGGCTGAGAGCGACTTGATCGTGCGCCGCACGGTTTCCTCAGAGACCCCTAGTGTTTTGGCCAGTTCCGAGTTTCGGGCTGTCCCGCCCAGACGACGGAGAACATCCAGAAGTTCAAGCTCACGATGGGTGTGCGGGCTGCGGGTTTTCACTGGACGCTCCGTATTTCCCAAATTTACCCAAACAAAGACACGGAATGCGGTCAGTGATCAACCCGAAACAGGCCGACCGCTGCAAGCGGCCGACTTGGTTTGGCTCAATGACAACAGACAGGCTTACGGCGCAGCGCGGTTTTGCGGAATGACCTCATAGCCGGGCTCTTCGGGTTCATCATCCAGCATTTCGGGTGGAAAGCCCGGTGCTTGAATCTCAAGTCCGGTCGCATCTTCGAGGCGTTTGATGATGTTCGGGGACAACTCGCGCTCGCCGTAGCGTGCGATGCCGTCTTCGAATATCTTGATCATCACCGGATTCACCTCAAGGGGGACACCGGCGCGGTCGGCAACCTCCTGAAACAGGCCGATATCCTTTTTCACCAGGTCCATGGTGAACGAGATATCGCGTGAACCGTTCAAGATGACCTGGCTTTCGGTTTCGTGCACGAACGAGGTGCCCGACGAAATCTTGATCGCCTCATAGGTGGTTCCAAGATCCATTCCAGCTGCTTTGGCGGTCACCAAAGCCTCGGCGCAGGTGATCAGGTTAGCGGTGGCCAGATAGTTGGTCAGCACTTTCAGCACCGAGGCCGACCCCAGTTCACCTGTGTGCAGAATGCGCCGCCCCATGGTCGTCAGGAAGGGCATAATACGCTCGAACGTTTCGCGGTCACAGCCAGCGAAGATCGAGATATTGCCCGTCGCAGCCCGGTGACATCCGCCTGAAACCGGACAATCCACCGCTGCGCCGCCTTGTTCGATGACCATGGCACCAAGGCGTTTGACCTCAGCCTCATCGGTGGTCGACATCTCCATCCAGATTTTGCCGGGGCCGACCTCGGGCAACATCTCTTGCATCACGGCGTCCGAGGCGGCGGGTGAAGGCAAGCAAGTGATCACCGCGTCGCAATCACGCATCAACTGCGCCGGACTTTCAGCGGCTTTGGCACCCTCGGTGACAAATCGGGTCACCTGATCCGGGTTCAGGTCATGAACCGTCAAATCGATTCCGTTACGCAGCAGCGATCCCGAGAGCTTGCCCCCAACATTTCCCAGCCCGATAAACCCTACTTTCATGCGCCGCATCCTCCTGTTCGCGTCTTGTGATCCATGCCAACACGTCACCACAGATGGATCATGCCGCCCAGCGACCTCGACAGGTCGCTTTTTACCTGCTTCTTCGCTGATCATCGCGACTCGCTTGACAAGCAGCCCAAGCGTGCCGCATGTCCCTTTCGTTGGTGTCTGCGTGCGCAGATGAAAAGGGAATGCGTCAGCGGGTTTTCCGTCAAACGCAGCCGCCCCCGCGACCGTGAACGGAGAGGGTGCCCAAGCCACTGGCCGCAAGGCCGGGAAGGCGGGACATCCGACAGAGGCCCGCCTCTGACATCCGCAAGCCGGGAGACCTGCCAACGCCCGAGATTTAAACCGGACGGGGTGTTCCGGTGTCGGGTCAAAAGCGACCCGCATGAAACCCCGTCCCCCACGAAGAGGATTTGGGGGGATGAGAGACATGACCGAGACCGCTCCGGTCGAGCTGCTGGTTTGCACCACCTGCCGTCGCGGGCTGCCTGTCGAAGATGATGCGCAGCGCCCCGGTGCACTTCTGCACAAGGCGCTTGAGCAGGCCGATCTGCCCGAAGGGATCACCTTGAAAGCCGTGGAATGCTTGTCGAACTGCGATGAGGGCTGTTCCATCGTCTTGCGCGGGGGGCCGGATCGCTGGACCTTCGTGTATGAACACCTCAACGAAACCGACCACGTCGACATGATCGTGGAGGGTGCCACCAAATACCTCGCGACCGAGGATGGTCTGGTCAAATGGCGCGAGCGCCCCGAACATTTCCGCAAGAACTGCGCAGCCCGCATTCCCCCGATTGGAGCCCTGAAATGAGCAACCTTGAGAAACTTCCCGTCACTGTGATCACCGGCTTTCTGGGCTCGGGCAAGACAACGCTGGTGCGCCACCTGATGCAGAACCCGCAGGGCAAGCGTCTGGCCGTTGTGGTCAATGAATTCGGCGATGTTGGCGTTGATGGCGATATCCTGAAATCCTGCGCGATCCCCGATTGCCCGGCGGAAAACATCATGGAACTGGCCAATGGCTGCATCTGCTGCACCGTGGCGGACGATTTCATCCCGACCATCGAAGTGCTGATGGCGCTGGAGCCGCGCCCTGATCACATCCTGATCGAAACCAGCGGTCTGGCGCTGCCGAAACCGCTGCTAAAGGCCTTCGACTGGCCTGATATCCGTTCGAAAATCACCGTCGATGGTGTCATCGCGCTGGCCGATGCCGAGGCGGTCGCTGCCGGTCGCTTTGCCCCGAATGTCGAGGCGGTGGATGCCCAGCGCATGGCCGATGACTCGATTGATCATGAAACGCCGCTGTCCGAAGTGTTCGAAGATCAGATTTCCTGCGCCGATATCATCCTGCTGACCAAGCCTGATCTGGCCGGTCCCGAAGGTGTCGCCAAGGCCAAAGAGGTCATCGCTGCAGAGGCCCCGCGCCCCCTGCCCGTTGTTGAAGTGGCCGAGGGCGTCGTTGACGTCCGCGTCGTGTTGGGTCTGGAAGCCGCCGCCGAGGATGACATGGACGCACGCCCATCGCATCACGACGGCCATCACGATCACGAACATGACGATTTCGAAAGCATCATCGTCGAGTTGCCCGAACAGAGCGATCCGCTCGATCTGGTGACGAAAATCGAACGTCTGGCCAAAGAACTGAACATCCTGCGCGTCAAAGGCTATGCCGCCGTTCAAGGCAAGCCCATGCGCCTGCTGGTTCAGGCCGTCGGTGCGCGCGTGCGCCATCAGTATGACCGCCCTTGGGAACCCGGCGAGGAGCGCCGCTCGCGTCTAGTCGTCATTGCCGAGCATGACGATATCAAAGAGGCCGAAATCCGCGATATCCTCGTGGGTGTGACCGAGGCAGCCGAGTAAAGCCATGCACGTCGTCTTCCGCGAAAGCCACGGGTTAGAGGAAACGGAAACCCCGACCGATCTGGGCCAAAGCCCGGCGGATTTGGTGGTGCTGTCCTTTTCCGACAGCGACCTCGGCGCTTTCGCGGCGGGATGGCACCGTGGAGGCGGACCCGACGGGCGGATGCCGACGATGCGGCTGGCCAATCTGACGGCGCTGAAACACCCTCTGTCCGTCGACACCTATGTCGAACAGACGTTGGAGGGGGCCAAGGGCATACTGATCCGTCTGATCGGTGGAGTGCCCTATTGGGCGTACGGCTTGCAGCAGGTTCTGGCGCTGGCGCAGGCCAAGGGCATTGCACTGGCCGTCCTGCCTGCGGATGGGCGCGAAGATACCCGGCTGGACGACTACTCCACCTTACCCGTCTCGACCCTGCGGCGGCTGGCGCATCTGTGCGACACCGGCGGTGAGGTCGCGGCACAGGCGGCCTTGGCGCAAATGGCACTGGCGGCAGGTCTTTATGCTGGGCCGGTGATGGGGGCCAAGACCTTGCCCGAGTGTGGCGCATGGTGCCCGGATCGCGGTGTAATCCCGGCGGAAAAAGCGTTCACAGGTGACGCGAAACGCATCCTCGTCACCTTTTACCGCGCTTACCTGACTTCGGCGGACACCGCCCCGGTCGCAGCCTTGATCCGCAGCCTGCGTGCCCGCGGATATGACGCTGTCGGTCTGTTCGCTCCATCTCTGAAAGCGCCCGCTGCCGCCGACTGGCTGCGGGATCAGGTCGTTGCGTTAAGCCCATCCGCGATCATCAACGCCACTTCGTTCTCGGGCAAAGGCGCGTCGGGCACCTCTCCGCTCGATGCAGCGGATGTGCCGGTATTTCAGGTCGCTCTGGCCACCTCGCGCCGCAAGGCGTGGGCCGAAGCCGAACGTGGGCTTTCGCCCGCCGACCTCGCCATGCATGTGGTTCTGCCCGAGGTAGATGGGCGTATCTCGGCAGGCATCGCCTCGTTTAAAGAACCGGGAAAGCGCGACCCGCACCTTGAGTATTCCCGTTTTGCCCACCGGGCTGAACCTGAACGGATCGAAGCAATCATTGATCGTGTGATTGGTTGGCTGACCCTCAACGATAAACCCAAGGCGGATCAAGTGCCCGCGCTGGTGCTGTCCACTTATCCCGGCAAGGATTGGCAAATGGCCCATGCGGTTGGGTTGGACGCGCTGGCCTCTGCCGAGGCGATACTGTCCGACTTGCAGGCCGAGGGTTATGATACCGCGCCTGCCGAACCGATTGGCGAAACACTGTTGGAAGCTCGGATTTCGTGGCCGCTGACTGACTATCAAACCGCGCTGGCGGATCTGCCCGACCAACTGCGCACCGATCTGCAAACCGTCTGGGGCAAGCCCGAGGACGATCCAACCTTCACCGATGACGCGTTCCATTTCACCGCCCTGCGGCGGGGCAAAGCTCTGATCGCGTTGCAACCCGAACGCGGCACGCCCGAACTGCGGGATGACGACTACCACGACCTGTCGCGCACCCCGCGTCACAGCTATGTCGCCTTCTACCTGTGGCTCCGTAAGGGATTGGGCGCGGATGCGCTGATCCATATCGGCGCGCATGGCACACTGGAATGGCTGCCGGGCAAATCGGTCGCCCTGTCCGCCGATTGCTGGCCCGAAGCGCTGATCCGCGATCTGCCGGTGATCTATCCCTTCATTGTCAACGACCCCGGCGAAGCCGCGCAGGCCAAGCGCCGGATCGGGGCCGTTACGCTGGGTCACATACCGCCCCCATTGAAGGAAAGCGGTACACCCGACCGGATGGTACGGCTGGAATCGCTGCTCGATGAATTCTCGAACGCCGACGGATTGGACCCCAAGCGCCGCGACCGGCTGCAGGAAAACATCCGGGACGAGGCGCAAGCCATCGGCCTTGAAAGCGATCTTGGCCTTGATCAGGCCACCTGCACCGCTGAGGCGATCACCCGCATCGACCGCTTCGTCTGCGATATCAAGGAAAGCCAATTCGGCGACGGGTTACATATCTTTGGCCGCGTGCCCGAGGTGATAGGTAATTTCGACCCTGCGCCCTCGGCCCATGCCGAACGCAGCGCCCTGATCGACGCACTGGCGGGTAAACGGATTGAGGCTGGCCCGTCCGGTTCCCCCTATCGCGGTCGCTCGGACGTGCTACCAACCGGACGGAACCTCTACACCACCGATCCGCGTTCAGTACCGACGCGCGCGGCCTATACCCAAGGTGTGAAGCTGGCCGAAGAACTGGTGCGACGACACCTACAAGAAGAAGGCGATTACCCCAAGGGCTTGATCGTTGACCTCTGGGGCTCGGCCACCATGCGCACAGCGGGCGAGGAATTCGCCATGGCTCTGCACCTGCTGGGCGTCAAACCTGTCTGGGACAAGGGCTCGGAACGGGTATCGGGAATCGAGGTCTTGCCGATCACCGATCTCAGTCGTCCACGTCTGGATGTCACGCTACGGGTCTCCGGCTTGTTCCGCGATGTATTCCCGACCCTGTCAGCGCTCTATGGTCAGGCGGTACGAGCCCTTTCGACGCGCGATGAGGCGTCTGACTGGAACCCCTATGCCGGTCAGGAACTGGCGGCGCGCGTCTTTGGCCCTGCCCCGGGCAGCTATGGGTTGAACATGACCCATCTTTCCGAGACCTATACGGACGAAGCTCGCGTTCAGGCCGGCGAGGCGTGGCTCGAGGCCAGTTCTTTCGCGCTGGAGGGGGAACATATCGCCCAAGATAAGGACGGCATCTCGCAGCGCGTCGCCAATGCCGACAGCTTCGTCCATCTTCAGGACCTGACTGAAACCGATCTGCTGCTGGCCAGCGACTATGCCACGCATGAGGCAGGGTTTGCCGCCGCCAAGAAGATCTCCGGCGGAAGCGCGCAGCTTTATCATCTGGACAATACTAACCCGGACAACCCACGCGCCCGCACCTTGCCCGAGGAAATCAGCCGTGTCGTGCATGCCCGCGCGGCAAATCCGGGCTGGATCGCCGGAATGCAACGGCATGGGTTCCGGGGTGCAGCCGAAATTGCGGCAACTCTGGACCATATGGCCTCCTTTGCCCATCTGTCCGGCACGGTCGCACCTCATCTGTTCGATCTTTATCATGATGCGACGCTGGGGGACTCCGACGTAGATGCCTTCCTGCAAGAGGCCAACCCTCAGGCGCATCAGGCCATGCAGGACCGTTTCCGCGCTCTGCTGGAGGCTGGTCTTTGGAATACGCGCCGGAACTCGATCCGGGCCGATTTGGAGGGGTTATGATGAGCGCCCCAATCGTACAGGGCTGGTGCCCGGGCGCCCATCGACCGATGATGTCGGGTGATGGCTTGGTGGTCCGGGTCCGCCCCCGACTGGCACGTCTGGACGCCCAACAAGCGATGGGTCTGTGCACTCTGGCCGAGCGGTTCGGCAACGGCACCATAGACCTGACCAACCGAGCCAACCTTCAATTGCGCGGCGTTGCCGAAGCGGACCATCAGCCGTTGCTTGCGGAGCTTTCGGCGCTGAATCTTTTGGACGCGGAGCCCGGCATTGAGGTTCGGCGCAACATTCTGGTCTCGCCGCTCTATGAACCCCTCGACCTGACCGCACGTCTGACACAGGAGTTGATCGACCGACTGGCCGAGTTGCCCGCCTTGCCTGCCAAATTCGGCTTTGCCATCGACACCGGACCCGAGCGTCTGCTGGCGGCGAATTCAGCGGATATCAGGCTTGAAACCAGCCCTGATGGTCTGGTCCTACGCGCTGACGGGGCTGATACCGGACGTTGTGTGTCTGAAACCCAAGCCATCGATCAGTTGATCGCGTTGGCGAACTGGTTTGCAGAACATCACACACCCGAGACGCGACGCATGACGCGGGTTGTAGCTTCAATTGGTTTGCCCGACGACTGGCAAGGCACCTTGCCCGGTCCAGTTGGCACGCCGCTTCAACCCGGTGTCCGACCGCAAGGCACCATTTATGGCGCGACTTTCGGTCAACTGCCTGCGCGCGAACTCTGTGATTTGATCGAGAAGAGTGGCGCCTCTGCCCTTCGGGTCACGCCGTGGCGGCTGATCCTGCTGGAAGGCGGGGCAGCGATACCTGCTCCGGCATTTGTCACAAACGAAACCGACCCGCTAATGACCACTGACGCCTGCCCCGGCGCTCCATTCTGCCCGCAGGCCCAGGTGGAAACCCGCGGGATCGCACGCGCCCTAGCCGCGCGCATTCCCGGCAACCTGCACGTATCGGGCTGTGCCAAGGGTTGTGCCCGCATGAGTGCCGCCGATGTCACTTTGGTGGGCCGTGAGGGACGATTCGATCTTGTCAAACAAGGCCGCGCGGAGGATGAGCCCTGCCAGCGTGGCTTGACCGAAGAAACACTAATGAACATGGACTTCACCTGATGCCCTACACGTATGAAACCGATGGCGCGGCGATCTATAAGGAAAGCTTCGCCACCATCCGGTCCGAATCCGATCTGACTCGGTTCGACGCCGACGAGGAACAGGTCGCCGTTCGCATGATCCACGCCGCCGGTATGGTCGGTCTGGAAGAGTTCGTGCACTTCTCTCCCGGTTTCGTAACCGCAGCACGCGCCGCGCTGGAAAATGGCGCGCCGATCCTGTGTGACGCCCGCATGGTTAGCGAGGGCGTAACTCGCTTCCGCCTGCCTGCCGATAACGAGGTCATCTGCACCCTGCATGACGACCGTGTGCGCCCTCTGGCCGCCGAGATGAGCAACACCCGCTCAGCCGCCGCGCTGGAGCTTTGGCGTCCGCATCTGGAGGGCGCGCTGGTCGCCATCGGCAATGCGCCCACCGCGCTGTTCCATCTGCTGAATATGTTGGAAGACCCCGAATGCCCGCGCCCCGCCGCCATCATCGGTTGCCCGGTGGGCTTTGTCGGCGCCGTCGAATCCAAGGATGCCCTGTGGGAGGCACAGCCGGTCCCGTCCTGTATCGTCAAGGGACGTCTGGGCGGCAGCGCCATTACCGTGGCAGCCATCAACGCCATCGCGAGCCGCGCGGAATGAGCGGGGGCAAAATATATGGCGTGGGCCTCGGCCCCGGCGACCCGGACCTGATGAGCGTTCGGGCCGACCGCTTGCTGCGCAATGCACGCCACGTGGCTTTCTTTCGCAAGCCGGGCCGCAGCGGTCAGGCGCGCAAGATCGTCAACGGGATGATCCCGGGAGATGCGGTCGAATTCCCGATGGAATACCCGGTCACAACCGAAATACCGGTGACCGATCCGCGCTATAATGAGCTTCTATCCGCCTTCTACAAAGACTGCGCAGCGCATCTGAAAGCACTGTCCGAGCAAGGAGAGGACGTTGTGGTCCTGTGTGAGGGAGATCCGTTTTTCTATGGATCTTTCATGCATCTTTACAGCCGCTTAAGAGACGATGCCGATGTAGAAGTCGTCCCTGCAATCACGGGCATGTCCGGCGCCTGGACAGCGACGGGCGACCCGATCACCTGGGGCGATGACGTTCTGACCGTGCTGGTTGGCACTCTGCCCGAGGAATCTCTGGCAGAACGCATGGGACAAACCGATGCGTTGGTGGTGATGAAGATCGGGCGCAATATCGACAAGGTGAAGCGTGCTCTGAAGACGGCCGGTCTGTATGACCGTGCCTGGATCGTTGAATTCGCCCAGATGCCAAACCAGACCGTGACGAAACTGTCCGAGGCCTGCGATAAGATCACCCCCTATTTCTCGATCATCATCGTTCATGGACAGGGACGGCGACCATGAGTGGTTGGGTCAAGATCGCAGGGCTTGGACCGGGCGACGAGGCCCTCGTGACCCCCGAAGTCACGGCGGCCTTGGCCGATGCGACCGATGTGGTCGGCTACATCCCCTACGTCGCCCGCGTGGCAGAACGCGAAGGGCTGACCCTGCACGCCAGCGATAACCGAGTCGAGATCGACCGATCTCAGCACGCGCTGCAAATGGCGGCCGAGGGCAAAAAGGTTGTGGTCGTCTCGTCCGGAGATCCCGGCGTATTTGCAATGGCTGCCGCGGTGTTTGAAGCGCTGGAGAACGGCCCTGCTGTATGGCGCGATATTCAGATCGACGTTCTGCCCGGAATTACTGCGATGTTGGCGGCCTCTGCACGGGCAGGCGCGCCGATGGGGCACGATTTTTGCGCCATCAACCTCAGTGACAACCTCAAACCATGGTCACTGATCGAAAAACGATTGCGGCTGGCCGCGCAGGCGGACTTTTCAATGGCGTTCTACAATCCACGCTCGAAGTCTCGACCAGAAGGCTTTGTGAAGACGCTGGAAATCCTGCGTGAGGAATGCGAACCCGAACGGCTGATCCTGTTTGCCCGTGCTGTATCGCGCGCGGATGAGGCGATCCGAATTTCCACACTGGCCGAGGCGACACCCGAAATGGCGGATATGCAGACCGTGGTCATCGTCGGCTCATCTCGCACGCGTTTGATCGAACGGAATGGCGCGCCCATCGTCTATACACCACGATTTACGCTCGATGAGGGTCAGGGATGAGTCAACCAGTCCAAAATCTGTGTGACATGGCTCAGTTCGATCCGCTGCGGCAGGGCCGGACGATCGATCATCAGCACCGGCAAGCCCAGCGCCCGCGCCGCGTCGAGCTTCGCGCGCGCGCCAGAGCCGCCAGCGTTCTTGGACACAACAAGCTGCGTGCCGTGATCTTGCATCAGTGCGCGGTCATCGGCCTCGGTGAAGGGCCCTCGGGCCACGATCACATCTGCATTCGGCAGCGGCAGGTCTTCGGGTTCATCCACCAGCCGCAGAAGGTAATGGTGCTGAGGTTTCGCCGCGAAGTCTTCAAGATGCATACGTCCAACTGCCAGAAACACGCGCTGTGGCACTCCGGAAAGCGCCTCAACCGCGGCGGCGATATCGGGCACATGATGCCATCTGTCACCGGGTTGCGGCACCCATGCCCCGCGCGTCAGAGC
The DNA here is from genome assembly GCF_056538865.1 of Ruegeria sp. BE3. Lineage (NCBI taxonomy): Bacteria > Pseudomonadati > Pseudomonadota > Alphaproteobacteria > Rhodobacterales > Roseobacteraceae > Ruegeria > Ruegeria sp. BE3. The sequence continues at coordinate 509,493 of NZ_JBQFTW010000001.1, read as the reverse complement.
AGCAAGCGGAATTTGCGTCTCATTGCAGGCCGCGATCGCGTTCCGGCTCATCTGAGCGGCAAACGGATGAGTGGCATCCACGACGTGAGTAACGCCGTTTTCGCGGATATAACTGGCCAGCCCGTCAACCCCACCATACCCGCCAACACGGGTCGGCAACGGCTGAGGGCGAGGTTTCTCCACCCGTCCGGCGTAAGAATAGATCGCCGTAATCCCCTGTTCGGATACAGCTTTGGCCAGAGCGTTGGCCTCGGTCGTACCACCAAGAATCAGGAGGTTTGGCATGTCTGAATCTCCGTGGCTGACCGTTCTGGGCTTGGGCGAAGATGGGCTTGATGGCCTGTCGCCCGCAAGCCGTCAAGTGCTGGACCGGGCCGAAGTTATCATGGGCCCTCCCCGGCATCTTTCGCTGTTGCCCGAAACCGGCGCCCGACGGATCGAATGGCCTGTACCCTTCTCGGACGGTTTGCCATTGCTGCAGCAGGAACGCGGGCGCGCGACCGTGGTTCTGGCATCAGGCGATCCGTTCTGGTTCGGTGCGGGTTCGGTGATCGCACGCAATTTTGAGGCCGGGGAATGGATCGCTCTGCCCGGCCAGTCGACATTCTCGCTCGCCGCGGCGCGTCTGGGCTGGCCGCTGGAGAGCACGCAAACCTTTGGCCTGCACGCGGCCCCGCTGACCCGCCTGCGCCCGCATTTGTCGCCCGGCCTGCGCGCCATCATCCTGTTGCGCAATGGTGCGGCGGTTGCAGAATTGGCCCAGTATCTGACCGAGACACGCTTCGCGGATACCCGGCTGCACGTGATGGAGGCGTTGGGCGGCCCACGCGAACGCGCCCGGGCTGTATCATTGACCGAAGCGCTGCTGGGCACCTTCGATCACCCTGTCTGCGTTGCGCTCGAGGTCGCTGGCCAAGGCCGCGCCCTGCCCAAGGCAACAGGAAAACCAGACGAGATTTTCGAAACCGACGGCCAGATCACCAAACGCCCGATCCGTGCGCTGACCCTGTCTGCATTGGCCCCTCAAAGGGGCGAGCACTTGTGGGATATCGGTGGAGGCACCGGCTCAATCAGTATCGAGTGGCTGATGTGTGACCCGACCCTGACCGCGACGACGATCGAGCCGCGCGAAGATCGCGCCGAGCGCATCCGCCGCAACGCAGATATGCTGGGGCAGGATCGCCTGAACGTCGTGCATGGTGCCGCACCGGATGCGTTGACCGGCCTGCCGTTGCCTGATGTGGTCTTCATCGGCGGAGGCCTGAGCCCTGACCTGCTGATCTGGCTGCGTGATGCGCTGCCCGCTGGAACTCGGTTGGTCGCCAACGCGGTAACGCTGGAAAGCGAGGCACTGTTAGCTCGGTGGCATGAAGACTTGGGCGGAGAGCTTCTGCGCGTAGAGCTGGCGCATTCCGCCCCGCTGGGGCCGCGCCGCGGTTGGAAATCGGCCTATCCGGTGGTTCAATGGAGCGTGACGCTATGATCGTCGCTGGCCTGGGCTTCTCATCAAAAGCTACTGCTGACAGCCTGCGCACCGCCTATGAAGCGGCAGTGTCCGGGCAAATTGTCGAAGCGTTGGCGACAGTTGCCGACAAAGAGGGGCACCCGGCGCTGTCGGCTTTCGCCGAAGACCTCGCCCTGCCCCTGCATTTCGTTGCGGCTGCCGATCTGACCGGGCAACGCACTCTGACATGCTCGAACCGCAGCCGGGCCACCTATGGCACCGGCAGCGTCGCCGAAGCATCCGCCTTGGCCGCCGCCGGACCGGGCGCGCGACTGCTCTCACCTAGACAGATATCAGACGACCGGCTGGCCACCTGCGCCATCGCCATCGGAGGACAAACATGACCGTTCATTTCATCGGCGCCGGACCGGGCGCTGCCGACCTGCTGACCCTGCGCGGGCGCGATATCATCGCCTCGTGCCCTGTGTGCCTCTATGCGGGATCGCTGGTGCCCGAAGAAATCCTGAGCCATTGCCCCGAGGGCGCGAAGATCATCAACACTGCGCCGATGAATCTGGATCAGATCATGGCCGAGATCGAGGCCGCCCATAAGGCGGGTCAGGACGTAGCACGCCTGCATTCAGGTGATCTGTCAGTCTGGTCCGCCATGGGGGAACAAATTCGTCGCCTGAAAGAGATGGGGATTCCGGTCAGCGTAACACCCGGCGTGCCGTCCTTTGCAGCGGCGGCCGCCGCTTTAGGCACCGAACTGACTCTGCCCGGTTTGGCGCAATCGGTGGTTCTGACGCGGACACCCGGACGTGCATCCTCGATGCCCGAAGGCGAGACACTGGAGAATTTCGCACGAACCGGAGCGACGCTGGCCATTCACTTGTCGATCGGCAATCTTGATCAAGTGGTCGCCGACCTGACTCCGGCCTACGGCGCCGATTGTCCCGTGGCCGTAGTCTACCGCGCCAGCTGGCCGGATGAGCGGATCATCCGTGCGACACTGAAAACGTTGAAAGAGTCGCTGGATGAAAGCATCTCGCGTACGGCGCTGATCATAGTTGGACCTGCGCTTGCGGGTGAAGGGTTCGACGAAAGCTGCCTCTATTCCAAAGACTATGACCGCCGCTATCGCCCGCAAAACGCAGATAGCCCCTGGTCAAGCTGGAGTCATGGTGATGACTAACCCTCCCGGCGTTTTGATTTCCGCACCGTCTTCGGGCACCGGCAAAACCACGGTCATGCTGGGCCTGTTACGTGCACTGGCCGAGGATGGGCTTGCTGTGCAGCCTTTCAAAAGCGGACCGGATTACATCGATCCAGCTTTTCACCGGGCAGCTGCGGGGCGCGCCTCGTTCAATCTGGACAGCTGGGCGATGGGAGAACCGTTGCTGAATGCGATATCTATACAGGCCGAAGGGGCTGATATCGTCGTGGCCGAGGGGTCGATGGGGCTGTTTGACGGTGTCGCCAAACCCGGCGAGTTAGGTCATGGATCAAGCGCCGAGACCGCACAGCGGATGGGCTGGCCGGTCGTGCTGGTACTGGATGTGGGCGGTCAGGCTCAATCAGCTGCGGCCACGGCACTGGGCTTCAAGATGTACAATCCTGATCTGCCCTTTGCCGGCGTAATCCTGAACCGCTGCGCCAGCCCGCGCCACGAGCGCCTGACGCGACTGGGCATGGAGCGCGCAAGCCTGCCGGTTCTGGGCGTATTACCGAGGAGGGGTGATCTGACCCTGCCCGAGCGACATCTGGGCTTGATACAAGCGGTCGAACATCCTGATCTGGAAAGCGCGATCGTCGGGTATGCCGCGTTCCTGCGGGAGCATGTCGATCTTGAGGCGATCAAGCGGGCGGCTTCCTCAGGCCCAGCAGGGCCATCGTCAGCCGCGCTGCCGCGGCCCCCGGCACAGCGGATCGCACTGGCGCGAGACGCTGCATTTTCGTTTACCTACCCGCATTTGCTGGAAGGGTGGCGCACGGCAGGGGCTGAGATTGTACCATTTTCACCGCTGGCCGATGAGGCTCCGGCGAGGAACGCGGATCTGGTATGGTTACCCGGCGGGTATCCGGAATTGCATGCAGGCACTCTGGCTGCGGCCCAGACCTTCCAGAGCGGTTTGCGCAAGCATGCCGAGACCAAGCCTGTGCATGGTGAATGCGGAGGGTATATGGCTTTGGGTCAGGCCCTGATCGACAAGGACGGCGTGCAGCACGAGATGGCGGGCCTATTGGGGTTGGTGACCTCCTACCAAAAGCGCAAGTTCAATCTGGGTTATCGCAAGGCCGAATTACTTGCCCCGATGCCGGGCTTGCCAGCGGGAACCGCTCTTCGGGGGCACGAGTTCCACTATTCTTCGATCGTTGAACAGCCCGATGCCCCTCTGGCACGAGTGTTTGACGCAGAAGGCGCGGAAGGGCCTCAGACCGGGTCGGTCCGTGGCACTGTTACCGGCACATTCTTTCACCTGATCGCGGAGGCGTCGGCATGAGCGGGTTTGTGTCTTTCATCGGATCAGGCCCCGGTGACCCCGAACTGTTGACACTGAAGGCGGTCGATCGGATGCAAAAAGCCGATACAGTGTTGTTTGACGACCTCAGCAGCGGCCCTATCCTGACCCACGTACGCGACGACGCCGATCTGGTGGGCGTCGGCAAACGCGCTGGACGCCCCTCGCCCAAGCAGGATCATGTCAGCCGGTTGCTGGTCGAGTATGCGCAGACCGGGCAGCATGTTGTACGGTTGAAATCCGGCGATGGCGGTATGTTCGGGCGCCTTGAAGAAGAACTCATCGCTCTGCGCGAGGCCGGGATAGACTATGAGATCATTCCGGGCATCCCATCGGCCATCGCGGCGGCGGCAGCGGCGGGCATCCCGTTGACCCGGCGATTAACGGCGCGGCGAGTTCAGTTTGTCACCGGCCACGATGTCAGCGGCAAACTTCCCACCGATCTGAACCTGCCCGCTTTGGCCGATGCCGGGGCGACAACCGTCGTGTTCATGGGCAAGCGCACCTTCCCGCTATTGGTCGAGGCATTACAATCGCATGGCCTGCCTCTGGACACACCTGCGCTCATGGCCGAGTCTGTCTCGACCCCCGAACAGAAATTGCACCGATCAACCATCGGTGCTTTGGCCGAGACGCTGCGTTCTGAAATTGGAACGGCTCCGGCGTTAATTCTGTATGGGCCGCTGGCGGAGTTCGAGGATGATTGAGCTGAGCCTGATCGGGATCGGCACCGGAAACCCGGATCATGTGACCTTTCAGGGGGCGCAGGCGATTCAGGCGGCGGATCTGATCCTGATCCCGCGCAAGGGTGAAAACAAGGCCGATCTGGCCGGGATACGCGAAGAGATCATCGCTCAAGTCACCGAAACCGAACCGTGTATTGCCTATTTCGACATCCCCAAGCGACGCTCGGATGACGGATATCTGCGCGGGGTGGACGAGTGGCATGATGCCATCGCATTGCGCTGGCATGAGGCAATGGGCGCGCACCCCGATGCACGCCGCGTGGCGCTGCTGATTTGGGGGGATCCCTCGCTTTATGACAGTTCGCTGCGCATTGCGGCACGGCTAGAACCGCAACCAACGACAAAGGTGATCCCCGGCATCTCCGCCCTGCAGGCGCTGACGGCGGCGCATGCAATACCGATCAATGAACTGGGCGCGCCTTACATAGTCACTACTGGGCGGCGCATCCGGGATGAGGGCTGGCCTAACACGACTTCGACCGTCGCGGTGATGCTGGACGGAGAATGTTCGTTCCAGAGTCTTGAGATGGCCGATTTTGACATCTGGTGGGGAGCATATGTCGGCATGAAGGAGGAAATCCTGATCAAGGGTCCCCTGATCGAAGTGGCGCAGCAAATTATCGACACGCGCGCCCGCGCTCGTGAAGATCATGGTTGGATCATGGATATCTATTTGCTGAGAAAGCGTGCGGACTGAGCGGCCATTCTCGCGCGACCCACGAGATTGTGAGCCCGGTTTCATCGGTTTTCTGCCATCAGTCGTGGGATCACCGAAGGAGGGTCGGCACATGAAGGCATTCTGGATCGCATTTGCTCTGCTGGCCTCGCCAGCCTGGGCAGACAGTACCGAACCGCTCTCTGGCTGGGCGGTCTACCCCAGCGACAAAAGCTACGAGCAACTGGTCGAAGACACCAAAGCCGCCGTTAAGGAAAACGGGCTGATCGTGGTCACGCAGGCCGGTCCGACCAAAGCCGCAGCCGCGCGTGGCATCACCATTCCCGGCAATCGGGTGATCGGTGCATTCAACAACGATTACGCGGTGCGGGTGCTTGAGACTTCGACCAACGCGATGATCGAAGCCCCCATTCGCTTCTATGTGACAGAAAACGAGGACGGGACTGCGACCTTGTCCTACAAAACACCCGGTTTCGTTTTTGCCCCCTATGTCTACGAGGGCGGCGAAACATTGCGCGAAATTGCTGCGGAGCTGGATACGAAGTTTCAGGCGGTTGCTGAAAGCGCCGTCAAATAGTCACAGTGGCGTTAACCTGCTTGCGTCTGGGTGAGTCCTCCGCAATCTGCAGCATAACACGATGATCGGAGCTTGATTGATGCAGGACCTGTCCCCCCGCGCCGCGGATCTATTGGCACAACGCCTCTATGAGGCCGGATGCCGCCACGCTTTCGGCATGCCCGGCGGCGAGGTGCTGACACTGGTCGATGCGCTGGAACAGGCAGGGATCACCTTTCACCTAGCCAAACACGAAAATTCCGCCGGTTTCATGGCCGAGGCCGTGCACCACCGCGATGGCGCGCCTGCGATCCTGGTGGCGACATTGGGTCCTGGAGCGATGAACGGGATCAACGTGGTCGCGAACGCCTTGCAGGACCGGGTACCGATGATCGTATTGACCGGCTGCGTCGATGCGGACGAGGCGCTGACCTATACGCATCAAGTGATGGATCACGCGCAGGTCTATCGCTCGATCACCAAAGGCACCTTCATGCTGACCGCCCAAGGAGCTGACATCATCGCTGACAAAGCCGTTTCGCTGGCCAATCAACCACGCCCCGGCCCGGTGCATATCGACGTTCCGATCTCGGTGGCCGATATCCGCGTGTCGAACGTGAAACGCCGTCGTCTCGTCAAGGTCGCCCCCGTCGCCCCCGAGGGTGAATGTCTGGAAAAGGCCCGCCGCTGGGTGGCACAGGCCGAACGGCCCCTCGCGATTATCGGTCTGGATGTTCTCTATGACGACTCGCGTTGCGTCGTGCGGGCGTTTCTGGAGCATTTCGGCATTCCGTTCGTCACCACCTACAAGGCCAAGGGGGTGGTACCCGAAGATCATGCTTTGTGTCTGGGCGGCGCGGGTTTGTCCCCGTTAGCCGACAAGCATCTGGTCCCGCTGGTTGAACAGGCCGATCTGATATTGTGTCTGGGCTATGACCCAATCGAAATGCGCCCCGGCTGGCGCGAGATTTGGGACCCCGAGGACAAGCGGGTTATCGATATCTCGGCGGTGGTGAATGACCACTATATGCATCAGGCCGGATTGCATCTCGTGGCGGACACGGGCGCAACGCTTGAGGCCATCGCCAAGGGCAACCCTGCCCGCAAGACGTGGCCGAATGGAGAGCCAGAACAGGTCAAAGCTGCGTTGGCACAGGCTTTTCCCTCGGATGAAGATTGGGGGCCAGCGGCCATCATTGCTGAAACGCGTGCCGCGCTGCCGCCCGAGACGCTGGCCACTGCAGACAGTGGCGCGCACCGTATTCTGCTCAGCCAGATGTGGGAATGCGCGGAAGAACGTGGCCTGATCCAGTCTTCGGCGCTGTGCACTATGGGCTGCGCCGTACCGATGGCAATCGGTCTGAAACTGGCCGAGCCGGACCGTCCGGTGATCAGTTTCTCAGGCGATGCCGGGTTCCTCATGGTCGCCGGAGAGCTGTCGACCGCCGCCGAGATGGGCGGCAACCCGATCTTTCTGGTCTTTGTCGATGCAAGCCTCGCTCTGATCGAGTTGAAGCAACGTCAAAGGCAGATGGGCAATCGTGGTGTTGATTTCGACCGTCACGACTTTGCCGCCATGGGCCGGGCCTTTGGTGGGTACGGCCATACCGTGCGCAACCGTTCCGAGTTGCGTTCCGCGCTGGAGGATGCTGTAAAAGCGGACAAATTTACCGTGATTGCAGCAGAGATCGAGCGTGGAGGATATGATGGCCGCATCTGAGGGACCGCTGAAGGGCGTCAAGGTTCTGGATCTGTCACGCATTCTTGCCGGACCGACCTGCACGCAGTTGCTGGGCGATCTGGGTGCAACAGTCATCAAGATCGAAAACCCTGCCACCGGCGGTGATGACACACGGCAGTGGGGCCCTCCCTATGTCGAAGATGCCAAGGGCAACCGATCCGACCTGAGCGCCTATTTCATGTCTTCCAATCGCAATAAGAAATCTGTTGCACTGGACATTGCCAGCCCCGAAGGTCAGGCGGAAATCCGGCGCTTGGCAGCGCATGCGGACATCCTGATCGAGAACTTCAAACCAGGCGGTTTGGCGAAATACGGCCTGGATTATGCCACCCTGTCGCAAGAGTTTCCCAACCTCGTCTATTGCTCGATCTCAGGATATGGGCAGACCGGCCCGAATGCATCGAAGCCCGGCTATGACCTGATGGCGCAAGGCTATGGTGGGATCATGTCGCTGACGGGTGATCCTGAAGGTGCCCCGATGAAAGTTGGCGTGGGTATCGCCGATGTCATGTGCGGAATGTATGCCTGTGTGGGTATCCTCGCCGCTCTGCGCCATCGCGACCTGACCGGTGAAGGTCAGCAGATCGATCTGGCGCTTGTAGATGCTCAGATCGCGTGGTTGATCAATGAGGGCGTGAACTATCTGACCTCGGGTGACGTGCCCCAGCGGCGCGGCAACGGGCATCCGAATATCGTGCCATATGAGGTCTATCAGACCGCCGATGGACACGTGATTCTGGCGGTCGGAAATGACAGTCAGTTCAGAAGATTTTGCAGTTTCATCGAAAAGACCGACCTTGCCGACGATCCCCGCTTTGCCACCAACCCCGCACGTCTGGAACACCGCGACGCCCTGAATGCCGTCCTGCGCCCTGCCATGCGGGGGCTGGAGACCAATACCGTCATTGCCGGGCTTGAGGCGTTGAAAGTTCCGGTTGGGCCGGTGCAGACATTGGATCAGGTCTTTGACACTGAACAGGTCGCCGCGCGCCGAATGCAGATTTCGATGCAGGCCGACCCCGGAGAAGTCAAACTGATCGGGAATCCGCTCAACCTGTCGCGCACGCCTGTAACATATCGCAGTGCGCCGCCGGTATGCGGGGCCGATACAGATGCGGTTCTGAGCGCCAAAAACCCCTTTGAAGATTGAAACACTGTGCCTAATTCGGCGGCAAGTTGCTGAAACATGCCGTTGAATCGGCGGTTTTTTTCGCGTTTTACACACACGGGTTTTCACCAATTCGAGAGCATGGTCGATACTGTTACGACCCGCTTGCACACTCTGCTAAGTCGTAAAGTGTACAAATCGAAACCAGATTGGACCCGAGTATGAAACAAGACGTTTTTGGACAGATGAACACCCTGAGCCAGCCCGCCAGTGTCGAGGCATGGAATGGTGTTCTGCTCGGGTTCATGGCGCATGCGGCTGTCACCCCCCAGCACTTGGGCAAAGTGCTGGAACTTGAGCCGGATTTTGCGCTGGGTCATGCGGTCAAGGGTCTGTTTATGGTTCTGCTGGGTCGGCGCGAGATGATCGCCGTTGCAGCCGAAGCGCTGAACGCGGCCAATGCGGCGATGGAACGTCAGCCAGTCTCAGCCCGCGAACGGCTCTATGTTGAAGCCTTGGCGCTATACATGGCCGACCTGCCCTCGCAGGCAGTACAAAAGTTCGAAGAGATTCTGCGGGCGCACCCCACGGATACTCTGGCTATGAAACTCAGCCACGCGACCCGTTTTGTTCTGGGCGATGCGAAAGGCATGCGCCGGTCGATCGAGCGCATCATGCCAGCTTACGAACCTGATCATGCAGGCCGTGGTTATCTGCTGGGATGCCATTCTTTTGCGCTTGAGGAAACCGGCGCTTATGAAAAGGCCGAGATCGCTGGCCGTCAGGCTCTGTGGATGGTGTCAGATGATGCCTGGGGTCTGCACGCCGTGGCGCATGTTCATGAAATGACAGGCAACGCACAGCTGGGGCTCGACTGGCTTGCGGGGCGCGAGGATGCCTGGGCGCATTGCAACAACTTCCGCTACCACGTCTGGTGGCACAAGGCGCTGATGCATCTGGATTTGGGTCAGGTCGATCAGGTGATGGAACTTTACGATCACCATATTCGCCAGGACAAAACGGACGATTACCGTGATATCTCGAACGCAACCTCGCTGCTTTCACGGATGGAGCTTGAGGGCATTGATGTCGGCAACCGTTGGGAAGAACTGGCCGACCTCAGCGCCGCCCGTACCGAAGACGGGTGCCTGATCTTCGCCGATCTGCACTACTTGCTGGCGCTGACCGGGGACAATCGTTCGGATGCGACTGGCAAGATGTTGCAGCGTATCCAGAAGGACGCCCAGCGCAATCAGGGTGACACTCCGATCCGCATGTCCGATCCGGGCATCGCTGCCGCCAAGGGGCTTGAGGCCTTCGGCGACGGTTTGTACGGTCAAGCCTTTGATTTCTTGTCGAATGCCCGCGCCGGGATGCAACTGGCGGGTGGCAGCCACGCCCAACGTGATGTATTCGAGCGCATCACAATTGATTCCGGCCTGCGCGCGGGCCGTCTGGATGAGGTCGAGCACATCCTGGACGATCGCCGCGCCAAGCGCGCCGGGGGAGAGGACAACTATGCACTCGCCCGCCGTGCACTGATCGAGGCCGCACGCGACAGCGACGACGCACAAAGCGTCCCAGCCGAATAACAACAAGAAAAGACCAAGAAGGACAGAACTGTATGGCGACTGCTTCGCCCGCTTCTGATTTTGCTCCGGTGGCGTCTCAGACCGCTGCCCCTGCCCGCACGCGCGATCCGCGACTGGATTTCTATCGTGGTATCGCGATGTTCATCATCCTGATTGCCCACATTCCCAACGACCCGTGGGCCAAGTGGATCCCCGCCCGGTTCGGGTTCTCGGACGCAACCGAGATCTTTGTTTTTTGCTCGGGCATGGCCTCGGCCATTGCCTTTGGCGGGGCATTCATGCGCAAGGGCTGGTGGATGGGCACCGCCCGCGTGACCTTCCGCATCTGGCAGGTTTATTGGGCGCATATCTGCCTGTTCTTCTTCGTCGCAATGACGATGGCAGCCCTGAATCAGAGTGGGTTGTTCGAGAAGAACTATATCTCCTCTCTGAACCTGCAGCATTTCTTCAATGATCCTGCATCGCAGATGGTCGGGCTGTTTACCCTGACCTACGTGCCGAACTACTTCGACATTCTGCCGATGTATCTGGTGGTTCTGGCGATGATGCCCCTGTTCATGGGATTGCACCGGATCGGGTTCTGGGCGGTGGCTGTGGCCTCGGTCGCGATCTGGTTCATCGCGCAATTCGACTACCTCGACCTTCCAGCCGAGCCGTGGTCCGAGCGGCAATGGTTCTTCAACCCGTTCGGCTGGCAATTGCTGTTCTTCACCGGCTTTGCCTTCATGCGGGGCTGGATTCCCGCGCCGCCGGTGTCAAAAACCCTGATCTGGGCGGCGGCACTGTTCCTGATCTTCTCGATGCCGTTCGGCTCGTGGAAGGTGTTCACATGGATCAATGCAGCAGCACCTGATCTGGCTGACGAAATCCGCAAGGTCTGGCCTGTGACGAAGGAATTCCGTGACAAGACCGACTTTGGCCTGTTCCGTTATATGCACTTCCTGTCACTGGCCTATCTGGGCTGGGTTGTCGCCGGAGAACACGGCCACCGCCTGATCGCAACCGGCCAAGGTGCCGCCGCTAAGGTCTGGCAATTCCTGCTGATGGTCATCACCAAAGTGGGCCAGCAATCGCTCGCGGTTTTCGTATTTTCCATGGCGGCAGCACGGCTTATCGGCGTCGGACTGGACCTGAGTGGGCGGGATGTTGCCAGTGTCTTTGTCGCTAACATGATTGGCTTTGCCATGATCATCGGCGTGGCCTATCTGGCCGCGTGGTTTAAGTCTCATCCCTGGAAATCGAAGAAATGAATTTTACACGTCGCGCATTTCTTGCTTCATCAACGGCATTGGCTTTCGCCCCTGCCGCATACGCAACGGGCGGAGAGACCCCATTCAGCCGTGATGATGTCATCGCCATGGCCCGCGATCTGGCCAGCCGTGACTATGCCGAGCGTGAGATGGTTCCGCAGGAATGGCAGGACCTGACCTATCAGCAATACCGTTCGATCCGATTCCGGCTGGATCGCGCGCTGTGGTACCAGACCGAGACCCCCTTCAACGTCGATTTCTTCACCCCGGGCCTGTACTTCCCGCGCACCGTCAAGGTTTCAACTGTTGAAGACGGCATGACCAAGCCGGTCGCCTTCGATCTGGCGATGTTTGACAAATCCGAAGACGTGCCGCAGCTGCCCATCGACGACACGCTGGGCTTTTCGGGCCTGCGCCTGCGCACCGAAATGCACCGGCCCGGCAAGACCGACGAATTCTGCGTCTGGCAGGGTGCCAGCTATTTCCGCGCCATCGGCCTGCACGAGGTCTATGGCCTGTCCGCCCGTGGACTGGCGCTGAAAACCGGCGATCCGGATGGCGAGGAGTTCCCTGAATTCATCCGGTTCTGGCTTGAACGTCCAAAACCCGGCCAGCGCGACATGGTTGTGCACGCCCTGATGGACAGCCCCAGTGTCACCGGGGCCTATCGCTTCAATGTCACTGCCGGGGCCGATTGCGTCATGGAAGTCGAAGCGACGCTTTTCCCGCGCACCGAGCTGCCTCACGTGGGCATCGCGCCCGGCACCTCGATGTTCCTGTTCGATCAGACCAACCACAGCCGGTTTGACGACTTCCGCCCCGCCGTCCACGACAGCGACGGGTTGTTGATCCGTAACGGCGCCGGAGAAGTCCTGTGGCGACCGCTGGCCAACCCGACGCGCCTGCAAATCTCGTCCTTCGTGGATATGAACCCGCGCGGCTTTGGCCTGATGCAGCGTAAGCGCGAATTCTCGGATTACGCTGACCTTGAGGCCAATTATCACAAGCGCCCCGGCCTGTGGGTCGAGCCGAATGGCGATTGGGGCAAAGGTACTGTCACGCTGGTGGAAATCCCCGCGGATCAGGAGATTTATGACAACATCGTCGCCTATTGGCGTCCGATGGAGCCCTACGCGGCAGGCAGCCAGATCGACCTGTCCTATCGCCTGATCTGGGGTGAGGAACCCCAGCGCACGCCAATGCCGCGCGTGATCAATACTGCAATGGGTGACAATACATTTGGCGAGGGTCGCCTGGCCGTGATCGATTTCGAAGACAGCGAGCTGTTCGACGACCCCGAGGCCATCACCGTGTTCGTGGACTCGCCCCATGCCGAGACCTCAGACGGCGTTCTACAGCGAAACCCGGACACTGGCGGTCTGCGGCTGGCGTTTTCGTTCGAACCAGGCGAACGCAACCACGTCGAACTGCGCGCGCAATTGCTGAAAGACAAACAGCCGGCCTCCGAGGTCTGGCTCTACCGTTGGACCACATGAGTCGCGATCTTCATATCATGCCGCCTGAGGCTCCTCTGGCGATGCCTGCGCAGAACTTTGCGCGGGGCTTCCGTGATGCGCAGGTGCCTGCGGGAGGGCAGAAACCCTCTGCCGGGTTCTGGCGTGCGCTCGCATTTTCGCCGGCCATGGCGGCGACGCTGGGTTTGCTCTGGGTCATGTCCGATTGGTTCAGCGCCGAGGGGATCAATCTGGTCGAAGCAATCCTGCTGACCCTGATCTCGTTCAACTTCTTCTGGATCTCTTTCACCGTCTGCACTGTGCTGCTGGGCATGGTCTCGCTGTCCCGGCAAGAGCAGCCAAAGCGTGAGGGCCGCCCCCAACCACTGCGCGTGGCGCTTTTGACGCCCGTCTATAACGAGGTGCCGTGGAACGTGCTGGGCAACGCTCGTACGATGCTGGAAGACCTGCAAAAGCGTGGCGGTCAGCACCACTATGCCATGTTCATCCTGTCCGACACGCGCGATCCCGAGATTGCGGCGCAGGAGCAGGCCAGTGTCGAGGCGCTGCGGACCACGCTTGCACCGGGGTTGGAGCTCTATTACCGCCGCCGCCCCCAGAATACGGATAGGAAGGTCGGCAATATCGCAGATTGGGTCAGCCGCTGGGGTGCGGACTGGGATGCGATGCTGGTGCTGGACGCTGACAGCCTGATGACTGGTCGCGCAATTGCCCGCTTGACCGATGCGCTGGCGCGTGATCCGGGCGCAGGTTTGATCCAGAGCTATCCGCAACTGATCGGCGCGCAATCGGTCTTTGCCCGGATGCAGCAGTTTGCTAACGGCGTCTATGGCATTGCATTCGCCGAAGGGCTTGCACGCTGGTGCGGGCAAGAGGGCAATTATTGGGGGCACAACGCCATCATTCGCACCTGTGCGTTTGCCTCAAGCGCGGGTCTGCCAAAGCTGCGGTCGTTCAATGGCCAGGACAAGCTGATCATGAGCCACGATTTCGTCGAGGCCGGTCTGCTGCGTCGTGCCGGTTGGGCCGTGCGCTTTCTGCCACGCATTCGCGGTTCATATGAAGAAACTCCGCCCACCCTCATCGACCACGCCATGCGGGATCGTCGCTGGTGTCAGGGTAACCTGCAGCACCTGAAGCTATTGGGCTCGACCGGGTTCCGTGCGGTGTCACGGTTCCATATGTTCCACGGTGCGGTCGGTTATCTGATGTCCCCGCTCTGGTTTGCTCTGCTGGTGATGTGGGCGCTGATCGGTCAGGGAAAAGAAGCCTCGGTCCTGCACTACTTCAGCCCGGACAATCCACTGTTCCCGCAATGGCCCGAGATGTCCGAGACGCGACACGTACTTATCATTCTGGTGATGTACGCCATGCTGCTGGCCCCCAAGGTGCTGGGCGTGGCTGCCCTGCCCCTCAGCGGTGTGCGCTATTCGGATTTCGGCGGCACGCGGAAGTTCTTCACCTCGTTCCTGTCCGAAGTCGTCCTGTCCATCCTCTATGCTCCGATCTTGATGGTGCAGCAGATGATCGCAGTGTTCCGCACCGCCTTAGGCATTCAAAAGGGCTGGTCCCCGCAGGCACGCGACGGCGGCAGCTACGGGCTGCGCACGCTGGTGCTGTGCCACACGCTGGAAACTGTCAGCGGCATTGCGCTGAGCGTGGGTATCCTCGCCGGTCTGGTCTCGGTTTGGCTGGCCCCCATAGCGATCAGCCTGGCGTTGGCGATCCCGCTATCAGCGCTTAGCGGCGTATCGGCAGGCGCTGCGCGCCGCATGGTCGGGATGCGTGAAGACGTCAGTGAGCCTGCCATCACACGCTCGGCACGGCGCTATCGCGATGAGTTGAAGCGCTTGATCGAGGGTAAAGGCATCGTCACCCCGGCGGAATAATTAGCTGCCGGGCAATCCTTCGTACCAATCCACCATCATGTCAGCCCAACCCTTGGGCACCGCATGCCCGCCGGGAAACAGCGCGATTTCCAGCGCGCTGCCTTCGGCGCATCCCATCCAGTTCCGACGCATGAACTGGCCCGTGGTCGAAAACCCACTGGGCTTAGTGTCGACACAGCCATTGGCAATGCGCCAGATTTCCAGCCCGGCGAAGATGTCGCCTTGATGAAAGCGGCCACCACCCAGAAGGCGACCTTCCAATGGAACCACATTGTCCGTCCAGCCATGGGTGTGGAACATCCGAACGGGCCCTTCGCAGGCTTCAGGATGCGGACGCCAGAAGCCGCCTGAAACAGGCACATAGGCCGAAAAGGTCTCGGGTGCTTCGCAGGCAAGATAGTTCACCATAAAGGCACCGGCCGAAAATCCGCCCAGAACCACACGATCACTGTCGATGCCAAATCGTTCGGCTGCATCCTCGACCGCTTCGCTGAGAAACGCGGTCTCATCACGATCGCCGAAACCCGGATAGAAGTTCCAGCTTTTGGTGCCACCGCGGTCAGGCCGCTCCAGACCTTCGGGTGCCATCACCGCATAACCGCGGTCGAGCAACGGATCGACCATGCCACGGTTTTTCATGGTACCTGCACCACTGCCGCCATATCCATGCAGGAACACCAGCAGTGGCGGGTTTTCAGCCGCAGGCAGTTCAATGTGATACACGCCCGAGGCGGTTTCACATGTTCCCTCGACCAGACCGCATGCCGCGAAAGCAGATTGCCCAGCTACCGCCAAACAGAGAGACATCCAGTACTGCGTTTTCATCACGCCCCCTCAGAGAAAGCTTCAACCGGCAATCCGACGCGCACCCAACCCGGCCCGGCGGCAGAGCCAAGCATCCCCTCGGGCACATCAATGACATTGGTAAATCCCGCCTCGGTCAGCCGATTGCTCAGCCGCGCGGATCGGACACCACGAGCGCAGATCAAAGCAACAGGAGCCGAGACGTCGCCACCCGTCAGTTCCATCAACGCCGATACAAAATCTTCACGACGCATATCGAGTGGCCGCGCGCCTTCCCCAATACCCGTTGATCGCCATTCGCGTGGGGTGCGAATATCGACCAGCAGCACTTCACCTGACACAGCTTTCTGATGGGCCTGCGCCACTTGCAACTGCCCGCCCACGTAATCCTGCGGGATCAGGAGGTATTCACGTATCACGAATCCCGAGGCGATCGCAGCGCTTCCGCCCAGCAAAACCCACCTTCGGGTTCGGTTCTTCACGTCTGCCATGCAGCATCCTCCTGAACTTTCTGCCTGTTTCTATCATACCGAAAATGGCGACGCTCTCGGCAAATCGGGCTACCAGATCAAGTTCACGTCATTGTTAAGCACGCAATTCAAATCCAGAATGTATCTTTAGAGCCTTTCGAAACCTTGCATTTTCCATGCAGCCAATAAATTATCCTTAGCAATTCAGTCATATCGACCGCCAAGACCGGAGTATCGCACTTGTCCCTATTCCTCATCGCGGCCCTTCCCTTCATCGGAGCTGTATTCCCAGCCCTCCTGATCCGGGCGGGACGAAATGCAGCTGCTTCAGCCGCAGGGTTGACCACTTTCCTTGCCCTGATGGGGCTGCTCATCCACATTCCGTCCGTGATGCGCGGCGAGGTTGTTACCGCAAGGTTCGACTGGATGCCGGGTTTGGGTCTGAATGCAAACTTCATGCTGGATGGGCTGGGCTTTCTTTTTGCGCTTCTTATCCTCGGCATTGGCCTGCTGATCATCCTCTACGCCCGGTTCTACCTGTCACGTGAAGACCCGATGGGGCAGTTCTATACCTATCTGTTGCTGTTTCAGGGCGCGATGGTCGGGATCGTTCTGTCGGACAACATCCTTCTTCTGCTTATTTTCTGGGAACTTACATCACTCAGCTCATTCTTGCTGATCGGCTATTGGAAACACCTACCCGAGGGGCGGCAGGGTGCGCGTATGGCGCTGGCCGTGACCGGCTCGGGTGGTCTGGCAATGATCGCTGGGATGCTGATACTGGGCAATATCGTGGGATCTTATGACCTGAGCGTGATCCTTCAGAACAAGGAACTGATCCAAAGCTCGCCTTATTATATGCCTGCGCTGATCCTGATCCTGCTGGGCTGTTTCACCAAGTCGGCTCAATTCCCGTTCCACTTCTGGCTGCCGCACGCGATGGCCGCACCAACGCCCGTATCAGCCTATCTGCACTCGGCCACGATGGTGAAGGCTGGCCTGTTCCTGATGGCGCGGATGTGGCCCGTTCTCGCGGGCACCGATGCGTGGTTCTATATCGTTGCCACCACCGGTCTGATCACCATGCTGCTGGGTGCGGTGATTGCTCTGTTCAAGGATGACCTCAAAGCGCTGCTGGCGTTTTCAACGGTATCTCATCTTGGGCTGGTGACTATGCTCTTGGGCTTTGGCACCAAGTTCGCCGCCGTCGCTGCCATCTTCCACATTATCAACCATGCAACGTTCAAAGCAGCCCTCTTTATGACCGCCGGGATCGTCGATCACGAGACCGGAACGCGTGATGTCAAACGGCTGGGCGGTTTGCGACACCTGATGCCGATCACTTTCACGATTGGCACCATCGCAGCCCTATCGATGGCTGGCTTGCCTCCGCTGAACGGATTCCTGTCGAAAGAGATGATGCTGGAAGAGACAGTCCACACCACCTGGCTGAACTCGCATTATCTGGTGCCTGGTCTGGCGTTGCTGGCTGCGCTGTTCTCGGCGGCCTACTCTTTACGCTTCGTCAGCCATGTGTTCCTGGGTCCCGAACGGGACGACTATCCCGCGCATCCTCATGACCCGCCCGTGGGCCTTTGGCTGGCCCCGGCGTTCCTTGTGGTGTTGGTTGTTCTGATTGGTCTCTATTCGGCGGCAATCGTCGGATCTTTGGTGGCGGTTGTGTCCAGCGCGGTGATCGGGGGCGAGAAGCTGCCCTATTACTCGCTGAAACTCTGGCACGGGTTTACGCCTGCGCTTTATATGTCCGTAGTGGCAACGCTGGGCGGTCTGTTCCTGCTGTCACTGCATAAACGCGGCGACCAGCTCTGGAACGCTCTGCCTCGCCCTGAAGCTAAAGTGATCTTTGAGGCGATCATCGAAGCGTTCACGCGTCTTAGTCGCTGGATCACCGATGAGCTGCATAACGGTGTCCTCAGCCGTTATGCGATCATCTTCGTCGCCTTCACCGTCGGGCTTGGCTACTACGCGTACACAACGGGGACCATCGGTGTTGAAACTCGGATGCCTGTTCCGGCGCAGATTATCCCGATCATCGGCTGGATCTGTCTGGTGGGCGCGACACTGGCAATCATGTGGTTCCATCGCAATCGCTTGCTCTCACTGGTACTGATCGGCGTTGTTGGCCTGATCGTATCGATGGCGTTCAACTACCTCTCAGCCCCGGACCTCGCCCTGACCCAGATCTCGGTCGAGGTGGTGACTATGATCCTGCTGCTGTTGTCACTGAACTTCCTGCCCACCGAGACACCATGGGACAGCAGCGCCGCGCGGCGTTGGCGCGATGCAGCAATCTCGGTGATTGCGGGGATCGGCACGGGTGCATTGATCTATGCGTTGATGATGCGGGATTTTGCTTTCCCGACAATCTCGGAATTCCATCTGGCGAATTCCTACAAAGGCGGTGGCGGCACCAACGTCGTGAACGTCATCCTCGTCGACTTCCGGGGCTTTGATACCTTTGGCGAGATTATCGTTCTGGGTATTGCCGCGCTGATCATCTATGCCCTGACCGAGGCGGTCTTGAGCACAAACGTGCGTGGTTATCTTCTGAACCGCAAACCGCACTGGCCGCAATCAGGAGATTCGCATCCTCTGATGATGGTGGTCGTCACTCGCGTTATGATGCCCATCGCATTGATGGTCGGCGCTTACATCTTCTTCCGCGGCCACAATCAGCCCGGAGGCGGCTTTATTGCGGGCCTGATCGTCGCCATCGCCTTCCTGATGCAATACATGGCGAGCGGCTATACCTGGGCGATTGAGCGGCAAAGGTTCTACTACCACGGCACCATCGGCTGGGGTGTCCTGATCGCTGCGGCCACAGGGCTGGGCGCCTGGTTCAACGAGCGTCCCTTCCTGACCAGCGACTTCGGCTATATCAACTGGCCACCGCTGGAAGAGTTCGAATGGGCCACTGCAATCCTGTTTGATACGGGCGTGTTCCTGGCAGTATTGGGTGCAGTGATGCTGGCGCTCGACAGTCTGTCGCGATTTGCCTGGCAGCCGGGTATGGCGCAAGAATTCCCGATGGATATCAACCCGCTGCGGGATCATCCTCAGGAAAAAGATAATGAGAAGGAGCAGGCCTGATGGAAGCGCTCGTAGCCTCTGCAGTCGGCGTCATGACCGCAGCCGGGATTTTCCTGATCCTGCGCCGCCGTACATTCCCTGTAATTTTGGGCCTGTCCCTGATCACCTATGCGGTAAACGTATTCCTATTTGCCACCGGGCGGCTTGCGTTGAACGCACCTGCCGTGCTGAACAAATACAAGGACGTCCCCTATACCGACCCGCTACCGCAGGCGCTGGTGCTGACAGCCATCGTGATCTCTTTCGGGATGACTGCGGTGATCGTGATGATCGCACTCAGCGCCTATCTGTCCTCGAAGGATGACCATATCGACATGAGCGCAAGCGACAGCGTGGACGCGACGGGAGAAGACGCATGAACCACTGGATCGTTGCGCCGATCGTCCTGCCCGCGATCCTGGCCCCATTCATCATCATGGTCCTGCGTTATCACCTGGACCTGCAACGCATCTTCTCGGTCGCGGGCGTGGTGGGTTTGCTGGGGATTGCGCTGACCATCACCGCTCAGGCCTCGGGTGGGGATATACAGGTTTATGAGCTGGGCAACTGGCCCGCACCGTTCGGCATCGTCATGGTGCTGGATAAACTGTCGGCCATGATGGTGCTGCTGACCGCCCTGCTGGCCCTGCCGATCGTCCTTTACGCCATAGGTTCTGGCTGGGATGAGCGGGGCAAGCACTTCCACGCGCTGTTCCATTTCCAGCTTATGGGTGTCTGCGGAGCATTCCTGACCGGCGACGCATTCAACCTATTCGTATTTTTCGAGGTGCTTCTGATCGCGTCCTACGGTCTGATGACGCATGCGGGCGGCTCAGTGCGGCTAAAAGCCGGGGTACAGTATGTTGCCTACAACCTGCTCGGCTCGACCCTGTTTCTGTTTGCGTTGGGCACGATCTATGCCGTAACCGGCACGCTTAACATGGCCGATCTGGCCGTGCGCGTGGCCGAGATTCCACCCGAAGACACCGCCTTGCTACGGGTCGGGGCGGTTCTGCTCTTGCTGGTGTTCTGCATCAAGGCCGCAGTCCTGCCACTGCATTTCTGGTTGCCTGCCAGCTATGCAAACGCACCGCTGCCCGTTGCGGCCCTGTTCGCGATCATGACCAAAGTGGGTGCCTATTCGATCCTGCGGGTCTATACCTTGGTCTTCGGCCCGGATGTTGCCGTAACCGACGGGCTGGTCGGCACGTGGTTGCAGCCCGCGGCACTGCTCACCTTGGCCGTTGGTGCCATCGGCATTCTGGGCTCGCAACATATCGCCCGCATGGTGGCTTTCTGTGCCATTGCCTCGATGGGCACATTGCTGATCGCTATCTCGCTGTTCAGCGAGGCCGCGACAGCAGCGGCACTTTATTACATCTTCCATTCCACGCTGGCGACGGCCCTGATGTTCCTGGTCGCGGATTTGGTGATGGAGCGCCGCGGCGGAGCCATCGCGCCCAAAGCACCTATGCCGCAAACCGGGCTGATCTCGGCCCTGTTCTTTGTTGGAGCTATTGCAATGGCGGGGATGCCCCCCTTGTCAGGCTTTATCGGCAAGCTGCTGGTTCTGGATGCCTCACGCGGGGCGCCGGATGCCAACGCGGTTTGGGCCGTGATCTTGATCGGATCCTTCGTCACCATCGTCGGACTGGCCCGGGCGGGCACAATGATCTTCTGGAAATGCTATGATGCGCAATATAGTGTTCCGCCTGATCCAACAGAGGAAAACATCAGCGCCTCAACCGCGCCCGAGCCCTATCCGGGCCTTGCCTTCACTTCGGTGTTCGGAGCGGTTCTGGGTCTCATCCTGCTGACGCTTTTTGCGGGTCCGGCATTGGAATACTCCAGCAACACTGCCGCGCAGCTTTTTACACCGGATGACTACATCTCGGCCGTGCTGGGAGGGGAAGAATGATGAAGCTTCTGCGCCGGATATTTCCGCACCCCCATCTGACCGCTTTGCTGACGCTCGTATGGGTCCTGTTGGCCAATAACGGGTCATTGAACTCATTGGTCTTTGGCCTGTTGTTGGGGATTATCATTCCCTTCATCACGCAACCCTACTGGCCGGATCGCCCCAAGCTGCGCAATTGGCCGATGATTACCGAGTACATGTTGGTGGTCCTTTGGGATATCGTGATGGCCAATATCGCGGTGGCCCGGATCATCCTGTTCAAACGCGACGCGGATCGCCAGCCCGCCTTTGTGAACGTTCCGCTGGAACTGCGGACGCCCGAGGCCATCACCGTGCTGGCGGGAACCATCACCATGACCCCCGGCACAGTCAGCTGCGATCTGTCCGCACAAGGGCACTGTCTGCTGGTCCATTGCCTTGACGCGCCCAACCCCGAGGAGGTGCGCGATCAGATAAAACAACGTTACGAGCGGCGCTTGAAGGAGATTTTCGAATGATCACCTATGCGATTTACTTTGCTTTCGCCTGTTTCGGCACCGCGATCATGATGTGTTTGTGGCGTATCATCACCGCCGACGGCGTCGGTACCCGCGTTCTGGCGCTGGATACCATGGTGATCAACACTATCGCTCTGCTGATCCTTTACGGTCTGAGTGTCGAAACCGAAATCTTCTTCGAATCCGCCATGATCATCGCCATGCTGGGCTTTGTCTCGACCGTGGCCTATGCGCGCTTCATGCTGCGCGGCAATATCATCGAGTGAGGGCAGTATGACATTTTTCTACGAACTGCTCATCACCTTCTTTCTGGTCATTTCGGGTATTTTCGGCTTTGTCGGCTCCTTCGGCATGATCAAGCTGAAAGACCCCATGTCCCGTCTGCACGCCCCCACCAAGGCAACGACGTTGGGTGTCGGCGGCGTCCTGCTGGCCTCGATCGCGCATTCGGTTCTGCTTGAGGGCAAGCTGTCCATGCACGAGCTTCTGATCACGCTGTTCTTGTTCCTGACTGCTCCGATCACGGCGCTGTTCATTGCCAAATGGCACATTCATCGTCATGAAAAGCCCAGCGATCTGCCGGACGCGGGCGAGGATGAGCTTTGGGCCACCCACGCGGTCGAACAGGTCGAGGACGTCCCTGACCACAGCACGAACTGAGACCCATGCACACACCTCCGCTGCCCCTGACCCGCGATCTGGTTCTGATAGGCGGAGGCCACACGCATGCGCTGCTGCTGCGAAAATGGGGCATGAACCCGCTGCCCGGCGCGCGGGTCACGGTGATCAATCCTGGCCCCACCGCGCCCTACTCCGGGATGCTGCCCGGCTTTGTCGCCGGTCACTATGAGCGTGGGGAATTGGATATCGATCTGGTCAGGCTCGCGCGTTTCGCTGGTGCGCGTGTCATTCTGGGCGCGGTCAACGGTATTGATCCCGTCATGCAGAAAGTTCACGTGCCCGGGCGCGCGCCGGTCGCCTTTGACGTCGCATCGGTGAATGTGGGGATCACATCCGACATGCCCGCCCTGCCCGGTTTTGCGGAACACGCGGTTCCGGCCAAACCGCTGGGGCCGTTCGCTGCGCAATGGGCCGCGTATCTGGCAGGCTCCGGCCCTGCATCGGTCGCAGTGATTGGCGGAGGGGTCGCGGGTGTCGAACTCGTAATGGCCATGGCGCATGCGCTACGCAGCAAAGGACGCATCGCGCAGGTGACACTGATCGACAATGCCACCGCCCTGACCGCAACGGTCCCGAAAGCTGCTGCGACGATCCGACAAGCGATGGCGCAACTGGGTATCGAGGTTCTGGAGCACAGCGCAATCAAGCAGATATCAGCTGGACAGGTCGAGCTAACCGATGGCCGGGAAATACCCGCTGATTTCATAACCGGGGCCGCTGGTGCGCGGCCCTATGAATGGATGGCCGAGAGCGGTCTGGACCTTCACGAAGGTTACATTCGCGTCAACGGCTATCTGCAGTCCAGCGATCCGGTGATCTTCGCCGCTGGCGATTGCGCGCACCTCTCTGACAACCCGCGCCCCAAAGCCGGGGTTTACGCCGTGCGCGAGGCGCCGGTGCTGTTTGACAATCTCAGGGCGGCCCTGGGCGCTGGTCGGATGCGCAAGTACACGCCGCAGAAAGATTATCTGAAGCTGATCTCACTGGGCGGCAAGTCGGCACTGGCCGAGCGTTTGGGCACCTCATTCAGCGGCCCGCTGATGTGGAAATGGAAAAACCGCATCGATCAGAGTTTTATGAACCGTTTCCGTGATTTGCCACAGATGCAGCCCTCCGCCCTGCCTCGGCTTCATACCGCGGGAATGCAAGAAGCCTTAGGTGAAAAACCTATGTGCGGTGGCTGTGGAGCCAAGGTGGGACGCGGCGCATTGCAAACCGTGCTTCAGAACCTGCCAGCGCCTGATCGGCCAGACATAGCCCCTCTGCCCGGTGACGACGCAGCGTTGATCACCACGGGCGGTGCGCGGCAGGTCATGACTTCGGACCATCTGCGCAGCTTCACCGAAGACCCCGCGCTGATGACCCGGATTGCCGCCGTCCATGCGCTTGGCGACATATGGGCTATGGGCGCGCAACCACAGGCCACAACCGCAACGATCATCCTGCCCCGCATGTCGGCAGAGCTGCAACAGCGGACGATGGCCGAAATCATGACAACCGCCACCGAGGTTATGCGCGAAGCCGGGGCCGAGATCGTCGGCGGCCACAGCTCGATGGGTGATGAGATGACCATCGGGTTCACTTTGACCGGCCTGTGTGACGCCGATCCGATCACCCTGAACGGCGCGAAGCCCGGCGACGCGATGATTCTGACCAAACCTCTCGGCAGCGGTGTTCTGATGGCCGCCGAAATGGCCGGTCAGGCCGATGGTGCTTGGGTCGCTGCAGCCTTCGCACAAATGGTCCAGCCGCAAGGGGATGCCTCGCGCTTGTTGCGTAATGCACATGCGATGACAGATATCACCGGCTTTGGTCTGGCCGGCCATTTGCACGGCATGTGCGAGGCATCCGGCTGCGGGGCGACGTTGTATCTCGACGCGATCCCGGTGATGCAGGGTGCGCTGCAGCTGAGCGAACGAGGCGCCCGTTCGACCCTCTATCCCGACAATCGCATGATCACTCCGGATCTGCCCAGCGGTGGTAAAGCCGATCTGCTGTATGACCCGCAAACCGCCGGGGGCCTTCTGGCGACCGTCCCAGCCGATCAGGCTGAATGCCTTTGCTCTGATTTGAAAGCCGCAGGCTATCCGGCAGTGATCATCGGGCGCTTGGATCGGGAATCCGGGTTACGACTTCAAAGCTGATCCAGCATCACCGCGATCCTTTCAGCCGTAGCCGAAAGGCCCTTGTTATCCAGTGTCGGAGCTTCGACTTCGGCAATAAGATCGGCAGTTCGGGCCCGGCGGGATTTGGCATAGGCCGGATCATAGTGCTGCTCCATCAAAGCCCGGGTCAGCCCCGGCTTGTCGCCTGCATCGATCAGTGCCATCCACCCATCGACGACTTCATGACCGCGATGAAAACGCAATGGAGAAAGGCGATCCCGCAGACGCTCAGTATCAGACAGGATGTCGTCATAAGCGCGAACCAGATAGGCGGTCCGGGCCACGATGGAAGCAGTAACCTGAACACGAGGCGCGGCACGCAACGCCGTCCAGACTGAGGGTGGCAGGATCAAAGTACCGATCTTGGACGATTCTGCCTCAACCACCACAGGCCGGTTTGCATCCAGCTTGCACAAGGCCGCAGCCAGCGCGGATTCGAAAGCCTTCTGGCCAGGCTGACCGCCCGGCATTTCACCGAGCAGAGAACCCCGATGATTGGCCAGCCCTTCAAGGTCCAGCACCTGCACATCCTGGGCCTGCAGATGCGCCAGAAGCTCGGTTTTGGCAGTACCGGTATAGCCATCCAGCGCCACAAATCGGTGCGGCAATGGGTCGTCGTAGAGATACCGTTTCACCAACCGGCGATAAGTGCGATAGCCACCTTCGACCACCTCAGCTCGCCAGCCGATCTGTTGCAACATCCAGGTAAACGAGCCCGAACGTTGACCGCCGCGCCAGCAATAGACCAGAGGCCGCCAGTCGCCTTCGTGATGGCTCAGGCTGTTTTCAACATGCGCTGCTGCATTTCGAAAGACCAGCGCGGCACCAAGCTTGCGCGCCAGAAACGGGCTTTGCTGCACATAGATCGTGCCAACCCGAGCACGTTCTTCATTGTCGAGAACCGGCAGGTTGATAGCGCCGGGCAGATGATCCTCGGCAAATTCCGCCGGACTGCGTACGTCGATAATGTCGTCGAACGCATGGTCATAAAGCTGCGGCAGATCAGAGAAATTCAACGCCATGTCAGTGGTCTAGCCTGAGCATTGGCGAAAGGAAAGGCAGCGAGCCTATTGCATGTCTGCGGAAGGGATATTGCAAACCGACCATGCATCGATAATGAACCAGTAGAACTGGTTTCGTAATGACACAGGGCAGGCGCTCTCAGATGGCACAACAAAATGTAAAAACCCTCAAGAGCAAAGCGCTGAGCGATATTGAAGCGGGCAAGCTGCCGCAAGCCCTGAAGAAGGCGCAGTTGGGGATCAAGAAATTTCCCAAAGACCCAGCCTATCACGCAATTGCGGGTTTCGTGTTGACCGAAATGAAGCGATATGCCCAAGCCATCCCACATTTTGCAGAGGCTTCGCGGAAAAAACCCGACGATCCGCAGTTCGTCGAAAATCTGGCAAACGCACTGATGCAAACAGGTCAGACACTGCGTGCGCTGCTCTATGCCGAGAAAAAGCTCAAGCAATTTCCGAACAACAAGGAATTGAACCGCGTCATCGACGAAATTCAGCTGAAAGGCCAGAACTGGCGGTCGATCGTTGAGCACGCCACGCAACGGTTGGAGAAAGATCCAGACAATGCCGATCTGTTGTCAGCCCGTGCCCGCGCCTATGGGCATATCGGTTTTGTCGATCAAAGCTCGAACGATATATCGCGAGCCTATGAGTTAGAACCGCGCAATGAAGAAATCGCACTTGGAAAAGCGGATGACCTATACCGCAATGGAGAGACAGAAGCCGCGACCGCCATTGTTCAGACGGTGTTCGAGGCCAATCCGCTATGCGCCCCGGCACTTTATCAACTGTCCAGATCAGTCACAAAAGAAGAGGCCGTGCGCCTTTCCGAAAGCATCGACTTTGCCATCGCCAAAAGTGACCACAACGATTCGATGCTTGAATTTGCCAAGGCTCAGGTCATCAGGCGCAGCAAAGGTTTGGCTGCAGCCCTACCGCAGTTCGCACGAGCCAATCAGATGCAGCATGAAGCCGACCCGTATCGCTCTGCCCATGAGGAACATAAATATCAGAATACCTGCAAAATCTTTCCGAAGCGTGAGGCCGTAGAGGCCGCCGAGGATTCTGACACGCCCAAGCCGATCTTCGTGGTCGGTCAGCCCAGGTCCGGCACAACGTTGATGGAAGTGATGCTCAGTACGTCTCCGGGTGTTGTCGGCTGCGGTGAGCTCACGTTAGCCATCGATCTTTCTCGGCCGTTCGTTGAAGACCAGACACCGTTTGATGCAGACGCTGCAGCGGAGTTTGCCCGGGAGTATCTCCGACTGACGCCGCCGCTCCCGCGTGAGCCTGCTGCATTTGTCGACAAGATGCCACATAACTATCAGCGCATTGGTTTCCTGCTATCCGCGTTTCCCAATGCCCGCGTGATCAATATGCTGCGCGACCCCAGAGATGTGGGGCTGTCAAAATGGATCAGGCGGTTCCCAGCTCCGGGCATGCGCTATGCGTCAAACTTTGAGGCAATCGCACATTCCGCCAACCTTTACCGGCGGTACATGACGCATTGGGACAAGATGTTCGGTGATCGTATCCTCACCATCTCGTATGAAGAGCTTGTGTCTGACCCCCAGATCAACAGCCAAAAGGTCGCCGCGTTCTGTGACATCGAATGGGATGAGCGGATGATGCATCCCGAAGAAAGCGACAAGCAGGTCCGCACGGCCAGCGCTGATCAGGTGCGCAAGAAAATCTCGACCCGCTCCATCGGGGGATGGCGCGAGGTTGCAGAACACATTCAACCGATGCTGGACGGGTTCGACTCCGATCTCTGGCCAGAATACGAGTTCAGCTAAACGACAAAGGCCGCCGATTCAGGCGGCCTTTGCTTTCTGAGGAAACAGTTTATTTCTGTTTGATGCGTCCATCCACGTAAGGCTGGTAAGGCGCATTCTCGGCCAGATACTCAGCGGTAACATCCGCCAGATCGGGCCCGAAATCATAGGCGTTCTTGTCGTCGCCCGAGAACACGGAATATCCGTCCCCACCATTGCGGACATAGTTGTTGGTCACCACCAGATAGGTCGCAGCCGGATCAATCGGCTCAAAGCCACCGTCCTTGGCAATCATGACTTCGGTTATGCGACCCTCATTCGGAGCGACCGAGGGGTCCCACGTGAAGGACATGCCTGCCACCTGTGGGAAGCGGCCTTTGACCTCTTCCACCTGGCTCACACCGTTTTCCAACGCGTCAATGACACCCTGGCCGCTGATCTCGAAGGTCGAGAGCGTGTTCTGGAACGGCAGAACCGTCAACACCTCGCCCATGGTCACCTCGCCTTCGTCGATCGAGGCACGCAGCCCGCCCGCATTTGCAATCGAAATCTGTGCGCCCTGATCCGCCACACGTGCGAGCATCGCATCCGCAACCAGATTGCCCATCTCGCATTCCTGCACGCGGCAGATATCGCGAGAGCCCTCGATCGCAGCGGCAGAATTGGCCACGACGCGCTGCTTCATCTCTTCAATGGGGGCACCCATCTCCGCGACACGCGCCGCGATATCTGCGTCTGGGGTGACCGAGGCATCCAGCAGGATCGGCTCACCTTCTGCCGAAATCAGGTTGCCGTCGTCGTCAAAGGTCAGCGTGATTTCGCCCAGATACTTCGAATAGGCATAGGCCTGAACAACAGGGACATCGCCGACCATCGTCGGGTAGGCACCTGCTGCGTCCTCATCCGTGTTCGACAGCAACGTGTGCGAGTGCCCGCCGACCACCAGATCCAGACCCGGTACTTTCTCTGCGATCTCGATATCTTTGGCCAGACCAACGTGGTTGAGGGCAATGATGATGTTCACACCCTCGTCCTGCAGCGCCGCGACATCGGCCGACAGGCTGTCGATCTCATCCTGGAACACGACATCTTTGCCCGGGCTGGAGGTTTCGACCGTATCTGTAGCCAGTGCTGAAATGATGCCTATTTTTTGGCCACCAACTTCCAAAACAACGTGGTTATCCACCTTGCCTTTCAGTTCAGTCGACGATGACAGGTCCAAGTTGCCCGAGATCACGGGGAAACTGACTGTATCAATGAAAGCCGCCAAGCCTGCAGGGCCGTCGTCGAATTCGTGATTGCCAACGGCCATCACATCATAACCGATGGCTTCCATAAACTCGGCCTCGGCAGCCCCTTTGTAGGTGGTGTAGAACAGCGAACCCTGGAACGGGTCGCCTGCGTCGAGCAGCAGCACATTCTGACCTGCAAGCTCATCGCGCTTGCCATCCACCATTGTTTTAAGGCGCGCAACGCCGCCAAAGCACTTCCCCTCGGCTTCGTCTTCCGCGTCGCAAGTGGAATCATACTTGTTGATGGATTCGATGCGACTGTGAATGTCGTTGGTGTGCAGAATGGTCAGCTTATATTCAGCCGCCGCCATACCTGCGGTCAGGCCGAGCACTGCAGCCGATGCAAGAAATCGGGTAAACATCTGAAACTCCCTATTAGTGATTGCATAGATCGTGCGCCGCGAAGCCAAGAGAGTCAAAGGGGGAAATCCGGCTTGATTCTGCCCGTCACGCGAGGCATCAGGACCTCATGCTGATTTACAAGATTTTCCGCGCTGATGAATGGGCGACCTTGCAGGCACAAGGAGCCTCGGATGGCGCACCGATTGATGTGACGGATGGGTTCGTCCATTTCTCGACCGCCGCGCAGGCGGCTGAGACGGCAGCCAAGCACTTTGCCGGTGTCGAAGGCCTGACCCTTCTGGCTTGTGATGCGGACGCAATGGGCGATGATCTGAAGTGGGAGGTTTCGCGTGGCGGCGCGCTGTTTCCCCATCTCTACCGTCAGATTCGCCTGTCCGACGTGATCTGGTCGCGTGACCTGCCCTTCGATGGAACGGCTCATCAGTTTCCGGAGGAGATGGCATGACCCGCTTCATCGACCCCGAGCGCGAACAATTCGAAGCTTTCAAGAACCTCAATCGGGACCATCCGATCGAGATGCTCAATCTGGTGAAATTCCGTGAAACGGCAGATTACCCATCCGATCACCCGCTGGCCAACGCCAGCCTGACCGGCGCACAGGCCTATCGCAACTATGGGTCCGAGACCGCGCCGATCATTGCACGCATTGGTGCTTCGATACTCTGGCGCGGTGCATTTCAGACAATCCTGATCGGACCGAAGGATGAGGCGTGGGACGAGGTATTCATCGCCCGCTATCCCACCGCCCACGCGTTTCTGGAAATGGTGACGGACCCCATCTATCGCGCTGCGGTGATACACCGGCAGGCCGCTGTTGAAACCTCGCGCCTGATCCGCTGCGCGCCAACAGAAGGTGGAGCTTCCTTCGGATGAAACTGACCGAGAAACTGGGGCTGGCAGCCCTGCATCGCCTTGACCCAGAAACCGCACATGGGCTTTCGATCAAGGCCCTGACGTCGGGGCTTGCGCCAACACCTGGGCCTGTCACATCAGACAGGCTGAAAACCCAAGTCGCAGGTCTGGAATTGCCGAATCCGGTCGGTCTGGCCGCAGGGTTCGACAAGAACGGTGAGGCGCTGGAGCCGCTCTCGCATGCCGGTTTCGGGTTTATCGAAGTGGGAGCAGTGACCCCGCGGCCCCAGCCCGGCAACCCGAAACCACGCCTGTTCCGCCTGTCAGAAGATCGTGCAGCCATCAACCGCTTTGGCTTCAACAACGACGGGATGGAAGTCATGGCCGAGCGTCTGGCTCGCCGTCCCAAGAACGCAGTGATCGGATTGAACCTCGGTGCGAACAAAGACAGTGACGATCGTCCCGGAGACTTTGCCAAGGTACTCGCCCATTGCGCGGCGCATCTGGATTTTGCCACCGTCAACGTGTCATCGCCCAACACCGAAAAGCTGAGGGATCTGCAGGGCAAAGCGGCGTTGAGCGCTTTGCTGAGCGGTGTAATCGAAACGCGCGATGCCTTGCTCCGTCCGATCCCGATCTTCCTGAAGATCGCGCCGGACCTGACCGAGGTCGAGTTGCAGGACATTGCCGATGTCGCCCGAGAAACCGGTGTAGACGCGGTGATTGCCACCAACACCACACTGTCGCGCGACGGGTTGCGCAGCGCGCACGGGGAGCAGGCAGGAGGTTTATCCGGCGCGCCCTTGTTCGAGAAATCAACCCGCGTGCTGGCGCAGCTTAGCCAGTTGACCAACGGAGAAATCCCTCTGATCGGGGTTGGCGGCATCGGTACACCCGAGCAAGCCTATGCCAAAATCTGCTCAGGAGCTTCTGCGGTGCAGTTCTACACCGCGATGGTCTATGGCGGCATCTCTCTGGCCTCTGATATCCCGGAAGGTCTGGACGCATTGCTGGCACGCGACGGGTTCACTTCGGTCGCGCAGGCCGTGGGCAGCAAACGAGAGGACTGGCTATGATAGAATATTGGCACAATCCACGATGTTCCAAATCGCGCGCCGGATTGGCGTTGCTGCAGGAAAACGGCGCCCAGCCTGAGGTGCGTAAGTATCTTGAAGATGCGCCCTCGGCCGATGAAATCCGGGCTGTTCAGTCGAAACTGGGCCTTCCGGCGATCAACATGATGCGGACCGGTGAGAAGGCATTCAAAGAGCTAGGCCTGAGCAAAACCTCACCCGATGAGGCGCTGATCCAGGCCATGGCCAACCACCCGATCCTGATTGAGCGCCCTCTGGCCATCGCGGGTGACAAAGCAGCGATCGGACGTCCGCCCGAAAAACTGTTGGACCTGCTCTAGGCGATCTGTGCCTCTAGTCTGGGATAGCGCCATCCAAGCGTGATGCCGCGTGCGATGTTCAAAACCATCAGCGCGGCCCAGAGCCCGTGATTGCCCATCATCGGCACGAGTACAAACAACCCCACCACGTAAAGCGCGACTGACTGGATCATTGCGTTGCGCATGTCGCGAGTCCATGTGGCACCGATATAGATGCCGTCGAACATCCAGCTTGCTACCCCGATCACAGGGGCGAGCGCAGCCCAGAACAGGAACTCACGCGCGGCGCTCCGCACTTCGGGCGAGGTCGACATCAGGTCAATCAGTGCAGGCCCTGCCAGATAGAACACCACCCCCAGCGCAACAGCCCCGCCAACGCCCCATTGCGAGGCCATGACCGATGCGCGCCTGACCTGGAGGCGATCCCGCGCACCGACGGCACCCCCAACCAACGCCTCGGCGGAGAAAGCAAAACCGTCCAACGCAAAGGCAGTGATTTCCAGAAACTGCAGCAGCACTTGGTTGGCCGCCAGATTTACGTCCCCGAGATCTGAGCCAACGAACAGAAACGTTGTGAAGGCTCCGGTCAGCAGAACCGAGCGCACCATGATATCGCCATTCACCTGCATCATCCGACGTAAGCGGCTGGCGTCAAAAATGCGCGGCCAGTCCCGCCATTGCTTGCCGCCAAATGCCTCACCACACAGCCACAGCCCCAGCGCAAGGCCGGTCCATTCCGCGATCAGGGTGGCAATGGCGACGCCCTCGACGCCCCAGCCGAGGCCGAGCACGAACCACAGATCCAGCACGATATTCAGCCCATTCATCCAGACCTGCAGGATGAACACGCCGCGCGTCCGCTCGACTGCGATCAGCCAGCCTGTCACCGCGTATAAGGCAATGGTGGCGGGCGCGCCCCAGATGCGAATTTCCAGATAGGCGCGGGTCAGCGCCTCGACCTCGGCGCTGGCAGGGGACAATGCAAAGGCCCCAAGAAACACCCAGACCTGAGTTGCAATGAAGAACAGCCCCGCCGTGCCGCCCAGCAACAGGCCGCGCATCAGCAACGCTCCGGTTTCGGCAGTATCACCGGCCCCGCGCGCTTGCGCGGCCAACCCGGTGGTGCCCATGCGCAGGAAACCGAAAATCCAGTAGATGGTGGACAGGATCACCGCGCCCATACCGACCGCCCCGATCGGAGCCGCCTGCCCCATCTGGCCAACAACGCCTGTATCGACCGCCCCGAGGATCGGCACTGTCGCATTCGACAGCACGATCGGCAACGCAATCTTCAGAACGCGCCGATGGGTGATGGGCGCGGTCGCGTCCTCCACGCTTATGCCTTTGTCGAAGGCTGTGGCATCAGGAAATGCCCTGTGCCTTGTGCAAACAGCTTGGCATGGTTGTCCTGCCAGGCCTCAACCCGGACCGAGGCATAGCGCCGCCCCGAGCGGTTGATGAACGCACGCGCATAGGCGTCTCGCGGCAGGCCCGAGCGCAGATAATCGACGGTGAAATCTATGGTCTTGGGAAAGCGGATGTTTTCGTCGGTCAGAATATCCTCTGCACCGATTTCACCGCTTTCGATCCTAGGAAACATATGCTCCCAACTCAGCGTTATCACGGCGGTGACTTCCAGAAAGGCCGCGGTCACGCCGCCATGGATGGCGGGCAGAAAGGGATTGCCGATCAGCTTTTCATCGAAATTCAGCACACCTGTCAGTTCATCGCCGCGCCGATCAAAGGTGATGTTGAGGAACCGGATATACGGCACTCCCTCAACCAGCGCCGTCAAAGCGGCATCGCGGCGTTGTTTGACCACCTGTACGGGTTCGGGACGAGGTCGTGCCATCTCAGCGCCCCTCCACGGTGAAGGCACCCGAGGCGGTTGCAACGGGGCGTTCGTTATCGTCATCCGTCGCCGTTGCCCGGACAAAGGCGACGTTGCGTGTGATGTGGTAGCAGGTGGCGCGGGTTCGGATATTTTGCCCCGGTGTTGCGGCCCGCATGTAGTCGATGCGCAAATCGATGGTCGCCGTCCCGCCGGGGGCCGAGGGGTGGCTCATCACTGCGGCACCGCAACAGGTATCCAGCATGGCCGACACAGCCCCGCCATGGATCACGCCGGTCCGCGGGTCGCCGATCAGTTGCTCGTTATAAGGCATCGAGATTTCGGCCTCACCTTCTCCGATATGGGTCAGATCAAGCCCAAGGGCCTTGGCGTGCGGGATCGCCTCGATGAACTGGCGCGCTAAAACTGTCTTGTCGACCATGGGGTTCGGTCCTGTCCTTGTGTTGACCCTTTATGGGCCTGCGTTTGCGCCAAGGGCAAGCCCGCCTGTTGCGCTTACGGCAACGACGCCCTAGGTTGCAGCCAAGGAGACCCGGAATGTCCGACACCCGTTTGTCATTCAAAGAAATGTGCGCCGAGTTCGACGTGACCCCGCGCACCCTGCGCTATTACGAATACATTGAATTGCTGCAACCTGACCGCGAAGGCAGATCGCGATTTTATGGTCCTCGTGAATGTGCCCGGATGAAACTGATCATGCGTGGTCGCAAGTTTGGATTTCCTTTGGAAGAGATTCGTCAGTGGCTGCTGATCTATGAAGATCAGGGCAATCAGGCGCAGATGGCTACCTTTATCGAGATGGCGGATCGGCAGATGGAAGAGCTGCGTCAGCAACGCGCGCAACTGGATGAGGCGATGGATGCGCTGAAACAGTTGCGCGATCAGACCGTAGAACTACTGAAATAGCCCCTTCCCTTACGGCAAGATAATTGCCGAAATCTGCGTTTACGCGACCGGATGTTACGTCAACCTTTTTGTGACGCAGCGTCCGCATTACGTAAACGTCACTTGTGTGTTGTAAAACGCCCATCGACTGCGCAACTCAGAATGCATGACGCCAGTGATGAGAGTTTGAACCATGACCGAAGATCTACTGACCATCCGCGAAATGTGCGAGACCTATGATGTCACGCCCCGCACTTTGCGGTTCTACGAGGCCAAAGAACTTTTGTTTCCGATCCGCGAAGGCCAAAAACGCCTGTTCACCAAACGGGACCGTGCGCGCCTGAAACTGATCCTGCGCGGCAAGCGCTTTGGCTTCAGCCTCGAAGAAATCCGCCAGCTTCTGGACCTGTATCACGTGGGTGACCAGCAGCTGACCCAGATGTCCCGCACCTATGAAATCGCGTGCGAGCGTCTGGCCGACATGGAATCGCGTCGCGAAGAGCTGACACAGGCCATCGACGAACTGAAAGAGCAGTTGCGCTGGGGCGAAAAGGTTATCGCCTCGATGAAACAGGAAAAGAAGGCGGCCGAATAAACCCGCCTCCGGACATATGAATTAAGGGAGCTTCACATGCCCGTCTACAACGCGCCAACCAAAGATATGCAGTTCATCCTGCACGACGTTCTGAAAGTCTCGCAGTCGGACATCCCCGGCTATGACGAACTGGAGGCCGAGTTTACCGGCGCGGTTCTGGAAGAGGCTGGCAAAGTGGCCACCAATGTACTGCACCCGCTGAACGTCGTCGGCGACACCGAAGGGTGCCGGTTGGAAAACGGGATTGTGTACTCCCCTACCGGGTTCAAAGACGCCTTCGAGCAGATGAAGGAAGGCGGCTGGACTGGCCTCGACATGCCGGAAGAGTATGGCGGCCAGAACATGCCCTACGTGATCGGTACTGCAGTGGGTGAGATGTTCTCGGGCTCCAATCAGGCCTTCACCATGTATCAGGGCCTGACCCACGGCGCGGCCTCGGCGATCCTGGCGCACGGCACCGACGAGCAGAAGAACACTTACCTGCCCAACATGGTCAGCTGTGAATGGACCGGCACTATGAACCTGACCGAGCCGCATTGTGGCACCGATCTGGGCCTGATGCGCACCAAGGCCGAACCGCAGGGCGACGGCAGCTACAAAATCTCGGGCCAGAAGATCTTCATCTCGGCTGGCGATCACGACATGGCCGACAACATCATCCACTTGGTGCTGGCGAAAATCCCAGGTGGCCCCGAAGGCATCAAGGGCGTGTCGCTGTTCATCGTACCCAAGTTCATCGTGAACGAAGACGGCACCCCGGGTGAGCGTAACGGTGTTTCGGTCGGCAAGATCGAAGAGAAGATGGGCATCCACGGCAACTCAACCTGCGTCATGAACTATGACGAGGCAACCGGCTGGCTGCTGGGCGACGAGCACAAAGGCATGCGCGCCATGTTCACCATGATGAACGAAGCGCGTCTGGGTGTCGGCATGCAAGGCCTGTCACAGGCCGAAGCTGCGTATCAGAACGCTGTTGAATACGCCAAGGATCGCCTACAGGGCCGCGACGTAACAGGTGTGAAGAACCCGGATGGCCCCGCCGACCCGCTGATCGTTCACCCGGATATCCGCCGCAACCTGATGGATCAGAAAAGCTTCACCGAGGGCGCACGCGCGTTCATCTTGTGGGGTGCGACCATGATCGACAAGGCGCACCGCTCGGGTGACAAAGACGCAGACGGGCTGATCTCGCTGCTGACACCGGTCATCAAGGGCTTCCTGACGGACGAAGGTTACGACATGACCGTTCAGGCGCAGCAGGTCTACGGCGGCCATGGCTACATCGAAGAGTGGGGTATGTCGCAATACACACGCGATGCTCGTATCGCGATGATCTACGAAGGTGCAAACGGTGTTCAGGCGCTGGACCTTGTCGGCCGCAAGCTGGCGCAGGATGGCGGCAAGCACGTCATGGCGTTCTTCGAAATGGTCAAATCCTTCTGCAAGGAAAACGCCGGTCAAAACGAAGCCTATGACAAAGCCTTCATCGAACCGCTGAAAGCTGCGTCGAAAGACCTGCAAGCAGCTGGCATGTACTTCATGCAAGAAGGCATGAAGAACCCGAACAACGCTCTGTCCGGGTCCTATGACTTCATGCACATGTTCGGCCATGTTTGCCTGGGCCTGATGTGGGCGCAGATGGCAAAAGCCGCACAAGAAGCGCTGGACGATGGGGCCTCGGACAAAGAGTTCTACGAGACCAAGATCACCACTGGCCGTTTCTACATGGCGCGCCGCCTGCCCGCGACAGCGATGCATCTGGCCCGCATTCAGACCGGCGCAGACACGGTGATGGCACTGGACGCGGCGAACTTCTGATCTCAGTCTGGGTTCGGGCGATATTGCCCGAGCCCAATCCCGGAGGAGACAAGATGCCAAAACGCTTTCGCCTGACCCGCCGATTTCCCGTCGCCATGACCGAGGACGGCTATCGCAAACTCCGTGGCTTTGCCCGCGAGGCAGGGTTGGACGAAGGCGAAGCGCTGTCTTTTCTCTTCGAGAACTTCAACAGCGTCATTGACGAAGACAACCTGACCCATCGGTTGCGTCTTTTCAATTCCGAGTTGGAGGCACGCAAGCGCTAGGCACCAAGGCCGGTAAGCTTGGGCGGACAATGCACAAAACGCCACGGGAGGGGCGATCGCATGACTATTAAACTGCACTGCTTCGGTGAAAGCGGCAACTCATACAAAGCGGCACTCGCGCTCGAAATGTCGGGGCTCGATTGGGAGCCGGTCTTCGTGGATTTCTTCAAGGGCGTCACCCGCAGCCCCGAGTTCCGCACGGACGTCAACGTGATGGGCGAAGCGCCTTTCCTGATCGATGGTGATTTCAAGACCTCCCAATCTGGCGCCATTCAGGCTTATGTCACCGAGAAGTCGGGTAAGTTCGGCGGTAAGACACGGGAAGAAAACTACGACATCCTGCGCTGGGTGCTGTGGGACAATCACAAGCTCAGCTCAAACGCGGGGATGACCCGATTCTTGTGCAACTTCCTGCCCGAAGAACACCGCAATGCGGATGTGATTGCCTTCAACCAAGGCCGCCTGAAAGCGGCCTATGATGTTCTGAATACCCACCTTGAGGGCCGCGACTGGATCGTTGGCGACGGCGTGACCAACGCCGATCTCAGCTGCTGCGGCTACCTCTACTACCCCGAACCATTCGGCTTTGACCGTGCCGACTGGCCCAACATCGACGCCTGGCTGACGCGCCTCAGCGAACAGCCCGGCTGGAAACACCCCTACGACCTGATGCCCGGCAACCCGTCGGATCGAGCTTAAGGAGAAGACCCCATGACCGAAGCCTATATCTATGACGCCCTGCGCACTCCGCGCGGCAAGGGCCGCAAGGATGGCAGCCTGCACGAGGTAACCTCGGTGCGCCTGTCCGCCCTGACCCTGAACGCGATGAAAGAGCGCAACAACCTGGAAGGTCACGCCGTTGAGGATGTGATCTGGGGCAACGTCACGCAGGTGATGGAGCAAGGCGGCTGTCTGGCACGCTCGGCGGTTTTGGCTTCTGACCTCGACCAATCGATCCCCGGTCTGGCGATCAACCGGTTCTGCGCGAGCGGAATGGAAGCCGTGAACCTGGCCGCGAACCAAGTCAAAGGCGGCGCAGGCGAAGCCTATATCGCGGGCGGCGTTGAAATGATGGGCCGCGTGGCCATGGGCAGCGATGGTGCCGCGATTGCCGTAGATCCGACGCTGGCAATGGATACCTACTTCGTACCACAAGGCATCTCGGCTGACATTATCGCCACCGAGTATGGTTTCAGCCGCGACGACGCCGATGCGCTGGCCGTTGAATCTCAGAAACGCGCAGCTGCGGCTTGGGAAGATAACCGGTTTGAAAAGTCGGTGATCACCATCAAGGACCAGAACGGCCTGACCATTCTGGACCGTGACGAATACATGCGCCCCGGCACCGACATGCAGAGCCTCGGCGCGTTGAACCCATCTTTCCAGATGATGGGTGAGCAGATGCCCGGCTTCGACAAAGTCGCGATGCTGAAATACCCGCATCTGGAGCGGATCAACCACATCCACCACGCAGGCAACAGCTCGGGCATCGTGGACGGCTCTGCCGCTGTTCTGATCGGCAACAAGGAATTCGGTGAGAAATACGGCCTCAAGCCGCGCGCCCGCATCAAGGCGACCGCCAAGATCGGCACCGACCCGACAATCATGCTAACCGGCCCAGTTCCGGTGACCGAGAAGATCCTTGCCGACAACGGCATGAAGATCAGCGATCTGGACCTGTTCGAAGTGAACGAAGCCTTCGCATCGGTCGTGCTGCGTTTCCAGCAGGCGTTCGATGTGGACCCTGCGTTGGTCAACGTGAACGGCGGCTCCATCGCGATGGGCCACCCGCTGGGTGCAACCGGTGCGATGATCATCGGCACCCTGCTGGATGAGCTGGAACGTCAGGACAAGGAAACCGGTTTGGCTACGCTCTGCATTGCGTCAGGCATGGGTGCGGCAACCATAATCGAGCGTGTCTGATGCCCAAGCTTGACCTTTCCCAAATCCCGTTTCGGGGTGGTTCCTCCTATCCCGGCAAACTGGCCGAAGCGGTCGGAGGCCGTTTCAATCAAGGCGTCGGAGATGCTGGAGGTCTGACCCAATACGGAGTCAACATCGTGCGGCTTGAACCCGGGGCCCTGTCCTCGCTGCGCCATTACCACATGGAACAGGACGAGTTCGCCATCATGCTCAGCGGCCAATGCGTGCTGATCGACGATGATGGCGAGCATGAGATGCTGCCCGGTGACTGTGCCGCCTGGCCCGCGGGTGAGGCCAATGGCCATCACCTTGTGAACAAGACCGATGCGCCCGCGACCTTTCTGGTGGTGGGCACACGGACCCCGACCGAGACCGGCTATTACAGCGACATAGACATGATGGTGAAGGATGATGAGAACGGATTCTCCTTCACCCGGAAAGACGGCAGCCCGCTGACGGCTGACCAGATTGGAGATGACAATGACTGATTTCACCCTCAGCAAAGACGCAGACGGCGTCGCCTTCATCACCTGGGACGTTCCGGGCAAATCCATGAACGTGCTGTCGCGCGAGGCGTTCACTCTGGTCGGCGAACTGATCGATCAGGCGCTGGCGGATGATGAGATCAAAGGTATCGTCATCACCAGCGGCAAGGAAGGCTCGTTTGCGGGCGGCATGGACCTCAGCACACTGGCCACGATCCGCCAGGAAGCTGGTGACGAACCCGCTCAGGCTCTGTTCGATTTCGTCATGAGCGGTCACAACATCCTGCGTCGGCTGGAGCTGGCGGGCATGGACCCCAAGTCGAAAAAAGGCGGCAAACCGGTCGCGTGCGCGATCAACGGCACATGCGCCGGGATCGGAACCGAGATCGCGTTGGCCTGTCATCACCGCGTCATGACTTCAAATCCAAAGGCCAAGATCGGCCTACCCGAGATTCTGCTGGGTATCTTCCCCGGCGGCGGCGGCACCATGCGTTTCAGCCGTATGGTCGGCGCGATGGCGGCAGCCCCCGTCTTGCTGGAAGGCAAGATGATGGATCCGAAAAAAGCCAAAGGCGCACAACTGATCGACGCGGTTGCAGATGATCCGGTCGCAGCGGCGAAAGAATGGGTTCTGAACGCCAAGGATGCCGATCTGGTCAAACCGTGGGACGCGAAGGGCTACAAGATGCCCGGCGGCGCACCCTACCACCCAGCTGGCTTCATGACCTTCGTTGGTGCGAACGCGATGGTGAACGGCAAAACCCAAGGTGCATTCCCGGCAGCCAAAGCTCTGCTGAGTTCGATCTACGAAGGCGCGCTGGTCGATTTCGACACCGCCCTGAAGATCGAGGCGCGCTGGTTTACCAATGTGCTGATGAACCCGTCCTCATCTGCGATGATCCGGTCGTTGTTCCTGAACAAGGAAGCGCTTGAGAAAGGCGCAGTGCGGCCCAAGGATGTACCTGATCAGCGGGTCAAGAAGATCGGTGTTCTAGGCGCTGGCATGATGGGTGCCGGTATCGCTCTGGTCTCCGCTCAAGCTGGTATGGAAGTCGTTCTAATCGACCGTGATCAGGAAGCTGCCGACAAGGGCAAGGCCTATAGCGAAAGCTACATGGACAAGGGCATCAAACGCGGCAAAGCCACCGCTGAGAAGAAAGAGGCCCTGCTGGCCCGCATCACAGCGACCCCTGATCTGGAGCATCTGAAAGGCTGCGACCTGATCATCGAAGCCGTGTTCGAGGATCCCGGTGTAAAGGCCGAAATGACCAAGAAAGTCGAGGCGATCATCCCCGAGGATTGCATCTTTGCCTCGAACACCTCGACCCTGCCGATCACCGATCTGGCGAAAGCCTCGGTGCGGCCCGAGCAGTTCATCGGCATCCACTTCTTCTCACCTGTTGAAAAGATGTTCCTGGTCGAGATCATCAAGGGCAAGGAAACCGGTGATCGTGCGGTTGCTAAGGCTCTGGACTATGTGCGCCAGATTCGAAAGACGCCGATCGTGGTCAACGATGCACGCTTCTTCTACGCCAACCGCTGCATCATCCCGTACATCAACGAAGGCGCGCGCATGATCACCGAGGGCATCAGCCCCGTACTGGTCGACAATGCCGCGCGCCAGTTGGGTTTCCCGGTCGGGCCGATCCAGTTGACGGATGAGACCTCGATCGATCTGGGTGCCAAGATCGCACGCGCGACCAAGGCGGCAATGGGCAATGCCTATCCCGAAAGCCCGTCAGACGATCTGATCTTCTGGATGGAGGAACAGGGCCGTCTGGGCCGCAAGGCCAACGCAGGTTTCTTTGACTATGACGACAAGGGCAAGCGCGTCGAATACTGGAAGGGCCTACAAGACAAGTACCCCTTGGCCGAGACGCAGCCCGACCTGATCGAAGTGCAGGAACGTCTGATGTTCGCGCAGGTTCTGGAAGCGGTCCGCGCGCTGGAAGAAGGTGTTCTGGAAGATATCCGCGAAGGCGACGTAGGCGCTATTCTGGGTTGGGGCTTTGCGCCGTGGTCCGGTGGTCCGCTCAGCTGGCTGGACATCATCGGCACGCCTTACGCCGCCGAACGCTGCGATCAGCTGGCCGAGGCCTATGGCGAGCGTTTCGCCTGTCCGCCTCTGCTGCTCGAGATGGCGGAAAAAGGTCAGAGCTTCTATGGCCGCTTCAACCCCGAGGCTCAGGCCGCCTAAACAAGGTGATGCAGGCGCATGAGGTCATGCGCCTGCATCTTTCTTTTGAAGTGTTAAGTTAGGTCTGCCATTCAGGCCGCAGAAACAGGGGCGGCACATTTGGCCGACCCGGACGCCCTGGTCGGCGTATCCCTAGGGGAGGCCGGATCGGGAATATTGGTTCTTGCGGGATGGGTGCAGGCAGCGCACCCAACGGGTTTGCAAAGGCGGATATATCGCCCTTGGTCGCAACCGCTTCGACCAGCAGTTCGGCATCTTCGGCGTCAGCGACTTCATAGGCGTTTGATATCCCCGCAGAGGCGACCATGCGTCCCGATGGGCAATAAGCCTGAAAACCACCTTCGATAAAGACAACCTCATCCTGATCGAAAAATAATGACGTTACATCAAAGGTCTGGGCCGGTGTTTGCGACTGCAACCGCCCCACCCCGCTGAGCATACGTGCAGGCACGATTGAGATGCCCTCTATCCCCAGCCCCAGCTTGCCCTGATCCAACGCCATGCCCTGTTCAGGCATCAGCCAGACAGGCCGCCCGTTATAGGCGGCGCGGGACGGAACGAGCACTGGCAGATGCTCGGCCCGTCTCTCATCGCCGGGGACAACGATGCGGTCGACGCAAATGCGCCTGAGCTCGCGAAAGCCATGATCCAATGTGCGCACCAGATCACCCGCAACCAGCGTTTCAACCAGCTTCCAGCCACTGGTCGTTGCCACCTTGGTTCCGTGCAGCAGGCCCCCACGACGTACTGACACGGCTTTCCCCGAAAAGGCCTCTCGGCCTCTGTCTTCTTGTTTCGAATACCCCGAAACACTCACTACTTCTAACACGTGCCTTCCCCCCTTTTGGCACCTTCAAACAAATTCAGAAGGGTGAGATCTTTGTGCCTCAAAGCATCTTAGTTTCGCCATATTTATGGCTAATTTGGCCTAATTTCGGCGTTTTTCACCGGGATTCCATGAACAAACCCACGCACGAAAGTAGATTTAGGCAGTTTGAGGAAACGAAAGCAGACAGCCAGACCCGAATCCGGATTGCCGATCAGCTTGCCTGAGATTGCCTTAACAGCAGCTGACGCTCTCTCCAGCCCAGTAACACTCCGGTCGTGGCGATCATACCGATACCCAGAATCTGCATGGGGCCAACCGACTGCCCAAAGGCCACCCACGCGAACAGCGGGCCGAAGATCATGACCGAGTATTCGAATACCGCGACATATGACGGCTCGCCCAACTGATAGGCCTTGATCAGCATGAACACCGCGATCGTCGAGCAGACGGCTTGTATCGCGAGCCAGGGGGCTGCTTCGTATATTGGCCAAACCCAGCCGCGCATTGCAAAGCCATCTGGGCCCGGCGTGGCCTCAAGCGGGAACAACGCCAGCCATACCAAACCTACGCCGCCAGCCAGACCGAGTGTCACCACCATCGCGGCCAGCAGAGCGACCGTGCTCTCGTTCGAACAATGCGTCCGTGTCACGACCGCGCTCAGGGCATAGAAGAATCCACCGGCGACCGGAAGCAGCGTTTTGAAATCAAAAGCATTCGGATCGGGTTGCAACACACAAAGGATGCCTGCAAAGCCCAGCAGGACTGCGGTAATCCTCCACGGGCCGATGTTTTGCTTCAGGACCAGGGCAGAAATGAGCAGCACAAAGATCGGCGATGTGAACAAACCTGCAAGCGCCTGTGCAATTGGCATCAAAGCAAGTGCACTAAAATAAAATAGCATTGCCACAGTAATCAGAATGCTGCGCAAAGCCACGATACCGTATCGCTGTGGCCTGAGGCTGCCCAGCCCCAGCAGAGACAGGCAACCGATCAAAGGCAGCATCAACAGGGCGCGGCTCAGGTGAAACTGCCAAAGCCCAATGGTCTCTGCCAGACGAATCACAAAATTGTCGATAACCCCGATGATCATCATCGAGCAGACCATCAGAAGCGATGCCAGTACCGAGGATCTGTCTTGTTCCACCCGTGCCTCCACCCTAGCCTCAAATTCGCCTGCCCGGTCCGGCACAGTCAGCATATTTTCGGAACCATGCGCAACAGGTTTGCGCCGTTGGTTTTCAACATGCTAGACTCAGAGGAAAATATTACTCGAGCAGCATTACCCGATGACGGCACTCAAACAGTACCAGCGGATCGAAGCTACCGGTCTGTGGCGCCCTACGCCCGATGAGCAACGGCGTGAGGTTGTTGTGTCCATTGGGGAAGCAACTTTGACAATCTCGGATTTCAATGACCGGGCTCTGACCCACTGGTCGCTGGCTGCATTGGAACGTCAAAACCCCGGTGCCTATCCGGCGATTTTCAATCCCGATGGCGATCCGGGCGAAACGCTGGAGCTGCCTGAGACCGAGACCACCATGATCGAGGCCATTGATCGCCTGCAACGCGCCATTGATCGTGCCCGACCACATCCCGGTCGGCTGCGCTGGCTCAGTGTGGCAGGCGTGGTGCTGGCGGTTACTGCACTGCTGCTGTTCTGGCTGCCCGGTGCGCTACAGCGCCATGTGGTCGCCGTTGTGCCCGAGATCAAGCGGCAGGAGATCGGCGATACGATCCTGCACCGGATCGAACGCGTCTCGGGCAAGGCCTGCGCCTCGCCGGACGCGCAAGCCTCGCTGGACCAGTTGGCCCGCCGAACAGGTGTACGACAGATCGTGATCCTGCCAGCAGGCTTGTCGGACAGCCTCAGCCTTCCGGGTGGGACGGTCCTGTTGAACCGGGCATTGGTCGAGGATCACGAGGATCCCGCCGTCGCAGCAGGCTACGTGATTGCAGCGCGGGCACGCGCAGCGCAGCAGGATCCGTTGGATGAGTTGTTGGACCGAACCGGCCCCGCCGCGGCATTCCGGTTGCTAACCACAGGCGGGCTGACGCCCGAGATCATAGACACCTACACCGAGGAAGTGCTGTCAGAACCGCGCCCTGTGATCACCGACGATGCGCTGCTAGCAGTCTTCGCGCAAGCCGCCCTGCCCTCAACCCCATACGCTTACGCGCATGATATTACCGGAGAAACGGTTCTGAGCCTGATCGAAGCCGACCCGATGGCAGGACGGGCACTTGAACAAGTACTGCCGGACCGCGATTGGGTCCGGCTGCAGAATATTTGCGGACAATAGCGCCTATTTGGTGCCAAACATCCGGTCGCCGGCATCACCCAGCCCGGGCATGATATAGCCCTTCGAGTTCAACTCGCGATCCAGCGCAGCCGTAACGATTTTCACATCGGGATGCGCCTCTTTCATACGTGCCACGCCTTCGGGGGCGGCCAGCAGGCAGAGGAAGCGGATATCCGTGGCGCCCTGCTCTTTCAGCAGATCGATCGCTGCAGCCGAGCTGTTGCCCGTGGCCAACATCGGATCAACCGCAATCACCAACCGGTCTTTCAGCCCTTCCGGTGCCTTGAAGTAATACTGCACCGGCTTCAACGTCTCTTCATCCCGATAGAGTCCGACA
The DNA here is from genome assembly GCF_056538865.1 of Ruegeria sp. BE3. Classification (NCBI taxonomy): domain Bacteria; kingdom Pseudomonadati; phylum Pseudomonadota; class Alphaproteobacteria; order Rhodobacterales; family Roseobacteraceae; genus Ruegeria; species Ruegeria sp. BE3. Next base: position 464,685 of record NZ_JBQFTW010000001.1, on the reverse strand, counting down.
AAGCCCACACGGGCCGAAGGGATGAGTTCCAGCACCCCGTCCAGCATGCCGTTCCCGGCCCGCAGGATCGAGACCAGAGCCAGTTTCTTGCCCGCCAGAATGGGGGCATCCATCTCCTCCATAGGGGTTTCGATGTGGCGAGTGGTCAGCGACATCTCTCGGGTAACCTCATAAGCCAGCAGCAGCGTGATCTCGCGCAGCAACTGCCGGAACACTGCGGTCGAGGTGCCTTTGTCCCGCATGAGCGTCAGCTTGTGTTGCACCAGCGGGTGGTCGACGACGGTCAGATGTTCGCTCATGAGTTCTCCAGTCTTTTCTTGACCCGCGCACGGGTGTCTTCATCGCAAAAGGCCGCATTCAGGGCATTCTGATTCAACGCGGCGAAATCTTCGGCATCCCAGCCAAAGGCTGCGGCCAGCATCTCATATTCGCGCCGCATTGTGGTGTGGAAAAACGGCGGATCATCAGTTGAAACCGTGACCTTCACACCCGCATCGCGCAATCTGGCAATCGGGTGGGCAGCGAATTCGGGAAACAGACCCAGCACCACATTCGAGCCTGGACAAACTTCAAGCGTCACGTCTCTGTCAACGAGTTCGCGGATCAGGTCCGGGTCCTCGATCGCGCGCACGCCGTGCCCGACCCGCTCGACTCCCAGATCTCGAATGGCATCGCGCACGCTTTCCGGTCCGCCAAATTCTCCGGCATGGGTGGTCAGCCGCAATCCTGCCTCGCGGGCGCAATCAAAAGCCCACGCGAAATCGCCCTGCGTATGAACGCCTTCATTACCGCCCATGCCAAAGCCGGTGATCCATTCGCCTGCTGTCTCAGCCGCACAAAAGGCGCTGTGCTTGGCTTGTTCGGGGCCAAAATGGCGAACGCAGGTAACAACCCCACGCAGGGTGATGTTGAATTTGCGTTCGGCTTCGTCCGCCGCATCCTGAATGGCGGTCAGATAATCTTTCCACGCGTGCAGATCGCCACCACCGCAGAAATCCGGGCTAAGGAAGGTCTCGGAATAGACTACACCATTCGCAGCGCTTTCTTCGAGGATCGCCAGCGTCAGGCGGCAAAAATCTTCAGGCGATTTCAGCACTTCGCAGGCGGCCTCGTAGACGCTGAGGAAATGAGTAAAGTCACGGAAATCATAGGTTCCGTCGGTTTTGAAAATACCGCTCAGATCGACGCGCTTTTCATGCGCCAACTGGCGGATGAACGCGGGTGGAGCCGCGCCTTCGTGATGCAGGTGCAGTTCGATCTTGGGCAGGTCGGCTACGGTCATAGAAAACTCCGCCCCGGCCCTTGTGCCGGGATGTCCAGATGGTGCGCGATGCTGGCAGCGACATCGGCGAAATTGATCTGCCCAATCTCGCCCGCGCCCTGCCCGGCCACCAGTACCGGAACCTGTTCGCGTGTGTGATCGGTGCCTGTCCAACTGGGATCATTACCGTGATCGGCAGTCAGCAGCATCAGGTCACCGGGGCGCAGCTTTTGCAGGATCAATCCGATTTCGCGGTCGAACCATTCCAGCGCACGGGCATAGCCACTGATATCCCGGCGATGACCATAGAGGCTGTCGAACTCGACGAAATTGGCGAATGTCAGGCTGCCCTCTTCGGCCTCGTCGACCAGATCGGACAGGTGGCCCATCAGTTCGGCGTCCGAGCCTTTGCGCAGCGTATCGATCCCCTGCATCGAGAAGATATCACCGATCTTGCCCACCGCATGAACACGACGGCCTGCGTCCTGCACCCAGTTCGTCAGCACCGGCGCGGGCGGGAGGATGGCAAAGTCTTTGCGATTGGTGGTGCGGGTGAAACCGTCCTCAACCGTTCCAACGAAAGGCCGCGCGATCACGCGGCCCACCTTCATCTCATGCAATTGCGGTGCAAGCGTGCGGCACATGTCCAGCAAACGGTCGAGGCCAAAGCTCTCCTCATGCGCGGTAATCTGGAACACGCTGTCAGCAGAGGTATAGCAGATGGGCCAGCCAGTACGCATATGCTCGCCCCCAAGATCGGCGATGATGGCTGTGCCCGATGCGTGGCAATTGCCAAGGATACCTTCGGTGCCTGCGGCATCGGCAGCAGCGCGGCTAAGATCGACGGGAAACGCAGGTTTGGTATCCGGGAAATAGTGCCAGTCCCACGGGACGGGCAATCCCGCCAGTTCCCAATGGCCCGAGGGCGTATCCTTCCCCGGTGAATACTCGCGCGCGCAGCCCCAAAGCCCTGTTGGCGCGGCTTCCAACCCCGGCGCGTCATCACCCGAGGCCAGCCGCACTGCCGCGCCCAGCCCCAACGCATCAAGATTGGGCAGGTGTAAAGGGCCTGAGCGTCCATCTTCAGCGCGCCCTTCCGCACACGCCTGCGCGATATGGGCCAAGGTGTTCGCGCCAGTATCCGGCGCGGTGCCGTTGAAGAACTGATCGGCATCCGGCGCACCACCGATCCCAACCGAGTCCATGACCACAAGGAAAGCGCGGCTCATGCGCTGATCCTCTCGTGCACATGGGGTGGTTGGTCGGCGGGTGCATCGCTGAGCGTCATTGCGTTCAACACCGCCTCAGACGCCTGCCGCGCCGCGTCTTCGCGCGCCGCGTGGACCACGGCCAATGGTGCGCCTTTCTGGACCTTCTCGCCCAGCCGCAAGATGCCCGACAACCCGACCGCCGGATCAATCTCGTCGCTTTCGACCTGACGTCCGCCGCCCAGCGCGACCACGGCCAGGCCAAGCGCCTCACCATCAATGGTCGAGACATAGCCATCGCGCGGAGCGGGCACCTCCTGAATCACATTTGCCTCGGGCAGGAAGCGCGCCCAGGTGTCGACGAAATGCACCGGCCCGCCCATGGCAGCCATCATGCGGCCAAACCGTTCGGCAGCACGACCATCGCGGATCACTTCGGTGACCTGCGCCGTGCCCTCTTCAGCCGAGGCGCACATTCCCGCATCGGCCATCAAAACGCCGCCCAATTCAGCAGAGATATGGGCCAGGGGCGAGTCTTGTCCGCTGGTCATAACCTTCATCACCTCAGCCACTTCCAGCGCGTTGCCCAGCGCCGGGGCCAGCGGTTGGTTCATGTCGGTAATCACAGCCGAGGTTTTACACCCCGCCGTATTCGCCGTCTCGGTTAGCGCCTTTGCCAGCTTGCGTGCATCATCCAGCGTTTTCATGAACGCACCGCTTCCCACCTTGACGTCCAGCACCAGCGCATCGGGGCTGGCCGCCAGTTTCTTGGACAGGATCGACGCCGTGATCAGATCGAGGCTTTCCACCGTTGCCGTCACATCGCGTATTGCATAGAGCCTTTTGTCCGCTGGTGCGATCTGTCCCGTCGCGCCAACAATCGCGGCACCGGTTTCTTTCAGGACCTGCGCCAGACGGCCCTGTCCGATTTGTGTGGCCACACCCGGGATCGCCTCAAGCTTGTCCAGCGTGCCGCCGGTATGACCTAGTCCACGCCCTGAGATCATCGGCACATAGGCCCCGCATTCCGCCAGCGCCGGGGCCAGCACGAGGCTGACGCAATCCCCCACCCCACCGGTTGAATGCTTATCGATCACCGGGCCATCCAAATCCCAGTGCAGCACCTCGCCGCTGTCGCGCATGGCAATGGTCAGATCGGCCCGACCCTGCGCGCCTAGCCCACCCATGCAGACGGCCATGGCAAAGGCCCCGGCCTGCGCGTCGCTGACGCCACCATCGGCCAGACCCTGCGCGAACCAGCGCACCTCTTCGCCTGTAGGCACCTCATGACGGCGCAGCTTGGCGATGATCGAACGCGCGTCCATTCAGCTGTCTTCCATATGCGAAGCGTCAAAAGCACCCGGCAACAGGTCGGCAATTGTCGTACTGGTTTCCAGACCGTCAACCGTCGCCATCGTGACCACGACGTCTCCTTTTCCGAACTCGGCCAGCTTCTGGCGGCACCCGCCGCAAGGCGGCACAGGCTGCGGGCTGCTGGCGACCACATAGACTTCGGTCAGTTCTTTCTCGCCGGCGGCCACCATTGCCGCGATTGCCCCGGCCTCGGCGCAAGTGCCTTCGGGATAAGCTACGTTCTCGACATTACATCCGGAATATACCGTACCCGAGCCTGACCGGATCGCGGCCCCAACCTTGAAATTGGAATAAGGCGCATGGGCGTTTTCCCGAACGGCGAGCGCGGCATCTTTCAGAGACATGGGCGATTCCCGATTTTTGATCATCTGGTCAGAAAACCCCACTCTAACGGAAAGCGTAGCAGAATTTGAAGCCCTTCAAGCGCTGATTTCCACAGCCTTCTAGCCAATCGTGGTATTGAACGTTCCGGGCAACGTGACCTCGAGCAGTTCGACATCGTCGGAAGGTTCGGCCAGGCGAGTGCGCATACCGGGCGGGATCACGAAAGCATCACCCTGTTCCAACCGATAGGGTTCGCGCCCCTCGCCCTCCAACGTGACCTCGCCATTCATGACGAAGGTAAAGTGAATATCCGTATCATGGCTGGCCCATTCCGGCGTGCCCTGTCCCAGGCGTACGACCTGCACACCGGCCACCCCCTTGGTGTTCTCGGCAATTGTCGTGTCGCGACAAATATAGCCCTGCAGGCGGAAGGGACCCCATTCGGCGTCTTTGGCCTGATTGTAGACGAAACGCTGTCCTTGCCATTCTCGATCTGGGCGATACTGCGACGTCGGAAGCTCCATCTGATGGTCGATTTCGGTCACGTGTTCGGCGGGCACGCCGATCTCGATCACCTGAACATTGTCAGACGCCTCAAGCACCCGGTGGCGAATTTCCGGCGGCTGGATAAAGCAATCTCCGGCGGTCAGACGCATCTTGTCGCCCTGATCCTCGTAAACCACATCGACCCAGCCATGGATGCAGAAGATCAGCTGAAATCCGACCTTATGGAAATGCACCATATCCGGCACCGGGCCGCCATCGGGAATGCGGATATGGCTGGCGATGATCGACCCACCCAACCGATCCGGCACCAGATCGCGGTAGTGCATCCCGGCGCGTCCGATGATCCAGGGTGCCTGATCCTTCAGCCTGCGCACCACGAAGGAGTGTACCGTGTCGGGCATCACCATCGGAGGGTTCAATTCCTCAATCTCAACCCGCGTGCCATTCGGAGCGATAAGACTGCGCTGACCATCGGCAAAGCCGTCCGGGTCGTCTGTGAGAATGCGCAGAGTACCTGCGGCCTCTGGCGCGTCCTTTTCAACCCGCAGCCGCAGCCCATGACCCGAAAAAACCGCGATCCGTGGGTCATCGGCCGGATAGATCATATCCATCCGCATCCCAAGAACTTTGGTGTAAAACGGGATATCGTTCCGTAATTCCTGGGTCGGTAGGCGAATTTCAGCGCGCGTCTGGCTTTCGGTGGAGGTCATTTGTTGTCTCTTCAGTCTTCGATTTTGGCCATCCGATCAGAACAGCGGCCAAAATGCCAACCGAAAAGTACATCTCGAGCGTTTCTTCGAGAGCAAACAACCGCGCGGCCATCGTGACCGAAAGGCTGGCCTCGAAAAAACCACTTACTTCCTCCAGAAGCTGCGCGATCACGGCCACGCTTCCGGCCCCCAAAAACACCAGCATGAACGGAGCGCGGAGCTTGATCGCCCTCCAGGCGTTGGGGATGCCATGCCATACGGCTCCGCCTATGACCACCAACGCCAGCGCGACCCGCACTGCGGTCAGGTCCAGTAGCGTATCAAAACTGTTTAGCACCATGAAAGGCAGGCTGCTTTCGGCATAGATATCAGCCTCAAGCTCTCGTTCCGCCAAAAGCAGACAGACGAGCCCGATATACATCCGCGTCAGTCCGCGATACCGGATCAACGCCACCGGTCCCGCCATGAACAAGGCCGCCGCCGAAAGGGTCTCAATCAAACCGCCTTCCTGGTTGAAAGTGGCGGCCTGCTGTGGCCAGATCGCGACTGCACACAGGAACACGGCAGCCACAGACAGCGCCAAGCCAAGTGGAAACCAGCCTGTGCCAGACGTGGAATAGGTGTGAGTGCCAACCGGCACGCTGCGGTGATCGTCTTTGTAGCTCATGCTCGAAGCCCTGCCGCCTGCGAAACTAGTAATATTCTGGCGAATTGGCCGTATGTAAAGGATTTGTGACAAAGTACAACAAACGTCTCTGTGAGGTGTGGAAGTGACGCAACGTAGCCAAGCCCGAAAAAATAGTTTAACGATCAAACAAATTCTGGAACGGAGTTAAATCGCCGATGTCTGACACACCCAGCCTGCGGCAGGCCGCCCTTGACTATCACGCCCATCCAAAGCCCGGAAAGCTTGAGATCAAAGCCACCAAACCTATGGCGAATGGCCGCGATCTTGCGCGCGCCTACTCGCCGGGTGTGGCTGAGGCCAGCCTTGAAATTAAGGACGATGCGGCAAATGCCGAGAAGTACACCGCGCGCGGCAACCTCGTCGCTGTGGTGTCCAATGGCACAGCGGTTCTGGGATTGGGCAATATCGGCGCGCTGGCTTCGAAACCGGTGATGGAAGGCAAGGCGGTTCTGTTCAAAAAGTTCGCCGGGATCGATTGCTTCGACATCGAAGTGGACCAACCCGACCCCGAGAAACTGGCCGATATCGTCTGCGCGCTCGAGCCCACCTTCGGTGCCATCAACCTTGAAGACATCAAGGCCCCCGATTGCTTCATCGTCGAAAAACTCTGCCGCGAACGGATGAACATCCCCGTTTTCCACGACGATCAACACGGCACCGCCATCGTTGTCGGCGCTGCGGCGAAGAACGCCCTGCATGTCGCAGGCAAGAGGTTCGAGGATATCAAGATCGTCTCGACCGGGGGTGGTGCTGCCGGGATTGCCTGCCTCAGCATGCTGGTCAAGCTGGGTGTTAAGCGCGAGAATATCTGGCTGTGTGACATTCATGGGCTGGTCTATGAAGGCCGCACCGAGGATATGAACCCGCATAAGGACCAGTTCGCGCAGAAAACCGATCTGCGTACACTGGACGATGTGATCGGAGGGGCCGACCTGTTTCTTGGGCTCAGCGGGCCGAATGTGCTCAAACCCGAGATGGTCGAGAAGATGGCGAAGACGCCGATCATCTTTGCGCTGGCCAACCCAACGCCCGAAATCCTGCCGCAAGCCGCGCGAGAGGTCGCACCCGATGCGATCATCGCGACGGGCCGCAGCGACTTCCCGAACCAGGTGAACAATGTCCTGTGTTTTCCGTTCATCTTCCGTGGCGCGTTGGATGTTGGCGCGACCGAGATCAATGACGCCATGCAGATCGCCTGTGTCGACGGCATCGCTGAGATGGCGCGGGCGACCACCAGTGCCGAAGCCGCTGCGGCCTACAAAGGCGAACAACTGACTTTCGGACCAGATTATCTGATTCCAAAGCCCTTTGACCCGCGTTTGGTGGGCGTTGTGTCTTCATCTGTCGCAAAGGCGGCGATGGAGAGCGGTGTTGCCAAACGCCCCATCGACGACCTTGAGACTTATAAAGAGCGTCTGAACCAAACCGTCTTCAAATCGGCTCTGCTGATGCGACCGGTGTTCGAAGCTGCTGCTGCCGCCTCGCGCCGGATCGTCTTTGCCGAGGGCGAGGACGAGCGCGTGCTGCGTGCAGCCCAGGCTATTCTTGAGGAGACCACTGAAACCCCGATCCTGATCGGCCGTCCGGATGTGATCAACGCACGCTGCGAGCGATTGGGTTTGACCGTGCGTCCTGGCCAGGATTTCCAGATTGTGAACCCGCAAGATGACCCGAGATACTACGACTATTGGAATTCATACCATCAGATCATGCAGCGACGGGGCGTGACGCCCGATCTGGCCAAGGCCATCATGCGCACCAACAACACAGCCATCGCGGCAATCATGGTACATCGCGGAGAAGCTGACAGCATGATCTGCGGCACATTCGGCGAGTATCGTTGGCATCTGAATTATGTCCAACAGGTCCTGGATGAAGGGGACTTGCGCCCACACGGGGCGCTGTCGCTGATGATCCTCGAAGACGGTCCTCTGTTCATCGCGGATACGCATGTTCGGCAACTACCAACTCCTGAAGAATTGGCCGAAACAACATTGGGCGCAGCGCGTCACGTCCGGCGTTTTGGACTGGAACCAAAGATCGCCTTCTGTTCGCAATCGCAATTCGGCAATCAGGCCGAAGGCTCGGGCAAGCGACTGCGGGCAGCACTGGAAATCCTCGATTCCGAACCGCGCGATTTCACCTATGAAGGCGAAATGAACCTGGATGTGGCGCTGGACCCTGAATTGCGTTCGCGGATATTCCCCAGCTCGCGATTGGAAGGAGCGGCAAACGTTTTGATCTTTGCCCATGCGGATGCGGCGAGCGGCGTGCGCAATATCCTGAAGATGAAAGCGGACGGGCTTGAGGTTGGGCCGATCCTGATGGGAATGGGAAATAAAGCGCATATCGTGACCCCGTCGATCACCGCCCGCGGATTGCTGAACATGGCTGCGATTGCGGGAACGCCAGTGGCCCATTATGGGTAGAGCAGCATCGGCATAACTCCAAGATAACCCCGGGCGCCCATACAGGCGCTCGGTGCGATTCTGTAGGCGCGATGGTTTTTGCACTCATAAATTTGCAGCTTTGCAAAAAGCTGCATCGGATGCTGCAAACAACCCTTCCGCCAGTGTATTTGCAAAAGTTTGCAGCCAAAACAGAAAGATTCTGCAAAGATTTTGCGATAAACTGACGCGCCGTTGTTCGCATCGCTTGTCGCCTTTGCGTCGTACCCCTTACACAAAGCGCAAGGAGTTTTGGAGGAGGCCATCATGGCGTACAAAGACGTTTACGAGAGTTGGAAAACCGACCCCGACGCTTTCTGGATGGAAGCCGCAAAAGGGATCGACTGGGTTCAGGCCCCCAGCAAGGCCCTGTTTGACGACAATGCGCCTTTGTACGAATGGTTCAGCGACGCCAAGGTGAACACCTGTTGGAACGCGGTAGACCGGCATGTCGAGAATGGCCGGGGCGAACAGACAGCCATCATTTATGACAGCCCGATCACCCACACCAAACGCGAAATCTCATATGTCGAGCTGCGTAACCGTGTCGCCAACCTCGCCGGTGCATTGCGGGCAAAGGGTGTTGAGAAAGGTGACCGGGTCATCATCTATATGCCGATGATCCCCGAAGCGCTGGAGGCGATGCTGGCATGCGCCCGTCTGGGTGCGGTGCATTCGGTTGTGTTTGGCGGTTTTGCCAGCAACGAACTGGCGGTGCGCATCGACGACGCGAAACCCAAAGCGATCATCGCAGCCTCCTGCGGGATGGAGCCGGGTCGCGTTGTGCACTATAAACCCCTGCTGGACGGCGCCATCGATCTTGCCAGCCACAAGCCCGAATTCTGCGTGATCTTCCAGCGCGAACAGGAGGTTGCGCAGCTGATCGAGGGGCGCGATGTGAACTGGCACGGGTTCCAATACGGAACCGAGCCTGCAGAATGTGTACCCGTCAGCGGCAACGATCCGGCCTATATCCTCTATACCTCTGGCACGACCGGAGCCCCCAAAGGCGTGGTGCGTCCGACAGCGGGCCATCTGGTTGCGCTGAACTGGACGATGAAGAACATCTATAATGTCGACCCCGGTGATGTTTTTTGGGCGGCCTCGGATGTGGGCTGGGTCGTTGGGCATTCCTATATCTGCTACGCCCCGCTGATCCACGGAAACACCACCATCGTGTTCGAAGGCAAACCCGTCGGCACACCCGACGCCGGCACGTTCTGGCGCGTGATTTCCGAACATAAGGTCAAAAGCTTCTTCACCGCACCCACCGCGATCCGCGCCGTCAAGCGCGAGGATCCCAAGGCCGAGATGATGGCGCAATACGATCTGTCGTGTCTGAAAGCCCTATATCTTGCGGGCGAACGTGCCGATCCCGACACGATCATCTGGGCACAGGATGCATTGAAGGTTCCGGTTATCGATCACTGGTGGCAGACCGAGACCGGTTGGGCCATTGCCGGAAACCCGCTGGGGATCGAGGAATTGCCGGTCAAGCTCGGCTCGCCCGCGAAACCGATGCCGGGCTATGACGTCCAAATTCTGGACGAAGGCGGCCATCCGATGAAACCCGGTGAGTTGGGCGCAATCGCTGTCAAACTGCCCTTGCCTCCGGGTACGTTGCCGACGCTTTGGAACGCGGAGGCGCGGTTCAAGAAATCCTATCTGGAGCATTTCCCAGGTTATTATGAAACCGGCGATGCAGGGATGATTGATGAGGATGGATACCTCTACATCATGGCCCGGACCGATGACGTGATCAACGTCGCGGGCCATCGTCTGTCGACGGGCGGGATGGAAGAGGTTCTGGCTGCCCATCCCGATGTTGCTGAATGCGCCGTGATCGGGGTTTCAGACCAGTTGAAAGGGCAAATGCCGGTTGGGTTCCTGTGCCTCAACGCAGGTTCGGACCGGAACCACGATGACGTGGTGGCCGATGTGGTCAAGATGGTCCGTGACAAGATTGGCCCCGTCGCAGCGTTCAAGAAAGCGGTGGTGGTGGATCGTCTGCCCAAGACACGTTCCGGCAAGATCTTGCGTGGGACGATGGTGTCGATCGCGGATGGCAAGGACTACAAGATGCCGGCCACGATCGATGATCCGGCTATCCTGGACGAAATCACCTCGGCCCTGCGGACCATTGGCTACGCGCCGTAAATAATCAGCAAACCAAAGGTGCGCCTTACGGCGCGCCCTGTTTGCGCTGACGCGCCAGTGCGAGGCTCCGCCTCGCGCTCCGAGATATTTTGGGCCAGATGAAGGGCGGAGCCATTTTGTGGGAGCGGGTCTTGTCATTGGCTGTTCGTCGCCTCAGGTTGAGGCGAGGAGGACGAGCATGGCAAATGGCAACATCTGGCGTCTTGGTGCATCCGAACTGACTGCGCTAACGCGAACAGGCGATCTAAGCGCGGAAGAGGTTATTCAGGACGCCTTGGCGCGGATGCATCAGGTAAATCCCGCGCTGAATGCGGTAGTGGAGGACCTTGGTACGGAAGCCTTGGAGCGCGCCCGCGCGCTTGATCAGGCGCGAGATGGCGGCGCTCCGGTTGGGCCTTTGCATGGTGTTCCGGTTACCATCAAGGTCAATGTCGATCAGAAGGGACACTCCACCAACAACGGGGTAACTGCCCTGAAGGATGTAGTCGCCCCCGATGACGCGCCTGTGGTTTCGAACCTTCAAAACGCCGGAGCCGTCGTGATTGGGCGGACCAATACACCCGAGTTTTCCTTTCGCGCCGACACGGACAACCCTCTTTATGGGCGGACGCATAATCCCTGGGGAAGCCATATCTCGCCGGGCGGCTCATCAGGCGGCGCCGGGGCTGCTGTTATGGCCGGGATAGGGGCGCTGGGACATGGCAATGACATCGGTGGCAGCCTGCGATTCCCTGCCGCGGCCAATGGTGCCGTCACCGTCAAACCCGGCCTCGGACGTGTGCCTGCGTGGAACCCGAGCCAGAAAGTGGAACGTGGATTGCTTGCTCAGTCCATGTCGGTGCAGGGGGTGATCACGCGATCGGCGGCAGATCTGCATTTGTCGATGCCTTCTCTGATCGCAGCGGATCCTCGCGATCCCTTCCATGTGCCGATGCCCTGGCACGGGGCGCGGCTCGAAGAGCCAATAAAGGTTGCCTATACCAAGAACACATTTGGCTACGACTTGCATCCCGAGGTGGCAAAGGCGCTGGACACCGCACGGGAGGCCCTGAGCGATGCGGGCTATGCAGTGACCGAGATTGATCCGCCCGATGTGTTTGAATGCGGGCGTTTGGGTTATCGCGCCCTGATGGGCGAAGTGCTGACCCTGATGAAGGGTGACATAGAGGCTGCGGGCTCAGAGACCATTCGTGAGATTTTTGAGGTCTATTTTCAGGAATTTCCGCCGATTGTCGGAACCGAGCTGATACATGCGCTGGCGCAACGCACCCACTACGCGCGCGAATGGTCGCTGTTCATGCAGGATTATCCGCTGATACTGTCCCCGTTCCTGCCGCAGCCCTTCTTCAAACCCGACCGGGACACCGAAGGAGCAGAAGGAGTGCATGAGGTGTTGGGCTGCGCGGTTTATTCCTATGCGATGAACTTCCTCGGCCTGCCTGCCGCGAGCGTGCCTGCGCGACTGGCAGAGCTACCAAACGGACCACAGCCGATCAACGTACAAGTCACCGCGCAACGTTGGCGCGAGGATATGGCCGTCGACGCCGCTGCTGCCATCGAAGAGCGTGTTGGGCAAATGGCTCCGATTCTGTGGGACAGGATGGCAGCGCATGTCTGAGGGAGTTCTCGAAGTAAATAGACCCCGGGGTTTTGTGCCCGGGGTCCGCATACTAAAATATGCCCGGAGATCTGATGACGAGCGTAGCACCACCCACCCTCGCCAGCGCATAAAACACGCAATCATTCGAAAACACCGTTAGGTGGCCACTCACTTCCACCTTGGCGTGATCTCCGAGTAAATTAAAATTAACAAAGGATAAGCCCCTCGCATGTGAACTGGTTCACACAACAGAGAGGAAATCGAGAATATCGATCACGATTACGTGAACTGCTCTGAGATCAATCGCTCTTCCAGACCGTGCCCCGGGTCGAACAGGATACGGTGCTGGACGCTGGGTTCGGAGCTGATCTCGACCCAGTCAATATCGGGGAAGGCTATCGAATCAGCCGCGACAATGACCGGGCGCTTGTCAGCCTCGATCACTTCGAATCTGACCCGTGCCATTTTTGGCAGAAGTGCCCCGCGCCAGCGACGAGGACGAAATGCAGCGATCGGCGTCAGCGCCAATACATCCGCGCCAATCGGAACAATTGGTCCATGGGCCGAGTAGTTATAGGCTGTGGACCCGGCAGGTGTGGACAAAAGCGCCCCGTCGCAAACAAGCTCGGCCATGCGCACCCGTCCATCGACACTGATCTTCAGGCGGGCTGCCTGCGGGCCGGCGCGCAGCAGAGAGACCTCGTTAATGGCGAGCGCCTCATGTTGCTTACCGGACTGATCCATCGCGGTCATGCTGAGTGGATTGATCACCTCTTCTTCGGCCTCGGCGAGGCGCGCCATCAGGTCGGTTTCGGCATATTCATTCATCAAGAATCCGATGGTGCCGCGATTCATTCCGTAAACCGGTGTGTCGAGGTGCTGAATCCCATTCAGTGTATGCAGCATGAACCCGTCGCCGCCCAGCGCCACGACCACATCTGCATCTCTGGGCGCCGCGTTGCCATACCGAGCCACCAAAGCGTCGCGGGCGGTTTGCGCCACTTTGGCGTCGCTGGCCAGGAAGGCGATTCTTTTGGTCATGGTTTGCGGTTTCCAGTGCTGCACATTTGGTTCCGAAACAAACATACCTTTCCGCGTTACGCCAGAGTTGACGCCATAGCGGGCCAATTCGTCGCTTTACAACCTTTCTCGACCGTTCGGTTTCCGATAGGAAATCCGCCAGATAAACCCCAGCCCTGTGGAGCCATTATGAACGCCAACCTTCGTGATACCGGTTTCTTTACCCAGTCCCTTGCGGATCGTGACCCCGAGCTGTTTGGATCAATCACATCCGAACTGGGCCGTCAGCGCGACGAGATCGAGCTGATCGCGTCCGAGAACATCGTCTCTGCCGCCGTGATGGAGGCGCAGGGCTCGGTGATGACCAACAAATATGCCGAAGGGTATCCGGGCCGCCGCTACTATGGCGGCTGCCAGTTCGTCGATATCGCCGAGAACCTGGCCATCGACCGCGCCAAGCAGCTGTTTGGTTGTGAGTTCGCCAACGTGCAGCCGAACTCGGGTTCGCAAGCGAACCAGGGCGTATTTCAGGCGCTGATCAAACCCGGCGACACCATTCTGGGCATGTCACTGGATGCAGGCGGTCACCTGACCCACGGTGCACGTCCGAACCAGTCGGGCAAGTGGTTCAACGCCGTGCAATACGGTGTGCGCCAGCAAGACAACATGCTGGATTACGATCAGGTCGAGGCGCTGGCGAAAGAGCATCAGCCCAAACTGATCATCGCCGGCGGTTCGGCCATCCCGCGCCAGATCGACTTTGCCCGCATGCGTGAGATTGCGGATATGGTCGGAGCGTATTTGCATGTGGACATGGCGCATTTCGCCGGTCTGGTTGCAGCAGGCGAACACCCCTCGCCCTTCCCGCATGCACATGTGGCAACCACCACAACGCACAAGACTCTGCGCGGCCCGCGCGGCGGCATGATCCTGACCAATGACGAGGATATCGCCAAGAAAGTGAACTCGGCGATCTTCCCCGGCATTCAGGGTGGCCCGCTGATGCACGTGATCGCGGCCAAGGCCGTGGCTTTTGGCGAGGCGCTGCAGCCTGCCTTCAAAGACTACATCAAACAGGTTGTCGTCAACTCGCAGGCATTGTCGGATCAACTGATCAAAGGCGGTCTGGATACTGTGACCCACGGCACCGACACTCATGTTGTTCTGGTCGACCTGCGCCCCAAAGGCGTCAAAGGCAATGCGACCGAGAAAGCCCTGGGTCGTGCGCATATCACCTGCAACAAGAACGGCGTTCCGTTTGACCCCGAAAAGCCGACTATCACCAGCGGCATCCGTCTGGGTTCGCCCGCCGGAACCACGCGCGGTTTTGGCGAGACGGAATTCCGCCAGATCGCGGACTGGATCATCGAAGTTGTGGATGGTCTGGCCGCCAACGGTGAAGACGGCAACGCCGCTGTTGAGGCCAAGGTGAAGGCAGAAGTCGCAGAACTGTGCGCGCGCTTCCCGATCTATCCGAACCTCTGATCCCACGCAGGTTCTGAAACAGAAAACGGCGCCTCAGTGGGCGCCGTTTTTCTTTGGCTTGGAACCGGTTCAGATGAACCCGCGCCAGCGCATTACGACAATCGTCAGCGCTGCCAATGCGATCAGGCCCAGCGCCAGCGAGCCCAGAAAACTCAGAAACCAGCCCCAACGCCGATCCGCCAGATTGATCGCGTTCAGATGGGTCTGCACGTCATCCGACGCTTTCTCGAGCTTTGGCATATCCAAAACCATCCTAAGCTTCGGGTGTTCAGCCATCTGTTCAGCGCGGGCCAGCACCATCGCCTGCTTGTAGACCTTGCGCGGCAAACGACGCTTCGCCCGCCGAACCGAGGCAATCAGGGTCTTGTCCTTCACCCCAAGCTTTTTGCGCAGCAAACGAATGGTCTGCGCGATTTGGGTCTGGATATCGGTTTCCTGCGTCATCTGCGCCTCCTGACGGGGCAATTTAACCTTGTGCCACGCGGGCGACAATGGGGCTGGTTGTTCTGCCCGGCGACGCGTATCACAGGGGCATGCTGAATACGATCATCCATGGCGACCCGACCGATCACCCGCCCCTGCTGATTGCGCATGGCCTATATGGCTCGGCGCGCAACTGGGGGGTAATTGCGCGGCGACTCTCGGACGAACGGCAGGTGATTGCGGTGGACATGCGCAATCATGCCTACAGCTTTTGGGACGCCCAACATCGCTATCCTCAACTGGCACAGGATCTGGCCGAGGTGATCGACAGCGTCGGAGGCACCGCCGACATTGTCGGGCATTCCATGGGCGGGAAGGCCTCGATGATGCTCGCCTTGGAACATGGTGAACTGGTGCGTAAACTGGTCGTTGCGGACATAGCGCCCGTCACATACGGCCACAGTCAGATCCAGTTCATTGAGGCAATGCGAGCGGTCGACATGTCCCGCGTTCAACGCCGCTCGGACGCCGAAGCACAGCTGGCCGATCTCGGCGTGGAAAAGTCCCTGCAGAGCTTCTTTACGCAATCTTTGGATGTCGAAGGCGGACGCTGGCGGCTGAACCTGGACGTTCTCGCCGGCGAAATGCCCAAGATCATGAGCTTTCCTGAGATTTCAAGCAGCTGGAATGGCCCTGCCCTGTTCCTGTCCGGCGCAGCCTCGGATTATGTGTTGCCCGAACACCGTGACCGGATTCGCGCCCTGTTCCCTGCTGCCCGGTTCGCAAAAATTCCCGGCGCAGGTCACTGGCTGCACGCCGAGAAACCCCGCGAATTCGAAGCCGCCGTCAGAACCTTCCTGAACGCCTGATCAACCGCTCGTGTAGAGACGATTGGCCACCAGCCACGACACGGGCGCAGCCACAACCGCCCCCGCTACTGCGGCAGAGATAATGGCCATCGCCGTCACCATTCCAGCCGCCAATACGGCGATGACGGCGCTGCCTGCAAGGGCAGCGGCAATCAGAGAATAGAGCATGGTTGCAAGGCGTAGCATGGCCTGTCGTCCTGTTTGTGAATATCTGCGCCTCACATTACAACGACAGAATGTGTTCTACTTTGACCTGTATCAGGTCAGGGGGCTACTACATCCCCGGATCAATCGGTTCGACAATATCACCACCGCCATTCACCCAGTCCGTGAACCCGCCTAGATTATAGACACGTTCGTACCCCATGTCCTTCAGCAACTTCCCAGCCAGAGACGCTCGACCCCCCGAAGCGCAATGCAGGATAATGGTGCGGTCCTTGCGCAGTTCGGGGTCATAGGATGGCAGTTCTTGGTCAGCGCGAAATTCCAGCATTCCACGCGGAATGTGATGAGAGCCAGCGGCGCGACCTACCTTCTCCAATTCGAGCGCATCGCGGATGTCCAACAACAGCGCACCTTGTGCCAGAAGCTCTTGCGCCCTGCCCGCATCAATGCGTTCGACCACGGCATTCGCGGCCTCTACCATCTCCTTGACTGTCAAAGGCATCGCTACATCTCCTGCGAATTGAGTTCGCAGGAAACTAACATGCAAAATCTGGAAGATGTAGCCGTTATGCAGCGATAGTGATCACGTTAATGTTCGCGGAAGGCGCGCGACATGCTGTCGACCACCGGCTTGGCGATATAGGCGGCAAACGTACGCTCTTCAGTTTGGATCATGATCTCGGCAGGCATACCAGGTGTCGGGACAAAGCCCCGCACGCGGCTCATCTCATCCGAAGTCAGAGAGATGCGTGCCAGATAGACCTCTTGCGGCATACCAGCTGAGTCTTCGACCAGTGAGTCGGCAGAGACGTAAAATACCTCGCCGTTGAGCACCGGGGTTGTTCGCTGATTGAGCGCCACCAGACGCACAGTTGCGATTTGGCCGGTTACAACACTGTCGATCTCGGTGCGCGGGATTTGCGCCTCGATGATAAGCGGGGCATCGGCGGGCAGGATTTCCGCGATCTGCTCGCCGGTTTCGATCACACCGCCGGGCGTGTGATGATGCAGACGTACGACAGTCCCAGTCACCGGCGCCCGCACGACGGCGCGATCCAGAACACTGCGGGCCTGCCGCGCCTTTTCGCGTACACTTTCAAGATCAGCTTCAATCACGCCAAGCTCGTCCAATGCCGCTTCGCGGTAGGCCGAGCGAGTGCGTAGAATCTGCTCTTCGTATTTCAGCAGCATTTGGTTGACCTCAGCCGTTTCGGCCTGCAGGCGGGCCAACTGCCCCTCTGCTTCAGCCTGCACACGGCGAATTGTGTTCAGGTCGCCTTTGCGCACCAATCCCTTTTCGAACAGCGCATATTTCGTGTCGTATTCTTCCTGAAGAATATCAGAGCGCCGTTGCATGCTGGTCAATTGCGCCTCGAACCCGGTGGCGCGAATCCTGAGCGCCTCCATGTTCCGCTGCAGCAACGCGATATCGTTCAGCAACGTCTTGCGCGAGACATTGAAACTGAGTTTTTGGTTGTCGAGGATGGTCATGACCTCGACATCATCCGATGCTTTGACCAGATCGGGGGAGAAAATCAGGTTTTCCTGCTCGCTATGCTCGGCCAGCAGACGTTCTGTCATGGCCTGCAGGCGGATTTTGCGGATGAACAGCTCGCGCTCATTGGCCGCCGCCGAGGTCTGGTCCAGCGTCATCATGATCTGACCGGCCTCGACCGCCTCGCCTTCGGTGACAAGGATGTTTTCAATAATCCCGCCCTCAAGATGCTGCACGATCTTGTTGCGTCCCGTGGCGACAAAGCTGCCCTGCGCGATGACCGCCGCCGCAAGTGGGGCCCGGAAGGACCACACGCCAAAGCCGCCAAAGCAGACAACCAACATGATCAGGCCAATCACGATGAACTTGGTGATCGATCGCGGAACCTCAGAATACCAGAGGCTTGGGTCTTCCTTGCGGACTACCAGCTCGTTCATAACTTATCCCCCATTGCCCTGAATTTCAGGCGGCTGCTGTCGCGAGCTGTTCAGCTGCTGCAGGACCTGTTCGCGCTGACCAAACAGCGCCACACGGCCGTCTGTCAGCAGCATGATCTTGTCGACCACACTCAACAACGTCGGCTTTTGCGTAATAACGACAACAGTGATCTTGCTTTCCTTGGCTTGCTCGATTGCACGCGCCAGGGCCTTGTCGCCCGCGACGTCCAGGTTCGAGTTCGGCTCGTCCAGCACCACCAGTCGCGGATTGCCAAAGAACGCGCGCGCCAGCGCGATGCGCTGTTTCTGACCGCCCGACAACGGCGAACCATCGGCGGCAACGACCGTCTCATACCCCTGCGGCAGCGTCGCGATCATGTTGTGTACATCCGCCAGAACCGCGGCGTCATGGATCTGCTCATCCGTGGCATCATCACGCATGCGACCGATATTGTCCTTGATCGTGCCGGGGAACAGTTGAACGTCCTGCGGTAGATACCCGATGCTTTCACCGAACTGGCGTGGGTCCCAGTTGCGGATGTCCATCAGGTCCAGCCTCACACTTCCCGAGGTCGGTAGAATCGACCCCACCAGCGTCTTGCCAAGCGTGGTTTTACCCGCGCCGGAATTGCCGATGATCGCCAGAGTCTCTCCGGGGTTCAGCGCAAAGGTGATCCCATTCAAAACCACCCGCTTGGTGCCGCCGGGTACGTAAAGCAGACGTTCTACATCCAGTCGGCCTTCGGGACGCGGCAGGCGCAGTTTTTCGTATTGCAGGGCAGAACTGGACAGCAACGCCTTGATCCGGCCAAAGGCACCACGGGTCAGCAGGAAAGTGTTCCAGCCTTCAATCGAGCCCTCGATCGGAGCAAAGGCACGGCCTGCAATGATCGAGGCTGCGATGACCATGCCACCGGTGATCTCGCCTTGCAGGGCCAGAAACGCCCCCCACCCCAGGATGCCGATCTGCGTCAGCAGACGCACAGCCCGCGATATGGCAGCGAAGATCACATTGCGATCCTGCGCCTTGACCTGCCAGGTCAGCGATTGCGCCGTGTCACGGCCCCAGATGCGCACCGCCTCGGGGATCATCGCCAATGCATTGATGATCTGGCTGTTGCGCGACATCGAATCCAGATGCTGGTTGGCTAGCGACTGCGCCTGATTTGCCTTGGCAAAAGGTTTCGCCGTCATTTTCTGGTTGATCAGCGCAATAACCATCAGGATCAGAGCAGTGGTCACAACAATCATGCCAAGCTGCGGATGCACCAGAAAGATCATCAGGATGAACAGCGGTGCAAAAGGCACATCGAGGAATGAGATCAGTGTGCCTGAAACCAGAAATCCGCGCACTTGCTGCAGGTCACCCAACGTCTGATACTCGCGCCCGTTGCCATGCAGCGAGGCATGCGCCGCCGCGCTCAGCACCGGAGCGCCGAGCCGTGCCGCCACCTCGACCGCAGTGCGCATAAGCATGAACCGACGCACCGCATCGAAGGCAGCCTGAAAAATCACCGCCCCTGCGACGATCGCGGTCAACATGATCAACGTGTCCAACGAGCGGCTGGTCAGCACCCGGTCGCTGATCTGGAACAGATAGATCGGGATCGCCAGGATCAGGACGTTGGTGGCGCAGGTCAGCACCAGCACAAAGGCCAGATTGCGCCAGATCGCCTTCAATGAGGTGCGCAGGGTTTTCTGGAAATCCTCAGGCGGGGTTCGCTTGTGGAAGGTTTGGGGTGGCCCCTTGCCGTCTCCTCCGCCCTTGCTGGTGCGCATCAACGGTTCGTTCGCCTTCGCCTCGATCGTGGTGCCCATGCGGTCTTTGCCGTCCGATGGCGCAGAGGGGGTCATGCGCGCAGTCGAGTGATCGGCTTTCTCACGATCCGGGGCCTCCGGCTTGGCCACCCCAGTATCGCCGCCCACCGGATCCTGATCTTGCGCGGGCCGCGACGACGCACGCCGAAGGGGAGAGCCGACGCGCGATTGTGACATTGAATCTGACTGCTGCGCATGCCTCTGGCCGGTTTCATCCGGTTTCGAACTATTGTTGGGCGCCTCATCCTGAGGCACCTGATCTGAGGGCGGATCTGGTTCGTCCACATCACCAGTCATGGCTGCAGAACTGGGTCGGAAATCGGACAAACGCATCTCCTTGGTCAGACGCAACTTGGCCTCTGCCGCAGGCGCATCGGCCTTCAAGGGCTTTGTCACCCGCTCACAGTTTTCAGGCGCAAATGGGCGGCCGCCTCCGTGTCGGTCCAGCGGGCTGGCATAACGGGTTCGTCGCGACGAAAAAACGATCGACATATATAATAAACCTTTGGGTCACTCGTAATGTACAGAAAACTCAGGCCAACATGGTTTGCAGGCCATCCGAAGCATTCGCCATCTCGCTTGGCGTCAGATCATTGCCATTTGGCCCGATCTCAGCACCATGGCCCGGCATCCCCATCTCATCCATCAGGGCGGCAATCGCCTCATTGGTCATTTCAGAGATTTCCTCGTTTGTGGGCATGTCCATCAGGCTGGCCTGATGCAAGAGCAGATCCGAATATGATCCGTCCTGAGCCATCACCACCGAGTCGACCCCGGCCTTGGTTATGTTCGCCGCGTTCAGCAGAGCATTGCTGCCCGCGATCACCTCAGTCTCATCGGCGTTCGGGCCGCTCAGATGTACGTCATCCTGATCCGC
The DNA here is from genome assembly GCF_056538865.1 of Ruegeria sp. BE3. Classification (NCBI taxonomy): domain Bacteria; kingdom Pseudomonadati; phylum Pseudomonadota; class Alphaproteobacteria; order Rhodobacterales; family Roseobacteraceae; genus Ruegeria; species Ruegeria sp. BE3. The sequence continues at coordinate 443,820 of NZ_JBQFTW010000001.1, read as the reverse complement.
GAGCATGGTCGACTGTTCCACAACGTTCAGCTGAACCAGTGAACCGTCCACCTTCAGGACACGCATCTGTTCCATCCCCGCAAACATCGGATCGTTCATCAGCGCATCTTCCAACGCTTCCATGTCCGATTCCTTCAGCGCCATGGCCTCAGCCATCGGCGCCTGCATCAGTTCATGGGTGTCTTCCCCTTCCGTGAGCAGTGAGACTTCGTTCATCACGAGGTTTTCATCCGAACCGCCCAGCGGTTCAGGCAGGCCGCCGGTCACAATGTCATCGTCCATCAGCACCAGCGTTTGAACGAATGCATCGACCGAGATCATGTCTCCGTCGATCATGACCAGATCATAGTAGCTGCCCAATTGCAGGATGTTGGTCACGTCGACCAATTCATTGTCGCCCATCGCGTATAGCGTGGTCGAGGCAGAGATCTCAGTTTCAATATGGTCGATATCTGTGGCATCGATCGTCTGTTTGACGAAATTCGCCACGATCAGATCACCGTGAATCCAATCGACGTGCACAAGACCCGGTGCATCCTCGCCGCCTTCCGAAACCCAATAGGCGGCGTTTCCTTCGACCTCAATCGATGAGGATTGCACGACTTTTGTACCGGATTCGCCCTTGGTACCTTCATCCATGTCAGAAACGACGGCGACCTGGCTGACCATGGTCAGTTCAATCGACTTACCGCCAACCGCAATGTAGGGCGCATCGACCCAGGCGACTGTGGCGGAAACTGCATTGATGGCCAGATTGCCACCTACAATCACTTCATGACCGTCGGAAAATTCCGGATTTGCATCCTGATCCCACTCTACCGGGTACGGATCGGGGGATGCGTCTTCTTCCTCGTCCTCTGGCTGATGATGTGCAGGCAGAAGATCCTCCCAAACCGGCGCTTCATTCACGTATTCGCCGTTGACGATCACGCCCATCGCGTCTTCGCCGTGGAATTGATAGACAACTGCGCCTTCGACATCAGCATAGACCGGAGCCAACATCTGTTCGGCCATGTCTTCGACATATTCGACCGAAAGGTAATCCGAGATTGCAAAGGAGAGGCTTGAGAAGGCGTGCAACGACATCGCGATCTCCATTGCCGCTTCGGCCAAAGCCGTCAGCTGCTCGGGATCGCGGAAGTCGCCTTCACCGACGACGTCGTTGTCGCGTAAAAAGATCGACTGGAACGTATAGGTCACAGCCGATCCGATCAGCTCGGTCACAAGCTGGGGTTCAAGAATGATAACGGCCTGAGCAGCCTCGGCCATTGCGGCATCAGGCAACGGTGAGCCGGGCGCAGGCGGTGGTGGCAGAGCGTCCACTGTCTGAAGCGCCGGGCCCTCGACGTCAGGTGGCAACTCAGGATTAGGAGGAGGCGTGTTGATCAGATAGGACAGTGGGCCATACTTACCCGGATCCAGATCCAATTCCGCTTTGACTCTGATTTTGATGGGGTCTTCCAGTTCTTCCAGCTCGGCCTTGCGGCGCATCGCGGTGAACTCTTCGTACTGATCCCTCAGGCGGGCTTGCTCAATCGTAAGATCAAAAGTTCCAATAAAGTGTGCAATCTTTTCGGTAACACTATCGAATGACATTTCGATGACCCCTAACTCCGTCACCGGCAGGAAATTTCCGGCTCTGGATTTGCTGGGCCGAGGCCGCATCATGCGGCCCCGGCGTTTTCATTTGTGCGGGGGCCAGTAATGCGGCCCCCGAGACTTGCGCCTTACACGTCGGTGTCGTCGCTCGAGTAGCTCGAGGTCATCGAACCACCAACCATGGTCGTATCGACCGAGTTACCAAGCACGTTGGCACCCTGAACGATCGACTGGTTGAAGGCCGATGTGTCGACGACGGCCGCTGCAGAAGCATAGGACTCACCGTTGACGATACCGTCACCGCCGTTATCCGAACCCCAGCTGCCGGCGTTACCGCCTGCACCGCCAGCGCCGGAATAGGCACCCGAAGCTTCGCCACCGGTGTTTGTCGCACCTGTGGTTGCACCACCGGTCGAGGTACCCATGACGTCACCGCTGGTTCCGCCAGTTGCAGCGGCAGCACCACCTGCGCCACCTGCGCCAGATGTCGCGGTACCTGTTCCGCTACCGGTACCGGTCGATGTCGCGTCATTGTCGGACATGGCATCGCCACCGTATCCGGCAATCGCTTCGGCCAGGCTTTCTGCATAGCCGTCATTGGCTGCATCTGCCCAGGAGTCGGCCGCGCCACCGTTTCCGGCTTCGTTGGTCGCATCCGCAGATCCCGCACCGCTACCGGCCGAGCTTGCGTCCGGGTTGGCCGTTCCGCCGTCACCACCAGTACCTTCAGCGGTTGACGTACCGGTACCATCGGCATCAGCCGAACCGTTGGAATTGTTGGTGCCACCAGCACCACCAGATCCGTCCGGAGCTTGCCAGTTCGAGGTCATACCGTCGATATCGCCAGGTGTCTGCGCGATCACTGGTCCGGCTGCAGTCTGGTCACCAACGCCACTTGCGTCGGCATCCGCGTCGGCCTGACCGCCACCTTGGCCACCGTCACCGGAACCACCGGAACCGTTGCCACCGTCGCCGTCGCCGCCAGGACCGTTACCGCCGTCACCGGCACCACCAGATCCGTCACCGCCGGGTCCGTTTCCACCAGTACCGTTGGCATCACCTGTCGAAACACCAGCTGCGGCAGATTCTTCTTCGCCCTCTTCTTCTTCATCGCCGGGCTCTTCGACCAACGGCGCAACACGCAGGAATGGCAGGGTTTCTTCAATTACACCCGTGTTCCCACCGGTACCCGGACCACCTGATCCGTCACCACCAGGCCCATTTCCACCGTCGCCAGAACCACCGTTTCCGTTACCGCCGTCGCCCTGGCCGCCATCACCCTGGCCACCATTGCCGTTGCCACCGGACCCGTCATTGGCACCCAGCGCGCCTGCGCCTGCCAGTCCAAGACCGATATTGCCGCCAGCCGATGAATCATTGGCTTCGTTGGTACCTTCACTGGTGTTGTCGGCGTTACCGCTGGTTTGCGCGTCGCCATCTCCACCATCAGCATTACCGTTCGAAGCGTCGGTTCCCGCCAGTCCCAGACCAGCTGCAAGCGAACCAGAGGCGTTGTCGCCACCGCCCGCATCGCCTTCGGCATTAGATCCGGCAAGTCCCAGACCCAGACCCAGACCAATCGATCCGGCGTTACCACCTTCACCACCGGTGGATTCTGCATTGGAACCCGCTACTCCAAGATTGACTGCACCGGAATCGTTATCGGCGTTTCCACCGTTTCCGCCCGCGCTGTTGCCATCGGCATGCGCGCCCGACAATCCAAGACCAACGCTGGTATTATTGGCGTTACCAGAAGCGGCACCATTACCGCCGGATGCCGTACCATCGGCATGTCCGGAATGACCACCAAGGGCCAGTGAATGGCTGCCATTGGTGTCGCCATATGCGTCACCGCCATAGCTCATGCCGCCATCACCCGAGTCACCGCCGTCGGTATTTACGTCGATACCGTCTTCGGCATAGGCCTCACCGCCATTTGCGTCGCCGCTCTGGGTGAAGTCACCCGAGTTTTCTACGCTTGCAGTGCCCAGAGTGTCATTGTCGTTCAGACTCGCATACTGGCTGTTGATTGACGCGAAGTCGTTTCCGGGGCCGCTCAGATCGATATCGATGTTGATATCGTCGCCCGGATCATAATTCACATCGTCACCCGCGGTGATCACGTCACCAACATCGCCTTCTACATCTTTGATGTCGACGTCAACTTTGTCGTCATCACGCGGGATCCACTCACCGCCCGAGAAATCAATGTCGACCGATGCGTTGTTGTTGTTGGTGTTACTGTCGTCACCACCATTTGACTGCGAGTTGCTGTCGTTACCACCGTTGGTGTTACTGTCGTTGCCACCGTTGGTGTTGCTGTCGTTACCACCGTTGGTGTTGCTATCGTCGCCACCGTTGGTGTTGCTGTCATCACCTTGTTGCTGCTGCTGCTGTTGCTGCTGAGCGTTAATGTCTTCAACCGACAGTTCTACTTCTTCTTCTGACGATGGTTCATCTACAACAGGGTCCTGATCATCGATAATCTCTTGGACGTCCGCTACAGGAGCTAGTCTGCGTTCCATAATAAATTCCACTTTTACTGAAGCACCGGACCGCCATTCATCTACAAAGCGGCTACAGGCGCGGTTGAAACAGATTTCACGCACAGAGCGTCACAACGGACGCTTATGCGGCAGTTCTGGTCTTCTGTCTGGTCAGTCCCCCTTTCTCGGCCCAGCCGATTCCATGTCCACGGGGATGTCGTTGAAATAAACGGGCCGCAGGCATGCCAGGTTCAATGAAACTTCGCCAATTGAAGCAGGGTCATGTTTGCAGCGATGCGAGGGTGTGCATAGCTGGCCGAAAGCATTAAATGTGGCAACTCTTTGTTAAAAAAGTGGTTTTTTAAGAAACTGCCTTTAGAAAGGGCAAACCTTGTGGGGAATGAAGAACATTTTTGCGCTTTGAAGAATTCACTGTTTTATTTCAGAAAGTTACAGACAAATTTCGAAACTCCGACCTGATCAAAAGTTCTATAACAGCGCCTCAATTTCCCGCGTTCCCTTGCTGAAATTCGTACTTTCAGCTATGATCAAATGATAATTTGACTATTTACGTTACCGTTTCGCGCCGGCTGAACCTGCACCCAATTTCAATTCCAGCGGCTGGCGCTTTTATTAGTGGGGGAAGGACAGTGAATATCTCATTGCAAGATGACTCACGTGGTCAGATTGAATACCCTGAAGAACTTTCGATCGCATTTATTGGCAAGGAACTGTTTTATTCCAACCAAACCCTGAGAAGTGTTCAGAACGAATTTGGCGTGCGCGCAGCACGCTACGAGAACCTGGATTCGCTCCTGGCGGAAAACGAAGCGAACTCGCCCGCCGAACGTATCATCGTCGTGGACCAGATGATGATTGAGGATCTCTTATCCCGCCCCGCCGAATATACAAAACTGGCCGAGGCCGGGTGTCTGGCTTTCGCCTATCGCAAGAAAAGCCCGGCCCGCTTTCTGTTCGAACACTGGGACCGCGCGCGGTTTGGCAATATCGGATATCTACCGATGAATGTCGCCCCAGACGTATGGCGCGCAATTTTACGTCTGCTGATGCATGAAGAGTTACACCTGCCCTGTTTCCTGGCCGACAGCATGGCCGCCTTGCAAGACGCGGCAAATGCGCCGATCGAAAAGCAGCCTGCTACCCGGACCCGATCACCCGAGAAACTGCTGCTCTATGCCAAACTCACCCGCCGGGAAAAACAGGTGCTGAGACAGGTCGCTCAGGGCAAAAGCAACAAGGCCATCGCTGCCAAACTGGGTATAACCGAGCATACTGTGAAGCTGCATATGCATAACGTCTCGGGCAAGATCGACGTCAGCAACCGAACAGCTGCGGCGCATTTTTATTTCGAGGTCGCGCCCAATGAGGCGCGCAATGCCCCTGTTGGATGAAGCCTTCGAAACCCGGTTTGACCGGCTTATCCTTCTGGTGGGCCGGTTGAACTATATGTGGACGAACACGGAAAGCCTGCTGATCCATCTGATCGCGGGGTTGACCGGATCCAACAAGGACGTGGCCGTCATCATCTTTCTGACCCTGAACACGACTCGCGCCCGCATCGATCTTGTCGAGCGCCTAGCGAAGATGGAGGGCCGCCCCGCTGAAATACGCGATCCGATCCTCAAACATACCCAGCGCCTGTCGCGCCTGTCGTCGGTCCGGAACAAATACAATCACTGCATCTATTCGTTCGACCAGGAAAGCGGCAACCCCAAGACCATCCTGATGCGCATCGCCGACCGCAAGACCGATATCAAGCTGGGGCGCGAAGATACGGTGGATGACGAGGCCATGAAAGAGATCGAGGACGTGGTCGCACAACTCTCTACAGCGAACAATGACATCTGGAACCTGATCAAGCGACTCGGGTTCCCTGTCTGAGCATTACCGGCCATCAGATCCCCCATGGGCGTCACGAAAAAGAAGGGCGCGCTTTTGTACAGCGCGCCCAATAAAAAGGGAGGATTATGAAAAACATAACGTCCGAAACAAAAGAGACGTTCACTCGTTAACATCTCGTTTATGAAAGATTTTATTGAACCGATCAGTGATGCAGTTCACATCCACGGCATATTTTCTCACAAAAATGAAAATCGCACTCTAGGATGACGCCAGATGCAAAGCCGCCAGGATAACCTGACGCTTACTCACATAAGGACATAATCAACTGCCAAAGATAAGGCAGGCTGGGCAATTCCAGAGTCCGATAAGCCAGCATGCTCACGGCCAACCCGATCAGACTAAAAGAGGTAACGAATACGGCCTGCAGGACGACGACCCAGGGATCGTAGGTTCGGAAGCATCGCTCCAGTTTGGAGCCAGCGATGATGTGGTCTGACAGCATTTTATCTGACTGCTCAATCTTGGTGCATGGTTCACTTTTGTTGATTGTATCCATCGAACTTTGACCCGGCTGCGACAGGAATAAGGCGATTTCACCCTAAGTCCGACCTCTGGCGCACCAAAGCCCGCCATGCAGTTCTGGGGCCATGTAAGCAAGAAACTGCACCATACGCGAAGCAGCGGCGGCTATCTGCCAACCTCGACCAGAGACTGCCATAAGGACAACCTCAATTTCAGTATTCAATCGTAGTTGCTAATGGGCCTTCAACGGGCAGCTATCACCATTCCGCTTCCCCAAAGAGAGAGGGGCTGGCCAAGACCCCCTCATCCAGCCCCTCACACCACCTCCACTCTCTACCATTTGTGAGACGGTGGGTTTCTCCCCTTAGGGCACCCATTTCGGGCACGTGGTGATTATATCACATCTTGATCCATTTGTCTGTCCACTGAATCTGGGGATATAAATCCAAGCGGCTTAAACCGCAGATCAGACCCGGGTTGTGATGTAGTGTTCACTATGAGTTATCGATGTGCTTGATCTTAATATGGAGAGCCATTCGCGCCTTACTGATGTGCGTGTCTACGCGTGTCTTGTCCAATACGTAAAGCGCATCAAACCAAGGAATAAGGGCAGAAGGGAGGACTTGGCTAGAAGTGGTGCCCCCACACGGACTCGAACCGCGGACCTACTGATTACAAATCAGTTGCTCTACCAGCTGAGCTATAGGGGCACTGGGAGCCGATTAATGCCTTGGGCCAGCGACTGCAAGTGCGAATTTTTGCGTGATCTTAATACGCGACTGCTTTTCTGCCGGTTCATCAGAAAATCAACCTTCAGAATAGCAATTTGACTGCGTCGAAGGCAGGCTGTAACCCAACTGGCACGACCGGACGGATGGAGGGAACAAATCGATGCAAGTGGCCATCCACGCCGGAGCGCACTTTACTGACCAGGGCACTCTGCTCAAGCTGCTCCAGACAAATGCAAAGGCCATAGGACAGCATGGCGCGGCGTATTGGGGTGGCCGAGCTTACAAAAACACGTTCAAACCGGCTTTGGGACCGGTTGGCGACAGGCCGCCTGCCGAAATAACGCTCGGAAGATTTCGGAAAATCGTCCCGAAAGCGCGTGAGATTAACCGCGCCGTGCTGTCCAGTACAGAATATATCGGCGAACGAACAACCGCCTTAATGGACGGGCAGTTCTATTCGCAGGCCGGGAAACGGTTGGCGCTGCTCGATCAGCTTTTTGCGGAAGATACGGTCGAGCTATTTGTCGGATTGCGCAATCCCGGCAGCTATATTCCGAAGGTTTTGATGTCACTCTCCCCAGCTGAACGGGAAGGCATCCTACGATCAACCGACCTGAGCTGCCTGAGCTGGCTCACTATGATCGAAGATGTGCGCGACTTGGCGCCTGATGTGAAGATAACGCTTTGGAGCAATGAAGATTCCCCGTTAATCTGGGGTGATCTCGCTCGGATGCTGGCGGGATTGCCCGAAGATACGCCACTGGAATCGGAGTATGAGTTTTTGTCGTCTCTCTTGTCCGCTGCTGGAAAACAGGAACTTCAGCAATTGACAGGACAGGGCCTACTGCCCAACGACGCCGGTCTGAAAGCCGAACTGGCGAAGATCTTTCAGGAACACGCACAAATCGAAGCGATCGAGGAAGAAGTTGAGCTGACCGGCTGGGATCAGGGTATCGTCAGCGCCTTTACAGAGCTCTATGAACAGGATCTGGCACGATTGCAAAGCATGCCAGATATCCGGTTCATTAAACCCTGAAGGCGCGCGCTACATGCCAAGCGCTTCTTTATACATTTCAAGCACCGCTTCCTCTTCAGCGATGTCGTCCTTGTCACGCTTGCGTAGTGCGATGACCTTGCGCATCACTTTAGTGTCGTAGCCGCGCGCCTTGGCTTCGGCCATGACCTCTTTCTGCTGATCCGCTATGTCTTTCTTTTCAGCCTCCAGACGTTCGAACCGTTCGACGAACTGGCGCAGCTCACCTGCTGTCACGCGGTAGTTGGCTGCGGCCTGATCTTCGGTGATATCTTCCATCTGTGTGTCTCCCAAGGGCTGAAAATGATACCGGATCACCGGGCAGTTTGCCGGATACATCGCCGTCCGCCCGACCGCAAGCTTGCTTTCTATATGGCAGGCTTGTCTGGCGTTCTTTGATCCGCTAAGCGCGGTCTCAGTTCAGAAGGGTGGTTAAGATACCATGTTCGACATGATCGTCTGGGGCGGAGCCGCCCTATCGCTGGCCGGGTTGCTCGGCCTTGTCTGGTGTATCCTGCGTGTGATGAAGGCGCGCAAATCCGGCCTTACGGATGACGAGTTGCGCGCAGCGGTTCAGGCAGTTCTGCCCTGGAACCTTGCGTCATTATTCCTGTCCGTTATCGGTTTGATGCTGGTCATCCTCGGGATTTCCTTTGGGTGACCACTCCGGTCAGACCGGCATATTGTCAAACCGCGCTTCCAGCGCATCCTCGACCAGCGCCGCGTCAAGCCGCCGCAGCCGCGACGGTATCTGAACGCCCCGCGCGCGCATCTTGTCCAACACTTCGCTGACACAAGGTTGCAGTTCCAGCCGCGTGTCCAGACATGCACCGTGAAGCTTTTGTTCAAGACGTTCCGCTTCGGTGTAGAGATCCTGAGCAGTCATTTGCGTCCTCCCACTAAATGCCAGTCTGCCTCATTTACGTAACAGAAATAAGATCAGCATGAGACTCGATCAACGTATCGCAAATTCTTGCCAAGACCCTGCAAAAAATTGGCGATACGCCGCAGGTCGCTTAAAGGATATACAAACAACAGACGGTTTGCCTTGACAGACATCAAATCGTGATTTGGAACTTGCATCATATTCCACTATTACTATATGTACTGAAACCCTCGGAGGAACTCATGACGCCTATTGTGAAAGCCTTTTTCGATCCTCAGACCTTCACCGTGTCATACGTCGTGCAAGAACCCGAAGGTCAAGCCTGCGCCATTATCGACAGCGTGTTGGATTTTGATCATGCTTCCGGGCGCACCGATACAGCCTCGGCGGATCAAATCGTGGAGTATGTCCGAGAGAACGGGCTGAAGGTCGAGTGGATCTTGGAGAGCCATGTTCACGCCGACCATCTCTCGGCCGCACCTTACCTTCAGGAGAGATTGGGCGGGAAAATCGGGATTGGCGAGAACATCGTTGTTGTGCAGGACACATTTGGCAAAGTGTTCAACGAAGGGACCGAATTCCAGCGGGATGGCAGCCAGTTCGACGCGCTGTTTTCCGAAGGCGACAGCTTTCACATCGGGCAGATGCGCGGGGACGTTCTGCACACGCCCGGGCATACGCCTGCTTGCATGACCTACGTCATCGGCGATGCCGCCTTCGTGGGGGACACGCTATTCATGCCTGATTTCGGAACCGCGCGCTGCGATTTTCCGGGCGGATCGTCGGCCGACCTTTATGCCTCGATCCAGAAGATCCTGTCCTTACCGGATGAAACACGCATCTATGTCGGGCATGACTACAAGGCCCCAGGCCGGGATGAGTATGCATGGGAGACCACGGTGGGCGAGCAGAAGGCGCTGAACATCCATATTGGTCAGGGCCGCAGCGTCGAGGAATTCGTCGAGATGCGCGACGCCCGTGACGCAACACTTGCGATGCCACGCCTTATCCTGCCGTCATTGCAGGTGAATATGCGGGCTGGGCAGATGCCGCCAGCGGATGAAAAGGGCGACGTCTTCATGAAGATCCCGGTCAACAAACTTTGACACATGAAAGTAAGAGGAATCGACCATGATGATTGAATGGGTCTGGGGTCTGGTCGGAGGGCTTCTGATCGGACTAGGTGCCGCCGTTTATCTTCTTTGCAACGGTCGCATCATGGGCGCGAGCGGCATCCTTGGCGGGCTGCTCGAACGCAACGACCGCAGCGTGATCACTGAGCGACTGGCATTCCTGGCCGGGCTGATCCTAATGCCGTTTCTGCTGCGCCCGCTGATCGCGCCGCAGTCGCAGACCCATCTGACGGGTGACATGGCCATCATAATCATGGCTGGCCTGTTGGTAGGTGTTGGCACCCGCATCGCCAATGGCTGCACGTCGGGACACGGGGTTTGCGGCATTACTCGGTTTTCGCTTCGGGGTATCGTGGCAACCGTTTTCTACATTCTGGCAGGCGGGCTGACCGTTGTTCTGTTTCGCCATACTTTGGGAGTTATCTGATGCGCGGACTGTTTGCTTTCCTCGCAGGATCTCTGTTTGGTACAGGGCTTTTAATTTCAGGCATGACCGACACCACCAAGGTGCAGGGCTGGCTGGATGTGTTCGGCAATTGGGACCCGACGCTTGCCTTTGTCATGGGCGGAGCGATCCTGCCAATGCTGGTCGCGTGGCGGCTGACACGAAGCGGGACCCCGCTGGTCGGCGGCACCTTCCCTGCCCCGCCGCGGGTGGAGCTTGATCGCCGTCTCGTTGTCGGTTCGGTACTGTTCGGTGTTGGTTGGGGGCTAGCGGGTTTGTGCCCGGGTCCAGCCATGGCGTCGCTGAGTTATGGCGGTGCTGGCGGAATTGTGTTCCTGATTGCGATGATCGCAGGCATGTTTGCGGCCCCGAAGGTGGGGGCGCAACTGGACAGGATCGCAAACGCGGCCTAAGCAATTGCCATGGAGATTCGACCGATTACCCCCCGCTACGCCGTCTCGCCTCAGATCACGGTTGAGGACGTGCCAGCCATCGCCGCTGCAGGATTTGTCAAGGTGATCTGCAACCGACCCAATTCCGAGGTGCCGCCGGATCAGCAATCCGATGCAATCGGTCAGGCCGTGCGCGACGCCGGGCTGGAGTACGAGGTGTTGGAATTGACGCACCAAACAATGACGCCCGAAAATGTCGCCCGTCAGCGCGATATGGCTGAGAATTGCAGCGGGCCTGTCCTGGCGTATTGCGCCTCGGGAACGCGGTGTTCGGTGGTCTGGGCGTTTGGGCAATGCGACCGGCTGAGCACGGATGACATTCTCGATGCCACCAGCAAGGCAGGCTACGCGCTGGATAACCTGCGTCCCGCGCTGAACCAGATGAGAGACCAGAGCTGACGCTTCAGCTCGTTTCATCAGACCTCGGAAGACCTGCGAGCTGCGAAATCTCTGAGATCATTTGCTTGGAATCGGTGAGTAGCAATTCACCGGCATCGCCATCAACGCCGATCGACGTGAGATTACTCAAACCCTCGGTCAGTCCGATTTCAGATGCCGTCGAGATATCTTGTCCACCCGCGTTGTCAGTTCGAGGCTGTCTGGGCAGAAACGGTTGCGGCTCTGAATAGGTCAAGGCCGTGGAGGCGCGGTGTTCGTTGATCCGAACTGCCCGCATTCCGCCGCACTGCCCCAACCGCCCTATCGCCATCCGCCCCCGCTCGATCGTTGTAATCTGAACCTTATCCAGCTTTGCCACGCTCAGCGGAAGAACATCCCCCACGTCCAGTTCAGACAGGCTGGTCAGCGGTAGGGACATGCGACAGAGCACGGCATGCAACTCGGCCCTCATCACGCCTGAGGCCTGCTGTAGCCTCAGACCCGAACTGTTTTCCTGCTCAGCCTGTTCCTTTTCTGACAGCGGAGGGTCAGGCAGCAAAATACAAATCTCACCCTGCCGCGCACCACCGGCGAGCTCGACCGTCAGTTCTACAACACGGCAACTGTCATACGTCATCGCAAGCAGCAGCGCCTGCACATCCTCGGACCGCGAGGCATATTCATACCCCGAAAGACTGATAAGATCCGCCGGCCCGTCAACAAGACCGCGCGCACGGTCCAACATATCCTCGAACAATGGCGCGGTCATTGCCGCATCGGTCTCGGTAAAGACGCGTTCAGACGGAGGGTCGGATGTGACCATCCCGATTGTTTGCTGCTGGACAATGGCCGAAACACATCCCGGATCCAGACACACCGCTGTCGCACCTGCCTGCTCGGATAGAAAAAGCAACAACAGCCAGCTGTCTTGCAGTCTTTCGGCCAACTCGGGCTGCGCGCGCTTGGTATGCTTTGCCCCGATCACCGACAAGCCCAGCCCCAGCCCATCGCCTGCAGCGCGCGCCAACCCGAGCCGCAAGGCGCGCAGGATCGAACGAGGCGGTTCAGCCACGCTGTCCTGTCCTGCCGAAAGCTTGCGCGCCAATGCTGGCTTGGCCTGAACTGTCATCGCCCGAATCCACCGTTTGTCGATATTGCGACTCTTGGTGTAGCCCGGCGGGCGTTACGAATGTCTTTATATCATCGTCATTGTGCCGCCTGCCGATAAGCCAGCGGTAGGCTGACCCGGAATGCTGCACCGCCCTGCCCGGGCAGATAAGCCACTTCGCCTCCAAGGCGCTGCATGATCTCGCGACAAATCGCGAGGCCCAGCCCGGCCCCGCCTGCCTTGTCGGAACCGACGCGGGCGAATTTCTCGAACACCATCGATTGCGCCTCGAACGGGATACCACTCCCATTGTCGATGAAATCGATCACCACTTGGCCGCCCACATCATGAGCGGAAATGGTCAGCACCGGCTCGGCCGCGTTGCAATACTTCTGCGCGTTCGAGATCAGGTTGATAAACACTTGCCCCAGACGGTCCAGATCCGTGTGGAGCTGAATCCGCTCGGACGGGCGCACACGTTTCACCGCCAGTTTCCGCTCGCCACCCGTAAGCGCGCTCGAAACAGCGCGGTCCAGCACCTGGCTCAGCGTCGCCTCACCTATGTTCAGACTGACTTGACCACTTTCCAATACGCTCAAGTCCAGCAGATCATCCAAAAGGCGCGTCAGACGCAGCGCTTCATCATGAATGATCGCCGCGTAACGGGTCTGCTCGGCATCACTCAATCCATCAGTGTCGCGCATGATCTCAGAGAACGCCCGGATCGAGGTCATCGGGGTCCGCAATTCGTGACTGACCTGGCTGAGAAACGCATCTTTCTGCATCGATACCTGAGTCAGCTTTGCGTTCGCCTCGCGCAGCTGCCGCGCAGTACGGCTCAGCTCGGCCGACTTCACTTCGAGCTGGCCGGAATACTCAAGCAGCTGCGCAGATTCGTCGGCCACGGCCAGCAGGTCCTCGACCGAGACCGACGCGCCGCCGACAATCTGCCCGATCATGGCATGCGCGGTTGCGGCACCGACCGAGCCGCTCAATTCGCGCTCAAGACGCTCCAGAAATTGCGGCGTAGGTTCGGGCAAACGACCGGGGCGGCCCTTTTGCCGCGCAACCTCGGCCTGAAAAAACTCCTGCGCAGGCAACGTTCCCAGAATACGCTGGGTCATGATCATCAAATCTTCGCTCTGCGCCACTGATCCGGTCCATCCGCGCGGTGCGGCGGAATGATCGAAGACGTTGACGAACTGTGCCCCCTGAAGGCGTTCGAGCGGACTGGGAAAACTCAGCATCGAGGCAACGCAGAAGGCGATCGTATTCAGCGACAGGGACCACATCACAGTATGCACCATCGGATCGATCCCCTCGATCCCGAACAAGGCTTGCGGGCGCAGCCAACCCCAGCCGAAGGGGCCGTTCTCAATTACCGAAGGTGCGATGATTCCTCCGCCCATGCCCGGCAACAGCAACGTGTAAATCCAAAGGAAGAAGCCGACGCTCAGTCCGACCAGAGCCCCTGTTCGCGTCGCCCCGCGCCAAAACAATCCCCCCACAAGGGCCGGCAAAATCTGCGAAATCCCGGCAAAAGCCACCAACCCGATGGAGGCCAGCGCCGCACCGCCTCCGGACAGGCGATAGTAAAAATAACCCAGCGCCATAATCGCTGCGATTGATACCCGCCGGGCCATCAGCACGATCGTGCGCACATCGCCTGAAACCGAACCCGCCCCCTCATGCGTATTCAGCCAGATCGGCATGACCACATGGTTCGAAACCATCGTCGACAACGCCATGGCGGTCACGATCACCATCGAAGTGGCAGATGAGAAGCCGCCGATAAAGGAGAGCATCGCCAGCCAGTCATTGCCTTGTGACAGGGGCACCGTCAGTACGAACAGGTCCGGGTTCGACCCCTCCGGCAGCAAGTCCAGACCGACCACGGCAATCGGCACCACAAAGAGGCTCATCAACAGCAGATACAGCGGAAAGGCCCAGGCCGCGGTGCGCAGATGGCTTTCGTCATCGTTTTCGACAACCATCACCTGGAACATCCGCGGCAGACAGACAAAGGCCGCAGCCGACAGGAAGATGAAGGTGGTCCACCGCCCGGCATCCACTCTCCACTGACCGATTTCCGATGCATCAATTCGATCCATCATCGGGCCGATTCCACCGGCGATACCCCACACGACGAAGATACCAACCGCCAGCAAGGCAAACAGTTTGACCACCGACTCCAATGCGATGGCCGTGACAACGCCGTGGTGCCGCTCGTTGGCGTCCAGGTTTCGCGTGCCGAACAGGATCGCAAACACTGCAAGCCCAGTGGCCACCCAGAACACGCTGGAGCCTTCGCGATAGAGGCCGGTCGGATCTGCCTCGGCAAAGATCGAAAACGACAGCGTGATCGACTGCAGCTGCAACGCGATATACGGAGTGCCCCCCAGAACCGCCAGAATGGTCACGCAAACCGCCAGCGTGTTCGACTTGCCATAGCGCGACGAGATCAAGTCAGCGATCGAGGTCACCCGCTGGCTGCGTCCGATCCGCACCAGCTTGCGCAGACCCCACCACCAACTCACCATCACCAGCGTCGGACCCAGATAGATGGTGACGAACTCAAGCCCCGACCGCGCGGCATTGCCGACGGCTCCATAGAACGTCCAGGCCGTGCAGTAGATCGACAGCGATAACGTGTAGATCAGTGGTGAACGCAACCACTTCCCGCCTCCGCGCGCAGCAAGCCGGTCGGCGGCAAAGGCCACGCCGAACAACAACACGACATAGCCCAGACAGACCAGTATCAGGACGTTCAGCGTTGCCATAGCTCGGCCCCGGATTCGGCTTTCTCACGCGCGGCCATACGCCGGGCTGCAAAACCGAAAATCAGGCTGATCAGGATCAGAACACCCCAGCACGCAAAGATGTAGAACATCGCTGACGACAGCGACAGCGCATCGGTTTCACCATTGCTGTCAGGCCAGAGCAACGGAAGGGCCAGCAATGCCGCCCCCAGAAACGGCAACAGGCGCGCCGCGTCAGCCAGTCTGCGGCGGCGATAGCTTTGACGCTCCAGAAAAAGCGACGGTCGAACCGGACCGCCAGAGTCCTCACCCTCGTCCGAGGGGCTCATGATCGCGAGGCCTGCGCGTGCAGATCACGCACAGCTGTCAGAACCTCGGTATTCGAGAACGGCTTGGTCATGAAACGGCTGACCCCGGCCTGCTCTGCCATCTCGCGGTCGCGGGATTGCCCGCGCGCGGTCAGCATCAGAACCGGCAGGCCCTGCATCTCATCGTGCTCGCGCAGATCACGCAATATCTCCATGCCGTTTTTGCCCGGCAGCATCACATCCAGAATGACCAGATCGGGCCGGGCCGCCAGCACGACCTGCACTGCATTCGTGCCCTCGGCATGGGTCTCGACCTGCCAACCCTCGCGCGTCAGCAGAAACCGGATCGCTTCGGTGATGTTGGGCTCATCCTCGATCAGCAGAACCTTACGGCTCATATTTGCAATTCCTCCCCATGACCGGTCGCACGTCCGGCCACCTGTCTAAAACAGCTTAAGCGTTCTGCCCGGAAACTGTCAAAACCCTTCGCGCAGGATCGAAGGCTCACGCCGTGCATGGCAATCACGTTTCGGGCAAATTCGGCAACTTGCCCCCACTTGCGCCGCACCTTCAGCGGGTTGCGCAGAACCTTCTACCGGCAGAACCAGCATGATTGACCGATATACGGGCTCATCCCCGAACGCTGCGACAGGTTGGGGCCAGGCGATTGCGATGCACTCAAACTCAGCTGCCGTTCGACCCAGTTGCACTACACGTCTGCGAATCGGGACCAGAGGGCGATTCAACGCGCTAAACAAGGGCCAGAGCGGGCACGCTTCGCCGTGACGCGGCAGCCCGAACCCCTGGGTGGGCTTGTAAAACAAAACACTGCCCGAAGTATCGCAGATGACCAGCCCGGCAGGGCGTGCCAGCACGCCTTCGGGCAAGGACGCCAGCCGTCGTAGCGCCGTAGGCAAATCAACAGAAAAGGCCGCCGCAAGGGCCAGCGGATCAGAGTTTGTCGGATCCAACGCGGCCTCAACCTGATCAAGCGGCATGGCACGCGCGTCTGCGGCATAAAGGTCCAGAAGCTCGGTCGCCACCGTTCTGGCGGCGGACGACTCCAGCTTGTCCAACGCCACATCAACGCCTTTCCCTCCTGTCTCAATCTCAGGAAAGTTAAAGCCCCGCTCAGCAAAGAAAGCCTCGACCGCGTCTAGCGGAATACCCCTTAAGTCGCCCTGCTCCTGACTGTCATCCAGATAGGCCACCAGTGCCTTGGAGCTTTCGGCCAATCGTTCCGCATCCTGATGGAGATTGCTGTGAAAGCGGTCCTGCCACTCGGCCTCGATGTCGCCGGGTTCGGCCAGAATGGCGGCGGTGGATCGGATCGCGGCAGCGGTCGACAGCACCTCATGCATCGAAGCGGCCAGATGCGGGTCATGGGTCAGCCGGTCCGAGAGTGTTTCCACCGTCCGCTCCAGCGAAACCACGCGGCGGTGCATCTGCGCCAAAACCCCGGACCAGCCGGGAAAACGTCCGGCAAATTCCTCAAGCGCATCCAATTCCGCCTGCTGGCCCAGCGCGTCCGCCGCAGCCTCGCGCAGCGCCGCGATCAGCGTAGCCTCAATCCCCTGTGTCAGCAGCGACGGTTCAACCGACAGAGCCGAGGCAATATCGACCAGCAGCTTGCCCCCGATCCGGCGGCGATTGTGTTCAATCAGGTTCAGATAAGAGGCCGAAATTCCAACCTGCCGCGCCAGTTCGGCCTGCCGCAATCCCGAAATCTGCCGCCTTTCGCGTATCCGGCTGCCTGTCAGAGTGTCTCGCATCGCTGCTGGACCTTTGGGATCGTCGCTATGGTTTTCAGAATTAGTCTATAATTTTTAACAGTTGCCCAAGTGTTTTCAAAGCAAATTTACAAGCTTAACAAATCCAGATGTCTGGAATCGGGGAAACCTGTTGCCTCCCCTTCTCTTTCAGCACAATACGCGTCACCATAGGTATATGAGCGATCCCGCCTTCGAATACGCCCCCATCGGCCTTGTCGAGCTTGAAAACCGGATCATCCGACGTTGCAATCTACAGTTCGCGCGGACCTTCGGCGGGGATGAGGCCGAGTATCGCAATATGCCTCTGCTGCACCTTTACCCATCGGTTGCTGATTGGGAACGTATCGGCGCACGCAGCCTTCAGGTAATGCGCGACACCGGATATTACACCGATGAACGGGTTATGCGCCGCCGTGATGGCGACCTGTTCTGGTGCCGCGCACGGGGGCGATCCCTCACGCCAGATGATCCTTTCCGGCATGGCATCTGGAGCTTTTCCGACATCTCTGAGGAACGTCCGCTGGTTGAACTGACCACGCGCGAGCGTGAAGTGGCGATCCTGTCGTGCCGGGGTCTCTCGGCCAAGGAAATCGGCGTCGAACTTGGGTTGAGCTATCGCACCATCGAAGCCTATCGCGCCCGGCTGCTGGAAAAATTCGGAGCCCGAAAGCTGCCAGAGCTGGTGGCCAAACTGTCAGGGATGCCCTTATGAGCGGCGCCACGTCCGAAATACGACGCAAAACCCCATAATCGAAGGCCCAAACGGCGCTTTTCATGACCGCCCGCATAGCATATAACCCAGCGTAATCAGACCAAGCCCGCAGGAAACAGACGGGCCATAGGGGAACCTTCGAGGACACTCATGACAGATACCAAACACGAAGCGGATGTGGCGTTCATCAAGGCACTGGCCGAATTGCTGCGCGAAAATGATCTGACCGAACTGCAGGTCAAACGTGAATATGGCGAAGAAGACAGCCTGAATGTCCGTGTGAGCCGTATGTCGCAGACTGTTGCCGCTCCGGTTCAGGTCGCCGTTCCAGCAGCCGCCCCCGCAGCGCCCGCTCCGGTCGCCGCCCCTGCCGCTGCCGAAGCTCCTGCCGCTGTGGATGATCCTGCCAGCCACCCCGGCGCCGTGACCTCGCCCATGGTCGGCACGGTCTATATGCAGCCCGAACCGGGCGCGCCTTCGTTTATCTCGGTTGGCGCTTCAGTGTCCGAAGGCGACACGCTGCTGATCGTCGAAGCAATGAAGACCATGAACCACATCCACGCGCCCAAATCCGGCACCATCAAACGTATCCTGGTGGGCGATGGCGACGCTGTGGAATTCGGCACGCCTTTGGTCATCGTTGAGTAAGGCGGGCCCATGTTCGACAAAATCCTGATTGCCAACCGAGGCGAGATCGCCCTGCGCGTGATCCGCGCCGCGCGCGAGATGGGGATCAAGACGGTTGCCGTGCATTCGACCGCCGACAGCGACGCGATGCATGTGCGCATGGCGGACGAATCGGTCTGCATTGGCCCTCCGCCCAGCCCGCAAAGCTATCTGTCCGTGCCCGCGATCATCTCGGCCTGTGAAATCACCGGCGCGCAGGCGATCCACCCGGGCTATGGCTTCCTGTCCGAAAATGCCGAGTTCGTGCAGATCGTCGAAGATCACGGCATCACCTTCATTGGCCCCACCGCAGAACATATTCGCGTCATGGGTGACAAGATCACCGCCAAGGACACCATGAAGGAACTGGGTGTGCCCTGCGTTCCCGGCTCCGATGGCGGCGTTCCGACTCTGGAAGACGCCAAGCGCATCGGTGAGGAATTCGGCTATCCCGTTATCATCAAAGCCACCGCCGGTGGCGGCGGCCGTGGCATGAAAGTCGCGATGAGCGCCGACGAGATGGAAAGCGCTTTCATGACCGCGCGCGCCGAGGGCAAGGCTGCCTTTGGCAATGACGAGGTCTATATCGAGAAATACCTCACCACGCCGCGCCATATCGAGATTCAGGTCTTTGGCGATGGCAAAGGCAAGGCGGTTCACTTGGGTGAACGCGACTGTTCGCTGCAGCGCCGCCACCAGAAGGTGTTCGAAGAGGCCCCTGGCCCCTGCATCACCCCGGAAGAACGCGCCAAGATCGGTAAGGTCTGTGCGGATGCGGTTGCCAAAATCAACTATATCGGCGCGGGCACCATCGAGTTCCTGTACGAAAATGGCGAGTTCTATTTCATCGAAATGAACACCCGCCTACAGGTGGAACACCCCGTGACCGAAGGCATCTTTGGCGTCGATCTGGTGCGCGAACAAATCCTTGTCGCCGCTGGTGAGGATATGTCGTTTGGTCAGGACGATCTTGAGATCAATGGCCACGCCATCGAAGTACGGATCAACGCTGAGAAGCTGCCAAATTTCTCGCCCTGCCCCGGCAAGATCACTGCGTATCACGCTCCGGGCGGTCTGGGGGTTCGGATGGATTCAGCACTCTATGACGGCTATTCGATCCCGCCCTACTACGACTCGCTGATTGCCAAGCTGATCGTGCAGGGCCGTGACCGGGCCGAGGCGCTGGCACGTTTGGAACGCGCATTGGGCGAACTGATCGTCGACGGCATCGACACCACTGTTCCCCTGTTCCACGCGCTGCTGCAGGAACCCGATCTACACAGCGGTGACTACAACATCCACTGGCTGGAGCACTGGCTTGCGGAGAATATGGCCCAATAAGAACACGGGATCGGAAGGTTACGGCCTTCCGGTCCCAGGGCATCCAGCATGAGCCTTTCCCCCGAACTTCTGCTGCACGGCTATTCCATCGGTATCTTTCCGATGGCCGAACACCGTGATGACCCCGAACTTTTCTGGGTCGACCCGAAGTTCCGAGGCGTTTTTCCTTTGGACGGTTTCCACATCTCGCGCAGTCTGGCCCGCCGTCTGCGAACCTGCGGATTCACCATCAGCATCAATCGCGACTTTGCAGGCGTGGTAGAGGGTTGCGCTGACCGGGCGGACACTTGGATCAACCCGGAACTGCGTCGGCTTTACGACGAATTGCATAAGACCGGCCACGCCCACTCTCTCGAAGTCTGGGACGCAGATCGCCTGGTTGGCGGTGTCTATGGCGTGGTTTTAGGCGCGGCCTTCTTTGGTGAAAGCATGTTTTCGCGTCGCACCGATGCGTCCAAGATCGCATTGGCCTATCTGGTGGACCGCTTGCGGCAAACTGGATTTGTCCTGTTCGACACGCAGTTTCTGACCGCACATCTCGCCTCGCTGGGCGCCATCGAAATACCGCGCGCAGCCTATCATAGCGAATTAAAGCAAGCGCTTGAGGTCAGCGCGGATTTCACTGCTGATCTAAAGCAGCGACCTCAGGGGGTCATACAGCGGATCACCCAGACATCGTAACGCGCATGATCCAGCGCATTCAGCGCCGGTGAAGTTGCGATCATCCAGCCATCAAACAATTGCTGCGCCTTGCCCTGCTCCCAAATCGTGAGATAGGCAAACGCGTCCCCGGTCGGGTTCTCGGCCGGATAACGGCAATCGCCCAAAGCGACGTCCAACCCGAACACACTCTCTGTCTGCCCGTTCCGCACCTCGACATCCACGGTCTGACCGCTGACCTTATCAAGCCCGCGCAACATCGCGCCCGGTCCGGACTCAACCTTTTGCTGGGCCGAGGCGACACTGGTCGACAGCAGAACAGCCATCAGAGCCATACGCATCATTCGCTACCGTCCCCGGCCACGAATTTCACCAGCAACGAGATCAGGCTGACCGCACCCTGCGTATCCGTAATCTCATCACCCGCCTCGAAATAAAACGGGGACCCACCGGGCATCACTTCAACAAAGTTCCCGCCCAGCAAACCCTCGGAGGAAATCACAATCGCGCTGTCATCGGGGATGAGAATTCCATCCGCCACAGAGAAACGTGTATCGGCCCGGTAGGTATCAGAGTTCAGGGTCACGTCGGTTACTGTCCCGATCTTCACGCCCGCAAGCCGCACGTCTGTACCGACACCCACGCCCTCGAGCGAGCGGAACGACGCGCCCAACTCATAACCAACGCGGGTTTGAGACAGGCCTGTGGACTGGCTTGCGTAGACGCCAAACGCGATGGCACAGGCGAGCACGACCCCGCCGACAATAACTTCGGTCTTGGTATGAGTAGACATCTGGCCTCGCCTATTCCGGGCTCCACGCCTCGTAATCGCTGCGTTCAACCGGGTCAGGACGACGCAAAGACCCCGCAGGGGTGTAAGCCAGCGCGGTTCCGGTCAGATTCTCCTGATGCGGTTTTTCCCAGGACTTATGCGCCAGCGGCTTGTCCGTTGGTGGCTCATCCCAGGTACGGTGCAGCCAGCCATGCCAGTCGGGATCAATCCGGCTTGCCTCAGCCTCGCCATTGAAAATCACCCAGCGCTTGCTGTCATCAGCGGTGCGATAGAACACGTTGCCTTCGTTGTCTTCACCGACTTTGACACCTTTCCGCGAGGTATAGATCTGCGTGTTCAGAGTGGCCCCGTTCCACCAGGTCACGGCCCGCAAAAGACTGTTCAGGATTCCCATCGGCTGCCTCCGGCATTTCTGTCTCCGCAGATATGGACCAAAGGCTCGCCAAGGTCCAGTGCAACGGAGCTTGTCTGCGTCAATCCGGCAAAATCGCGGTCACTTCGATTTCGATCCGGTACTTCGGGTCGATCAAACCGCATTCAATCATCGTCGCTGCAGGCGGATTTGCACCGAACGTCTCGGCCAACACAGGCCAACAAGGCGCAAATTCGGTGCGATCTGGCAGCATATAGGTCACACGCACCACGTTCGAGAATGAAGTGCCCGCCTCCTCTAAGGCGTTCCCGATGATATCAAGGGCGGACCGGCATTGTTCGACAACAGTGTCACCCTGCCCGACTGTGCCTGCGACATGTACCCAACCACCGGCGACAACTGCCCGGCAATAGCCTGCCTTAACCTCGAACTCACCACCTGAAGATATGCGCCTGATTGTCATTCGAGCCCTCTCAGAAACCAATTGCCGTTTGGCATAATCGTCGAAAATGCGAGGCTCTGCCTCGCGCTCCGGGATATATTCGGCCAGATGAAGGACGGATCCCCTGCTTCATCTGGCATTAAATACTTCGGGGGTGTCGCGGCTTGCCGCGGCGGGGGCAGTGCCCCTTACTCACGTCTCCGAATATGATCCAAGTGAATTGAGGAACGTGCTTAGCCAGCGGACGCCGACTCTGCCGTGTCTGCATAGATGATCAAAGGCTGAGACTCGGATGTAACCGCCTCTTCATTGACCACTACTTCGGTCACATTCTTCATACCCGGCAATTCGAACATCGTATCCAGCAGGATGTCTTCGAGGATCGACCGCAGACCTCGCGCACCGGTTTTGCGCTCAATAGCTTTTTTCGCAATGGCTTTCAGCGCATCATCCGTGAAAGCCAGCTCTGCGTCTTCCAACTCGAACAACCGTTGGTATTGCTTGACCAGAGCGTTTTTCGGGCTTGTCAGAATGGTGACCAGCGCATCTTCGTCCAGATCTTCCAGCGTCGCCAGAACCGGCAGGCGGCCAACAAATTCCGGGATCAGGCCGAATTTCAGCAAATCTTCGGGCTCGAGATCCTTAAAGATCTCGCCAACGCCACGCTCATCATTGTCGCGGACATCCGCGCCGAAGCCCATAGCAGAGCCTTTGCCGCGCTGTGCGATGATCTTATCCAGACCAGCAAACGCGCCGCCACAGATGAACAGGATGTTCGTGGTATCCACTTGCAGGAATTCCTGCTGCGGATGCTTGCGCCCGCCTTGCGGCGGTACCGAGGCCACTGTACCTTCCATCAGTTTCAGCAGAGCCTGCTGCACGCCCTCACCCGATACGTCGCGCGTGATCGAGGGGTTTTCGGACTTGCGCGTGATCTTGTCGACCTCGTCGATATAGACAATGCCGCGCTGCGCGCGTTCGACATTGTATTCGCTCGCCTGCAACAGCTTGAGAATGATGTTCTCAACATCCTCGCCCACGTATCCGGCTTCGGTCAGCGTGGTTGCATCCGCCATGGTGAACGGCACATCCAGAATCCGCGCCAGTGTCTGCGCCAGCAGCGTCTTACCGCAGCCGGTCGGGCCGATCAGCAGGATGTTGGACTTGGCCAGCTCAATATCGTTGCCCGCCTTCTGGGCGTGATTCAGGCGCTTGTAGTGGTTGTGCACCGCAACCGACAGAACACGCTTGGCGGTGGCCTGTCCGATCACATAATCGTCCAGCACCTCACAGATATCCTTGGGAGTCGGCACGCCGTCCGAGGATTTCAGGCCGCTGGCCTTGGTCTCTTCACGGATGATATCCATGCAGAGCTCGACACACTCATCACAGATGAACACGGTCGGGCCCGCGATCAGCTTGCGCACCTCATGCTGGCTTTTGCCGCAGAAGCTGCAGTAGAGCGTGTTTTTGCCGTCACCACCAGAATTGGTCGCCATGATTTACCCCTCGGGCTCCGTCTCGGCGACCCCACCCAAGGGGCCGCGTTTGCCGTCAATGCCTGCAGCTTAGGCCAGCGTTCTGGCGGCTACAATCTCAAAATCATCCCTCACGCCGGAAGCGCGCGGTTTTGAACTTAGTCCTCGTCACCGTCCATCTTGGCGCGGTTTTCGACGATCTCGTCGATGTGACCCCAGTCCTTGGCCTCTTCCGGGCTCATGAAATTGTCACGATCCAGCGCCTTTTCAACCGCCTTCTTGGTCTGTCCGGTATGACGCACATAGATATCATACAAGCGATCTTTCAGCTTTTGCGTCTCAGCCGCGTGGATCATGATATCACTGGCCTGCCCTTGATAGCCGCCGCTGGGCTGGTGCACCATGATGCGGCTGTTAGGCAGCGAAAACCGCATCCCCTTCTCGCCACCGGCCAGCAGAACTGAACCCATCGAGGCCGCCTGACCGATCACCAAAGTGGAACATTTCGGCTTGATATACTGCATTGTGTCGTAAATCGACAAACCACTGGTCACCACGCCACCGGGCGAGTTGATGTAGATTGAGATCTCTTTGCTCGGGTTTTCCGCTTCAAGATGCAGCAGTTGCGCGACCACAAGATGGCTCATCCCATCATGGATCGGGCCATTGATGAAAATGATCCGCTCTTTAAGGAGGCGCGAGAAGATGTCGTATGCGCGCTCACCCCGGCTGGTCTGTTCGACGACCATGGGGACGAGTGTGTTCATGTATGTGTCAACTGGATCGAACATGGGAACCTGCCTGCTTTGATGTTGATCGGGACATTACCCGGAGAAGAGTTACCTGAGTCTTAGTGCCGCCACAGAGGGGCTGCAAGGGGGGCCGCGCGTTCATCGGCGCGTGTGGCTTTGCGAGCAAGCATTCAGAATGACCCCGCGCATTCGTGTTCGACACATCACGCCATTTTGATCCGTGCATATAGAAAAACACGCCTGATATCTGTACCAAGATACACCACCGCGTCGGCTGCTGCGCGCTGCCTCAATTACACTGCGGGACTTGTAAGGAACACGAAAATGGCTCTTTCTCAGCTGACCAAGGATATGTCGCCCAACGATCTGGACCAGATGGTTGAAAACGCGACGCGAGCGTCAAATTTCCTAAAGGCAATCAGCCATGAAGGGCGCTTGATGATCCTGTGCCATCTCGTCTCTGGCGAGAAATCGGTGACCGAGTTGGAGCGGCTTTTGTCCGCCCGGCAGGCAGCCGTTTCGCAACAGCTATCGCGGCTCAGGCTCGAAGGTCTGGTTGTGCCCCGGCGCGAGGGTAAGGCCATATACTACCGGCTGGCAGACGATCGACCCGTCCGCATGCTGGAAGTGGTTTATGAGCTCTTTTGCAGTTCCAAAGCGTCCTGATCACTCCTGTCATTTCATCTTTGTGGTTTGCTTTGACATTCGGATGAGTCTGTTAATCGAGCGTTTTTTCCGAAGGCCGGCATCGTGGCTCGCTCCTCGCTAAAACCGGTAGCTGTTTGTTCTCAAAGCTGCTAACCAAAACCAAACAAACACTGATGGAGTTCCCGATGATCCGTGCATTCATGATTGGCTTGGCCTTGTTCACATTGACCGCATGTGAAACTGCAAAAGGCGCGGGCAAAGACATCGAAAAGGCGGGTGACGCCATTCAGAACGCTGCCGAGGATGTTCAGGAGAACATCTAAACCTCTCCAGCATATTGCGGCAACGATGCAACAGGCCGCAATATGTTGTTGCCTTGGTTCCTGCAGGCGGCTAATCTGACAAGACAGGTGCATAGACGCGGCATTGCATTTCTGACGAACCAACGGGGTTCTTTCGTTCATGCGAAAGAACCCCGTTTTCATCTGAAGGGTGGTGGTGCGTGGTAGCCTGTATGAACCGATGGTTCTGAAAAAGGAAAAGGCGTCAGGTGCTCAGACGCGGTCTTTGCATGCATCCTTGCGGACACTCCTGACGCCTTGCCGGTCCGATCCGCCCGAGGGGCATCTCGATCCAGTTGCCGCCGCCCCCGAAGGGACCTTGGCGACTGCCGCACGCGCTATGTCGCGCCGCAGCCCGCATCGACCTTCTGAGAGGCTAACCACCTGACCCGAACACGAAGCCCGGATCACCTGATCCACCACCGGTAAGTCATTGCAACCAAGAACAAATCCTAGAACTTGCCTTCGCCGCCGCGACCCCCTTGGCCTTTGCGTCCCGCCCCTGTTGCGAAGAACTGAAGCAGTGATCAGACTGTTGCATCAGCACCCTGAACCGGCAAGAAAATAGCACTGCAGCATGAAAATTAGACGGGGATAAACTGTTGATATCCAGCGGGAGAGGCATGTGGACAACTCTGAAATCGACACAACTCGGCGGGGTTGTGTGGGGATAAGTCCAGACTTAAGAAACCACCCCGATTTTCACCAGTTTCTGCACCTGCAAAGCCTCCGTGCGCTGCGTTAGGGGCGAATTGTCCGAGTTGTACAACACTCAGACCCCCAATCTTTCGAATCGTACAACCGGAGATTCGCCCATGCGCCTGACCATCTCAGAAGCCCGTGCCCGGCTGGGAGAGCTGACCACCCTCTCACAAGACCCCCGACAGGTGATCGTGCTGACCCGCTATGGCAAACCGCTCGCTGCTCTGGTCTCGATGGCCGAGGCCGAGCGGATCTGGCAGTTGCAGGATGATGGCCGGATCGGACGCAAACACCCGCTCAGCGGGCTGCGCGGGTGGTGGTCGAAAGGGCGTGGTATTCCGGGGATGGAACCTGGGCCGGACGGTTCTTACCTCACCGCGCGCGACGCCGCGCTGAAGGTCCGCGAGATCCAGATGACCCGAGCCGAGGAACGCCGCATCCTCAAACGCGGGGGGCTGGATCCTGTCGCGGGCGGCGAGATCGCCGCCCGGCCCTGCTCCTCCCTGTGGAGGCGCATGTTCCTGAGAAGCGCTCCAACCTGACCGGGGTACCTACTACTCCTGCCGCACTCACAATACGCAGCGGCATATACCCCCTTTAACATCCGGTCAGGCCGAAGACGCTTCAGTTCACCTGACGTTCCAGAACGGTGCTGTAGGTCGTTCCTCGACGCAGGCTACGGAAATCCGCATAAATCTTGCCATCCTGATACCGGGCATCGATCAAGGCGTTGACGCCGATCTCGGGATTGGCCGAGCTTTCCACGATGCTGACCCGGGTCGGATCATCCAGCGAGATGGTCCCGGTGGCATCCATGACGCGCCAGTCCTGAGCCGCATTCGGACGCCACTTACTGGGCCCCCAGAACACGTTGTCCTGCTGCTTCTGGATGTCCAGCACCCACTCGGCATTGTTGAAACGCGGCGCATCCCCGGTTGTGGTCCGGTTCGGGCCAACGGTGGTATAGCTGCCCACCCATGTTCCGCGCAGGTCCGGCGTATCGGCCATCGCGGCGGTGGCAAGGGTGAGGCTCGTGGCCAGAGCGGCTGCTCCGGCAGTCATGTATCTGGTCATGGGGATCTCCTCCTGAAAGCGACCCTTTGGAGTTCAAATGCGAACATCCTTGCTGTGGGATACAGATTGGGAGAGTGTGGGCCGGTTACAACTTACCTAAGGGAAAGTTCATAATCGCTTAATGTTCGCCTCAGGCCCATGCCAATGCGGTGCCGATCAGAACCAGACCGATCCCGGCGACTTCGCGATGCGAAAAATTCTCGCCGAACAGAAAATAAGAGGCGATGGCGATCAGGATGACCTCGGCCCCCAGAATGCCAGTATAGATGATACCCAGCCGTTCCTCGCGCAGCGCGGCGAGTTCCAGCGTTGCAGCGGCCAGCAGGGCCCCGACGATCAGCAGGCTGAGGCCGATACCGGGGATTTTCCACCAGAATTTCATCGCGATCATGGCCACGGAATAGAGACCTGCCGATCCGAGGGCGATGATGGGGATCATGGATGTGGACATATGGGCCTCCTGCCGAGGGTTCCGTTGGGTCAAGTGTAGCAGGTGTGAGGGTTTGGGGCTGTGAGGTGGGTCACAGTGTGGGTGATGGGTTGAAAACCCATCCTACGTAGGGTGGGTTTTCAACCCACCAATCCACCCGTAGGGCGGGCTTCAGCCCGCCGTCAAACCCTTCCGCTCCACGCGCGTTGAGTTTGGGTCAGGCGCGAGTGGCGGGCTGAAGCCCGCCCTACAGTTTATGAATACCGTTCGATCAAAAGATCTGAGGGCAGCGCCGGCCCGAGGGGAGGCGCAAACGCGCCGCCCCATGGGGGCGGGTCGGCGCGGCCCGGCGGTGCCGCCGGGCGGGTGGGCGGATTTGAGCTTTGAAACAACCTCAAAGAATCTGGCAACCTGCAGAAAGGATAAATGCAATAAAAAAAGGCCCCCGAGGGGGCCTTTGTTCGAGTCATGCGGCCATTAGCTGATAGTGCTTGGGATCACTACCGTCGATTCTTATCGGGTCTTTTCTCGGACCCAATGTCACCTTCGCCGACACCTCATCAATGTCCATGTCGACATCTAACTCCAGTCGCTCGACCGCCATTAGGCGAATAAGCATTTCCGCAGTATCTTTAATTGGTGTTTCCTCACGTTCCCATCGACTTACGGTGAGAAGTGTCACTTTGAGGATATCTGCCAGTTTTTCTTGTGTTAGTCCCATTTCTGTGCGCAGGAAGCGCAGTTCTTTGCCGCTCATTTTCGAAGGCAATGTCACGATGCCCTCGGCGATTACTTGATGCAGCAGGCCAATCGCCGGCACAGTAACAGTCGCTTCTCCTGCGTGATCTTGAACCATGTTCATGTCCTCTATGAACACATTGTCCAAGCCACACTCAGTATAGTGGTAAGCTCCCATTTTTTCTCCATCATGGTTCGTCGCGCCACATTATTGTTACAACTTTGATTTGGCACGATTCTTTGTCTGGAATTGCAACGACTCTTAGATATCTAGCGCCCGAATTCGGGGACTGGCTATCAACCCTATATTTATAAAGGCCAGGTACAGTCGAAGGTTCAGGTTCCTCGTAAACGAAGCCATGCTTCAATACGAAAAGAACATCAGACATAATTAGACCACGTTCGTTCATCCTTTCTCTAGAGTGCGCAGTATACGCGAAATCGCATGTTCGATCACGCGCAATTGCGTTGATGTTGCTTGTTGCGTTTGCAGTAGTCCAAGGTTGTTGATCAGCCATTCTCGCCGCGGTTTTGTTTTGCTGCTCGACTCATCATTTATCATTTTGATAAGTTTGCGCAAGTGTCTTGACAAATAGTTTATTGAGCATGCGTTGCAATCGGATAACAGTTCCACAACATACTGTGTATGTTGAAAAATTTACACGAAATGTAGCTACCCACAATAGGCACACAACCAAGAAATTGTGTAATTTTTTTGTTACTGCCGCTTGAGTTAAATGGTCCAGATGCAGTTGGCTGCGCCAACCGCTTTCGCCCACCCGCCGTAAAAATGGCCAGCTGTTAGCTGTCCATTTTTAAGGCGCTAATAAACGCCTCCTGCGGGATATCGACCTTCCCGAACTGACGCATTTTCTTCTTACCCGCCTTCTGCTTGTCCAGCAGTTTGCGTTTCCGCGTGGCGTCGCCTCCGTAGCATTTGGCGGTCACGTCCTTGCGCAGGGCCGAGAGGGTCTCGCGGGCGATGACCTTGCCTCCGATGGCGGCCTGGATCGGGATTTTGAACATGTGGCGCGGGATCAGGTCCTTGAGCTTTTCGCACATCGCCCGGCCCCGCATCTCGGCCCGGTCGCGGTGAACCATGGTTGACAGCGCATCGACCGGTTCGTCATTCACCAGCACCGACATCTTGACCAGATTGTCCTCGGTATAGCCGGTCATCTGGTAGTCGAACGAGGCATAGCCCTTGGTCACCGATTTCAGGCGGTCGTAGAAGTCAAAGACAACCTCGTTCAGCGGCAGGTCATAGACGACCATCGCGCGGCTGCCCGCATAAGTCAGGTCCAGCTGGATGCCGCGGCGGTCCTGGCAGAGTTTCAGCACGTCGCCGAGGTATTCATCCGGAACAAGAATGGTCGCCTTGATGCGCGGCTCCTCGATATGGTCGACCTTGGACGGATCGGGCATGTCGGCGGGGTTGTGCAGCTCGATCATTTCGCCGTCTTTCATGTAGACGTGATAGATCACCGACGGCGCGGTGGTGATGAGCTCGATATCATATTCGCGTTCGATGCGGTCGCGGATGACCTCTAGGTGCAGAAGGCCAAGGAAGCCGCAGCGGAAGCCAAAACCAAGCGCGGCCGAGGTTTCCATTTCAAAGCTGAAGCTGGCGTCGTTCAGCGCCAGTTTGTCGATCGCATCGCGCAGGTCTTCGAATTCGGAACTGTCGACGGGGAAGAGGCCGCAGAACACCACCGGCTGCGCGGGTTTGAAGCCCGTCAGGGCCTCTTCGCTGCCGTTGCGGTCATTGGTGATGGTGTCACCGACGCGGGTGTCGCGGACTTGTTTGATCGAGGCAGTCAGGAAGCCGATCTCACCCGGGCCGAGGCTGTCCACCATCTCCATCTCAGGCCGGAAGACACCGACGCGGTCCACATGGTGCAGGGTGTTGTTCGACATGAACTTGACACGCATCCCCTTTTTCAGCGTGCCGTCCATGATGCGGACCAGAACGATGACGCCGAGATAGGCGTCGTACCACGAATCCACCAGCATCGCCTTGAGCGGCGCGTCAAGATTGCCCTGCGGTGCGGGCAGTTGGTGCACGATGGCCTCAAGCGTCTCGTGGATGCCCTGCCCTGTCTTGGCGCTGACCTGAATGGCATCGGTCGCGTCGATGCCGATCACATCCTCGATCTGTTCGGCCACGCGGTCACAATCGGACGCGGGCAGGTCGATCTTGTTCAGCACCGGCACGATCTCATGATCCGCGTCGATGGCCTGATAGACATTCGCCAGCGTCTGCGCCTCGACCCCCTGGGTCGAGTCCACAACCAGTAGAGAGCCTTCGACCGCGCGCATGGACCGGCTGACCTCATAGGCAAAGTCCACGTGGCCGGGGGTGTCGATCAGGTTCAGCACGTATGCCTCGCCATTGTCGGCGGTATAGTCGATGCGAACCGTGTTGGCCTTGATGGTGATGCCACGCTCGCGCTCGATATCCATGCTGTCGAGCAGCTGTTCCTTCATGTCGCGATCCTTGACCGTTCCGGTCTCTTGGATGAGCCGGTCAGCAAGGGTGGATTTGCCATGGTCGATATGCGCGACGATGGAGAAATTGCGGATATGAGCGAGGTCTGTCATGGGTTGGGGATATGTAGAGGAATCGTGGGTTGGTCAAGGTGGCACGTTTAGTGTGTAGGAACACCGATTTTCCATAACGGGGAAACCATGAATGAAATTGATATTTTTGAGCGTCTCAATTCAGAATTCGAGCATCAAACTGTAGAAAAATGCACATCGATAGCGTTGCACGCTTCTATTCGAGGATTTCCTCCTGCAAACTTTAGTGGCAACAAGGACGCGAGTGAGAGCCATTAGATCCCTCGCGGAAAGTTACTTTTGCAAGCACTTGTTTATTCTAGGTTCGGTTGCACGGCATCACGAGAAGCTTTGGTGAAGTCGCTTGCCAATCCAATGAAGGGAAACCGTTTCATAGATCAGTCCTCTGCCCACATTTCTGCCATTGCCACGCTCGAAAACAGCCACGACAAGGCAATGGAAACAATTGAGAACGTGGCAGCTGCATTCGGAACCGCCGCTGACGACGAACAATTCCTCTATGCCAAGACTCGCAAAGATTGGTCAACAAGGCATGCATATGACTCGGCGTTCATCAATTTGACGAAAGCAAGCCTGAATGACTTTGCTTTCCCTAGTGATGGAGTTTTCGATCAAAAACTCTGGGTTGAAAAGGTCACGTTCAAGGTTCCTTTAGATCAAAGAGTCAATTTCCGAGATTACTTCCAGAGTAGTAGCTACTCGTTCTGGCGAGAGTGGCACCAGGGTTTTTTCGAGGGAAATCCGCTAGACTGGGAACTTCAACGAAAGATTGCACTGATCGATGAGAGCATATGGAACTCTGGCGCTGACGCAATTGCCCGTGAGATTGAACAAATCCGGGCGCGATGGGAGGTCGAGAGTGCCCTATTTGACCTGAGAGAAAACCTTAGCATACAGGCTTCCGCTCGCCACAGCATCGGGGGGAATAATCCTCCTGAGAGCATCGACGATGAACGTTTGTCTGGTGCGGCAAGGTTGATCCGGGAAGCGGAAAAAGAGCTTTCAACTGCCTTAGAGGAGGTAAATCCTGCTCTCGAGCAAATTGAGCGCATACTTGAAAAAATAAAGGCCGGCTTTCTTGCTATCACCAAGTGGATTGGTCGCAAGGCCGACCTAGCAGTGGATACAGCTATTGTGACGGCGATAAAGCAGGGCGGGCCATTGGTGGGCGGTTACTATGCGCTCGACAAGCTTATCAAAGCCCTCGAAGACTGGTTGCCCTACTTGCACTAACCAGTACCGGGCTGAGGCCCGGCCTACGGGGTGGGGTGTTTCCGACTCGGGTATTCACTTTTTCGCAACGTGTGATTGATCCCGAATCCACTTTGATTCATACTCCGCCGCAGACCGAGAGGGGCATAAGACCCGTCCGGGCAGGCAAAAAACGAGGCTCGAGTATGAAACAGTTCCTCCTAATCGCATTTTGTGCGGCATCGGTGACGGCGGTTGCTCCGCCGGTGGACGCGGCGCAGATCAAGCGGGCGTGTTTGGCGTCGGACCGCGAGGCGGCGACGCGGGCGCGGTGTACTTGCATCCAGCGCGTGGCAGATCAGGCGTTGACGCGTGGTGATCAGAAGACCGTGGCCAAGTGGTTCGAAGACCCCCATCAGGCGCAGGAGTTGAAGATGTCGCAGACCGCGCGCGATGATGCGCTGTGGGATCGGTATCAGAACTTTGGCCAGATGGCGCAGGCGATCTGCAGTTAAGCCCAAGGCAATCCTTGACCTGATGCCCGCTGCGCCCCAGAAAGGCGCAGCGAAAGGTATATGCGATGGTGATGAAAGGGCTGACCCTGCGGGGCCTTGAGGTGTTCGAGGCGCTGGCGCGGACCGGATCGGTGGCGCAGGCGGCCGAGATCACGGGGCTCAGCCAGCCATCGGTGTCTCAGCAGTTGCGCAATCTCGAAAAGGCTCTGGGTACTGATCTGGTCGATCATGGGCGACGGCCGATGCGGCTGACGCAGGCCGGGCGCAGCTTTTTGGCCCGCGCGCAGGCGGTTCTGGCCGAGCTGCAGGTGGCCCAGAGCGAGCTGGCGGTGATGGATCTGGGGCATCTGACCACGCTGTCCATCGGGTTGATCGACGATTTCGACAATGATCTGACGCCCCGGCTGGCCACCCTGCTGGCCGACAGCCTCACCCGGTCGAAATTCAAACTTATCACCCTGTCGAGCCTCGATCTGTTCGAAGCGCTGGAGGCGCAGCGGCTGCACATGGCCGTGTCGGCCCATTCCGGCGAGGTGCTGGAGGGCGTGGTCGAATACCCGCTGGTGCAGGACCCATTCATTCTGGTCGCACCCAAAGGGGCCGACAACCCGATGCAGGACCTGCCCTTTCTGCGATACGCCCGTGAACAGTTGATCAGCCGCCAGATCGAGGGCCATCTGGCCCGGCAGCAGATGGAGTTCGAGGAACGGTTCGAGATCGGCTCGCACCTTGCCTTGATGGCGATGGTTGCGCGGGGTCTGGGCTGGGCGATCACCACGCCGCTGGGTTATATGCGCGCGGCCCGGTTCCATGACGGGATGGAGGCCCACCCTGCCCCGTTTGGCGAATTCGCGCGCACAATCTCGCTGTTCACCCGTACCGACTGGTCAGATCAGGTGCCGCAGGAGGTGGCGGACATGATCCGGCGGCTGATGCAGAGCCAGATCGTCGATCCTGCCGTGGCGCAGCTGCCGTGGTTGAGCGGGCAGCTGAAGGTGATGAGTTAGAGCAGAGGACAGACGAGTTCGAATTTGTACCCGGCGGAGATAAGGGGCGGCTAAGCCCGAGAGATCTGCTATTCGAGTTGGACTAAATATCCATCGAAAGAGAATGCCCTAAACTCAGGGGCGGGTTACCACAAAGTTCGGTACTATCCCTGCCTGCCTGATCGCTGCTTCGACATCATGCCCTGCAAAGAACCCAAATCCTGAGATGAGTGCCGAAGCTATGCCCGCACTGCGTGCGCCCAGAACGTCGGTGTGCAGGCTGTCACCAACCATCAGAACGCGGGACTTGTCGATGTGCCCGAGGCGTTGGAACGCAAGGTCATAGATGTTGGCGAAAGGCTTGCCAAAGAACTGAGGGACGACACCTGTCCGATCTGCCAGCCGGTGCGCAAAAAGGCCGGGCTCTTGGGAAAAACCGTATTCACGAGGAGCGACAATGTCGGGGTTGCCGACCATTACCGGGCGGGGGCGCTCCAGCAAGGCGGCCTCCAACATGGCCTGACGCGTTTCGGTCCATACTGCCGACCCGATCATCAGAAACCCGTCGACGGTTTCGTAGGGCGTCGGGTCATCTTCCAGGTAGGATAGCTTCAGCCCCTCCAAATCTCGAAGACCGGCGCTGGGGGTTGCCATCAATCCCCAGTGCAATTCACTTTGGCCGTTTAGCTCAGACAACAATGTGGCCCGGCTAGTGATCACATCCTGCGGTGCGAAGTCATAGCCGAGCCTGGAATATTTCTCCAAAAGAGTTGCGTGGGGAAACCCCGCGGCATTCGACACGACCAGAACACGCTTGCCGGCGGCTTGCAGTGACCTGACCCGATCCGGCGTCTCCGGGATCGCCGTGTCGCCAATATTAAGAACTCCGAAGGCGTCGAGGAGAAACACGTCGAACTCATGAGCGATATCCTCTAGCGTCTCGACCTGACGATAGCTCACTTCAGTTGTGCAGGTTTTCGGAAGGCGGTGTCGTACCGCCTCGTAGGCTTCAAAAGCCTCTTGCGCAGAGAAACCGGTCAAATGATGGCCCCTCGTACTTTCGCCGAAACCCATTCGCTGATCATGACCGCGACAAGAATTACAATCAGGATCAGGCTGACTTGTGGCCAAGCCAGAACGTTGAGTGAAGCTGACAATTGCAACCCGATGCCGCCGGCTCCGACCAGCCCAAGCACTGTGGATTCGCGGATGTTGATATCCCAACGGAAGACAGCAATGCCTGCAAAAGCGGGTAGAATTTGCGGAACGATTCCGTAAGCCATGACCTGCCAACGCGATGCACCGGTTGCCGTGATAGCCTCGACCTGAGAGTGATCAATTTCCTCGATTGCTTCATAAAGAAGCTTTGCACAGAACCCGATTGAACGGATGGCGATTGCTATGACACCGGCAAAGACACCCGGACCAATAATCGCGATTAGCAAAAGCGCCCAGATCAACGAGTTGATTGAGCGGGTCGAGACAATGATCAACAGGGCAATGGGTCGGATGAACAAAGCCGATGGTGTGGTGTTGCGGGCCGCTAAAAAGGCAACCGGAACGGCCATGCACAGAGCGATGATTGTACCCAGGGTGGCGATGTTCAGAGTATCCCAAATCGGACGGCCCAGTTGGGTGATGTAGTCCCATTTGGGAGGCGTTGCACGGGTCCAGATATCGTTGGCGATGCGGGGCGCGTCCCAGACGAAAAACCAGGTCGTTGATTCCGAGATGAACTGCCAGCAGTAGACAAAGACTGCCACGCCCAACAGCCAGCCGAACCATCGAACCAGACTTTGACCCGTCGTTCGCCGGCGCCAGATTTGTGTGTCGTCGCGTTCAAGTACCGGCATTACTGAACCCTCGCGCGGATAATTCCGGAAAGGTATTCAAGTGCCATGACGATCCCGATGATGAGTATAAGAATGGCTGCTGCCGTGTCGTATTCATAGCGATCAAACGCAGTGTTCAATGTTGCACCGATACCGCCAGCGCCCACGAGCCCAAGAATTGCGCTTTCTCGGAAATTGATGTCGATCCGATACATGGAAAGCCCCACAAGCCGCGGCATCACCTGAGGCTGAACGCCATAGTTGATCCATTGTGGCCAGCGCGCGCCAGAGGCCTTGATCGCCTCGGCCTGAACCTTGTCCATGGCTTCGATATCTTCGGCCAGAAGTTTAGAGAGAAACCCAATGGTCGCGAAGGAAAGCGTAAGAAACCCTGCCAGTGGACCAAAGCCGAAGATAGCCACCAGCAAAATGGCGACGATGATCTCTTGCAATGCTCGACTTATCGCGACGATGCCCCGGCAAATCATGTAGATTGGCAGCGGAGCGATATTGCGGGCCGCACCCAATCCAATCGGGATCGAAATCAGGATGCCCACGACCGACGCAGCCACGGTCATTATGATACTTTCCAGAAGGCCGCTCCAAATGTCTGACCACCGTGAAATGAAGTCCGGGCTGGTAAACGCAAGTACAAATGCCCACCCCCGGTCCAGTCCTTCATAGACCCGACCCCAATCAACTTCGATGGTCATAAAGGCCGCGATCAGGTAGGCGAAAAAACCCAAGAACAATGCCCAGCGGAGCAACGGGTTTTTGACAAAGGCAGGCTTACGCCAACCCTTTCCCAACATGTCGTCTAGTTCTCGATGGCTCATTCCGCAGCCTCGACATCTTCATCTTCGTCGACTTTTTCGATGGTCGCTTCCCAGTCCTCTTCCCCATAGATTTCGGTCAGCTTCTCGGGGGTAAGGCCTGTTGGAAGACCGTCATAAACGATTTCGCCAAAGCGGAGGCCCACGACGCGCGGAACGAACATTTGGGCAAGCGCCACATCATGGATATTGATAATGGCCGCCAGTCCGCGTTCCTGACACAGCTCGGTGATCAGGCGCATAATCTGGCGACTGGTCTTTGGGTCCAGCGACGCAGTCGGCTCATCAACCAGCAACAGTTTCGGGTTCTGAATCAAGGCGCGGCAGATGCCGACCCTTTGGCGTTGACCACCGGACAGTTCATCCGCACGTTTGTCGGCCATATGTAAAAGCCCTACCCGATCAAGCAGGCGGAAGGCCTCGTCGACATCCGATTGCGGATACCGCCGCAGAAAGCTGCGCCAGAACCCCACATATCCCAGCCGTCCCGACAACACGTTTTCCATCACCGTGAGGCGTTCGACCAAGGCATATTCCTGAAAGATCATGCCCATTTCACGGCGCGCTTTCCGCAAGGCGCCCGATCCGAGTTTGGTCAGGTCCACGTCATCCAGAAGGACGCCACCGCTTGTGGGTTCAACCAACCGGTTAATGCAGCGGATCATGGTCGATTTGCCTGCCCCCGAGGGCCCAATCAACGCAAGAACCTGTCCTTTTGGAACCTCAAGATCAATGGCCTTCAGAGCCTGATCTCCGGTTTTGTATGTTTTCGTCAGCTTTTGAAGACGCAGCATAAAATGCCCCAGATTAGGGTGAATAGCGGGCCCTTTCAGGCCCGCCGAATTAGCCAAAGATCACTGGCAGGCGTAGGAGACGCCATTTGCTGCGTCAATCTTACGGATGACATCCCAGAATTCCTGATAGGTCATCTCAAGGAACTGGCCTTCGTTCGATTTCGAGAACTCAGCTTCCAGGGTCGTGCCGTCCCAGTCAAAGTTGAAGAAGGCATTGCGGATCTTCTCTTGTAACTCGGGCGTCAGGTTGTAGACGGTACCAAACCCGGTGGTTGGAAAGGTCTGCGACTTGTAGATCGTTACAACATCATCTTCCTTGATCACATCGCGCAAGATCATCCGCGATTTTACCGAGTTCGCGATCGACGCCGCCAGGTAATCCTTGTTGGCAACACCCAGGATCGAGTTGTCGTGCTTGCCCGAGTAGACAGGTTCGAAATCCCGTTCGGGCAAAAGATCAAAGTCGCTTTTCAGGATTGCCGAGGGCGCTTTGAAGCCTGAGTTGGATGTGGGTGAGGTAAAGGCCAGTTGCTTGCCCTTGATGTCCTCGACCTTTTCGATGCCCGAACCCGGATAAGTGATGATTTCCATCTCATAACCGAAATTACCGTCTTTCGAAGCCATGATCGTGAATGGCCGGAACCCGGCGCAGTTTACCGCCAACGGGTTAGAGCCGGTGTTGAAGCCCGCGATATGCAGACGCCCAGAACGCATCGCTTCGATCTGGGCCGCATTGTTCTGAACTGGAAAGAAGACAACGTCCTTGCCGGTTTCCGCTTTCAAGTGGTCAAGAAAATCAGACCAGGCGGTTTTGTATACGGCGGGATCTTCAACCGGCGTATATGCAAAAATCAGGGTGTCAGGATCAATTTGTTCAGAGGGATCGGTGGGGATATCCGCAATCAAATCCCCATCTGCGTCACAAAAACGCTCGTCCAGGTCACCGCGCGGACAATCCTGCGCCGACGCCGTCCCGCTCAGCGACATGAGCGCGATTGCGGATGCCCCAATCAACAGTTTGATATCGATCTTCATATTTTCCTCCCAGTCATTCGCGGTCCTCTATCGATCCGCTGTTAATGAATCATGTCTTGCCTACCCGGCGACGAGAATATCGACCTCGGCGCCCTCAATAGCGTTACGCAATTCTCCTGTTGGTTTTTTGTCGGTAACTATAGAATCCAGGCCGTTGATATCTCCCACTTGGGACAGACCCTTGCGGCCGAACTTCCCGGAATCAATAAGAAGATGTCGCTTTTCGGCACGCGTCAGCATCATCCTCTTTACTGCAGCAAAACCCTGCACTGTCTCTGACGGACCTTCGGTAGAGAAGCCCGAAGATCCGATCATGCACCTGTCGACGTTGAAACGGGACAGAAATTCCAGCGTTTCGGTTCCGATCGTTGCAGATTCAGTTGCCAGATATTCCCCCGGACACAACAGCACCTGCGCAGCCCCATGGCCGAGGGTCATCGCAACGGGAATTGAATTGGTAATCACCGTGCAATGGGTGCCGAGATAAGCCAGCGCACGCGCCATCTCGATGGTGGTCGAGCCGGAATCGATCATGACCGTTTCACCGGCCCGGATCAGTTCTGCCGCCGTAACACCTATCCGCTCGCGTTCCTCAACCTGCGCATTTGTCCGTTCATCCAAACCTGGATAGTGCCCTTGCGCAGGGGCTGATGCCCCCCCATGCGCGCGCGCGATCAAGCCGTCATTCGACAGGGCATCGAAATCCCTGCGTACCGTCTCGTTGGAGACGTTGAACCGTTGTGCGAGTTCGTTGATGCGAACGTGCGGGCGCAACTTCAACTCCAACAATATCTGTTGGCGCCGGTCGGACTTCTTGACCCTGCTCTGGTTCTTCTCAGACAC
The DNA here is from genome assembly GCF_056538865.1 of Ruegeria sp. BE3. Taxonomy (NCBI): domain Bacteria; kingdom Pseudomonadati; phylum Pseudomonadota; class Alphaproteobacteria; order Rhodobacterales; family Roseobacteraceae; genus Ruegeria; species Ruegeria sp. BE3. The sequence continues at coordinate 404,586 of NZ_JBQFTW010000001.1, read as the reverse complement.
TTTACCGCGCGTTTTGGTTTTGGACATCCGACGACCCGACTAGGTTTCGAAATCTACTTTTGTGGGCTTTCGGACATTTTGCAATAATTTTTGTTGCATAACCCTCGAAAGGTTGTGAGAATTCGAGAAGTTCCAAATATTTCAAAGCACAGAGTAAAGATGCACAGACTGATCAAATTCAGAATGAAAATCGAAGGGACGTCTTAACCAGCCAATTTGCTAGTAAGGCAGTTTCCTTTTGGGATTTGATCATATGGCATTGAGAGACAGTATGAGCGACGGCGAAACGGCAGATCAGATTGCGGCGCTTCCGATGCGCTGGGACAAGGCTGGCAAGTTGCGTGTTCTGATGGTCACTTCACGAGATACTGGTCGGTGGGTTATCCCAAAGGGATGGCTGATGGACGGCAAAAAGCCATGGCATGCCGCTGAAATAGAAGCTCAGGAAGAAGCGGGCGCAGTCGGTACGATCTCGAAACGGTCAATCGGCCATTTTTTCTACGACAAGCGGTACGAAGGTCGAAGCAGCGTTCGTTGCCGCGTCACCCTTTATCCAATGGTCGTTGAAAAGCTGAAGCGACGCTGGAAGGAAGAAGGTGAGCGGACGCGTCACTGGTTTTCACCGGCAAAAGCCGCAAAGCTGGTCGAAGAAAGAGACCTGTCACAATTGCTGAAAAATCTAACAGACGATCAAGAAGTTAAATCTGTCGTGAAGAAGCTTCGAAAAGCTGCTTGAGGAAAGACATAAAAGACCGGGAAGCCGGGATGCATTAAGCACAAAAGGGAGGAAAAGATGAGAAAATTGACATCCACTGCAGTCGGATCACTGATTGCCCTTGCCGCGTCACTGTCGGCAGCACAGGCCGAGAAGCTGACCCTCTATTGTTCGGCGCAAGAAGATTGGTGCCAACTGATGGCGCGCAGCTTTGAAGATGCGACCGGCATCGACGTCAATATGACGCGAAAATCGTCAGGCGAGACCTTTGCGCAAATCCGCGCCGAAAGTTCGAACCCCAAAGGAGACGTCTGGTGGGGTGGCACGGGTGATCCGCATTTGCAAGCCGCTGAAGAAGGTCTGACAATGGAATATGTATCGCCAATGCGCGACCAGCTTCATGATTGGGCGATATCTCAGGCCGAGAGTGCTGGCAATAGGACGATCGGCATCTATTCGGGCGCGCTTGGATATGGCTACAACGCCGATCTTGTGGCGGCAAACAACCTGCCCGAACCTGCCTGCTGGAAAGACCTGCTGAAGCCCGAATACAAAGGGCACGTTCAGATGGCCAACCCGAACTCGTCGGGCACGGCCTATACGACGCTGGCCTCAATGGTGCAGATCTTCGGTGAGGATGAAGGCTTTGAGTTCATGAAGGGCCTGCATTCGAACATCAACCAATATACCAAGTCAGGCTCGGCGCCGATCAAGGCCGCCGGTCGTGGCGAGAACACAATTGGTATCGTCTTCATGCATGACGCCGTGAAACAGGCCGTTTCCGGGTTCCCGATCAAGGTCGTCGCACCCTGCGAAGGCACCGGGTACGAAATTGGCTCCATGTCGATTATTGACGGAGCCCGCAACGAAGAAGAGGCGAAGAAGTTCTATGACTGGGCCCTGTCGCCCGAAGCTCAGAACCTTGCCCTTCAAGTCAACGCGTTTCAGGTGCCATCGAACAAGGGCGCGGAAACTTCGGAAAGCGCGCCTGACATGAGCCAGATCAAGCTGATTGACTACGACTTTAAAAAGTATGGCTCGTCAGACGAACGGAAGCGTCTATTGCAAAAATGGGACGAAGAGGTTTCGACTCTGCCGCAATAAATGACTGACCAGAACTCAAAAACGACCCATCCGGTCCTGATCTTTTGGATCATCGCCGGGTGGGTCGGATTCTGCCTGCTGCCCTGGTACATGGTTGACGGCGGCCTGTGGTCGTTCGAGTGGCTTTTGGATGGCTACCCGTTCGATGAGGATTATGCCCCCGCTGCGTTTCTGATTGGACAAGGCGAAAAACTTTGGCTCGCTCCGCTTCTAATCGCCCTCGCCCTCCCGCTTCTGGTGTTGAAGCGCACCAAATCTGACCCGCTTTACGCCCGCATGCTGATCCTGTCCGGAGCGCTCGGCTTTGGCTGGCTGATCGCTCAGGGATTCAGCATCGGTATCAGGGGCTTCAACTTCGATTGGTTGGAGGCGATGTTTGGCGAACTTGGCGATCGTCAGTTCGGCATGGGCTATGGCGCGATGATATGTGCCTCGAGCTTTCTGTTCCTGCTTACTCAGGGGATCGCGGCAAGGGGTGCCATTAACGGTGATGTATTTGTCGTCAGCGCTATCGGCGGCGTAATTACAATTGTCACCGCGTTTGTCTTTTTCCCTATCGCCAAGATGCTTTTCGCAGCCTTCATCACCGAAGACGGTGCGTATTCCATCGCGGTATTCTTCTCGAAGTTTTTTGATGATCGACTGTGGGGTCTGGGGTGTTTTCAGGGCGCGCGCTGCGGTGCCGCCTGGAATTCACTGTTCCTCGCCATCCTTGTCGGCGTCATCACCACGGTCCTGGGTCTGTGCTTCGCGTTGGTCGTGACGCGCTCGGGCTTTCGCTACAAGCGCGCACTGCGGGCCCTGACGGTTTTGCCAATAATCACCCCGCCATTCGTGATCGGCCTAGCGCTCATCCTGCTTTTTGGCCTGTCCGGCTCTGTCACCCGTTTTTTTGCCGAACTTCTCGGCACACAACCGACGCGCTGGCTTTACGGAATGCCAGGCATTCTGATCGCGCAGACACTCGCGTTTACGCCAATTGCGTTTCTCGTACTCATAGGCGTGGTTGAAGGCGTCTCTCCGTCGATGGAGGAAGCAGCCCAAACGCTCCGCGCCAGCAGATGGCAGACGTTCAAGACGGTTTCCTTGCCCCTGATGCGACCGGGTCTTGCGAACGCATTTCTTCTGGGCTTCATCGAAAGCATGGCTGATTTCGGAAACCCGCTTGTATTGGGCGGGAATTTCGACGTGCTGTCGACCGAGATATTCTTCGCAATCGTCGGTGCTCAATACGATCAGGGCCGAGCCGCGGTTCTAGCCATGGTTCTGCTATTCTTTACTCTTTCGGCCTTTTATGCGCAGCGCGTCTGGCTGGGAAAGAAGAGCTACACAACCGTCACAGGCAAAGGCGATGCGGGAGTGCATCCGTTGATGCCAACCGGCCTTTCGGTTCCTGTACTGCTCATCGCTTTGGGTTGGGCACTGTTCACAATTATTGTCTATGCGATGATCATCTACGGCAGTGTGGTCGAGCTGTGGGGAGTCGATAATTCACTGACAATCAAGCACTACATCACCGCATTCTCAGTTCGCTTCGAAGAAGAGGGCATACGCTGGACCGGCGCCGCGTGGGACAGTTTCTGGACCACCATCACAATCGCAGCCATTGCAGCGCCATTGACTGCCGCCGTTGGGCTGGTAACGGCCTATCTGCTGACCAGACAGAGTTTTGCGGGCAAGAACGCCTTTGAGTTCGGCACCATGCTGTCCTTCGCCATCCCCGGCACGGTAATTGGCGTTAGCTACATTCTGGCCTTCAATGTTCCGCCAATCGAAATCACTGGCACAGGCGTCATCCTCGTGGTCAGCTTCATCTTCCGAAACATGCCGGTCGGCGTTCGTGCGGGAATCGCGAGCATGTCACAGCTGGACCGCAGTCTTGATGAATCCTCGCTGACTCTTGGCGCGAACTCATGGCAGACGTTCCGAAATGTCATCCTTCCGCTGCTGCGCCCTGCGATACTTGCTGCGCTTGTCTACAGTTTTGTTCGGGCCATGACGGCAATCTCAGCCGTCATCTTTCTGGTCAGCGCGGAGTATGACATGGCAACCAGCTACATCATCGGTCGGGTCGAGAATAACGACTATGGCCTTGCGATCGCCTATTCGACGACGCTGATCTTCGTGATGCTCGCGGCAGTCGGCTTATTGCAACTTCTCGTCGGCCGGGTCCAGATTGGCCGGCGCACGCAGCACGGAACGGAGACATCGCCATGACCGACACCAAAATCGGTTCCAAGGCCGCCCCGGTACGCTTTGAGGATGTGTCGAAAGTGTTCGGCAAGGACGTCGTCGCCGTCGATAACATCAATCTGCACGTAGAGGCGGGAAAACTCGTCACACTACTTGGTCCGTCGGGCTGCGGAAAAACAACAACGCTGCGCATGATTGCAGGGTTGGAGATGGCAAGCTCTGGCAAGATCCTGATTGGTGACCGGGACGTGACCAAACTGCCAGCCACCGACCGCGACGTATCCATGGTATTTCAGTCATACGCTCTGTTCCCTCATATGAGCGTGCTGGAGAACGTGATGTATGGCCTCACATTCTCGGGCTTTGCAAAAGATGAGGCTCGCAGCCGCGCATTGTATGGTTTGGAGTTGGTTGGTCTTCAGGGGTTCGACAATCGCCTTCCTTCGGAACTATCCGGCGGCCAGCAACAGCGTGTTGCCGTCGCGCGCGCGCTGGTTCTTGAACCACAAGTGTTGCTGTTCGACGAGCCGCTGTCCAATCTCGACGCCAAACTTCGCCGTCAGGTGCGTGAGGACATTCGGGCAATCCAGCAAGACCTTGGCCTGACAGTGGTTTACGTGACCCACGATCAGGAAGAGGCACTGGCGGTCTCGGATGAGATTGTTGTTATGCGTAACGCAGCGATCGCTCAAATAGGCACTCCACGCCAGCTTTACGATGCCCCCAATGACCGGTTTGTTGCCGATTTCATAGGCGAGGCAAACCTTTTGAATTGCCAGATTGTTGATATCGATGGCGACGTGGCAACCATCGAGATCGAAGGCTATCGCCATACGCTGCCACACCGCGGATTGTCCGAAGGGACAGCGACCATCGCGGTGCGACCCTCACGTCTGGTGATCGGTTCCAATCAGGGCATACCGGCCACGGTGGCCAAGGCGACTTATGTGGGCGTTCGGATGGAATACACGCTGACAGGTGAATTTGGACAGGTGTTTGCCGTCCACGACGATGTTGATGCGCCGCTTGAACCCGGCACCGAAATCAGGATGGGTTTTACCGAAAAAGGGCCAGTGCTTTTGCCAGACTAAATGCCGAAACTTATTGTCATCACACACCCCGAGGTCTCAATCGATCCGGACGTCCCGATCACAGATTGGGGTCTGAGCGCGACGGGCCGCAGACGCGCCACTGAATTTGCAACCAGTGAAATCTTGTCGAATATCACGCAAATCTGGGCAAGCAACGAGCAAAAGGCCCATGAAACAGGCACAATTCTTGCTGCACTACGAACGCTTCCCGTGAATTACCATTTGGGTCTTGGCGAGAACGACCGCAGCGCTACCGGTTATTTGCCCCGGGACGAATTCGAGGCAGCGGCTGATGCTTTCTTTGCTCAGCCGGAAGTCAGCTATCGCGGTTGGGAAACAGCTATCGAGGCGCAGATACGCATTCATCGAACAGTCACCGAGATTATCCAGACGCATGACACCGGTGATCTTGCAATTGTTACGCACGGAGCGGTCGGCACGTTGCTATGGTGCGCACTGTCGGAGTGTTCGATAGACCGTAAACACGACCAGCCCTCACAAGGCCATTTCTGGCAGGCAGATTTAAAGACGCTTAGGCCTAACTCATGTTGGGTCGCCTTGGCATAGACGTTAGGCGTTCCAAGCGCTCTCTGCGATTTCGCGCAGCGTCTCGAACACTTCCGGAGTCCCCACGATTACGCGCCCGCCTTCTCGGATCATCGCATCGGCATTCTGATCCTCAACAACGCCCCCGGCTTCCGAGATCAGCAATTGCCCAGCCAGACAATCCCAGGCGTTCATGTGTTCTTCCACGTAACCCAAAAGTCGCCCAGCAGCGACGTAGGCCAACGAAAGCGCTCCGCTAGCGTTTCTGTGGAACATAGCTCCGTGCTCGATCAGCTTCTCGACAACTGGTAAAACATGGCGGGTCTCGACCCGGTTAGAATACCCCACGGCGACTGTTCCGTCCCGCAGCGCTACCCCTGATGCGACGCGCATTGGTGATCCGTTAAGTGTCGAAGCTTCTCCGCGCGTTGCCACAAAAGTTTCATCCATATTTGGATCGCGGATCACACCTACCGCCGCGTGTCCTCGGGTGACACCGGCAAGAACAATAGTCCATGCTGGTATGCCGTTGACGAAATTCGTTGTCCCATCAATTGGGTCAATCACCCAGTCAAAACCGCTCTCTCCCGTGGCCGCACCGTGCTCTTCACCAAAAACCCCATCTTTGGGCCACGCCTCTGCTATCTTTTGGCGGATGAAAGTTTCGACATTCCTGTCCGCCTCGCTGACCCAGTCCTGAGCGCCTTTTTGATCAACAACAAGACTACCTCGATCCGCGAAGTACTTTTGGGCAATTACCCCAGCCTCCTCGCAGACCGCGATGGCAAAATCTCTGCGTTCTGAAAGTTGAGACATGCGCGGACCTTTTCCGGTTGGAGAATTTCCTTGAGCATTGCAGGTCAAGCGAATGCCTGGCAATCACAGAGTTGTTTCGCTTGTTTTTTGGGACTATTTCGATGCCGCCAGCCTGGAAGGTTTGTATTGAGGATCTCTTCCTCAATCATCCTCACATTTGATAGTCTGCTGATTATTGCCCAGATTGGCCTCTGAAGTCGCCATTAACCCGTTTTGACGCGTCTGAAAAACTGCCAGAGCGATCAGTTTTGGCTCCGCAGGTGAAGCGCGAGCCCGTCCACCGCTGCCTCAATCAAATCCAATGCTCCGTCAAAATCTCGGGTGTAGTACGGATCGGGCACATGGATTGCATCGGTGTGAGGCGCGAATTCGGTTAGAAGGCGGACCGGGGTTCCGTTGCCGTCGGGGCGCAGGGCTTCGATATTGGTGATGTTGTCGGCATCCATGCCAATGATCAGGTCGAAGCGGTAGAAATCCTCGGCCACGAACTGACGGGCGCGCAGGTCGCTGAGGTCAATGTCGCGGGCACGGGCGGCCTGTTGCATCGGGCCGTAGGGCGGGTCTCCGATATGCCAGCCCGAGGTTCCGGCACTGTCGGTCTGATGGTGCGGGGCGCGCGCGCGAAAAACACCCTCGGCGGCGGGAGAGCGGCAGATATTGCCCAGGCAGACGAAAAGGATACGCTGTGTCATAGGACTGGTGTAGCGCGAGAGGCGGGCATGGAAAAGATCGTCATTCTGACCGGGGCCGGGATATCGGCCGAAAGTGGGCTGGGCACCTTCCGCGACGAAGGCGGGCTATGGGCGCAGCACAGGATCGAGGATGTGGCGACGCCCGAGGGTTTTGCCCGAAACCCGGCGCTTGTGCATCAGTTCTACAATGCCCGCCGCGTTCAGGCCGCCAAGGCTCAGCCCAACGCCGCCCATCAGGCGCTGGCGCGGCTGCAGAAGGACTGGCCCGGAGAGGTGGTCATCGTTACCCAGAATGTCGACAGCCTGCACGAGGCCGGAGGGGCAGAGCGGGTGATCCATATGCATGGCACCTTGGCGGGGGCTCTGTGCGGAGTTTGCGGGCACCGTTGGACCTCACCGCCCGAGATGGAGGTGGGCGAACCCTGCCCCGTCTGTCAGCAGCCCTCGGCCCGGCCGGACGTGGTGTGGTTCGGCGAGATGCCTTATTTCATCGATGAAATTTACGATCACCTGACCGAAGCCACCCTGTTTGCCTCAATCGGGACCTCGGGTCAGGTCTATCCTGCGGCGGGTTTCGTGCAAGAGGCGCGGGCTGTGGGCGCGCGAACGGTCGAGTTGAACCTTGAACCGTCTGCCGGAGGCTCGATCTTCGACGAAACCCATCTGGGGCCCGCGTCGGAGGTGATCCCGCGCTGGGTCGACGGGCTGCTGGCCCGCGGCAGCACGTGATAAGGGCAGACAATGGCGCATCCTCCCGTCTATGGTGCAGGAAACAGGAAGCCGAGTGAGTGACATGACTAATCTACCGCCCAAAGATGGAGAGATCCTTGACGAGAGCAGCATCGACGCCCGTGATACGCTGAGCACCAATCTGGCCAGCCTGTGGTGGACTTTTCTGCTGCGCGGGATTCTGGCTGGTCTGATCGGCATCGCAGCTCTGTTCTGGCCCACCAGCAGCATATCGCTGCTGCTGCGGCTGGTCGGGGCGCTGCTGATTTTGGATGGCGCGCTGACCTGGCTGGGGTTCGGGCGGCGCGGGCTGGTCGGCGGCGTCGGGATCGGCACTGCGCTGATCGGACTGGTGCTGCTGATCTGGCCACAGGGTGTGGCTTGGCTGGCATTCACGCTGATGGGGGCAATGGCGCTGTTCGTGGCCATCGGCTCGCTCATGGCGCTGCCGCAGATGCACCCCCAAGACCCGGAACGCGCGACGGTGCGCAACTCAGGCATCTTCGCGCTGATCATTGGTTTGGTGCTGATCTTCTGGCCCGGCAGCGGGATGGTTGCACTGGGCTGGGCGATTGCATTCTTCGCGCTGACCTCTGCCGTAGTGATGTTCTTTCTGGCCGCACGGTTCAAAAAGGCTGGCGATCGGCTGGAAATGCGAGTCGTCAACCGGTAGCGAAACAGGCCGGGCAATGCCCGGCCTGACGCATGGATGACGGCCGCTGCGCGGCCCGAAGACAGGCGTTGATACCAGCCCCTGCCTTTGGCTTATCGCTCTAGATCGACGGGGATTTCGATCTCGACCTCTCCGGCCTGTTCGAAAATCAGCGTAACAGGAACGGTCGCCCCCTGTTCGAACGGAGCCTTGATGCCCATGAACATGACGTGATCACCCCCGCGCTGCAGCATGTGGGTTCCACCGGCCGGAATGGCAAAGCCCTCCTCGACATGCATCATCTTGGCGACGCCGTTGTCATCGACCACGTGCGTGTGAAGCTCGACCCGCGCCGCCACGTCCGAGCTTGCGCCGATCAGGCGGTCGTCGGTGTCGCTCTGGTTCTGGATCATCATGAAGGCCGCACCGGCCTTGGCAGTCTTGCTCGAAGACCGCGCATAGGGGTCGTCGACCGTGATCCCATCAGCGGCCATGGCTCCAGTCGCAAGGGCCACTGTGGTCAGGGTTGCAAGCAGGGTGGATTTGAGAGTCATTTTGACCTCTCCTCAAGTAAATGTCTGAATTTGGTTTGGGAATCGGAATCAGACAAAGAACGGAGGCGCACGTGCCGGGTGCAGCGGCAGCGGTGCGGAAATCAGGTCATGCGACCGCAACAGAGGCGCGGCCTGCATCCGGGACGGGGCCTGAGGTACAACAATGGGCGCTTCGTGGATCGCGCCAAGCAGCGCCAGCGCATAGTCCGGACAATAGTGCGGAGCGTGGGTCGGCTGGCCCTCGGCGTCCATATAGACGACAACGGGCCCCGAGCCGGTGCACAGCACCATCTGCCCGACCGCGCGATCCATACCGCGCGACCCAGCCAGCCCTTGCCCGGTGAGGATCAGCAGCAGGGACAGCGCATAAGGCAGCAATGTGCGAAAAAAGCTCGTCATCTCAGGCCAAGATATAGGCTTCCCTCCCGAACCGCATCAAGCAGAAAGGGAGGGTTGAGACAGTATGGCTCGGTTCAGTTTTTGGGCGGCTTGACCGACTCGGTGTTCAGACCCGTATGCAGACGGTTCACCCGGCGTTGCATCCGGGTGCAGCGCGTCACTGCGGTTATGATCGTGGTTGGCAACAACAACAGGAAATTCGTTACTTTAAAAGACATGAGGCCCCCCTCACCATGAATAGGCGTAAACATATGCAATATTCATCGGGCGTTCTGTGAACAACATCACCAAACGGGGCATTTTATCATTAATTCGAGGACAATCCCGTGCGTGCACGCAGAGACAAAAAAGAAAAAGCCCCACACCGCGAGGTGCAGGGCTGAATTCTCGCTTGAGAAAGCGATCAGGCCGAAGCTTGTGCCTTGGCGATTTCTTTCTTCACTTTCAGAGCGTTCGCGGACAGCTCGTCATCCTTGGCTTTCGCCAGGAACGCGTCCAGACCACCACGGTGGTCGACCGAGCGCAGGGCAGCCGCCGAGATGCGCAGCTTGACGCCGCGGCCCAGGGTTTCGGACTGCAGGGTGACGTCGTTCAGGTTCGGCAGAAAACGACGACGAGTTCTGTTTTTGGCGTGGCTGACATTGTTGCCAGTCATCGGGCCTTTTCCGGTCAGTTCGCAACGGCGCGACATGGTTTCTTCCTTTGTTTCTGGAGGCCGGGTACAAGACCCGCGGCCAAATCACAAGGGGCGCAACCCGAAGTCGCGCCCGAAAACTGGTTGGATGCGTGTAGTGGGAATCGCGCGGAGGGTCAAGACGGCTGCAGCGAAATCTTTGCGCAGGCGCTGAATTCCTTTTCCGCTACATCACCGGGGTCTGCAACAGGGGTTTGTTGTTCCTCAGATGCCGGGCGATCAGCTGTGCCTGCAAACGCCCGCGCGGGATCAGACGGGCCGGGTCCGTGACGTAGTTCATCTCGGCCAGTTCGGGAAAGATTCCGAAGATTTCATGCCGTGATGCAAGACTAAGCGATTTCAGCGCTTCGGGCCCGGTATAGAGGCTTTCGGTCGGGGCATCCTCGGCAAAAATCACTTGGTGGCGGTCGAATAGCAGGTGGAAATACTCGACGCTATCAACGCTGTCATCGACATAGATGCCCGGCAGCGCTGTAAGTTTGATGGCCGGGATCAGCACCTCGGTTTCACCGAACATGCGCTGCGCGATTCTGGACTGCACCAGCATACGGTGCTGGCGCGAAACCAGAAGATCGCGCGCAGGCAACCCACCGCCCAGCGCGCCGGCAAGGATGCGCACGGGCCAGAGTTTGGGATTGGCTTGCAGGTGCGCCCTTTCAAAGCGACGGCGACCGATCCAGCGGATGGGCTGAGGCCCCGGCCCCAATGCGGGGATCAGATCACCGGTGCGCAGGGACTGGATCGGAGCAGACCCATGCGGTGTCGTGATCCGTGTATCGCGGGTAAAACAGGGAATCCCGCTGCCATTTTCAAAGGCGGAATAGGTGACGGTAATGCCCGACGGCAGAGTGAAGGTGCCGCTGGAAATCGAGTAGCCGACCCCATCTTCAACGGTGATGGTACCGAATACATCATCATTGATCACGGTTCCGACCGGTAGGTTCAGCGTATCTGTGCCGCCGCCGCCGCGAATGTCGCCGGTGACCGTGGTGGCGGTGAAGTTCAGCGTGTCGTTGCCGCCGCCCAACCGGATATTGCCAACCGTCGATCCATTGATATCGATGGTGTCAGCATCGGCCCCGCCCGCAACGCGCCCGCCGATCGTACTGCCCGAGACGGTGATTGTGTCAATGCCAGCGTTACCTAGAACATTGCCGGTAATCGTGCTGTTGATGATGTCGATATCGTCATCGCCACCAAGCCCCCGCACACCTGTCACTGGCGGCGTGGCCGGATTCCCGTTCAGGGTACCGTTGTCATTGGTGACATCGATATCATCATTGCCATTGGTGCCGTTGATATCGGGCATTGGCGGCGGCTCCTGAGCATTCAGCCTGACGGTCTAAAGTCTGATGATATCACCATTTTCACCACAGGTCAGCCCAGAGCACAACCTATAGCTGAACTCCGCCGCGTGAACCGGCCCGGATAAAGGGTCAGGCCCGTTCCGGCATCAGCGTGCTCAGCATCTGTTCCGCGGCCGCCGAGGGGCTGAGATGCCCGCTGCTGACCTCAGCCCCAAGACGCTCCATCTCCGAGCGCGACTGCGCGGTCGACAGGCGGGCCAACAGCGCGGCGCGGACCTCCTGCTCGAACCAGTATTGCGCCTGAGCGGCGCGGTTGCTGTCCCAGTGACCGGCCTCTCTCCTCCATTTGGTCAGATCCTGCATCTCGGCCCAGGCCTGGTCGAGCCCGTGTTCTTCGACCGCCGAGACGGTCATGGCCTTGGGAAAGCCCTCGGGGTCTTGCGGGCGTTTCCGCAACAGGCGCAGCGCGCCCGCATAGTCGGCGCAGGTGCGGGTGGCGGTGGCTTTCAGATCGCCATCGGCCTTGTTGATCAGGATGACGTCGGCCATCTCCATGATGCCGCGCTTGACGCCCTGCAACTCATCCCCGCCCGCAGGCGCAAGCAGCAGCAGGAACAGGTCAGACATCTCGGCCACCACGGTTTCCGATTGGCCGACACCGACGGTTTCAATCAACACCACGTCGAACCCGGCCGCCTCGCACAGCGCGATGGCTTCGCGCGTGCGCCGGGCCACACCGCCGAGGTGGCTTTGGCTGGGCGACGGGCGGATAAAGGCGTTTTTCTCGCGGCTCAGCCGCTCCATCCGGGTCTTGTCGCCCAGAATGGACCCGCCCGACCGGGCCGAGCTGGGGTCGACGGCCAGTACGGCAACGCGCAGCCCCTGATCCGTCAGCATCATGCCGAAGCTTTCGATGAAGGTGGACTTGCCCACACCGGGCGTGCCCGACAGCCCGATGCGCAGCGCCTGACGTTCGGCTTTGGCCAGTTGATCGAGCAACGCGGTGGCCTGCGCGCGATGGTCGGCGCGCCCGCTTTCGACAAGCGTGATCGCGCGGGCCAGTGCCCTGCGGTCTCCGTTCAAGATCCTGTCGCCAAGCTCGGCAGTGTTCATTGGTAAGCCCCCGGCTGGAATTTGCCTTAGATGAGGGGGGATGCACCGGTTTGTCCAGCCCCTACTCTGACGCGGCCATGGGATGCTGGACCTTGGCCGGGGCTTTGGCGATAAGGCGATATGACCCGGTTGCCCATCGATGACGCCATTCCCGATCTTCTGAACGCCTTGCATGCGCATGGACGCGCGGTGCTGCAGGCGCCTCCGGGCGCGGGTAAGACGACACGCGTGCCGCTTGAGATGTTGCAGGCAGACCTGTGCGAAGGCCGGATCGTGATGTTGGAGCCCCGGCGGCTGGCCGCACGCGCCGCCGCCGAGCGCATGGCTGAGACGCTGGGCGAACCGGTGGGGCAGACCGTGGGTTATCGCGTCCGCGGCGAGGTGAAGGTGTCGAAGGCCACGCGGATCGAAGTGGTGACCGAAGGCATTCTGACCCGGATGCTGCAATCCGAGCCCGACCTGCCGGGCGTGGGCGCGGTGATTTTCGATGAATTTCACGAACGCTCTCTGAATGCCGATCTGGGGCTTGCGCTGTGTCTTGAGGTGACCGGGGCGCTGCGCGATGACCTGATATTGTTGGCCATGTCGGCCACCCTGGATGCGGAACCGGTGGGCCGGCTGATGGATGCGCCTTTGGTGACGTCCGAGGGGCGCAGCTATCCGGTTGAAACGCGCTGGCTTGAGAAACCTCTGGGCGCGCAGGCCCGGCGGCTGGATGCGCTGATCGATCTGGTGGTGCGGGCCGAGCGAGAAACGAGCGGGGGGATGCTGGTCTTCCTGCCCGGCGAGGGAGAGATACGCCGCGCCGAAACCGCGCTGAACAGCCGGTTGCCCGACGCCTGCACTGTGCGACCTTTGTTCGGTGCCCTGCCCTTCGCAGCGCAGCGCGCGGCGATTGCGCCGGTCAAGGAAGGGCGCAAGGTGGTGCTGGCAACGTCGATTGCCGAGACCTCGCTGACCATTCCCGATATCCGCGTGGTAGTGGATATGGGGCAAGCGCGGCGGGCGCGGTTCGATCCGGGGTCCGGCATGTCGCGACTGGTGACCGAACGCGTGACGCGCGCCGAGGCCACGCAGCGCGCGGGGCGTGCAGGCCGCGTGGCAGAGGGTGTGTGCTATCGCCTGTGGGCCAAAGGCGAAGAAGGCGCGCTGGCCGCCTACCCGCCTGCCGAGATTGAGGCGGCCGACTTGACGGGGCTGGCGTTGGAACTGGCGCTGTGGGGCGCAGAACCCGATGATCTGGCGTTTCTGACCGCGCCGCCTGACGGGACGTTGGCCGAGGCGCGAGCCTTGTTGCGGATGCTGGGCGCATTAGATGGCAATGGGCGGATCACCGATCATGGACGCGCGCTTGCCGCGCTGCCGCTACATCCCCGTCTGGGGCATATGCTGGTGCGCGCAGGGGCAGAGGCTGCGCCTTTGGCGGCACTGATGGCGGACCGGGACCCGCTGCGGGGTGCCCCGGTTGATCTGTCGCTGCGGTTGGAGGCGCTGCGTGACGTGCGGGCGTTTCAGCGCAATCGGGTCTGGCAGGTCAATCTCGGGGCTTTGGATCGGATAAAGGGCGAAACCAAGCGCTTGAAGGCGCAGGCCAAGGGCGCAGGCGATCTAAGCCCAGCGGCGATGGCCGCATTGGCTTACCCCGACCGGGTCGGACAGCGGCGCAAGGGCGATATCCCGCGCTATGTGCTCTCGGGTGGCAAAGGCGTGGTGCTGGAGAGCGGTGATACGCTGGCAAGTGCGCCTTATCTGGTGGTGACGGATACCGATGGAAACCCGCGCGAGGCTCGGGTCCGCATGGCGGCGCAGATTTCCGAAGGGGAAATCCGCGATCTGTTTGGCGACCAGATTGCATGGGTCGACAGCTGCGCGTGGTCCAAACGGGAACGCCGCGTGGTGGCCCGGCGACAGGAGCGGTTCGGGGCGATCACTCTGGACGACCGCATCTGGAAGGATGTGCCCGAGGACGCGGTGGCGCGGGCGATGCTGGACGGGGTGCGCGATCTGGGTATTCGGCTGCAAGGGGCCTCGGCCCGGCTGGCGGCACGGGTGGAACTGGTACGGGCGGGCGGGATCGACCTGCCCGATTTCTCGGATCAGGGGTTGCTGGATGGGTTGGAGGATTGGCTGCTTCCGATGCTTTCGGGTGTGCGCAGCGCCGAGGATTGGAAGCGTTTTGATCTGTTGCCCGCACTGCGCGCCCGACTGGATTGGGCGCAGACGCAGGAACTGGACCGGCGCGCGCCGGGGTCGTTCGTGACGCCCTTGGGGCGCAAGGTGCCGATTGATTATGGCGGCGCGGTGCCGGAAATCTCGGTTCGGCTGCAAGAGCTGTTCGGTGTGACCCAGCACCCGGTAGTTGGGCGTGAGCCGTTGAAGATCACTCTGCTGTCACCCGCCCAGCGCCCTATTCAGATCACCCGCGACCTGCCCGGATTCTGGGCCGGGTCATATGCGGATGTGCGCAAGGACATGCGGGCGGAATATCCCAAACATCCCTGGCCCGAAGATCCCACCCAGGCTGACCCGACCCTGAGGGCGAAACGGCGAAAACCGTGAGCCGGGCGGCGTGGGTTTTGCGAAAAAACGGCCACAAATTTTGACTCAAAGGTCACATATATGACTCACGCCCTTTAAATTCGGTCAAAATCACCCATTTTCCAACAGCAATATTGTTTCATGTGCTATACATCATTAATTAAGGTCTCAAAGTAAGAATGAACCTGTTCAGGCAAGCGATATATGACGAAATGGCTGCGTAATATCTGGGAAGAAGTTGCCCGACCGATGATCCTGCGCCCAAACCGGGTACAGGTCGCGGCGCTTTGCACCCGTGGTGCGGGGTCGCGCGAAGAGGTTCTTCTGATCACAAGCCGCGACACCGGGCGCTGGATCATCCCCAAGGGCTGGCCGATTGACGGGCTGGATGGCGCTGAGACTGCGTTGCAGGAAGCGTGGGAAGAGGCCGGTGTGTGCGCCGCAGGTGTTCGCAAAGACCCGGTTGGGCAGTTTTCGTACAATAAGACCCTGAAAGATGGCTCGGCCCAACCTGTCCGAACCAGTGTCTACCATGTCGAGGTGACCGAGCTGGCCGAGGACTATCCCGAGGTCGATCAACGCACCCGCTGCTGGGTCTCGCCTCAGGTTGCGGCAGAACGGGTGCAGGAGCCCGAATTGCAGGATTTGCTACGGCAAATGTAACAATTTTGTAAAATTTTGACGACACCGGTTGCTGCCCCTTGAGGAAAGGAGTAGCGGCGTGGGCCAATTCAAACAGGCCCTGAAAATCTGATGTCTGACATGACCCCCAAATCCCGCTGGCACGCGCTGGACAGCGATCTTCACCGCATTTCACGTGTGGAATACGCCAATGCGCATGTGGCCCGTCCCATGCTGGCCCCCGGCATCGCGCTGGCGTTCATCGCCCTGGCCGGGCTGATCGCTGCGGTGCTGTTTGGCCAGGCCGAAGGCGGGCTGCTTGTGGCAGCCGCGGCGGCGTTCGGGGCCTATATGGCGATCAATATCGGTGCCAATGACGTGGCCAACAACATGGGTCCGGCGGTGGGGGCCAATGCGCTGACCATGGGCGGCGCCATTCTGATCGCAGCCATTGCCGAAAGCGCCGGTGCGCTGCTGGCGGGGGGCGACGTGGTCTCGACCATTTCCAAGGGGATCATCGACCCGATGTCGGTGCAAAACAGCAACGTGTTCATCTGGGCGATGATGGCGGCGCTGATCTCATCTGCGCTGTGGGTCAATCTGGCGACCTGGGTGGGTGCGCCGGTCTCGACGACACATTCGGTTGTGGGTGGTGTCATGGGGGCAGGCATCGCGGCGGCAGGGCTGAGCGCGGTGAGCTGGGGCACGATGAGTGCGATTGCGGCCAGTTGGGTGATCTCTCCAGTTTTGGGCGGGGTGATTGCCGCCGGGTTTCTGGCGCTGATCAAGTCGAAAATCCAGTATCAGGACGACAAGATCGCGGCGGCCCGGCGCTGGGTTCCCATATTGGTCGCGGTGATGGCCGGGGCTTTTGCCACCTATCTTGCGGTCAAGGGGTTGAAGCGGATCGTCAAGATCGACCTGCAGATGGCGCTGCTGATCGGGCTGATATTTGGCGCGCTGGCCTGGGCCGTGACCGTGCCCTGGGTGCGGCGTAAATCTGAGGGGATGGAAAACCGTACCCGGTCGCTGAAGACCTTGTTTGGCCTGCCGCTGGTGATCTCGGCCACATTTCTGAGCTTTGCCCATGGTGCGAATGACGTGGCCAATGCGGTGGGTCCGCTGGCAGCGATTGTACATGCCGCAGAGTTCGGGGATTTTGCTGCGAAGGTCTCGATCCCGAGCTGGGTCATGGTGATCGGGGCCTTTGGGATTTCCTTTGGCCTGTTCCTGTTCGGCCCCAAGCTGATCCGCATGGTGGGCAGCCAGATCACTAAGCTGAACCCGATGCGCGCCTTCTGCGTGGCGTTGTCGGCGGCGATTACCGTAATCGTGGCAAGCTGGCTGGGGCTGCCTGTCAGCTCGACCCATATCGCTGTGGGCGCGGTATTTGGCGTGGGGTTCTATCGCGAATGGCAGGCGGATCGGCGGTGGAAACTATCAAACCGCCAGCGCCCGGCCGAGTTGCGGCTGGCACGGGAGGAACACCGTCGACGCAAGCTGGTGCGGCGGTCGCATTTCATGACCATCATTGCGGCCTGGGTCGTGACTGTACCGGCTGCGGCCGTGATATCCGCGGTGATTTTCTGGATACTTACGGCATTTGGCTGAGTTTGAGGATTTTGCGAGGCTCTGCCTCGCGCTCCGGGATATTTTTGGCCAGATGAAGCAGCGGATCAGAGCCTGATCTGGTGGGGTTTGAGAGGTGTGTTCGGAGCCTCTTTGATCAATCGGGCAACTTGGTTGTTGAGTGGTGTGGGGAGGTTGCAACTGCGCCCCAGCTGGATGATTTCGCCTTGCAGGCTGTCGATTTCCGTGGGGCGGCCAGCCATCAGGTCATATGCCATCGAGGTGCGCGCGTTGGGATCGATGGTCAGCATCTTTGCGGCGATGCGGGTAAAAAGCGGTGTGGGCAGGCGCAGGATATACGGGGTCGTCCAAGCGGGCAGCGGCGTGGTGGAGGCGACGGGAATACCGGAGGTTTTGAGGACCATAAGCGCCTCGGCCATCTGATCGGCCATCAGGCGGCGCCAGTTGCGGTCACGCAGTTGCGCCTGCAGGGTCAGGCCCGAGAGCGCGTTCAATGCGTTGTTGAGGTTGATCACCAGTTTGCCCCATTGCACTGCTTCGATTTGATCGCTTTCCTGAACCGGCAGATCGGCGGAGTTGAGGTGATCGGCCAAAGCGCCGGGGCCGGTTTCGATGATGATCTCGCCTGAGGTGGCGCGGTGATAAGTGGCCTCCTTTGTTGGGACGACATTAAAGGGGATCATGCCCGCGCGGACATCATGTTTAGGCAATGCGGCGCGCAAGGCTTGGATGTTGTCCATGCCGTTTTGCCAGGACAGAACCGTGGTATTCGCCGGGGCATAAGCCGCGATCAAGTCTGCCATCTGCACAGTTGCGCCGGATTTTACCGTGACAATAATCAGATCCGCATCGGCGAGGCAGGCGGGTTCCTGGGTGAGAGTCAGCTGATCGGCGGGAATGGTCCGGGTCAGGCCGGCGAAATCCGTCACCGTAAGTCCCTGGGCACGGATGGGGTTAAGCACGCGGGCGCGGCCCAGAAGTGTCACGCCATGACCTGCAGTAGCCAGCAATGCGCCGCAATAGCAACCGATGCTGCCCGCCCCCGCAATGACGATCTTCATGATGCACCCTCCGTTATCGGGAAGGATCGCCGGGACGGGCGAAGGAGACCAGCGTTACGTGAGGTCAGACCCGTGCCAGTCTTGGTCGTGTGCGTTCCAGTTCTTCCGAGATCGGGATGAACTCCTGATCGTCTCCGGGCGGCAGGTGGAAGGCCCCGTTTGCCCAATCTGCGGTTTTCCATTCGCGGGTGGCGGTTTCGATCTTTTCTTTCGAAGAAGACACGAAATTCCACCAGATATAACGATCTTCGTTCAGGGTCGCGCCGCCCAGCAGCATCAGGCGCGCGCCCAGAGGTCCGGCCTTGACCGAGAGGTGGTCGCCGGGGCGGAACACCATCATGCGGCCTGCGTCAAAGCTGTCGCCCGCGATTTCGACCGAACCTTCGGTGACGTAGACACCCCGGTCCTCGTGGTTGTCGGGCAACGGGAAGGACGCGCCCGGGGCAAGCTGGACGTCGAGATAGAAGGTCTCGGACAGCATAGTAACCGGGCTGGTCTCGCCATAGGCCGAGCCGAGGATCAGGCGGGCGCTGACGCCGGTATCCTGAATATGCGGCAGCGCGCCCTGTTTGTGATGTTCGAAATCGGGGGCCATGTCCTCATGCGCTTCGGGCAAGGCGATCCAGGTCTGGATACCGAACAGGCTGTGTTTCTTGCCGCGCGTCTCATCGCTGGTGCGTTCGGAATGGGTCACGCCACGCCCGGCAACCATCCAGTTGACCTCGCCCGGATAGATCATCTGATGGGTGCCGAGGCTGTCGCGATGTTCGAACTCTCCCTGATACAGGTAGGTCACGGTACCGAGGCCGATATGGGGGTGCGGGCGGACATCGATGCCGCCTTCGGTGATGAATTCGGCCGGGCCCATCTGGTCGAAGAAGATGAACGGGCCAACCAGTTGCCGTTTGACGGAAGGCAGCGCGCGGCGCACCTCGAACCCGCCCAGATCGCGGGCGCGCGGGATGATCAATGTCTCAAGCGCGGGGTTCTCGGACAGGCATTCGGGATTGTGGGTTGGGTTCCAGCTCATTCCTGCATCTCCCATTGGCAAGGGGTTTTGGTTCACTCATGCAGAATATAAGGCAAATATTCGGAAAGTAATTCGCATAATCGCACATAAATCGTGCAGTTCTTCCGTTATGGACCAACCCCAGCGCCCTCATGCATCGCGCGGCCAAAGCTGCGGAAAGAAGGCGCCGTCGATCCGGTCGCCTTCGCTGTAGCCTTCCGCCGCGAACTGCGCGCGCTCACCCTTGGCCCAATCCCCGCGATAGCGGATCACGCCATCGGGTGCGGTCATCCTCAGCGTGAAACGGCGCACCGTTTCGGTCGGCGTTACCGAGGACAGCCCGCCATGCAGGGTGCGCATGTCGAAAAAGATGCAATCGCCGGGCTCCATATCCCATTGCAGCAGGTCATACGCTGCGGAGTCGGCGTTCACGTCCGGGGGCGGATGATAGGTCAGGCCCGCGACCTCGGTCGGGTCATAGCTGGGATGCCCGTCGGCAAAGCGCACCCGCATGAAGAGCTTATCCCAAAGGTGCGAGCCGCGGACGAAGGCGATGCCGTTTTCTTTGGTTACCGGTTCAAGCGGCAGCCACAGCACGCACATCGTGCCCTCGAAATCAAAATAAGACAGGTCCTGATGGAAGGGTGGGCGCGAGGTTGATCCGGCCTCACGCAGGAACCAATTGTCCATCACCAGATTGATCGAAGGCGCGTCGAGAAGCTGAGCAGCCAGTGGTGCGCAGGGGGAGTTGTGGACGAAATCCCTGAATTCGGGGATCTTGTTCCAGGCCCAATAATCCTCGAAATATGCGGGCGCATCGGGGTCTTTGGTGTGCCGCGTCAGGTTTTCGGTTGGATTGGCAAGGTCCGCGTCGATGCCGTTGCGCAGCTGGGTCAGCCAATGATCCGAAAATTTGGACCGCAGAACCACGGCTCCGTCGCGCTGGAATGCGGCGATCTCATCTAGTGTGATGCGATCCGTCAAGCTCATGACACCGGCCTTTCTGATGGAAACCAAGCTGTGGTCAGGATTGCAGCGGTCACCTGCCGCGTCAAAGTAAATCACAATTCGCAACGCAACCTCGGAATGCGCGAGAAGCGTGCTATATTTCAGGGGCAGATGAGGTCGCAAAAAGAGGGTTCCATGACCGGTTCATTACTCACGCGTCGTTCTCTGATCGCCTCGGGCGGGGCGGTTTTGGCTTCGGGGCTGATGGTTCCCGCGCGGGCCAATGGTTTGGCCCCCACCCCGTCGATGCGAGGTGGGTCGAACAACTATCGTCCGGGCGCACCGATCGTGGAGCGCATCGGCGGTGGCGGGTTCTGGATGACTGGCACCGTGCGGCGCGCGGGCGACGGAGCCCCCCTGCCCGGCCAGCGAATCCAGATCTGGGCGCATACGACCGAAGGCCATGAGCGCGATCAGCGCAGCCATGGCGCGACGCTGACGGATGCCAACGGAGAATTCCGGCTTGAGATGCCGCAGATTGTGCCCGCCTTTGGTCAACCGCACGGGCATCTGGCTTATGACAGCGGCGAATTCGAGACGGTGTTCCTGCGCCCGGTGATGTCGAGCGCGAAGGACAAAACGCTTGCCGCGCATTTCGTCTTGCAGCCCGCCTGATACGTGTTGAGGCGTGTATTGATCTGGGCGGCGTTGTCCGCCGCCCTTCTGGTGCCGGTCATCGCGGCGACGTTCAGCCCGTATCTGGCGTGGCGTGAGCCGATCTATATCCTCGCTGGGTTTGCGGGCATCTTCGGGATGTGCCTTCTGCTGATGCAACCTTTGCTCGCCGGACGCTGGTTGCCTGGGCTTTCACCAGTGTGCAGCCGCGTGTGGCACAGGCGGTGCGGTCTGGCCCTTGTCGCCGCGATTTTGATCCATGTGGGTGGTTTGTGGATCACGAGCCCGCCGGATGTTGTGGACGCGCTGCTGTTCGTGTCGGCCACGCCTTTTTCCGTTTGGGGTGTGATCGCGATGTGGACGGGTTTTGCTGCAGCAACGATGGGCGTTCTGCGGCTACGCCTGAACCTGCGATTTCGGCTCTGGCGTCTGGGTCATGCCGGGCTGGCGCTGGTGACCATTCTGGGCAGTGTCGTGCATGCCCTGCTGATTGAAGGCACGATGGAGATCATGACCAAGATCGCATTGTGTGTGCTAGTAGTTCTAGCGTGCGTAGCTACGCTCGCCAGATTGCGGATCTGGGATGTGACCCGGCGCGCTTAGAGGTCCCATGCGCGAGCCAAGGCCGCGTCAGACTGACAGGCGTTTGGCATAGGTCGCGCGATCAATTTCAACATCCCGCACGGTGATGCTGCCGACCGTGGGCGCAGACGCAGCCAGAACATTCAGAATAATCGCGTTCAACTCGGCGCGCGTCGCCTCATCCCGGCCCTGCAGCAACAAGAGCGTGGCGTGGATGAAGGTTTGCGGTTCGGTCCCGATGTGGAAATACCGGAACGAGGTGGCACGGATTTTAAGCGTTGGGGCATCGAATTCTTCATGCGCGGCGAGCACAGAATAGAGCTGTTCGCAGATGGCTTGAAAATCATGAGAGTTTTCGAGCCCGGCAGAGAATTCCAGGGTGACGTGTGGCATTGAATGCTCCGAGATTTAAGAGAGCCCTTTATGGCTCTCTCTGATTGCTGCGAGCCTCAGACGCCCAGACACCAGCGCATGACCGCCTTTTGCGCGTGCAGGCGGTTTTCAGCCTCGTCAAAGATCACCGAGTTCGGGCCATCCATGACCTCGGATGTGGCCTCTTCCTCGCGATGCGCGGGCAGGCAGTGCATGAACAGCGCATCCGGCTTGGCATGCGACATGAGGTCGGCATTGACCTGATAGGGGCGCAGCAGATTGTGGCGGCGTTCCTTGGCGGACTGGGAATCGTGCATCGAGACCCAGGTGTCGGCGACCACGAGGTCGGCCCCTTCAACCGCCTTGTAGGCATCCCGTTCGACCACAATCTTCGAGCCCTTCTGGCGGGCGAAGCCCATGAACTCCTCCTCGGGGTCGAACTGTGCCGGGCCGGTGAAGGTCAGGTCGAAACCGAACTGACCTGCGGCGTGCAGGAACGAAGCACAGACATTGTTGCCATCACCGGTCCAGACCACCTTTTTGCCTGCGATGGGGCCTCGGTGTTCCTCGAAAGTCAGGACATCGGCCATGATCTGACAGGGATGCGTGCGATCGGTCAGGCCGTTAATGACGGGCACGTCCGAGTATTCTGCCATCTCGGTCAGGATCGTTTCGTCAAAGGTCCGGATCATGATCATGTCGACATAGCGCGACAGGACGCGGGCGGTGTCGGCGATGGTTTCACCATGGCCCAGCTGCATGTCCTTGCCGGACAGCACCATGGTCTGCCCGCCCATTTGGCGCACGCCAACGTCGAAGGACACACGGGTCCGGGTTGACGGCTTTTCAAAGATCAGCGCAACCATGCGGCCTGCCAGAGGCTGCTCATCGTCCGGGGCGGCTTTGGGACGACCGAGGCGCGCCTGTTTCATCGCGCCGGCCTGATCGATCATGTTCCGCAGATCACCTGCGTCCGTTTTGTGGATATCAAGGAAGTGGTTCATTTTATTTCACTTTTCAATCAGGCGAGTTCAGGCCGAAGCCATTGCGTTTTCGACTTGCGTCGCGGCTTTTTCCAAACGGATCAGGGCTTGCGCGATGTCGTCTTCGGTCAAGGTGAGCGGTGGCAGCAGGCGGATCACGTTATCGGCGGCGGGGACAGTGATAACCTCGTTGTCATAACCTGCATTGACCACGTCGATATTGGCGGGCTTGCATTTCAGGCCCAGCATCAGACCTGAGCCGCGAACCTCTTCGAACACATCGGGGTGGTCCGCGATCAGGCCTTCGAGCTTCTGACGCAGCAGGCCCGCCTTGCGGTTGACGCCTTCAAGGAAAGCGGGTGTCGCGACCTGATCGATCACCGCACAGCCCACAGCGCAGCCCAGCGGGTTGCCGCCATAGGTGGAGCCATGGGTGCCTGCGGTCATACCGCTGGCCGCCTCTTCTGTGGCCAGCACAGCGCCCAGGGGGAAGCCGCCGCCGATGCCTTTGGCGACCATCATAATATCTGGAGTGATGCCCGCCCATTCATGCGCGAAGAGCTTGCCGGTGCGGCCCATGCCGCACTGGACCTCATCCAGGATCAGCAGAAGGCCATTGTCGTCGCAGATTTGGCGCAGGGCTTTGAGTTCTGCATCCGGAACGGGGCGAATGCCGCCTTCACCCTGAACCGGTTCAATCAGGATGGCTGCGGTTTTGTCAGTGATGGCGTTGGTGATGCCGTCGAGGTCTCCGAACGTCAGATGCACAAAGCCGGGCAGCAGCGGGCCGAAGCCTTTGGTCATTTTCTCGGACCCGGCGGCGGCGATACCCGCCGATGACCGCCCATGGAATGAGCCATCGAAGGTGATGATCTCGACCTTCTCAGGTTGACCTTTGTCATAGAAATACTTGCGGGCCATTTTTACGGCCAGTTCGCAGGACTCGGTGCCGGAATTGGTGAAGAAGACCGTATCGGCAAAGGTGTGCTCGACTAGCCTGTCGGCCAGCGCTTGCTGTTGCGGGATGTTGTAGAGGTTCGAGACATGCCACAACGCATGCGCCTGTTCAGTCAGCGCAGCCACCAAAGCCGGATGCGCATGGCCCAGCGCGTTCACCGCAATCCCCGCGCCGAGGTCCAGAAAACGTCGGCCATCCGCCTCGGTCAGCCAGGCGCCTTCGCCCTTTACGAATGTCAGGGGCGCACGGTTATAGGTCGGCAGAACGGACGGGATCATCGGATCATCCTTTTCGAATAGGTTGAGCCCTGTGAGTGATACACTGGGGCCATGGTCGTCAACTGATTTGGTGGAGATTGCGCGCATTTGAGCAGCGCAAATGGATCAAACGGGCCGGTTACGCGGTCAGGCGTCGGCGTCGGAGGCGCAGGATATGTGCGGGTTTGATCATGGCGGGTCGTATAACGGGGTGCAATCGATCTGAAAACCCCGTTTTTATGATCGGGGCAAAAATCACTCTGAGACCGGGATTTACCGCTTGTCATTTACCCGACGCTGGCGCACGGGTGAGCCATGACCCCGATACGCCAGAACCCTGCCCTTGCGGCCCTGCTGATCCTTGCGGCGAGCGCCCTTCTCGCGGGGACTACGTTGCTGGCCAAAGCGCTGGGGACAGATACGTTGGGCCCGGCGCTGCATCCTTTGCAGATCAGTCACGGGCGGTTTCTGTTTGCCTTTCTAGTGATCGTCACAGCCGTGGGTATCCTGCGCCCGCGCTTGAGCCGCCCGCATTGGGGCCTGCATATCGGGCGAACAAGCTTTGGCTGGCTCGGGGTCACGTTGATGTTTGCTGCGGTCGCGTTCATCCCGATTGCAGATGCGACGGCGATCTCGTTCCTGAACCCGGTCTTTGCGATGATGCTGGCGATCCCGCTGCTGAAAGAAGGGGTCGGCCCCTGGCGCTGGCTGGCCGCCATCGTGGCGCTGATCGGCGCATTGGTACTGCTGCGCCCCACGCCCGCCAGCTTTCAGCCCGCTGCGTTGCTGGCGCTGACGGCGGCGGCGATCATCGGGATGGAGTTGATTTTCATCAAGAAACTTTCTGGCCGTGAAATTCCGATCCAGATTTTGCTGATCAACAATGCGATGGGGCTGACCATCGCCTCGGTCGCGGTCAGCTTCGTGTTTCAGATTCCGACGCCCCAGCAATGGGCAGCGCTGGCGGGGATTGGCGTGCTGATGGCTTGTGCGCAGGCCTGTTTCGTCAACGGAATGGCGCGGGCGGATGCTTCCTTTGTGGCCCCCATCAGCTATGCCACACTGATCTTTGCCGCCTTCTACGATTTCGTGGTGTTCAAAGTGATCCCGGATGGGGTCAGCTTGATCGGGTCAGCCATTATCCTGACCGGAGGTCTGATCCTGGTCTGGCGCGAGGCGCGGCTGCGTCGGTCATAGGCGGAAAGTTTTTTCAAGGCGATGTCTGCGCGCGACACCCATGTCGCAAACCCCCATGAAATCATCTTAGCCGGGCGCAATCTGATCATAGTTGATTAGAAAGATTGTCAGATGCATGAACGCCGTATCCCTGAATGGGTCCGCCATGCCCCTGCACCATCGGTCCGCGATTTCGGCATCCTGGCAGGGTTCGAGGCCATTGTCCGAGGCATCCTGATCTCGGTCTTTCCGCTTGTGATGTACCGCGCGCTGGGCGACGCGTCCTCTGTGTCGTTTGTGTACTTTCTGGTGGGGATCGTCTCGCTTGTTGCCGGGCTGATGATACCGTTTGTTATCCGCTACGTCCCCCGGCGCTGGGCCTATACCGCCGGATGCGTCCTGTTCGTGATCAGCGCCGTTCTGGCGATCGAGGGCAGCCCCGGTTCTATCGTGCTGGCACTGGCGCTGAACACGGTGGCCACGGTCACGACTTTTGTCTGTTTCAACGCTTATGTGCTGGATTACATCAGCAAGATCGAACTTGGCCGATGCGAGACCAGCCGCATGTTCTACAGCGCCCTTGGCTGGACCGGAGGCCCCATGATCGGCGTGTTGTTGATGGAACGCTGGGCCCCTGCCCCATTCGTCATCAGCGCAGTCGCCTCAGTCGCCATGTTGATCCTGTTCTGGAGCATGCGTTTGGGCAACGGCAAGCTGATCACCAAGGCGCGCGGACCGGCAAGCAATCCACTGGCCTATCTGCCGCGCTTTTTTTCGCAGCCGCGGCTGTTGGCGGGGTATCTGTTTGCAATGATTCGGTCCTGCGGGTGGTGGATCTATGTGGTCTACCTGCCGATCTTTGCCATTCAGAACGGGCTGGGTGAACAGCTCGGGGGCATCCTGTTGTCGAGCACGAATGCCATGTTGTTCGGCGCACCTTTGATCCTGCGCTGGGTGCAGGGGCGGTCGCTGCGGGTGGCGGTGCGCACGGGTTTTGCCGCCTGCGGGGTCTGTTTCGTGATCGCCGCAGCGATCTCCGGCTGGCCGGTCGCTTCAGTCGTAGCGCTGGTTTTGGGATCGGTATGGCTGATCGTGCTGGATATCTGTGCAGGATTGCCATTTCTCATGGCAGTGAAACCCTCGGAACGGACCGAGATGTCAGCGATCTATTCCAGCTATCGCGACGTGTCAGGCATTCTGACGCCCGGCGTGGCCTCGCTGGTGCTGCTGATCACACCGGTCGCTGGCGTGTTCGCGGCTGGCGGCCTGGCCTTGTTCGGAGCCTGGGCCGTAGCGGCGCGGCTGCATCCACGGCTCGGGCGCCCACGCGTCGCCCTGCAGCCCGGATCACTGGCCGATGCAACCTAAGCCTTGAGACGATAACCCGTTCGCAGCATCTGCCATGTCGCAGCTCCGACCAATAGCGTTGCTGCGCCACAGACTGCCATGCCCAACCAAGGAGAGCTGTCAGATACCCCGATCATGCCATAGCGCAGCCCGTCGATCAGATAGAACACCGGGTTCATATGGCTCAGGCGGTTCAGGACCGGCGGAAGTGCTTCAACCGAATAAAAGGTACCAGACAGGAAGGCCAGCGGCGTGACAATGAAGTTGGTGATCGCCGCCATCTGGTCGAACTTGTTGGCAAATATCCCGGCAAACAGGCCCAGCGCGCCCATGAAGGCCCCGCCGAGGATGACGAAGATCAGCGTGATCAGCAGGTTCTGGGGCACGATCGACAGAAAGATCAGAAACGCAGCGGCCACGACAAATGCAATCAGGACACCTCGGGCAATACCGCCGGCCAGATACCCCAGTAGGATTTCCAGCGGCGACAGGGGCGGCATCAGCGTGTCCACGATATTGCCCTGCACCTTGGCGATCACCATCGACGACGAGGTGTTGGCAAAAGCGTTCTGGATCACCGTCATCATCATGATGCCCGGCGCCAGAAAGATCAGGAACGGAACGCCCATCACGTCGGGCCGGCTTGGACCAATGGCAATGGTGAAGATCAGCAAGAACAATCCCGCCGTCACCAGAGGGGCTAACAGAGTCTGCGTCCACACGGCCAGAAAGCGTAGTGTTTCGCGCCGCGCCAGCGTATAGAGGCCCATCCAGTTTACCGTACCAAAGCGGCGTGTGTCCTGATCCATGAGATTCTGCATGATCTGCCCCATACCTGATTCGAAGACCGCTTGTAACTCGGCCCGCAGTGTTTAGAATAGGGCGCTGAGACGAATTCCCAAGGCGGCCCGAATCCGGGGCCGCTTTCCGCTTTTGAAAGGCAAATGATGTCCTGGACTGACGAGCGTGTAGAGCTGCTGAAAAAGATGTGGGGCGAGGGCCAGTCGGCCAGCCAGATTGCCAAGGAACTGGGCGGCGTGACCCGCAACGCGGTGATCGGCAAGGTCCACCGTCTGGGCCTGTCAAACCGCGCCACCGGTGCCAGCCCGGCCAAGGCCGAAGCTAAGGAGAAACCGGCACCCGCACCCAAGGCCGAGGCCAAGCCCAAACCAGCACCCAAGACCGAACCGGCCCGTCCGGCCCCTGCCCCGGAAGCAAAACCGGCCACTCCGGCCCGTCGTCAGATCATCCCCGCCGGTCAGCCGCTGCCACCGCAGCCCTCGGCCAACGAAATCAGCCCCGAGGCGCTGGCCAAGGTCAACGAGGTCGAGAAGAAGGCCAAGAAGCTGACGCTGATGGAGTTGACCGAGAAGACCTGCAAATGGCCCGTCGGCGACCCCGCGACCGAGGATTTCTGGTTCTGCGGCCTGCCGGTTGAGGCAGGCAAGCCCTATTGCGAGGCGCATGTGGGCGTGGCGTTCCAGCCCATGAGCTCTCGCCGCGACCGGCGGCGGTAAATCTGCAACTTTGCAAGCTGTGCGAAGCGCAGGCTGCGTTATGTCAGTCTGCGTGATATCTGCTGTCGGAGTATTCCGAAAGCAGATGCAACCCGTTCTGGGCATGCCGCGCCGCCAGTCTTTTCTGGCGCGCATTGTCCGGCACCAGATACTTGGTTGTTGCCATCGCGTTGATCGACAACTCGGGAAACAGCGCGTGTAGTTCTTCAACCGTCTCGGGGGGCATTGATTTCAGTGCCTCCTCAGCAATCAGCAAGCTCTCGGTCGGGGCACCTTCGGCGAATATCACTTCGTGTGTCGCAAGAACCAGATGAACGTATGTGATGCCGTCAACCGTATCATCAACATAGATGCCCGGCAGCCCGGCAAGCCGTATGGCGGCAACTAGAGCTTCGGGGCGGCCAAACATACGCTTCACAATGGCAGAGGACACCAGCATGCGGTGTTGGCGCGAGACAAGCAAATCCCGGCGGGGCAGGCCCTGTCCCAATGCACCTGCACATATTCGTACTGGATAGAGCTTCGGGTTACGGCGTAGCTCGCGTGAGTTAACCGAGCGGCACATGACCTTCAGAAGCGGTTGCGCGCCGCCGCATGCCAAACGGATCGGTTGGTCGGGTTCAAGATCCTCAACCGGAACCGGCCCTACATCAGTGGCAACCAATGTACCTGCGGTCAGGCAAGGGATGCTTCCCGGGGTGGGATCGGTATTTACCGAGTAGGTGCCGCCATCGTCCGTGGAAATCAGAGAATCGCCCGCTCCGGCCTGACCGATGACAGTCGATTGCATGCCGCTGGCGGGTCCGGCCGTTGCAGTAATCGGCCCGGGGCTTGGCGGATCGCTGAAAGAGTTGAACTGGTAAACCGTCGACCCCTCGGAAAGCGAGATGCCATTCGTTTTCCCAAGTCCGGTAAATGTACCGGAACTGGTCGTATCGATGACGTAAATATCGCGCCCCGCCACCGTTGTCGGCGTAATACCAGCCAGTGTGTTGGTGGATCGAATCTCACCACTGCTCTGGTAGATGGTCACGACCAGGCCGGACACATCGGTGCCTGCGTCGACTGCGATCTCGATGAAATCGAGAGTCGGTCCGCCCAGGTATTTCAATTCTGAAAAATATGGATCCGGCATGGGGTCGTGTGTCTTTCAATAGCACCGAAATGTCTACCCGGCACCAACGTAAACAGCATATATATAAAACACGTAAATCGATAAGATACAGCGTTGCCTACTGCGCCGGATGCGACGGTAAATCTGGCATCGGCACCCAACCGGGCAACTCATCCGGTGAGACTGAAACATGCAGTTTCTCTGACCGGTCCTTGCCCACCTTGCGATGCTTGCGCAGCAGGAAAATCTTGCCCCAGCCGCGCCATGTGCCGACCGAGGGCGCATGGGTATCGGTCGGATATCGGTCGCGCCAGCCTTCGGGCAGGGGCAACCCGTGCAGCTCGGCCTTGTCCAGCATCCAGATCAGGGAAATGTTGCTGAGCGGTCGTGCCTCTTCGAACCCGTTCAACTGACCGCCGACATCGCCGTGGGTACCACGGAACCAGACCTGCTCGATATGTCCTTTGAATTCAGGGGTGCATTTCCACAAGACCGGCTCGAACACCTCGCGGGTCTCGTCCAGCGCCATGGCGTGATAGCCGTGGCGGGTGGCCGGGCCAAGCTGATGGTTGTGGAAAGCGTGGCGTTCCTCGGCCCAGCGCCAGAGCAGCGGCAGGCGCAGACCCAGCGCCTTGACCGTGTCCCAGACGCCGACCATTTCGATGGCCACATCCTCGTGACAGAAGGCCTGCCGGAATTCAGCCGCTGCCTTGCCGTTGGCGGCACATTCATAATGGCGATAGGCCTGTTTGATGTTGCGAACGGTGGCGTGTTCGGCCTTGAGCAGGCCAATCGCATCAATCACCCCCGCAAGGCTGCGCACCCCGTAAGCGCCGCGCGAATAGCCGATGAAAAAGATCTTGTCGCCGGGTTTGTAGCGCGAGGCGAGATAGCCATAGGCGCGGCGGATCTGGCGGTTGATGCCGCGCCCCATCATCACGTCCAGCGAGGATTTCCAGCTTTCCCATTGCACACCAGATTCGTAGAAGACCGAAACCTTGCTGCCCATCTCGCAACACAGGCGCAGGGTCTGACCCGCATGGGTTTCGCGGCCCGGCTCCAGCGTCGACATGGTGCCGTCCAGAATGATGACATGGCTGATCGGTTCGCGGTGGCGCGTCTCGGCCGAGTGCTCGGACCGCAGAGGCCGTCCGAGCCATCCCAGTACCTTTCTACTCAGCCGCGACAGAACCATCGTTCAGCAATTCCCATACTCTGTGAGGTGTGAAAGGCATATCTGCCTGCCGCACCCCGTGATCCCAGAGCGCATCCTGAACCGCGTTTGCCACTGCGGCCAGCGCGCCCACCGTGCCAGCCTCGCCACATCCTTTCATCCCCATCGGGTTGGACGTTGACGGAACCGGCGCCGAGGTAAACTTAATCATGGGTATCTCAGCCGCGCGCGGCAAGGCGTAATCCATCAACGAAGCCGTGAGCAGTTGCCCATGTGCATCGTGAACGACATGCTCGGTCAGCGCCTGGCCGATGCCCTGACCCACCCCGCCATGCACCTGCCCTTCGGCAAGCATCGGATTGATAAGATTGCCGAAATCATCCACGACCGTATAGCGATCAACCCATGTCTCGCCCGTGTAAGAATCGATAACGATTTCGGCAACATGTGCGCCATTGGGATAGCTGCGGGCATCCAGATTGGCGCGGGCCTCGTGCTTCAGCAGATCCATGCGCCCGTCTGCACGCGCCATCTCGGCCGCTTCGATCAGGGTTGGGGTCAGGTTCGAGCCGGGTGCCCGGAATGTTTCATGATCAAAATGCACGTCGTCTTCCTCGACCCCCATCTTATCCGCGAGATAAGGCGTGAATGCGGCGATCATTATGTCGATGGTGGCCAGCGTCGCCGTGCTTTGCACCGTGACCGAGCGCGACCCGCCCGTGCCGCCACCATGGGCGAGCCTGTCCGTGTCGCCCTGAACGACGGTGATCCGGTCCATCGGAATCCCGGTCTGATCTGACAGGAAATGGGCATAGACAGTCTCGTGCCCCTGCCCGTTCGATTGGGTGCCGACGTATAGGTTCACCGCGCCATCCTCGCAAAACTCGACCTTCGAGTTCTCGGAAGGGTCACCCAAAATACTTTCGATATAGTAACAGAGGCCCTGTCCGCGGATCAGGCCCCGTTCGGCATCCGCCGCCTTGCGGGTTGCAAACCCGCTGGTCTGGCTGGCCGCGCGGCTGAGGACCATGTCGAAATCGCCGACGTCATAGGTTTCACCGGTGGCCGAGGTATAAGGGAAATCGGCGGGACGAATGAAGTTCTTGCGCCGCAGCTCCCACGGATCGACGCCCAGCTCGCGCGCTGCGCGGTCCATGACCCGTTCCAGCACATAGATCGCCTCGGGCCGTCCGGCGCCGCGATAAGCGTCGACCTGCGTGGTGTTGGTATAGAACCCTTCGACCCGCAGATAGGTGGTTTGCACGTCATAAACGCCCATCAGCACCTTGCTGAAAAGGCTGGTCTGGATCGCCTGCCCGAAATGGCTGTTATAGGCACCCAGATTGACCTTGCTGTGCACGCGATAGGCGGTAATTCGGTGATCGGCATCAAAGGCCAGTTCACCCAGCGAGGTCAGGTCGCGGCCATGGTGATCGGATAGCATCGCCTCGGACCGGTCCGACATCCAGTGCACCGGCTGGCCCAGTTTCTTGGCGGCAACGGCGGTGCAGAAATATTCAGGGTAAGGCATCACCTTCATACCGAAGCCGCCGCCCACATCCGGGGTGGTGACGCGGACGTCTTCCGCATCCAGCTTCAGCTTTTGCGCCAATTGCGTCCGCATCGCCCAGACACCCTGCCCGCCATAGGAAAAATGCAGGCGCCCATCTTCCCAGTTGGCCTGACACCCGCGCGGCTCAAGTGAGGTGATGATGACACGGTTATCTTCGACGTTCAGCGAGACGATGTGGGCGGCGGTGGCAAAGGCTGCCTCGGTCGCGGCCTCATCGCCCAGGCCCCAGTCAAAGGCGTGGTTGTCGGGGGCCTCGGGGTGCAGTGTTTCGCCGCCCGCGCCAACGTCCATCTTTACGGGCAGGTCTTCAGTCTCCATCCAGATCAACTCAGCCGCGTCGCGTGCCTGCAGCAGCGTATCAGCCACCACGACTGCCACCGGCTCACCCACGAAGCGGACGCGTTTGTTGGCCAGCATGTGCCTCTCGGGGGATGCAGCCTGAGTGCCGTCGCGGTTGGGCACAGTGGCCCCGTTCATCACGGTGTCGATGCCTGTCGCCTGCAGATCGTCGAGCGCCATCGCCAGCCGCACGCCCTCTGCCGCGCGCGCGGCTTCCAGATCCAGCGCCGTGATCTGGCCATGCGCCACCGGGCTGCGGAAAAACGCCACGTGCAGCGCGTTTTCGGGTACCGCGTCATCCATGTATTGGCCGTTCCCGGTCAAAAACCGCAGGTCCTCGGTCCGTTTGACGGGCTGGCTTTTGCCGAACTTTTCCATGGGGCGATCCTTTGGGCTGCGTCAGGGGCGACATTAGGCTGAACGGGTTCGTTGTCCAGAGCGCGCAGACCCTTCCCCTTCCCGCACGCATTCGTTATTGCAGGCGCTGACCCGAGATTGATGACGCAGGACGCACCCCATGGCGATGGAAAAGACATTCAACGCGGCCGAGGCCGAGGCCCGCATTTATCAGGCCTGGGAACAGGCCGGAGCCTTCAAGGCAGGCGCGAACAAATCGCGCGATGAAAGCTTTACCATCATGATCCCACCGCCCAACGTGACGGGCGCGCTGCATGTGGGCCACGCGTTCAACAACACGCTGCAGGACATCCTGATCCGCTGGCACCGGATGCGCGGTTTCGACACGCTTTGGCAACCCGGTCAGGACCATGCTGGTATCGCCACGCAGATGCAGGTGGAAAAGATGTTGGCCGCCACGCAGCAGCCCGGCCGCCGTGAGTTGGGGCGTGAGAAATTCCTTGAGAAGGTCTGGGAATGGAAAGGTGAATACGGCGGTACGATCATTGAGCAGTTGAAGCGTCTTGGCTCCTCCTGCGACTGGTCGCGCAACGCGTTTACCATGGCCGGCGCGGCGGGTGATCCGCGCACGGGGCACGAAAATTCTGCGAATTTTCACGATGCGGTGATCAAGGTCTTCGTCGACATGTACGAAAAGAGCCTGATCTATCGCGGCAAGCGTCTGGTCAACTGGGACCCGCATTTCGAGACCGCAATCTCGGACCTTGAGGTCGAGAATATCGAAGTTGCGGGCCATATGTGGCACTTCAAGTATCCGCTGGCGGGCGGTGAGACCTATACCTACGTCGAGAAAGATGAGGACGGGAATATCGTGCTGGAGGAAGAGCGCGACTATATCTCGATCGCCACAACCCGCCCCGAAACCATGCTGGGCGACGGCGCGGTTGCGGTTCATCCGTCGGATGAACGATACGCGCCAATCGTCGGCAAACTCTGCGAAATCCCGGTTGGCCCGAAAGAGCATCGCCGTCAGATCCCGATTATCACCGATGAGTATCCGGACCCCGATTTCGGCTCGGGCGCGGTGAAGATCACCGGCGCGCATGACTTCAACGACAACATGGTCGCCAAGCGCGGCGGCATTCCGATGTATCGTCTCATGGACACCAAAGGCGCGATGCGGGCCGATGGGGCGCCTTATGCCGAAGAGGCTGACAAGGCGCAGGAATACGCACGCGGCAAAGAGTTCACCGAGAACGAGATCGACGCGATCAACCTGATCCCCGATCACCTGCGCGGGCTCGACCGGTTCGAAGCGCGCGCGAAGGTTGTGGAAGAGATTACCGCTGACGGTCTGGCCGTGATGACCCGCGCGGATGATCCCCGTCTGGGATCAACCGCCCTGAAGCCCGATCATGAAGGCGCGGACAAGCTGGTCCCGCTGGTCGAGAGCAAACCGATCATGCAGCCGTTTGGCGACCGCTCGAAAGTGGTCATCGAACCGATGTTCACCGACCAATGGTTCGTCGATGCAGCCAAGGTCGTCGGCCCCGCGCTGGATGCGGTCAAGGACGGTACGGTCAAGATCATCCCCGAGTCGGGCGAGAAAACCTATTACCACTGGCTGGAAAACATCGAGCCCTGGTGCATCTCGCGCCAGCTGTGGTGGGGACATCAGATACCGGTTTGGTATGGTCTCGATCTATCGGCTGAGAACTTTAAGGACGATGAAAACGACGGCGACCTTGATTTGGTCGAATTGGGCCGTTTGCTGAACGAAGGCGGCATGCTGCACCGTGGCAATGTCATGGAATGCGCTGCGAGCCTTAAAGCCGTTACCGAGAAATTCCTCGACGACAATGCAAACATTCCCAGCCCGCTGAGCCATGCGACGGTTGTCGAAGTTGCCGACAAGCAGGAAGCGATCCATCAGTTCGCTGAAAGCCTTGCTCAATACGCGGTCGAACAAGACCCGACCAGGCTGGTCTACCCGGTTTGGCGCGATCCCGATGTCCTCGACACATGGTTCTCCTCCGGCCTCTGGCCCATCGGCACGCTGGGCTGGCCGGAACAGACAGAAGAACTGGAGCGCTACTTCCCCACGGACGTTCTGGTCACCGGTTTCGACATCCTGTTCTTCTGGGTCGCCCGGATGATGATGATGCAGCTGGCCGTGGTCGACCAGATCCCGTTCCACACTGTTTACCTGCACCAGCTCGTCCGCGACGAGAAGGGCAAGAAGATGTCCAAGACCACCGGCAACGTCATCGACCCGTTGGAGATCGTGGACGAATTCGGCGCCGATGCGCTGCGGTTCACCAACGCCTCGATGGCGGCCATCGGCGGGGTGCTGAAACTATCCCGCGAGCGCATCACCGGTTACCGCAACTTTGGCACCAAGCTATGGAACGCCGTCCGCTTTGCCGAGATGAACGAGGTCTTCACCGACGCCGTGCCGTTACTGGACGTGGCCGACCTGAAGCCCAAAGCGGCTGTAAACCGCTGGATCATCGGCGAAACCGCCCGCGTGCGCGAAGAAGTCGATGCGGCGCTGGAGAGCTATCGCTTCAACGACGCGGCCAACGGGCTTTACGCCTTTGTCTGGGGTAAGGTCTGCGACTGGTATGTGGAACTTTCAAAACCGCTGCTGCAAGGCGACGACGCCGAGGCACAGGCCGAGACCCGCGCCACCATGCGCTGGGTTCTGGACCAGTGTATGGTCCTGCTGCACCCGATCATGCCCTTCATCACCGAGGAGCTTTGGGGCCTGACCGGCGCGCGGCCCAAGATGGTCGTCCACGCCGACTGGCCGAGCTATTCCGCCGCCGATCTGATCGACGCAGAGGCGGATCGCGAGATGAACTGGGTGATCTCGGTGATCGAAAACACCCGCTCGGCCCGTGCGCAGATGCGGGTTCCGGCGGGCCTCTATGTGCCTATGCTGGTGACCGAGATCGACGCCAATGGACAGGCTGCATGGGACCGCAACGAAGCGCTGATCAAGCGCTTGGCGCGGATCGACAGCCTGACCAAAGCGGATGAACTGCCCAAAGGCACGATCTCGATCGCCGCCCCCGGCGCGAGCTTCGGCCTGCCGCTGGCGGATATCATCGATATCGGCGCCGAGAAGGAACGGTTGGAGAAAGCTAAGGGCAAACTGGCCAAGGAACTGGGCGGCTTGCGCGGGCGTCTGAACAACCCCAAATTCGTGGCCTCGGCCCCGGAAGAGGTGGTTGAGGAAGCCAAGGCCAACCTCGCCGCCCGTGAAGAAGAAGAGGCCAAGCTGAACGAGGCCCTCGCCCGTCTGGCCGAAATCGCCTGATCTTCATCTTTTCACAAATATTCAGATCCAAACCCCTCCGCCAAACCTGACGGAGGGGTTTTTCTTTAACCTCAAGGCTTTCCCTCTTGTTCGCGCCCACCCGCGCTTGGTAGCACTTCGGCGACACAATCCTCCGAGGCCCCGATGGCGCGACCTTTCCCTCCGATGCAGACCGTCTCAACCGGGTTGGTTGTGGCCATTGTCGGGTTCTTCAGTTCGTTCCCCATCGTCCTGCAAGGGCTGGGCGCCATGGGGGCTTCGCCTACGCAAGCAGCGTCGGGCCTAATGAGCGCAGCAATTGCCATGGGGCTTGCGGCCATCGTCCTCAGCCTGCGGTATAAAATGCCAATCAGCGTCGCGTGGTCTACGCCAGGGGCCGCATTGCTGGCGGTGTCTGCCGCCCCGGTCGAGGGGTTTTCAGGCGCGACCGGAGCGTTCCTATGCGCCGGAGCTCTGACCGTGCTGGCGGGGCTGTGGAAGCCCCTTGGGCGGCTGGCTGCAGCAATCCCAACATCGCTGGCGCAGGCGATGCTGGCTGGGGTGTTGTTGCCGCTCTGCCTTGTGCCCTTCAAAGCTGCGGTTGAAATTCCATGGCAGGCGCTGCCGGTGATCCTGACATGGTTCATCGCGGGTCGCTTCAACCGGTTGTTCGCGGTCCCGGCAGCCGTGGTCGCCGCGGCCGTCGTGGTGTCTCTGAACGCAGGAGATACGCAACTGATGCCGGACCGACTGATCGCGGCTCCGATCTGGACCACGCCGTCCTTCTCAGCCGCGTCCGCCATCGGCATCGGCGTTCCGCTGTTCATCGTCACCATGGCAACGCAGAATATCCCCGGCGTCGCAGTGATGCGCAGCTTTGGTTTTGCCCCCGTTCCCGGCAAGCTGTTTTCATCCGTCGGTGGCGCGAGCCTGCTTTCGGCCCCGTTCGGCGCCCCCGCGACCTGTCTGGCCGCCATCACGGCCGCGATGTGTTCCAACGAGGACAGCCATCCCGACCCTGCGCAGCGATACTGGTCTGCGATCATGGGCGGTGTGTTCTACTGCCTGTTTGGCGTCTTTGCCGTGGCGATCACCAGCTTTGCCGCCCATGCTGATCCGATGTTGATGGGCACTCTGGCCGGGGTTGCACTGATCGGCGTAATGGCCAATTCGATGCATGCCGCGCTGGATGTGCCTGCTGAGCGTGAAGCGGCCATTCTGACGCTGGCCATCACCGCGTCCGGCATCACGGTCTTTGGGCTGGGTGCTGCGGTCTGGGGGCTTCTGGCCGGTGGCATCGCGCATCTTGTGACAAGCAGAATGCGTTGATCCCTTTCGCCTTGTCGCCGTAATCGGTATGATGCGCACATGTTCGGGTCGCTTGGAAAACTGGTGGAACGCCAGATCAAAAAGGCGCAGGCCGAGGGCCAGTTACAGGGTCTTGAAGGCGAAGGTGAGCCCCTGCCCGACCGCTCATCCGAAGCTCAGGGCGATCCCGCTATTGCAGCGGGTCATCGGATCATGGCGCAGGCTGGGGTGTTGCCCGAGGAGTTCAACATCAAGAAAGAGCTGGACGCGGCACGGCAGGACTATGCAGCGCTGACCGATCCCGCGGACAGAAAAGCCGCCATGGCCCGCATCGCCGAGCTGGAGATGCGGTACAATATGGCCCGCGACGCGCGGCGCAGTTTTATGCGCTGATTATTTGAACTCGGGCTTGCGGCCCTGCATCTGGGCCGTGATGACCTCGATCTGATCCGGCTTTCCGATAAGCTCCACCTGTTCGGCGGATTCCTCGATCAGAACCTCAGCGCGGGATTTGCTTTCGGCCACTTCGATCAGGCGCTTGGCCGCGCGGATGGCCGAGGGGCTTTTACCAGCAATATCCTCGGCCAGAGCAAGCGCTTCGGTCAGAGGGTCGTCGGAAAGTTTTGTCACCAGCCCCCAATCCGCCGCCTGTGGCGCGCCGATGGGACGGGCCGTGTAAGTCAGCAGACGCAGCACGTCTGAACGCACAAGCTGGGGCAGCAGAACCATGCCACCCATGTCGGGGATGATGCCCCATTTCATCTCCATCACCGCCAGCTTGGCTTCGGGATGCGCAATGCGGATATCTGCGCCCAGCGCGATCTGAAGACCTCCGCCATAGGCGACGCCCTGAATGGCACAGATCACCGGAACCGGAACGCGCCGCCAGGTCAGGGCGAGCTCCTGCATCTCGTTGGCGTCCTCGTGGCTGCGGGTCATCAGCCATTCGGTTGGATCGGTATGTGCCATGCTGGCAAAGCTGGCCATGTCGAGTCCGGCGCAGAAGCTTTTACCTTCGCCCGACAGCACCACGGCGCGGATATCGGCGGCGGCGACCTCTTGTCCTGCCGAAAGGATCGCCTTGATCATCGCATCATCCAGCGCGTTCATCTTGTCGCCGCGGGTCAGCGTGACATGGGCGATGTGGTCTTTGTATTCGACGGATACGCGGGACATGGGACCTCCGGGGTGTTCTTTGTTGCGGCAACCATGCCAGCTCGGGACGGTCGGCGCCACTGCGACGTCAGGGCATATCGGAGAGTGGCATCCGGCCAAACCACGGAGAATCCAGCGTCATCACATAGAACTGGTCGTCGACAACTTGCCCGCTGGTGGTAATGCCCAACCGTCCGTCCGGGTCCTGCAGCGTCCGCAGGATGGTTCCGTCGCCGTCGAACTGCACCAACATACCGCGGTGAATCGGCGCAGGGCGCACCATCGGGCCCAGCCGCCAGATCACCTTGCGCAGGAAGGGATAAGGCATCAGCGCCTCGGATGGCACGCGCGGGCTGGCGAAGGCCATCCAATAGGTGCCATCGCCCTGCGCTTTGATGTTGTCGGGATAGCCCGGCAGGTTATCGAGTAAAACCTCCTGCGTTCCGACCTTCGGGCCGGAGAGCCAGAGTTTGTGTACCCGCGCCCGTCCCGTTTCGGCGATCAGCAGGAAATCTTCGTCCGGCGAAAGGGCGATACCGTTGGTATAAACAAATCCCTCGGCGATCTTCTCGACGCTGCCGTCGGGAGAATATCGCGCGACGTAGCCGGTCGGAGATTGCTCCCAAATGGTCATGACCGAGGTGGGTTTGGTGCCGCCCATCGTTTCAGGATCGAAGCGGTCCGAAGAGTTCGAAAAATAAACCATGCCATCCTGCGCCACATCGAGGTTGTTGGCATAAATCATGGGCGCTCCGTCGATCTCGGAGGCCAGCGTCTCCAGCGTTCCTGGTCCGGACCAGCGCATCAGACCGCGAAAGCTGTCAGCAATGTAGAGCGCACCATCCGGTCCTGCACGCAGACCCAGAGGGCGACCGTCGAGTTGATCGACCTGGGTCGGCTGATCCCCGTCGATGCGATAAAGAGCGCCAGACAGGCTGGTGGTGTAGACCGCACCACCGGGCAGGATCGCAATATCTTCGGGGCCGATCTCTCCGTCCGGGAGGGAGATCAGCTGCGCTTTATCGAGATGGGTGTTCTCAGCAAAATCACCAGTGAAACCGGGCGGCTTGGGCATCTCATGCGCGACGGGATCAACAGGGACCGGCCAGAACGACAGATAAGCAAGACCGATCAGGACAAGCCCCAGTAGAAAACGCATGCCACCTCCGAACCATGGTTGCGGACACCCTGACGGTGATTGCGACAGGGTGCAAGGCTTGCCCCTCTGCAGAGGTTGCGCTTATCTGCGGCCATGACTGGTCCTCGTTTTACCCCGCTTGCGCAATCCCTGCCCGCTACCGTGCCTTTTGTCGGCCCCGAAACGCAGGAGCGCCAGCGTGGCGCGCCTTTCGTTGCCCGGATCGGCGCGAATGAGAGCGTGTTTGGCCCCTCACCTCGTGCCATTGAGGCGATGCAACGGGCGGCGGGAGAGGTCTGGATGTATGGCGATCCCGAGAACTTTGACCTACGCCATGCACTGGCGGCGCATCATGGCGTCACGCCCGAGAATATCGTGGTTGGGGAAGGTATTGATGGGTTGCTGGGCTATCTGGTGCGGCTGCTGGTCGGGTCGGGCAATACAGTCGTGACCTCGGACGGGGCTTATCCCACATTCAACTATCACGTGGCGGGGTTCGGAGGGATTTTGCACACGGTTCCCTATCGCGACGATCACGAGGACCCGGCGGCCTTGTTCGCCAAAGCGGCAGAGATGGGCGCAAAGCTGGTTTATCTGGCCAACCCGGATAACCCGATGGGAACCTGGCATTCAGGGGCGGCTATCGTTGCCGCGATGGAGGCGCTGCCCGACGGCTGCTTGCTGGTCCTTGACGAGGCTTATGTGGAATGCGCGCCCGAAGGCACCGCCGCGC
This sequence comes from Ruegeria sp. BE3, assembly GCF_056538865.1. Taxonomy (NCBI): domain Bacteria; kingdom Pseudomonadati; phylum Pseudomonadota; class Alphaproteobacteria; order Rhodobacterales; family Roseobacteraceae; genus Ruegeria; species Ruegeria sp. BE3. Next base: position 364,155 of record NZ_JBQFTW010000001.1, on the reverse strand, counting down.
CCGTTGCTGCAGACGATCCGCGTGTGATCCGGATGCGGACCTTTTCCAAAGTCTATGGCATGGCCGGGGCGCGGGTGGGTTACGCCATCGGTGCGCCGGAGTTGATTGCGGGCTTTAACAAAGTGCGCAATCACTTTGGCATGAATCGCGCCGCGCAGGCCGGAGCATTGGCGGCGTTGGAAGATGGCGATTGGCTAGTGCAAGTTCAGACGCAGATTGCCGAAGCGCGCGACCGGATCGGACAAATTGCGCGAGAGAACGGGCTGGAGCCTATAAGTTCTGCCACGAATTTCGTGGCGATCGATTGCGGGCGCGATGGGGTGTTTGCCAAGGCTGTTCTGGACTCGCTGGTCGAACAGCGTGTGTTCGTGCGGATGCCGTTCGCGGCACCTCAGAACCGGTGTATTCGGGTGAGTTGCGGGGGGGAGACTGAGATGTCGGCCTTTGAAGCTGCTTTGCCTGTGGCTTTGGCGAAGGCCCGGGCCGTGTAGGGGGCTGTCTGCCCCCCATCGCGCCATGGCGCGATCCCCCCGAAGATATTTATGGCCAGATGAAGATGCGGATCAGCTCTGGTCGGCGAGTGCTGCTGCAGCGGCTTCGAGGGCGCCTTTGCCGCGGGGAATATCGAGCGCGGCCATGGCGGTTTCGATACCACCAAGCATGGCCATGATCATTTGCGCGTTTACATGGCCCATATGGCCGAGCCGGAAACAGCCGTCCCAATCCTCCATCCCCAGACCGATGCCCAGAGTCAGGCCGAGCTGGTTTTCAGTGTAGTTCCGCAGCAGCGTACCACGTCCTTCGGTCAGGCGCAGGGCGGTGACCGCGTGGCTGCGATGCGCTGGGTCGGTGACATTGAATTGAAGCGCTCCGCCTTGCGTCCAGATCTCGCAAGCGGCCCAGATGGCTTTGGCAAGGTGTTCGTGGCGGGCCCAGACATGTTCCAAGCCTTCGCCATGGATCAGATCGAGTGCTGCGCGCAAACCATAGAGGTGGTGAGTTGGCGCGGTGCCGTTGAAATACTGGTAGAACAGATCGGGGTTGGCGCGGGGCTGCCAGTCCCAGTATTGCGAGACGCGGGGCATGGAGGCCCGTTTGGCCAGTGCTTTGTCGTTGAAAAAGACAAAGCCGGTACCTGCCGGGGTCATCAGCCCCTTTTGGCAGGCGGTGACCGTGACATCGACGCCCCAGGCATCCATCTCGAACCGGTCGCAACCCATCGAGGCGATGCAATCCGCCATCAGCAAAGCGGGGTGATCAAGATCGTCGAGCAAGGCGCGCAGAGCCGGGATATTGTTCCGGATCGACGTGGACGTGTCGACATGAACCGCGAGCACCGCTTTGATTTTGTGGCTGGTATCAGCACGCAGAGCTTCGGCGATACGGTCGAGATCCCAGGGTGAGGACATGCCGAAATCGATCAACTCGATCTTTGCGCCGATCCCCTCGGCCATCTCTGCCCAGCCATGGGTGAAGCGGCCCGAGGCTGGAGCGAGCACAGTTTCGCCCGGGGCGATGACGTTGGAAAGCGCGGCCTCCCACGTGCCGTGGCCGTTGGCGATGTAGATGGCGACGTTATGTTGGGTCCCGGCCACACGCTTCAGATCACGTGTCAGCGCGGGCATCATCTCGATCAGTTCGCCGTCATAGATATTGGGCGACGGGCGGTGCATGGCTTGCAGCACCGCGTCGGGCATGACCGAAGGGCCGGGAATGGCCAGATACTCGCGCCCATGCGCGAGGGAGAGCTGGTTTGTCATGAGGGCAACCTGTTTGAATTGAGGCCTACCCTAGCGTTTCGCCCTGTGGCGTCAATCCGTCAGGCTTGCCGCCTCGCGCGCAAGTGTTTCGATCCCGGCCCAATCGCCGTTTTGAACCATCTGTTTGGGCGCAACCCAGCTGCCGCCTGCGCAGACAACATTCGATAGCGACAAGTAATCGAGGGCGTTTGAGGGCGACACGCCACCTGTGGGACAGAAGGCGATCTGCGGCAGGGGTGCGCCGATGGCTTTCAGGGCGGGTGCCCCGCCGGAGGCTTCGGCGGGGAAGAATTTCAGCATGTCATAGCCCTTTTCCAGTAGAGCCATGGCTTCACTTGCGGTGGCCGCACCGGGGAGAAGAGGCAAGCCTTCGGCTTCGCAGGCGGCGATCAGGGCATCAGTTGCACCGGGGGAGACGCCGAATTGTGCACCCGCTTCTTTGGCGGCGCGGACGTCCTCGGGGGTGATCAGCGTGCCTGCACCAACAACACCGCCGGGGACATCGGCCATTGCGCGGATCGCATCGAGCGCGGCAGGGGTGCGCAAAGTGACCTCAAGCGCGGGAAGGCCTCCGGCGACCAGAGCTTCGGCCAGCGGGCGGGCGTGGGCGGCGTCATCCACGACCAGAACCGGGACGATCGGGGCCAGCGCGCAGATCTCGCGGGTGCGTTGAGTTTTGGACATGGGTTCAAACTCCGAAAATGCTGGCGCCGGTGTCGGCTGAGCCGACATTCTGACGGAAGGCGCTGAAGAGGTCACGGCCAACGCCGTGTTGGTTTGCGGTGAGATCTGCAGTGGCCGGGGTGCGGTCGAGAACGCCGGGGGTGAGGATTTCAAGCTCGCCTTTGACGGCATCGACGCGCAGGAGATCTCCATCCTGCAGATAGGCGATGGCCCCGCCGTCCAGTGCTTCGGGGCAGACATGGATGGCGGCGGGTACCTTGCCAGATGCGCCGGACATACGGCCATCGGTGACCAGAGCGACCTTTTGGCCCCGGCCCTGCAGGATTGAGAGGATTGGGGTCAGCGAGTGCAGTTCAGGCATGCCATTGGCCTTTGGTCCCTGGAAGCGAACAACAACGATGACGTCATCGGTGAACTCTCCGGCTTTGAAGGCAGCTTTCACGGCGTTCTGATCGTGGAACACACGCACGGGTGCTTCGACCACTTGGTGTTCTGGCGCCACGGCCGAGACCTTCATGACGCCGGTGCCCAGATTACCGGTCAGGCGCGAGAGGCCGCCCGTGGGTTGGAACGGATCGTTGGCGGGACGGACGATCTTTTCGTTCAGGCTGTGGCCTGCGCCGTCTTCCCAGACCAGTTCGCCGTTCTTAAGCTTGGGTTCCTTGGTGTAGTTGTGCAGGCCCTGCCCCGCAACGGTGAGCGTATCGGGGTGCAGCAATCCTTCCTCAAGCAGCGTGCCGATGGCAAAGCCCAAGCCCCCGGCAGCGTGGAAGTGGTTTACGTCGGCCAGACCGTTCGGATAAACCCGCGCGACCAGAGGGACCACAGCGGAGATGTCGGAAAAATCCTCCCAATCCAGCACGATACCCCCGGCCCGCGCCATGGCGATCAGGTGGATCAGCAGGTTGGTGGACCCTCCGGTAGCCATCAGGCCGACGATGCCGTTGACAAAAGCGCGCTCGTCGAGGATCTGGCAGACGGGCGTGTAGTGATTGCCCAGCGCGCTGAGCGACAGGGCGCGACGGGCGCCTTCCTCGGTCAGGGCGTCGCGCAGAGGCGTATTCGGGTTAATAAAGCTGGACCCTGGCAGGTGCAGGCCCATGAATTCCATCAGCATCTGGTTGGTGTTGGCAGTGCCGTAGAAGGTGCAGGTGCCGGGGCCATGATAGGCGGCCATTTCGGCCTTCATCAGCTCTTCGCGGCCCACTTCACCGGCAGCGAATTTCTGGCGGACCTTTGCCTTTTCGTCGTTCGGCAAGCCGCTGGTCATCGGGCCGGCTGGCAGGAAGACGGCGGGCAGATGGCCAAAGGCCTGAGCGCCAATAATCAAGCCGGGGACGATCTTGTCGCAGACGCCCAGAAACACCGCTGCGTCATAGGTGTTGTGGCTGAGCGCAACACCCGTCGCCAAGGCAATCACGTCGCGTGAGAACAGGGACAGCTCCATCCCGGCCTCGCCTTGGGTCACGCCGTCGCACATGGCCGGAACGCCGCCCGCGACCTGCGCGGTGCCGCCCGCCACGCGGATCGCATCGCGGATCAAGGCGGGATAGCGTTCGAAAGGCTGGTGGGCAGAGAGCATGTCGTTATAGGCGGTGACGATTCCGAGGTTTCCCGCAGTGCCGGTGGCCATGGAGTCCTGATCCTCACCAGCCCCCGCATAGGCGTGGGCCTGGCCACTGCAGGACAGATGCGCGCGGGCTGGGCCTTTGGATTTGGCCTGCTCCATCCGTTCCAAATGCGGGCCGCGCAGATCGGCGCTGCGGTCGATGATGCGTTTGGTGACGTCGGATATGACTGTGTTGACCATGATTACCCTCCGATCTGACGCCAGCGGCGCCCATCGCGATGCATCAGCATCAATGCCTCTTCGGGGCCGGAACTGCCCTGATCATATTTCGCAGGCTTGTCGCCACGCTCTTCCCAGCCGTGAATGATGGGATCGACCCAGGCCCAGGCGGCCTCGGCCTCATCACCGCGCATGAACAGGGTCTGATCACCGCGGATCACGTCCATTATCAGGCGTTCATAGGCGTCAGGCGATTGTGAGTGGTCGCCCAGCGCATCAGCAAAGCTCATGTCGAGCGCCACGTCGGACAGGCGGAAGCCGCCCTGCCCCGGTTCCTTGATGGTCGTGCGGAGGGTGATGCCTTCGTCTGGTTGCAGGCGGATCACCAGCACATTGCCATGCAGAGGCCCGACATTCGGAAAAATCGTATGCGGCGGATCGCGGAAGAACACGGCGATCTCGGATTCCCGAGCCCGCAGGCGCTTACCGGTGCGCAGGTAAAACGGCACCCCGGCCCAGCGCCAGTTGCCGATATGCGCCTTCAGCGCGATGAAGCTTTCGGAGCGGCTGGCGGGGTTGCCGACGTGATCCAGATAGCCATCGCCCCCTTTTTCGGTGCGGTACTGGCCACGAGCGATATCCTTGGGTTCCACCGGCTCCAGCGCTTCGATGACCTTCACCTTCTCATCGCGTACCGCGTTGGGCGAGAATTTCGAGGGCGGCTCCATCGCCGTCAGGCACAGCAGTTGCACCAGATGGTTCTGGATCATGTCACGCATCGCACCGGATTGATCGTAGTACGCGCCGCGCCCTTCGACACCCACGGTCTCGGCCACGGTGATCTGAACGTGATCGACATGGGTCGCGTTCCAGAGCGGTTCGAACAGCGAATTGGCAAAGCGCAGGGCCATCAGGTTCTGCACGGTTTCCTTGCCCAGATAATGGTCGATCCGATAGATTTGATGCTCTTCGAAACAGGCGCGCAGGCCCCCATTCAGCGCCTTGGCCGAGGCCAGATCATGGCCGAAGGGTTTTTCAACCACGATCCGGCTGTCAGGCGTGGCCAGCCCGTGATCGTTCAGCCGTTGCGCGATGCCAGAAAAAAGGCTTGGCCCCACGGACAGGTAAAAGGCGCGCACGACATCCGGGCGCAGTGCCTTGGCCAGATCAGGCCAGCCCGCATCCCCCAACGCATCCACCGGAACATAGTCAACACGCGACAGGAAACGATCCAGAGTGTCTTTGTCGTATTTCGGGGCGAATTCATCCATCGACACGCGCAGTTGGGCGCGAAACCCGTCGCTGTCGACCTCGGACCGCGCGGTACCGATGATGCGCGCATCTTCGGGCATCTGCCCGACCGCGAACCGATGATAGAGCCCCGGCAGGATCTTGCGTTGCGCCAGATCACCCGTCGCGCCGAACAGCACGAGGTCAAACGGATCTACCGGAATTACGCGTGAAACCATGGTCCGCTTCCTTTCGAATTCCCCACCCTGCTATCTAGGGCTTCAGCCGGGATGTGAGGCGTGGATACGCTCCAATCTATGTTATCGCTAACATTTACCGGCTGGATACGGAAACCGGACACGAAAATCAAGCCCGGAATTGTCCTTGTGCTGTCAGGGCCATCACGATTGCGACCGCAACCAGTCCATCACCGACGGGCGCACGGATTGCTCGCCACGGTGCCGAGCATCGGCGATGATCTTGCGAACATCCTGCAGGTTCGACCGCAAAAGCAGGCTTTTGACCGGCCCGATTGAGGCCGGGCGCATCGACAGGGTTCGGATACCCATCGCCGCCAGACACAGTGCTTCGACCGGACGCCCGGCGTCTTCGCCGCAGAAGCTGAGCGGCGTGTCCGAGATGTTGCAACGCTCAACAATGCGTTCGATGAAGCTGAGGAAGCTGACATTCAGCGTATCATAGCGGCGGCGCACCAGTTCGTTTTCGCGGTCGGCGGCGAAGAAAAACTGCTTCAGATCGTTGCCGCCGATCGAGATGAAATCGACCTCGTCAAAGAACTTTTGCGGCGCAAATGCCAGCGATGGGGTTTCCAGCATCGCACCGACCTCAAGCGATTCCGGCAGGGCATGGCCCAGCCGTTTTTCACGCTCGATGGTCTTGTTGACCTCCCACCTGGCTTCGCGGAACTCATCGGCCTGCGCCACAAAGGGGAACATGACCGTCAACGGACGCCCGTTGGCCGCGCGCAGCAGCGCCTGTAACTGCATCCGCATCACGCCGCGCTTGTCGAGGCCAACCCGGATCGCACGCCAGCCCAACGCCGGGTTCGGCTCGGCCACATGCTTCATATAGGGCAGCACCTTGTCCGAGCCGATATCCAGCGTCCGGAACACCACGCGCTTCTCACCCGCGGCATCCAGAACGCGCTGATACTGGGTCACAAGCTCGGACCGTTTCGGCATCTGGTTCCGGATCAGGAACTGCAGCTCGGTCCGGAACAGACCAACGCCCTCGGCGCCGGAATTGCCCAGCGACGGCAGATCGGCCATTAGACCCGCATTCATCACCATATTGATGCGCGCGCCGTCCTGCGTGACCGTAGGCGTTTCGCGGATCGAGGCATATCGCTCCTGCGCCTTGGCCTGCATCGCGATCTTGTCGCGGAAGGCGCTGACGACGGTATCTTCGGGGCGCAGATGGACAACTCCATTGTCGCCATCCACAAGGATATGGTCACCGTTCAACGCCTCGGTCGTGATCCGGCCCACATGCACCACCAGCGGGATCGCCAACGCGCGGGCAACGATGGTGGCATGACTGCCGACCGAGCCTTCCTCAAGCACGATACCCTTAAGCGAGCGGCCATATTCCAACAGGTCACCGGGACCGATATTGCGGGCGATCAGAATCGGATCGGGCGGCAGGTCTGCGCCATTGGTGGCCCCCTGCCCGGTCAGGATCCGCAGCAAACGGTTGCTGAGATCATCCAGGTCCGCCAGCCGTTCGCGCAAATAGGGATCGGTCACCTGCCCCATGCGGGCGCGGGCCTGAGATTGCTCTTTCTCAACCGCAGCCTCAGCGCTGAGGCCAAGTGCAATATCCTCTTCCATCCGGCGCATCCAGCCTTTGGAATTGGCGAACATCCGATAGGCTTCGAGCACCTGCAGCTGCTCGGTATCGCCGCCCTGAGATATTTCGAGCATCTTGTCGACACCGACGCGCAGTTCTTCGACCGCCTCGGACAGGCGCTCGCGTTCGCGGTGCGGATCGTCCGCAATCGGGTTGGTGATGACAACGCGGGGTTCATGCAGCCAGACATGGCCTTCGGCAGACCCTTCCTGCGCCGGGCCACCTTCCAGCTGTACAGATTGCTGGTGTAGCGGCGACAGGGCTGCGCCTTCGCCCACAAAAGCGCCCAGTTCGGCCATTTCGGCCAGAACCATGGCGACTACTTCCAGAGCGTAAACCTCATCCGCCGAAAACTCACGCGCCTCGCGGGACTGGACCACCAGAACGCCCAGTTTCTGACCCAGTCGCTGCACGGGCACGCCAAGGAACGACGAGAACCGTTCTTCTCCGGTTTCCGGCATGTAGCGGAAACCTTTGGCCGAGGGTGCGTCGGCGGCATTCACCACCTTGCCGGACTTGGCGACGCGACCCACCAGCCCCTCGCCCATCCGCATCCGGGTCTTGTGCACCGCCTCAGGCGAAAGACCTTCGGTGGCGCAAAGTTCAAGCGTCTCTTCATCCCGGAACAGATAGATCGAGCAGACCTCTGCCCGGATACTGTCGGCAATCAACTGCGTGATCCGGTCAAGGCGTTCCTGACCGGCGGCCTCGCTGGCCATCTCCTCGCGTAACCGCCCGAGCAGCTTGCGGGATTCTGTTTCCGTACCGTCCGCCATGGCCCAACCGTTTTATGGTGTCAGGCGTGACCCTTGGCTGAAACGCTCAGGCCGCCTTGTCCAGTTCAAACGCATCATGCAGCGCCTGAACCGCAAGTTCCATGTATTTCCTGTCGATCAACACGGAAATTTTGATCTCGGAGGTTGTGATGACCTTGATGTTGATCCCTTCATCCGAGAGGATTTTGAACATCTTCGCCGCAACACCGGATTGCGAGCGCATGCCGATCCCCACGACCGAGACCTTGCAGACGTCTTCGTCCGCAACCAGTTCGGCATAGTTCAGCTCACCCTGTTCCTTGATCGCCAGCAACGCTTTTTCAGCGCGGGTCACCTGATTGGTGGGGCATGAGAAGGTCATGTCCGTGCGCCCTTCGTCCGAGATGTTCTGGACGATCATGTCGACGTTGACGCCTTCATCGCTGAGCGCGGTAAAGATGATCGAGGCGATGCCCGGGCGGTCGGCCACGGATACGACGGTCATCTTGGCTTCGTCGCGGGAATAGGCCACACCGGCCACAACATTGGATTCCATGATATCCTCCTCGTCGCAGACCAGTGTACCGGCCTCGTCGGATTGTTCTTCAAAACTTGAGAGAACGCGCAGTTTCACCTTATAACGCATCGCCAGCTCGACCGAGCGGGTTTGCAGCACCTTGGCCCCCAGCGAGGCCAGTTCGAGCATTTCCTCGAACGAAATCCGGTCCAGCTTGCGCGCCTTTTCGCAGATGCGCGGGTCAGTGGTATAGACGCCGTCTACGTCCGTGTAGATATCGCAGCGCTCGGCCTCAAACGCGGCGGCAAAGGCCACCGCCGTGGTGTCCGAACCACCCCGGCCCAGCGTGGTGATGCGTCCTTCGGGGCTGATGCCCTGAAAGCCTGCGACCACCGCGACACGCATGCCTTCGCCGAACTTCTGATTGATGTTTTCAGGCGGGATCTCTTCGATCCGGGCTGCCGAATGCGCGCCATTGGTGATCAGCGGCACTTGCCAGCCCTGCCAGCTGCGCGCCGGGATATCCATTTCCTGCAAGGTCAATGCCATCAGACCCGCGGTGACATTCTCGCCCGAGGACACCACGGCATCATATTCACGCGCGTCATAAAGCGGTGAGATCTCGTCAACCCAACCGACCAACTCATTGGTTTTACCCGACATGGCCGAGACGATGACGATGACGTCATACCCCTTGGCAACCTCAACACCCACGCGCTTGGCAGCGCGGCGGATACGGTCAAGATTAGCGACCGAGGTGCCGCCGAATTTCATCACAAGTACGGGCATGGGGGCAAAAGTCTCCGCGCCAGGGATTTCTGATCCCGTGCCTCTTATGCGAGGGGGGACGCAAGGGCAAGGGCGCAAAGAAGTTTCACCTGCGGCGCAGGGCCGCTTTACATTGCAGCCTGCCGGTGCCAGCCTGCCGGCATCTGTTCGACCATGAGGATTTCCATGTATCGTTTTGCCGCCGCCCTGACCCTGATCTCAACCGCTGCCCACGCGCAGGTCGCGACCCTGTCGGGCACCGATGGCGAGAATTCGCTGGGTACCGTGCCCTGCGCCGCACTTTCGGGCGAGCCGATGGGCAGCTGCCCCGCCGAATTGCGCAAGCGTGAAGATGGAACCGCGACGCTGGCCGTTCAGTTGAAAACCGGAGAGGTACGGCGGATCTACTTTACAAACGGAATACCTGATTCCAGCAGCTCGACCGCGAAGCTGACCTATGAGACGCCGGATGACATCATGGTGATCTTCATCGAACCCGGTGAGGTCTACGAAATTCCCAAGGCAGCATTGGCCAATCAATAGGGATGCGCGCGACCGTCCCAGGTTTCGAAACAGCCTGTGGTCTCAATCGATAGCGCATCAAACCGTTCGAGCAGGCCCTTGGCGGACTGATCGACGGTGATATCTGCGGCATTCGTGCCCATATCTGTCTGGACCCAACCAGGGTGGTAAATGCCGACCGCGATGCCATCACCGCGCAGGTCGGTCGCCAAATTGCGCCCCAGATTCAGCGCAGCGGCTTTGGAAGCCCGATAGATGTAACTGCCCCCCGGCGCGTGGGTGTGCGACGCCATCTGAGACGACAAAATCGCGATTCTGCCCTTTGCTGCACGCAGATTGGGCAGCAAAGACTGAATGGTCAGAAACACGCCGGTCACATTGGCTGAGAAAGTCTGGTCCCACATCTCTGCCGGGTAGCCGTCCAGATCATGGCCTTTGTCCAGATAGACGCCTGCGTTGCAGACCAGCAGATCGACGGGCTGGTCCCGCAATTGTTCAGACATTGCCTGCTGTTGCGCCGGGTCAGAGACATCCAGCCGAACCTCGGCACTGCCGTCGCGGGCCGTGCCGGTAACAGCGTGACCATTGGCACGATATTGTTCTGCAAGGGTTTTTCCGATCCCACGCCCTGCGCCTGTAATCACGATATGCATTGATCAGTTGGTCTTTCGCGAGGGGACAAAAGGCAGGGGAGCCACCGGCACACCGTCTTCGACCAATGCGCGGGCTTCCTCGGGCTTGGCTTCGCCATAGATCGCACGTTCAGGCGCGTCGCCCAGATGTATCTTGCGGGCTTCCTTGGCGAAATCCTGACCGACGTAATCCGAATTCTCTTCGACCTTGCGGCGCAATTCGGACAGAACCTGTTCGACGTCAGGCGACGGGGTAGACATGCTGATCTGATCAGAGTCCGGGCTGGTCGGAACCTGTTCGGCAACCGCCGTGCGCGCAGGCCGGACCCGCGGCGTCATGATCGCCTTTTCCACGTTCTTGCAGCCACAAACAGCGCAGGTGACCATCCCGGCAGCCGACAGTTTGTCGTAAGCGGCTGCGGACTGAAACCAGCTGTCAAAGCTGTGGCCGTTGCTACATTTCAATGCGTATTGAATCATCACAGGTCCAGAATACGGTTGCCGAATAGATACCGACCAACATGGCAAGATCAAGACTTGATATTGCCTCTATTGCGCGAGATGTCCGAATCCCCGCAAGAGTGAAGCCAGTTCAGGCGACCCCACCCGCTGTGCAGCCTTTTTGGGCGACAGCCATTTGCGCCTGCGTTCTCCGGCCTCGGGGAAATGTGTCGCCATCTGCCGCACATGCAGCGGAAACACATCAACCAGACACAACGCCGACGCCTTGTTGGGCCTGTTCTTGACATAGGCGAAACGCCCAAGCCTCTCGGTGCCGCAAACGCCCAGCACACCAGCCTCTTCCCAGGCCTCGCGGGCGGCTGTCTGTGACGGGCTGATCCCGTTGATCAACCACCCTTTGGGAATGATCCAACGCCGCGCCCTGCGTGTCGTTACCAGCAATATCTGAGGCTGGCCCGCATCGACCCGGTAACACAAGGCCGCCGCCTGAGAGTAGATCGGCAGCGCCCCGGAAAGCGAGAGGCTTTCGGTCGAAAGCCCGTCTGTCGTCGCGCGACTGCGCCCATCAAACACGGTCCATACTCACTGCTCGCTCCGCTTATGTTGCGGTTTATACAGTGAAAAATACCACATACGGGGACATAAGCCAAGCTCTTTGCGCGGCTTGCCTCAGGCAGTCATGCGCCCCGAAAGACGTCTCACCAGATCATCATGCGGGATATCCGCGTCGATTGCCAAACGCCGCAGCCCAAAATGGACATGCGCGATCTGCTGATAATACCGCGTGTAAATGAAGTTCGTGCCCCCTCCGGCCAGCGCGCCCAAAAGCGGAACAGACTGAGCCGCAAGTTTCTGCCCAAGAACAACGGACAGACGCGGCGCCACCATGGCAATCAGGCGTTGCATAGCAGGGCCAGTCAGCGTCAGACGCATCGAAAAGAACCCCAGATCAGCGCCATCATCCTTCTCTAGCGGCCCAGCGGCGGACAGCACCCGGATCGAGTCGAATTTCACATTCTCGGCCGTCGGATCAAATCCTTCCCGCGCCGCAGCGCCCTGTATCGCACGCAGGATCATCGCCGTGGTGGCGGGCAACTCGATCAAGGCAGTCGACACGCCCCCAAGGCCCCCGGCGGCACCCATCGCCGTAGTCAACGCCGTATTGATCCAAGGTTTTTGATCCGGCACGGCACGACGCGAGCCCTCGGCGGCATGCATCGCAAGCCAAAGCGCCTGCTCGGTGGCCTCGGTCAGGCCAAGCCGCACCGGTTCGGGCAGCTGTTCCAGCAAAGACTCCGCCGATCCGCCCAGCTTGTTCAATAAAGTAACCCCGGAGCCTCCGGCAGAGGCATAAAGCTGCGCCAAGCGGTCAAGCTCGGCCTCGGGATCAAGTTTTTCGACAAGAACTACGTCCTGCATCAGTGCCCTCCTGTCTTAAAAACATCGGCACTTTGCAGAGGCTTTTCAATAGCTCAATGGCTCCAACGAGTGACAAGCCCTTGAATTCCAGACCAAACCCCGGGGTTGAGCTCCAGCCCTAGTACCCGCTCCGGGTTTGTAGGCGGCGGCATCTCAACACCTGTGAGCCGAGAGAAACCAAACCGCGCATAATAGGGTGCATCGCCCACCAGCATGACGCGATCCCAGCCTTTGGCGCGCCCGGCCTCGACACCCTGATGGATCAGATAACCGCCCAGCCCCTCCCCCTGATGGGTCGGATGCACGGCGACAGGGCCCAGCAATAACGCGTCGTGTTCACCCACATGCACAGGCCAGAACCGGATTGCGCCCGCCAGAATACCCTGCCCGTCGCGTGCGACCTGCGAAAGGCCCGCGACAGGCGGCACATCATCGCGCAAACGGTAGGATGACAGCGCCTCGCGCCCGGGCGCAAAGCACAGGTCATAAAGGGCCTCGACCTCCCACCAATCATCCGGCGCCTCCGGCCTGATCCTGAATTGCTGCACGCGCGCCCTCTTTTCCTTGCTGGAATTCGCCCTAGCACTTCGATACGCCTTGGGCAAATGCTTGGAGACCTTGATGTTCTATCGCCCCGAAGACGGCCACGGCCTGCCGCACAACCCTTTCAACGCCATCATAACGCCCCGTCCGATCGGCTGGATATCGACGCGCGATGCTGAAGGGATCAATAACCTGGCCCCCTATTCCTTCTTCAACGGGGTCGCCTATACACCGCCGCAGGTGATGTTTGCCTCAACCGGCACGAAACACGATCAGAATGGCGGCAAGGACAGTATCGCCAATATCGAGGCCACGGGCGTATTCTGTGTCAACATCGTGGCGCACGCGCATCGCGACGCCATGAATGCCAGCTCGGAAGGTCTGCCGAAGCATATCGATGAGTTCGCCCATGCAGGGCTGACACCGGTTGAATGTGAAACCATCAGTTGCGCGCGGGTTGCAGGGGCACCCGCGGCGCTGGAATGCAAGCTCACGCAGATCGTCACGCTTCCCGGTGAGGCCAACCGGGTGGTGTTCGGAGAGGTCACCGGCGTGCATCTGCACGACGATCACATCATCGATGGCAAGTTTGACGTCACCTCGTTCAACCCCGTCGCCAGATTGGGCTATCGGGATTATTCAGTTGTGACGCAATTGTTCTCGCTCAACCGTCCCGACGATTGAAAGGGTGGAAATGGGGGCTCTGCCCCCGCCGCCCCTCGGGCGTCTCCCCCGAGATATTTATAGCCAGATGAAGCGGGGGATCCGTTCTTCATCTGGCCCCAAAATATCTCGGAGCGCGAGGCAGAGCCTCGCAAAATATCATCAATGGCCGCCCAAAATGCCGGTTCGGACAGAATAATCAACAGCCAGTTCGTAATCCGGGTCGTCATCGCTGTCGACCATCAGGTGGCCGGCCTTGTTCAGCAGCTTATGACAGTCGCGGCTCAGGTGCCGCAGCATGACGCGCTTGCCGGCCGCCTCGTATTTGGCGGCAATGTTCTCGATGGCCTGAAGGGCGGATTGGTCAACTACGCGGCTGGCTGCAAAGTCGATGATCACGGTTTCAGGGTCATTGGGTACGTCAAACAGTTCCACAAACCCTTCGGACGAACCAAAGAACAGCGGACCCTGGATTTCGTAAACCTTTGCGCCCTCTTCGGTAGCGGAGTCCCGGGTGACGGCGTGGATACGTTTGGCGTTGTTCCATGCATAGGCCAGGGCCGAGACAATCACACCAACCACAACCGCGACAGCAAGGTCTTCCATCACCGTCACCACAGTCACCAGTACGATCACGAACGCGTCTGTCAGAGGCACTTTGCGCAGGATGTTCAGAGAATTCCAGGCGAAGGTTCCGATCACAACCATGAACATCACACCCACCAGCGCGGCCAGCGGGATCTGCTCGATCAGGGATGACCCGACGAGGATGAACAGCAGCAGGAACAGCGCCGCAGCGATGCCTGCGATACGCGTGCGCCCGCCCGATTTCACGTTGATCATCGACTGACCGATCATCGCGCAGCCGCCCATGCCTCCGAAGAAGCCGGTAACCACATTGGCGGTGCCCTGCGCGATGCACTCCTGCGAGGCACCTCCGCGTTTGTTGGTAATCTCACCCACGAGGTTCAGGGTCAGCAAGGATTCAATCAGGCCGATTGCGGCCAGGATCAGGGCATAGGGCAGGATGATCTCGAAAGTTTCCCAGTTCAGCGGCACCATCGGGATGTGGAAGCTTGGCAGGCCACCTTCGATCGAGGCCAGATCGCCCACGCGCGGAACGTCCAGCCCGATGCCGATGACCAATGCGGCCACAACCACAATGCCGGCCAGAGGCGCGGGGATGATGCGGGTGATGCGGGGCATGACCCAGATCACTGCCATGGTCAGCGCGACCAGACCCAGCATGGTATAAAGCTGCATGCCCGAGAGCCATTCTCCGCCGCCCATACCGTGGCCCGTGTTTTCCATGGTGCCGGGGACTTTGAACTGACCCAACTGCGCCAGAAAAATCACAATCGCCAGGCCGTTCACAAAGCCCAGCATCACCGGATGCGGAACAAGGCGTATGAAGCGGCCCCAATGCATCGCCCCCGCGATGATCTGCATGATCCCCATCAGCACTACAGTCGCGAACAGATATTCGACCCCGTGCTGTGCGACCAGCGCTACCATGACCACAGCCAGCGCGCCGGTTGCGCCTGAGATCATGCCCGGACGACCACCGATCAGCGCCGTGATCAGGCCTACCAGAAAGGCGGCATACAGGCCGACCAGCGGGTGCACCCCTGCAACAAAGGCGAAGGCCACGGCTTCGGGTACGAGCGCCAGAGCAACGGTAAGACCTGACAGCAGCTCGATCCGCAGGCGGGAGAAGGTCAGCCCTTCGTCGGGCACCCAGCGCAGATCGGGTATGGCTAGGCGATTGGCAAAGCTTGCCAGCAAGGCTCGGGGCATGGATCAGTCCTGTCGGTCGGTTATGTTCGCGCGAAAGGGGCCTTCTAGCGGTCAAAAGCATCTTGAGATACTGCGCCTGGTGGGACCCAGACATGCGTCGCGCGCATAGCTTGCGCGAAATGCGCGCAAACCGTTGAAGCCACTTGTCAAAAACGGCTGTGGCCCGCAGAACTCTCTCAGCAGGAATTTTCAACGGAGAATGATCGTGACCCAAACAAAAATCGCCGTCATCGGAGGATCGGGCATTTATGACATCGATGGTCTGGAAAATGCCGAATGGGTTATGGTGGAAACGCCTTGGGGCGCGCCGTCAGATCAGATCCTGACCGGATCGCTGGGCGGGGTCGAGATGGCGTTCCTGCCGCGACACGGGCGCGGCCATGTGCACTCCCCTACCGAGGTGCCCTATCGCGCCAATATCGACGCGCTGAAGCGGTTGGGGATGACGGATGTGATCTCGGTCTCGGCCTGCGGATCGTTTCGCGAACATATGGCACCGGGCGACTTCGTGATTGTGGATCAGTTCATCGACCGGACCTTTGCGCGGGAAAAGAGCTTTTTTGGAACCGGCTGCGTTGCCCATGTCAGTGTGGCGCATCCCACCTGCCCGCGCCTGTCTGATGCCTGCGAAACCGCAGGCAAGGCCGCCGGCATTACCATCCATCGCGGTGGCACTTATCTGGCGATGGAGGGGCCGCAGTTTTCCTCGCTGGCGGAATCCAAGATGTATCGCGAGCAATGGGGGTGTGACGTGATCGGCATGACGAACATGCCCGAAGCGAAATTGGCCCGCGAAGCCGAGCTTTGTTATGCCTCAATCGCCATGGTCACCGACTATGACAGTTGGCACCCGGATCACGGCGAGGTCGACGTGGCCGCCATCATCGCCACGCTGACCGGCAATGCCGAGAAAGGCCGGGCGCTGGTCAAGGGCCTGCCCGCCTTGCTGGGGGCCAAGCGTGAGCCCTGCCCGCATGGCTGTGACCGGGCATTGGAATATGCCATCCTGACCGCCCCTGAAAAACGCGACCCGGCTTTGCTGGCCAAGCTGGATGCGGTGGCTGGGCGGGTGCTCTGACCTCAGTTTTGCGACAGGGTTTGCTGTACATTATCCCACAGACCATGTGACCAGAGGTCGTTATGAGTGCCGTCGGGGATCACATAAAGCTGCGCGGTGTCGGACATCTCGGCCAGGGCTTGTCCGTGGTGCAGGGGGATGGTCTCGTCCATGGTGCCATGGAAGATCAGCGTTGGCACTGTGATCTTTTCGATCAGATTGCGCGTTGCAAATTGATCTTTCATCAGCGCTGAGACCGGCAGCAGCGGGTAACGTTCAGCCGCGACGTCGACGGTTGCGGTGAACGGAGCCTCAAGTACTAACAATTCTGCGCCGGGCCGTTGCTGGGCTACGGCAGCAGCGATGCCGGTGCCGAGGCTCTGACCATGCAGGACCACTTTCTCGCCTTCTCCGATCAGCCTATCGTAAAGCTGAATACCGTCAGAGATCAGAGCCAGTTCAAAGGGTTCGCCCTCGCTACCCGGAAATCCGCGATAGCTGGGCGCAAGCAGTCCGTATCCTGAGTTGAGGATCTCACGCAGCCGGTCGGCCCGGTCGCCCAGATTGCCGCTTTGACCGTGGAAGAACAGAACCGTCGGCGCATCAGCGATTGCAGCAGGAGCAGCCCAGACAGTCAGCACGGTGCCATCGGCCATTGGCAGCGACAACGCATCGACATCCGCCAACCCGACAGAAGCCGGATCAGGCAACTCGCCATCGGGCTTGTATAGCAGCGATTGCTGGTTGAAATACATATAGCCAAGGACAGAGGCATAGATAACGGCCCCGGCCAGCAGGAGGCCAAGCAAAACGCGTTTCGCGCGCCCGACACCGAAATGGACGTTGCCCAATCTCGCATCTGAATACTGCGTCTCTGCCATCGCCTCTTCCTTTGGGTTGCACTGCGAGTCTGGGGGCTCATAGGGAGGTTTCAAGATATATGAATCAAGCTTCATCCAGTCTTAAGCCTATTGCGCTGGTGTCAGAACACCCGGCTATTGCGCTCGTAAAAGGTTGAATTGGCCTCATGCCTTGCCATGTTGATGCTGAATATCAGAGAAAGAGCAGGCACTTAGCCGCCCACCACCAAATTTGCGAGGTCTGATGAAACGATTAGAGGCGTTGGACGCGGCCCGGTTTTTGGCCTTTTGCGGCATGGTTTTGGTGAATTTCCGCATCGCCGCTGAGGTTGCACCAGGCACAGATTGGGCCTCGATCCTGATCAATGCACTTGAAGGGCGCGCAGCGGCTTTATTTGTTGTTCTGGCGGGGATCGGCATCGGGTTGTCGCGCATCCCGGCGGGAGTGCTGCTGTGCCGTGCTGCGTTTCTGTTTGTAATCGGCCTGATCAACATGACAGTGTTTGATGCCGATATCCTCCATTTCTACGCGCTCTATTTTGTGGTGGGGGCGATGTTTCTGACAGCCTCGCAACGCGGGTTATGGCTGGGCGCGCTGGGGATCGTTATGCTCGCGGTGATCGCCAATCTGGTTCTTGACTATGACCGGGGCTGGGATTGGCAGGCACTGGTTTATACCGACCTCTGGACCCTGCCCGGTTTTCTGCGCAACACAATGTTCAACGGCTGGCACCCGGTGCTGCCTTGGGCCGCTTTTCTGCTGATCGGGATGGCGATTGCGCGATCCGATATCCGGACGCTTTGCATTCAGCATCGGTTGATCATGTGGGGCTTTGGCGCTGCGGTGCTGGCGCTGTTTCCACAGATGATGACATCAGACCCTGAATTGGTCGCCTATCTGGGAACCGCATCCATCCCACCCGGACCGTTCTATATCGTGGCGGGGACCGGCACAGCCTGCGTCGTGATCGGTCTGCTGCTGAAACTCTGGCCATTGGTCGAGCGCAGCCGGATCGGTCCGTTCCTGACCGCACCGGGGCGGCAGAGCCTGACGCTTTACATGGCGCATATTCTGATCGGGATGGGCCTGTTGGAAGGGTTAGGGTTGCTCGACGGGTCGCTGAGCGCACCGCAGATTGCGCTACTCGCGCTGCTTTTTTGCGCGCTGTCTTCAGTTTTTGCACGACTTTGGTCCCTTAGATTCAAGCGCGGCCCGTTAGAGGCGGTGATGCGGCGTGTGACCGAGCGCGCAAAGGGTTGACGTTGCCGTCGCAACGGGGCTTGGTGTCGGAAACGCACCGATAGGATAACCCATGTCGTTAGAACTCTGGCTGGCTTTTGTGGCCGCATCGACAGCGCTGCTGCTGATCCCCGGCCCCACCGTGTTGCTGGTACTCAGCTATGCGTTGTCGAAAGGGCGCAGCGTCGCCGTTGCCTCGGCGACCGGCGTGGCTCTGGGTGATCTGGTGGCGATGACTGCGTCGCTATTGGGATTGGGCGCGCTGGTGCTGGCCTCAGCCACTTTGTTCACTGTGCTGAAATGGGTTGGTGCTGTTTATCTGGTTTGGCTGGGCATCAAGCTGCTGCGCAGTGCACCTTCGGGCGGGTTGCAGGCTGTCGAGACCAAACGCGATGTCACCGCCCGCAGCGTTTTTGGCCACGCCGCGGCGGTAACCGCATTGAACCCGAAATCCATCGCGTTCTTCATCGCGTTCGTGCCGCAGTTTCTGCGCCCGGCGGACCCGCTCGGCCCGCAGTTCGCGATCCTGATTGCCACTTTTGTTGGCCTAGCTGGGCTGAACGCGCTGGCCTATGCGCTGCTGGCGGACCGGTTGCGCCGCATGATCGGGCGCGCAAGCGTCATCACCGCCATGACCCGGTTCGGAGGATTGACCTTGATCGGAATGGGCGTCGCCACCGCAGTCCTGCGTCGCCCGGCCTGAACTTATTCTTCCGCGTTTTCCTTCATGAATCCCCGGATGAACCGGCGGATTTCGCGGGCGGCTGACGTGTCCAGTTCCTTACACAGCTCTACAAATGCGTCCCGCTCATCCTTATCGAGACGCAGGACCAACTGACTGTTTTTCTTTGTGGATTTCTTTCCGTCTTTCTTAGCCACGCGCCCTGACCCCGTTCAGACCTTGATTCATATCGCGATGCAATGTATATACATAGCATAGAAAATGTAGATATCGGGCACATAACAACAAAAGTGAGATTAAAGCAATGAACCTTCATGTCGCGCAGGCTTTTCTTCTTCGGGATCAACGCAACTGGCGTAAACCGCACCTGTCATGGTTGCCGGACGCCTTGTATCGGTACTATGGCCTGCCAAACGTCATCAGCCGCCGCCGCAAGTAGCCGCAGGGCCCAAAGTTCTCTTGCATGACCGTCCCTGATGGGCCAAACACCCCCGCGTGTTTGATGCCAAAAGGGTGACCCATGTCCAGAAACAAAACGGTCAAGGATTACATTCGGACCATCGTCGATTTCCCGCATGAGGGGATCATGTTCCGCGATGTCACCACCCTGTTTGCCGACCCGCGCGGATTCCGCATGGCGATTGACCAGATGCTGCACCCCTATGCGGGCGAGCGGATCGACAAGGTTGTGGGCCTTGAGGCGCGAGGCTTCATCCTGGGCGGCGCCATAGCGCACCAACTGAGCGTTGGTTTCGTGCCGATCCGCAAGAAAGGCAAACTGCCGGGCACCACGATCAGTCAGGATTATAAGCTGGAATATGGCGAGGCCATCGTGGAAATCCACGACGACGCCATCCAGCCGGGCGAGAAGATCCTGGTCGTCGATGATCTTCTGGCCACCGGCGGCACCGCCGCAGCTGGGATCAAACTGATCGAACGGCTGGGCGGAGAAATCATTTCCTGCGCGTTCATCATTGACCTGCCCGAATTGGGCGGGCGCAAAGTTCTGGAAGATCTGGGCATGGACGTGCATGTTCTGTGCGAGTTCGAAGGGCTCTGACCGTCACGCTTTTCACAAACTTGTGATTGGAATTTGAGCGGCCCGATGGCTTAGCGCGCAAGCCGCTTTATTCAAGAAACAACAGCGTTCAAAATCTGTGATCCCCCAGCGACCCGACTGCGTAGATTGGTTGATGCCACTTAGGGCATTCTCAACCAGGGAACCTTATCATGTTGCGCAAATACGCTGTTGCCGGAGTAGCTGGCATTCTGTTGTCCACCGCAGCCCTCGCGGACGGCCACTCCAAAGATATCGTCGACACTGCGGTGAACGCGGGCAGCTTTGAAACACTTGTTGCTGCGGTCCAGGCCGCCGAGCTGGTCGATACGCTGAAGGGTGAAGGCCCTTTCACTGTCTTTGCCCCCACCGATGAAGCGTTCGCTGCCCTGCCCGAAGGTACGGTGGAAAACCTGCTGAAGCCGGAAAACAAGGATCAGCTGGTCGCCATTCTGACCTATCACGTGGTGCCGGGTAAGGTGATGTCGGGCGATCTGTCCGACGATATGACCGCTGCAACCGTTCAGGGCGGAGATATCACGGTGGATCTGGATAACGGCGTGATGATCAATGACGCCAACGTCGTCCAGGCCGATATCGAGGCTGAAAATGGCGTGATCCATGTGATCGACAAAGTCATTTTGCCGGCGTCCTAACGCAGGATCGCGGCCTGGCCCTGTCCCGGGCCGCGGTCACCCCGGCAATACGGCGCCGGGGTTCATGATCCCGAGCGGGTCCAATGCATCCTTGATGGCCCGCATCGCGCTCAACCTGACCGGATCGCCATACCGCGCCAGATCTTCCGTCTTCAGACGCCCGATACCGTGTTCCGCACTGACCGAGCCGCCAAACGCATGCACAAGGTCATGCACGGCGCGTTTGATTGCGGCCCTTTGCCCAACGTATTCCGCCCGGTCATGCTCCGGCGGAGGAAAGACGTTGTAATGCAGATTACCGTCCCCCAGATGCCCAAAACAATTCAGGCGAAAAGACCCTAGTGCGGCGACAACCTTTTCACCCTGCCGAATGAACTCGGGGATGTCAGAGATCGGAACCGAAATATCGTGGCTGGACACGGACCCGATCAACCGGTTGGCTTCCGGTATATTCTCGCGCACGGCCCAAAGCTCGGCACGTTGTGCCTCGCTCTGGGCAATCACGCCGTCATTGACCAACCCGCGTGCCTCGGCATTCGCATAAAGCGTCTCAAGGATCTCAGAAGGGGCCTGTCCCTCTGACAGGCCGAGTTCGATCAGAACGGACCATTCGGGCTGCTCCGTAAAGGGTTGCCGGATATCAGGCAGAACCTCGGTCAGAAATTGCAAACCTTGCCGGTGGATCAGCTCGAAGGTACTGACGGCCTCGCCCACCCGATCGCGCGACAGTGACAGCAGGTCAATCGCGGCTTCGGGTGATGCCACCTGAAACATCGCCGTTCCGACCGCATTGGGTCGCGGGAACAGCTTCAACGCCGCTGCGGTTATGATGCCCAGCGTTCCCTCGGACCCGATCAGAAGGTTGCGCAGATCATAGCCGGTGTTGTCCTTGCGCAACCGGCTCAGCCCATGCCAGATCTCGCCACTGGGCAAAACCGCCTCAAGCCCCAGACACAGATCGCGCGCGTTGCCATAGCGCAGCACGTTCACTCCGCCCGCATTGGTGGCCAGATTGCCGCCGATCCGGCAAGAGCCCTGCGCCGCCAGTGACAGCGGGAACAACCGGTCAGCCTGTTCTGCTGAGGCCTGTATATCCGCCAGGATCGCACCACCCTCGGCGATCATTATGTTCTCGGTTGGATAGATCGCACGGATCGCGGTCATGCGCTCCAGTGACAGGATCAACGGCACAGGACCCTCTGCCATCACCTGACCGCCAACCAGCCCGGTCCCGCCGCCATAAGGTACGACCGGGACTCGCGACTTATGCGCATATCGCACAAGCGCCGAGACTTCCTCAACCGAACGCGGCATCGCCAGCAAACCGCCCCGACCGACAAACCGCCGACGCGGTTCTTCGAGATAGCTATCCTCAAGCGGGCGCAGCACATCATTGCCGAGCGCATCGCGGATAACGCGGGCAAAATTTTCATCGGCGGGGTTCAGTTCCATACCCCATCCCTGCCAAAGGCGATCACCAGCGACAAGCCCTATTCCAGATCGATCAGATATTGCGGCTCCAACACCACTACGGTGGGACGGTCCGGCAAGGTCCGCAACGAAACAACGATCTCGGACACCCCATCGCGCTGCACCGGAAACGTATCCCGGATATCCACCAGAAATCGCTCCAGCGAAAAGCCCGAGAACCAGTGCATCGGTATGATCACCGAGCTTTTCAGCCGTTTCAGCACCTCGATCATCTCGGGCAACGGCATCGTCGTGCCGCCATCCACCGCTGCCATGACCACATCCAGCCGCCCAAGCGCCGCAAACTGCTCGTCCGAGGGGATATGATGCAGATGACCCAGATGCCCGATACACAGCCCCTCTACTTCGAACACGAAGATCGAATTCCCGCGTTCCTCGACCCCACCATAGGTTGACCGAATGTCGGTCGAGACATTGCGCACCAGCATCTCACCCAGATCGAGGTAGTGGTCGACCCCCTGCCCGAACTCGCCCCAGCCCGGCAAGACATGTGGAATAGCTGGATCAGGGTACGCCGTCCAATGGGTGCTATGCGCGTGATTCATGGTCACCACATCCGGAATCAGATCGGCGCCTCCGATGAACCCGGTAAAATCCGTAACCGCATTCAACCCGCCCTGTGTCTGGATCAGAAACGAGGCATGGGCGACATAGCTGATCCGCACCGAAAACTCGGGCACCGGATCCTGCCAGGCCGCCTTGTGCAGATACTCGATCCCGGGCGCCGCATCCGCGATAGCTATGCAATGGCTTGGCCGACGCTCCTGCGCCACCGCCCCGCCTGCAAACATCATCAGCCCAAAAACAATCCACCGCATGAAGGGAGTGTAGCGCAGAACGCAACCAAGTCATGCCCCTTGTTCATCTGGCCAAAAATATCCCGGGGGAGACGCGGCTTGCCGCGGCGGGGGCAGAGCCCCTACCCAGCGTCCGTCTTGCCCCGCCGATCGGACCGCAAAGAGGCATAGAGTACATGCGTCCGCCACCGCCCATTGATCTGCAGATAAGACTGCGCCACGCCTTCGTATTTGAACCCCGAGCTTTCCAACAACCCGCGAGAGGCCTTGTTTTCCGGAAGACAGGCCGCCTCGATCCGGCTCAGATCCAGCCGGGTAAAGGCGTAATGCACAACCGCCCCGATCGCCTCACGCATGAAGCCCTGCCGCGCATAGGTCTCACCGGTCCAATAGCCCAGCGTTCCCGCCTGCGCCGGACCCCGCCGTATATTGTCCAGCGTGATCGCCCCCAGCAGCACATCATCGCTGCGGCGGAACAGAAACAACGGGATCGCCGTTCCACTGGCCACCGAACGCTGCGCCCAATAGACCCGGTTGGTAAACGATTTCCGGCTCAGATGATCGTTGGCCCAGACAGGCTCCCACGGCACCAGATAATCTTTTGACGACCGCCGCAGCGCGGTCCAGTCGTTGAAGTCGGAATGGATGGGCGGGCGCAGAGTCAGGCGCTCGGTTTCGAGTTTCAGCTTGCGTCTGCCCAACAGCATCACGCCGCACGCCTCTCCTGCAGTTCCCCCAATGTCGGCGCGCCCGAGATGGGGCCATAAAGCGCCAGCGCCGCCGGGGCCTGCACTGCCATTTCTTCCGCAAAGGCGCGCACATCTTCGGTGCTGACCGCATCGATCTTGGCGACCGTGTCCTCAAGCGAAGGCACCCGCCCCCAGATCTGCACCAGCCGCGCCAGTCGTTCGGCCCGGTTCGACGGGCTTTCCAGCCCCATCAGCATCCCGGCTTTCATCTGAGCACGGGCACGTGCGACCTCTTCAGGGCT
This sequence comes from Ruegeria sp. BE3, assembly GCF_056538865.1. Classification (NCBI taxonomy): domain Bacteria; kingdom Pseudomonadati; phylum Pseudomonadota; class Alphaproteobacteria; order Rhodobacterales; family Roseobacteraceae; genus Ruegeria; species Ruegeria sp. BE3. The sequence continues at coordinate 339,914 of NZ_JBQFTW010000001.1, read as the reverse complement.
CATGTCTTCCGCCGCGCGCTTCATCTCGTCGATGGTGATCGTCGCTAGCTCGCCCACCTGATCCGCCGAGGTCCCGGCATAGATCGTGGTCGTCCCGGTGTCCGCGTAGGCCCCGGTCTGAGCAAAGATCGTATAGCACAGCCCGCGCGTCTCGCGCACTTCCTGAAACAGGCGCGAGGACATGCCGCCACCCAATGCCGTCGAATAGATCTGCGCTGTATAGATCGCGTCATCGCGATACCCTGGGCTTTCCAGCGCCAGTGCAAAATGGGCTTGCTCCAGCTCTTTTTCCTGCCGAGCTTCACCTCCTGTGAACCGCGCGGCGTCGGGCGTCAAACCCTTGCGCGGCTGCAGATGGCCAAACATCTCTTCGGCCATTTTCATCAGTTGGTCGTGATCCACCGCCCCTGCGGCAGACAGGATCATCTGTTCCGGCCCGTAGTGTTCGGCCACGAAACCCGACAAGTCCTCGCGTGAAAACGCACTGACGCGCTCGGTCGGTCCCAGAATGGTGCGGCCAAGGGGCTGGTCGTGATAGCTCTGCTCCTGCAGCCAGTCAAAGATCACATCGTCGGGCGTGTCATAGGCCTGACCGATCTCCTGCAGGATCACGCCACGCTCAACCTCGATCTCGCGCGGATCAAAGACCGGGTTCAGAACGATGTCACCGATCACGTCCATCGCCAGCGCCACATCGTCTTTCAAGACGCGCGCGTAGTAGGCTGTGACCTCACGCGAGGTATAGGCGTTGATATAGCCGCCCACATCCTCGATGGCCTCGGCGATTTGCAGCGCGGAACGTCGCTCGGTTCCTTTGAACGCCATATGTTCAAGGAAATGCGCAATTCCGTTCTGTTCGATCCGCTCATGCCGCCCGCCGGCGGTCACCCAGATGCCGATGGCCGCAGATTGCAGCCCCGGCATATGTTCACTGACGATACGAAAGCCGTTCTTCAGTTGGTCTTGTCTGACAGTCACTCAGCGATGTGCCTTTTGATATGATCCTCAAGGGCGCCCAGATCGTTGGCAATGCGGGTCACCCGTTCCGGACGTTCATACAGATCAGACATGCGGGATGGAAGAGGCGGATGTTCGCCGCTCGCCTTCTCGACCGCTGCCGGGAATTTTGCAGGGTGCGCGGTGGCCAGCGTGATCATCGGCACCTCTGCCGCGCGGCGTTCTTCGGCAACCTTGATACCAACGGCAGTGTGCGGGCAGACCAGTTCAGCGCTGTGGGCCAGAGTATGCTTAATCGTTTCAAGCGTCTCGTCCTCGGACGCACGGCCTGAATCGAAACTTTCACGCAGCGCTTCCATCGCGCCTTGACTGACGTTGAAGCCCCCGGTCTTGAGTTCATCCATCAACTGCGCGACCGCGCCGCCGTCTTCGCCATAGGCATAATACAGCGCACGCTCAAAGTTCGAGCTGACCTGAATGTCCATCGACGGGCTGATCGAGGGGATGGTGTCGCCCTTGAAATAGCCCTCGCCCGAGAGACAGCGATGCAGGATGTCGTTCTGGTTGGTTGCCACCACCAATCGATCGATAGGAAGACCCATGCGTTTGGCCAGATAGCCTGCGAAGATATCGCCGAAATTGCCGGTTGGCACAGTGAAACTGACCTTCCGGTGCGGCGCGCCGAGGCTGACGGCGGCCGAAAAGTAATAAACGATCTGCGCCAACACCCGGGCAAAGTTGATCGAGTTCACCCCGGCCAGTTTCACACCATCGCGGAAGTCGAAATCGTTGAACATATCCTTCAGCGCGGCTTGGCAATCGTCAAAATCTCCATCGACGGCCAGCGCGTGCACATTGCTGTCTGCAGGCGTCGTCATCTGACGGCGCTGCACCTCGGACACGCGACCATGCGGGAACAAGATAAATACGTCGACCGCGTCCAGCCCCCGGAACGCTTCGATAGCTGCTGAGCCTGTGTCGCCGCTGGTCGCGCCAACGATGGTCACGCGGTCATTGCGCCGCTTAAGGGCCACTTGAAACAGCTGGCCGATCAACTGCATTGCGAAGTCTTTGAAGGCCAACGTGGGGCCGTGGAACAGTTCCAACAGGAAGTGGTTCTCGTTGAGCTGCTTCAACGGCGCGCGGGCGTCATGGCCGAAGCCTTCATAGGCACGGGTGATGATCGCCTTGAACTCATCCTCGGCAAAGGAGCCGCTGACATAGGGCCACATGACGCGAATCGCGATTTCCTCATAAGGCAGACCGGCCAGAGCGGCGATCTCGTCCTGTGTCATCACCGGAATCTCGGCGGGCAAGTACAGGCCCCCGTCACGGGCAAGCCCGGTCAGCATCGCCTCTTCAAAGGTCAGTTCGGGCGCTTGCCCACGGGTCGAGATGTATTTCATATCGCGTCACTCTCAGAATTGGCGCGGTTGCGCCACAGGAAGTATCCGGTCATCGCAGCCCAGACCAGGGCCAGGCCAAACCATGTGATTGCATATTGCAGGTGATCGTTCGGGATGCCCGCCGTGTCCACAGGCAAGGGCGTCACATTCGGGTCGGTTTCAGACCGGGCAATCAGCAGCACAGGCTCGGTCTTCAACGCCGCAGCCAGAGAGGGCACATCCCGCGCGAACCAGATGTTGCTGCTGGTATCCGCCTCAGGGGTATAGCTGTCCACTTCATCCGGCCAGTGCAGGTTTCCCGTGATCTCCATCGGCCCGGTCAGCCGTTCGGTCTGTTTCGCGGTCGTCGGTACAAAACCCCGATCCACCAAGATTTCCCGATCTTCGCTGCGGAAAGCCTGAATGACCCGGTACCCTGCCCCCACCTGCTTGACCGAAACCAGGACATGGATTTCACCCGGAAGCATCTCGCCGGTCACGGTCACGGGCAGGTACTTGTCTGCATCCTCTGAAACCACCTCAGGCAAGGTCACCGGAGCGGCCGCGATACGGGCTTCGATTTCGGCCAGTATGCTCTGTTTCCATGCCAGCCGCTGAATCTGCCAGGTGCCCAGCGACAGCAATATGCCCAATCCGGCAAGGCCGATGATCAGCAGGAACAGGGTGCGGCGCATGTCAGGGTAAAACCTCGTATCGGGAACCGGCGTCTTGTTAAGGCGCGCGCGGGCTGAATTGCAACCATGCAATTGTACGGGGCGCAATCTTGCGCCCCTAATCGAGAAAAAGCCGCCCCAGAGGGGCGGCTTTTGCAATTGAATCACCTGACGCGACTTACATCAGCGGGGCCTGACCCCAGATGTAGACGGCGAAGAACAGGAACAACCAGACGACGTCGACGAAGTGCCAGTACCAGGCTGCGGCTTCGAACCCGACATGTTTCTCAGGGGTGAAGTCACCCTTTAGCGCCCGGATCAGACAGACCGACAGGAAGATCGTCCCGATGATCACATGCGCGCCGTGGAAACCGGTCGCCATGAAGAAGTTCGAGTAGAACTGGTCGCCACCAAATTTCCAGCCTTCATGAGCCAGCAGTTCGTAATATTCGAACCCCTGCAGCGCGGTAAAGGCGATGCCCAGTGCGATCCCGATCGCCAGACCCTGCACCAACGCCTTGCGGTCATTGTTATGTACCAGCGCATGGTGCGCCCATGTGATCGCACAGCCCGACAGCAGCAGGACCAGAGTATTGATCAGCGGCAGGTGGAACGGGTCGACCGCATGGATGTTCGGCTGGATGTATTCGGTTCCAGCATAGTCGTACATCGGATACATGCGATGTTTGAAGAACGACCAGAACCAGGCGAAGAAGAACATCACCTCGGACATCACGAAGAGGATGAAGCCATAGCGCAGGCCGATGCGCACAACCGGCGTATGATCGCCCTGGCGGCTTTCGACCACCACTTCGGACCACCAGGCAAACATGGTGTACAGAACACCGATCAGCCCCATCCAGAAAATCCACGGGGTCACCCCGTGCATCCACAGAACAGCTCCGAACAGCATCACAAAGCCGGCCGCCGCGCCGACCAGTGGCCAGATCGACGGGTTCAGAATGTGATAATCATGGTCTTTTGCGTGTGCCATCAGCGTCCCTCACCTACAGGCGTTAGTTCTTGTTTGTATCAGCCTGCACGTCAAGGGCGGCATAGCCCTCGGGCAGGTCAATTTCGTAGAATGTATACGACAGCGTGATCGTATGAACATACTTGGCTTCCAGATCTTCGACCATTTCGGGGGCGACGAAGAAAGTCACCGGCATCTCAACCCGCTCACCGGGTTGCAGTACCTGCTCTTCAAAGCAGAAACAGGCGATTTTCTGAAAATATCCACCCGCCGAATAGGGCGCGACATTGTAAGACGCCTGCCCGGCAATCGGGCGATCGGTGGGGTTGTAGGCTTCATAGAAGGCCAGACCGGTTTCACCGATACGCACCTCCATTTCGCGCTCAACCGGCTTGAACTCCCAGTCCATATCCTTGGCCTTTGAGGCGTCAAAGCGCACGGTGATGGTGCGATCCAGAATATCTTCGGGTGCGGTTTCCGCCACACCGGTAGTGCCACCAAATCCGGTAACCCGGCAGAACCAGTCGTAGAACGGCACTGCCGCCCAAGCGAGGCTGCCCATCAGCACCACAACACCCACAGTCTGGGCAACAGTCTTCTGAGGACCCGAAAGCGCCATCAGTTCTGCACCTCTTGCGTCGCCATGTTGAAGTCCGTGCCCGACACCTTCACGACGGTCAGACCAAAGATGATCACGATGAAGGCCGCCAGCGTCAGGCCTACGCCCAGATTGCGGCTGAACCGGCGCTGGTGAAGCTCATGGGTTTTGCGCAGGCTCATGACCAGCCTCCCAATCCATAGGGTTTCAGCAAGGCCTCAAAGAGGATCGCACCGAAATGCAGGAAGAGATACACCAGCGACAGCTTGAAGAAGCTGCGCTCCACCTTGAAATTGTCAGCCTCTGAGTCATCCTCGCTGCGGCGGAAAATCAGCCACGCGCCACGCAGGAACAGGGCGTTCATTACCACTGCAACAGTCAGGTAGATCGGCCCGCCAATGCCCGAGAAGGCTGTGCCGACGGCCAGCAGGGCCAGCAAAGCCGTGTAAACCAGAATATGCCAGCGCGTCGCCCGACGTCCATGAGTCACGGTCAGCATCGGCACGCCCGCATCATCGTAGTCCGAACGCATGAACAGCGCCAACGCCCAGAAATGCGGCGGCGTCCACATGAAGGTCAGAGCAAACATCAGCCACGGTTCGATCGACATTGATCCCGTCGCGGCGACCCAGCCGATCACCGGCGGGAACGCCCCGGCCGCGCCACCGATCACGATGTTCTGCGGGGTCGAGCGCTTGAGCCACATGGTGTAGACGGCGACATAGAAGAAAATGGTGAAACCCAGGAACGCGCCTGCAAACCAGTTCGTCGCCAAGCCGAGCATGATGACGGACAGGCCGGACAGAGCCAGACCCAGCGCCAATGCCTCACCCTCTTCGACCTTGCCGGACGGGATCGGGCGGCCTTTGGTGCGCTTCATGACACGGTCGATATCCGCGTCCCACCACATGTTCAGCGCACCCGATGCGCCGCCACCGATAGCAATGAACAAAATGGCGCAAAACCCGACAAACGGATGCACAGGAACCGGCGCGGCCAGCAGCCCGACCAGAGCGGTGAACACCACCAGCGACATCACGCGCGGCTTCAGCAAGGCGAAATAATCACCAAAGCCCGCCTCATCCGCACGGGGTTGTGCAGAAACGGTGCTGGCATTGAAGCTTGCGTCGCTCATATCCGGTCCTTCTGGGGCAAAAGCCGCGCGATTACCGCGCAGCCCGCTTGTGTTTACCTAGCCCGCGATGGGCTTAGTTCGAGGCCACCTGGTAAGCAGCAGGCTGACCTGCATACTCTTCCAGAGCACCTTGCAGCCATTCTTCATAGGCTTCTTCGCTGACCACTTTCACCGTGATCGGCATATAGGCATGGTCCTTGCCGCACAGTTCCGAGCACTGGCCGAAATAGACGCCTTCCTTGTCGGCCTGGAACCACAGCTCGGCCAGGCGACCTGGTACACCGTCCTGCTTCACGCCAAAGGAAGGGATGGCCCAAGAGTGGATCACGTCCGACGCCGTGACCTGCATCACGATGATCTTGCCAACCGGTACGACAACAGCCGTGTCGGTGGCCAGAAGCCATTCATCGTCGCCATAACCGGAATCCGCGAGCTTCGCACGCATCGCATCGTCCAGAACAAACGGCGTTACGTCGGCATCCGCCGGGCGCGCGCCCTCATCCAGAGTGGCCGGATGGCCCAGAAGATAGCTGTCGAAGGCAAAATCGTGATCCACATATTCGTAGGTCCAGTACCACTGGTTGCCCACGACTTTGATCACCACGTCACCTTCCGGAATTTCCTGCTGCTTGAACAGCACCGGCAGCGAAAACGCTCCGATAAAGACCAGAATCAGGATCGGGCCAAGCGTCCACGCAATCTCAACCGGGGTGTAGTGCGAGAATCGCGCAGGATTCGGGTTGACGCGCTGGTTGTAGCGCATGATGCAGTACACCAGCAGACCCGCGACCAGCAGGCAGATTGCGGTGATGATCACGAGAATCATTCCGTCCAACCGCTGGATACCTTCCGCGAGGCTTGTCGCGGCAGGCTGGAAACCCATGCCACCATCGACCGGCTTGCCAATAATCTCAAGCTCCTGAGCCATGGCTGGAAGGCTGGAGAGGGCTGTTGCAAGCCCCGAAAGCATCAAAGCATTCTTCATGTTCTGTCCTGATCGTTTGATCTTTGCGTCCCTGGCGAAAAGGTGTGAATCGGTCGCACCTCTCCCGTTGTCTTTGGCCGCGTTAAAAACCATATTCCGGGAGGTAGATAAAGCAAAATGCTTGCGTCAAACAGACGCTATTTTTGATCTGGATCAAACCCGAAAGGTCGCAACCCATGACTCAGGCCCCATTTCGCCCTTTTGAGAGCACTCTTCCGCAAGACGAAGCGCTTGCTGTCTTGCAGTCCGCAACAGCCGGGGCCGAAGACGGAGAGCTTTTTGTCGAACGCCGAAAGTCCGAGTCTCTGGTGTTCGATGACGGGCGTCTGCGCACAGCATCTTATGACGCATCCGAAGGCTTCGGTCTACGCGCTGTTCAGGGCGAAGTGGCGGGATATGCTCATTCAACAGATGTTTCGATCCCTGCCCTGAAACGCGCCGCGGAAACGGCACGCCTTGCGGTAGGTGATGGTGGCGGTACGTTGGCTGAGCCTCCGCGATCAACCAATATCCGGCTTTATACGGATGAAGATCCCATCGAATCTGCCGATTTCCCAGTCAAGATAGAGACCCTGCGTGCGGTTGACGCCTTTGCCCGCGATCTGGACCAGCGCGTGGTGCAGGTCAGCGCCACCATCGCTGCCGCAGTTCAAGAAGTTGAAATTCTGCGCCCCGACGGTGTGCTGGTGCGCGATGTGCGCCCGATGACACGCCTGAATGTTTCGGTCATCGTCGAACAGAACGGACGACGTGAGAGCGGCTCGGCCGGGGGCGGAGGTCGTGTGGGGCTGGACGGCCTGATCGACCCTGCTGACTGGCAGGACAAGACACGCGAGGCGCTACGGATTGCACTAGTGAACCTAGATGCAATCCCCGCACCCGCCGGTGTGATGGAGGTTGCGCTTGGCCCCGGCTGGCCCGGTATCCTGTTGCACGAAGCCATCGGCCACGGGCTTGAAGGCGATTTCAATCGCAAGGGAAGCTCGGCCTTTGCTGGTCTGATGGGGCAGCAGATTGCCTCAAAGGGCGTCACTGTGGTGGATGATGGCACCATCGCTGATCGGCGCGGCTCGATAACCGTGGATGACGAAGGCACACCAAGCTCGCGAACGGTGCTGATTGAGGACGGTATCCTGACCGGTTACATGCAAGACCGCCAGAACGCCCGCCTTATGGGGGTATCACCTACCGGGAACGGGCGCCGGCAGAGTTATGCGCACAAACCCATGCCACGCATGACCAATACCATCATGCTCGGCGGTGACTCCGATCCGGCGGCGCTGGTCGCCGATATCAAGGACGGAATCTGGGCCGTGGGATTCGGCGGCGGTCAGGTCGATATTACCAACGGCAAGTTCGTCTTCTCCTGCACCGAGGCCTACCGCGTCGAAAACGGCAAGATCGGCGCACCCGTTAAAGGTGCTACGTTGATTGGCGACGGGCCCTCGGCATTGAAGCGTATCCGCGGTCTGGGCAATGATATGGCATTGGATCCCGGCATGGGGACGTGCGGCAAAGACGGGCAATGGGTGCCGGTCGGTGTCGGGCAGCCAACCGTTTTGATGGATGGCCTGACTGTCGGTGGGTCTGCCGCCTGAGTCGGACCCAAGAAAAAATACATGGGCGCACCGTTAACACGTTACCCTTCCAATTCGCCTGAGCGCAATCCGTCCGCCAACCGGGCCAAGAAAATTCGCACGAATTTTCTCATCTATTTTCAAAACCATAGATAGATCTTCAACCAAATTCCTTCAACAAATCGCATCTAATTTTCCGCAATTTACAGGCTGTTAACCCCCGAACCCGTAAACCAGTTCTGCAATCAGGCGGAGCACCGGATGACCGAGGAGCAGCTTTCTTCCAATCACCCCCCACTCCCACCCACCACGGAAGAGGACCGGTTTTCGTGGCTTCGCCTGTTGCGCTCACGCAAGGTTGGCCCAGCGACATTTCGCAGGCTGCTGCGTGAACATGGATCGGCGCAGAACGCGCTGGTCGCGCTGCCCGAAATGGCACGCGCTGTCGGAATAGAAGGGTATGAAATCTGCCCTCCCGGCGTCATCGAGGCGGAGCTCAAGGCTGCAAAAGCCGCCAAGGCGCGGCTTTTGTGCCTTGGGGCCGCCGATTTTCCTGCTGCCTTGGATGATCTGAACGACGCTCCGCCCTTGCTATGGGCCGTCGGGGACATGTCGCTTCTTCAAAAACCTGCGATCGCCATGGTGGGAGCCCGCAATTGCTCCTCTCTAGGCGCGCGCATGGCGCGGGGGTTAGCCTCTGATCTGGGCAACAAAGGACATACCATCGTCTCAGGGCTGGCGCGCGGCATCGATACCGCAGCGCATCTGGCATCGTTGGAGACCGGCACAATAGCGGTCATTGCCGGGGGCGTTGATGTGATTTACCCGGCAGAGAACACCGATCTGGCGCATGATATCGCCCGCAAGGGTCTGCGCCTGTCCGAACAGCCGATGGGTATGACGCCCCAGGCGCGCCACTTCCCCCGCCGCAATCGCATTATATCGGGGCTGGCACAGGCGGTTGTCGTGGTTGAGGCTGCTGCCAAGTCAGGAAGCCTCATTACCGCCCGGGACGCTCTGGATCAGGGGCGCGAGGTGCTGGCTGTTCCAGGTCATCCTTTTGATGCAAGAGCCGCTGGATGCAATTTATTGATTCGCGACGGGGCAACGCTCGTGCGGTCCGCCGACGATGTTCTCGAAGCCCTGCCAGCACAGGTCGCGCATTTCTCGGAACCTGAAACGCCAACCGCAGCCCCCAAACGCAACCCTGTGCAGGCAATTCATGCGCAGATCCTCGATCGCCTTGGCCCTTCACCTATTGCCGAGGATCAGTTGCTGCGCGACATTGCCGCCACCGCCGGAGAGCTGGGCCCTGCACTGGTTGATCTTGAGCTTGAGGGGCGGATCCAGCGCCAACCGGGCGGGCTATTATCCCTGGCGAGCTGAGGCGCGTCCTTTGAATCGGCTGATGTTTTGATGCGCGCATATCGCTCAAATGCCCCCTAGCATGCTGAAATCACGCCGCTTTTCAGGCGGTAAAAGGAACGCATTGACAATTCTGTCTTGCCCCACACATTTTGCACCACCATAGAAGGCGCCCAATTCGTCGAGCGAGGTTTCCACTTAAATGCCTGTAGTTGTTGTAGAATCTCCGGCCAAAGCAAAAACAATCAACAAATATCTCGGCCCCGACTACACGGTTTTGGCCTCGTACGGCCATGTGCGGGACCTGCCGCCGAAAGATGGTTCAGTCGATCCTGAGCACGAGTTTTCGATGAAATGGGAGGTCGGCAATGACAGCAAAAAGCATGTCAAAGCCATCGCAGACGCTCTCAAAGAAGACAACGCTCTGATCCTCGCAACTGACCCTGACCGCGAGGGCGAAGCGATCAGCTGGCATCTGCAGGAAGCGCTTACCAAGCGCCGCTCGATCAAGAAGGACACGCCGGTCAGTCGTGTGACGTTCAACGCCATTACCAAGGACGCCGTGACCGAGGCGATGCAGAACCCGCGTGAGGTCGATATGCCTCTGGTCGAGGCCTATCTGGCCCGCCGCGCGCTGGATTATCTGGTGGGCTTCAACCTGTCGCCCGTTCTGTGGCGCAAACTGCCGGGAGCGCGTTCGGCGGGGCGCGTGCAGTCGGTTTGCCTGCGCCTGATCGTCGAACGCGAGATGGAGATCGAAGCCTTCAAGCCGGTCGAATACTGGTCGGTCAAGGCTGTGTTCGAGACGCCCCGGGGTCAGACCTATGAGGCACGTCTGGTCACTCTGGCCGGTAAAAAGCTGGACAAGCATGATCTGACAAACGCAACGCAAGCTGAACTGGCCGTCCAAGCCATCACCAGCCGCGATCTAAGTGTGTCGTCGGTCGAGGCCAAGCCTGCCGCCCGTAACCCCTCTGCCCCGTTCATGACCTCGACCCTACAGCAGGAAGCTAGCCGCAAGTTCGGGATGGGTGCACGCCATGCGATGCAGGTGGCGCAGCGTCTCTATGAGGCGGGATACATTACCTATATGCGGACTGATGGCATCGACATGGCCCCCGAGGCCGTGGCTGCGACGCGCGATGCGATCACCGACCGTTATGGTGCGGAATACGTGCCGGACAGCCCGCGCATCTACAAGAACAAAGCCAAAAACGCGCAGGAAGCGCACGAGTGTATTCGCCCGACAGATATGTCGCGCGATGCCAAGGCGCTGAAGGTGACCGATGAGGATCAGCGCAAGCTCTATGATCTGATCTGGAAGCGCACCATCGCCTGCCAGATGGCCGCCGCGCGGCTGGAGCGTACGACAGTTGAGATCACCAGCACAGACGGTCAGGTTGGTCTGCGCGCCACCGGTCAGGTGGTACTGTTCGATGGTTTCATGCGTGTCTATGAAGAAGGCCGCGATGACGTTGTCGACGATGATGACAAGCGCCTGCCACAGATCATGCAGGGCGATCCGGCGCGTTTTGCCAAAACATCGCTGCGCGATCAGTTTGCCAAGGCCACCGGCGACTCGGACAAAGCCGCGATCCTGTCTGACAATGAGGCCGTACTTGCATTGCAGCACCACACTCAGCCGCCTCCGCGCTATACCGAGGCCACTCTGGTCAAACGGATGGAAGAGCTGGGGATCGGGCGGCCCTCGACCTATGCCTCGATCGTGACCACGATTCAGGACCGCGAATATGTGCGCAAAGACAAGAACCGGCTAATCCCCGAGGAGAAGGGCCGGATCGTGACGATCTTCCTTCTGAACTTCTTCCGGCAATATGTGGGCTATGAGTTCACCGCCAATCTGGAAGAGGAACTTGACGACGTTAGTGCGGGTGACCGTGACTACAAGGATCTGCTGGGCAAATTCTGGCGTGATTTCTCGGCGGCGATTGGCGAGACGTCGGAATTGCGCATCTCAGAGGTGCTAGACAAGCTGGACGAGGCGCTGGCACCGCAGCTGTATCCGCCGCGCGAAGACGGCTCTGATCCGCGCATCTGCCCGAAATGCGGTGTCGGTCAATTGCACCTGAAGACCTCTCGCACCGGTGGTTTTGTGGGCTGCGGCAACTACCCCGAATGCACCTATACCCGCCCCATCGCGGGCGAAGGCGCAGAAGGCGACGAACGGCTGCTGGGCGAGGATGCGGGCGATGAAATCTGGTTGAAATCCGGCCGGTTCGGGCCATATGTTCAGCGCGGCGAACCCACGCCCGAGAATAAGAAGCCCCCGCGTGCGTCCCTACCCCGCGGCTGGAGCAAGGATGACATGGATTTGGAGAAAGCGCTGACGCTGCTCAGCCTGCCGCGTCAGATCGGGGAACATCCTGAAGGCGGTATGATCACGTCAAACTTTGGCCGCTTTGGCCCGTACCTGATGCATCAGCTCGCCGACGAGGCCAAACCGGTCTATGCCAACCTCAAAGACCCCAATGATGTATTCGAGATCGGTATGAACCGCGCCGTGGAGCTGCTGGCCGAAAAGCGCGCTAATCCGGGGCGCGGGCGGCGCGCAGCGGCAAAACCGTTGAAAGAACTGGGTGAGCACCCCGACGGCGGCACAATGCAGGTTCTGGATGGGCGCTATGGGCCCTATGTGAAGTGGGAAAAGGTCAATGCGACCATCCCCAAGGACATCAAGCCCGAGGATGTGACGCAGGAAATGGCCATCGAACTGGTCAATGAACGCGCGGCCAAGAAGGGTGCCAAGAAAAAGGCAGCGCCGAAAAAGAAGGCGGCGGGCTAGGTAGAAATACCACCCTCGCCCGGGTTTCATTGACTTCCCAATGACGTGACGGCACAACTCGGCCCAACACCATGTCATTGGGGGAGTTTTCCATGAAGAAAATCTATGACAATGCCGATGAGGCGCTCGATGGGGTGATCTCGGACGGCATGCTCATCGCGGCGGGCGGCTTTGGGCTGTGCGGTATCCCAGAGATGCTGCTTGAGGCGATCAAGGCCTCGGGTGCCAAGGATCTGACCTTTGCCTCGAACAACGCAGGTGTTGATGATTTCGGTATCGGCATCCTGCTGCAGACCAAGCAGGTCAAGAAGATGATCAGCTCATATGTCGGCGAAAACGCCGAGTTCATGCGCCAATACCTGAGCGGTGAACTTGAGCTGGAATTCAACCCGCAAGGCACGCTGGCCGAGCGGATGCGCGCCGGTGGTGCTGGCATCCCCGGGTTCTACACCAAGACAGGTGTAGGCACGGTGATTGCGGAGGGTAAAGAGCACAAGGAATTCAACGGCGAGACCTATATCATGGAGGAAGGCATCTTCGCCGACCTCGCCATCGTGAAGGCGTGGAAAGCCGATGACACCGGGAACCTCGTGTTCCGCAAGACCGCTCGTAACTTCAACGTGCCCGCCGCGACCTGCGGTAAAATCTGTGTGGCTGAGGTCGAAGAGATCGTCCCGCGCGGCTCACTTGAACCGGATTCGATCCACCTGCCCGGCATCTATGTGCATCGCATCATTCAAGGCAGCCACGAAAAGCGCATCGAACAGCGCACCACCCGCAAGAAGGAGGACGCATAATGCCCTGGGATCGCAATCAGATGGCCGCACGCGCGGCAGAAGAGCTGGAAGACGGCATGTATGTAAACCTCGGCATCGGGATTCCGACGCTGGTGGCGAACTATGTGGGTGACAAGGATATTACGCTGCAATCCGAGAACGGCATGCTGGGCATGGGCCCCTTCCCGTTCGAAGGCGAGGAAGACGCGGACCTGATCAACGCAGGGAAACAGACAATCACCGAACTGTCTCGCACGTCCTATTTCGATAGCGCGACTTCGTTTGCCATGATCCGAGGCGGTAAAATCGCCGCTGCGATTCTGGGTGCGATGGAAGTGGACGAGAAAGGCGATCTGGCGAACTGGATGATTCCCGGCAAGTTGGTCAAAGGCATGGGCGGCGCGATGGATCTGGTGGCCGGTGTGGGCCGCGTAATCGTGGTCATGGATCACACCAACAAGCACGGCGATTCAAAAGTGCTGAAAGAGTGCACTCTGCCACTGACTGGCCAGGGCGTCGTTGATCGCATCATCACCAATCTTGGCGTGCTGGATGTTGTCGAAGGCGGGCTTAAGATCGTAGAGCTGGCCGATGGTGTCAGCGAAGACGATATGCGCGCAGCCACTCAGGCGACGATTGTCGGTTGAGTGCCCCGTCTATGAATCAGAAGGCCCGCTGCTATGCGGGCCTTTTTTAGTTGGTGGTCTGAAAGACGCAGGGGTCCGAGACAAATTGAGGTGTCGTCGTACATAAGGCGCTGGCAACCTGAAACGCCGCAAGGACCTTTGGCACATAATCCCGCGTTTCGGCGTAGGGCGGCACTCCGCTGTGCTTATGCACGGCTCCCTCACCCGCGTTATAGCCAGCCAGGACCAGAATCGGATCCTGCCCAAACTCTTCCATCAACCAATGCAGATACCGTACGCCGCCCTCGATATTCTGTTCGGGCTTGAAACTGTCTTTTACCCCAAAGCGCTCGGCCGTCGCCGGCATCAGCTGCATCAGGCCCTGTGCACCCGCAGAGCTCACGGCCTCAGTCTTTCCTGCCGATTCTACCGAGATCACGGCCAGCACCAGCGCGGGTGACACATTGGTGCCCACGGTGGACCGCAGAATATCAACACCCCGCTGATTGACGATTTCCTGCAATGTCTGCAGGCGTGGCGCAGCAACACCCGTGGCGGTCAGCGCCTGCACAGCCTCACGCAACCGCCCTGCATTTGCCTGCGCCAGTTCGGGCGACACCCGATTCCAGAACGCTTTGTAGGATCCAACAGGCTTAGCGATCCCGGTCCCAGCCCCGGCAATCTTGGGTGGCGTCGAGGCGGGCACCTTTGCTGGCGTCACATCGTCTGGCACCTCAAGCAAAGCCCCGGTGCTGGGGGCCGAAGGAGCAGTCGCATGCTGTTCTGGTGTGATTTGGATGGTGACTCGCACGCGCGCTCCCGGCTTGGGGGCTGAGAGCCGCTTGTAAACACCGCGCGGTTCTTGCTCGGTCGCAAAGACCTGCGCTGCGCCACCTATTAGCAACGCGACCGCGCCGGCGCATATAAGTGCGTCCCGGAGATACATTTGCCTGCCTCGATTTTTATCTTTTGGAACAGTTTGAACCTGAGAACAGCTCATTACACCAGAAAAACAACGCGAATTGGGGCAATTTCGCCTCATTTGCCGCTATTTTGCATCGCTCGTGGCGGGTGGAAGTAAAAAGGAGATATTTTTTTTCGTTTATTTTCCGTATGTTACAATATTTCTCATCAAAAAGTTAAGCTTTGAGTGAAAAAAATCGCGATTGGCCCAATTCCTGCCACGCACAAGGGTCAAACATATATCCATGCCGAGACGATCGGGAGCGGACTGAGAGAGAAAGCTCTGGAAGACGCCGAGGTTAATTACTTTTTGATCCTTTAGGAGGGACGTAACATGATCAAGTTCATCAAGAACTTCCGCAAAGACGAAGACGGCGCCGTAACTGTAGACTGGGTCGTTCTGACCGCAGCTGTTGTGGGCCTGGCAGCTGTTGCATACAGCGGCATCTCAGGCGGTGCTTCGGGCATGGCTGACAATGTGGAAGCAGCGATGACCGGCGCAACTGTAAGCACCACATCGGCTGGTGGCGTTACCGGAGCAACAAGCGCTGACAGCTCTGACAGCGGCACCGGCGGCTAAGATATCGAAGCACGGCTAGTGCTAAGCCAAATCTTGGAGCCATATCAGAGAGATCTGATGTGGCTCTTTTCTATTCTTTCTTAGCGGCAAACAACTGGGGCGATTGGTATACGACCTCAATACGACAATGAATTTGTTCTTATTGTCCCTTATTTCGACACAATTCAAAGCTAGCGTTGATCGCGAACACGTTGGGGTACAATCAAAACATCCCATCCGCTTTGAATACTCATCCGCGCGACGATGAACGTGAGGTAATAATATGCGAGCTATGTTTGGTCTTGTCTTAATCATCGGCGTCGTCCTGGCAGGCGGCGCAGTTTATATGGCGCGGGGCTATATAACTGAGCATCAGAGTGCACTTGCCCGCGAGCGGCTGGCGGCGCAAGAGGCGCTGGCCAGCGCCAAAGAAGGCGTTGTTCCAACCGTCGGCGTAGTCGTATCGAATCGTAAGCTAAGATATGGCGAACCTCTGTCGCAAGATGATGTCCGTATGGTTCAATGGCCTGAATCAGCAGTGCCTGAAGGCAGCTTCACTGACATAGCCGTGCTTTTTCCTGAGACCGATGACAGCGAACGCTTCGTTCTCAGAGCGATGGAAAAAGACGAAGCACTCATGAAGGTGAAAGTTACAAGGCCCGGTGAAGCCGCAGGCCTTACGTCGCAACTTGAAAAAGGAATGCGCGCGTTCGCCATCAGTGTTGACGTCGCCTCCGGCGTATCGGGCTTTCTGCGCCCTGGAGATAACATTGATGTCTATTGGACAGGCTCGTTGCGTGGCGCGGTTGAAGGCGCTCAGGGGGAAATCACGCGCTTAATTCAAAGCAAGATCCAGTTGATCGCGGTCGATCAAATCGCTGGATCGGACATAACCGGTGCGACGATTGCACGTACGGTCACTGTTGCAGCGACACCTGAACAAATTGCAGCGCTCGCGCAAGCCCAAAACACTGGACGGCTATCATTGGCTCTGGTTGGAGCGCAGGATGAAGCGGTTGCGAGCGCTATCGAAGTCGATCAACGAAAACTGCTTGGAATCAAAGAAGCAGCCCCGGCGCCGCAGGCACCCAAGAAACAAGTCTGCACCGTCCGAACTCGACGTGGGAACGAAATCGTCGAAACCCCAATCCCTTGCACAAACTAACGTCAATTCAGTCTGTTACGGACCAAAGGCCGCGCATTACGCGCGGCCTATTTCGTTGTGATGTTGCGCATTGTCCACATAAAGAAAATTCCAGAAACCATTGATTATTGCAATAAATCCGGTTTTCGCGCAGGGTTTCCGGATAGAGGGCATAAGACCCATAAAATCGAGTGGTGATCGGAGAGGCAGGTCACATGACAATACGTTCCTGGATCAGCGCAACCCTGCTGGGGTTGACGCTTGTAGTGAGCTCAATCGGCGATGCCGCTTGGGCCCAAAATCTTCGCGTGGTCAAGAAAGGGACGGCAGAATCGCTGGACGTCCCGGTCAACCGCGCAATCGTTGTGGAGAGCGAAGAACCGTTTGCTGAGATCAGCATCGCAAATGCGGGAATCGCGGACGTTTCGACGCTGTCGGATCGGACAATCTATGTATTAGGTCGCGCCCCAGGCATGACCACGCTGACCCTGTTCGACGGAGCGGGCAACCTTCTGACCAATGTACGGGTACGGGTTGCACCGGATGTCACTGAGTTCAAAGAAAGGCTGCGCCAGATCCTGCCAAATGAGCAGATCGAAGTGCGCACGGCCAATGACGGCATCGTCCTGTCGGGCACAGTCTCCAGCAGCGCTCGTCTTGCACGCGCTCTTGAGCTGGCCGAACGCTACGCGCCTGAACGTGTATCAAATCTGATGAATGTTGGCGGCGTGCAGCAGGTCATGTTGAAGGTGCGCTTTGCAGAAATGAATCGCTCGGTCGCGAAGAACCTGTCTGCTTCGCTGGGCTTTGGCGGCGGCGACGTAACTGCTGGTTTCAATACCTTGAACAACCAGGGTTCGCTGACCAACGCTTTGAGCAACAACATTCCGCTGGTGCAAACCAATACCGGCGCCATCCTCTTTGGTTTCGGGGCGGGCTCCACTCAGGTTCGTCTGCTGTTGGAAGCGCTTGAATCCAAAGGGTTGGCCCGAAGCCTTGCTGAACCGAATCTGTCAGCCCTGTCAGGTCAGGAAGCCGAATTCCTAGCAGGTGGCGAGGTTCCGATCCCTGTACCGCAAGATGATGGGGTCGTCGCTATCGAATATCGCCAATTCGGCGTGCAGGTTCTGTTCGTGCCTCGTGTGGTCGACGGTAATCTGATCAATCTCGAGATGGGGGCAACAGTTTCGAGTATCGACCCGAACTCTAACTTCACCATCAACGGGGACAACGTTCCAAGCTTCATCGTGCGTCAAACCAAGACTACTGTCGAGCTTCGCGATGGTGAGAGCTTTGCAATCGCGGGTTTAATCCAGGATGATTTCGCCGATCTGAGTAACCAAGTACCTTGGCTGGGTGATGTACCGGTTTTAGGTGCCCTGTTCCGCAGCGCTCAGTATCAACGCGAACAAAGCGAACTCATCATCATTGTCACCGCACATCTGGTATCACCAACGCGTGGCGAAGCTCTGGCTCTGCCAACTGACCGGGTAAAACCACCGAGCGAGTTTGATCTCTTTGTAAACGGCAAGGTCGCCCGAACAGAACGTGCTGGAAACGGTGCCGCGTCCGAAGTAGCCAAGCAGGATTTCGGTCAGTCTTATGGCTACGTCCTGGATTGATAGGAGAGGATAGAACCAATGGATAAGTGGATCATTACACTGGCTCTTTCGGTTGCTGTCGCAGGTTGTACACGCGAAGCCGGATATGAGATCGATGCTGGCACCTTCGGCAATGCGACCTTGAACAACATCCAGGTCATGAATGGCGAACTGACGTATAGCCAGATTCTGGCACAACGGTTCGCAGCTGAAGTTCCAACACAGATCAACTTTGCGTTTGATAGTGCAAAGCTTGATGTCTCGGCGCAGCGAATCCTACTGCAGCAAGCGGCTTGGATTAAGCAATTCCCCGAGGCGCGCTTCCGCGTTTATGGTCATACGGATGCGGTTGGATCTGACTCGTACAACAAGCGTTTGGGGCAGCGGCGTGCGAACGCCGCCGTCGCTTTCCTGACACAACAAGGGATTTCACGCTCAAGGCTTGAAGCAGTTGTTTCCTTTGGAAAATCCAGACCACTTGTGGCGACACCAGATCGCGACCGACGCAACCGTCGCACTGTAACCGAGGTATCCGGGTTTGTGGATCGTCATCCGAACCTGCTGGACGGAAAATATGCCCGCGTGATCTATCGAGAATACATCGCGAGCGCCACTCCACTGAGCTATATTCAGCGCGACGGCGACACCAGCGGCAGCGAATAATACTCAAGTCATGGGCGGCATTGTCGCCCATTTCCCTACAATTGGTTCTTTTGCGCCCAATTCTTGCCCAACTTCCAAGCGACGTTGTGAACAATTGGGTGACCTGCGGCCAAAATTGACCGCACCGGGCGACAGCAAACCAGAACTGACCTTCCACGCGTTCAATCGGTTTGCTCAGCCCTCTCGACGAGGATTGTGTTAATGACGAGCGCGACGCCGCAAGACGAAAATACCGCCATTCTGGCTTGCACCATAAGCCGGGATGTTCAGAACTTCGATCTTTTGATCGAAGATATGGAAGCCGCGCTGGGTGAGCGCTGGGGCGATCTTGGATTTGCAGAAGCGCTTGCGTTTTTCAGTCAACCGGAAGCTCAATCGCTGCAATTCGTGGCACTGGCACTGGACGGTGATGACGAAGACAATCTGACGCTGATGGGCGAGATCATCGTGCGGGCCAAAGAAAAAGGCATCAAGGTTGTCCTGATCGCAGAAGATGTCACGCCGGCCTCGCTGCATCAATTGCTGCGCAAAGGCGCCGACGAATTCGTGCCCTACCCCCTTCCAGAGAATGAATTGCAGGAAGCAATCGACCGGATGAACAAACCTGATCCGGTTGTTGCACCTCAGCCCGCCGCTGCACCTCTTGCCAGTGGCGCATCAAAGGAAGGTGCACTGTTTGTGGTTCAAGGGCTTGCCGGAGGCGTTGGGTCGACAACTATGGCTGTAAACCTCGCCTGGGAATTGGCAACCGTTTCGGCCAAGGAAGCGCCCAAGGTTTGTCTGATCGATCTGGATCTGCAATACGGCACGGTTTCCACCTACCTGGACCTGCCACGCCACGAAGCGGTTTTCGAAATGCTATCGGATACCGACTCGATGGACGAAGAATCCTTTGGTCAGGCACTGCAGAATTTTGAGGATAAGCTGCAGGTATTGACCGCCCCTTCGGACATGATCCCGCTCGACATCATCACTCCGGAAGATATTCAGCGCGTGATCGATACCGCGCGCGCGCATTTCGACTATGTGGTGGTCGACATGCCCAAAACGCTTGTTCAGTGGTCCGAGACGATCCTGAATGCGGCGCATGTCTATTTCGCCCTGATCGAATTGGATATGCGCTCGGCCCAGAATGCGCTGCGCCTGAAACGCGCGCTGCAAGCCGAAGAGCTGCCTTTCAATAAACTGCGCTTTGCAATGAACCGGGCGCCTAAATTCACCGATCTGAACGGCAAGAGCCGGGTCAAGCGCATGGGTGAAAGCCTGGGCATTTCGATCGACTTGCTTTTGCCCGATGGCGGCAAATCGGTCATGCAAGCCGGTGATCATGGCCTGCCGCTGGCCAGTTCAGCAGCCAAGAACCCGCTCCGTCGGGAAATCGCCAAACTGGCTCAATCGCTCCATAGCCTCGGCAGCAGCGACGCCGAAGCCGCATAACACGAAGGGGAGCTGCCCGTGTTTTCAAGATACAAGAAACAGCCCTCGGCTCAGCCGGTTGAAGCCAAAGCGCCCGCCGCTGCCCCCGCGGCCGCGCCCGCTGCGCCTGCTGCACCCCCTACTGCAACGGCCGTCGCCCGCAAACCGGTGCAGAAGAAAGCAGCCGAGGTTGTAAGTAACGACAAAGAGCGCAAACGCAAAGAACGGTTGGGCGAGATCAAGCTGGAACTGCACCGCGAACTGCTTGAAAATCTCAATCTCGCAGCCCTCGAAAAGGCCAGTGAGGCCGAGCTACGCACCGAGATCAGCGCAATCGCAAGCGAAGTTCTGGAAGCGCGCAACATCGTTCTGAACCGAGAAGATCGCAGCCAACTCAACAAGGAACTGTACGACGAGGTCACGGGCCTCGGCCCGCTTGAGACGTTGCTGCAGGATGACACGGTCAACGATATTCTGGTGAACGGACCGCAGCAGATCTTTGTGGAACGTGCGGGTAAGCTGGAAATCAGCGACATCACCTTCAAAGATGAAAAGCATCTGATGCGGATCATCGACAAGATCGTCTCCGCCGTGGGTCGTCGCGTCGATGAATCGAACCCTTATGTCGACGCCCGCCTTGCTGACGGATCGCGTTTCAACGCAATGGTGCCGCCGATCGCGGTGGATGGTTCTCTGGTTTCCATTCGTAAGTTCAAAAAAGACAAACTGGGCATCGACGATCTGGTCAATTTCGGCGCGTTTACCGAAGAAATGGCCGCTTATCTTCAAGCCGCAGTGTCGACTCGACTGAACATCATCGTTTCGGGCGGTACAGGTTCGGGTAAAACAACAACACTGAACGCCCTGTCCAGCTTCATTGATGACGCTGAACGCATTCTGACCATCGAGGATACGGCGGAACTTCAGCTGCAGCAGACCCATGTGGGCCGGATGGAAAGCCGTCCGCCCAACGTGGAAGGCAAAGGCGAGGTCAGTCCACGCGACTGTCTGAAGAACGCCCTGCGTATGCGCCCTGACCGCATCATTGTGGGCGAGACGCGTGGTGCCGAGGTGATTGACATGCTGCAGGCCATGAACACCGGTCACGACGGCTCGATGACCACGATCCACGCCAACTCGGCCCGGGACGGCATCTCTCGTCTGGAAAACATGATCGCAATGGCAGGCATCGAGATGCCGATCAAGGCGGTCCGCAGCCAGATCTCATCGGCTGTGAACCTGATCGTACAGGCCAGCCGTCTGCAGGATGGTTCACGTCGTATGACTTCGATCACCGAGATTACCGGGATGGAAGGTGATGTGATTTCGATGCAAGAAATCTTTAGGTTTCAACGGGTTGGACTGACACCTGACAACAAGATCATCGGCCATTTCACAGCCACCGGCGTGCGCAGCCACTATTCCGAACGCTTCCGTCTGTGGGGCTTTGACCTGCCACCGTCGATCTACGACCCAACCACGATGTAGGAGACCGGAGAAATGCAACTGCCCGTTGAGGCTCTTATCTATATCGGTATCTTCGTCGGGGTTCTGGCCCTGGTCGAGGGCATCTATCTGGTTGCCTTTGGTAAGTCGATCAGCCTGAACAGCCGCGTCAACAGACGCCTGGACATGATCGACAAAGGTATTGCGCGGGATCAGGTTCTCGAGCAGCTGCGCAAAGAAATGCAGCAGCATATGAAGTCGCAGACGATACCTCTGTATTCTCTGCTTGCTGATAAGGCCCAAAAAGCTGCAATTGCCTTTTCGCCCAAGCAGTTGATCTTGATTATGGTTCTGGTCTCAGTCCTTGCCTTTCTGGGGCTGAGCATAGGTACGGCCACTGAGACATCACTTCGCGTCGCCATCTCTATCGCGATCGGGGTTGGCGCTGTCTATGCGTGGGTAAACAATAAGGCAAAGAAGCGTATGGCGCTGATTGAAGAGCAGTTGCCCGACGCCGTTGAACTGATGGTGCGATCACTTCGTGTCGGTAACCCGTTTGTGTCTTCCGTGCAGATCGTTGCCAACGAGGTAGAAGACCCACTTGCGACCGAGTTCGGTGTCATATCGGATGAATGTGCTTATGGCCGGGATGTCGGCGAAGCGCTCAAGGATCTGGCGGAGCGTCTGGACATGCAGGATTTACGTTTTCTGGCGGTTGCTGTTTCGATTCAACAGCAGTCCGGTGGTAATCTTGCCGAAATTCTCGCGGGTTTGGCTAAAGTCATCCGCGCCCGGTTCCGCCTATTCCGACGCGTCAAGGCGATCACTGCAGAAGCGCAATGGTCGGGCAAATTCCTGTCGGGGTTTCCCGTGTTCTGTCTTGTCTTTATTATGGTCAAAGACCCCGGCTATTACGACAACGTAATTGACCACTCACTTTTCATACCGGCCTGTTTCTTTGTCGGTATCATGCTGACGCTGAACCTGATCGTCATGCGCATTCTCACGAACATCAAAGTCTGAGGACATATCAATGGAATTTCTGACCCAAATAAACGATATGCTCACAGAAAATCTTGGCGAATTCGGGCCTTTGATCGTCGCCGGTGTCCTAGGGCTGTTCATGATACTGGTCACCATCCCGCTAATACTGAATCAGCCGGAAGATCCGCTAAAGAAGCTGCAGCGATCGACGGCAGCTCCCAAAAAGACCAAGAAAAATAAAAAGGACCGGTTGAGGGCGGCAGGGCGTAACGAACAGCTTGAGAAATTCGCAAATTTCCTCGAGCCGCAAAACAAAGAGGAATATTCAGCGGTTCAACTCAAGCTCCGCCAGGCCGGGTATCAATCGAAAGACGCAGTCCGCTTCTATCACTTTGCTCAATTTGCTCTTGGAATTATCGGAGTAATCCTGGGTGTTTTATTCGTGACCGTCTTCTCGAATGGAGAAGAACTGACAACTCAAGATATGGCCATCCGCGTGCTTGTCCCGGGTGCAATCGGCTACTTCATTCCAAAATACTGGATCACTCGGCGCGTGGCTGAACGCCAAGAGGCTATTACCGCTGGATTTCCGGATACACTCGATTTGATGCTTGTCTGCGTCGAAGCTGGGCAATCGTTGGATCAGGCGATCGTCAGGGTCGCTGCAGAAATGAAAGCTTCATACCCCGACATTGCGGATGAGTTCGAGGTTGTCGCTCACGAGATGAAAGCTGGTAAAGAGAAAGACGTCGTCCTGCGCGATTTCGCGACACGATGTGGTGTCCAGGACGTGAGCGCGTTTGTCACAGTCATGATCCAATCTGCCTCATTTGGTACTCCAATCGCCGATGCGCTCAGGGTTTATGCCGATGAAATGCGCGACAAGCGCGTGATGCGCGCAGAAGAGGCCGCCAACAAATTGCCTACCAAAATGACACTCGCAACTATGACTTTGACCGTTCCTCCGCTATTGGTGATCCTTGTTGGCCCTTCGGCAAAAGGTATCGCGGACTTTGGGAACTAGGGTAGAACAATTCCCGATCAAGCAAGGCAATCGGCGCTCTGATCGGAGCCTTCGCAAAACGATATTGGCCACCATGGTTCTTGCCATGGTGGCTTCTTGCACTGAAACGCCCTCTGCCAATGGTCCGTTTGCACCGGGGGTTGATCCCGATGGTCCTGCGGTAGATGAGGTTGCGATCGGCAATCGGCTGATGGCAGCGGGTGAGTATGAACTGGCGCTGGAATCGTTCACACGTGCTGCCCTTCAGCAAGGCATGACCCCGGAAATCCTGACCTCGCTCGGAACTGCCAATCTGGGTCTGCGCCGGATTGGGCAAGCAGAACCCCTGCTGCGCCGTGCGGTCGAAGATGATCCGGACTGGCCTGTCGCCTGGAACAATCTGGGCGTTTTCCTGATGGAGACTGGGCAATATGCCGAGGCCTCGCAGGTGTTCCGCAAGGCCTTTGCGCTGGACAATGGCGAAAGTGACGCAATCCGTGACAATTTACGGTTAGCACTCGCAAAAATGGAAAATCCTGTTAATAATACCCCTCAAGAACAAGAATTTGAGCTGGAGCAGCGCGGTAACGGAGAATTCGTTCTGCGCAGAAACCCGGCAACAGAGGCAGAGCAGTAAAAGGACGCAAAAAATGCGCCACCCCTTCTTGATTCCGACGATGTTTGCGTGCGGGTTGGTTTTGACCGCCTGTGCCAAAGAAACCGAAGAGGAAAAGGTCGAGCGCACCTTTCAGGAAGTCAACGTCATCGACGAGACCAACCTGAATGACGTGATGCTGAACGCGGCCGACCCCAACGAGGCCGCTACCTATTTCCAAGGTGCAGCTATCAAGAACCCCGACCGCATCGATCTGCAACGCGGGCTGGCGATCAGCCTGACCCGTGCAAAGCGCAATACCGAGGCCGCCGCCGCGTGGAAACGCGTGCTGACCATGAAGGGTGCCAACAACGCTGACCAGGTTGAATACGCGGACGCACAAGTGCGCAGCGGAAACTGGAACGGCGCGAAAGCAACTCTCGATAGCATCCCCCCGACTTATGAAACCTTCAAACGTTATAGGCTCGAAGCGCTGGTTGCTGATTCCAGAAAGGATTGGAAAAGCGCCGACCACTTCTACGAAACGGCTGTTGGTCTGACGACCCGCCCAGCAGGTGTGATGAACAACTGGGGGTATTCCAAGCTGACTCGCGGACAATATGCCGAAGCAGAACGGCTTTTCACAGAAGCCATCCGTCATGATCAGTCTTTGTTCACCGCAAAGAACAACCTGGTATTGGCGCGCAGCGCGCAAGGGAATTACAGCGTACCTGTAGTGCCCATGACTCAGGCCGAACGAGCGAGGCTGCTGAATACGCTGGCAATTTCTGCCGTCAAACAGGGTGACATCAACCTCGCCAAAAACCTGTATCGCGAAGCCATCGCGACCCATCCACAGCATTTTGACGAGGCCGTCCGTTCGCTCCGCGCGCTTGAGGAAGCCTGATCCATGATCATCCCAGCGGCAGCAGCGGCGTGGTTTTTGCCTTTCGTGCTGCCGATCTGTTTCTATGTCGCGTTCACGGATATGCGCGAGATGAAGATCAAGAACCACGCAGTCATGGCGCTGGCCTTGGTCTTTGTTGTTGTCGGACTCTTTGTCCTGCCGCCATGGTCCGGTGACTGGGTGGCTGGGAGCTTTGGCCCGCTGTCAGTGTCACTTCCGGTCTATGGTTGGCAACTGCTTCACATCATTGTTATTTTGCTGCTTGGCATTGTCCTGAACGCCGCCGGGGTGATGGGTGCTGGAGATGCCAAATTCTGCGCTGCCGCTGCGCCGTTTATCTGGACGGGAGACCTGATGTTTGTGATAGTGATCCTGACCGCGACAACGCTTGGCGCCGTTACAGCCCACCGATTGGCCAAGCACACCAAGTTACGCCAAGTCGCGCCGGACTGGGAAAGCTGGGATCAGGGTAAGAAGTTTCCTATGGGCCTCCCTCTGGCAGGAAGTCTCGCCATCTATCTGATCTTGGGCATAATTCACGGATCGTAAACAATCATCTGTGCGCCTTGCCCGCGCCTTGGTCCTGCCACAAAGCCGCGTCAAATTTTCCTCAAACGGCCCTTTAGGGGGCCTTTGGTGTGAACATTGACAGACGAGCCCCGCTCATGAACATGCAGACGACCTCCGTTATGGCCCCCCCTGCCCCCAAAGGGTTGGCTGAGATGCAGCTTCCGCTGGTGATGATGCGTGACATTCTGCTGAAAACGATCTTTCGCAAGAATGTAGACACAGTCACCGAGATCGCGGCGGCAATCTGTCTGCCCGGTTCGGTCACGCAGGAACTCATCGATATTGCGCGCGAACAGAAACTGCTGGAGGCGACGGGCACCCTGAATGCCAACTCAGGCAATGAGATGGGTTATCAGTTGACTGATGCAGGCAAGGCGCGTGCTTTGGACGCCCTCAGCCAATCGGAATATTTCGGCGCGATGCCCGTGCCGCTGGACATCTATCGCGAGCAAGTCAAACGCCAATCGATCCGCAATATTCAGGTCACACGCGATCAGCTGACCGGGGCGATGGGCCATCTGGTTCTGCCCGACAGCCTGCTGGATCATCTGGGCCCAGCGGTGAGTGCTGGCCGCTCGATCCTGATGTATGGCCCGCCGGGTAACGGTAAGTCCTCAATCTCGAACGGGATCCGGGACGCGCTGGGTGACAATGTTTATGTCCCGTGGGCTATCGAGTATGCTGGACAGGTGATTACGGTTTATGACCCGATCGTGCACACCGCGATTGAACAAGAAGCCGACGACCCCAACAGCCTGCGCCGCCGCAAACGCTTCGATACACGGTATGTGCAATGCGAACGTCCCACCGTTGTAACCGGTGGTGAACTGTCGCTGAGCATGCTCGACCTCGTCTATAACCCCACCGCGCGGACCTATCAGGCCCCCCTGCAATTGAAGTCCACCGGTGGCATTTTCATCGTGGACGACCTTGGACGTCAGGCCGAACCCCCTCAGGCCCTGATCAACCGCTGGATCGTTCCGCTGGAAGAAAGCAAGGATATCCTTGGTCTGCAATCGGGTGAAAAGTTCGAGGTTCCCTTCGATACGCTGGTCATCTTCTCGACCAACTTCCACCCGAACGAGATCTTCGACCAAGCGGCCCTGCGCCGGATCTTCTTCAAGATCAAGATCGATGGTCCGAACCAGGAGAACTTCCTGAAGATCTTCGCCATGGTGGCCCGCAAGCGCGGGATGCCATTGGACGAGGCCGCACTGGTGCACTTGTTGAAGGTCAAATACCCGACGATCAACAACATTTATGCGAACTACCAGCCGATCTTCCTGATCGATCAGATGATCTCGATCTGCGAATTCGAAGGCATCCCCTACCAGATGAACCCCGATCTGATCGACCGCGCCTGGGCGAACATGTTCGTCAAGGAAGAAAAGATCATTCACTGACCCCCTGTCCTTCTGATCCCGGGCGGGTAATCTGCAGCGATGAAGCAGATTCCCGCCCGGATTAACGATTGGTTTGTCGCCAAAGGATGGTCCATCCATCCGCATCAGCAAGCGATGTTCGACCGGTCACAGGACCCGGCGACGTTGCTGATTGCCCCTACAGGGGGTGGCAAGACGATGGCGGGGTTTCTGCCTTCCTTATCCGAGCTGTCCGACGGTGCGCATGACGGGCTGCACACCATTTATGTCTCTCCGCTCAAGGCGCTGGCAGCCGACATTCGCCGCAACCTGCGCACCCCAGTGGATGAGATCGGCCTGCCCATCCGGATTGAGGACCGCACAGGCGACACGTCTGCAACCCAAAAGAAACGTCAACGCGCCGATCCTCCGCATATCCTGCTGACCACGCCCGAAAGCCTTGCTTTGCTGACTTCGTACGAAGACGCCCCGCGCATGTTTGCCGGGGTGCAGCGCATTATTGTCGATGAAATCCATGCTCTGGCCGAAAGCAAGCGCGGCGATCAACTGATGCTGGCACTGGCACGGTTGCAGGCGCTCTGCCCCGATCTGCGTCGCGTAGGTCTGTCGGCAACCGTGGAAGACCCGGGGGGCATTGCGCGCTTTCTGGCCCGTCATCCAGACCCTTGCAGGATTATTCAGGCCGATCCAGGCCCCGATCCCGATATCGCCATGCTGCAGACCGAAGAAATGCCCCCTTGGTCTGGCGGTGGCGCCGCCTATTCCATCCCCGCAGTGTTGGAGCAAATCAGGCAGCACAAGACCACTTTGATCTTCCACAACACCCGCGCGCAAGCCGAGATATTCTTCCACAACCTGTGGCTCGCCAATGACGAGGGTCTGCCGATTGGCATCCATCACGGCAGTCTGGATCGGCAGCAACGCGAGCGGGTCGAGGCCGCGATGGTGCGTGGTGACCTGCGCGCCATCGTTTGCACAGGCAGCCTCGATCTTGGGATCGATTGGGGTGACGTCGACTTGGTGATACAGATCGGCGCGCCAAAAAATGTCAAACGGCTGGTGCAGCGGATCGGGCGGGCAAATCATCGCTACAACGCGCCGTCGAAGGCTC
This sequence comes from Ruegeria sp. BE3, assembly GCF_056538865.1. NCBI lineage: Bacteria > Pseudomonadati > Pseudomonadota > Alphaproteobacteria > Rhodobacterales > Roseobacteraceae > Ruegeria > Ruegeria sp. BE3. The sequence continues at coordinate 311,716 of NZ_JBQFTW010000001.1, read as the reverse complement.
TTCTGGTGCCCGCCAACCGGTTCGAAGTGGTCGAATGCGTCGCTGCGCTGCAAGCGGTGCAAGAGCATGATCTGGACGGCGATCCTCGCGGACCGGGCCCTCGGGACGTGCTCTGCCAACATATCCTGATCGCCGCTGCAGCAGGGCCATTTGAGGCCGATGCACTTTTCTCTGAGATGACCGCAGCGGGGCCCTATGCCTCCCTCACCCGCACCGCGTTTGACGCTTGTCTGGATTTCTGCGCCACCGGAGGTTACGCCCTGCGCGCCTATGATCGTTGGCAACGCCTGCAGCAGCGGCCTGACGGGCGCTGGCAGCTGCGTGACCCGCGCGCCGCACAACGCATCCGGATGAATCTGGGTACGATCCAAGACACCGATACCCTGAAGGTTCGGCTGAGACGCAATCGCGGCGGCAAACCGTTGGGTGAGGTGGAGGAAGGCTTTGCCGCGTCTTTGACACCGGGCGACACGTTTCTGATCGGCGGCCAGATCGTCCGCTATGAAGGTCTGCGCGAGATGGTGGTTGAGGTCAGCCGTCGCGCGGACAAGAAACCCAAGATCGCGACCTTCATGGGCACGAAATTCGCCACCTCGACACAGCTGAGCGATCGCATTCTGCGCATGTTTGCACAGCCCGATTGGCCTCAGTTGCCCACCCACACTGCCGATTGGCTGGCTTTGCAGCGCGACGTTTCGCGGCTGCCACAACGCGACCGCCTGTTGATCGAGAGCTTTCCTGATAACGGGCGTGAACATTTATGCGTCTATGGCTTTGCCGGTCGTAATGCGCAGCAGACACTGGGGCTGCTGCTGACCAAGCGGATGGAGGAGACAGGGCTCGCCCCTCTGGGCTTTGTCGCCACCGACTACGCCACGCTGATCTGGGGGCTGGATGCGGTGACCGATCCGCGCCCTTTGTTCCAGCTTGATGCGCTGCGAGACGGGCTGGAAACGTGGTTGGCGGGCAATGCCGTAATGAAGCGAACATTTCGCGCCTCAGCCACCATTGCGGGCCTGATCGAACGCAACACCGGCGGGCAACGCAAAAGCGGGCGGCAGGCGACGTTTTCATCCGATATCCTGTACGACACGCTACTGAAATACGACCCCGACCACCTGCTGATGCAGATCACTCGCGAAGAGGCCATGCGCGGGCTGGTCGATTTCGGGCGAATCGAAGCGATGATTGCCCGGATCGGGGATCGTGTTGATTTGTTACGATTGAGTCGGGTCTCACCATTGGCCGCACCTCTTTTTCTCGAGGTCGGCAAAGTCCCCGTCAAAGGCGAAGCCGAAGAGCGTCTTCTGGCCGAAGAAAGCGCCCGGTTAATGCAAGCGGCTGGCTTGGTGCCCGGTTGATTCCGCTTGCACGAAACGCGAAAACACGCAAAGAACGGATCATGAACACGCTTGACTTTACGTTCATGAATCATGGGTTGTCTGCCCTGGGCTCTGGCGCCTTGTGGTGGCCAGATCAGAAGCTTTTATGTGTCTCAGACCTGCATCTGGGCAAGTCCGAGCGGGCAGCCCGCAGAGGCGGCCCTGCCCTGCCTCCGTATGACAACCGCGAAACCCTGACCCGACTGACAACTGATTTGGCGCTGACGAATGCGGCCATCGTCATCTGTCTGGGCGACAGTTTTGATGATCTGCGTGCTTCTCAATCACTACCACGGGAAGACCGGCTGCAGATCGCCACCCTACAGGCCGGACGGCACTGGATCTGGATTGAGGGCAATCACGACCCCGGTCCGGTTGAACTGGGTGGAACGCATCTGGCCGAGTGGACTTGCGAGGGGCTGACATTCCGTCATATCGCCGAGCCCCGTGGGAAGGGTGAGATCTCGGGGCATTATCATCCCAAAGTCGGCCTATCCGTGCGTGGCCGTCACGTCACCCGCCCAGCTTTCCTTATCGATCATAAACGCCTGATCTTACCGGCCTATGGCACTTATACCGGTGGGTTGCGCAGCTCAGATGTTGCGCTGTCCAATCTGATGGCTGCAGATGCACGGGCGATCCTGACCGGAGCTCATCCCCGGATGGTTCCAATGCCAAGGTGAGGATCAGAGAAGTCCGTCCTCTTCCAGCATTGGTTTGTATTTCCGGCTAACCGGAACAAGGTCATCATTGCACAAACGCAGGAAAGTCTTGCCGTTCTGCTTCTCAATCCCGGTAATTGCCGCATCCACGATCCAATGCGACCGATGGGTACAATGGCCCGACACGGGCTCCATCTCGGCAATCGCGTCCGTAAAGCGTGAGCGGATCGTGAAGGTCCCCTCTGACGTCACAACGTCGACAGAGTGATCGCGGACGGTTAGCCGATAGATCTGACCCTGAAAACCAGACGGTAGCCGACTGCACAGGCGTGGTTTGACCTCTTCCTCCAGCACATCGGGCTGATCCCGCTCACGAACCAGCAACAGGCCCGTAGCAAACAGCACACCATATGGCACAACCACCAACAATCCGGGCGCCATCAGACCGTTGAGCGTGAACAGAACCCAGGTCAGCCCCCATAACGCCGGGGCGAAGAGTATCAGGATCAACAGCGCAAACGCGAGGTCACGCAGCAACAGGCCTGCGCGCAGCAATCGGTCGCGCACCAGCTTGCCCGCGGCCCAGGTCGCCGCCAGGGCCAACAGCATGACACCCGACCAGAACACCAGTCGTTCGACGAAAGATAGGGTCATGTCCCGAAATGGCGCGAATGAGTAGGCCATCAACGGAATGAATACGAGGCCAGCCAGAATGCGCTGCAGGTAGACCTGCGCCAATATAGGTTCCAGTTTAGATCTCATACAAACCCGCGCGCCCCTAACGCATTCTCGAATTCGCTTAGTTGGAAGGCATCTTATCCTCCTAACCAGCTGGAGCAGAAGGCTTATCACCGGTTGACGTTAAGTCAAACCCGTTAATATGCGAATTAATTTTCTGGGATGCAGATGCAAAACGGGCCGAAAAGCGCAGGTGCTTTCCGGCCCGGATGAGATGTCAGGGGTTGCGTCGAAGCCCCTGTAAAGCAGAGTTACGCTGTCAGGCCTTCTGGTTCGGGCAGATCATTCGCGCGGCAGCAGGCGGTCAGAGTGTTGGCCAGCAGGCAGGCAATGGTCATCGGACCTACACCACCCGGAACCGGTGTGATCGCGCCCGCGCGTTCGGCGGCGCTGGCATAGTCGACGTCGCCAACCAGTTTGTTCTTGCCGTCACGTTCGATCCGGTTGATGCCCACGTCAATGACGGTCGCGCCTTCCTTGATCCAGTCGCCCGGAACCATCTCGGGGCGGCCAACCGCGGCCACAACGATATCGGCGCGGCGCACAACATCCGGCAGGTCCTTGGTGCGCGAATGCGCGATGGTCACCGTACAGCTGTCGCCCAATAGCAGCTGCGCCATCGGTTTGCCCACGATGTTCGAACGACCAATGACAACCGCATCCATGCCCGACAGCGAGCCGTGGTAATCGCGCAGCATCATCAGGCAGCCCAGAGGGGTACAGGGGACCATCGACTTCTGGCCAGTGCCCAGCAAGCCCACGTTCGAGATGTGGAACCCATCGACATCCTTGGCCGGGTCGATCGAATTGATCACCAGATCCTCGTTCAGATGCTTCGGCAGCGGCAGCTGTACAAGAATGCCGTGGACGGCAGGGTCGTTGTTCAGTTTGTCGATCAGGGCCAGCAGGTCCTCTTCCGAGGTGTCGGCATCTAACTTATGCTCATAAGAGTTCATGCCGACTTCAACGGTCATCTTTCCCTTCGAGCGGACATAAACCTGGCTCGCCGGGTCTTCACCCACCAGCACCACAGCCAAACCAGGCGTGATACCGTTTTCTTCCTTCAGCTTTGCCACCTGATCGGCCACCTGAGCGCGAACCTTGGCCGCAAAAGCCTTACCGTCGATAACCTGCGCTACCATCCTTTGATCCCTTCTTTCAAAAACGGATCGGGCGCCGAAAGCGCCCGGGTCTTCAGTCGGGGCCGAGCACACGCTCTTCGCGAGCGATCGACCAATCAATCAAGATGCGCCAGAGTTTCTCTGCAAGATCGGGATCCATACCCAATTCATCCGAACTCTTGCGCACGCGCTGCACCACATCTTCGACACGTTCCGGGATGCGGGCGGGCAGCCCCTCGCCGGGTTTCAGCTCGGACGCGCGGTCGATGTAGCTTGCGCGCGTTACCAACAATTCGATCAGTTGGCGGTCCAGCTTGTCGATCTGAGGCCGCAATTCCTGCATCGTATGACAGTCTCGCGGCGGTGTCAGAGTGGGCATTCTATTCTCCTCACGGCCCGGGGAAGTCCCCGGACCACGAGATGTATCATTCAAGCGCTTAGAACAAGCCCTCGATCTGGCCTTCTTCGTTGAGGCGAATCGTCTCAGCGGCTGGTTTGCGCGGCAGGCCGGGCATGGTCATGATCTCACCACAGACAACCACGATGAAGCCAGCACCGGCGCTCAGGCGAACCTCACGTACAGGAACCGAGTGACCGGTCGGCGCGCCGCGCAGGGTCGGATCGGTCGAGAACGAGTACTGCGTTTTCGCCATGCAGACCGGCAGGTTGCCATATCCGGCTTCTTCCCATTCGCGCAGCTGATTGCGGATCTTGTTGTCGGCCAGAACTTCGTCGGCACGATAGATACGCTTGGCGATGGTTTCGATCTTCGCGAACAGCGGCATCTCATCTGGATAGATCGGCGAGAAGTTCGCGGAACCACCTTCAACGATCTCGACAACCTTCTCGGCCAGCGGCGCAGAGCCTTCCGAACCCAGTTCCCAGTGGCGCGACAGGATCGCTTCAACCCCGTGCTCACCGCAGTAGTCTTTCACCGCCTGAACTTCGGCATCGGTATCGGTGACGAAGTGGTTGATGGCGACAACAACCGGAACACCGAAGGATTTCACGTTCTCGATGTGACGGCCCAGGTTGGCGCAACCCGACTTCACGGCGTCGACGTTTTCAGCACCCAGATCGGCCTTGGCAACGCCGCCGTTCATCTTCATCGCGCGAACGGTGGCAACCAGAACCACTGCCGACGGGGCGATGCCTGCCTTGCGGCACTTGATGTTCATGAACTTCTCAGCACCCAGGTCCGCACCAAAGCCCGCTTCGGTCACAACGTAGTCGGCCACTTTGAGGGCGGTTTTGGTTGCGATGACCGAGTTACAGCCGTGCGCGATGTTCGCGAAAGGCCCGCCGTGGACGAATGCCGGGTTGTTTTCCAGCGTCTGAACCAGGTTCGGCTGCATTGCGTCTTTCAGCAGAACGGTCATTGCGCCTTCTGCTTTGATGTCGCGGCAGTAAACCGGGGTCTTGTCGCGGCGGTAAGCAACGATGATGTCACCCAGACGCTTTTCCAGATCTTTCAGGTCGTTCGCCAGGCACAGGATCGCCATAACTTCGGAGGCCACGGTGATGTCAAAGCCTGCCTCACGCGGGAAGCCGTTCGACACGCCGCCCAGAGACGCCGTGATCTGACGCAGAGCGCGGTCGTTCATGTCGACCACACGACGCCATGCAACGCGGCGGGTGTCGATTTCAGCTTCGTTGCCCCAGTAGATGTGGTTGTCGATCATCGCCGACAGCAGCGAGTGGGCCGAGGTGATCGCGTGGAAGTCACCGGTGAAGTGTAGGTTCATTTCCTCCATCGGAACAACCTGCGCGTAACCGCCACCTGCAGCGCCGCCTTTCATGCCGAAGTTCGGGCCAAGCGAGGCTTCACGGATACAGATCATCGCGTTCTTGCCGATGCGGTTCAGGCCGTCACCCAGACCAACGGTGGTCGTGGTTTTACCTTCGCCTGCGGGGGTCGGGTTGATCGCGGTCACGAGAATCAGCTTGCCATCTTCGCGGTCCTGAACCGAGTTGATGAAGTCCTGGCTAACCTTCGCCTTGTCATGGCCATAGGGCAGCAGATCCGCAGATTCGATGCCGATCTTTGCACCGATTTCCTGAATCGGCTTCTTGTTCGCCTCGCGAGCGATTTCGATGTCGGATTTATAGCTCATTGGCCGGAGTCCTTAGTTGAATGCCGTGCAAAACCGACGCAGGGCGTCGGCGCTGCGCAATCCATACCGTTGTGTACCATTCAGATAACTCTGGTTTCCGACATTCTGGTGTCGCGAAGCGTCGTAAGATCAATCAACAGTTTCTAATCGGAAACCACAGGCGCCCACGGGCGCTGATCCGGAACGAACAGCTTCATTTTTTCTCCGACACGCAGAGAGCCGGGGCGTTCCACCCAGGCGGTTACACCTCGGCGATCCTTCGCGGCAGGTTTGAACGCCGCGCCCTTACCCGGCGTTTCCGCTTCGATCTCGCGCCCCGGCAAAACACAGGGACGGTTTTCCATGTCGATCACTATGGTTAGACCGCTTTCTGCCTGCAGGCGTGACGAGGGGGGAACATGGGTAAAATCCGGGATACCGCACAACACGATGCTGGCCCCCATCAGGGCCGGGTCCAGTTGATCCAATCCCATGTCGTCCGCAATCATCTGCACCTCTTCAGCAGAAAGAACCGACAATTGGCGTACGTTGCGAATTTCGGTGCCCTCGGGATACAGATTCTTGACCCGCACGCAGGACGCTCGTGTCTCTCCCTCATGCCGCGCACCCTGGTCGCCCGAGAAGCCGAGCGTTAATGCCTCGACAGGTTGCGCCCGCAGCGATTGACCCGCTGGAACATGTCCCAGCCAGACGGTTTCGGCCACAAACTCGGTTTCTATCAGGACCGGCATGGTACCTCTCTCTCATCGCGTATGAATGCGCCAGAGATCACCCGGCGCAGATTGAAAAGAAAAACCCGGGTCAAGACCCGGGTTTTTACGTTTATGTCGAAGGTTCCGGCTCCATTCCGCCTTCGGGCGGAGATTTCTTGGCCTTGGTTTTCGGAATCGCGGTGACACTGGGCGCGTTGCCCTCGTCCGGCTTATCGCCTTCATCATCGCTTTCGCTGGGCGGCTCGCCATTCATGACCCGCTTGATCTCATCCCCGGTCAGGGTTTCGTATTCCAGCAGACCCTGCGCCAGACGCTCCCATTCTTCGTTCTTGTCACTCAGAATCTGGTGCGCGCGCTCATAGCCTTGTTGGATCAGGCGCTTCACTTCTTCCTCGATCAGCTCTTTGGTATGAGCGGACACCGAGAAGCCGGCTGTGTTGCCCTGATAGCCTTCATGGGCTTCGGCATAGTCGATGTTGCCGACCTTGTCCGACATACCCCAACGCATCACCATGGCGCGCGCCAACTGGCTGGCCTGCATGATGTCACCCGCAGGTCCATTCGAAACGTGATCTTCACCGTATTTGATGACCTCGGCGGCCTTGCCTGCCATGGTCATGGCCAGCTTCTGCTCACACTCATCGCGGTGATAGTTCAGACGGTCCATTTCGGGCAGAGACACAACCATACCCAGCGCACCACCGCGCGGAATGATCGTCGCCTTGTAAACCGGGTCGCACAGCGGCAGTTCCAGACCAACCACGGCGTGACCGGCCTCGTGATAGGCGGTCTTTTCCTTCTGGTCTTGGGTCAGCACCATCGAGCGGCGCTCGGCCCCCATCATCACCTTGTCCTTCGCGTTCTCGAAGTCTTCCATGGTGACAAAGCGGCGGCCCACACGCGCGGCCATCAAAGCGGCCTCGTTCACGAGGTTCGCCAGATCGGCACCCGAGAAGCCCGGAGTGCCACGTGCGATGATGCGCAGATCGACATCGGGGCCCAAAGGTGTCTTGCGCGCGTGAACGCCCAAAATTTTCTCGCGGCCTTTGATATCGGGGTTGCCAACAGTGACCTGACGGTCGAACCGGCCCGGACGCAGCAGCGCGGGGTCGAGAACGTCCTTACGGTTGGTGGCCGCCAGAATGATCACGCCTTCATTGGCCTCGAACCCGTCCATTTCAACCAGCAACTGGTTGAGGGTTTGTTCGCGCTCATCATTGCCGCCGCCATAACCGGCACCACGATGACGGCCCACGGCGTCAATCTCGTCGATGAAAACGATACAAGGCGCGTTCTTCTTGGCCTGCTCGAACATGTCGCGCACACGGGATGCACCGACACCGACGAACATCTCAACGAAATCCGAACCCGAAATGGTAAAGAATGGCACGCCCGCCTCACCCGCAATGGCGCGGGCGAGCAGCGTCTTACCAGTCCCCGGAGGGCCAACGAGCAACGCGCCTTTGGGGATTTTGCCACCAAGGCGCGAGAACTTCTGCGGGTTGCGTAGGAACTCCACGATCTCTTCCAGCTCTTCCTTGGCTTCGTCGATGCCTGCCACGTCATCAAACGTCACGCGGCCATGCTTTTCGGTCAGCATTTTGGCCTTGGACTTGCCGAAGCCCATCGCGCCACCTTTGCCGCCGCCTTGCATCCGGTTCATGAAATAGACCCAGACACCGATCAGCAGCAGGAAGGGCAGAAGCGTGATCAGGAACGACTGGAACCCGGATTGCTGCTGCTTTTCAGCACGCACGGGGATGTTCTTGTCGATCAGCAGCTTGGTCACCTCGGCATCGCCGGGTTTGATGGTGACATAATCCTGATTGTCATTCGTGCGATAGCGGATCTGTTCGCCATCCAGCGTCACGCTGGTGACGTCTCCGGCGTCCACGGCGCTGACGAATTCGGAATAAGTGCGTTCGTTGTTCTGAAGCGATCCGCTGGGGCCACTGAACAGGTTAAACAGTGCCAGGATCAGCAGAAACAGAACGACCCAGAAGGCGATGTTGCGAGCGTTGCCCAAGGAAATTCTCCTAGAAGGTTTCGGCGGATGGGGACCCGCCGGGGTTGTTCCTTAAAATAGAGAGGATTGTGGCAGGTTCAATGAGATAAAATTGCGGCATAGAAGTCAGGCCTGCCAGAGGGAGCATTTACCGTCCATCCATTGGAAAAACCGGCCAATGGGGCGGCCAGAACGGTTTCATCGACCCAAACAGCCGGTGTCGACATCAATACCGCGCGGGGCTTGGTCACCAACCGCCAATCCGTCAGTTGCAGGATGCCATCCTCACCCAGAGGGCGAATTTCAGCACCGGATGCTTCGGGTCCTGTCAAAACCCAGCGCCCATCCCACACGGTGCCGGGACGTGTTGTCTGGGCGCTGACGGCATTTAGCTCTCTGCAAATCCACGTATTTTTACCATCCGGAATCAGGTGACAGCCGCTCAGAGTGGTCGCCTGACCTTTCAGCAGCGCCTGAACCGCCTGATCAATGGCGCTTTGACGGGGTGGATAGTCTTTGTTTGCCTGCCACATGACCGCAGCCACCAAAAGACGCCGTCGAATCTCGTGCGGCAACGCCGTGGCACCCTCTCGATCGAAACACAAATCGCCGTCCACAACCTTCACATGATGACGGGCGGATTCCTGCGCGTATCGCGCCAAAGCCTCGCGAGCTTGTGCGAGATTGTCAGCAACGCGCGAAAGACCTTCAGCCGTAATACCGATCTGATCCAGCCGGGTCAGTGCGTCGCGCGCCTTGATCCGATCAAAGCGCGCGTCCTGATTCGAAGGGTCGTCGATCCATTTGATCCCCTGCGCTGTCAGGTAGTCGCGCAGCCGCGCACGCGTGATCGAAAGCATCGGGCGTAGCAAGGAGACACCGCCCTCAGCACGTTCTCCCGCCATGCCGGACAGGCCAGAAACGCCCGCCGACCGGGCAAGCCGCATCAGAACGGTTTCAGCCTGATCATCTGCCGTATGTCCCAATGCGATAGCCTCAAGCCCAAGATCATCTGCCCATTCCACCAACAACCGATATCGCGCTCGTCGCGCTTGATCCTGCAGATTGCCGGACCCGTCCCAATCTCGCCACTTCAAGGTTTGATGCGGAATGCCCCAGCTTTGCGCCAATACCGCAACCGATGCAGCCTCGGCAGCCGATTCGGGCCTCAGCCCATGATCAATAGTTGCTGCAAATAACGCGACCTGCGTTTCCCGAGCGATGCTTGCAAGCAGATGCAACAGAGCCGTCGAATCGCTGCCACCGGACACGGCCACACCCAGACGGCGCGGCAGCGGGTCTGGCAGGCGTGCCAGAATTTCGGACCGAAGCGTATCGGTGTCAGAGGTCAAGAACAGCCCAGCGCCGCCATTTCCTGCGTGGCCGAGCTTGCCGGGGCCGAGCTTGGGAAGCGCACGCCAACCTCGCCGAGCGTGATGCAAGCCTGATCGGTCTGGCCCAGACGTCCAAGCGCCGCACCCAGCTCAAACAAAGCTTCGGGGGCCAGCGGTCCTTCGGAATCACCGGTGAAGCTGGCCAGGAATGCCCGGGCAGCCTCGCGCGTATCACCCAACCCTTCCAAAGCCTGACCGCGCCGCAAGTTGGCCTGTGCCGCCAGCGGGCTGCCCGGGTAGGCCTGATCAAATTGCGAGAACAGATTGGCTGCGGTCTGGAAATCCCCATCCACGAGCGCTTGTGAGGCCGCATCGAAATCTGCCTGCTCTCCGATCGCCAACTCACCTTGTTCAGTCACCTCGGGCTGGGGGGGCGTCGGGGCAACTGCAACCTCGGTCGACGTCTCACCACCCAGCGTCGAGGTCTCACCCAGTGTGCTGAGATCGCCACCTTCCAGTTCGACCAGACGGAACTCCAGATCGCCGATACGGTTGGTGCCATCGGTAACGATATTCTGGACCCGCTGGTTCAATTGCTCGGTCTGACGCGTCAGGCGCTGCAGTTCCGCCTCGATGGCGTCAACGCGCTCCAGCACGGAACTGCCGGATAGGTTGGGCGCGGGCGAACCAGTGGTCGAGAACTCGCGCTTGAGGCGCTGGATTTCCACATGCAGCACCGTCAACTCCTGACGGATATCCGCCAGCGTTTGCTGATCCTGTGCCCGTGCCACACCAGCGACGGTCACAACCGTCGCCAGAACCAATCCTGCAAATCGCATCATCTTACCCCAAGGTTGAGCCGGTCAGCACCGTCACCGCGCGGCGGTTCTTGGAATAGCATTCCTCGGTGCTGCAAATTTCAATCGGGCGCTCTTTACCAAAGCTGACCGTGGTCAGACGGTTGCCCGCCACCCCGCGCGAGATCAGATATTCACGCGCCGCATTCGCCCGGCGCGCGCCCAGGGCAAGGTTATATTCCCGCGTGCCCTGCTCATCCGCATGACCTTCGATGTTGGCCACAAAATCGGGGTTGGCCAGTAGCCAGTCGGCCTGCCCTTGCAGAACGGTCTGGGCCTGCGGGCTGAGCGTGGATTGATCGACCGCAAACAGAACCCGATCTCCCACGGTCTGCTGGAAATAGGCTGGCGAGCGCGGATCACTCGGCGAACCCGGCACCAGCGCTCCGTTGGCGCCGGGACCACCACCGCCCAATGCGGAAGGATCATTGTTGGAACATGCGGCGATCAGGGTCAGCGCCCCGACAGCCGCGATTTTGCTCAATAGTTTCATTTCAGGTGCCTCGTGTTTCGTTTGTTTATTGGCGCGTTTCTATCACACCGCATCTTCGTTGTGAACGTTATCCACAGCCAGCACAGATCAATTCTGCAATGGACCCCAGGATGGATCGCTACCCCCGTCCGGCGTGCGGACCGGACGTAGATTACGGCCCGATATATCGACCGAATACAGTGTCGAGCGACCGCTGGCCCCCTGCGTTTCGCGCGTGAACATGATGACACGGCCATTGGGTGACCACGTCGGCCCCTCATCAAGGAACGAAGCGGTCAGCAGACGTTCCTCGTCTCCGTTGGTGCGCATTACACCGATATGGAACCGGCCTTTGTTCTGTTTGGTGAACGCAATCAGATCGCCGCGCGGGGACCAGACGGGCGTGCCGTAGCGACCTTGCCCAAAGCTGATCCGCGTTGCCTCACCTCCGTTTGCGGGCATGACATAGAGCTGCGGCGTCCCCGAGCGGTCGCTTTCAAACACGATCTGGCTGCCATCCGGCGAATAGCTGGGCGCGGTTTCAATGGCCGGCGTATTGGTTAAGCGCGCGCTTTGGCCCGAGGCCAGATCCATTTTCCAAAGGTCGGTATTCCCGCCCTGCGTCAGCGAATAGACAATCGAGCGCCCATCCGGCGAAAAGCGCGGAGAAAAGCTCATGGTACCTTCCAGTGTCGGCAATTCCTGACGTTGTACGCGCCCCACATCCAGCAGATAGATCCGTGGTTGGCCAGTCTCATAGCCGGTGTAAAGCAACCGATCGCCGGTGGGCGAGAACCGAGGGGCCAACACGATGGCCGCACTGTCTGTCAGATACTGTACATTCGCGCCATCATAATCCATGATCGCCAGCCGCTTAAGCCGCTGATCCTTAGGCCCGCTTTCCGAAACAAAGGCCACACGGCTGTCGAAATAGGCCCCCTCGCCCGTTATCCTTGTATAGACCTGATCAGCCACCTTATGCGCCATGCGCCGCCAACCGTCCGTAGTGCCCGCAAACTGCAACCCGTTGCCCAGTTCCTGACCCGAGAACACATCCCACACCCGGAACCGCACCGTCAGCCGCTTGCCCGAGACATTCACGGCCCCCGTCACGAGTGCCTGCGCGTTGATCGCCTTCCAATCCGCGAACTGCACCGGAGCATCAAAGCTGCTGACCCGGCTGATGAATGCATCCGACGAAATCTCGCGGAACAGGCCAGTTCCCGTCAGGTCCGACACCACCACGCGAGAGATATCCTGCGCATATTGCGCAGCCGCCGCGTTGTCCGGGACGAAGTTTGGGACCGCAAAGGGCATCGGCTCAATAATGCCTTCGTCAATTTCCAGACGAAGCGGCCCGCTTTGAGCATAGGCCGGAGCCGTCAGCAGGGTCAGGCCAATAAAGAGGCTGGTCAGAAGTTTCATCATTTGATCCGCATCCTCTCGGGATTGAATGTAATCTCAATATCCTGCCACTGGCTGTATTTGTCAGCAGGCAGGTCGTATCCTTTTGCCCCACAGCGTAAAACCGCGCGACGCGCAGCTTCATAAGCTTGTTTGGCAGACGCTGCAGAGCCACCAGTACTATCCAGCATCCTCAGGCTACCGCCGACTACCTTACCATCTGGTGTCAGCGAGAAACCGACGACCACCACGGTCTGCAGCGCGTCGGTCGACAACGATCCGACATTCCAGCACTGCGACACGGCCACCCGCATCGCATCCTTTTCCCCGCTGGTCAGCGGCGGACCTGAAGGCTCGGAGCCACTCCCCAATGCCTCGGCCAGTGCGTCATTGATGGCCTGCTCATCCTGAACGGGCTCGGTCGGTGCAGGTTCTGTCGGCGCGGGCTCGGGCGTCTCGGCCACCTCGGGTTCGGGCTCAGGCGTCGGGCGATTGGGGCGCACACGCGGGCGCGGAGAGGTGCGCGGGGCCGGATCTTCAACTTCTTCCGCCTCGGTCACGATCTCGGGCGCGGCCTCTTCCGGCGCGGTCTGATCCTGCTGCTCCTGCTGCGTCTCTGCCCCTTCGTCCAATGAGACCGGAGGGGTTTCGATGTCATCCGGTTTCGCCTCTGGCGGAGGCGGTGCAATCGCCTCAGGTGCAACTCTGTCCGCAGGCTGCGGCTCAGCCTCAGGGCCCGGAGGCACAGGCAGTGCGGCCACTTCCGGTTCGGGCTGATCCAGCGTTGGCAGCTCCTCGATCAGTTCAGGTTCAGGCGCGATCTCGACGGTTTCCGGCTGGACCTCCGGCTCGGGCTCTGGCTCCGGTTGCGGTACAGCTTCCGGCTCTGGCGGAGTGTCCGGCACGGGGTCCGGTGCGGTGATCTGATCCGGGGTCTCGGGCTGCTCGAGCTCTTCCGGATCGGTTGGCATTTCGGGTGCATTGCGCTGCGCGCTCAGCGCCGCAAACTGTTCGGATGAAATCACCGAGACATCCTGCACAGCCATCGGCAGCGGCTCGGATCGGAACGTGCCTCCGAACAGCGCCCAGCTGATAAGGCTGACATGCGCAATTGCTGAAATCTTGGTGCCGGTATCCACCGTGCGACCTCACTCTCACCCATCGTCCAGCGTTGGCCCGCCGGTATCGGTCACAAGGCCCACATTGGAAAACCCACCCGCATTAAGCGCGCCCATCACCTGCATCACTTGCGCGTACGGGATCGCACCATCCGCGCGCAGGAACACCCGGTCGCTGCTGCGTTCTGCCGCAATCGCGCGCAGCCTGCCAATCAACTCTTCGCGCTGAATGTCAGTGGTCTGAATCTGTACCCGACCATCGGCCGTCAGGGTCACGGTCAGCGGTTCTTCGTTATCACCGGGCAAAGCGCTGGCAGCCGTCTTGGGCAGATCAACCGGAACGCCAACCGTCAGAAGTGGCGCGGCCACCATGAAGATAATCAGCAGCACCAGCATGACATCGACAAAAGGCGTCACATTGATTTCGGCCATCGGCTGCGCGCGCCCACGCCGCCGCCCACGCCTGCGTCCGTTCCCGCTCGAGCTTTGCTGAACCGCCGCACCCATCGTCAGCTATCCAACTGACGCGACAGGATGGTGGCGAACTCGTCGGCAAAGGCCTCATAGCCGCCCACGATCCGATCACTATCCGCGCTGAGCTTGTTGTAGAAAATCACCGCCGGGATCGCAGCCAGCAGGCCAAGACCCGTGGCCAGCAGCGCCTCGGCAATGCCGGGGGCCACGACGGCGAGGTTTGTGTTCTGTTGCTCGGCAATCTCGATAAAGGCATTCATGATACCCCAGACCGTGCCAAACAGACCGATGAACGGAGCTGTCGAACCCACGGTTGCCAGAATGGGCAACCCCTTCTGCAGCCCCTCAGCCTCTTTGGCGATTGCCACATCCATCGACCGGTCAATCCGCGCAGTCGCCCCTGCGATCAGCCCGCCATCGGTGCGGTGTGAGCGCCGCCATTCTATCATTCCAGCCGCAAAAATCTTCTCAGAACTGCCATCGGGCTGCGTTCCGATCTGCTCGAACAATTCATCCAGCGGATTGCCAGACCAGAAGCTTTCGTCAAACACCTGCGCCTCGCGACGCGCAGCGCGGTAGTTGATCAGCTTCTGAATGATAATGCCCCAGGACCAGATGGATGCACCGATCAGCATCAGCATTACCAGTTTGACGATAAAGGTCGCGCGGGCATACAGCCCCCACATGGAGAAATCGATCTCCTGCGCCAGCGCCAGCGTTTCAGCTTCCATGAACCTGCTCTTTGTTTTGCCTGATGGCCATTTGGCCTTGTTTTGCCAAACGCTAGCGCAGATGGATGTGAAAAGCCAACAGAACCACCCCCAAGGGTGAAATTGTTACATCAATGCGCGAATCTCTGCCGGAAGGCGTACCGGTTTGCCCTCGGCATTCATGCAGACAGCCGTCACCTCGGCGCGGAAAACTTCCGTCTCGCCGCGTTTGACCGACTGGGACATCGTTAGCCGCGCACCCGAGAGCGAGACCATCTCGGTCTCGACCATTAGCTCGTCTTCAAACCTAGCGGCTGCGAGATAATCCGCCTCGATCCGCCGCACGACCCAGACGATACCTGCGTCCCGCATCGCGTTCTGATCATTACCCAGCTTACGCACCCAGTCCGACCGGGCGCGTTCGATGAATTTCAGATAATTCGCATGATAGACCACGCCGCCCATGTCGGTGTCTTCGTAATAAACACGGACCGGGTAGTGATGCTTCATTGCGGCGGCTCCAATCTGGCGAACAAGCGCAACGCATGAGAGGGGTCCTGCGCAGCACCGGGCAGAATAGGATCGTAGGCGGCCTGGATCAACGCGGCAATATCGGGCCGCAGGATCGTCGCCTCACCGGCGATAGCCAAAGGAGAAGTGCTGCGAAATGCAGCATCGGACCACAGCAGGATGGTCTGCACCACCTGGCTGAGCGCCAAGGTCTCTGCCGGCACTTTAGAGAGTTCTTTGTCCATGCGCAGAAATACAAAAGCCGCACGTATGGCGCCATCTTCCTCGAACCGGAAAATACGGTACTGGTTGGCGTCAGCAGCCACCAGTCGTTCAACCAGCGGTGCCAAATCCGGGATAAGCCGGTCCAGATCGGGAACCTCAAGCAGCTCTTGCCAATCGCGGAAGAAAAAAACCATGCAATTGGCGCCGAGTTCGGGATCCGTCTCGGCCATCTTGTGACCGGCCAGCGTGACGACCGCCTCAAACGCGCCCTTGACGGTCGAGAGCGTCTCATCCTCGACACCGAACACAATCGGCACGATGGGGCGCCCCCAACGCGCAAACAGGAATTCTCCACTTTCGCGGGTGAACAGCGCCTCAATCTCTTCCGGAGTCACGCTTGGCCCTTCATTCTAACAAATCTCTCGCCGAGAGGCATAAGTTCTTAAGCGCACAGCTTCAACCAAACAGATCGCTCTGCCCTTTGGGTGCCGCCATTCCCAGATGGGTCCAGGCCTTCTGCGCCAACATCCGCCCGCGCGGTGTGCGCTGAATCAGGCCTTGCTGCAGAAGATAGGGCTCGATCACCTCTTCCAGCGAATCCCGGCTTTCGGACAAGGCCGCCGAGAGGGTTTCAATCCCCACGGGACCGCCCGCGTAGTTCTCGGCAATCAGTTTCAGATAGCGGCGGTCCGCCCCGTCCAGCCCCAGATTGTCCACGCCAAGCCGGGTCAGCGCCCCGTCTGCCAGATCGCGTGTGATCCGCCCATCGCCCTCGACAATGGCAAAGTCCACAACCCGTCGCAGCAAGCGCCCTGCAATCCGCGGTGTTCCACGCGAGCGCCGCGCGATCTCGCGCGCGCCCGCATCATCGGCGGGTGCGCCCAACTTGCGCGCATTCCGCGTGACGATCTCGTGCAGCTCATCGACGGTGTAAAACTGCAATCGTGTCGGAATGCCAAAGCGATCCCGGAGCGGGGTTGTCAGCAACCCCATCCGCGTGGTGGCCCCGACCAGCGTAAACGGCTGCAGCTCGATCCGGACGGTCCGGGCGGCAGGGCCTTCGCCGATCACCAGATCCAGCTCGAAATCCTCCATCGCGGGGTACAGCACCTCTTCGACCGCCGGGTTCAGGCGGTGGATCTCATCGATGAACAGCACATCGCGCGATTCCAGATTGGTCAGGATCGCCGCCAGATCACCCGCCTTGGCCAACACCGGCCCCGAGGTCATGCGGAAATTCACCCCCAATTCCCGCGCCATGATCTGCGCCAGCGTCGTCTTGCCCAATCCCGGAGGGCCATGGAACAACGTATGATCCATCGCCTCGCCCCGTTGTCGGGCCGATTGGATGAAGATGCGTAAATTTGCACGTGCCTCTGCCTGACCGATGAATTCATCCAGGCCTTGCGGACGCAAGGCGCGGTCATTGTCCTCGGGCATCGGCTCGGGACGCAGGGTGGGGTCGGCGTCTACCATTCAATCACCCTTTCGGAGCCAGCAGTTTCAACGCGGCGCGGATCAGTTCGGCCTCACCTGCATCGGGCAGGTTCGCCGCTGCTTCAGCCACCGCCGAGGCCGCCTCGGACGGGCCATAGCCCAAATTACCCAGCGCAGACAGCGCCCCGGCCGAGGCCGCCGCTGAGCCCGAGACCGGTTTCGCCACGCGCGCCGGTGTAGGCGAAGGCTCAGTTTCGACCACTTCCAGCGCCGGTCCATCCATCGCTTCGGTCACGGTGCCCCCCATGGCCATCACGCCCGGGGCCTTGTCCTTGAGGTCCAGCACAATGCGCTGCGCCGTCTTCGGGCCAACGCCTTTGGCCGCCTTGACCGCGCCCCAATCGCCCAACGCAATCGCGCGGCTCACGCCATCCGGCCCCAGCGCACTGAGAATGGCCAGCGACACCTTGGCGCCCACACCTTGAACCGAGCACAGCAGGCGGTGCCATTCTTTCTCAACCAAGGATAGAAACCCATAAAGCTGCATCAGGTCTTCGCGTACGACCATGTCGGTGTAGATCGAGACCGCCTCACCCACACCCGGCAAAGCTGCCATGGTCCTGTCCGAGCAATAGACGATATAACCGACCCCGCGCACGTCGATCAGAACATGATCCGCGGCGCGGTAATCCAGCCGTCCCGTAAGTTTGCCGATCATGCACGCACCTCTTTCACCCGCGCCCGCGGGGTGGCCCCATAGTAGGAATGACAGATCGCGATCGCTAGAGCATCCGCAGCGTCCGCACCCTTGGGAGAGCACCCCGGCAGCTGTAACTTGACCATATGCAGAACCTGCTCTTTCTCAGCATGGCCGACGCCGACCACAGTTTTCTTGACCCGATTGGGGGCGTATTCGCCCACAGGCAGGCCCGCTTGCGCCAAGGTCAACAACGCCACACCGCGCGCCTGACCCAGCTTCAATGTCCCTGCCCCGTCTTTGTTGACAAAGGTCTGTTCTATGGCGGCCTGATCGGGCTGATGCTCGGCAATGACTTCGACAATCTGGTTGTGCAGCGACAGAAGCCGTTCACCCAGATCATCGCCGTCGGATTTGCACAAGCCGTTCGCCACGTGACTTAGACGGCTGCCTGTCGATTCGATGATGCCCCATCCCAGGGTCCTGAGACCCGGATCAATGCCCAGAATTCGCATATTTTGTATTGGCCTGCTCGGGTTCGTGTGACCTTTTTCCATCGATTAGCACGAAGCGTGAACATTTTCCAAGGAATTCAACACACGATCTGAAAACGACATCCATGTCGCACCTGCAGCATGGAGGCTTGTTTGCGACAGCAATCCGTATGTTTTCGACGCTTTTATAAACTGGAATTAATCAATGAATTAAGGGGCTTTCATGAATCTCGAGCATTGCAAAAAACGCATAGGACACATGCAAATTCTGCGCTTGCATGGGGCGGTATACATCCCTAGATGCCCGTCAGATCGCAAGATCAGAGATTAACGCAAACCAGAAGGAAACAGGATATGGCTGCATTGGATACCACCCGCACCACCACTGGCTCATTCGGCCTCGTCGGCCGTATCGGCGTAACTTTCGCATCGGTCGCAAACGCCGTTGTAGAATGGAATGACGCCCGCGCAACCCGCAACGCGCTGAGCGGTCTGACCGACCGCGAGCTGGACGATATCGGTCTGTGCCGCGGCGACATCGACGTTGTTGCCGAAGGCCGCCGTTACTAAGTCAACGCAATACCGCTCACGCCCCTTCCTCCTCCCTGTGGGGCGAACAGAAACACCGCGCGCCGAATGGCCCGCGGTGTTTTCGTTAGGAAGGACATCTTATCCTTAGTAAAGAACCTTGGTCAGCTGGGCTGCGAGGAGTTGAGTAACCGGATCCGCCTGCATGATCCAGGCTCCGGCCTTTTCAACGGGTGTACCCTGATCCAGGCTTGCAACGCGTGTGTCATACGCAGATGCGCCGATATTCGACAATAAGAATGCTTTGAAACCGAAGAAACCCAGCAAACAAAGAACCAGAACCTTCGCCGGGATGGCCGATCTCATCCGCTGAGGTTTCATAACAACCAGTCCATCCGAGCGCATCGTGGCCCGATAGCCCCGGCTGAGTTTCTGGTGTTTCTTGTTCAGACGCGTGATGCGCTGATCGAATTCGAGTTGTTTTCCTGTCATGGCAGCCTCCGAAAACCGCCCCCCGATTGCATCCAAAGACGGTAATTAGAGAATGCGACGAAAACGTGGCAAAAAACCACAAAACTCCTGCAAATGGCCCAGATTTAGCCCTGTTTGCTTAAGATTAGCGTCGTCCATTCACCAATCTCATCCCTGCGGACCAGATTGAACGCGTTTTGCAGATAAACCGAGATCACGTCATCGGCCTGTTCATTGAGGATTCCCGACAGGATCGCCTTACCGTCTGCGCGCAGATTCGCCCCGATTTCGGGGGCCAGTGCCACAAGCGGGCCTTTGAGAATGTTGGCAAAGATCAGATCATAAGGCGCGTGGGCCTTAAGTTCCGGGTGATCGAAACCGGCGGCTTCGACGCAGTGGACCTGACCGGCCATACCATTTGCCCTCAGGTTGGCCTCGGCCACATCAACCGCAACCTCGTCGATATCACTGGCGATGATATCGCCATCCCAGACCCGAGCTGCCGCCATCGCCAACACGGCGGTACCACACCCGATATCGGCGACCCTGGAGGCCGAAAAACCCTGGTCCAGAAGAAAATCCAGAGCTTTCAAACAGCCCAGAGTCGTTCCGTGATGACCGGTGCCAAAGGCCATCGCGGCCTCGATCAGCAACGGAATGATGCCTTCAGGCAGCTTATCTGCATCATGACTGCCATAGACAAAGAAGCGTCCGGCCTCGACCGGGGCCAGCTCACGACGGACATGGGCAACCCAATCGGTTTCGGGTAGTTCCGAGACTACGAAAGGCTTGGCCTCAAACGCGGTGGCCAGAAGGGCCAGCGCTGCCTCGTCCGGGGTTTCGGTGAAATAGCCGCCCACTTCCCACAGACCCGAACCATCCTCAACCTCGAACACACCTACGCCGGTGGGTTCGGGTTCCAGACGTCCCATGGCTTCGCCCAGGCTTTCGGCCGCTTTCTTGCCGGTCAGAGTGGTCAGCGCGGTGAATGTGGGCATGGAGGCCTCCTGTTTCATTTGAAACAGCGCCTAGGCCCAGAGGCCGCCAAGGTCAAGCGCGGTGCTCACTCGGCGGGTGCAGGGGCATATTTCGACAAAATGGTTTCGTTGCCCGGTTCCGGATGGCGCGGGATCAGCAGGGACAAGGCCAGAGAGACCAACGCCATCGCCGCCGCCAACCCAAAGACCGCACCCGGAGACACCACCCACAGCAACCCCAACAGCGCTGGCAGGAACACAGCGGCGATGTGGTTGATGGTAAAGGCTACGGCGGCGGTGGGTGCGATATCCGCCGGATCGGCGATTTTCTGAAAGTAGGTCTTCAGCGCCAGCGCCAGAGCAAACAGCACGTGGTCGATCACATATAGAATTGCGGCCAGCAACACGCCCCAGCTGAACCAATAAATCCCGCCATAGGCCGCAAAGACAATGGCCAAACCGGTGTATTCGAAGATCAGCGTGCGGCGCTCACCGAACTTGGCCACTGCTTTGCCCAGAAGAGGCGCTGCCATCATGTTGATCATCAGATTGATCAGATAGAGGCTTGTCAGTTCATGCACTTTGAAGCCGAACTTCTCGACCATCATGAAGCCAGCGAAAACGACAAATATCTGCCGTCGGGCACCTGCCATGAACTGCAACGCGTAATACAGCCAATACCGTTTGCGCAGGATCAGCTTCTTGGTCTGCGGCGTGGGAGCTTCGAACTGCGGATAGGCGACCAAGCAGAACAGCGCCAGCAGGGCAGTCACACCACCCGCCGCGATGAAGACATAGTTATAGGACAGATCGAAACGATCCCATGTCAGCACGATCAACCCATAGACCACCGCCGTCGCGGCGGAACCCATCGCCACCAGCCATCCCAGCATCTGCGGTGCGCGGTCTTTGGGCAGCCATTGCAGTTGCAGTGACTGATTTACGGTCTCGTAATAGTGAAAGCCGATCGAACTGAACAACGTCACGAACAACAACCCGCCCAGGCTGGGGAACCAGGCCGTGACCGCCGTCGCAACCCCCAGCATCATCAGCGAGATCATGGCCAGAACCTGTTCGCGGATAAAGATGATCACTGCGATCACACCAACGGCCAGAAAACCGGGAATTTCGCGCACCGTGTGCAGCAGACCTATGTCGGCCCCGTCGAAATTCGCCACCTCGATGACGAAGTTATTGAGCAGCGCACTCCACGCGTTGAACGCAATCGGCATCATCAACGCCATCATGAACAGGAGCGTCATGGGACGGCGCCAGAATGGCAGGCTCTTCGCCTCGGAAAGCGGCATGGGTTTCAACATGGGACTCCGTCTACGCCCATTTTTGCGCTTTGGCGAGGGCCTAGGGCGCGGCGCACATTGGCTCTGCACTGGCGCAGGGTCAGTAGAAGCTTTGCGGGTCGATATCGACGGCAAGGCGAATGTCACCTTTTAGACGCAGGGGCGCGATCCAACGCGCGATGGCGTCCTGAATGGGCGCACCTTTGGGGGCTTTGACCAGCAGGCGCACGCGGTGTCTGCCTCGGATGCGCGCAATCGGCGCTGGTGCCGGACCAAACACCTGCGCTCCGATTTCTCGCAGAGGCGCATCGTTTCGCGCCATCGCGTTGCCGATGTCAAACACCGGCCCGACCTCGGGCCCGGACAAGACGATGCCCGCCATGCGCCCATAGGGCGGCACTCCGGCGGCTTGTCGACCGGCGGCTTCGGCTTTCCAGAAACCCTCCTCATCGCCTGATAGAATGGCGCGGATCACCGGATGTTCCGGTTGAAAGGTCTGCAACAGCGCCTGACCCGGCTTATCCGCCCGGCCTGCCCGTCCAGCAACCTGCCGCATGAGTTGAAATGTCCGCTCTGCCGCGCGCAAATCAGCGCCATGCAGGCTGAGATCTGCGTCAATCACCCCCACCAGGGTTAACTTGGGAAAGTTATGCCCCTTGGCCACCAGCTGCGTGCCAATGACAATATCCGCGTCCCCCTCGGCAATCTCTTCGATCTTGGCCTTCAGCGCCCGCGCCGAGCCAAACAGGTCAGAGCTGAGCATCGCAATTTTGGCCTCGGGGAAAGTCACCTCGGCCTCTTCCGCCAGCCGTTCGATCCCCGGCCCGACCGGAGCCAGCTTGCCTTCGACCCCGCAAGACGGGCAGGCCTCGGGCATCGGTTTGGTCTCACCACATTGGTGGCACATCAGACGTTTGAGGAACCGATGTTCCACCATCCGCGCATCGCAATGATCACAGGCGATCTGCTCCCCGCAGGCCCGGCACAGCGTAACCGGCGCATAGCCCCGGCGGTTGATGAACAGCAACGATTGTTCGCCCTTTTCGATCCGTTGCCGCACCGCCTGTCGCAGAGATGGAGAAATCCACGTCCCTGGCTGCATCTGCTCGGCCCGCATGTCGATGGGCTTCATCTCAGGCAGTACCGCCGCCCCAAAGCGCGAGGTCAGGTCAAGCCGCTCGTACTTCCCGGCCTCGGCGTTGGCCCAGCTTTCCAGCGAAGGCGTCGCACTGGCGAGTACAACCCGTGCGCCGCAGATTGAGGACCGCAGAACCGCCATGTCCCGTGCGCTGTAATGCACCCCGTCTTCCTGCTTGTACGAGGTGTCGTGTTCCTCATCGACGACGACCAGCCCCAGATCACGGAATGGCAGAAACAATGCCGACCGCGCGCCCACGACCAACTGCGCCTCCCCCTGCCCAACCATGCGCCAGACCCGGCGGCGCTCGGTCATGGTGGCCCCGGAATGCCATTCAGCCGGACGCGCGCCGAACCTCGCCTCAACGCGGGTCAAGAATTCGGCGGTCAAAGCGATCTCAGGCAGCAGAACCAACGCCTGCCGCCCCATGCGTAGCGCTTCGGCCACAGCCTCCAGATACACCTCGGTTTTGCCCGATCCGGTCACACCTTTGAGCAACGTAGTGCCGTAATCTCCGGTCCGCTGCCCGGCTTGAAGACAGGCAACTGCGGTGGCCTGATCTTCGGTCAGATCTTTCCCCGGCAGATCGGGATCAAGATGTGGATAGGGCAGATCGCGCGGGCTGTCCTCTTCCCTTACCGCGCCCTGTTTCACCAGCCCCTTGACCACGGACGAAGTCACCCCCGCCTGCTCGGCCAGTTCTTTCAAGGTGAAGGCCAACCCGCCATACTCGCGCAACACTTCCAGCACACGGGTTCGCGCATCGGTCATCCGATCCGGTTCCGCGTCCCCCAACCGGTAGATCTTGCGCATCGATGGAGGATCACCCAACCCCGGCGCGCGGGTTGCCAGTCGCAGCATCGCAGGCATCGGTGTCAGGGTATAGTCGGCCACCTTGCCCAGAAATACCCGCATCTCTTCGCGCATCGGTGCAACTTCAAGCACCCGGATCACCGACCGCGCCTTGGCCAGATCAAAACCGCCCCGCCCCGGCCCCCAGACCACACCCAGCACCTTGCGCGGCCCCAGCGGAACCTCGACAAACGCGCCCAGAAAGCACCCACCCTCAGGCGCTTTATAATCCAGCGTCCGGTCCAGCGGCTGCGTGGTCAGCACCGCCACCAGCTCACCTTGGTCGAAATACTCCTGAACGCTCACCGCATATCCTTGGCCGGGGGGTTTCAGCATGTCTCTCTTTGGGGTAAAGCCATCCGCGACCAAGGCCAACCCATCAAAGGACTGCCCGCATGAAATTCTTCGTAGACACAGCCGAGATCGACGCCATCGCCGAACTGAACGATCTGGGCATGGTGGACGGCGTGACCACCAACCCCTCGCTGATCCTGAAATCGGGCCGCGACATTCTGGAAGTGACCAAAGAGATCTGCGATCTGGTCGACGGTCCAGTCTCGGCCGAAGTTGTCGCCACCGAAGCCGAAGACATGATCGCCGAAGGCCGCAAGCTGGCTAAGATCGCCCCGAACATCGCCGTCAAAGTGCCACTGACATGGGCTGGCCTGAAGACCTGCAAGACGCTGACCGATGAAGGTCAGATGGTCAACGTGACCTTGTGCTTCTCGACCAATCAGGCGATTCTGGCCGCCAAGGCGGGCGCGACCTTCATCTCGCCCTTCATCGGACGCCTTGACGACATCAACCTCGACGGCATGGATCTGATCGCAGACATCCGTCAGGTTTATGACAATTACGGGTTCGAAACCGAAATCCTCGCCGCGTCGATCCGCACTGTGAACCATGTGACTGACAGTGCCCGCATCGGGGCTGACGTGATCACTGCGCCGCCCGCCGTGATCAAAAAACTGGCCGACCATCCGCTGACCGACAAAGGTCTGGAAACCTTCCTAGCCGATTGGGCCAAAACCGGTCAGAAAATCCTCTGATCACTGGTGCTGCCGCGCGATGCCGTCAGGCATCGCGCCCGGCCCAACGGCCAAAGCTGATCTCTGATCAGCACATGGCGGGCGGGAGCCCCGCCACAGCGCAAACGAATTTCGCCCTTTGCGTGCATTTTTCCCAAGGCAAATCCGGCAACTCATGGTATAAGCCCGCAAAACAAAAAAACGACCGGACGGGACATGAGCAGCGACCCCAAATTGAAAGACAACCTCCGCGCGGCGATTCTGGCCGAGCCTGACGCCGTTCTGGACGACAAAGATCTGATGCAGGCCCTTGTTGCCGCCAACGAACAGGCGCGCGGCGATAACGTTATCGATCTGCGCGGAATCGCGATGCAGCGGCTCGAGGAACGTCTGGACCGGTTGGAAGACACCCACCGCTCGGTCATCGCAGCAGCCTATGAGAACTTGGCGGGCACCAATCAGGTCCACCGCGCCATTCTGCGCTTGCTGGAGCCCACGGTGTTCGAGGACTTCCTGCGCGCTCTGGGCAATGACGTCGCCGAAATCCTGCGCGTCGATCACATTACTTTGGTGCTGGAAACCACCGTCGTTCAGGACGATCCCGCCGTGGCTCAGCTGGGCGGTGTTTTGACCATCGTTGAGCCTGACTTTATCGACGGCTATCTCAGCACCGACCGTAGCGGCGCCACGCTAGATGTCACTCTGCGCGAGATCAGCCGCCCCAACCCTCAGGTCTATGGCACACAAGCCGAGGATTTGCGGTCCGAGGCCTGCCTCAAGCTGGACCTCGGCACCGGTCGGCTGCCCGGCATGATCGTCATGGGCGCCCGCGATCCACGGCATTTCACGCCGCAATTGGGTACCGATCTTCTGTCATTCTTCGCAGGCGTATTCGAACGCTCCATGCGCCACTGGCTGTCGTGAGCCTGATTTCACCAGCCTGTCGCGATGCATTACAGCACTGGCTGGACAGCCTGCGGGCGCTAGAAGGCCGGTCCGAGAATACCCAGAACGCCTATCGTGGGGACGTGACCGAGTTCCTCTCGTTCATGACCCTGCACCATAGCGAACGACAGGGGCTGGCCGCGCTCGAACGCATCACCGTCTCGGATATGCGGGCGTGGATGGCAGATCAGCGCGGTTCGGGCGTCGGCGCACGATCGCTTGCCCGCAAGCTTTCAGCTGTCAAAAGCTTCTACCGCTGGCTCGCCGAACGGGAAGGGTTCGAGCCCACCGCCGTCCTATCCACGCGCGCGCCCAAGTTCACCAAGAAGCTCCCCCGCCCTCTGGCCGAGGACGCTGCCCGCGCCATGATCGAAACGGTCGAGATGCAGTCGACCTCGGATTGGGTCGCAGCGCGCGATGTCGCGGTCGTGACCTTGCTTTACGGTTGCGGCTTGCGCATCTCCGAGGCCCTGTCGCTGACGGGACAGGACGCACCGCTACCAGAAACACTCCGCATCCTCGGCAAAGGTGACAAAGAGCGGATCGTCCCGGTCATCCCTGCTGCCCGCGCAGCTGTCGACCGCTATCAGCGGCTCTGTCCTCACCCCCATTCGCCCGAGGCCCCTTTGTTCCGAGGCGTCCGCGGTGGCGCGCTGAACCCGAGCGCAATCCAGGGTGTGATGGCCAAGGCACGCATGCAACTCGGCCTGCCTGCAACCGCCACCCCCCATGCCATGCGCCATAGCTTTGCCACCCATCTTCTATCCGCCGGAGGTGATCTGCGGGCGATTCAGGAGTTATTGGGCCACGCCTCTCTCTCAACCACTCAGACTTATACCGCCGTGGACACCGCCCGCCTGATGGAAGTCTACAATCGCGCCCATCCCAAAGCCTGACGTAAATCCCTTCACCGTACGTCTTTTTGCTTTGCATCTGCCGCACGCATCGTACATGACACGCCCATGACACTCAGATTCAAAGCTCTTTCCGTTCATCTATTTACTGCTACCGGAGCCGTTTTCGCGATGCTGGCCATGCTGGCCGCTGTCGAGGAGAAATGGAGCCTAATGTATCTCTGGCTGGTGGTCTCGTTCATCGTCGACGGGATCGACGGGCCGCTGGCGCGTCACTACCACGTCAAAAAGAACGCCCCCGAGTTTGACGGAGTGCTTCTGGACCTGATCATCGACTACCTGACTTACGTTTTCATCCCGGCTTTTGCGCTGTTCAAATCGGGCCTGATGGACGGATGGACAGGCTGGTTTGCCATCATTGTCATCACCTTCGCCAGCGCAATGTATTTCGCCGATACGCGCATGAAAACCAAAGACAATTCTTTCTCTGGCTTTCCGGGCTGTTGGAACATGTTCGTCATCGTGATCTTCGCGCTTGAGCCGAATTTCTGGGTGATCCTGATGCTGGTGACATTACTGTCGATCGCGATGTTCGTCCCGCTGAAGTTCGTCCATCCGGTCAGAACCGAGCGTTGGCGGTCCCTGACACTACCCATGGCCTTCGGCTGGACCTTCTTTGCCGGCTGGGCTGCATGGGTTGATTTCCACCCCGAAAGCTGGGCCCATTGGGGTCTGGTGATCACCAGCCTCTATCTGGTCTTCGCGGGTATTGCGCAGCAGATCATCCCGCCACGCAAGGCCTGAGGTTACAGAACCTCCTGAACCTCAAATTCGGTACCGTTGTGGGTGAACACATCCCCCTCCTGCAGGCCAGTCATGGCCAGATAGATCGGGCTTTGGGTTGAAATGCCCATATAGGTCTTCCCGTCCACCTCGAACCGTGTGGTCGACACGCAAACCACGAAACATCGGTTGTTGAACTTAACCACGGCACCAGGCTGCACCCTGTCGGTCAAACTGAAATCAGTGTTTTCGATTACGTCGATCTTGGCATGATGCGCATGCACCGGCGCGTCGAAAGCCGCAGCCAAATCTGCATTTTCGCGCGACGCGGCAATATCGTCCTTATCGTGTCCTTCCCGGTCATCCAGCTGGGAATCCTTCAGGAACGCATCGTAGTGGGCCTGTGCCGTCGCAAGCTCTTCCGCCTCAAGCGACATCAGATGATCGATAATGGCTTTCTTACGTGCTGCAGGGTCTGTCTGGCCGGTCATATGATCAGGTCCTTCAAATTCGGTATTTGGTATAAGTTGGAACCGCGCCTCTTTGATTGCAACAGCTATTTGCGGTCTCAGATCAATAGGCTCGCTGCGCCCTCATGGCGCAGCAAAGCCACTTTGGTTTCAACTCCTCCGGCTCCAGAGAACCCTCCCAACCCCGTTGCAGACAAAACCCTGTGACACGGAATGATCACGGGAATAGGATTTGCACCGCAGGCCTGACCCACGGGCTGCGCCGGCTGCCCCAGCTGCTTGGCAATATCACCATAGGTTAGCGTCTCACCAAACGGGATGGCATACATGATGTCGCAAACCTGCTGTTGAAACCTAGACCCATCCACGCGATAGGGCAGATCAAACCGCGTTAGTCGCCCTTCATCATAGGCCCGCAGTTGCGCCGCCACCTCAAGTAACAAGGGCGTCCTGGTACCCTCATCACGACCGTTCCAGACAAGGCGCGTTACCGCCTCGCCCTCTTCTTCAATCCCAAGGCGTCCGAACCGGGTATCCACTGCAATCATAGGCATGGCCAGATGCTGACAGCGTTTGCAGGTAAAGCGCAACCCGGATCATGCGCTACCACTGCGTCTTCCGTTCAAAAATGCGTCGGAGCGCGGGAGGGCCTTACAATAGGCCCTACCAAATGCGCTCCGCCGCTGATTTAGCTTAGTGCTTCGTCACACCTTCCGCAGACACCCGAATGCGCGTGAAGTCCGACGTCGGGGAGGATCTTCCAGCAGCGCTGGCATTTCGCCCCCTCGGCCTGCTCGAACACCACTCCGACACCTTCGATTTCCGGCACACGGAATGCTTCGGCAGGTTTCGGATCTCCCGTGACGGTCAATCCCGAAGTGATGCACAGATCATCCACATCGAAGGTGGCCAGCAAATCGCGCGTTTCCGCATCCGCGACATAGACGATCGGAGCGGCCTCAAGGCTTGAACCAATGACCTTCTCTTGCCGCTGCACTTCCAGGGCGGCGGTTACGGCGCGGCGCACGCGGCGCACCTTGGCCATGTTGGCCTCAAGCTCTGTATCGCGCCAGTCGGCGGGTGTGTCGGGGAAATCCACCAGATGAACAGAACTGTCATCGCCGGGGAAACGCTCCAGCCAGACCTCTTCCATGGTGAAGACCAGTACCGGTGCCAGCCATGTGGTCAGGCGGTGGAACAGGATATCGAGGACAGTTCGCGCAGCACGGCGGCGCAACGTATCGCCGTCGCAATAGAGCGCATCCTTGCGGACGTCGAAGTAGAAAGACGACAAGTCAACCGTGGCAAAGGTGAACACGGCACTGAATACGCCCTGGAAGTCAAACGCGGCATAGCCCTTGCGCACTTGTTCATCCAGTTCGGCCAGACGGCTCAGCACCCAACGTTCCAGACGCGGCATATCCTGCGGCTCCACCCGGTCAGCCTCGGTGAAGTCGGCCAGTGAGCCCAACATGAACCGCATGGTATTGCGTAGGCGGCGATAGCTGTCTGCGGTGCCTTTCAGGATCTCGGGCCCGATCCGCTGGTCGGCGGTGTAGTCGGTCTGAGCCACCCACAGGCGCAGGATATCGGCGCCGTATTGCTTGACAACCTCTTCCGGCACGATGGTGTTGCCCAGCGATTTGGACATCTTGTTGCCCTTGGCATCCAGCGTGAAGCCGTGGGTCACCACGTTTCGGTATGGCGCGCGGCCCTTGGTGCCACAGGCCTGCAGCATCGAGGAATGGAACCACCCGCGGTGCTGGTCGGTACCTTCCATATAGACATCGGCGATGCCGTCCTTGGTTCCGTCCTCGCGGTCGCGCAGAACGAAAGCGTGGGTCGAACCCGAGTCGAACCATACGTCCAGCACATCGAAGACCTGATCGTAGTCATCCGGGTTCGCGATGCCGTCGAGGATCTTCTCTTTGAAGCCGTCGGTGTACCAGATATCCGCGCCGTCTTTCTCGAACGCCGCTTTGATGCGGGCGTTGAGGTCTTCGTTGCGCAGAAGGTAATCCGCATCTGTCGGCAGCGCACCCTTCTTGGTGAAGCAGGTCAGAGGCACGCCCCAGGCGCGCTGGCGGGACAGAACCCAATCCGGGCGCGCTTCGATCATGGAATACAGGCGGTTGCGGCCGGTCTGCGGGGTCCATTTCACCAGCTCGTCGATCGAGCGCAGGGCGCGTTCGCGGATCGTGTCGCCCATCTCACCCATGCCATCGTCCAGCTTGCGGTCGACCGATGCAAACCACTGCGGCGTGTTGCTGTAGATGATCGGCGCCTTCGAGCGCCATGAATGCGGGTAGCTGTGCTTGATCTTGCCGCGCGCCAGCAGCCCACCAACCTCGGCCAGCTTGTCGATGACCGCTTTGTTCGCATCACCTTCGCCGCCTTTACGGGACAGGATGTACTTGCCGCCAAAGAACGGCAGATCGGCGCGGAAGCTGCCATCGTCCATCACGTTGTAAGTGATGACCTGCTCCAACATGCCCAGATCGCGGTAGAGCTCGAATTCCTCCATCCCGTGCGACGGCGCACAGTGGACAAAGCCGGTGCCTTCGGTGTCGGTCACAAACTCAGCAGCGCGGAAATCGCGGATGTCGTCCCATTCGCCATTGCCACCCTCGGCCCCGGCCAGCGGGTGGGTCAGCTGGATCTTGGCCAGATCTTCCTGCGTGACATCGCACAAACGGCGGTACATCGAGTCATCCAGACGCGCACGCGCAAACACGTCCGCCGCGCGATCATCGGCCAGCAGATAACGCTCACCGATCCGCGCCCAGCACTCCTCGGGGCGACCTGTAACCTCGTAGAGACCGTAGGAGATGTCCTCACCGTACACCACAGCCTTGTTCGACGGCATGGTCCATGGGGTCGTCGTCCAGATCACCACATAGGCATTGTCCAGCGTTACATCGCCCGTGTTCACGACCTTGAACTTCACCCAGATGGTGAAGCTTTCCTTGTCGTGATACTCGACCTCGGCCTCGGCCAGAGCCGTCTTCTCGATGGGCGACCACATCACGGGTTTCGAGCCTTGATAAAGCGTGCCGTTCATTAGGAACTTCATGAACTCGTCCGCGATCACGGCCTCGGCGTGATAGTCCATGGTGATATAGGGATCGGGCCAGTTGCCGGTGATGCCCAGACGCTTGAACTCTTCCCGCTGGATGTCGATCCAGCCTTCGGCGAACTTGCGGCATTCCTGACGGAAGTCGACAACGTTCACCTCATCCTTGTTCTTGCCCTTCTTGCGGTACTGCTCCTCGATCTTCCATTCGATGGGCAAACCATGGCAATCCCAGCCGGGTACATAGCGCGAGTCGAAACCCATCATCTGATGCGACCGCACGATCATGTCCTTGATGGTCTTGTTCAGCGCGTGGCCGATATGCAGGTGACCGTTCGCGTAAGGAGGGCCGTCATGCAGGGTAAAGGGTTTGCGGCCCTCTTTCTCGCGCAGGCGGTCGTAGACGCCGATCTTTTCCCAACGCTCCAGCCATGCGGGTTCGCGCTTGGGCAATCCGGCGCGCATGGGGAAGTCGGTCTTGGGCAGGTTCAGCGTGTCTTTGTAATCAGGTGCTTGGGTCGTGTCGGCGCACATTTGGGGCGTCCTCAGGATGTTCGGGTCGTGTATGGATCGAAGCGGTCAGTGCGATATCTCAAGCACCTTTGCCCGGCGTCTCGCGATATCAGAGCGCCGGGGATATAATTCGAATAATGATGGCCAAACGGTCATGCATGGCGGGCTTATAGGACGCCACAGCCTAATGGTCCAGAGGTTCCGAGCCTTGCGGCGAATGGCGCAGTTTGGCCCAGCGATTGAGCCACGCCAACCCCGCCAGCGCGAGGCCCAACGCGAGCAGTGAGAAGACCCGGATCAACCCGCCCAGCCCTGCGATATCGATCAGAAACACCTTGGCCACGGCCAGCCCAATCACGGCCAGCCCTGCCTTGCGCATCAGATCGGACCCGCGTGCCAACGACTGATAGAACAGTGTGCCCCCAACCACCAGCAAGGTGATGGTATAAGTGTAAAGCTCAGGCTGCGTGACGCCATTGCCCTCGAACATGCCACCAGCGCCCTGCCAGACATGCCGGATCGCCAGCCCCAGCCAGACAGCAGTCAGAGCGCAGGCGCCCCCATAGCTGGCCTGCCGCAGTAAAACCGGCATCGTTGGAATACGCCAAGCGGAAAAGCCGATAGCCAGCGCAGGAACAAGATAAGCCACCGCAAGGGTATTCAGAACTGGTGGGCCAAGCACAGGGTCTGTCAGCGGATTCAGCAACGGGTTCGCCTCGGACAGCGCCTGCGCCAATCGCGCGATCCCGTGCGCAGCAAAAAAACCAGCCAGCAGATAGCGTGCGTAGTTCAACTTTCCGCCGAGCGAAAAGCGCTGAACCTGCGCATAGGCCAACAGCAACCAGATCACCGCCAGCAGGCCCAGCCCCCAATGACTGTCTTTCGCCCCACCTTCGCCGAACCCCTCAAGCCAGCGCAACAGAAGCAGCGACAGCAGGATGCCCGCCGTCGCCCAGGCCGCGCTTTCCAGCAGCAGAGACGCAATGGGTCGGTTCAGCGGCCTCAGCAAAGCCCAGCCTGCCACGAACCCGATCACGGCGGCGGCATAGACCAGCACCATTTCGGCCAGCGGTGCGGTGTTGGCCCAATCCAGGCCCGGATCCAGTACCAGCCGGACCGTCACCGTGAGCACTCCGACCCAGATGAACCAGCTCATTGGCGGCAGTGCAAAACGCCGGTCCAAAGCTGCGGCTACAACGATCATGGTGGTTAATGCTACTGTCAGCGCTGCTGAACTGAGTACGATGATGCAGGCAAAGCTCAGACAGGACAGCGCTGAGAGCGTGGCCAGAGAAGCCCGCATGCGGTTGTCTCCGTCCACCCGCGCAAACCGCTCGGCCAGAAAAACCATCATCGCCCCCAGTGCGATGGCGTGTAGTGCCCAAGGGTAGGCTCCGATCACCTCAGCCGGACGCCACCCAACCTCGAGCGCAATCGCCATCAGCGGTGCGAATAAAACTGCGGCCCCAGCCCAGATCACAGCCACGCGCCCGCCTGAGAAAGATCGCCATGCCGCCAATACCGAAATCAGAGCACCCAATCCCACCAGCAGAGTGACAATTAGCGGAAAATCGGCCTCAACGGTTTCCGCATAAGTGTCTGCAAAAGCGCGCGCCGCTGCGCCAAAATCCAGACCATGCACCAATACAAACCAGACCAACCCCAGCGCGGGCAGCACCGTGAGATCCTGCAACGCACGTGCATCTTTTGCCCATAGAATCAGAGCCAACGTCAGTCCGGCCAGCAGTATTACGCCCTGCCAAAACTCGCTGGCCGAATCCGCCCAATGCATCGACAGGATCACCGAACTGGCCGCGACCGCACCAAAGGCTAATCGAGTAGGAAACTCAGGCCAAGTATCACCTTTTTGTCGTCGAACCACTTCCGCGATCATCGGACCGAAGTGGTTGGGCCAAAAACGCCGGACCGGGATCGCGATGGCAATCAATGCGAAGGCTGTAATGCAGGTCAGGTATCCGGGCTCGGTGAGTGGTGAGGACAGCACCAAAAGAAACGCCGCGCCATAAGCTCCGACAAGCGTCAGAACGGATATCCAGGCCCAGAGCCGGACTGTGTCGATACCCAGTCCGAGAACAGTGATCACGAAGAAATAACCATAGAGCCACGTGGGGTCATCTGATGATCCGCCAACGACAAAAGGGGCCGTGAAGGCTCCGATCAGGCCAACCGCTGCCAGCAGCGGGCCGTGGAACCAGCCAAGCACCAAGCCAATCAGGGCAACGGCGATCATACCCGTCAGGGCAATTTCGGGGCTTATGAGGTCATACAGTTGACGCGCGGCTAGAATGGCACCGAACAGCGTCACCAGCCCGGCGCCTGAGAAAACCGAAGGCAGATACGCGGTCGCAGCACTTTCGTCATCGCCAAAGCGACGGCGCACCACTTCTCCGGCGGTGATCAGCAACGCGCCAAAGATCAGTGCGGCTGCAACGCGCGCGGTCGGAGGCAGCAATCCGTTCTCGACCCCGTACTGAACCAGAAATATCCCTGCCAGCGCCAACGACAGCGCCGAGACCGCGTAAAACCAGTTCTCGCGCAGCCATGCGCCAAGCGCTGCAAAACGATCCTTGCGCATGACGATCGCGGCAGAGGGCACATTTTCGGAAGCCTCCTTAGGTTCTTCGGTGAAGACATCCTCTTTCGGCCGTGCTGCCCATGGCCCTGGCTTGGCTTGCAGTGCAACCGGCGCCTCGGTTTCAGCTGGGATCTCAGGCAATTGCCCGGCCAGTTGCCGCTCCAACTGCTCAACACGCTTGCGCAGCCGGGACTGGCCAACCAACAAAACGATGATCAATACAGGAATGGCCAATACGATCAGACCAACAAGGACAAGCAAGGATTCCAATCGAGACCTCCGCGCAGTGATGTCTCGAATCTACGCTTCGCGCGCTGAGGTTAATAGTCTGGAAATCCCGATACCTACGACCAGTTGCTCAGGCAGGTTAAAACAGCGCAAGATCGGGTCGCGATAGCATCAACCACAGGATCGCCAATACCGCAGTAAAAGCTGGTATGCCGCAGGCAAACCAGATGCGAAACAGACGGAAATAGGCCAGCGGGAGTTCGCTACCGGTGCTTGCAGCGTGCTGCGCATAAGCGCGCAGGCGGATTTGTATCCAGACCACCGGCAGCCAGAACAGGCCGGTCACGACATAAAGAAGGATCGACATCAGCAACCAACTTTCACCAAGCGACCATCCAAGCCGCCACGCCAGCAGAAAGCCTGTGAGAGGTTGCAGCACAACCGCCGAGCTCGTGAACAGTAGATCGGCCAGCACGACAATACCCGCAGTGTGGGCAATAACGCGCGCGTCCTTTGTGCGATGTGCCATCAACATGAAGAACGCAATCCCAGCGCCGGTTCCCAGCAATACGCAAGCCCCGATCACGTGTAACCAACGCAGGATAAGGTTGGGATCCATCAGCGGCTCTCAAGCATGGGGATTGCGGCCACGGACAGCAAAAGCGCCGGGATGACCTTGAGCAGTGGCCCCAGCGGATCGAGCCATAGCGCAGGCACCAACAGTGTCGCTGCAATCAAATAAAAAGCAGCGACCGCGGCCTGAGCCAGACAGACTCGCGCCGCCCAGGGTCGCCACAGCAACGCCATCCCCAATGCAATATCAACCAGCGACCACAGTACGACACATGTGCCTGCCCATCCGGCGGACCACCCGGCACGGGTGAGAATCTCGGATGCTTGCGACAGCCCTATTAAGCCAAACAACCCCGACAGCAACCAGAACAGGCATAGCGCTCCGATCACTACGGGCATCAGCAGTGTCATCCGAGCGCTCAACCGGTGTTCACGCGCGCAGGTTAAGTTATCGTAAATCTCGCTAAGTCCGCGCAGGGACCGACCAGTCGCAGCGCGGAAAGGTTCAGGGTCACCCACGACGCCCTGTTCCATCACCATCATCGCCGTGCTGCGCAAGGGCGACCTCCACCCCAGCCGCGCGAGCCGGTCGGCAGCCCCAGCAACCGCTTTGGTCAGTACAGAAGGCACCAATATGACACGGTGTGCGACAGGAAACCCGAGCCAATGGCGGGTGGCCGCCAGAACCTCAGCCAGCGTGTGTGGACTGTCTTCAACCAGATCATAGTCGCCTTCGGGCAGATCGCCCTGAACGCATGAGAGGATCACGGTACATAGGTCCTCCATGCCGACGCATTGAACCGGTGTCTGCGGATAAGCGACGGGTTGCACGACAGGCACCGCCGCCAGCATGCGCAGCAGAGCGGTGCCGCCATAGTCGCTCTGCCCGATGACCAGACCGGGCCTGAGCACCCACAATACGGCACCACTGGCGCGCAGGGCTGCATCGCCCTCGGCCTTGCTGCGCATGAATGTGGTTGTAGCGTCAGGCGAGGCCCCGATGGCCGAGACCTGAATGATCGCCACCCCGTTGTCCGTGCAGGCTTGTCCCAGAGCTGCGATTGCCAGCTGATGCACTGCGCGCAGATCGTCCTGCCCGCCATCCTGCAATGCCCCGGAGCAATTCACCACGATTTCAATCTCGCGCAGGATGGCCTGCCAGTCGTGCACTTGCGTGAGCGTTCGAAGATCAGCCTGGATAAGTTCAACATCTGGCAAAACCCGAGTAGCGATGCCGAGGTTTCGCACCAAACCCCTGACCGCAATTCCCTCGGCCCGCAATCGCCTCACAACAGATGCGCCGATGAAGCCATAAGCACCCAGAACCAATACGGTTTTTGTCTCGCGCATGATAAACGCCTGTCTCATCGGAGCTGTTTGAAACACCCTAGCGGGTCATACAGCTCGCACCAGCTTTGGTCTTACATCTGCGACACCATTGCCCATCACGGGTGAAACAGTGATCCAACCCAATAGGCGATGGTCGCCGCAGCCCCTCCGATCAACAAAGTTTCACCACCTGACCGCCACCACGGCGCAAGGGACCAACGGCTTTTCATCGCACCGATGGCAAAGAACACGCCTGCCGTCATCCACGCTGACACGGTGAATGCATTCGCGATCGACAAAATGAACGGGAGCAACGGGATCATCCCCGCGACCAGAAAGGCAAAGAATGTCGCCATCGCGGCTTTGAGGGGGTGCGGATCGACGCTTCCCAGCCCATATTCGCCTTCGATCATCAGGTTGATCCAGTTGTCATGGTTGGAGGTGATCTCATCCGTCGCCTCGTCCAGCACGCTGCCCGAAAGGCCCTTTTGAGCAAGGATTTCCCTTACCTCTTGGCGCTCTCCATCCGGATAAAGCTTGATATGCCGTTCTTCGATCGCGCGAATCCGGTAGATGTTGTCGAGTTCGGCTTTGGTTCCTGAATAATTCCCCGCCGCCATCGAGAATCCATCCGCCAGCACATTGGCCAGCCCGAGAGCAACAATGACAAAAGGCGATAACCCTGCACCTGCGACACCTGCAACGATGGCGAAAGTTGTGACCGAGCCATCGATGCCGCCATAAACCACATCGCGCAGCACCCCACGTCCCGGAGGGGCGTTGATCCGCTCGGAAATCTCTTGCTGACTGTGGCCGTGGTCGGTCATGGCTGGCTCCGCCCTGTTTATGCAGGACGGCACCAAACACGGCCTTGCGCCAGATCAAGTCCTGGAAAACAGCCCGCTGAGCGCGCGTTTGATCATGCCGCGGGTCGAGGGTTTGTGGCGTGCCGAGAAAGGCAGCGGGCGGCAGACCTCCATCGCGGCAACGCCCACGCGGGCAGTAAGCGCGCCATTGACCAGCCCCTCGCCGAACCGGCGGGACAGTTTGCTGAGGACTGAACCGCCCAAAATCGGTTCCAGCAGATCATCCCCAACCGCCACTGCACCGGTTGCCACAAGATGTACGAATACGGCACGGGTCAGGCGCCAACTGCCCAAGGCACCTGCGCGCCCGCCATAGATTTCCGCAATCCGCCGGATCATGCGCAATGAGCTTGCCAGCGCCGTCGCGACATCAGCCAGCGCAAGCGGAACCAGAGCGGTCACGGTCGCAACCTGCCGCGCTGCGGCCTCAACCTCGCGGCTGGCGGCAGCATCCAGCGGGGCCAGAAGCTCGTCTTCGGCCAGCGTCAGAAGGGTTGCCGCATCGAATTGTTCACCCATCCGCTCCTTCAGGCGATCTCGACCCCAGCGCGTTTCGTCGCGTCCGTTGTAGAATGTGATCAGGCGATTGGTGACGGCGCGAGCTTGCGACAGGTCTTCATCCGCCAATGCGGCATCAGCGGCGCGGCGCAGCCCATCTACGCGAGACAGGCGGCTGATTGCAGCCAGTTCACGCAACGCAATGATCAGCACGACCAGCAGCAGAGCGGCAATCAGACCGGTAACGATCCAACCCAGAATTGGTGCGCGCTCCAGTAGCGAGATGGCGAAATCCCAAGCCGCGACCGAAACCACCGCCCCCACGACCGCAAGAGCCAAACCCCAGAACCAGCGTGCCAAGGCCGAAGGTTTCCGTGCCGCAAACCGTGCCGCTGCCTGCATCGCCTGCCCCTGCGGCGGCGTGATATCGGGTACCGGAGGTGCGGTTGAAACGTCCGCTGCCTGCGGGTCGTCTTCCAGATCGATCAGGACCGGACCTTTAGCCATCGGTCACCTCCTTGCGTTTCCAGATATATTTGATGTCGGGTAGGTTTTCGTCATTCTCGGACCCATCGCCACGTGAAACCTCGGCAAATCCATTGCGTTCATAGAAGCGGCAGGCGGGGTGATTGGCTTGAAACGCATAGAGATTGAGCTCTATGTGTTGTGCTTTCGCGTGATCCAGCAACTTCTGCCCGATCCCCTGCCCGCGCGCCGGGGCTGCCAGATAGAGTGACTGCACCTCGTCGCCGTTCAGCACAAGAAATCCGACCACCCGCCCCTGCATTTCAGCCACCGTGACCCAGCCGAGATCGATCATCTTGCCACAAAACGCGATGGTTTCAGCCTCGGAATGCAATTCTGGCATCCAGTCGTTCTCGCGCGCGAACCCATGTAGAATCGCGCCTGTGGTTCCAGCATCAGTGCTGCGCGCAGGGCGGAGGATCGCGTTCACAACCGATCTCCGATCAGAAACTGCGCGGCTCGGTCTAGCCGGATATGCGGGGGTCCGTCGCCAGGGTTCAGGGTCAGATGGGCGGGCGCAAAGGCCATGTAACCATAATCCTCGTCCAACCAACCCTCAGCCCCGTTGCGCGCAGGGCCCAGTAGATGGGCCGGGTCTTCTGGCAGATCACCGGGATAAAAAGCCGCCTGCTTGCCGCTGTCCAGCAAGGTGCCGCGCACGCAAGGAAGTTCGACGCCGTTATGGCTGCGCATCTCTTCCGTGGTGGTCCGGAGCGAGGCCAGCGACAGCGCCGCCGTCTCAGCCCCGGCAAAACTGGCGCGATCACGCGCCTC
Organism: Ruegeria sp. BE3; assembly: GCF_056538865.1. Lineage (NCBI taxonomy): Bacteria > Pseudomonadati > Pseudomonadota > Alphaproteobacteria > Rhodobacterales > Roseobacteraceae > Ruegeria > Ruegeria sp. BE3. The sequence continues at coordinate 272,930 of NZ_JBQFTW010000001.1, read as the reverse complement.
ACGGGTCAGGGCTTCGATGATTGAGGTCAGGCGCGGGTGCTGCAGGTGGTGCAGGTGATCGGCTTTGGTGGCGGCAAACAGGATACGCTCAACCCGCTTGCCCAGCAGCAGCTTGTTCAGCCATGCGTTGCGACCGGGGCGGAAGGCCGACAGGATATCGGCCATTGCGCGGCGCATATCCTCGACCGCCTGCGGGCCTTTGTGGATCGCGCCCAACGCATCGACCAGTACGATCTGACGGTCGATCCGGGCAAAATGATCGCGGAAGAACGGTTTGACCACTTGCGATTTATAAGCCTCATAACGCCGCTCCATCTCGCGATGCAGGGACCGGCGGCGCGACGCCTCCGACACCGACAAAGGCGCGAAGGTAAGCACAGGGGAACCAGCGAGGTCCCCCGGCAGAAGGAACCGACCGGGAGTGCAATCATAGAACCCTGCCTCGCGCGCGGCGTTCAGATAGGCTGTGAAGCGGCGAGCAAGGTCCTGGGCCTGCGGCTCATCATGTGGGGCCATTGGGTCGACCGCCTGAGCCTTAGCCAGAAATGCCTCGGCCTGTGGACGGTTCGAAATATGGTCCAGCGTATCCCGCGACCAAGCCTCGTAGGATTTGTCCAGCAGGGCCAAATCCAGCAGCCATTCGCCGGGATAATCCACGATGTCCAGATGCAGCGTGCGAGGCCCCTGCAGACCTGACAACAACCCCGCAGGCTGGACTTTGAACGACAAGCGCAGTTCGGACACGGCGCGGGTGCTGTCCGGCCAGTGCGGAGTGGGATCGGTCAGAGCGGCCAAGTGGGATTCGAAATCAAACCGGGGCACGGTATCGTCGGGTTGCGGTTGCAGATAGCTGGCGGTGATCCGCCCCTCTTGCTGCGCAACAAGGCTGGTCATGCGGCCTCGATCCAGCAGGTTGGCCACCAGAGATGTGATGAACACCGTCTTGCCGGACCGCGCCAATCCCGTGACGCCCAACCGGATAACCGGCTCGAAGAATGTCTCAGACACGCGGTCGCCCACGGATTCGACGCCGCGCACCAAGCTGTCTGCCAATGATGAGATGACCAAGCCGTCGCCCCGCAATTATCGTTTCGCCCAAGATAGGTAGCGGTCGCGGCACATGCCAGAGCTTTCGCCCTCTTGCCCGCCCGCCCAAGGCGCGATACCAGCGCCCCATGCCCAGATATGCGTTAAAAGTCGAATACCAGGGGGAACCGTTCGCCGGATGGCAACGGCAGAAAGAACTGCCCTCAGCTCAGGGGGCAATCGAACAGGCTTTGTCACGGATCGAACCCGGAGACCACACCATCGCCGCCGCCGGTCGTACTGACGCGGGCGTTCACGCGTTGGGGCAAGTGGCCCATTGCGATCTGGTCAAGGACTGGGACCCGTTCCGCCTGTCCGAAGCGTTGAACTATCACCTCAAGCCGCAGCCTGTCGCCATTATCAAAGCTGCGCGGGTCGATGACGACTGGCACGCGCGCTTTTCAGCGCTCGAGCGGCAGTATCTGTTCCGCATCCTGATGCGCCGTGCGCCCGCGACCCATGATCGGGGGCAAGTCTGGCAGATCAATCATTCGCTCGATGTCGCGGCGATGCAGGCCGGGGCGGATATGCTGATCGGACGACATGACTTCACTACCTTCCGATCCTCCATCTGTCAGGCCGCCAGCCCGGTCAAAACATTGGATGAGCTGCGCGTAGAGCAGGTTGAAGGCTTCTCGGGCCCCGAAATCCATTTCCACGTCCGCGCCCGGTCGTTTCTGCACAATCAGGTACGCAGCTTTGTTGGCACGTTAGAGCGTGTGGGGGCCGGAGCATGGACGCCGGAGGATGTGCGTAATGCTCTGGAGGCGGTTGATCGTGCGGCTTGTGGCCCGGTTTGCCCCCCGCAGGGGCTCTATCTGGCACGGGTCGGGTATCCTGAGCCGGTTTTCGACTAAGATTACAAAGCGCGCATCAAAAGCCCGCTTGCAATCACGGCGATGATAAGACCTGCCACCAGTTCGATGGTCGGGGCCAGCACCGATGCAAAGCGCGTGGCCGAGGCTGAGGCCAACAATCCACCGCGCAACCCAAAGGACGTCCACCCGACGAGAGTCGTGACAGTTGCGGTGCCCAGCGCCATGGCGAATGCACCTGCAATACCAACCATCGCGATACCCATTTGCCATGTCAGGATGAGCACAAACAACGCGCCTGTGCAGGGGCGTGCGGCGATGCCTGCGATCAGAACCAGCGCCTCGCGCAGGCTGCCGACCTGAGCGACCTCTTCGGCGGTCGGACCATGGCGGTGGCCGCAATCCGAGCAGACCTCATGATCGTGATGGTGGTGGTCATGATCATGCGCATGGTGATCGTGGTCATGCAGATGCGATCCTCGGTTTCTATGACGCCGCGCGAAACTGCGAAGCGCGCGAAAGATCAGCCACAAGCCAATTGCAGCAATCGCGCCATAGCTGATCGGGGCCATAACCTGTTCGGTGGTGCTCACCAGCGACTCGCGCGACGTCTGGAATACCAGAACCCCTGAATAGACCAGCACAACGGCAGTTACGGATTGCCCAAGGCTAGAAAGGACGCTGATCGCGGACAGCCGCCAGAACGCCACGCGACGACCCAGCCCATAACCTCCGATAAGGACCTTGCCGTGGCCCGGCCCGATGGCATGGAAAAACCCATAAGCAAAACAGACAGTCAGTAGCGTCGCGACAGCCTCGGGCTGTTCGGCACGCGCCGCGCGCAGAGCGCGGGCGATCTGGTTCTGGAATTCCCGCTGCTCTCCGGCGGCCCAGGCGGCGAGATGGTCAAAGCCGCCGCTGCCCCAGAACCACAGAAGCGCCCCGCAAGCGATGGCAACGGGGACGATCAGGTATTTGGACATGAAAGCCGAATCTCGGTTGCGAATTTCTCGCCGACCAGCGGGATATCATTTTCCTCAAGATCGTAATTTGTATCGAGCGTCAGCAAGAATGCCTGCATCTGCGCCAGCTCTGCATCTATATCCGGGTCGGTCCGCTCGACCTCGCAGGTCGTAGGGCCCGAGACCGTGACGGGACGGGTCATTTCATATGCGGTATAAAAGCTCTCATCGAAGGCTTTGATCGATAGGGCGTTTGCCGGAACCGGCCCACCTTCGACCGCGCGCAGATGGGTGGTGACGATGCGCGCATCCTCGGTCGTGGCCTGAGGCTCCAACGGACCAGAAAGCGGGACGATTGTCTCGCCTATGCGGATGACCAGATCGCCATTATAACCATCGACCCATTGCGCATCGAAACCCGACAGCTGCTGTTCTTCTGCTTCGGTCAGGACGCCATCCGCATCCTGATCCAAACGGTATTCCTCGAGAACCAGTAGCGAGTAGAACTCATCATAGGCCCAAGTTACGCGCACATGGGTCAGATTGCCTGCGTCGTCCACAATGAATTCCAACCCCGTGTCGATGAAGACATGCGGGTGGGCCAAGGCCGGAATCGGCAGGCAGCAGGTCAGAGAGAGGGCAAGCCAACGCATGGCAAAAAGATAGGCCAGACGACAGGCATCGGCAATCCGATTGCGCGAAATCGTGCAGAAACCCGCCGCCTTAGCCTGGCGGGAACAGAACCAATGTCTGCAGCGCCGTCCCAACTGGTCCCTGCGTGTCAAACAGCACCGACTGCGACATGCCAATGCCAGAGGATTGCCAATGCGAGATCGACTCGGAGGCCAGCCAATCCGAAACCGGCTCTCGGTGAATTTGCACTGTCAGATCCGTGTTCATGAACCCCATCTCGGTCGTGGGCGCATTCCACGAGATACCATTGCCGCAATCAGCCAGCGGACAAAGGGCCTGAATAGGCGACGGCTCTTCTCCGTCCAGCAATGGGGGCGTGCGCATCCAGACCGTTTTGGGACCCGCCCCCTGATTGCCGCCTGCGGGATAGCCGATTTGGGAGTGATGGGCGAAGCCCGGCAGATCATGCCGCATTTCACCAATTGGGAACGGCCCGTCGACCATTTCCTCGACCCGCGGCGCGGGTAGGTCGACATCGGGCACTGACCCAAGGTCTTTGCGTATCATGTGCATCGTGGTGGCCGTGGCGCAAAGCGTGTCATCAAGGTCATGTACCGTAACCCGCGTGGTCGCCAGCGTCTTGGTATGGCGCGTGGTCTCGGCGGCAACCCTCAGGCCCGCCAAAGGCAGCGGACGCAGCAGATCGACTGTCAGCCGGGTCAGCATCTTGTCAGGGCCCACTTCGGTTTCTGCCGCCCGCACGATCAGACCACTGACAGGCCCCGCGTGGCAGTGATCCGCAGACCACGGCCCGCGCGCGGGATCATTGCCGACAAACACACCCTGCGCATTCTGATGGAAATACGCTTGCCCCAACACATCCAATGCCATCGTGGTTCTGTCGCCTCAGACTTTCTCTTGCGTGTATTTCTTCAATTCTGCGCGCGCGACCTGACGGCGATGCACTGCGTCTGGCCCATCCGCTAGACGCAGGGTACGCACATGAGTCCAGGCATTCGCCAACGGTGTATCCTGACTGATCCCCTGTGCGCCGAACATCTGCACGGCCTCGTCGATCACCTTCAACGCCACTTTAGGTGCCACAACCTTGATCTGACTGATCCATGGGGCCGCTGCACGCGCATCACCCTGATCCATGTACCACGCCGCCTTCAGACAGAGCAGACGCGCCATCTCGATCTCCATCCGGCATTCGGCAATGATGTCGTAGTTTGCGCCCAATTGCGCCAGCTTCTTTCCGAACGCCTCGCGCTGCAGCGCGCGCTTGCACATCTGTTCCAGCGCCGCCTCAGCCTGACCGATGGCGCGCATGCAATGATGAATACGGCCCGGCCCCAACCGGCCTTGGGCGATCTCGAATCCGCGCCCCTCACCCAGCAGTATGTTTTCAGCCGGCACCCGGACATTCGTGAACCGTATGTGCATATGCCCGTGGGGGGCGTCGTCGTGACCATAAACCTCCATCGGGCGCAGCACCTCGATCCCCGGAGCATCCGCTGGAACCACGATCATCGACTGGCGCTGATGCTTGGGCAGATCGTCTCCGCCCGTTTTGACCATCACGATATAGACCTTGCAGCGTGGATCACCTGCGCCAGAAGACCACCATTTCTCGCCATTTAGAACGTAGTCCTCCCCGTCCCGTACGCAGGACATCGAGATATTGGTGGCATCTGATGAGGCCACATCAGGCTCGGTCATCAGATAGGCAGACCGAATCTGCCCGTCGAGCAACGGCTTCAGCCACTGCTCTTTCATCGCGTCGGACCCGTAGCGTTCAAAAACCTCCATGTTCCCGGTGTCTGGGGCCGAGCAGTTGAACACTTCCGCGCCTAATGGAGTCTTGCCCATCTCCTCGGCAAAATAAGCGTATTCAACCGTGCTGAGGCCAAAACCCTTGTCGCTGTCGGTCAACCAGAAGTTCCACAGGCCCGCCGCCTTGGCCTTAGCCTTGAGCCCTTCGAGTATCTCAGACTGGCGCTCGGTATATTGCCAGCGATCACCTTTGTTGATCTCGGCTTGGTATTCTCCCTCCAGCGGCATGACCTCATCACGGATCATGTCGGCAACACGCTGCAGCAGGGCGCGGTTTTCCTCGCGCAGTCCGAATGTCATGGTCATGAAAAATCCTCCGTCCGGTGGCGCGCCGGCCTTTACCTTTGCCAAGAGGATGGCTTAGCTGCTGGGGCGCTGTCCAGTTGAGTGACGGCACGTCACTTGGACAAAATGAATGAAGGAGCGGCGCAAATGGCGTTGTTGGTGGATACAGGCCTTTCGGGCTGGCTGAGCAACGAAGAAATCGCGCGCGAAATCCAGAAGCACGATCCGGAGACAGATGTGCGCACCCCCGAAACCGTGGGGAACGTAGATGAGATCACGATGATCGCAGTCTCGGTCTTGAAAGCGGACCTCCCCCAACGGCTGTCCAATCTGAAACTGGTGCAAAAGCTCGGGGCGGGAGTTGAGACAATCGTCGGCCATCCCAGCCTGCCCGATCATGTCCGCGTGACGCGCCTGAAGCCCGACGCTCCGGCACAGGGTATCGCCGAGTGGTTTCTGGCCTATATTCTGCGTGCCCAGCGCCATATGGCGCAATACGAAGGCGCGCAAGCGCGCGCTGAATGGGCTCCGCAAGCTCCGATCTTTACGCCAGATACCGTGGTCGGCGTTTTGGGGCTGGGACATATCGGCGGACGAACCGCCGATATGCTGCGCGCCGTGGGGTTTCAGGTGATGGGGTGGAGCCGCTCACCCAAACAGTTCGAAGGTGTCACATGCCTGCATGGCGATGACGCCCTGCCTGAACTGCTAGGCCAATGCGATCATGTCTGCGCCATTCTGCCGTCGACGCCCGCAACGGTGAATCTGTTCGACGCGCGTATGCTGGCCACTATGAAGCCCGGCAGTCACCTGTTGAACGCGGGTCGCGGAGATCTGATTGACGAGGCAGCGTTGATCAGCGCCTTAGATCAGGGCACGCCCGCCCACGCGGTTCTAGATGTCACACGACAAGAGCCGCTGCCCGCGGAAAGCCCTCTCTGGCAGCATCCGGGCGTGACGATTACACCTCACGTCTCGGGTTGGCATCTGGGCGATGCGCTGTCGGATGTGGCCGAGAATTTCCGCAGGCTGCAATCCGGCACGGCACTTCTGCACGAGGTCGACCGGCAGTTGGGTTACTGAAGCTTACGGCGCCAGCAACCAGTTGCCATCTGCGCTCTTGCACCGACGGGTTCTGATGTCGCGCGTATTGCCAGTGCCCTCGGGTTGGACAACATGCTGCAGAACCACGCAGTTGCCTTGTACGCTTTGAATGCGAACCGTCCCGTTTGAACCTGTGTCTTCGTTGACCCAAGCCCTCTCTGCTCCGACTGAAGGCGTGCCCGCGTTCAGCAACCCGTTCGATGTGGCGCTCACCACTTCGAAATCGGCGGGGCTCAACCCCATTTCGGCGATGATCCGTGAAATTGATTTGGCCTGCACGGCTCCGCCTGCGGCGAAGGCCAATGCGGCAGCCAATACAACAGAAATTCGGGCTTTCATGAGCGTCTCTCTGAGCTGAAATACATTTGCTCTCAAGGATATACCGCCAAGCGACCGCGGCCAAGCCCCAGCCTGCCACCTTCAAATTATCCCGAACAAACCTATCGCAAGGCAGCCGCTAGGATGCGTGCGGCATTCAGCAGATAGTGACGCAAGACGCAGCAGAGGCTTTCGATGACACATCCACAGTATTACGCGCCCACCGGCGGGCATCCAGGGCAAGAGCAACTTCTGACCGATCGCGCCATGTTTACTGATGCTTATGCGGTGATCCCCAAAGGCACTATGCGCGACATCGTCACCAGCTTTCTGCCATTTTGGGAAGGAACGCGCCTTTGGGTCCTGTCCCGCCCGCTCAGCGGGTTTGCCGAGACCTTCTCGCAATACATCATGGAAGTTCAGCCCAATGGCGGCAGCGATCAGCCCGAAACCGATCCGAACGCACAAGGGGTGATCTTTGTGGTTGAAGGGCGCGTGACACTGACGCTCGGCGGATCAACGCATGAACTGGATACCGGCGGCTACGCTTATATCCCGCCCGGCAGCGATTGGACGCTGCGCAACCTGTCCGAGACGGTTGCCCGCTTCCATTGGGTACGCAAAGCCTATCAGGCAGTGCCCGGCCTGCCCGCCCCTGACCCGATCATCACCAACGAGCGCGACATCGCACCTACACCGATGCCCGGAACCGAGGGGCGTTGGGCCACCACCCGCTTTGCCGACCCCGAAGACCTGCGCCACGACATGCATGTCAACATCGTCACCTTTGAGCCCGGCGGCGTGATTCCCTTTGCCGAAACCCACGTGATGGAACACGGGCTTTATGTGCTTGAAGGCAAGGCCGTGTATCGGTTGAATCAGGATTGGGTTGAGGTTGAGGCAGGCGATTACATGTGGCTGCGCGCCTTCTGCCCGCAAGCCTGTTACGCCGGTGGTCCGGGCCGGTTCCGCTATCTGCTCTATAAGGACGTAAACCGCCACATGCCGCTTTCGATGCCTGCCCGCTGATCCGCGATTGACCGCCTCATGGTCAAATTGCCGTACAGGGGTTCCCAGAATCGCTGGAATCTGATGAAATCACATGAGTTTTCAGCACTGGAGATAGTTCGATGTTACTGCGCGGAACGATGATTGCATTGGCGGCCACCCTTGGGCTTACGGCATTTAACGCGGCTCCGGTCGCGGCCAAGGAAGAAACCAAGTCCGTCTTCGTCATGAGCCGCACCTGGGCGGTTACGCAGGTCGCGGACGCGCCGGTGGTCTATCGCGCAACGCGCGACAACAACAATCTGAACCCGTTCGGCCCTCCGCCACGTTTGCGCACGATCCAGGCGATTGCCGCCATTCAGCAGGCAACGGGCTGTAAGGTTATTGTTTCCAGCATGTATCAGAACATCTCTGGCCAGTTCTTCTCGCAGGTCAGCTGCAGCTGAAAATTGGTACAATCCAATCATTGAGGTCGCATAATCGGCCTGCCATAGCTTGGCCATGAGAATAGCGATCAATGGATTCGGCCGCATTGGCCGCACGCTTCTGCGTCAGGTCCTCAGCCTGCCGCAGTATTCGGATATTGAGCTGGTGTTGATCAACGACATCGCGCCGATCGAGACCTGCGCTTATCTGTTTCAATACGACAGCACCTTCGGACCCTACCCCGGCTCCGTCACACATCAGGACGCCACGCTGATCGTCGATGGGCGCGCCATTCCCATGTCGCATAGCACCGATCTGGCGCGCGTAGATCTGTCCGGCGTAGACGTCATGCTGGATTGCACCGGCATCGCACGGACCTCTGATGTCGCCAGTCGAGGGCTGAGCGCGGGTGCTGGCAAAGTCCTGATTTCCGGCCCCTCTCCCGCCGCCGAAGTGACGGTGGTTCTGGGTGCGAACGAGGATCAGCTTGGTAACGCGCGAATCGTGTCCAATGCCTCGTGCACCACAAACGGCCTCGCACCGCTGGTCAAACTGCTTGATACGCTGGGCGGGCTGGTCTCGGCCCATATGACCACGATCCACTGCTATACCAACAGCCAGCCCATGGTCGATGCCCCGCGCGGCGACCTTGCGCGATCCCGCGCAGGCGCGCTGTCGATGGTCCCGACGACCTCCAGTGCCACACATCTGATCGATGTGGTCCTGCCCCATCTGGCCGGTCGCATCTCGGGTGCGGCGGTTCGGGTTCCCACTGCCAGCGTCTCGGCCGTTGACCTCGTGGCAACGCTCGAACGCGGCATGACCGCCAAGCAGTTCGACGACGCGCTGCGAGACGCGGTTGCTGCGACCGCTGTTCTTGGCTGGACAGATCATCCCCTCGTTTCATCCGACCTACGCGCGCGCGCCGAATCCCTGATCCTCGCAGGCCCCGAGACCCGTCAGATCGGAGACCATCAGATCCGCGTGTTCGGATGGTACGACAATGAATGGGGGTTCTCGGCGCGGATGCTGGATGTGGCCCGCCTGATGATCAGCGCCTGACCGCAGCGGGTGGGCTTGCCCGCGCGCTGCTTGGCCCAACCGGTCTTGGGGCATCTTCGATGCACCCCGACCGGGCGGGAGCATCCCGGCTCAGCCTTGGGCCACATCGTAAGGTGTCTCGAACCAGAACTCTTCCAGATTGTCGCCTTCACCGATCCGGTCCACCACCGCAAACAGGCCCGGACCATGCAGCGGCGTCAGCACACCATGCCAGATACCACGATGATAGTTCACCGCCTGCCCCGGTTGCGTGACAAAGGCCCGAGGACGCCCCGGTCGTCCGCCCGCATCCGGGGCGACAATCACCAGAAACGGTTGATGTGTCATTGGGACAAATGCCTGGCTGCCTTCTGGATGCCGTTCGACCATCTCAAGCCGATAGGGCAGAGCGCGCGGATTGGCATTGAACAAACTGAGGCCCGCGCGCCCCTCGGCAAACTCCAACGATGCCCGGTCATGATACCGCCCGCACTGCCCTTGATTGATGATCTTGTCCGGCTCCCCCGCGACTTCAATGAGGTCCCCAAAGGGTGCAAATTCCTCAACCGAGATCGGCTCAACCACGATGCGCGTCATGAGGGCAACAGGTCTTGCAGGCGGAATTCGGCGATACGTTCGACCTGACGGCAGGCTTCGGCAAACTCCGTGTCCCGATCCTGATCAATCCGCCGTTCAAAAGCCTGCAGGATCGAAGCCTTGTCATGATCCCGCACCGCAATGATGAACGGAAACCCAAACCTTTCGGTGTAGCGCTGGTTCAGTTCGGTAAAGCGCGCACGCTCGGCATCCGTCAACGCATCCAGCCCTGCCGAGGCCTGCTCGGATGTGCTTTCCTGTGTCAGCCGCTTGGCCTGCGCCAGCTTGCCTGCAAGATCCGGATGGGCGGTTAGCACGCCCAGGCGTTCCTCCTCAGAGGCTGAGCGAAACATCCGCACCAACGCATTGTGCAGCCCGCCAGCCGTATCATGTGCTGGTCCCAATTCCAGATCATAGGCCCGTTCGGCAATCCATGCCGAATGCTCAAAGATACCCCCATAAGCGGCTACAAACGCGGCGCGATCCATCTGCGATGGTTTGGGGTGCTGCGCGGGTGGATGCGTCTCGGCCCAGTGTTCAGCAATTTGCAGCCGCGTGGCGAACCAGACATCCGAGAAACCGCGCGCATAATCCAGAAAACGTTTCAGCGCCATGACCCGTCCGGGGCGTCCGATCAGGCGGCAGTGCAAACCAATCGAGAGCATCTTCGGCGCACCGGCCTCACCCTCTTCATAAAGCGCATCAAAGCTGTCCTTGAGATAGGAGTAGAACTGTTCGCCCGCGTTGAACCCTTGCGGCGTGGCAAAGCGCATGTCGTTGCAATCCAGCGTGTAGGGCACAATCAATTGATCACGCCCACCTGTCTGCATCCAGTACGGCAAATCATCGGCATAAGTGTCTGCCACATAGGCGAAGCCGCCTTCTTCCGCCACCAGACGGACCGTATTGTCGGAACAGCGCCCGGTGTACCAACCGCGCGGCCGTTCTCCGACCACTTCGGTGTGCAGACGGATGGCCTCAGCGATCTGTGCCCGCTCGTCGTCTTCGGGCATATCTTTATGATCGACCCATTTCAGCCCGTGGCTGGCGATCTCCCACCCGGCGGATTTCATTGCGGCGACCTGATCGGGCGAGCGCGCCAGAGCTGTCGCGACGCCATAAACGGTAATCGGTAGGTCCTGCAACAACCGATGCAACCGCCAGAACCCGGCGCGTGCGCCGTATTCATAGATCGATTCCATATTCCAGTGCCGCTGCCCCGGCCATTGCGCGGCACCGACAATCTCGGACAGAAAGGCCTCGGACGCGGCATCGCCGTGCAGCACACAATTCTCGCCGCCTTCTTCATAATTCAGCACAATCTGCACCGCCAACTTTGCGCCGCCCGGCCATTTGGCATCCGGCGGGGTGGCTCCGTGTCCGATCATGTCCCTTGGGTAACGAGGCGGCTGCATGGTCTCTTCCAGTTTCATTTTCTGTTCCCAACAGCCATAGCCCAGAAAGTCTGGCGGGATTATCAAATCAATCCGAACGCTGTTTCCGGTTCTTTCGGCATTTCCACTGTTTGGAACTTTGCGCCAGACTGTGGCAAACCGAAAGACAAATCATAGGAGAAGGCGAGTGGCAGGCTATCTGACGACCCATGTTCTTGATACGGCGCGCGGCTGTCCGGCTGAGGGACTGCGCATTACGCTCTATCGGATTTCCGGCGAAGAGCACCACAAACTCGCCGAGACAGAAACGAACGAGGACGGACGCACCAACAGCCCGATCCTGCCACAGGATGTGTTCGAAACCGGCACCTACGAGTTAATCTTCTTTGCCGGGGACTACTTGCGTGCAACCAGTCAGGATGGCGATGATCCGCTGTTTCTGGATCAGGTGCCAATCCGCTTCGGTATGTCCGACCCCGACGCACATTACCATGTGCCGCTGCTGTTATCGCCTTACGGCTACTCCACCTATCGCGGCAGCTAATCCCAAACACTCCCGCCCGTCGGACGCCCCCTTGCGGGGTCGCCTCCCGTTGGGCGAGGCAGCGCGCCATGCTGGCGCGCTGCGGCTTCGCACGTATCCGCACGTACACGCGCGCATTCAGAGCGCAACTGCGCCGCGGCTTTGCCGCGGCGCCCGGCCCAACGCTGTGCGGTGCCGGAACGGCACAAACAGGGGCGGGAGCATTCCTAGGATGAATATTCCGCAGTACGGACCACCTTGCCGATCCGCTCGATCATGAAGTCCATAAAAAGGCGGGCCTTGGGGTCTTGATGGCGCCGATGGGTATAAAGGCACGCCATCTGAACTGAGACTGGCGGCGTCTCGGCAGCCACTGGCACCAGACTACCCGCTTTCAGGTGGTCTGATACTTCAAACACTGGTTTCATGGCGATGCCCTGTCCAGACAGCGCCCAATCAGTCAGGACGTCTCCGTCATCGCATTCAAAACGCCCGGACACTGCAAACCGCTTCGGACCGTCAGGCGTTTCCAGCATCCACTGAAATTCTGTCGCGCCGGGAAAGCGAAGATTCAGGCATTCATGCTTATCTGCGATCAAATCGGCACCGGTCGCTGGCATGCCTCGTCGTGCAACATATTCGGGGGCCGCGCAGAGCACGCGCTGGCAATCGGCGATCTTACGAATGCGCAAGGTGCTATCCTCGGGCTGACCAATGAAGAAAGCCAGATCCAGCCCCTCGGTCGTCAGATCAACCGATCGGTCCGTCAATCGCAAGCGGACATCGATCTCCGGATATTCCGACAGAAAATCAGGCACATAGGGTGCCAACAACCGTCGCCCTACACCCAAAGGCGCGGCAACGAACAGCGAACCGCGTGGCGCTTCGGTCAGATGGGTAACCTGCGCCTCGGCCTCGTCCACCGCATCCAGCACCGCCACGGCACCGGGGTAAAAAGCCTTGCCCTGCTCGGTCGGAGACAGGTTGCGCGTTGTGCGCTGAAACAGGCGCACGCCGAGATGATCTTCCAACTGAGAAATTCGCGCCGAGGTCACAGCTGGCGAAATCCGTAGGTCACGCCCAGCGGCAGACATGCTACCCAGATCGTAAACTCTGACGAAGGTGCGAATATTGTCGAGATAGGACATCTTATCGTTTTTTTTGATACAGTTTGACAATATACGGGAATACCGAAGAAAAGCCCGTTTGCCTAGTGTGGCGGTAACTTATCGGAGACCTAATCGATGTACGACTTCGCCGTTTTCTGGGATTGGATGGGTTTTGGTGTGCGCTGGCTGCATGTCATCACCGCCATCGCCTGGATCGGATCGTCCTTTTACTTCATTGCGCTGGACCTTGGCCTGAACCGCAACATCCCCGGCCCGGCGGATGGCGAAGAATGGCAGGTACATGGCGGCGGCTTCTATCACATCCAGAAATACCTGGTGGCCCCGGAACGGATGCCAGAGCATCTGACGTGGTTCAAATGGGAAAGCTACGCAACCTGGCTCAGCGGTGCGGCGCTGTTGATGATTGTCTATTGGGTGGGTGGAGAGCTCTATCTGATCGACGCCCAAAAGGCCGATCTGGCGTTGTGGCAAGGTATTCTGATCTCGGCTGCGTCACTGACTATTGGTTGGCTGGTCTATGATTTCCTTTGCAAATCCGGGCTGGGTGAGCGACCGACGCTGCTGATGGTTCTGCTGTTCGTCCTGCTGGTTGCCATGGGCTGGGGGTATAACCAGATTTTCACCGGTCGCGCGATGATGCTGCATCTGGGCGCGTTCACTGCGACGATCATGACCGCCAACGTGTTCTTTATCATCATGCCAAACCAGCGCATCGTGGTGGATGATCTCAAGAACGGCCGCACGCCGGATCCGAAATACGGTAAGATCGCCAAACTGCGTTCGACCCATAACAACTATCTGACCCTGCCAGTCGTGTTCCTGATGCTGTCGAACCATTATCCGCTGGCCTTTGCGACGGAATATAACTGGATCATCGCTGCGCTGGTTTTCCTGATGGGGGTCACCATCCGGCATTACTTCAACACCCGCCACGCCCGCGCCGGGAATCCCACCTGGACCTGGGCCGTCACCGCGCTGCTGTTCATCGCCATCATGTGGCTGTCGACCGCGCCGATGCACCAAACTCTGGAAGAGGCCGAGGCCGCAACGCTCACACCCTATGAACAGAAATTTGCTGCTGCGGACGGGTTTGAAGAGGCGCATGACGTTGTGCTGGGCCGCTGCTCGATGTGCCACGCGCGCGAACCGGTTTGGGAAGGCATCCTATGGGCCCCGAAAGGCGTTCTGCTGGAAACCGAAGCGGACATTGCCAGAAATGCACAGCAGATCTATCTGCAATCGGGCGTGACCCATGCCATGCCTCCGGCCAATGTGACCTATATGGAACCCGAGGACCGCGAAGCGATCATTCGCTGGTTCCGCAACGCCGATCTATAAGCCATTAATCCTGTGGTTCTGGCGTTTAGTGCTTCCCCTACGCGCCTTCAGATGCTCTAACAAGAACTCAACGAGCTGCGGTAATGTACTTCGCGGCTGTAGTGATTTCGACTTGGGGCAGTTGGAGCCATAGAATGACAGGGAGCAGACCGCGCAGCGCTCTGAAAAGCTGGTTTTTTGGTACGCTTGTAGCCCTGTCCCCCACCCTTGCTTCTGCGCTGGAAACAACGTTGTCCGCACCGGGCGCATCGAAAGCTCTTGTTGAACGACTGGAGGAGACGTCTTCGGTCTTCAACGCAGACTCACGAGATCTGGATACCTCGCTTGAGATTCTATCGGCGGCACTATCGGATTATCGCACCATCGTGCAGATCATGTATGACGAAGGATATTTCAGTCCCGTGGTCAGCATCAAACTGGACGGGCAAGAAGCAACCAAGATCAACTCGCTGAACGTGCCGGCGCAATTTGGCCGCGCCACGATATCCGTTCAATCTGGACCGAAATTCAAGTTCGGCACAGCGGTCGTGCAACCTCTGGCCCCCGAAACGGTTCTGCCCGAGGATTTTTCGACCGGCAAACTGGCAACGACCGGCGCTATTCAGCAGGCGGCCTCGGCCGGGGTTCAAGGCTGGCGAGATGCAGGCCATGCCAAAGCAGAAGTTGCAGATCAGAAAGTGATTGCCCGTCATGCGCAGGCCCGGCTGGATGCAACAATTGATCTGAATCCGGGGCGGCGTCTGACATTCGGCAAGATGATCATTCAGGGCGATACGCGAGTCCGGCACAAATCGATCAGAGATATCGCCGGTTTCCCATCGGGTGAGGTGTATTCTCCACAACAGGTACAAAAGGTGGGGACCCGGCTGCGCCGCACAGGCACGTTCAGCACTGTGTCGATACAGGAACGCGAGACACCAAACCCCGATGGCACCCTGGATTTCGATGCCACATTCGAAGACCTGCCGCCGCGCCGGTTGACATTCGGGGCTGAGATTGCCTCGCGCGATGGGGTCGATGTGACAGCCACATGGACCCATCGCAACGTGTTTCGCCGGGCCGAGCGTCTGCGGTTCGAGGCCGCCATCCGCAATATCGGCGGGGCCGAGGATATCGACGGACGTATTGGCCTGCGTCTGGATCAGCCCGACCGGCTGGGCCCCGACGACAATACCTTCTGGAGCGCACTGCTGGAGCGTCGCAATACTGAGAATTACAACGTCTCGGTCGCTTCGCTTGCCTATGGTGCGCGACGCACGTTCTCGGACCGGCTCTATGCCGAAGCATCAGCTGGCTTCCAGTGGTCGGATGCGGATGACGCCTATGGGGATGGGCGAAAGTTCAGGTATTTCATCATTCCGTTCCGATCGGAATGGGATGAACGCGACAGCAAGGTCAGCGCCACGCGCGGCTATTATCTGGATTCGCAGATCATGCCATTTGTCGGCTTTTCGGGCTCGGACTCAGGCCTGCGAATGTTCTTTGACGGGCGCGCCTATAATGATCTGGGCACAGGTGGGCGATTGGTGCTGGCGGGACGTGTCCAGCTGGGCTCGGTCCTGGGGCCGCCTGCCGATGGCGTGACCCCGGACTTCCTGTTCTTCTCGGGTGGTGCGGGCACCGTACGCGGGCAGCCGTTTGAAAGCCTCGGCATCCCCATCGGCGACGAAGTCGCAGGCGGCAGATCCTTTCTGGGTCTGTCTGCCGAAGTACGGGGACGCGTGACCGACGCCATCTCTCTGGTCGGATTTTATGACTATGGCGTTGTCGACACTTCATCCTTCGTGGGTAACGGGTCACAGGAACACTCTGGCGCGGGGATTGGCATCCGCTATGATCTGGGTGGTTTTGGCCCCCTGCGTTTTGACCTTGCAGTACCGGTTCAGGGCGATACCGGCAGCGGGCTGCAATTCTACCTTGGGATCGGACAGGCCTTTTGATGCGTCGCGTGACATATCCCCTGCTGCTCTGCTCGGTGGCCTTCACCGCACCTGTCCCTGTGGCCGCGCAGGACGAAGGTGGCAGCATGATCGAACGCTTCCTACAGGATACCCTGTCCGGCGACGATCAGAATGTCCGCGTGATCGGGTTGCAAGGCGCGCTGAGTTCGCGCGCGACCATCCAGGAGATCACAGTTGCCGATGATCAAGGCGTCTGGCTGACCATCAAAAATGCCGAGTTGGACTGGAACCGGCTGGGGCTGCTGCGGGGCCGTTTTTCAGTCAATGCGCTGACAGCGCAAGAGATTGACATCGCGCGCGCGCCCGGAACGACAACCAAGGATGCGCCCCCTCCCTCTGCCGAAACACAGCCGTTCCAATTGCCCGAACTGCCCGTCTCGATAGAGATCGGAGAGCTTCGTATCGATGATCTGTCGCTGGGTGAACCCCTGATCGGTGTTGCCGCCGAATTGCAGGTCAATGGGAACCTTTCGCTGGCCGATGGTGCGCTGGATACCACGCTCGACATCGACCGGCTGGACCGAGCAGGTGACACTATCGATCTGACTGCCGGGTTCGACAACTCAAGCCGCCAGATAGACCTTGACCTGACCGTTGCCGAGGCATCGGGCGGGTTGATTGCCACCGCGCTAGGAGTTCCCGACACGCCGCCAATCGAGTTGACCGCGAAAGGGTCAGGCCCTGTCAGTGACTTCACCGCTGATATCGGTCTCAGCAGCGATCAGCAGTTGCGGGTCACCGGACAGGTTCGGCTGCGTAGCGCTGTCGAGGGCGGCACGGCGGCGGACGGCATCGCCTTCACTGCCGATCTGGGCGGCGATCTGACCCCGTTTCTGGCCGAAGAGATGGACACATTCTTTGGCACCGATACCAAGCTGTTCGTGGATGGGCGGACACATCCGGACGGCGCGCTGGATATCTCGGATATCGAAATCACGTCGCAGGCACTGGAATTGAAAAGCCAGCTCAGCCTTGGGGCAGGAGGCACACTGGAACTGGCCGCGTTGCAAGGCCGGATAACGCCGCCGGAAGGAGACAGTGTCGTGCTGCCGATCAGTGGTGGCGACACCTCAATCGGAGCGGCACAGATCTCGGCCCTGTTTAACGCCGAGAACGGCAACCTCTGGGATTTGAGCCTGACCACGAACGCGGTCACAACGCCTAATCTGAAACTGGACGATGCTCGGATCTCTGGCCAAGGCACGCTGGATCAGACCGACGGGCTGTCGATCGAGGGCGATCTACAGGCGGCCCTGAACGGTATCGACCTCGCCGATCCGGCGCTCAACAAAGCCGTTGGGGATCAGGTCACACTGGACGGACAATTTGACTACGGCAGCGATCAGTCCCTGCAGCTTTCCGAGTTCGAGCTGGTAGGCAGCGACTATACGCTCGGCGCGGATGCGTTGATCAGTGGGCTTGCAACGGGATTGCAGGTCGACGGCGCTGCAACGCTAAAGGCCACCGATCTGTCACGGTTTTCCGATCTGGCACAGCTTCAGCTGGGTGGCGAGGCTTCGGTTCGGGTGCAGGGCAAGGGTTCACCGCTCGAACGCAGCTTTGACGGCACGGTGGTCGTCAACGGACGTGACCTGTCGACAGGTCGTGATGATATCGATCCGGTGATCACGGGCGAGACCGAGATCACACTGGATGCCAAACGTGGGTCCGATGGCGTCACCATCCGAGCGTTCAGCATCGACGGCGACGCACTGACCGCTCAGGCTAGCGGCACTGTCACAACACCTGATGGCAATGTCACTATCGACGGTCAGGCTAGCGTAAATGCGCCTGATCTTTCGGTCTTCTCTGGTCTGGCCAAACGCGAATTGGCCGGAACTGTTCAGGCACGGCTGGACGGCAAAGGTACCGTTCAGACGCTTGAGTTTGACGGCCAGGCCAGCGTGATCGGCACCGATATCCAGACCGGGATGAGCGATATCGATCCCTTGCTAACGGGCCGCATCACGATCAGCTTCGATGGTGCGCGTTCGGGGGACCAGATCGTCATTCGCGATGCCACAGTGAACGGCAAAGCTCTGACAGCGCAGGTCTCAGCAACGATTGACGACCCCACGGGAGACTTCGCTGTAGATGGCTCAGCCAAGGTAGATGTGCCTGATCTGTCACTGTTTTCCGGCCTCGCGGGGCGTGAATTGGCTGGATCGGTCAATGCCGACCTCTTGGGAAAGGGTGCTCAAGGATCCAGGACCTTCGACGTGAAAGGCAACGTAACGGCCGATGACATCGGCACCGGGATGGATGTGGTTGACAACCTTGTTCAGGGTCGGACCACGCTCAACGTGGATGCCGTGAATGACGATCAAGGGCTGAACATTCGCACCTTCCGCCTGAATGGCACAGCGCTGACCGCAAACGCCTCGGGTCAACTGGATCGCTCGGCTGGCGGCTTGACCTTTTCAGCAGCGCTGGACGATATGGCCCGTCTCTCGCCCACCCTGTCGGGTCCGTTGCGGTTAGAAGGTAATGTTGCCCCCACGGCGTCTGGGCTGGAAGGGACCGCGCGGCTTTTGGGGCCAGAGAGTTCATATGCCAGCCTGTCGGGAGATTTCGATACCAATGGCTCGGCCAATCTGGATTTTGATGCCCGACTCAATCGGATTGAACGGTTTGCACCGGATTTCCCCGGCACCATCTCTGCGACGGGCAAGGCCCAACGCGATGCGGGCAAATGGGTTATCGATGCCAGGGCAGAAGGTCCGGCACAGATCAACAGCACGGTCACCGGCACGTTTGATGAAACCAGCGGTACCGCCGATCTGAAAATGCGGGGCGGCGTCAATATTGGCATCGCCAATACCTTTATCACCCCGAACAGTTTGCAGGGCACTGCGCAATTCGACCTCGCCCTGAACGGAGCGCCATCGCTTGGCGCGCTCAGTGGAACGATCTCAACCTCGGGCACATCAATGGCGCTGCCGGAAGTCGGTCAGACAATCACCGGTATCAGCGGCGCAGTCACGCTCGGGCAGAGCCGTGCCACAATCGACCTGCAAGGCGGCGTGCGCGCCGGAGGCGGCTTTACAGTCAGAGGCCCGGTCGATCTGACGCCACCGTTCAACGCACAGATCACCACGGCAATCAACAATCTGGTTCTAACTGATAAGTTGCTGTTCGAAACTACGCTGAACGGCCAGATTGCGATGACAGGGGCATTGGCGGGCAACAGCTCGGTCGCCGGACAGATCAATTTCGGCGAGACAAACATCAACCTTGCCGCAGCGTCCGGCGCGGTTGGTGCCGCCCCGATCCCATCAATCGAACATCTCAACGAAAGCCAGGCTAGCTTCGTTACCCGAGAGCGCGCCAATCTGGTAGAACGCGAGGACGCTGAAAAGAGCAACTCTCGCATCGCGCTGGATATCGCTCTGCTCGCCCCGAAGGCGGTCTTTGTGCGGGGCCGTGGCGTTAACGCGGAACTGGGCGGACGCATTCAGATCGGCGGCACGACGACAGCGGTCGTTCCCTCCGGTCAGATCGAACTGATCCGGGGCAGCATCGACATATTGGGCCGCCGTCTGGCATTAACCAAGGGTGTGGTCACGCTGCAGGGTGACCTGACGCCCTATATCGAATTCGAATCCTCAACCAGCACATCCGATGGCACCGCGACCATCGAGATTGAAGGTCCGTTGGATGCACCGGAAATCGATGTATTCTCGGACCCTGAACGCCCCACTGAAGAGGCATTGGCGATGCTGCTGTTCGGCAACCGTTTCTCAGAGCTTTCGCCGTTCGTGATTGCGCAGATGGCGGCCTCGCTGGCACAACTCAGCGGCGCGGGCGGGGATGCCACCAAAGGCGTGCGCGATGCAACCGGGGTAGATACGATCGATATTGGCGCGACCGAAGGCGGCGCAGGCCGTCTGGGCGCCGGTGCCTATCTCAGCGATAACCTTTATACCGATTTCACCGTCAACACTGAGGGCGATACCGAAGTGAATCTGAATCTGGATGTCACCGACAGCTTCACGGTTCGGGGCACAGTAGACGGGCGTGGCGAGACCGGACTGGGTATCTTTTTCGAGCGCGACTACTAGGGCAAAAAAAGGGGCTGCCCTATGGGCAACCCCCTCTTTGGTTTCGAAACGGCTCAGAAATTGAAGCGAACACCAAAATCGGCAAGCACCTGGCCGTCACCTTCACGGCCAACTTTTTCGCGCCCAACAGCGCCGCGCAGCGAGGCACCACCGCCCAGATCGTGAATAATACCAACGCCATACTGCTGCGTATCGCCTTCGGCAGAACCATCACCATATGCCGCAGTCAATGTGGTCGCTGCGCCAATGTTATAGGCCAGTGACAGACCATAGGTCGTACCATCAGTTTCTTCACCAAAATCATTGTCAGGCGTATCACCGTCACGACCGACAAGCAGGGTGCCGCTGAAATCGCCAAAATCGGCACCCAAAGCCAGAACGACAAGATTCTGGCTGCTCTCTCCGTTTACACCATCGGTCTTACCGTAGATCAGCGTGGCTGAAATGTTGTCTATGGCGTAAATAGCGCTGACATCCCAACGATCTGCACCTTCTTCGC
Source organism: Ruegeria sp. BE3 (assembly GCF_056538865.1). Taxonomy (NCBI): domain Bacteria; kingdom Pseudomonadati; phylum Pseudomonadota; class Alphaproteobacteria; order Rhodobacterales; family Roseobacteraceae; genus Ruegeria; species Ruegeria sp. BE3. The sequence continues at coordinate 251,913 of NZ_JBQFTW010000001.1, read as the reverse complement.
TATCGGAATCATAGGACCCGGTGAAGGAAAAACCATCAATATGGTACTGGAAGAATACGGCGTTCGAACCTGCTCCGGTCGATGAATATTCAAGGAACTCATAATCGACCCCCGAATACTGACCCAAAAATTCTTCCAGACCCGGCTCATTCCCGAAATAGAGGTCCGAGTTGTCAAAGGAGCCTGCAACGTTGCCAGCATCAATTCGTAGGCCGCCATAGATGACAGAGAACCGCGCGCCGTTCAGCCCGGCCTGATTAGCCTCACCAGTGCTGCTGCTTTCGTCCGCCTGAAGACGAACTCGTGCCGAGAATTTGATGCCTGTATCGGTTTCCGCATCCCCGTCGAGATTCAGGCGGAAGCGCGAAACCAAAATGGTGTCGTCAACATTTTCATCAGCTGAGCGATCTTCCTGATAGCCGATACCAAAGCGGGCAAAACCACTGAACTTTACGTCAGCCACGGCGACGTTTGCGGTCGCAAACAGCGCCGCAGAAGCGAAGAGAACATGTTTCATGTCGTGTTCCGTAATTTGAGTGAATGAGCTTGCTGCAAAAGCTGGCACGGGTCCTCATCGGTCAAATCCGATTGACCTGCAATACGCCCGGGTCAATTCAGGAAAGACCACACGATATCTGCCCCTCTGGATCGGATGTGCTTAATGAAGATCAATTCACAAAAAAACAGAAATCGGGCCACATGACAGGTCCATAAATTCGCCCACGATGCACTCATAACATTTTGATAAATATAACTTATTATATCAGGATTCGCGCGACTTCACTTGTCAAATCCCATTCTTTCGATTGCGCTATACTCGCAAAATGCCTTTTGTTTCTCAGCCTTCGACGCGGCCTGAAAGTCACAGATTTCGGCATAACGTTATCGTGTGTCTTACCAACCATTGAAACGTTACATTGAGTGATTAATGGCCCGTTTTTTCCGATGAACCCGTCCGTTCTCATGAGCGATTGCACTGGGCAATCGAACGTTGGCAGCCAGCAAATTCAACATCTTTATCGCGGGTTTCGATGGTGAAACAAAAAAGGGCGGCCTTGTTCAGAGCCGCCCTAAAAATTATGTCAAATCACTGCTTCCGCTATTCCGCAGCGATGGCGTCTTCGATCTTTTCAATCCGGACTGCCGAGAACTTGAACTCTGGGATCTTACCATAAGGATCGATGGCCGAGTTGGTCAGGATATTCGCCGCCGCCTCGACATATGCAAACGGGATGAACACCATATCCTCGGCAATCGCCCGGTCCGCGCGAACCATGATCTCAATCGAACCGCGACGGGTGGTCAGACGGATCGTTTCACCCGGCTCAATCCCCATCAGTTTGAGCGTGCGCGGGTTCATCGAGCAGTTCGCCTCGGGTTCCACCGCGTCCAGAACGGTTGCACGTCGAGTCATCGAACCTGTGTGCCAATGCTCCAGCTGACGTCCGGTGGTGGCGATCATCGGATAGTCTTCATCCGGGGCCTCATCCGGCGGGATGATGCTGGCCGGTGTGAATCTGGCCTTACCATCCGCGCGGGGGAACCCGTCGCCGAACACGATGGACTGCCCTGGATCGGTTTCGCTGAGAGACGGGTATGTGATCGTCTCGCTCTCAAGCCGTTCCCAGGTGATATTGTTCAGCGACTCCATGGTCAGCTTCATCTCGGCAAAGACCTGAGACACATCGGTGTAATCCCAGTTCAATCCGATGCGCTGCGCCAGCTCGACGGTGATCCGCCAATCCTCGCGCGCCTCACCCGGAGGGGTCACAGCCGGGCGCACCCGCTGAACCTGACGGTTGGTGTTCGACACGGTGCCGTTCTTCTCATACAGCGCTGAGGCGGGCAGGATGATGTCGGCATAGTTCGCCGTTTCGGTCAGGAAGATATCCTGCACGATCATCAGCTCCAGCTTGGCCAGAGCCTCGCGCGCGTGGCCCACATCAGGGTCGGACATGGCCGGGTTTTCACCCATGATGTACATACCCTTGATGTTGCCTTCATAGGCCTGGTCGATGATCTCGGTAACGGTCAGCCCCTTCTCGTTCGAGAAATCGTCCGAGCCCCAGACATCCGTAAACTGCGCCCGGATACTGTCATCCGTGACCGTCTTGTAGTCCGGCAGGAACATCGGGATCAGGCCTGCGTCAGACGCACCTTGCACGTTGTTCTGACCACGCAGCGGGTGCAGACCCGCACCGGGTTTGCCGACATTACCGGTCATCAACGCAAGGCTGATCAGGCAGCGCGAGTTATCCGTGCCGTGGATGTGCTGGCTGACGCCCATGCCCCAGAAGATCAGACCGGCCTTGGCCTGCGCAAAGGTGCGCGCAACACGGCGCAGCTGATCCGGTTCGATACCGCAGATCGGCGCCATCGCCTCGGGCGTGAACTGGCGCAGGTGTTCTTTCTCTGCCTCCCAGTTTTCGGTCCAGCGATGGATATACTGGCTGTCATACAGCTCTTCCTCGACGATCACGTTCATGATCGCGTTCAGCATCGAGACATCCGCGCCGGGGCGGAATTGCAGCATTTCATCGGCAAACTTGCGCATGCCAACGCCGCGCGGGTCCATGACGATCAGCTTGCCGCCGCGTTTGGTGAACTGCTTGAAGTAGGTGGCCGCAACGGGGTGGTTTTCAATCGGGTTGGCCCCGATGATGATCGCCACATCCGCGTTTTCGATCTCGTTGAAAGTCGCGGTCACGGCACCCGAGCCAACGTTCTCGATCAGAGCCGCCACAGACGACGCGTGGCACAGACGGGTGCAGTGGTCGACATTGTTGTGTTTGAAGCCCTGACGGATGAACTTCTGGAACAGATAGGCCTCTTCGTTGGTACACTTGGCCGAGCCAAAGCCTGCAACGTTGCGCGGGTCTTCCTCACGCAAGGCCATCAGTTTGGAGGCAGCCAAATCCATCGCCTCTTCCCATGTCGCTTCGCGGAAATGGGTCGACAGGTCCGATGGATCGACATTCAGACCTTTCTCAGGCGCATCCTCGCGTCGGATCAGCGGTTTGGTCAGGCGATGCGGGTGGTGGATGTAATCAAAGCCAAAGCGGCCTTTGACGCAGAGGCGGCCTTCGTTGGCGGGACCGTTAATGCCCTCGACATATTTGACCTTACCATCTTTGACCTTCAGCGAGACCTTGCAGCCAACCCCGCAGAACGGGCAGACGCTTTCGGTCTCGGAATCGTAGTCTTTGCTGTCGCCCTGTTGCTGGTCATCCAGCACCGTAGCGGGCATCAGCGCTCCTGTCGGACAGGCCTGAACGCATTCACCACAGGCCACGCAGGTCGAGGCGCCCATCGGATCGTTCTGGTCGAACACCACCTGCGCAGTGTGACCGCGACCGGCCATACCGATTACGTCATTCACCTGCACGTCACGGCAGGCGCGGACGCAGAGGTTGCAGTTGATGCAGGCATCCAGATTGACACGCATCGCAACGTGGCTGTCATCCAGCAGCGGGATCTTCTCGGCCTCTTTGGCTGGGAAACGGCTTTCACTGACATCGTTCAGCTTGGCCATGTCCCAGAAATGGCTGGACGTGTCGTGTGCTTCTTCAGGCTGGTCAGCTACCAGAAGCTCCATGACCATAGCACGCGACTTCTCAGCACGCTCGCTGTCGGTCTTCACAACCATACCGTCCGCTGCAGGGCGGATGCACGAGGCGACCAGCGTGCGCTCGCCTTCCACCTCGACCATACAGGCGCGGCAGTTGCCATCGGGCTTGTAGCCCGGCTGTGGCTTGTGGCACAGGTGCGGGATGGTGAACCCCTGCCCCTTGGCGGCTTCCCAGATGGTCCAGCCTTCGGGCACGGTGACATCTTCGCCGTTCAGGTTGAAGGTGACGGTCTTGTTTGGGCTTGCATCAAGCATGGCTCTGTCTCCCTCAGATTTCGTCAGCGAAGTGTTTCATGACAAGGCGGATCGGGTTCGGGGCCGCCTGCCCCAGACCGCAGATCGAGGCGTCGCCCATCACCTGACACAGGTCTTCCAGCAGGTCCTGATCCCACTTGTCGGCCTGCATCAGCTTCACCGCCTTTTCACAGCCGGCACGGCAGGGCGTACACTGGCCGCAGCTTTCGTCTTCGAAGAAGCGCAGCATGTTCAGCGCCGCATCCCGCGCGGTGTCCTGATCGGACAGAACCACCACGGCGGCGGAGCCGATGAAGGTGCCCAGCGGCTGCAAGGTGTCGAAGTCCAGCGGCACATCGTCAATCGATGCGGGCAGCAGGCCCGAGGACGGGCCGCCCGGCTGATACGCTTTGAACACATGACCTTCGGCCATGCCTCCAGCAGCTTCGATCACATCCAGAATGGTTGACCCCGCAGGCAGCAGGTAGACCCCCGGCTTGGCCACTCGGCCCGAGACCGAATAGCTGCGCAGACCTTTGCGGCCATTCTTTTCAGTGCTGTTGAGGCATTCCGGCCCCTCGCGGCACACTTTGGTGACCCAATAGAGCGTCTCAACATTGTGCACCAAGGTCGGGCGGTTAAAGACCCCAACCTGCGCCACGAACGGAGGACGATGGCGCGGCAGGCCCTTCTTGCCTTCGATCGACTCGATCATCGCGGACTCTTCACCACAGATGTAAGCACCAGCACCCCGGCGTAGATCGATGTAACCGGGCTCAACAATCCCGGCCTGCTCCAGCGCAGCAATCTCCCGACGCAGAATCTCCAGAACCGCCGGATATTCGTCACGCATGTAGATAAAGCAGGTCTCGGCCTCGACCGCCCATGCGGCGATCAGCATCCCTTCAAGGAAGACATGCGGCGTGCGTTCCAGATAGTAACGGTCCTTGAACGTGCCGGGCTCGCCTTCGTCCCCGTTCACGGCCAGATAGCGCGGACCTTCGTTCATGCGAACGAAGCCCCATTTCTTGCCGGACGGGAATCCTGCGCCGCCCAGACCGCGCAGGCCCGAGGTCAGGACATCTTCCTGCACCTTTTCCCAATCACCGCCATCGCGCAGTTCTTTCAGCTTGGCGTAACCGCCATCCGCCTCATAGGCCGCGAAGGTTTCGTAGACGGGCAGGTGCGCATGGGTATCATCGGCGGCAATTGCGGCCTGCACCTTTTCGGGGGTCGCATGATCGATATGGTTGTGACCGATCTCAAGCACCGGAGCCGTGTCGCATCGGCCCATGCAGGGCGCGCGGACAACGCGCACCTCAGCCGGGTCCAGACCGTCTTCCAGAGCTTTCTGCAACTGTTGGGCACCAGCCATCTCGCAGGACAGAGAATCACAGACGCGGATCGTCAACGCAGGAGGAGGCGTCTCGCCTTCTTTCACGACGTCGAAATGGGCATAGAAGGTGGCGGTCTCATAGATCTCGGCCTGACCGATGCGCATCTCAACCGCAAGTGCTGCGATGTGGTCGGCGCTGATGTGGCCGTGTTCGTCCTGTATCAAATGCAAGAATTCGATCAGCAGGTCGCGGCGGCGCGGGCGATCACCCAGCAGGCGATGAATCTCTGCCTGTGCCTCATCCGAGAATTGACGGCCTTTGGGCGTGTGCCGCCCCTTGCCTTTACCTGACTTCCAGACGCCCTTTGGCGCGCCTGATGGCTTGGTATCTAATGGTGCCATGATGCCCTCCGATTGAGGCTCCGTGTCTCATCAGAATAGCATATCGTCAAATCGCTTGTCGCAATCGCACGATAACGACAGCTTATCACCGTAAAGACGTCACCACGGCACGCAAAGCCTCGACCGTTGGCAGTTCAGGATCGCGGGTCAGGGTCGCCAGACAAATCGGTTTGCTGACAAGAGGATCGACCAAAGGCAGCACTTTTGTCCCCTTCAAATCGCCCAGCGCGCGGACCAACACCCGAGGAACCACGGTAGCCGCCAACCCCTCGCGCGCCATCACCATCGAGGCGGTAAAACCGCTGGTTTCGGCAACCACATGGGGATGCAGGCCCTGCTCGGCAAAAATGCGATCCAGAATACGTCGGTTCTGCATCTGCGGCTCCAACAGGCTGATGGGAAACTCGGCAACCCGCGCCCACGGGATCGGGTCGGTTTCATCCGTCATATGCGATGGAACCAACAAAACATAAGTTTCCTCATAGAGCGGCTGCACCTGCCTCAAATCTGTGCCGATACTGTCGCCATATGTAATGCCCGCATCCAGGCTGCCTTCATCTAACCGGTGCTGGATCGCTGTCGCGGACATGGTTTCGATTCGAGAGAGAATACGCGGATGCGCCAACTGCAGGCGCTTTATCAACCGGCCAGTGAAGGCGATCGCCGTCGGAATCACGCCCAAGATCAATGTACCTGTAATTTCACCCTTCGAGGCAAGCACCTGCTGCTCCAGGGCCTTGGTATCGTCAAGGATACGCCGCGCACGCTGCACGATCATCTCGCCCTCTTCAGTCAGGCCCTGAAACCGGTTGGCGCGACGGACGATGGAGACGCCCAGACGATCCTCAAGATTGCGGATGCGCATTGAAAACGCAGGCTGAGAAATTCCGCATTCTTCCGCCGCCTTGGCAAAATGCCGATGCCGCGCCAAGGCGCTGAGGAGTTGTAGGTCACGGATTTCAATCATCTATCTTTTCTCGGGTTACGGGTCGGCCCAACACTACAGCGTATCGGACGGAAAAAAGTAAGCCCGCATCTATTCTTCTTAGCGTCCTGATTATGTTACTGAAACCCGGCGCTTGGATTTCAAACACAGATAGCATTTTAGGGCTATAGTGCGCGTGCTTTGACTAACCAGTTGGAGTGTTTGCCAATTGCTGCCTGAGCGTATTCTCGTCCTGCAATCCCCAAAATTCGGAGAGCTTTCCGTCTTTGATTTTATAGATACTGATAATCTTGAACTTTACCGGGTGCCCGGTCGCAGGAACGCCCAACCACTCAGCCGTATGCGTTCCCGTAAGCGTCTTGTACGCGACAACGTTATCGCCCTCGGCGATCATCATTTCTACAGTTGCATGTAAATCGGGGAACGCCTGCAAGAAAGTTGCATATCCATTTTTTAGACCTTCAATGCCGCCGACAAACGCACCTCCCCCGCTCGATGTGTGATCGACGAAGTCTTCCGCGAAAATGTCGTAAATAGCGTCGAGCGAATGACCGTTTTGTATTTCGTCGATATATCTCTTCACAACGGCCTTGTTTGCTTCGAGAGTTGCGTTTTCCATCCCAACCCAACCAAGTTTAGAAAAAACTCCGTTGCAGATAGCACATTTCTCGAAGCAATTGCACCGCTTCAGGTATTGAAGAGGAAGTGCATCACATCACCGTCCTTGACGATGTAGCCCTTGCCCTCGGCCCGCATCTTGCCCGCTTCTTTCGCTCCCTGCTCACCATTCGCGGCGATGTAGTCGTCATAGGCGATGGTCTCGGCGCGGATGAAACCCTTTTCGAAATCGCCATGGATCACACCTGCCGCCTGCGGCGCGGCGGTTCCGGTGCGGATGGTCCAGGCACGGGCCTCTTTCGGGCCGACGGTGAAATAGGTTTCCAGTTTCAGCAGGTCGTAGCCCGCGCGGATCAGGCGGTCGAGACCGGGTTCTTCCAGACCCATCTCCTCAAGGAACATCTGCGCTTCGTCGTCTTCCAGCAGGCTGATCTCTTCTTCGATCTTGGCACTGATGATGACATGAGAGTTGCCCTGCTCCGCTGCCATCTCGGCAACCTTAGCCGAATATTCGTTGCCTTCGGCGGCTTCTTCCTCGGACACGTTGCAGACATAGAGCACCGGTTTTGTGGTCAGCAGTTGCAGCATCTTCCACGCCTTGGCGTCTTCGTCCGACACCTCGACCAGACGCGCAGGCTTGCCGCTTTCCAGCATTTCCTGTGCCTCGGCCAACAGGCGGTCCTGCTGCTGCGCCTCTTTGTCGTTGCCTTTCAGCTTGCGCACCAGATTGGCGCGGCGCTTTTCGATGCTTTCCAGATCGGCCAGCATCAGCTCGGTCTCAATCGTGTCGGCATCGGCAACCGGATCAACGCGGCCATCGACATGGGTCACGTCACCATCTTCGAAACAACGCAGCACATGGGCAATGGCGTCAGTCTCGCGGATATTCGCCAGGAACTGGTTGCCCAGACCCTCGCCTTTCGAGGCCCCTTTTACCAGACCGGCGATATCCACAAATGTCATCCGCGTGGGAATGATCTGCTTGGATGACGCAATCGCCGCCAATTTGTCCAGCCGATCATCAGGAACGGCTACATCGCCCACATTGGGTTCAATGGTGCAGAAGGGGAAATTCGCCGCCTGCGCGGCTGCGGTTTTGGTCAACGCGTTGAACAAGGTCGACTTGCCCACATTCGGCAGACCCACAATTCCCATTTTAAAGCCCATCACGGCCTCCTGCATACCGGTTGCGCGCTGCTTCTATGCAGGTCAGCGGCAATGCGCAAGGCATGGGTGTCCGTCTTGCGCCGAGTCCATTCTGCCACATCACGAAAGCGAGATCGCATTGTGTTCTTGCGCGTATTGAAATCACGCACTTACAGTCACCAATAAAAGTAATCAGAAAACGACGGACATAGTAGTGAAGATGAAATCCCTTCTTGTATTGGCATTTACACTGGCTGCAGCAGGTGCAGCTCAGGCACAATCTGTTATCTTTGGCGCAGGATATGCGGACTACTCGGCTGGCTCGGGTGACGATCAGGCAATATTCTCGCTGGAATATCAGCACCGCCCGTTTCACGAGGCAACCCGGTTCAGCGCCACATGGGGGGCTGCCCTGACAGTCGATTCCGATGGTGACACGCATCTGGGTGCCGGTTTGGTCGGGCTCTACAGTTTTGCAGATCGCTGGTTCGTCGAAGGAAGCGTCTTCCCGGGCTACTATAATGAATCAAACGCAGCAAACGATCTGGGTGGTAGCTTCCAGATCCGCAGCCTGCTGGGTTTGGGGTATACGCTCGACAGCGGCAACAAGGTGTCCCTGGCAATCACGCACATCTCGAACGCCAGCACCCAGGATGACAATCCGGGCGTGAACTCGGTGTTCCTGAGATATCATTACGCGTTCTGAGGCAACCGGGATTGATTTTCGGGTCAAGTTTCTGCACATCAGGTCCAAACCTCGTGTGCAAGGAATTCCGATGACCCGTATCGACGCCAAATTCGCCGCTTTGAAAGCCGAAGGGAAGAAGGCCTTTGTTGCCTATATCATGGCCGGTGATCCGGACTATGAAACGTCGCTTGAGGTGGTCAAGGGTTTGCCCGGTGCAGGGGTTGATGTGATCGAACTGGGGTTGCCGTTTACCGACCCGATGGCAGATGGGCCAACCATTCAGGCCGCAGGTCAGCGCGCGCTTGATGGTGGTATGACCCTGCAGCGTACTCTGGATCTCGCGCGCGCATTTCGCGAAACGGATGATACAACCCCGATCGTGCTGATGGGGTATTACAACCCGATCTACAGCCGGGGCGTCGACACCTTTTTGGAAGACGCCAAAGCAGCGGGGATAGACGGGCTGATCGTGGTCGATCTGCCGCCTGAGGAAGACGAGGAGCTGTGCCTCCCAGCACAGGCCGCGGGTCTGAACTTCATTCGACTGGCAACGCCAACCACCGACGACAAACGTTTGCCACGCGTTTTGCAGAACACATCTGGCTTCGTCTACTATGTCTCGATCACGGGCATCACAGGCGCTGCCGAGGCTCAGGCGACCGATGTCGGCCCCGAAGTGTCACGGATCAAGGCCAAGACCGACCTGCCCGTCATTGTCGGCTTTGGCATCAACACGCCCGAAAAGTCGCGCGCAATCGCCAGTGTCGCCGATGGAGCAGTGGTTGGTTCGGCCATTGTCAGCCAGATTGGCGCGGGCAAACCGGCGGCTGAGGTCCTTGATTTCGTCAAGTCTCTGGCAGACGGCGCGCATTCAGCCTGACTGACCTTCTGAGTTACAACTTTTTCTACAAGCCCCAGCGGACATCCTGTCGGCTGGGGCTTTGTCATTGGACCTCGTGATCAGCGCGGCAACCCACCGCATTCACGCGATGTTGCACAGGGCTTCAAGAATTGGTAAAGAAACTTAACCAATCCTGCAAAGGCCTGATGTCATGCCCGTGATCACCAATATCGAAGACCTCAAACGAATCTACGAACGTCGCGTTCCACGTATGTTTTATGATTATGCCGAAAGCGGCAGCTGGACTGAGCAGACTTTCCGCGAGAACAGCTCGGATTTCGAAGACATTCGCCTGCGGCAGCGGGTTGCAGTCGACATGACCGGACGCTCGACAGCATCGCAGATGATTGGGCAGGATGTGTCGATGCCGGTCGCGTTGGCACCTGTGGGCCTGACCGGGATGCAGCACGCCGATGGTGAGATCAAAGCGGCCAAAGCTGCCGAAGCTTTTGGTGTTCCGTTTACGCTTTCGACAATGTCGATCAACTCGATCGAGGATGTCGCCGAAAACACCTCGGCACCATTCTGGTTCCAGCTCTATACCATGAAGGATCAGGACTATGTCGGTCGACTGATCCAGCGGGCCAAAGACGCAAAATGTTCAGCCCTTGTCATCACGCTCGACCTGCAGATCCTGGGTCAACGGCACAAAGACCTGAAAAACGGCCTCTCCGCCCCGCCGAAGCTAACCCCCAAAACCATTGCCAACCTGATGACAAAATGGGCTTGGGGTATCGAGATGCTCGGCGCCAAGCGGCGAGAATTCGGCAACATCGTCGGTCATGTCGACAACGTAACCGACACCAGATCACTGGGCACGTGGACGGCAGAGCAGTTCGACCCTAGCCTCGACTGGGGTAAGGTCGAGAAGTTGATGGAGCAATGGGGCGGCAAAGTGATCCTCAAAGGCATTCTGGATGCGGAAGATGCCAAAATGGCCGCCAAGCTGGGTGCGGATGCAATCGTGGTTTCGAACCACGGGGGGCGACAGCTGGATGGCGCACTCAGCTCGATCCGAGTTTTGCCTGAGATCATGGACGCGGTCGGCGGCGACGTCGAGGTGCATCTCGACAGCGGCATCCGCTCGGGTCAGGATGTGCTGAAAGCGCTGGCGCTTGGCGCCAAGGGCACTTTCATTGGCCGCGCCTTTGTCTACGGTCTGGGGGCGATGGGCCAGAAAGGCGTGACGACCGCTCTGGAAGTGATCCAGAAAGAGCTGGACACGACAATGGCGCTCTGCGGCGAACGCAACGTGGCTGATCTGGGGCGTCATAATCTTCTGATACCCGAGGATTTTGGCGGTCGCTGGCAGGATTGATTTGCAGCCGCAATCAAGGATGGGGGCTCTGCCCCCGCCGCCCTTCGGGCGTCTCCCCCGGGATATCTATAGCCAGATGAAGCAGGGGATCCGTTCTTCATCTGGCTATAAATATCTCGGAGCGCGAGGCAGAGCCTCGCAAAATTCCCTGCTGACCAAAAAGCCCTTTCCAAACTGGGTGAATCAAGCTAAGGACGCGGCTTCACGCGGGCATACAGCCTTGGAGGATGCCCGCCCTAACATTGGAGAATTATCATGGCTGGAGAGATTCCTGATCTCGTAGCTCTGGAACGGACGGGGACAGGCAAGGGCGCCGCTCGTCAGGCACGCCGCGACGGCATGGTTCCGGGCATTGTTTTTGGTGGCGACAAAGAGCCGCTGCCGATCCAAATCCCGTTCAACGTCCTGTTCAAGCGCCTGAAAGCGGGCCGGTTCAAGTCGACCCTGTGGAACCTGAAGGTTGAAGGCCACGAAGACGTTCGCGTCATCTGCCGCGACGTTCAGCGTGACGTCGTCAAAGATCTGCCGACCCACCTGGACCTGATGCGCCTGCGTCGGACCACGAAGATCGCGTTGTTCATTCCTGTTGAGTTCGTCAACGAAGAAGCAGCCCCCGGCATCAAGAAGGGCGGCGTTCTGACCGTTGTCCGTCCGGAAGTCGAACTGATGTGCACCGCTGGTGACATTCCCGAGAAGATCACCGTTGATCTGACCGGTCTGAACATTAATGATGTTGTCACCATCTCATCGGTTGACCTGCCCACGGGCACCAAGCCGACCATCGACCGTGACTTCGTGATCGCCAACATCTCGGCACCGACAGGCCTGTCGACCGACGATGAAGAGGAAGGCGAAGAAGTGGCCGCAGACGAGGTTGAAGTCGTCGGCCAAGAAGAAGCCGAGGAATAAACCCGGTCGGAACATACCGGAGTTTGAAACGGGGCCTCTATCGGGCCCCGTTTTCTTTTGTCGCCCGGGCTGGAAAACCGGGGGCATTCCGTGCCATCAACCTGCTGCACTGGTTTCAGCGAACAAGGACGAGCCCATGAAACTGTTTGTCGGATTGGGAAACCCCGGATCAAAATATGCCCGGAACCGGCACAATATCGGCTTTATGGCCGTGGATCGGATCGCTGAAGATCACGGTTTCGGCCCGTGGAAATCCAAGTTCCAGGCCGAGATTGCCGAGGGGCGGCTCGGTCGCGAAAAGGTTCTGTTGATCAAACCCCAGACATTTATGAATCGTTCCGGCCAGTCCGTGGGCGAGGCGATGCGGTTCTACAAGCTAGATTCGACCGACGTGACCGTCTTTCACGACGAGCTGGATCTTGCGCCCGGAAAGGTGCGCGTCAAGGCGGGCGGAGGCCATGCCGGTCACAACGGATTGCGCTCAATCCACGAACACATCAGCCCGGCCTACGACCGGGTTCGGCTGGGGATTGGGCATCCGGGGCGGAAAGAGATGGTCTCGCCCTACGTTCTGGGGGACTTCGCCAAGGCCGATGCAGACTGGCTGGACGACGTGTTGCGTGGAGTATCGGATGGTGCGGGATACTTAGCCGATGGAGATGGCGGAAAGTTCATGAACGCGGTCGCGCTACGCACCGCCCCGCCGAGGTCTTCAAAAACCCCTGCCGAGAAGGCGAAAGCAGCTCCCAAACCTGCGCCAGAACCCGAGGTTGATGACCGCTCGGCCATGCAAAAGCTGCTTGATAAATTCAGATAGATCTTTGGCTGTTGCCGCAACGTCGTAATTGCGGATCGACATTCGGCACGCTCCAATACGGCAGCCGTTTGGGAGAGGACATATGAGAACACTGTTGAAGTGGGTGCTGCGCATCGTTTTGATGCTGGTGCTGGCAGCGGTTGTTGTCGGGGTCTGGAAACGCGAAGAGATTCAGCGGTTAATGGCGGTGAACTCTTTGTTTTCCGAAGACAAAATCATCCACAACTTCTCAAATATGGATAAGGCCTTCCTGACCGTCGACCTGCCACGCGGCACCGGTCCGACATGGGAGCTGCCCTATGGTCCCGGCTTCGACCTGCCCGCAGGCACAGATCAGTGGATTGAGGAACGCGCCGTGACCTCGCTGCTCGTGATGCAGAATGGTGAGATCAGGTTTGAGGAGTACTATCTGGATACTGGGCCTGAGGACCGCAGGATCTCATGGTCGGTCGCAAAGAGCTATCTGTCGGCCTTGTTCGGTATCCTGATGGAGGAAGGCGCAATTACATCTCTGGATGATCCCGTTGTACAATATGCCCCCGAGCTAAAGGGCAGCGCCTATGAGGCCGCCACGATCCGCAACGTATTGAACATGGCCAGCGGCGTGACCTTTGACGAGGATTATCTGGACTACAATTCAGACATTAACAGGATGGGCCGCGTTGTGGCACTGGGCGGAGAACTGGATGATTTCGCCGCCTCTTTGCAGGACAGCTTCGCCACACCTGGCGAGGCCTGGCAATATGTATCGATCGACACTCATGTCATCGGGATGGTCATTCGCGGTGCGACCGGGCGCAGCGTGGCGGACCTGTTGACCGAGAAAATCATCCAACCGCTTGGGCTTGAACGGGATGGGTATTACATCACCGACGGCGCGGGTGTGGCCTTTGTGCTGGGCGGGCTGAACTTCACGACAAAGGACTTTGCACGTTTCGGGCAGCTGATTTTGCAGAACGGCGCGCGCGATGGGCAACAGGTAGTTCCAGCCGGATGGATCAGTGATTCAACATGGCCCAGCGCCCCCACTGAACCGGGCAAGATCGGATACGGCTACCAATGGTGGGTACCCGTTGACGCGCATGAAGGAGAGTTCATGGCGCGCGGCGTTTATGGGCAATACCTGTATTTCGACCAACCGCGCGGCCTGCTGATCGTCACAACAGGTGCCGATCGCAAATTCCGCGAACCGGGCGTCAGCGCGCAGAATGTCGAAATGTTCCGCAAGCTCGCGGAAAGCCTGTAAGGTGGCGGCATGCAAAAGCAAGACAGCATCAATGTCCTGGGTGGCGTGCTGGCACCCTGTTCGCGCGATCCTCTGACCGGGTTCTTCCGCGATGGTGCCTGCAACACCTGCCCTGAAGATCAGGGCAGCCACACGGTCTGCGCGGTGATGACGGCCGAGTTTCTGGCCTTCTCCAAATATGTCGGCAATGACCTGAGCACCCCACGCCCTGAGTTCGATTTCCCGGGCCTCAAGCCGGGGGACAGCTGGTGCCTCTGTGCGGGCCGTTTTCTTCAGGCCTACGACGAAGGCTGCGCCCCGATGGTACATCTTGAGGCGACGCACCAAAGTGCCTTGGATATCGTGCCGCTGGACGTTCTGAAAGCCAAACGGGTCGAAGACTAGATCGCTCTTGCCCGATACCCGCGGGATGTGCGCGATGGGGGGCCGGTGGGGAAACTGTGTTCAGCCAACAATTCCCAACCTGAGCGCGCCAGCATATCCGCCACCGCCTCAGGTCGATATGTCCGATGTCGCCACTGCAACCATATGATTGCATTGCACCAATGCGGTTTGCTTACGACCAACCACAACGCCGCGCCCGCGGCAGCCAGATCACGCATCCGGCGCAAGGCATCGACCGGGTTCGGGCAATGCTCCAATACATGTGCAGCTAAGATGCAATCAAAGGGCTGCGTCGCTTTGAAATCTTCCAGCCGAGTGTTGTCTATCGCCGCATCTATACCACGTTTGGCCAACGCGCTTTTGGCCTGACTCAGCATTTTCTCTGACGGTTCCAGCAAGGTTACCGAACCGTCCGTTTGAACCACCGCGCGCGCCTCAGCAAAGGCACCCGTTCCACACCCAACGTCGAGGACATTATGCCCGTAGTGCGCCGAGGGATCAGACGAAAGAAATCCAAGGTAGGCGTCGAAATAACCGAGCAACCGCATCTTGTCCGCCCATCCGGGCGCAGCGGCATCGTATTTCTGATCGAGCCGCTCAGACCTGATGGAATGGGACGGGTTGCGCATGGGCGCAACCTGACACAATTCAATCGGAACGCATAGCCCTAGGGTCAGTCAGCTGTACGCCCCTCAGTATCCGACATATCGAAGTTCAGATATTTCGCCACGGTCTGCACATCCTTGTCACCGCGCCCGCACATGTTCATGCAGATCAGGTGATCCTTTGGCAGCTCGGGCGCGATTTTCATCACATGCGCCAACGCATGGCTGGGTTCCAGCGCCGGGATGATGCCCTCAGTCGCGCAGCACAGCTGGAACGCCTCAAGCGCCTCTTTGTCGGTGATCGAGACATAGTTGGCGCGGCCAATCTCATGCAACCAGGAGTGCTCGGGCCCAATACCGGGATAATCGAGGCCGGCCGAAATCGAATAGCCTTCCAAAATCTGCCCGTCATCGTCCTGCAGCAGATAGGTACGGTTGCCATGCAGCACGCCCGGTCGACCGCCGGTCAGCGAGGCGCAGTGCTCCATTTTCTCGTTCACGCCTTTGCCGCCCGCTTCAACGCCGATGATGTTCACATCCTTGTCGTCAAGGAACGGGTAGAACAGCCCCATCGCGTTCGAGCCACCGCCGATGGCAGCGATGATGGTATCGGGCAGACGGCCCTCGGCTTTCATCATCTGCTCTTTGGCTTCCTTGCCGATAATCGACTGGAAATCGCGAACCATAGCCGGGTACGGGTGCGGGCCAGCCACGGTACCGATGCAATAGAAGGTGTCGCGCACATTGGTCACCCAATCGCGCAGCGCATCGTTCATGGCATCTTTCAGCGTGCCACGGCCCGAGGTCACCGGGATCACCTCGGCCCCCAACAGACGCATGCGGAACACGTTGGGGGCCTGACGCTGTACGTCATGGGCACCCATATAAACGATGCATTTCAGACCGAACTTGGCGCAGACAGTTGCAGTGGCGACGCCATGCTGCCCTGCTCCGGTTTCCGCAATGATCCGGGTCTTGCCCATACGGCGTGCCAGAATGATCTGGCCCAACACGTTATTGATCTTATGCGCACCGGTGTGGTTCAGCTCATCCCGCTTCAGATAGATTTTCGCGCCACCCAGATGTTCGGTCAGGCGTTCTGCGAAATACAGCGGCGAGGGGCGACCGACGTAGTTAGCCCACAGATCGTCCATTTCGGCCCAGAAAGTGGGGTCGTCCTTGGCTTTGTCGTATTCCTCTTCCAGCGACAGGATCAGCGGCATCAGCGTTTCGCTGACAAAGCGTCCGCCATAGATGCCGAAGCGACCCTGCTCATCCGGGCCGGACATGAAGGAATTAAATAGATCGTTAGCCATGGATATCTCCCTCGTCGTACCTGATGTTCATAGGAGGTAGCGCTAGGATTTGCCATCGCAAAACGTAAGCACGTGGTGCGGCAATGGGATCAGCTGGCAGCTTCGATGAAGGCGCGGATCAGCTCCGCGTCCTTGACCCCCGGAGCACTTTCGACCCCAGATGCAACGTCTACCTGACGCGCTCCTGTCATTCGAATCGCTTCGGCCACATTGTCAGGGGTCAATCCACCGGCAAGCATCCACGGCTTGCGCCAGTATTTTCGCCCTGCCAACAGGCGCCAATCAAACGCCAAACCGTTTCCGCCCGGCAAAACCGCGTTTTTCGGAGCTTTGGCATCGATCAAGAGCTGATCGGCCACTTCGCTATAGGTATCGATTTTGGCCAGATCCTCGGCCTCGGCCACGCCAATGACTTTCATCACTGGCAATCCATAGCGCTGCTTGATCTCTCGAACACGCTCAACGCTCTCACTGCCGTGTAATTGGAGCATATCGAACGGCGCAGATTGCGTGATGCTATCCAGAAGTTCGTCTGAAGCGTTCACCACCAGCGCCACACTTGCCACCCCTGCGGGAACTTCGGACGTCAAAGCGGCAACCTCGGCAGGTGCGACATACCGGGGTGATTTCGGGAAAAAGTTAAACCCCAAATAGCCCGCACCGGCATCTACCGCGGCGCGCACGTGATCAGGGGCGGTCAGGCCGCATATTTTGACACGAATATCAGAAGGCATGGTGGGGCCTCAGCTTGCCTCATCCAGCAGAGCCAGAACGTCATCCTGACCTTCATTCTGCTTTTTCTTGAGCTTTTTGACCTCGCGCTCAAGCTTGCGCACTTCGCCTGTCTTAACGGTCGCGTCTTTGCGGTGCTTGTGCTCGCGCAGCCATTCCCAGAGGAAGCCAATAACCAGACCGGCCACAACGCCGCCCAGCACCACCAGAAACAGCGGCAGGGATGTGGTCAGGTTGAACCCCAGCAATTCGGACAGAGCGTCCGGCATCAGTTTCAGTTCAACAATCTGGCGGTTGGCCAGCGAGACAGAAACCAGAATAATTCCCAAGGCAGCCAAAAAGGCGTAACGAATGTAGCGCATCATGGCTTAGGCTTTACCGTTCAAACGGTCCCTTAGCAACTTGCCCGTTTTAAAAAACGGAACACATTTTTCTTCGACCTGTACGGTCTCGCCGGTGCGGGGGTTACGACCTACGCGCGCATCACGCTTCTTCACCGAAAACGCGCCAAAGCCGCGCAGCTCGACACGGTCACCGCGCGACATCGCGTCGGTGACTTCTTCAAAGACAGTGTTCACGATCCGCTCGACGTCGCGTTGATAGAGATGCGGGTTTTCGTCGGCAATTTTCTGAATCAATTCTGAACGGATCATTCGCAATACCCTCCCAGGCGGACGATGTGACAAGCCTACTGTTCTGACAGTATAGGAAAAAACCCGGATCGGGGGAACGGATACTCTGCCAGCAAAGGCGGCATTTTGCGGCAAACTCACGCGAAATTTTGCCCGTGGGGCTGATTTACACACTTCAAGCGCGAATGATTGGCGAATTAAGCCGGTTATTTGGAAGATGTTGATTCGCAACAAAAACGGCCCCGCACTGGCATGCGGGGCCGAAATATCGGCTTGGGTTGAAGCCTTAGGCTTAGTCGCCGGACTTCAGCGCCGCACCCAGGATATCGCCCAGCGATGCACCCGAGTCGGAAGAACCATACTGTTCCACGGCCTCTTTCTCTTCGGCGATCTCGCGTGCCTTGATAGACAGGCCCAGACGACGGGTCTTGCTGTCAACGTTGGTGACGCGAACGTCGACCTTATCACCGACCGAGAAACGCTCGGGGCGCTGTTCGGCACGGTCACGGCTCAGGTCCGAACGACGGATGAACGACTTCATGCCTTCGTACTCGACCTCGATGCCGCCATCTTCGATTGCGGTGACTTCGACGGTGATGACCGAGCCACGCTTCACGCCGCCCACGGCTTCGGCGAACTTGTCACCGCCCAGGGCTTTGATCGACAGCGAGATACGCTCCTTCTCAACGTCAACTTCCGAGACGACGGCCGAAACCATGTCGCCCTTGCGGTAGTTCTGGATGGCATCCTCGCCACGCTCGTCCCAGGACAGGTCGCTGAGGTGAACCATGCCGTCGATGTCGCCTTCGAGGCCAATGAACAGACCGAATTCGGTGATGTTCTTGACTTCGCCTTCGACCTCGGTGCCCTCGGGGTGTGTTTCTGCAAACACTTCCCACGGGTTGCGCTGAGTCTGCTTCAGGCCCAGAGAAACGCGACGCTTGGCGCCGTCGATTTCCAGAACCATAACGTCGACTTCCTGGCTGGTCGAAACGATCTTGCCGGGGTGGACGTTTTTCTTGGTCCAGGACATCTCGGACACGTGCACCAGACCTTCCACACCAGCTTCCAGTTCGACGAACGCGCCGTAGTCGGTGATGTTGGTGACACGACCCTGGTGGACCGAGCCCAGCGGGTACTTGGCAGCAACCAGATCCCATGGATCTTCCTGAAGCTGCTTCATGCCCAGGCTGATGCGGTGGGTTTCTTTGTTGATCTTGATGACCTGAACCTTGATGGTTTCGCCGATCGTCAGGATCTCGGACGGGTGGTTCACACGGCGCCATGCCATGTCAGTGACGTGCAGCAGGCCGTCAACGCCGCCCAGGTCAACGAACGCACCGTATTCGGTGATGTTCTTGACGACACCCTCAACGGTCTGACCTTCGGACAGGTTGCCGATGACTTCTGCACGCTGCTCGGCACGCGATTCTTCCAGGATGGCGCGGCGCGAAACAACGATGTTGCCACGGCGGCGGTCCATTTTCAGAATCTGGAACGGCTGCTTCAGACCCATCAGCGGGCCAGCGTCGCGCACGGGGCGCACATCAACCTGCGAGCCGGGCAGGAACGCAACTGCGCCACCCAGATCGACAGTGAAACCACCTTTGACGCGACCAAAGATAGCACCTTCGACACGCTGGTCGTCGGCATATGCTTTTTCCAGACGGTCCCATGCCTCTTCACGGCGGGCCATCTCGCGCGAGATGACGGCTTCGCCACGGGCGTTTTCTGCGGCGCGCAGGTAAACTTCGACCTCGTCACCAACAGCGATTTCAGGAGCTTCGCCGGGATTTGCGAATTCTTTCAGATCAACGCGGCCTTCCATTTTGTAGCCTACGTCGATGATGGCTTGGCCGGCTTCGATCGCCAGAACCTTGCCTTTGACAACAGAACCCTCTTCGGGCGTGTCCATTTCGAAGCTTTCATTCAGGAGGGCTTCGAATTCCTCCATGGATGCGTTAGCCATGTGGCGTCATTTTCCTTTACAGTACGTTTTTGCTGGCCGAGCGGTTGTCTCCGCCGGTCTTGTTTCATGGTGCCTTCAGGCGTGACCCGGTGCGCCCCTGAGCAAACAAACACAAAGGGCCGAGGTTTCCCGGCCCTGCTCAGAAACGTCATCCGGACGTTGACCGCCCTTGTATCGACAGCGCGCGTATAGGCGGATTTCACCAGCAGCGCAAGGGCAAAGCCCATATTTCCAAGGCCCGGCCAGATATCGCCACCGTTGTGCACTTAGCCTTTTTGAACCCAGACCCTCGTATCCCGTTGCAGCATTGCAAGCTCGACTGCGTTCAGTCGAGCAATCGCGGTCGCGGGGTCACTGTCGCCACCTGTCTGCCGCCAGATTTTCAGGGCCGAGGTCGGGCTCCATGGCAGACAAGCCTGCGCCAACCACTGTCGCAGTGCTTGCGGCAGAGCATCATAGGTCTGCATCGGCGAACCCCGACGCCGACGACGCTTCAGATCACTACGAAGGTTACGAGCCTTAGCAGATGGACGCTGTTCAATTCTCGACTTTCTCATATCGTAATGATATTACATATCTAAATATCAAGCACAATGTAGATTGAACGGTCGCCAGGGCAAAATAGTCCCCCACTTTTACTGATAGTCATCATACGCGCAAAAACTAACGCCTCCGCGACGGTTATCGCGAAGGCAGAGGCTCAACTCACGGTCTCTATGCGTTTCTCAAGACACGCTCTGCACCAGGAGCAAAGGTCTTCTAGAACAGTTGCAGATCCTTCTGACCGCTTTGGATTTCTGCGAGGTTCGGCATGTTCTGGACCACCAAAGATGCAGGTTTCGCACCCGGCATCGCCACCGTCGGCTTCGCTGCTGCCTTTTTAAAGGCCGGTCGATCCAGCTCTCCCCGGATGTCGCGCAACAGATTCTTGTGGTCTGGCATCCTTTTTAGAACCTGCGCAAGATGCGCCTTCGCAGTCTTCATTCCCTGGAACCAGATCGGCTTCTTCAGCGGTCGCAGACGATCACGAATGCCGGGTCCATAGCCTGTATCATAGACCCGCTTGCCCAAAAGAACCGTTTGATAGACGCGATGGTCAAACAGGGTCGCGAACTCGATATCGTGCTCCATCGGCAAACGGTACTGCCACAAATCAAGATTCTCGGCCAAACGATCCGGCAACTTCATCTCGGTACGCGCGTCGATCCAATATTGGTCATCCGTACGATTGCCCAGCCGATAATGCAGACAGATGAACTCCAGAACTTCATTATAGAGCTTATCCATCTGGCGGTTGTATCTGTCTCTGAGCGACGGCTCTATGTCCTGAGTGGGCAAATGCTCGGCAAACCAGCGGATTGCATGATCAATCATATGGATCGCGGTGCTCTCCAATGGCTCGATGAAACCTCCGGACAGACCGATCGCCACACAGTTCTTGACCCATGCATTGCGCACACGCCCGACACGCATCGGGATTACACGCGGCGTCAGGCCCTTACCGCTGTCCCCCAGCCATTCAAGATACTCATCTGCCGCCTGATCGTCCGTGCGATGCGCGGATGAAAACACATAGCCCGTGCCGACACGGTTGTAGAGCGGTACCCGCCATGTCCAGCCTGCGCCAAGTGCCGTAGACCGTGTGACGCTTTCGATCTTTTCCGGATCAGGATGCTCGACCTGCAGGGCCATGGCGCGATCATTCGGCAGATATTCCGAATAATCCATAAACGGCTCGCCCAGAGCTTGGTTGATGATCAACCCCCGGAAACCGGTGCAATCGACCACCATCTCGATATCGTGACGGCCCTTCCGCTCCAGCATCAGATGGCTGACATTACCCTGCTCATCCAGCTCAACCGCTTGCACCTCATCCTGAATGTGCTCAACGCTGCGATTGGTACAGACCTTGGTCAGCATGCCCGCAAACTTCACAGCGTCCAGATGATAGGCATAGCCGAACCGCTGCTCGAACTCCGGGGCACCCAAAGGCCGCGCGCCCTTGCACAGACGTGCCAGATCATCATGCGGCGCGATGGACTGTGTAAAATCCCGATCGCCATTTCCAAAGCGCAGGAAATACTCAGCGGCCTCTAACCCCTCTATCATCTGGCCATGCGCAAACGGGTTCACATAATCGATGCGATTGCCCTTGGCATCGTTGTTCCAGTTGCAAAACTTCACTCCCAGCTTGAACGACGCGTTGGTTTCGCGGAAAAAGTCCCGCTCGGAAATGCCGGCCTGGCGCAGAGTGACCGGCATTCGTGGCACCGTGGCCTCGCCGACTCCGACTGTAGAGATATTGGGGCTTTCGATCAGGCATATGCGCGGGCGATCTTTGGGTCCCGACGTGCGGGAAAGCACCATCTCAAGTATCAGCGCGGTCATCCAACCAGCCGTGCCACCACCTACTATGGTGATCTTACGCAAACGATTATTCATATTATTCTGTCCCTGTTGGCTTGAGGGATTATTTAGCTGCTGCCCTTTTTTTGAGCTTTTTTGCAGCTTTCCCTCATGGCGTATCGGAAACTATAACAGCTTTCCCGCATCCAGCTAGGGTTAAGGCTTTTGGTGAGAGTGCCACTGTGGCTTCTTTGATCCGTGCTGACACAGCCGTAAGACCAAGGCGGTGCCAGAGCGAGAAGCGTCAGAGGCCGCCGCGCCGCGCTCCCACATCAACATGCTCTTATGATATCGGCGAATATGGAGAACTCTGCCGATCTCAGATCTCCTCGCCCTTCTTCAGAAGGTCTTCGATCAGATCGCGCTGCAAATCATGACTGTCGCCCCCGCCGAACTCCGCCGCTCCCCCGGAATACAGGGTGCCGTATGTATTGGCGATATTCACAGTCTGGGCCAACCCTGAGATCAGTTGGTCCCTTTGCAATGGAGACAATGGGTGAATATACGCAGCCCATAAGGTGCCATTGGCAATGGCGTACCGTGCATCCAGCGTACTGTCGAAATTCGCCTGCATCACGCGTTGCAGATCTTTAGGCGATAAATCCGCGGCCCGCCCAATCGCAACCATCGCGCGCATCCGATCCGCATTGGTATCCGTCACGACAAGCACTGTTACGTCCGAGACCGTCATTTCAAATCCCGGCCCAACCGGTCGCGCCTCAGGATCGAGCGCGAAGATGATCTTGCCCAGACGCTCGTAAGTCATCGGAGGTTCAGCCTCAGGCGTCGGGGCCTCAGCCTCTTGTGCGGCAAGCCCGCCCGCGACGAAGAACAAAATCAATGCTAGTCGGATCATGAGGCCACTCCTGCGATTGCCCCCTGACTTTAGGCGGCAAGACAGCGGCTGGCTAAACAAAGCTGTGTGAACAGTTTTTACGACAAATCCAGCCATTCGAATGATCTGCAATGTTTCACGGCATATCTGCAATTAAACGTCCGATCAGATCCTCCTAACCTTGTCACATCGGTCGAGGTGCACACTGACCCCGATCTGAAAACAGAAAGGACTACTGCCATGAAATCTCAGTTTCTCACTGCACTTGCTGTAACACTGGCCCTGACGGCTCCGGTTTTTGCGGCGGATGAAATCAACGTCTCAAAAGGCATCTCAGCGGCTGGTGCCCCCCTGGCCGCACATGGTGTCGATCTGGTCGCGCTCGTTACCAACGGCAACCCGGTTGAAGGTTTTGCCACCCACTCTGCCACCTATGACGGCGCGTCTTACTATTTCACCAGCTCGGAAAACCGCGAAGCGTTCGAGGCCAATCCGGCGGCCTATCTGCCTCAGCATGGCGGCTACTGCTCGTTCGGTGTGTCCGTAGGCAAGAAGTTCGATGGTGACCCGGATCAATACCTGGTTGCGGACGGCAAGCTGTACCTGTTCCTGAATGCCGAAACCCGCACCGCGTTCCTGAAGGACGTCACCGGCACCGCGAAAACCGCGGACGACCAGTGGGCCAACATCAAGAGCATCGCAGTCGGCGAACTGTAAACCTTGTTGGTGCCCGTGGCGAAGCTACGCCGCGGGCATTTTTTCTGCGATGAGCGAGATGGCCTGCGCCAACGCTTCGTCAATGCTCAGCTCAGAAGTATCCAGTAGAATGGCATCTTCGGCTGGTTTCATCGGCGCAGTGCTGCGCTCGGCATCCCGCGCATCGCGTTCGCGCACATCGGCCAGAACTTGCTCTGGCTTCACATCCGATCCCTTGGCGCTGAGCTCACGATACCGGCGCTCGGCCCGAACTTCGGCGCTGGCGGTAACGAACAGCTTCACCTCGGCTTCGGGGCAAATCACCGTGCCGATATCGCGCCCATCCAGCACAGCGCCTCCGGCGCGACGTGCAAAGCTGCGTTGGAAGTCCACCAAAGCGGCGCGGACCTCGGGTATCACAGCCACTTTGGACGCAGCCTGCGCGATCTCGGCGGTGCGCAGATCACCCCGCCCAAGTTCTTCCGCCGTCAGGGCCTGCGCTGCTTCGACCGGGTCTGTACCTTCGAGAGTGCGCCGACCGACAGCACGGTACAAAAGACCCGTATCCAGATGTGCGAAACCGAAATGCGCGGCCACACCTTTCGAGATGGTCCCCTTCCCCGCCGCTGCCGGGCCGTCGATTGCGACGGTAAAGCTCATGTGCGTTCGACCCTGGCCCCCAGCGCAGCCATCAATGGCTCGAAGATCGGGAAAGAGGTCGCGATGGGGCCGCCATCATCTACCGAAACCGGAGCTTTGGCGCCCATGCCCATCACCATGAAGGACATGGCGATGCGGTGATCCAGAAAGCTTTCGCAGGTGCCGCCGCCGGGAACGTTGCCGATGCCCAGGCCTTCGACCGACCACCAGTCTTCGCCCTCTTCCACGGTTACACCATTGGCGCGCAGACCTTTGGCCATGGCGTCGATCCGGTCGCTTTCCTTCACGCGCAGCTCTTTGACGCCACCCATCATGGTGGTTCCGGTGGCATTCGCGGCAACGACAGACAACACCGGATATTCGTCGATCATCGAGGCCGCACGTTCCGCTGGCACCTCGATCCCATTCATGTTCGGAGAGTATTTCGCCCGTAGGTCGGCAACAGGTTCGCCACCCTCTTCCCGCTCGTTTTCATAGGTCAGGTCGGCACCCATTTCGCGCAACGTGGTGAACAGGCCCGCGCGCGTCGGGTTCAGACCGATGCCGGGAACCAGCACATCCGAGCCCGGTGTGATCAGCGCGGCGCAAACTGGAAAGGCCGCACTGGACGGATCGCGCGGCACGGCGATGACCTGGGGTTTCAGCTCTGGCCGGCCTGTTAGAGTGATAACGCGCCCTTCCTCCGTGTCTTCGACAGTGATCTCAGCACCAAACCCGGCCAGCATGCGTTCCGAGTGATCGCGGGTCGCCTCTTTCTCAATCACCACAGTCTTGCCGGGCGCATTAAGACCAGCCAGCAACACAGCCGATTTCACCTGCGCCGATGGAACTGGGACTTCATATCGTACCGGAGTGGGATCCGCCGCGCCGATGATCGTCATCGGCAAGCGCCCACCAGATCGGCCAACGGACCGCGTCCCAAACAACGAAAGCGGCTCGGTGACCCGCGCCATCGGGCGTTTGTTCAAGCTTGCATCGCCGGTGAACGTTGCCGTGATCGGGCACGTCGCCATCGCGCCCATGATCAACCGCACACCGGTGCCGGAGTTGCCGCAATCAATGACCTGATCCGGCTCGGCAAACCCACCGACACCCACGCCGTGCACCGTCCATTCACCACCGCCGTGATCCGTCACTTCAGCCCCAAAGGCGCGCATGGCTTTGGCGGTGTCCAGAACATCCTCACCTTCTAGCAGGCCCGAAATCCGGGTCTCACCCACAGCCATCGCGCCCAGGATCAGCGACCGGTGCGAGATCGACTTGTCCCCGGGCACCTCTGCCGTGCCGGTCAGCGGGCCGCAGGGGTGCGACGTCATCGGGATGGGCGTGCCGTGTCCGGACATGGGGGCTCCTGTTTTCGCTATCAGTTCAAGGCGGATTAGCGAATTGAGGGCCGATGGTCCAGCAGCAATCAGCCTTTGCGGCGGAAGGTCAGGTAATGAGGCGTGCGCCCTTCACGCAGGGCTTTCTGTTCATAGCGGGTGGAAATCCAGTCATCCCACGGCTCACGCCAATCCGCCGGGCGCTCGGCCAGCCATTCGAACCCGGCGCGCGGCACCTCTTCCAAGGTCTGGCGGACGTAATCCGGAATATCGGTTGCAACGCGAAAGATCGTGCCGGGCTTCAGGACCCGCGCCAGAGGCTCGAGATGTTCTGGGGTTACGAAACGGCGTCGGTGATGTCGCTTCTTGGGCCAGGGATCAGGATAGAGTAGAAACGCACGCGAGATACTGGCCTCAGGCAGCACGTCGAACAGGTCACGCGCATCGCCAGGATGCACGGCCAGGTTTTCGACACCCGCCTGACGGATCTTACCAAGCAGCATGGCTACGCCGTTGATATAGGGCTCGGCCCCGATGATCCCGATATCGGGGTTGCTTTGCGCCTGATGAATAAGATGCTCGCCGCCGCCAAAGCCGACTTCAAGCCAGACCGGTTTGCCACCAAACAGCGCATCAAGATCCAGCGGGTTTCGTTCGGGATTGCTATCCCAATCGACGGCACCGGGGGACAGCGCAGCAAGATCCTCGTTCAGATAGGTCTTTTGGCTGGGCTTCAGGGTTTTGCCCTTGAAGCGACCGTAAAAGTTTCTGCGCGGGCGTTGTGGGGTCTGCGTGCTCATGGCGGTCGCCATACTGCGGTGCGCGCGATGTGGCAAGAGGTGGAGGGCAACCTCCACGCTCGTGCTGTAATTTCGAAGAGAATGCATAGCGCGCCTATCAGGGCGCGCGATATAGCAGTCGATCAGACAGCAGACTTCAGCGCCGCAGTCAGATCGGGGCGTTCCCAGCTGAAGCCTCCGTCAGCATCCGGCTCGCGGCCGAAATGGCCATAAGCTGCGGTGCGCTGATAGATCGGTTTGTTCAACTGCAGATGTTCGCGAATCCCGCGCGGTGTCAGGTCCATAACCTGGCCCACTGCCTTTTCGATCACGGCGTCAGCGATCTGACCGGTGCCATGTGTGTCCGCATAGATCGACAGCGGCTTGGAGACGCCGATCGCATAGCTCAGCTGGATCGTGCAGCGTTCGGCCATGCCAGCGGCCACGACATTCTTGGCCAGATAGCGCGCGGCATAAGCGGCTGAGCGATCGACCTTGGTTGGATCTTTCCCCGAGAACGCACCACCACCGTGCGGAGCTGCCCCGCCATAAGTGTCGACGATAATCTTACGTCCGGTCAGACCAGCATCCCCATCAGGACCACCAATGACGAATTTTCCCGTAGGGTTGACGTGCCACTCGGTTTCGTTGCTCAGCCAGCCTTCGGGCAGGGTTTCGCGGATATAGGGCTCAACAATGGCGCGGATGTCATCCGAGGTCAGCGCAGCATCAAGATGCTGTGTCGACAACACGATCGAGCTGACGCCGACCGGCTTGCCATCACGATAGACCACCGAGAGCTGCGATTTGGCATCAGGGCCCAGCGCTGGTTCGGTACCGTTCTTACGAACCTCAGCCAAACGGCGCAGGATCGCGTGCGAATACTGGATCGGCGCGGGCATCAATGCGGGCGTTTCAGTTGTGGCATAGCCAAACATGATGCCCTGATCGCCAGCGCCCTCGTCCTTGTTATCCGACGCGTCCACGCCCTGCGCGATATGGGCGGATTGTTCGTGCAGCAGGTTTGTCACCTCGACGGTTTCATAGTGAAACTTGTCCTGCTCGTATCCGATATCCTTGATGCAGGCGCGCGCGATGTCATCAATATGCGCCATATAATCGTGGAGTTTTTCCTGATCCGACAGGCCAACCTCACCACCGATGACCACGCGGTCGGTCGTGGCAAAGGTCTCACACGCGACGCGGGCTTCGGGTTCTTCACGCAGAAACGCGTCAAGTACGGCGTCCGAGATACGGTCACAGACCTTGTCCGGATGCCCTTCGGATACAGACTCCGAAGTAAAAGTGTAGTTCTGTCGGGACATGAAAGTGCTCCATTAAGATTTCTCCGTCACGCCAGGAAGCCGTTGTGACGGGCGACCGACCGAATACGCGTGCTATCAGTCAGGGTCAATCGGTAATTGGTTTCGGCCGCGACGGTTGTGGTGCCAGAGCAGCACGAACAGCACCAGTAGTGCCAAGAGGATCGGATTGTCTCCGATCCGGGAATAGACGGTGGCGCGCTGGGCCAGCGGCAATTCAGCATCAATGAAACCCGCCTGCTCCAAAGGTAGGGATGCGGTGATCCTCCCCAAAGGGTCAATCATGGCCGATATTCCGGTATTGGCCGCGCGCATCATCGGCAGCCCCTGCTCTATCGCGCGCATCCGCGCCTGAGCCAGATGCTGATAGGGGCCGGACCACGTCCCGAACCAAGCGTCATTGGTGATCTGGAGCAAGAAATCAGCGCGTCCCGGTGCGGACAAGACATCCTGCGTAAACACTGCCTCGTAGCATATCAACGGCAACGCCTTGCCCAGAGGGCCAGCCTCCATCAACGCAGCACCCGGTCCAGCACTGAACCCGTTGCCCGTAGTTGCAGCCATCCCGTGTATGCCAAAGCGAGCCATCAGATTGCCGAACGGGACATATTCGCCAAACGGAGCGAGATGGTGCTTGTCATAAAGCCCTTGCTGCTGACCCTCGGCGTCCAGGTAGATCATCGAATTGTAGGTCCGCTGCCCTTCAGCCCTTTGGATACCCAAAAAGACCGGCGTGCCCTGGGCGGCATCGGCAATGGCGGACAGATGAGGCTGCGCGCTGCCCAGCCAGGCGGGTACTGAAGTTTCAGGCCAGACGATCAGATCAGGCCTGGGCTCCGCTACCGTAAATTCGAGCTGACGCGCGAAGAACAACGGGGCGTATGCCGGGTCCCACTTCTGATGCTGCGGCGCGTTGGGCTGGACCAATCGGACAATATATCTGGATTGTTCGACAGAGGGTCGCGTCGAAGCATAAGCGATCGTCACTGCAACAAATCCAGTGATTATGACGACGGGTATCATCAGCCCGCGCGGCGAGCGATCGTTGAACAGCGCAGCACCCAACAGAAGCGTCGCCAGCAGTGTCAATGCACCAACGCCATAAGGCCCCATAAGCGAAAGCAGTTGGGCAACCGGTGTATCCACCCAAATCTGGGCAATGCCCGCCCACGGAAACCCCGTCAGCAAATACCCACGCCCAAACTCGGCGAGGGATAGTGCTACGGCCAATATGGCGGCTTGCGCGACGGGTCGTCCTCCGATCCGCTTTGTAACGCCGAAAGCCGCACCCCAGAACAGAGCGAGACCGGCGGACATCAACAGCAGCGCAAACGGCGCCATCCAGGCGTGTCGTTCTGCATCAACCTGAAACGGCTCGACAATCCAGCTGAGGGCATGGGCAAAATACCCGGTCGCAAAAGCCCACCCCAGCGCGGCGGCACGGCGGGGTGTCTCGCAGGTCAGATAAAGCGGTGCGATCAGCAGCAAAGCCAGAAGCGTAGCCAACCAGTATCCCAAAGGGGCAAGACCCAAGGCCCCGATAGCCCCAAGCACGGCTGCCAACGCAGTCCGCAACCACATAGGCCACCGGCGGGCAGCATTCATGCAGCACTATCCGGCAGCATGACCCGCAAACGCTTGATACGGCGCGGGTCTGCGTCAAGCACTTCAAACTCGGGGCCTTCGGGATGGCAAACAACTTCACCGCGCGTAGGCACCCGGCCAGAAAGCATGAAGACCAGACCACCCAGCGTATCGATCTCCTCCTCATCCACGTCTTCGTGGCTGGTCAGAGAGCGACCGATCTCGGCCTCGAAATCTTCGAGCGGGACACGGGCTTGAACAACGTAGCAACCCGGCTTTTCCTGGATCCACAACTGATCTTCATCAGCATCATGTTCATCGGCGATCTCACCTACGACCTGCTCGATCAGGTCTTCGATGGTCAGCAGACCGTCGACCCCTCCATATTCATCAATGACCAACGCCATGTGACGTCGTTCGGTTTGCATCTTGGTCAGAAGTACACCAATCGGCATCGATGGGGGCACGAACAGCAATGTCCTGAGCATCGACTTCAGATCGAACTCGGTCGAGTTGCCGTTGAACCCGTGCGTCAGTGCGAAATCCTTCAGATGAACAAATCCCAGTGGCGTATCGAGCGTTCCCTCATAGACCGGGATTCGGGACAAGCCGCTGTCGCGGAATATCTGCGCCAACTCATCCTTTGGGGTTGTCGAGGGGACCGAGATAATCTCGGCGGTCGGGATTGCAACATCTTCCACCCGCATCCTGCGCAGGTTGATCATGCCTCTGGGTTGTTGGATGCTGACCTCGGCACCGTTTGCCTGATCCGCCTCATCACCCTGTGAAGAAAAAGCGTCGAAGATGCGTGACAACAGTCCGCCTTTTTCGTCGCCATCATTGCTGCTGTTCTGAGATTGCGCGCTCTGCGCCGCCCTAGAACTGCCGTCTGTATCGCCCATTATCCTGTTCCAAATGATCGGGCAAAGCTGCCCCTGTCATACATTATATGGGTTATCTATACCCAGTTTGCCAAGTATCTCGACCTCGACCGCCTCCATCAAAGTGGCGTCGAGGTCACGAATGTGGTCGTAACCCAGCAAATGCAATGTTCCGTGAACGATCAAATGGACGACGTGATTGTCCATATCTTTACCTGCTTCTGCAGCCTCGCGCGCGCAGGTATCGTATGAGATCGCTATGTCGCCCAGCGCTATTTCACCGGTGAAATCCGGTTGCGGCGGCGGCGGCGTATCACCGGCCCGGTCGGCGGCCAGATCTTCCGCAGGCCAGCTGAGTACATTGGTCGGCTTGGACTTGTCCCGAAACTCAGCATTCAGTTCCGAGATTCGTTGATCGTCACAGCCCAACAAGCTGACCTCACACAGGTCGGCATCCAAATCGCAATGAACCAGGGTGACCACGATTGCACGCGTCGCCAGCTCGTCCAGACCGAGCCAACGCCCATCTTCGAGAGTAATTTCCAGATTCATACCAGTGATCCCGGGCCCAAACATCGTTGGGCCCGAAGGTTATCCGGTTTCGCGGCCCGCGTCGGCCTCATACGCTTCGATGATGGCGGCGACAAGCGGGTGGCGCACGACATCCTTCGAAGTGAAATAGTTGAAGCTGATATTCGGAATCGTCTTCAACAGCCGCTCGGCATCCGCCAAACCCGACTGCACCCCGCGCGGCAGATCAACCTGAGACCGGTCGCCAGTGATCACCATCCGACTGCCCTCACCCAAACGGGTCAGGAACATCTTCATCTGCATCGTGGTGGCATTCTGCGCCTCATCCAGGACAACAAAGGCATTCGCGAGCGTGCGCCCGCGCATAAAGGCCAGCGGCGCAATCTCGATCCGTTTTTCCTCGATCAGTTTGGCCAGCTGCTTACCCGGAAGGAAGTCGTTCAGCGCATCATAAAGCGGCTGCATATAAGGATCGACCTTATCCTTCATGTCGCCTGGCAGATAACCCAGCTTTTCCCCCGCCTCGACCGCCGGTCGGCTGAGGATGATCCGGTCCACATGGCCGCCGATGAACATCGAAACACCAACAGCGACGGCCAGATAGGTCTTGCCGGTTCCCGCTGGGCCAATGCCAAAGGCCAGCTCATTGTTGAACAGCGACTGCACATAGGCTTTCTGGGCGTCGGTGCGGGGCTCAACCAGTTTCTTGCGGGTCTTGATCTCAACGGTGCCGCCCTTGAACATCTCAAGCTGATCGCCATCCCGAGTGCCAGTTCCAGCCTCAGAGTTACCCATGCGCAGCTCGCGATCTACATCTGCGGCTTCGACATCGCGCCCGCCTTCGAGGCGCGTATAGAGCGATTGCAAAACTTCGATCGCCTGCTTTTGCGAATCTTCGTCACCAAGCACGACCAGTTGATTGCCGCGCCGAACGATCTGGACCGAGAGCTTTTGCTCGATATCAGTCAGGTTGCGGTCATATTCACCACAAAGATCGATCAGTAATCTGTTATCTGGAAATTCAACAAGCGCCTCACGCTGGGGCATGTCATCTTGCGGTGGGGTCAGGGCACCGATGGCCAATCCGTTCTCCTGTCTTGGCGTTTCAACCTGAGCGTAGACAACATTCTGAGGTAGACGCAAGCCGCAGATTCAATTTTTGCAGGACCGATGGTAAAACCGTCGATTTGTGTTGCAAGCCCAGGCGCTGCAACTGATCTTTCCGACTGATCAGAAGGTGTAGTTCAATCCAAATCGCAAACCGCGATAGCTGGGTGTGGATTTGGTGGAGAACGTCGGGCCAAGATCGACGGTTTTCGAATCGAACTGAAGGTATTCGATCTCACCCGTGATCGACCAGTTTTCGTTCAGCTTGTGCTCCGCGCCCAGACTTGCCGAAAACCCCTGACGCCGGTCGACATCTTCAAACCGCGATGACCCGCCGGGATCGGATATAGAGGTCGATGTGGTTATGTCGCCCCGCACGTACCCCAGTGTCGCAAAATATAAGACACTGCCGCTGCGATTGGTCAGGCCGTTTTTCAACCGCACCGAAAATACATCCGAGATTGCCGACCTGCCCGAGACGACCGCCCCTCCGATCGTGGTTGTTGTGCTGTCATCCAGCGTTCCGTAGTCGTATCCAAGCTCGATACCATAGACGTAATCTCGCCCACCCCAGGCAGGCAGAACACCACGCCAACCGCCGCGGAAGCCGCCGAAATTTCCACTGGGGTTCAACTCTCCGAGGCCAAACAGGGTTGCGCCATTGACCCTCAGGCCGAATTCGTCTGAGCCGCCCGAGGCGCGACCACCGCTCACACCCAAATAGAACGCGCTGACGTCCCGTGCAAAACGGTTTGCCGAAACCACTTCCGGTTCTTCCACGCCCCCAGTCACATCACCCGCCAACGAAGGCGCGGCACAGCCGAACATCACGGCGACCGACATCAAAATCCGAAATGGTCCTGATCTTGGGAAACGCATCCGGCTCACCACTCATACCTCCACCGCGACAGGGTTTCATTCAACCCGCGCAGATTAAAACACCCAGAGTCCTATCCCTGTGAAATCTGGTCTTTCTCGGAACATGACTGCGATTAATAAATCAAGGGTTAAATTCCACTGAATTTTTCCCCTATGACGCAGATACGACGGCCTAAACCAGCTCTCCGGCCAGTGAATTCGCGCCAGAAGCGGTGATTCTTACCCGACGCAAATCGCCACTTTCCACATCTGCATTCGCGACGTGGACCGCGTGCAGATATTCGGATTTCCCAACCATCTGGCCCGGTTGGCGTCCCGGCTTCTCAAACAGAACGCTGACACTACGACCTACCATCGCGTCCTGAATCTCGCGTTGGTGACGTGTGATCATCGCCTGCAGGCGCTGCAGGCGGTCGTCGGCCAGTTCAGCATCGACCTGTGGCCGTTCTGCCGCAGGTGTACCGGGCCGAGTCGAATATTTGAACGAATAGGCATAACCGTATTTAACCGCTTCCACCAAATCCAGCGTCGCCTGAAAATCCTCTTCGGTCTCTTCGGGGAAACCGACGATAAAGTCGCCCGACATCAGAATATCGGGGCGCGCCTCGCGGATACGTTCGATCAGACGCAGGTAACTTTCGGCTGTATGGCTGCGGTTCATCCGTTTAAGGATCTTGTCCGATCCCGACTGCACGGGCAGGTGCAGATAAGGCATCAACTTCTCGCAGGTTCCATGCGCCTCGATCAGATCATCGCTCATGTCATTGGGATGCGAGGTGGTGAAGCGAATGCGCTCCAGCCCGTCGACCTTGTTCAACTCCCAGATCAGAGCGGCCAGTGTCATGTCTCCATTCGGGCCTGCCCCGTGATAGGCGTTGACGTTCTGGCCCAGCAGAGTGATTTCACGCACGCCCCGTTCGACCAGATCCTGCGCCTCGCGGATGATACGATCGGCGGGTCGGCTGACCTCGGCCCCGCGGGTGTAGGGCACCACGCAGAAGGCACAGAATTTATCGCACCCTTCCTGAACCGTCAGAAAGGCCGTGGGACCACGTTTGGCCTTGGGCCGGTTCTTGAGCTTCTCGAACTTGTCCTCTTCAGGAAAGTCGGTCTCCAGTGCCTTTTCGCCCGCGCGGGTCTTCGCTTCCATCTCGGGCAAACGGTGATAGCTTTGCGGGCCAACCACGAGATCGACAAGCGGCTGGCGGCGCATGATCTCTTCGCCCTCGGCCTGCGCGACGCAACCAGCAACACCGATCTTCAGATCAGGTTTGTCGGCCTTCAGCCCTTTAAAGCGCCCCAGTTCCGAATACACCTTTTCTGCCGCTTTCTCGCGGATATGGCAGGTATTCAGCAGGATCATGTCCGCATCTTCGGCGGATTTCGTTTCGACATAGCCCTGCCCGCCCAGCGCTTCGGCCATGCGTTCACTGTCATAGACGTTCATCTGACAGCCATAGGTCTTGATAAACAGCTTCTTCGGTTCGGACATGGATCGGGCCTCTGGGTTCGCTGGATCGGCGTCGTCTATACGCAACGAACGCCGCTTGCAATGCCGGCGCAATTACCCGAATTTGACGGGAACTTCCAGCAAGGCGAAACCCGGACAGGCGATGCACTACGAATCCCTCGATCACTTCCTGCAAACCGGCCAAACTGCACTTGGCAAAGGTCCCATCGCGCTGATCTTTGCAGAGGATGACGTCGAACTGGATGGCACCTTGCGGCATCATCTGAGACTGGGTTTCAATCCCGTTATCGCTTTCATGCCCGATGCGTTCCCGCTTAGCGACGAACTCACGGATCAGATCCATCGCGTTTCTCTGACCTGTGCGCCACGCACAGTGGTGTTCGACACGATCAACCGCATCATCCAGACCGCACCGGATCTCTGGATGTTCTACTGCTACAACGCCGAATACCTG
The DNA here is from genome assembly GCF_056538865.1 of Ruegeria sp. BE3. Lineage (NCBI taxonomy): Bacteria > Pseudomonadati > Pseudomonadota > Alphaproteobacteria > Rhodobacterales > Roseobacteraceae > Ruegeria > Ruegeria sp. BE3. Next base: position 217,159 of record NZ_JBQFTW010000001.1, on the reverse strand, counting down.
ATCTTTCCGTTCTGCGAGACGCGAACGATCGGAGAGTTGCTGGCCTTCCATACCGAAGAGCGGCGCTCGGCAATGCTGACCCACGTGATTGATCTTTATGCCGATGACCTGACGGCGTTTCCCAACGGAGTGGCCCCGGATCGGGCGATGCTCGACAGCACAGGATATTACGCACACACCCGCCACGACGCTGCAGGCAGACCTCTTGAACGGCAACTCGATATGTCCGGCGGCCTGCGCTGGAGGTTCGAAGACCACATCCCCTATGCGCGCCGCCGCATCGACCGGATCGGGCTGTTCAGAACTAAACCCGATCTGAAACTGCATCCGGATCACACGTTCAACGAGGCCGAATACAACACCTATGCCTGTCCCTGGCACAACAACCTTACAGCGGCGATCTGTTCGTTCCGCGCGGCCAAAGCACTCAAGACAAATGCGGGCTCCGCCTTCGGCATCTCCGACTTTCGCTGGACCCATTCGGTGCCCTTCGAATGGACATCGGCCCAATTGTTACAGCTGGGCCTGATTGAACCGGGGCAATGGTTCTGATCCGTTCCTCATCTGGCTAAAAATACCTCGGGGGAGTCGCGGCCCGCCGCGGCCGGGGGCAGAGCCCCCTAGCTTCACCGTTGCAACAAGACCGGGAACCAATCCTCGCGCAAGCGCTGCCCCGGCACCATGTCATGGCCGGGAAACGGGGGCGACGTGCGACCCGGGCGCTCGACATAGCGCGCATCATCCCCCACCAGCCGCAGAGAGAACGCACGCCGACGACTATCAGATTGGTTCCCCCGCGCACCATGCAGAGTGCGATAGTTGAATGCGACCGCATCACCGGGTTCCATTTCGAACTCAACCACCCGCATACCCTCGGCGTCCGGATCCGGAACGGGGATGTATTGGCCTTCGTCGGGGAAGAACCCCTCTTCGCTGACCCAACGGGTCGGCAGCACCTCTTTCTCCCACCGATGCGAACCCGCAACGCAGCGCAAGGTCGCATGTGTGACCCGATCCAGCGGTGACCAGAAGCTGATCGTCTGCTGGCCTTCGACAAAGTAATACGGCCCGTCCTGATGCCACGGTGTGGCCATCGAGGTGCCCGGCTCTTTCACCAGCACATGATCATGGAACATCTGCACCCTGTTCGACTGCATCAGGTCTGCAGCAACCTCAGCTGCAGGTGAGGCTCGGATCACGTCGCGAAACTGGGGAATGCGCGACCAATTGCAATAATCGTCAAAGAATCGGCCCGACTCGCCCTCTTTCTTGTTTTCCGACGCATAGGGTCCCGGCTCGGCCATATTGGCCGCTATCCCGTCGCGCAAGACTTCAACGTGATCGGCAAAAAGGCCTTTGACCAGGACGACGCCATCGGACTGATAGGTGTCGATCATCTCTTGGGAAACAAGGCGGTGCGGCATGTCGGCCTCCATAAACAGCTCAGCATGATCTGCACATGATTGCGCCCACTGTTCAAATCATATCTTTCAAACTAACTATTAACTTCATGTTATATATTTCTCTACGCCAATACGAATACATTTGCGCCATTGGTCGGTGTGGCAGCCTCTCTTTGGCGGCGGAGCAGGTCAATGTATCGCAGCCCGCCTTGTCCAACGCCCTGACCCGTGTCGAATCGCATCTTAGCTATCCTTTGTTCTCACGCAGACGCGGGGCGGCAATGGTACTGACACCTCAGGGCAGAAAATTCATTGAAGAAGCCGAGGCTCTGCTGAATCGTGCCGCCCTGCTGGAAGCTTCGAAAGAGCCCGTTGCAGGCGCAAACAGGCTGCGACTGGGTTGTTTCATCGATCTGGCGCCATTTCTGCTGGCCCAGGCCCTTCACACACTTCGGGACAATTTGCCAGAGGTCGAAGTGACCCATGGCGTCGAGAGCTTTGAGGATCTGATCACCGGTTTGATCGAAGGTCGGTTCGATCTTGCATTGACGTATGACTTGGGCATGGACGCCGGATTTACCCGTTCAAAGCTGTTCGACAGCAGCCCATGTGCATTGGTTTGTCCGGACCACCCTCTGGCGAAATCGCGTCAGACAACACTGGAAGAACTTGAGACCTATCCGCTGATTCTGTCCAAAGAAGGGCTCTCTGCCCAACATGTCCTTGGATTGTTCAAACAACTCAGCCTGAACCCAACGGTTTCGCATCGAGCTGAATCGCTTGAGATTCTGCGCAGCTTGTCGGCCCATGGCGAAGGTGTCGGGATCAGCTATGCGAACCCTGCGAACACGTACAGCTATGACCGGTTGCCATTGATCAGCCTGCCGATCAGCGATCCCGGCGCGCGTGAGGCCGTCGTCCTTGCCCGTCATGGCAGCGGACCAACCGACTCGATTATTGCAGCGGCTGAACAGACGCTCACCGCAAGACTGCAGACTGGATAGTTACTGTGTTTTGCGCAGGCGGATCACCACATCGACCGAAGCGATTTCAACCCCTTCCGGGGCTTCGGGCAGTTGCTGGATCACCAACTGGTCCGAGGGCGCATCGCTCAGGCGGCTTTCATCTTCCCAGAAGAAATGTGGGTGATCATGCGTGTTGGTGTCGAAATAGCTCTTGGATCCATCCACGGTGATTTCTTGCAAAACGCCTGCCTCGCAGAAGGCCCGCAGGGTATTGTAGACCGTGGCCAGCGAAACTGCGTCGCCCTTGTTCTTGGCCGACTCAAACAGGCTTTCGGCGGTCACATGACGATGCAGCCCATCGCCAACGAGCAGTTCCGCCAGAGCAACCCTCTGACGTGTCGGTCGCAATCCTGCGCCAACCAACCAATTCGTAGCGATTTCCCGGCTCTGAGGTGTCATCAATCCGATACCTGTGTTTTGCTACCCCATATATAAGTGCGCTGGCACCGTAATTTCAAATGAAATTCATTCGCAAAGAATGTCGTAAGCACAACATGATATGGCGTCCCGCTCTTGCAGGACCTTGCGTACGGGTGCTAGACGAGGCCAGATGTAACAAAACAGACCCCTGGCAGGAGAGGCGGCAGAATGGCCCAATTCCCGAGCAGTTTTGACAAGGACGATCTGCTGAAATGCGCCCGAGGCGAGTTATTCGGCCCCGGCAACGCTCAACTGCCTGCTCCGCCGATGCTGATGATGGATCGGATTACCGATATCTCGGGTGATGGCGGTGCGCATGGCAAGGGTCATGTGGTGGCCGAGTTCGATATCACTCCGGACCTTTGGTTCTTTGACTGCCATTTCCCGGGAAACCCAATCATGCCCGGCTGTCTGGGTCTGGACGGCCTGTGGCAGTTGACGGGTTTCAACCTGGGTTGGCGTGGCTGGCAAGGACGCGGCTATGCGCTGGGTGTGGGCGAGGTCAAGTTGACCGGCATGGTCCGGCCCGATCGCAAGATGCTGACTTACTACGTTGATTTTACAAAAGCCGTTCAAACCCGTCGCCTGACCATGGGCGTCGCCGATGGCCGGGTCGAGGCCGACGGCGAGGTGATCTATCAGGTCAAGGACATGAAAGTTGCATTGTCCGAAAGCTGACCCCAGCTGTTGGACAGGGAACTGAACCAAGGAACACAGGAGTACGCTTATGCGTCGCGTCGTCGTCACCGGTCTGGGGGTCGTCTCCTCCATCGGGAACAATGCCGAAGAGGTCTTGGCCTCACTCAAAGCAGGCAAATCCGGGATCGAGGCCTGCGAGCAGATGGTTGAACATGGCTTTCGCAGCCAGATCGCCGGTACGCTCAAGATCGACGTAGCCGAGCATGTGGACAAACGCACGCTGCGCTTCATGGGTCCCGGTGCAGCCTATGCCCATATCGCGATGAGCCAGGCGATTGCCGATGCCGGTCTGACCGAAGAACAGGTGGTCAATCCCCGCACCGGCCTCGTAGCCGGATCGGGAGGGCCGTCAACCAGCGCCATGCTGACCGCGCACCAAACGGTGCTGAAAAACGGCGCGACCAAGCGGATCGGCCCGTTTGCGGTTCCGAAATGCATGTGCTCGACCATTTCGGCGAATCTTGCGACTGCGTTCAAGATCAAAGGCATCAACTACTCGATCACCTCGGCCTGCTCGACCTCGCTGCATTGCATCGGCAACGCGGCGGAACAGATCATGCTGGGCAAGCAGGATGTGATGTTCGCTGGTGGTGGCGAAGAACTGGATTGGACCCTGTCCTGCCTGTTCGACGCGATGGGCGCGATGTCGTCCAAGTACAACGACACACCAGAAAAAGCCTCGCGTGCGTTTGACGAGAATCGCGACGGATTCGTGATCTCCGGCGGCGGCGGAATTGTCGTGCTTGAAGATCTGGACCACGCACTGGCGCGCGGCGCAAAGATCTATGCCGAAGTCACCGGTTATGCCGCGACCTCAGATGGTCACGACATGGTGGCCCCGTCCGGCGAAGGCGGTGAGCGCGCGATGCGTCTGGCGCTGTCCACCCTGCCCGAGGGCCGCAAGGTCGGCTATATCAACGCCCATGGCACCTCGACCCCGGTTGGCGATGTCGGTGAGGTTGAGGCCGTTCGCCGCATCTTCGGCGAGGGCAACGTGCCACCGATTTCATCGACCAAGTCTATGACCGGCCACGCACAGGGTGCGGCGGGAGCACTTGAAACGATCTTCTGCCTGCTGATGCTGGACAATGATTTCATAACACCGTCGATCAATGTCGACACACTTGCCGAAGGCATCGTGCCCGGTGAAATTGCAACTCAACTGGTTGAAAACGCAGGCTTGGATAGTGTGATGACCAACAGCTTCGGCTTTGGTGGCACCAACGGATCCATGATCTTGTCGAAGTATAACGGGTGAACAAGATGTCAGATCAACTTAAAGGAAAACGCGGCCTGATCATGGGTGTCGCAAATGATCGCTCGATCGCCTGGGGCATCGCCAAAGCCATGCATGAGGCGGGCGCAGAACTGGCTTTCACCTATCAGGGCGATGCGTTCGGCAAACGATTGGAACCGTTGGCCCAAAGCCTGGGTAGCGATTTCATGGTCGACGCAGATGTCACCAATGACGAATCGCTGGATCGTGCATTCGATGAACTGGCCACGCGCTGGCCGACCATCGATTTCGTGGTCCACGCCATCGCCTATTCTGACAAGTCTGAACTGACGGGTCGGTTCCTGAATACCACGCGGGCAAATTTCAAACATTCATTGGACGTGTCGGCCTATTCCTTCATCGAAGTCGCGCGTCGCGCTTATCCGCTGATGAAAGACAATGGCGGCACGCTGCTGACGCTGACTTATCAGGGCTCGAACAAGGTGGTTCCCAACTACAATGTCATGGGCGTGGCCAAGGCGGCACTGGAATCGGCAACCCGCTATCTGGCCAATGATCTGGGCCCCGATGGCATTCGCGTGAACGCCATCTCTCCCGGCCCGATGAAGACGCTGGCTGGTGCGGCCATCGGTGGTGCGCGCAAGACATACAAGTTCTGCGACCAGAACGCGCCCATGCGCTCGAACGCGACGCTTGAGGCGGTAGGCGGCACCGCTGTATATCTCGCCTCGGATGCAGGAACATATACCTCGGGCGAAATCATTCGCGTCGACGGCGGTTACCACATCCTGGGCATGCCACAACCCGAAGCGATGTGACCATTTCTTTCCCTGCGGGTGTCAAGATTTGACCATCTTTGGCCTGCAGGGATTGCATATGAGCAAACTAGAACAGATCCTTGCCAGCAATGGGCGGTCGCTCAACTTCCGGCGGAAGGTCGGAGGCATGCATGCGGGCGTGCTGTTGCTTACTCTCAGCATATTGTTGTTCGCATTGGTGTTCCTGACCCAACCGCATGTCCGGGATGCGGTTGAGCCGTTACTGGCACAGATTCCGGGGCTTTAACCTCCCGCGCGATCAGTTGACCGAAACGATTTCGATATCGAAGATCAAATCCTGCCCGGCCAGCGGGTGATTGGCGTCAAGCGTCACGGTTGCGTCATCAACCTCTACCACCGTTACAGGCAAGGCTTGCCCGTCGGGGGTCTGCATTTGTAGCTGCGTACCGGGTTCCAGCGGAATATCATCAGGGATGCCCTCACGCGGGATCTGTTGACGCATGCCCGGATTGATCGGGCCATAGGCGTCGACGCAGGCGATCTCGACCCGCTTCTTCTCACCGATCTCCATACCCGGCAACGCCACGTCCAGACCGGGAATGATTTGACCTGAGCCAACCGCAAACTCAAGCGGATCGCGTCCCTCGGAACTGTCAAAGACTTTACCGTCCAGCAGAGTTCCGGTGTAATGGATGCGAACGGTGTCGCCTTGTTTGATTGCGGTCATGGTGGCCTCCGGCCTCAAGGGGAATGAGCGGCGCAGCGTATAGGCTGACACGCTATTGTAAACCCTGCCCTCTTTAACCTGTGGAGCGGTTGTGCTTACCTGCGCCCGATCAGGGGAGGATCAGATGGCAATCACCACTTGTGTATTCGACGCCTATGGCACGCTTTTTGACGTTGCCGCCGCAGCAAGACAGGCCGCCTCCGAGCCGGGGTTCGAGAGATTGGCCAACAAGTGGCCTGAGTTGGCAAATCACTGGCGGTTGAAACAGCTGCAATACACTTGGTTGCGCGCGGTTGCTGATGCGCATGGCGATTTCTGGGATGTGACGCAAGACGGGCTCGATTGGGCGCTAGAAGCGGTTGGCTTGCAGGGTGATGACACTCTGCGCCAACGTCTTCTGGACCTTTACTGGGAGTTGCAGGCCTACCCCGAGGTTCCCGAGATGCTGAAGGCGTTGAAAGCAGGTGGTTTACAGACGGCCATCCTGTCCAACGGATCGCCCCCGATGCTGGATGGTGCGGTGCAATCTGCCGGGATCGGAGAGGTTCTGGACGATGTACTGTCCGTCGAAAGCGTAGGCGTCTTCAAGCCGCATGCCCGCGTCTATGACCTGGTCCAAGATCGGTTTGGCTGCGCCCGAGACGAGGTTCTGTTCGTCAGCTCCAACGGCTGGGATGCCGCCGGCGCCAGTGGCTACGGCTTTGTCACGGCCTGGGTCAACCGTGCGGGTGAGCCAATGGACCGTCTGCCGTGGAAACCGGCGCATGTAATGTCTGATCTGACAGCGATACCTCAGCTGGCAGGGCTTTGATGGCGTTTTTCACGACCTCTGATGGCAAACGCCTCTACTTTGAAGACACCGGATCGGGCCAGCCTTTGCTCTGCCTTGCGGGCCTGACCCGCAACAGTCGAGATTTCTCGTTCCTCGCGCCGCATATCAGCGATCTGCGGATGATCACGATGGATTATCGCGGGCGCGGACAGTCCGATCACGACCCGGATTTCATGAACTACAATATCCTGCGCGAAGGGCTGGATGTGATCGAGTTACTGGATCATCTGGGCTTAAAAATGGTCTCGATCCTCGGCACTTCTCGCGGTGGGTTGATCGCCATGGCCCTGGCCGCCAGTCACCCCGAACGTCTGTCTGGTGTCATCCTGAACGATGTCGGGCCTGTGATCGAAGCTGAGGGTATCGCCAAGATCATGGATTATGTGGGCAAACAGCCCGTCGCAAAAACCTATGACGAGGCGGCAGAGACGCTACAAAAGATCATGGATTCGCGGTTTCCCGGCGTGCCGCTCACCATCTGGCGTCAGCAGGTTGAACATCAATATCTGCAATCTGAAACAGGCCTCGATCTGCGCTATGACAGCGCCCTGCGCGAAGCTCTGATCCAGCAGGCCGCCGCGGGGCTACCGCCCGATCTCTGGCCCTTGTTCGACGCGTTACGCGATATCTCGACTGGCGTGATCCGGGGCGCAAATTCTGACGTGTTCGGAGCCGCTACGCTCGGCGAAATGCAAAGCCGTCATCCCGACCTGATCTGGGCCGAGATCGCTGATCGGGGGCATGTACCCTTTCTGGATGAGCCCGCCTCCCTCGACGTAATCCGCAAGACATTGGACGCGACATGAGCAGTATTGAGATGATCGAAGCCGCCGCAGAGCGGCTGAAGGGACATGCACGCGAAACGCCGCTGCTGTCTTCACCGTTTCTGGACGAGATTGCCGGACGCAGGGTGCTGGTGAAACCTGAATGTCTGCAACACACCGGCAGTTTCAAGTTTCGCGGCGCGTGGTCCGCGATTTCGGCTCTGGATGACACTGCGCGACAGCGGGGCGTCATCGCCTATTCCTCGGGCAACCACGCACAGGGGGTTGCTTATGCAGCCAGCCAGCACGGGATATCGTCGGTCATCATCATGCCGTCGGACGCGCCGCAGCTGAAGATCGAGAACACGCGGGCACTTGGGGGCGAGGTCGTTCTATATGACCGCGCCAATGAAAGCCGGGAGGAGATCGGCGAGGCGCTGGCCGCCCAGCGCGGACTGACCCTGATCCGGCCCTATGACGAACCACAGGTGATCGCGGGGCAGGGCACGGTCGGGCTGGAACTGGCGCGACAAGCTGAGGCGCAGGGCGTCACGCAGGCGGATGTGTTGATCTGTTGCGGCGGCGGCGGCTTGACCTCGGGCATCGCGCTGGCGTTGGAGCGCCACGCCCCCAGTCTGCGCACCCGCCCGTGTGAGCCGGAGGGATTTGATGACGTCAAACGCTCGCTCGCTTCGGGCTCAATTCAGAACAATACCGCGTCTTCCGGCAATATCTGCGATGCGATCCTAACACCAGAACCGGGAAAGATCACCTTTCCGATCCTAAACCGGCTCTGCGGACCGGGGTTTTCGGTCACCGAGCAGGAGGCACTGCGCGCAATGGCCATGGCATTCCTGCGCCTCAAGATCGTATTGGAGCCCGGCGGTGCGGTGTCGCTGGCTTCGGCGTTGTTTCGGGCCAATGAAATCGAAGGCGATGCGGTGATCGTCGTTGCCTCGGGTGGCAATGTGGACCCGCAGATTTTTGAACAAGCGTTGGAATTCCTGACCTGACAAGCGCGTGCAACACGTGCACTATTGTAGCTCGAAGCCATTTGCTCGGGACCTCTCACATGCACATCGCCGATCTTGGAGACGTCAAGATACACTACCGCATTGACGGGGACCCAGATGGTGCGCCACTGGTCTTCGGCAATTCCCTCAGCACCGACATGCGCCTTTGGGATCCGATCCTGCCATTGCTTCCAAAAGGCCTGCGCATCATCCGCTTTGACAAGCGCGGCCATGGCCTGTCTTCGCAACCCGATGGTCCATATTCCATGGGGGCGTTGGTCCGCGACACCGAACGACTTCTGGACCATCTTGAAGTCAAAGACTGCATGTTTATCGGCCTGTCGATTGGCGGGATGATTGCGCAGGGCTTGGCGGTAAAGCGCATGGATCAAATCCGGGCGCTGGTCCTTTCCAATACTGCCGCCAAGATCGGTACGCCAAAGATCTGGCAGGAGCGCATGGACGCAGCCCGCGCAGGTGGGATCGAGGCGCTCGCGGATGCCACCATGGAGCGGTGGTTCTCAAAACCCTTCCGCGCCAATGTCGACCTGGAGTTGTGGCGCAACATGATGGTGCGGCAACCCTTGGAAGGGTATCTCGGCTGCTGCGCGGCAATTTCGGGAACTGATTTCTATACGCCGACCAGTGGCCTGCGCCTGCCCACGCTTGGAGTAGCTGGCAGCGAAGATGGTTCGACCCCACCCGATCTCGTGCGCGAAACGGTTGATCTGATCCCCGGCTCGCGATTTGCACTGATCCGCAAGGCAGGCCACCTGCCCTGTGTAGAGCGGCCGGCAGAGTATGCCGAACTTCTTAACGGTTTTCTGGCCGAGACCGGTCATGTGTGAGGGGGTGTAGACTTGGCTGATTTCTTGCTGGTTCACGGATCCTGCCATGGTGCCTGGTGCTGGCGCGATCTGATCCCCGAGCTTTCCACGTTCGGACATACTGCGCGCGCCATCGACATGCCCAGCCACGGCTCTGATCCAACGCCCATTCCCGATGTCACGCTGGAATCTTGCCGGGATGCGGTACTGAATGCCTCAAAGCCAGAGACAATTATCGTTGGGCATTCCTGGGGCGGTTACCCGATCAGCGCGGCAGCCGAAGCCGCGCCCGACGCGATGCGGGCTTTGGTCTATCTCTGCGCATATGTCCCGCAATCCGGTCTTTCGATGATCGAAATGCGCAAACGTGCACCGCGCCAGCTGATCGGGGATGCGGTCGAGAAATCTGCAGATGGTCTGTCCTACAGTGTTTTGCCGGACCGGGTGCACGGGTTGTTCTATCATGACTGTCCGCGCGAAGTTGTTGCCTATGCTCTCGGGCGTCTTTGCCCGCAAGCAATCGCGCCACAAGATACTCCGCTGGATCTGAGTGAGAATTTCGCACGCGTACCCAAGGCTTATATCCGTACAGCGGATGATCGTACCGTTCCGACCGAGTATCAGGCCGAGATGGCACATTGCGCAAATCCGAACCTGAGCCTGACCATCGACAGCTCTCATTCACCGTTTTTTTCGCATCCGGAGCATCTGGCCGGACTGCTGCACCAGATATCGCAGCGAATTTAGGCGTGTATTAGGCGTTTCCGCCCTCCTCGTTTGCCTTTCAGCACAACAGCGACACCCGGGTGGCGGATTCCGCCTTGCCTGTTGATCCGCAACGGGTCACCGTGACTGAAAAAGGAACGGGGAAAGACATGCAATCCATCAAAGCAGCCGTGTGCCGGGAATTCGGCGCGCCACTGGTGATCGAGGATATTCTGATCGCACCACCCGGTATGGGCGAGGTCGAGGTCACGCTCGATGCGGTGGCGATCTGCCACTCGGACATCTCTTTCGCCAGCGGGGCGTGGGGCGGACATCTGCCCGCCGTTTACGGACATGAGGCTGCGGGTGTCATCTCGGCAATCGGAGAGGGCGCCGGGGCATTCAAGATAGGCGATCCCGTGGTCGTGACCCTGATCCGCGCCTGCGGATCATGCCCATCCTGTGCAGGCGGCAAGCCTACCATTTGCGAAACGCCGTATGACACCGTTAAGGGCCCACTGCGCACCGCTGACGGCGGCGCTCTGGAACAAGCCATGGCCTGCGGAGCCTTTGCCGAGAAAGTCGTGGTCAGCCATCGTCAGATCGTAAAAATCCCTGAAACACTGCCAAAGGACCTCGCCAGCCTGCTTTCATGTGGCGTGATCACCGGGGTTGGCGCTGCGGTGAACGCCGCAGAGTTGCGCCCCGGACAGGATGTTGTCGTGATTGGTGCGGGCGGGGTTGGCCTCAACGCCATACAGGGCGCACGCATCGCCGGGGCGCGGCGGATCGTTGCGGTCGACATGACCGAAGAAAAGCTCGAGATCGCCAAGGAATTCGGCGCAACACATGGCGTTTTGGGTAGCCTCGATGCGCCGTGGAAGGCCGCATATAAAGCCCTCGGCGGGCGTGGCGCGGATGCGGTTCTGATCACCGTCGGCGCGATCCCTGCTTATGATCAGGCCCCGCGTTATCTGGGTCGGGGCGGCAAGGCGATCATGATCGGGATGCCGCATTCGGGCGATATGTCCAGCTATGAACCCGTCGTTCTCGCCGCGCTGGGACAGGGTATGGTCGGTTCGAAAATGGGGGACGTTGTGATCCAGCGGGACATTCCGTGGATGATCGATCTTTATGAACAGGGGCGTTTGAAACTGGATGAGCTGATCTCGGGTCGTTGGTCACTGTCGCAGATCAATGAGGCGATCGAGGACACCAAAACCGGTGCTGCCAAGCGCAATGTGATCCTGTTCGACAGGGACTGATAACCGGGGGAATACCAAGTGAAACTGCAGGATCTCGATGTCATCGTCACCGCGCCTCCGGCACCCGGTTGGGGCGGGCGGTATTGGATACTGGTCAAGGTCACGACCGATACGGGCGTGATCGGTTGGGGCGAATGCTACGCCTCTTCCGTCGGTCCCGAAGCCATGACCCATGTCATCCGCGATGTGTTCGAACGACACATGATGGGGGAGAACCCCGAAAATATCGAACTGATGTTCCGCCGCGCTTATTCCAGTGGCTTCACCCAACGCCCTGATCTGACCGTGATGGGCGCATTTTCAGGGCTTGAGATCGCTTGCTGGGATATCCTTGGCAAAGACCGGGATCGTCCGGTTTATGCGTTGCTGGGCGGGCGGATGAATGATCGCATTCGGTCTTATACCTATCTCTACCCCCTGCCTCAGCATAATCTGACAGACTTCTGGACCTCACCTGAACAGGCCGGGGAATGTGCTGCTGAAATGGTGCGTCGCGGTTATACGGCCGTCAAATTCGACCCTGCAGGCCCTTATACCATCCGGGGCGGGCATATGCCTGCGATGACCGATATCTCAATGTCGGTGGCCTTCTGCAAAGCCATTCGTGAGGCCGTGGGCGACAAAGCCGATCTGCTGTTCGGAACCCATGGGCAGTTCAATACCGCCGGCGCGATTCGTCTGGGTCAGGCGCTTGAGCCTTATTCGCCGCTCTGGTTCGAGGAGCCGACCCCGCCCGACATGATCGAGGACATGGCCCGCGTGGCCCGCGCTGTACGCATCCCTGTTGCAACGGGTGAGCGGATGACCACCAAAGCTGAATTCGGCGCGGTTCTGCGTGCTGGTGCCGCCGAAATCCTGCAACCCGCGCTTGGTCGCGCTGGCGGTATCTGGGAGATGAAAAAAGTCGCCGCTATGGCCGAAGTGTTCAACGCCCAAATGGCACCTCACCTCTACGCCGGACCGGTAGAGTGGGCGGCCAACATCCATCTGGCTGCATCCATTCCAAATCTCCTGCTGCTGGAAACCATCGAAACCCCGTTCCATGACCAGTTGATCAAAAGCTCGATCCGGGTCGAAAACGGCTTCGTCACCCCACCGAGCGCACCCGGCCTGGGGATCGATGTGGACGAGGACCTTGCCCGCGCCAACCCTTATTCAGGCGACGGGTTGCACCTGCAGATGCAGGAAGATCCTTGCGATTATGAGCATGGAAACGCCTTTCAGGGTGGTGCTCCGGCAACCGAGGGGTGACAATCCGCGACCAGTTGGGGCATATTATGCGAACCCCCTAATGGCATATCGGTTTATTAAGTGACGACGCAGCCCCCTGAAACCAAGACACCATCCGCAGATACCTCGGCTGACATGAAAGAAAGCGCCACTCAAGCGACCACGTTCCTGAAAGCGCTGGCGCACGAAGGCCGTCTCATGACCCTGTGTCACCTGGGTGCAGGTGAGCGATCCGTGGGCGAATTGGAAGCTCTGCTGGGGATGCGGCAAGCAGCAGTCAGCCAGATGCTAGCCCGCTTGCGCGAAGAACAGCTGGTCAAAGCACGCCGCGAAGGCAAAACAATCTACTACGCACTGAACGACGGCAAGACCGAACGCGTCATAGCGCTACTCTATGACCTGTTCTGCCAGCCAGAAAGCTGATCCGGTCAGTTCGAGACGTATCCCGCAATCACCTGCAACAGCTTGAATGCTGTCGCGGCATCGTTTTCGACAACCGCCAGGAATTCCTCTTCCCCGATGCGCAGGCACGACAGATCGGTTTCGGCGATCATACTCAGCGCGCGTGGCTCCTTGCGGATCAGGCCAAGCTCTCCGACCAAAGCCCCTGCCCCGACCTTGGTGATTAACTGATCTGCCTCTCCCGGATGGGGCAGATACAATCCCGCTTCGCCTTCCAGAATGACATAAGCACCATCCGTCGGCTGATCATCCTTGAGGAAGATCACCTGCCCCGGCTTTGCATCGAACCAGCGCGCACCAAAGGCCAGCAGGCGTAACTGACGACGGTCCAGACCAGAGAACAGCGGCGTCTGCTCCAGCGCCCGCAGCTTGCGCCCAAGGTCAGCCGAGGCCGCGCCGTCGCCTTCGACATCGGTGGGTCCTTCATCCGTCACGACGCGACCTTGCCGGATTTCAACGTACATGTCGAATACGTCCGGGCTTTCAAATTGGTCATTCAGATAGATAACGGTCGCTTCTGGCAGCAATTCGCGCAGGTTCTTATACACCGCCACCTGCGTCTGCATATCGTAACTGGCCAGCGCGTTTTCGAGGATCAGGATATCCGGCTTCTTGATCGCAGCACGGGTAAAGGCCAGAGGTTCGGCAAAAACTGCAGGCAGGTTCTGACCACCCAACGCCACCGGCACGTCATAGATCAGTTCGACCACCATCGGGCGTGCGCCGTTTTCGGCCAACACATCCACAATCAGCTTGCGTGCCTCATCCGTGCGCGCGCCGCCAATCTGACTGACCTTGCCAAAGAGCGCGTTCTCCATCACCGTCAAACCCGGTGCAAAGGTGGCCTCATCCAGTGGCACAAAGACGTTGTGCAACCGTTCCAGCAGTTTCTCGGAATGGCTGTGTCGCAGCTCTAGAATGCGGTTCTTCAATTCGTCCGAGAAAGCCGGGCCGATCTGTTCCGCCGAAATCACGAAGGGCACAGCCAGCAGGTTGGCCAATTGCTCGTCATCTAGCCCGCTGACGCCTTCCTTGCGGGTCTGTTCGACCAGCTCAACTGCCGCCTCGTAGGTTGTGACCTCAAGGCCCAGCTTGCGGAATAATGGATGATCTGTGCCGTCCAATCCAAAGATCTGGCGCAGCATTTCGATTACATCTCGGGTCAGGTTGGCCAGTGTTTCATCCAGCCCTAGCTCCCGCAGTTGCCCCAGGAACACCGTTTGTTTTGCCAACAGTTGCTGTGTGACCGGCACACGAGGGGTCGCGAACAGCAGGTTCTCTACCACAGGCAGCGCGGGGTTGTAAGCGCAACGGTCAAAGACCAACGCCTGCTGTTCCAGCCCAGCCTCGCGCACAGCTTTTTGCACCAATGGGCGCAATTCAACCAACTTGGCTGCAAGTTCCGGTCGCTCTTTTGCATTGAAAACCTGTTCGGCGCCCCGCTGGAACAGCGTTGCACCCGAACCCATGCCGTCGATCAGTCTAAGCCACCATTCACGCAGATGAGTGATATCGTCGAAACCGGCAAGTCCGGGGTCTAACCATTCCGCCTGAAAGGGATCTGTGCTGTTGCCCGCCCGCAATGTCTCGGCGAAATCGGGATCCTCGGTCGCAGTAGACATCGGACGCGACCGGATCGGCATCATGACGTTCTCGCCCAGCGTTCCCTGAAACATGACCGGGCGCGAGGTCGCCAGACCGATCCGCGCTGCAACAACGCTTTGGTGCAGCCCTGACATATCGACCCCACCAACCTCAAGCCTTCCTGAGGTGGGCAAAACCTCGCGCGTTAGCAATTCGGTCAGGGCGTGGCGATCTTCTTCGCTGGGGGCCGCGATACCGATGGTCTGGCCCGCAGGAAAGGTCAGATCCAGATCGTCCAGCACCTGATTACCGTCGATATCGCGTACCGAAATCCGGTTAAGGACGATATCGCCATTCAAATGCGGACGCTGGTCGGGCTCGCCATCGAAAAGGGACTCGTTGATCATCCCGTCCGGCGCGAAACGTTCAATCACAACTTCCCAGCGCAGCGACATATCCTGCGTCTGGTTATAATAGGTCAGCAATTCCTTCCATGGAGAACTCAGGTCCTTATACGCCGCCAGCGCGGCCACCAGCGCCCCTAGCGAAACCGAACCCTGCAACACCAGCAGGCCACCCACCAGATAGAACATGAACGGCGTCAGTTGCGAGATGAAGTTGTTGATGAACTTCATAAAGAATTTTTTCTGATAAATCTCGAACCGGATGCCGAATAACCGGCCCAACTGATCCGAGATCATCGCCCGACGATAGCGCCAACCGCCATTGGCCCGCAGGGTCGAAGCACCCGCCGCGTTCTCGCCGATCTGAGCAGCCAGTACGCGGACTTCTTGTATGCGTTTCTTGTTCAGAAGATTGATTTGGCGCTGCAAGCGCGGAATCAACCAAGCCTGCAAAGGTATCAATGCAACCGCTGCCAACCCGAACCATACGCTTTGTAAAAACAGGAACGACAGGATGGTGATCATTTGCCCGGCCTGCAGCACTGGCTGGCTGATCGCATCGCCCATTAACCCGCCCATCGGCTCGCTTTCGGCGGTGATCATCGAGACCATCTCGCCCTGGCTCACACGCTCGAAATAGGGTTGCGGAAAGCGGAGCGCGCGGCTGATCAACTGATACCGGAAACGGCGCAGCATCCGTTCGCTCAGGACACCTTTCATGGTATTGATGCGCATCTTCATCAAGCCATGGGCCAAAACGGCCGCCAGGAAGGCAAAGCACAAGATCATCAGGAACGTCGTCTGCGGCAGCGCATAACCCCAGACGTTGACAATATCGCTGGTCGCGCCGATCGCATCGTTGATAATACGCTTGGGCAGTTCCAGCGTCAGATACAACAACGGAAACAGCGTCGCCGTCACGGCCAGCAGGATCAACTGGTCGCGCTTGGAGTATTTCCAGATGAACCGAAAAATCGTTCGTTCTATGGAACCCGCCCCTGCTTTTGATCCGCCGCTCAAATCGATGTTTTTGGCGTGAATACAACAGCCCGAAGTTACCGCAATCGTATCCGTGGACGCAATTAAATTTCCAAATTGCGCCGAATTACCCTTGTGTGAACAAGTTCATTTGCGCGGCAGCCAATTACCCCCTAGTCTTCTGATTCAGGACGATATCGGGAGGATTAATTTGCCTGCCAGTTTTGGCGCTGTGTTTCTGTTGCTCTGTCTGCTTCAGATCAAACATATGTTTGCCGATTATTATTTACAGACGCCCAAAATGCTTTCCGGGCGAGGCTCGTATTTCCATGTGGGGCGCGCGCAGCACGCAGCTGTGCATGTCGTGGGCTCAGTCCTTATCTTCGCGCTGTTTCGCGCGCCGGTAGAATTCATCCTGATCATTGCCGCGCTAGAGTGGATCGTGCATTTCCACATCGACTTCGCTAAAGCGCATTATTCAGAGCGAAAGCAGCTGCAACCCAATCAGGCCGCATTCTGGCGCGCTGCCGGTCTGGATCAGCTTATGCACAACCTGACTTATATCGGCATGGCTTGGGCCTGGGTGTCCTTCGCCACCTGATACTCAGGGAACTACCGGACGATTCCGCTTGATCGGGCGCAGCACGACATTGGTTTGCGCGCTGGCAACGGCTGGCAAGCGGAACAAAAAATCCTCGAGGAAAACGTTATAGGCCGCAAGGTCGCGGCACAGAACGCGCAAGTGATAGTCCGCCTGCCCGGTCGTGGCATAACACTCCTGAACTTCCTTGCTGGTCTCAACGGCCCGGATGAAATCCACGATCTTCTCGGGGTCGTGGCGCGTCAGATGTACATGCACGATAGCCTCGAAGGTAAGCCCTATAGCGGGAGGATTTACCAATGCACCATAACGCTCGATCACCCCCGCCTCTTCCAGCGCTCTGACCCTGCGCCAAAGGGCCGAAGCCGACATTCCGACGGTATCGGCCAATTCGGCATTGGACATGCGGCAATCACTTTGCAGCAGAGTGAGGAGGCGGCGATCTCTGTCATCGAGTTCAGTCATAGTGGTTTATTTATCCGATTTCTTTCAAAGAATCGAGATACTCATCCTGTTTACTCACATATCTCGCGATTTTAGGCAAAATTATTCAGCCTCGCCGGGATAAACTTCCAACTCTTACAGTTAACACCCATGGATCGCCGGAATGAGCCACCACGACCCCAACCCCCGCATCTATCAGCTTGAGGACCGCTATGCCCTGACCCAAGGCCGGGTCTTTCTGACGGGCACCCAAGCTTTGGCTAGGATCATGATGGATCAGGCACGCAGGGACCGGGACGCAGGTCTGAACACAGCCGGTTTTGTCTCGGGATATCGCGGCTCTCCTCTGGGTGGATTGGACCTCGAACTCTGGCGCGCCAAGGAGCGGTTAAAAACCGACCGCATCACCTTCATGCCCGCAGTGAACGAAGACCTCGGGGCGACGGCTGTGCTTGGGGCGCAGCAGGCAACACTGGATCCGCATTGCGAGGTCGAGGGTATCTTTTCCATGTGGTACGGCAAAGGCCCCGGTGTCGACCGATCCGGGGATGCCTTGAAACACGGCAACGCCTACGGCTCTGCACCAAAAGGCGGCGTGTTGGTTGTGGCTGGCGATGACCATGGTTGCGTCAGCTCTTCGATGCCGCACCAGTCGGATGTGGCCTTCATGGCGTGGTTCATGCCCACGTTGAACCCCGCCTCGGTCGGGGAATATCTCGAATTCGGGGAATACGGGTTCGCCCTGTCCCGCTTTTCTGGCACGTGGGTCGGGTTCAAGGCCATCTCGGAAACAGTCGAGAGCGCACGCTCCGTCAACCTGCGTCCAGACCGAAGCTTCACACTGCCGCGACTTGACCTGCCCGAACGCGGATTGCATGTGCGGACCGCAGACCTGCCCTCACCCGAGATTGAAACTCGTATCCAACACAAGCTGCGTGCCGTACGGGCCTTTGCCGAAGAGAACCCCATCGACCGGCGCATTTATGACATCGACAATGCGAAGTTCGGCTTCGTGACCACCGGCAAGGGGCATCTGGATCTGATGGAGGCCTTGCGTCTGCTGGGTCTGGATGAGGCCGCCTGCCGCCGTCTGGGGATCGACATCTACAAGGTTGGCATGGTCTGGCCGCTGGCGCGCCGCAACGCATTGCGCTTTGTGAAGGGCAAAGCCGAGGTTCTGGTCGTCGAGGAAAAGCGCGGCATTATCGAAAGCCAGTTTAAGGAATACTTCTATGACTGGCCCGGTGACAAACCCCACAAAATGGTGGGGAAGTATGACAGCCATGGTGAGCCGCTGATCCCGTGGACCGGGGAGCTCAGCCCCTTGATGCTAGCCCCCATCGTGGCCGCCCGCCTTGATACGTTCTTTCCGGAAGAAAACCTGCCCGCCAAGGCGCGCGCTCTGACTGAAACACCTCCGCCCGTCATAAGTGTTTCCGGCGCAACGCGGACGCCTTATTTCTGCTCGGGTTGCCCGCACAATACTTCGACCAAGGTTCCCCAAGGCTCCACCGCCGCCAGCGGAATCGGTTGCCACGTCATGGCCTCGTGGATGGATCGCGAGACGGTCGGCTATGCGCAGATGGGGGGCGAAGGCGTGCCCCATGTGGTGGCTTCGCAATTCAACGGTGGCAAGCACATCTTCCAGAACCTTGGTGAGGGAACGTGGTATCATTCGGGCTCTCTCGCTATCCGTCAGGCGGTCGCCGCCGGGACGAACATCACGTATAAAATCCTCTACAATGATGCGGTCGCGATGACCGGAGGGCAGCCGGTAGATGGACCTGTCAGCGTAGCGGGTATTGCCCAGACCTGTCGCGCCGAAGGGGTAGAACGGATCGCGCTGGTCTCGGATGATATCTCCAAATTCGACCGCGCCAATTTCCCGGCGGGAACCACGTTTCATGACCGGGCAAAGATGGACAGTTTGCAACGAGAGTTGCGCGACATTTCCGGTGTCACGGTTCTGATCTATGAACAAACCTGCGCCACCGAAAAGCGCCGCCGCCGCAAGCGTGGCACGATGGAGGACCCCTCGACCTTCGGCTGGATCAACGATCTCGTCTGCGAAGGCTGCGGCGACTGTTCAGTCGCGTCGAATTGCCTGAGCGTTGAACCGCGCGAAACCCCGCTGGGTCGCAAGCGCAAAATCAATCTGAGTTCCTGCAACAAGGATTTCTCGTGCCTGAACGGGTTCTGCCCGAGTTTCGTGACCATCGAGGGCGCAACCCGCAGAAAGCAGACCATCGAACTGGACTTCAATGTGATTGAGGCGGATTTACCCAATCCTGAAGTTCACTCACTGGATAAGCCATTCGATCTTCTGGTAACGGGCGTCGGCGGCACCGGCGTAGTTACAGTTGGAGCCTTGATCACCATGGCGGCGCATCTGGAGGGCAAAGGGGCCTCGGTTCTTGATTTCACCGGCTTTGCCCAGAAATTCGGAACAGTGCTGAGCTATATTCGCCTTGGCACCGCACCCGATGCGCTTAACCAGGTTCGTATTGATCAGGGCGCGGCGGATGCGGTGATTGGCTGCGATGTGGTCGTCAGTTCGGCACCCAAAGCCTCCGCCCATTATACGCATGGCACACAGGTCGTGCTGAACTTGGCCGAGATGCCGACCGGAGATCTTGTGCTGCGGCGTGATGCTCAGCTTCGGGTCGATGCACGGGAACAGGCCATTGCCGATGTGGTGGGAGCTGACAATCTGTCCAGCCTTGATGCAAACGCAATCGCCGAGGCGCTACTTGGGGATACGGTCTTCGCCAATGTCATCATGTTGGGCTACGCGTGGCAAAAAGCACTGGTACCCATCTCGCACAGCGCGCTGGCTCAGGCCATCCTGCTCAACGGTGTCGCGATCGAGAAGAACCGACTGGCTTTCGCACTTGGGCGATGCCTGGCAGTTGATCCCGGCCGGGTTCAGGGGCTGACGCAACCGACCGAGGCAGAAGAAACGCTCGATCAGATGATCGCGCGTCGGGTTGCGTATCTGACAGAATATCAGGACGCAGCTTATGCTGAACGCTATGCGCAGCAGATCGAAGCAATCCGTGCATCCAAGCCGGAAATTTCTGGTCGTGTCCTGGAGTCCGTGGCCCGCAACCTGTTCCGATTCATGGCTTATAAGGACGAGTTCGAAGTGGCCCGGTTGCACACATCCTCTGCCTTCACGGATGAACTTGCGCAGCAGTTCGAGGGTGACTTCAAAACCAAATACCACTTCGCCCCGCCGATGTTCAGCTGGCGAAAAGATGAACGCGGAAGGCCGCTCAAATTTGCATTGGGTCCGTGGATGCGCCCGGTTCTTCAGAGGTTATCACAGCTGCGTGGTTTGCGCGGATCAGCGTTTAACCCCTTTGGGTATCACGCTGAGGCGCGTCTGCATCGGGATATGTTGGGATGGTATCAGTCACTGCTGGATCAGTTGCAGGCAACCTATTCCTCCGAGGATGACGCCATTTGGTATGATGCGTTGGCTTGCGCCGATGAGGTCCGGGGATATGGTCCGGTCCGCATCGAGGCCGCCCGCGCGGCGCGCCTCAAGGCTGACGGACTGCTGAAAGGCCAATCCGGTCAGGCGACCTGATGCGGACATGAGGATCGAAAGATCTTGAGCCACCGTTTGTCGAACATATCGATGTCGGCAGGAAAGCTCTCAGGGTGGATGAGGAATCCCCAATCACTGCAGAGACACCATGCGTTGTTGATGGTGATAATATGCATGAAGGGTTTACGCGGCCATGGAGCAGAACATGCGGGGCTTGATCTGTCATAGGAACGGCCTTTTTTCCAGTTCCCCGGAAAGTCAGGCCGACCCACGCTGCCGTCTAGCCCAGAACCGAGAAACTGCTTTCGTTATTGATCGGTCGTTTGCGCGAGTAGAACCCGACATCGATGCTGCGCCCGATATAGGGCAGCTCGAACCGCAGCGGATTTGCATCGTGATCCGCCCCGCCCTCGCAATAATCGATCAGGGCCGCCATCATCTTGCCCGCGATCGGGGCGTTCTTGTACTGGTTCCCGCTGGTGCCGCAGGCCATGTAGAACCCCGGAAGGCTAGATTTGTCGTAGATCGGAATCCAGTCGGTTGACGCATCATAGAGATCGACCACACCGCGGGTTTTCGATGGAATGCCAAGGCTCGGAACCCGCTGCGCATATCGCATCGCCTGCGTGGTCCACTGATCAGTAAAGTCTTGATTGTAGGTCTTATCGTCCTCGCACCACTGATGCGGGTCGCATTCCGGGTCTTCAGATCCGATCAGGATGTGATTGCCATGTTCAGGTCGGCAATAAAGCGCGATATCGCTGTCCGAAACGATGGTACCCTGGCTTTCGAAATCAAAACCTTCGGGCGCTGGAACGTGCACCACTTCCTGCCGGAGCGGACGGGTTTCGATGGTCATGTCGTCCAGAACCCCAGCCATGCCGTTGATGATCGCCGAGCCGGGGCCCGCGACATTCACGACGACTTTCGCGTGGATTTCCTCGCCCGAGGCCAGTTTGACGCCCGAGACACGCCCAGCGTCGGTGAGGATCTCCACCACCTCAACACCTGTGCACACTTTTGCGCCGTGTTGTTTGGCGGCATCCATCAGGTTTTGCGCCGACAAGGCCGGGTCCGTGACATAGCCCGCTTTGGGCCAGAACACAGCACCCTGCATCTTCTCTCCGTTGGGTTGTCCGAATTCGGGATCATCCATGCGCTTTGCCGGGGCAAAGCTATCAAGCGAATAGATCGGCAAGTGTTTCTTAATGTCCTCCGGTGACCATTCCTCGAACGGGCACTCCAATTCGGTGCTGTTGGTTTTGTGTTTGTCCAGATACCCGTTGGCTCCGGTCTTCATGACCAGACAGCCGGTCTGCCGAAATTGGGCCAGATTGGCATCCTCCGGCAGCCCCAGATACTCTGCCCAATCCCGCCAATAATGATAGCCCTCCCACGCGAACGCAGTTCCATCAAATGTCGAGTAATGCATTCTGATGATGGCGCAAGATCCGGCGGTGGAGCCATGTCCGACCTGCGTATTGCGATCCAGCGACAGGGTCTTCCACCCGGCCTTCGACATCTCGAACGCGATGGCTGCGCCGATCACGCCAGTGCCGATGATGATTGCATCTGGCTGACTCATGCGGGGTCTCCTTTCCAGTGGCTCCGGCTATATCTGCTGAATTCTTCGACTTCTTCGGCGCGCGGCTCGACCCCGGTGAAAACATAAAGGTAATGGGGGACCATCGAGATTCGCACCGAGATGGGTTCATTCAACTGCGCGAGGTCATAACCGATCTGCATATAATAGAGGACACGCGCGCGGGTCTCGGCCTCAACCTCGGTATAGCCATAGCGCGTGAACATCGCATGCAACGCTTCAAGCCGCCGTGCATCGGACTGGTCCAGCGCGCGGCGCACCTTGCCGGATTTACGCGCCCAGTCGCGAATGGCAAAGTCCAGTGCGGTGTCGAACAGATCGGTATTCACCACGCAGCGATGCACATTGCAGACCGCACCTGTTATGGTCTCGGCCGGAGCCTCAGCTTGCGCCACCAGAGCCGCCGTGTTCATCGCCTGCCAGCGTGCCAGCAGCGCGTCCAGCAGTTCTTGCCGGGATTTGAAATACCAATAGAAAGATGACCGCGACACGGCCATCCGCTCTGCCAGGTTCAGGACCTTGATCTGATCCACACCGTCCGAGATCAGTACGTCCATCGCCACGTTCAGCCAATCGTCACGCGTGACCTTGATGTTCCCGACCAGCGGCTCGGCCTTCGGGTCATCACGATGAAGGATGGGTTTGGTGTTCATTCAACTCTCCGGCGGCGCGCCGCCCTCTTCCGTGCGTCGTGCGATGAAATCCTTCAATGCGCCGATGCGATCCATATCCGACGACGGCGCTTTGAAATTGGCCAGGATATCCTTCCACACACCCGTTGCGCGGTGGTTGGCATCGATCGAGCCGCGCTCGGTCCAAGTACCGAAATTGGCATAATCATGCAGGTGGGGCTCATAAAACGCGGTGTTATAGCGCTCCATCGTTTGGCTGGTGGCAAAGAAATGACCACTGGGCTCTACTTCGCTGAGGGCAGTGTCGAACCCGATCTCGGCCCCACCGGCCTGCGCGCCAGCACATAGCTCGGCCACCATGTTCAGCACCTCGGCATCGCAGATCATCTTCTCGAAGGACACGGTCAGGCCACCTTCGAGCCATCCAGCCGAGTGAATGATCACCGTCGCCCCGGCCATCAGGCAGCCCCATAATCCAAACTGGTTTTCATTGGCGGCCTGTACGTCGTTGATGTTGGCCGCAGACCCGGCTGCTGAGCGCCAGGGAAGTCCGAGATGCCGGGCCAATTGACCGGCAGCCAGCGAGGCCTGGAAATGCGACGGCGTTCCAAAAGCGGGTGCACCGGATTTCATGTCAACATTGCTGGTGAAGGTCCCATAGCACACGGGGGCACCGGGGTTTGTCAGTTGCGTCAGGGTCAAAGCCGCAAGCGCCTCGGCATGCGACAGGGTGATGGCCCCGGCAACGGTGATTGGTGCCATCGCCCCCATCAGCGTAAACGGCGTGATGATCGACATCTGCCCATGGCGGGCAAAGTCGATCAGCCCCTGCGCCATTGGGATATCCAACGTTCGGGGGCTATTGGTATTGATGATCGTATAGCAATGCGGATTGGCCCGGAAATCATCATCGCTGAGCCCGCGCGCCATGGACAGCATCTCAAAACAGTCCATCACCTGCGGCGTTCCACGCGAAAAGAAGAACGGGAACTTGTCCGTCAGCTCCATTTGCGCCTGTGTCGTAAAGTAGTGCCTCACGTTAGTCGGCACGTCCTGCGGCTCCACTTGGGGCGAGATCATCTGGAAGACATCGAAGTGATGCGTGAGCTTGAGAAACTCCAGATAATCCTGTCCGCTCGCCGGTCTGCGCCCACGTTCCAGATCAGTTGCGTTCGGCGCCCCCGCCCCGGGCTGAAACACCAAAGAGCCCAGCTCCAACGTGAAATCCCGCCGCCGCGCACCCGCGCGACAGGCTATGGATTTGGGGGCAGAAGCCACTGCAGCCTCGACCATGTCGCGACCGATAAAGACCATCTCGTTGTCTTCATCCACGCGTGCACCGCCCTGCGCAAAAATCCGGCGTGCCTCGGGCAGCAGGACTTTTACACCCAGCTCTTCCAGTGTGCGCAGGGCGGTGTCGTGCATGTCCGCGATCTGATCCGCCGGAAATACTTCCATCTGCGGAAACGGATTGCGAAGCTGGCGATAGTTCACATCACGACTTGGCTGTGGAGCCGTCTCGGCCCCACGCCCCCGGCGACGGCGTCTTCCGACTTCTGCCTCCATGATCAGCCTCGCATCGCTTTGCCCTGCGAGTCGTAAGGCGACGGCGCAACCACGCGGGCGGGGCGTTCAACGCCGACCACATGGACCGACAGCTCGATCCCTGGCTCAGCCTTGTCGCGATCGACCAGAGCCATTGCCAACGACTTGCCGGTGTAATGGCCGTAGCCGCCCGAGGTGACAAAGCCCACACGCTCTCCTCCGGCCCATATCGGTTCATACCCGCTGGCATCGGCGTCATCTGCGTCGACCTCAAGTGTCACCTGAACCTGCGCCGGGCCATTGCCATCACGTTCGGCCAGTGCCGCCTCTTTACCGACGAAGTCCTTATCCCAGTCGATCCAGCGATCCATACCGGTCATGCCCGGCGTGTAGAGCTGCGTGAACTCTGCCGACCAGATGCCAAAGCTTTTCTCCAACCTTGTCGATAACATTGCGTTGAAACCACATTCGCGGATGCCCTCGTCAGCTCCGGCGTCCAGCAGCATGCGGCGCAGTTTGATATGATCGCCATAGCGGCAGTTGATCTCATACCCTTTTTCGCCCGTCACCGACATGCGCGCAACGCGGGCGCGAACCAGACCGATATCGAAATCACCGCAGCCCATAAATTTCAGGCCCGAGATATCCTGCTCAGCCAGCTTCTCAACCACTGCCTGCGATTTCGGCCCCACCACGGCGAAGCCGCAATATTCCTCGCCCAGATCGCGCACGGTAACGCCATCCATCATATGATCGTCGAACCAGCGCATATGCCAAGCCCGCAGGTAGTAGCTGCCCATGATCCACCAGGTGCCATCGCCCCAGTTCAACACGGTGAGATCACCCTTGAGACGCCCGTTCTCACCCAGCATCGGCGCCAGCTTGGCCCGACCCGGCGCGGGGAGTTTTGAGGCCATGACCTTGTCCAACCATGCCTCGGCATTCGGCCCAGTGACCTCGAATCGTGAAAAGCCCGAGATATCCAACAGACCGATCCCTTCGCGGATCACCTTGCATTCCTCGGCCACAATATCATGTGCGTTCGACCGCTTGAGCGTTGGCGTCTCCTCGAACCCTTTCGGCGCGAAATAGAGCGGCACTTCGAGGTCCCAGCTCACACCCCATTTGCAACCCGCCTCGGTCATTGCGTCATGAGCCGGAGCCATTTTTAGCGGACGGCCTGCCGGCAATTGCTCATTCGGATAGGTCATCACGAAACGGCGGGAATAGAACTGACCGGTCGTCTCGCGGATGTAGCGTTTGTTTTGTGCAAAATCGCCATATCGTGCCACATCCATCGGCCACGCATCAGCCTCGGGCTCTCCATGGATCATCCATTCGGCCAGCGTCTTGCCGACGCCACCGCCTTGCAGGAACCCGGCCATTACGGCACAGGCTGACCAATAGCCGCGCTTGCCGGGCACGGGACCGACCAGAGGGTTTCCATCGGGCGAGAAGGTAAACGCGCCGTTCACCCATGTCTTGATGCCCACATTCTGGATCGAAGGATAACGCTCAAAGCCCAGCGTCAGTTCATTTTCGATCCGGTCGAGTTGTTCCTGAAACAGCTCCTCGCCATAATTCCAAGGCGCACCGTCCATAGCCCAGTGTTCGTGATCAACCTCGTAGATGCCAACCAGAACGCCCTTCTGGTCCTGCCGCATATAAGTAAAGCCTTCGAGATCGACCGTCATCGGCATCTCGAAGTCGGCTTCGGCCACTTCTGGGACAGAGTCAGTGATCAGGTAGTGGTGTTTGAGCGGCGAAACAGGCAGTTCCACGCCAGCCATACGCCCCACCTGTTTGGCCCAGAGACCAGCAGCGTTGACCACATGCTCACAGGTGATCGTGCCTTTGTCGGTTACCACCTGCCAGCCATCGTCGGTCTGGATCAGCTCTTCGACTTTGGTCTCTTCGTAATACTCAGCACCGCGCTTCTTGGCTGCGGTGGCATAAGCCTGCACTGTGCCGGTGGTGTCGATGTAACCTTCGCGATCCGCCCACATCGCGCCCAATACGCCATCAGTAGACATGATCGGGCAACGGCGCTGTGCTTCTTCCGGGGTCAGTAGCTCGCAATCATCAATGCCGATGGATTGGAAGATGCGGTAATTGGCCTGCAGCCACTCCCACCGCTCAGGCGTGCCGGCCAATGTCAGGCCGCCGGTCATGTGCAGACCGATATTCTGACCCGACTCCTTTTCGATCTCGCTGAGCAAGTCGATGGTGTAGGCCTGCAGCGATGCCATGTTGGGATCGGCGTTCAGGGCATGGATGCCACCGGCCGCATGCCAGGACGAACCGGACGCCAAGCGCCGCCGCTCCAGCATAACCACATCGGACCAACCGAACTTGGCCAAATGATACAGAACCGAGGCGCCAACCACGCCGCCACCGATGACTACGACACGATACTGAGATTTCATCCTGCACTCCCCTGCATGACTCGCAGAGGACGCTAATAGCACTGTTCACTTCTGTCTAGACATTTCTGTACAGTCCTGTGCCTGATGAGATTTGATGCAAAAATAACCTAAAGCTGAGCGCTGGGGCGGCTTTTGATTACGTCAAACCAAGCTTGCGTTGCGGTGTTCCCGGCGGGGACACGCATTTTGATGACGCGAGCGAAATCGACGAAGACAAAGGCCGAGATATCGGCCAGCGAAAACGCGTCACCGGCGAGGAACGCACTCTCGCGCAGACGACTTTCGAGCAGATCGAAAAACTTGTGCACCCGGTCGCTCCCGCGCTGCGCCAGCTCGGGGATCTGCGCATAATTCACCGGGCCGGGAATCGCCCTGTCCCTAAAGGCCGGGTGCGCATTTCGCAGCGTTTCGGCAATCGGTAAGCCGCCTTGCTGCTCAACAAGCGCGTTCCACATCAGCACCATGCCTTTTTCGTCCGGCGTTTGACCCATGAGGGCAGGTTCAGGAAAGCGTGCTTCGAGATAGGCCGCGATACCCAAATTCTCAGTCAGGACCGACCCCTCATCCGTCACCAGAACGGGCAAGGTGGCACGCGGATTCACAGCGCGAAACGCATCGCTCAGCTGCTCTCCCTCAGCGATTGAAATGTCACGCGTTTCAATCTGAATGCGCTTCTCGGCGATAAACATCCGGGCGCGGCGTGGATTGGGGGCGGTCGAGCAATCGTAGAATAACATGACGCAACTTCCTTCGAGGCATGACATCTCGAAGGTTAGCGGCCCTTCCGGTTAAATACGCAAGTTACCCTACGGCATTTCAGCGTTGATAGATGAAGCAGCGCCCTTCAACCGCGCCTTCTGGCAAGGGCAGTTCCTTCAAAGCCTCGAAATACATCCGGTCGCTCGACACCATCAGCCCGCCCGGAGCCAGCAACGGCTCGATCAGAGGCGAGACGAAGCGGGCAAAAGCGTCATTCTTTTCCCGATTATGTCCACCAAGATCGGCATGAATTAGGCTGGCAGATGCACCGAACCGTTCGACCGAGGCAGGCAGCGTCTCGCGTACATCGCCCAGAATCACCAGATCGTCGGGCGGGGTTGAATCCGGATGTGAGGCGATCGCACGTTCGAATACATAGATCGAACGATCCGGAATATACTGCACCATATGGTGATAGGTGCGCCCATTGCCCAAACCCAACTCAAACACGGGACCGGGCTGGCCTGCTGTCTGCGCAATCGCAAAATCCAGGCAGGCACGCTGTGACACCATGCGATCGATGAACAGATCCAGTCGGCTTTGTTGCTGGGACACGGGCAAACCTCATTGTTTTGGACAAGCCTAATAGGCATCGGTTGCGCCTTAGATGACAAAATCTCAAGACTTTGTGTAGGTGCCCCGGCATGCATTTCATATTTCCGCGACGTTTCTGCGCAAGAAGGTGTTTGACTAGGCCGCCCCAACCGCGCGAAACTGCGTCAAAAAAGTCAGGGAGATTACTAAGCCGATGTTATCAAGCGGCCAGCCGGGTGGAATTCCCGCATGAATGCATTGTTGTCCGTCCGGGATCTGAGCATAGGTTTTGGCGCGGGCGAAGCCGTTGTTCGGGATGTCAACTTTGACGTTGAACCGGGTCAAACGCTGGCCCTGGTCGGAGAATCAGGATCGGGCAAAACAATTTCGTGTAGGGCCGCGCTGAGAATTCTGCCACGTACGGCACAGATTCGCAGCGGATCAATCAGGCTGAACGATTCCAAGGGCACGGCAGAACTCACCGAAATCAGCGAGAAACAGATGCGCGGCATTCGCGGCAATCGGGTTTCGATGATCTTTCAGGAACCGATGCGCTCGCTGTCGCCGCTCCATAAAATCGGCAATCAGGTCAGTGAGGTTCTTTGGCTGCATCGCGGCGCATCCGAGGCTCAGGCCCGTAAAGAAGTTCTGACCCAGTTCGAACGCGTGGGCTTCCCAGACCCTGCGCGCGCCTATGACAGTTACCCGTTCGAGCTGTCTGGTGGTATGCGTCAACGTGCGATGATCGCCATGGCCATGGTCTCAAAACCCGAACTGTTGATCGCGGATGAGCCGACAACCGCGTTGGATGTGACGACGCAGGCGCAGGTTCTTGGACTGATCAAGGAACTTCAGCGCGAGACCGGTATGGCACTGATCCTCGTGACCCACGATCTTGGCGTTGTCGCCAATATGGCCGAGCAGGTCGTGGTGATGCACAAGGGCCGCGTGATGGAGGCCGGACCTGCCGCACCGATTCTGAACGAACCGGCGCATCCCTATACAAAACAGCTGTTTGATGCAGCACCCGAGATTCCGGATCAGGATGCCGTGGGGCTACCGATGCCCGATGAGGATCTGATCCTGCAGATGAAGGGTGTATCAAAGACCTACACGATGCGGTCCAGCAAGGGTTGGAAGGCCGACAAGCTGATCCATGCCTGCCGTGGGGTCGACATGAAGTTGGCCCGCGGCAAGACGCTGGCGATTGTAGGCGAAAGCGGCTCAGGCAAGACCACCGCCGCCCGGATCGCGTTGGGCGCGGAATTGCCCGATCCAGGAGGCGAGGTGTTATTCCGCACCTCTGTGGATGCCGAGCCGATCACCGTCCACAAGATGTCGCGCGCCGAGCGCACCGCCTTTCAGCGCAAGGCACAGATGGTGTTTCAGGATCCTTACAGCTCACTCAGCCCCCGAATGCGCATTCAGGACGCCATGACCGAGCCGCTTGAGATCCATAAATTGGGCACGGCCGCTGAACAGCGAGACAAAGCAGCCGAAATGCTGCAACGGGTCGGGCTGAGTGCCGATATGCTCAAACGCTATCCCCATGCTTTCTCGGGCGGTCAGCGCCAGCGCCTGTCAATCGCGCGCGCGATGATGCTGGACCCCGCGCTGATTGTCTGTGACGAGCCGACCTCGGCCTTGGATGTGTCCGTGCAAGAACAGATCCTGACCCTGCTGGAAGATCTACAGGACAGTCTGAATCTGTCCTACCTGTTCATCTCACACGATCTGGCTGTTGTGGCCCGGATCGCTGATGAGGTCGCCGTGATGCGTCAGGGCCTTGTTGTTGAACAGGCCCCGCCCGAAACCCTGTTCTACAATCCTCACCACCCCTACACCAAGGCACTCATCGCTGCCCAGCCTGAGCCCGATATCAATCGCCCGATCGACCTTAAACTGGTCGCTTTAGGCGCGGGTTCGCCGGACAGTTGGGATGATGCCTTCCGATTTTCCGACTCCGTGGTACCTTCACTGGTAGAAATGGAGCCCGGCCATAAGGTACGTTGCCATGTTTAAGACCACTCACCGATTGTTTCTGGCCACCACGCTGGTCCTTGCGGGCACTCTATCCGCGATGGCAGAAGTTCCCTCAAACCTGCAAGAGAGCGCCTTCTGGCAGTCCGAAGTTGACAGCGGAAACCTGCCCCCTGCCGCCGAACGTGTTCCACAAGACCCGCTTATTGTTGACCTTTCCGCCAAAGGGCGCGAGTTCGGGACCCAGGGCGGCACATTACGCACAATGGTCACCCGGTCCAAAGACATCCGGCAGATGGTGGTTTACGGCTATGCACGGCTTGTCGGTTTCGATCATGAATACAACATCGTGCCCGACCTGTTGGCCGCGTTCGAAAATGAAGACAATCGTAAATTCACGCTAAAGCTGCGCCCCGGTCACAAGTGGTCAGACGGCACACCCTTCACTTCGGAGGATTTCCGCTATTGGTGGGAGGATGTTGCCAATAACGAACTACTCAGCCCCTCCGGCCCGCCGGATTTCCTGCTTGTCGAAGGCCAGCCACCAGCGGTGAGCTTCCCGGATGAGACAACGGTGATCTTTGAATGGGGGGACCCGAACCCGAACTTCCTGCAATCGCTGGCGCAGGCCCGCCCACCCTTCATTTACCGGCCATCCGAGTTTCTCAAGCAATATCACGAGAAATTCGCCGACCCCGAAGAGCTGGCCTTTCAGGTTGAAGACGCCCGTGTCAAAAGCTGGGCCGCGCTGCACAACAAGCTCGACAATCTCTATAAGTTCGACAACCACGAATTGCCGACGCTGCAGCCTTGGCTGAACGCAAGCTCGGGTAAGAAAATCCGCCATAGCTTCATACGCAATCCCTACTACCACCGCATCGACACGAAGGGAGTGCAACTGCCCTATATGGACGTAGTCGAGATGGAGATCGTGGCTCCCGGTCTAGTTGCCGCGAAGACCAATGCAGGCGAAAGCGACCTGCAGGGGCGTGGGCTGGCCTTCCGGGACGCTTCGATCCTGAAAAAGGGCGAGGCGCAGGGCGAGTACAAGACGCTGCTGTGGAAAACCGGAGTTGCGTCACAGATCGCCATCTACCCCAATCTGAATTTCGAGGACGAAGCCTGGCGTGACGTGCTGCGCGATGTGCGTGTGCGCCGCGCCCTGTCGCTGGCAATTGATCGCAAGACGATTAATCAGGCGCTTTATTTCAAGCTGGCGCAGCCCGGTGCGATGTCGGTTCTGCCAGCTTCGCCCTACTATAGCGAAGAAAACGCGCAAGCCTGGGCGCAATACGACATCGATATGGCAAACGCCCTGCTGGATGATGCCGGTCTCAGCCAGCGCGACAAGAATGACATCCGCCTGCTGCCCGATGGTCGCCCGATGGAACTGGTGATCGAAACCGCCGGAGAACGGCAAGAGGTCGAAAACGCACTGCAGATCGTCACCGATACCTGGCGTGAGATTGGTGTGAAATTGGTGATGCGGCCTCTGGACCGGGACATCCTGCGTAACCGGGTCTTTTCCGGCAACACAATGGCATCGGTCTGGTTCGGTTGGGATGATGGGATCCCGCAGGGCCACACCTCTCCGGCCTATCTGGCACCCACGGATCAGGTGTTTCTGGCTTGGCCGAAATGGGGCCAATACTATCAGACCGGCGGCGATGCGGGCGAGGCGCCTGACATGCCCGAGGCTGAACGTCTGATGGAGCTGGCGCACAACTGGGAAATCGCCACCACCGATGCAGAGCGCGAAGCTGCCTGGCGCGAAATGCTGGATATCCATGCTCAGCAACTTTATGCGATCGGCATTCTGAATGGCGCACCGCAGCCCGTCGTGGTGTCGAACCGTCTGCGCAATGTACCCGAACAAGCCATGTGGGCGTGGGAGCCCGGCGCACATTTCGGCATTCACCGCCCCGACGAGTTCTTCTTCGCCGACTGATCAGGAGCAGCTAAATGGTCATGCTGCGCTATGCGGTGTATCGCTTTTTCACGATGCTGCTGACGTTGTTGGTGGTATCGGTCCTGATCTTCGTGATCATCAACCTGCCCCCCGGCGATTACCTCAGCAACCAGATCGCCGAGCTGCAGGCCTCGGGGCAATCGGCTGGCGTCGCCAAGGCGGAATTCCTTCGAAAGGAATATTCGCTGGATCGGTCTCTGCCGGAACAATACCTGATCTGGATGGGCTTCTGGCCCGGACCGCATGGGTTCGAAGGGCTGTTGCAAGGCAACTATGGCTGGTCCTTCGAATTCGATCGCCCGGTGTCCGAGATTGTCGGCGATACGCTATGGCTGACCGTCGTGGTCAATCTGGCCGCTATCCTTTTCGTTTACGCAGTCGCCCTGCCCCTCGGCGTGATCGCCGCCGCGCGATCGCGGACATGGATCGACTATACCTCGGCCTTTGTGGGTTATCTGGGCCTCGCCACGCCTAACTTTCTGCTGGCATTGATCCTGTTCTACTATGGCCATCAGTATTTCAACCTGCCCATCGGCGGCCTGATGGACCCAAAGTTCGAAGGCGAACCGATGAGCTGGGACAAGCTCAAATCCATCCTACTTCATCTGATCGTGCCAACCTTTGTGATCGGCACCTCGGGCGCGTCAGCGATGATGCAGCGCCTGCGGGCCAATATGCTGGACGAGCTTGGCAAACCCTATGTGGAAACTGCTATCGCCAAGGGCATGGCGCCATCGCGGATGCTGACGAAATACCCCCTGCGCGTGGCCTTCAACCCTTTTGTGGCCGACATCGGCAACCTGCTGCCGTCCATGGTATCAGGCTCGGTTCTGGTCTCGGTTGTTCTGGGCCTGCAAACCATCGGCCCGACCCTGCTGACGGCGCTGAAAACACAGGATCAGTTTCTGTCGGCTTTCATCCTGATGTTTGTGGCCTTGCTGACCCTGATCGGCACCATGATCTCGGACATCCTGCTGGTCATGCTCGACCCGCGCATCAGATATGAGGGGCGTGAAGCATGACCCAACGTCCCGACGGTCGCTATGTCGACGAAGCCCCTTTCGACCCACAGGCCTCGATCCAACAGCTGGAACGTGCCGATCTGGACGCACCCAACTGGGTGCTGGTCTGGCGCAAATTCAAGACCCATAAGCTGGGCCTGATATCTGGCATCTTCCTGCTGCTCTGTTACCTGATGCTGCCCTTTGCAGGTTTCATCGCACCATACGGTCCCAATGATCGGAACGGCGAGCACCTGTACGCCCCGCCTCAATCCATCAACTGGTTCCATGAGGGTGAATTCGTTGGCCCTTACGTCTATCCCATCGTGGCAGAGGCTGACCTTGAGACCTTCCAGTGGAAATTCGTCCCCGATACCGAGGACCCGCGCCCGATCCGGTTCTTCTGTGAAGGGTCCGAGTACAAGCTGGCGGGCCTGATCAAATCCGACACGCACCTGTTCTGCGCGCCCGAGGGCGCCACGCTGTTCCTTTGGGGTTCGGACCGATTGGGTCGAGACGTTTTCAGCCGCATCCTCTATGGCGCGCAATTGTCGCTGACCGTGGGTCTGATCGGCATCTCGGTGTCGTTCTTCCTGGGTATCCTGTTCGGTTCGATGGCCGGATATTTCGGAGGGCGCATCGACTGGGTCATCAATCGTGTAATTGAAATCCTGCGCTCGCTGCCGGAACTGCCCCTTTGGCTGGCCTTGTCCGCCGCTGTTCCATCGAATTGGAGCCCGGTTGCGGTGTTCTTCATCATCTCGATCATCCTCGGCATACTCGACTGGCCAGGCCTCGCCCGCTCTGTACGCGCCAAGTTCCTGTCGCTGCGGGAAGAGGAATATGTGCGCGCCGCCGAGATGATGGGCGCGAGCTCGGGCCGGGTGATCCGCAAGCACCTGCTTCCGAACTTCATGTCACACCTGATCGCGTCAGCAACACTGTCGATTCCCGCAATGATCCTTGGCGAAACCGCACTCAGCTTCCTTGGCCTTGGCCTGCGGGCCCCAGCGGTTAGTTGGGGCGTGATGCTGAACGACGCGCAGAACCTCGCTTCGATCGAGATCTACCCGTGGACCGCGATCCCGATGCTGCCGATCATCGTCGTTGTGCTGGCCTTCAACTTCCTCGGTGACGGATTGCGCGACAGTCTGGATCCCTATCAGCAATGACCCTGCTCTCTGCCCTGCCCGCAACCGACAGCTACAAGGTCATCGGGGTCGGAGCCCGCCCCAGCGCCTTTGCGGTATCCGAACTGGCGACGGCAAGCTTTGCCGCAGTGGGTCAGGAACTGGCCCGTCTGATGACAGCCCTCAACCTGTCAGCCACGCCGCCTGAGATAGCCGTGGATCACCGGCTCGCCTCTTTGTGGTATGGCTTTTCGTTCAAGCCCGAAGGGTGGAAGATGCCCAGCTTGTGGGATACCATTGCCGGGGATTACAAGGCCGCAGATGGCTGGATCAGGTTGCACACCAACCTGCCCCACCACCGCGCCGCCGCGCTCAAGGTACTGCAGGTGGAAGCGGACCGGGACACCGTGACACGCGCGATCAAAGACTGGTCCATCATCGATCTGGAAGCTGCCATCGTCGCTGAGGGAGGTGTCGCCGCCGCCATGCGCAACCGCTCCGAATGGCAGGACCACCCACAAGGGCGCGCCGTCGCCCGCGAGCCCCTGATCGGCTGGCACGGACCGCACAATGTCACTCTGCGTGATCGTCCCGAAGCGTCGGGCGAGCGACCGTTGGCCGGGCTTCGTGTACTCGACCTGACCCGCATTCTGGCCGGTCCGGTCTCGACACGGACACTTGCAGCATTCGGGGCGGACGTGTTGCGCATCGACCCTCCGGGTTGGGATGAACCCGGAGTGATCCCCGATATCTCACTAGGGAAACGCTGCGCCTATCTGGATCTGAAAACGCCGGACGGGCTGAATCAGCTGAAAGACCTATTGGCACAAGCCGATGTGCTGGTTCATGGCTATCGCCCCGGCGCACTGGACGCGCTCGGGCTGGGCAAAGCAACCCGTGACCAACTTGCCCCTAACCGGATCGAGGTCACTCTGGATGCCTATGGCTGGCAAGGTCCATGGGCCACTCGGCGCGGGTTCGACAGCCTTGTGCAAATGAGTTCAGGGATCGCCCATGCCGGTATGGCCTGGGCCTCTGCAGACAAGCCCACACCGTTGCCCGTGCAAGCTCTCGATCACGCCACGGGCTATCTGATGGCCGCGGCAGTCCTCTCAGCCATGGCCGAGGCCGCTACGGGTCACACTGTAATGGATGCCCGCCTATCGCTCGCCCGCACCGCAGAACTGCTGGCGACCCTCGCTAAGAACAGCGGCGGTGAAGACATTACCACCGCAGCTTCTTCAGATTACGCCGCACAGACCGAAGCTTCCGGCTGGGGGCCAGGCCACCGCCTGAAACCGGCCCTCACAGTCGGACCCGCCGCAATGACCTGGCGCTTGCCCGCCGCCAAACTCGGGACGTCTGACGCGGCCTGGCCGACCCCCTCAGCCTAGCGCAATCGCCGCGCGGAACGCGCGGCTTGGCCCAACGCTTTGGGCCGCGTCGCGTCAGCGACGCAGATCAAAGGGGCGGGAGAGGACCTTACCGATCGTCGCCACCAGCCGGTCCGATATCGTCCAGATAATCCTCATCAATCGCCGCCTGCACCGCTCCGGTTACCGCTTCGCGCTGCTTTGGTGTCAGGTCCTCAGCCTCCTTGTCATCCGCCAGACGCACCGTGACCTCACGATGCGCGAAACGGATGCCTTCCCGGGCAAACAGCTCGCGTATATCCTGATAGACTTTCTTGCGCACCAGCCACTGATCGCCCGGCTTGGTCATGAACTTCACCCGGATGATCATCGCCGAATCCTGCATCTCGATCACGCCTTGAGACTTCAGCGGTTGGATGAAGTTATCGCCGATCACAGGATCGCTCAGCAACTCCTGCCCCAGCTTCTTGATCAGTTTGCGCACCTTCTCAACGTCGGTGTCATAGGTCACCCGCAAGGGCAGTTTCATGATCACCCAATCACGCGAATAGTTGGTCAGAACCTTGATCTCACCAAAGGGAATAGTGTTCAGCGCCCCAAGGTGATGCCGCAACTGGAACGACCGGACCGAGATCTTCTCAACCGTTCCCTTCACGTCGCCGATATCGATATATTCGCCCTTCCGGAACGCATCATCCATCAGGAAGAACGCCCCCGAAAAGATGTCTCGAACCAAAGTCTGCGACCCAAAGCCAACGGCCAAACCGACGACACCGGCACCTGCAAACAGGGGGCTGACATTGATGCCGAGTTCCATCAGCACGATCAGCGCAATCGTCACCACGACCACCGCCAATATCGCCCCGCGAAACAGGGGCAGCAACGTCGCCAGACGGCTTTGCCCGCCTTCGCCGCCTTCGTCACCCAGCTCCGCCTCTGCGCCTCCGTCGTCAACCTCCTCGGCGATCTTGCTGTCAATCCAGACCCGGAAAAAGTGGAACAGGATATAGCCGATGAACAGGATTACCATCACATCCAGCGCCCGACCAACCGGCAGATCCTCGCT
Organism: Ruegeria sp. BE3; assembly: GCF_056538865.1. NCBI lineage: Bacteria > Pseudomonadati > Pseudomonadota > Alphaproteobacteria > Rhodobacterales > Roseobacteraceae > Ruegeria > Ruegeria sp. BE3. The sequence continues at coordinate 180,189 of NZ_JBQFTW010000001.1, read as the reverse complement.
CCAGTTCGCTTGCGGGTTCCAGATCACTACCAAGGCATAGAGGCCTACGACAAAAGCCAGAATACCGGCCACACGGCGGGCGAGATCCTCGTAAGTCAGGATAGCGTATTTACGCTTTTCGGCCTCAAGTGTGGCGGTTTCTGCTTCGGCCTTGGCCTCCGCGTCTTCCGCTTCCGCATTCAACTCTTCAATCTTGCGATTGCGATCAAAATAGCGCTCAAGCAGATAGTTCATCGCCCCGTAGGCCACGACAACCGACATAAAGATCGCATAGCTGCTGGCCACAATCGGGATCGAGTCCTCGACCTCAAGCACAAGATCGACTGCCAGCTTGAGCCAGCTGAAGACCAAATAGAGGATCAATACCGGTGCCCAGGCGAACGAGATGAAACGCAAAATCCACGACACCTGATCGGGGGCTCGCCCGCCCCGGATCGCATTTGAAATGGCACGCGCGTTGAACAGGATCATCAACACATTACCCAACGCCCCGGCCAGGGTCAGCGAGCCGTACACCATGGCATAGACATTGTAGTTCAGACCGAAATCAGCGACCCAGGTCGAGAACAAAACCACCGAAATATCATAGGTCGCCAGCGCCGATGCCCAGACATACAACCGTTTCGCATCCCGGTCCGAGAAGGGCGGCAATCGATATTGGCTGAGGTAGGGCGACAGAACCATGCGCCACAGGTCCGACACTGTGCGCGACAGGAAGAACGCCGTGAAGATCGCAGTTACGGTGAACTGAATCGAGATATCCTCGGCCTCGCCAAAGAACAGATATCCGACGATCAGCGCCATGAGCATGGCAAAGACCGTACCGCCAATCCCCATCAAGAAGCGGAACACCAGGAACGGCATCTTCTCGCGATAGCCATGAGGCTGTTCCTTGATCCGCGCCACGACAAAGCGCTTGGCGATACGTTTGCCGTAGATTTCCGTCGACAACCAGCGCCCCAGCAACAGGAATAAAATGTTCCAGAACAGCACTTCGACATAGGTTTGGATGCGACCATCCGGGCTGGTCTGTCTTAGGACATATTTTACTTCAAAAACTGAGTAGGGCAGCGCCTCAAGTCGCGAACGAACGGATTCGCGGAAGTCAGAAAAGCGCTCCTGCGCTTTCATAAGCTGTGATCCCTCACCCATGGAGTCAGCAGCTGACGACTCATTCGCCGCGCTGCCTGAGGCGGGTGTTGAAACCACCTGACCGGCACTATCGATCACGATAACGCTGGCCCCCGCCTCGGATGCAGCCCGGATAGCCGCCGCCACATCCTCATTCTCTGAGGTCGCGGTACCGGACTCTTCCGTCCCTCCGATGGGATAGCCTGGAATAAGCGACTGCGCCGCCGCCGCTGAAACAAATGCCAGCGACAGCGCCCAAAACACCAGCACCAATCCGGCAAGAACTTTCTTTTTCATGATACGTTTCATCCAATTCGCGGTTGCAGGGCAGCCTATAGAACCTGTCGAGCTGGTTCAAATCCTCACCACACGCCATCACAACATCGTCCTGCATCCGTGTTCTCGTGACACCGCTGGCTATAAGGTGTTTTCAAGCCAACGAAAATTGAATATGACAACTCAGAGAAATACGATGTTGGAGACCTGCCTCGAAAACCCCTGTTCAAAGTGGCCCACAGATGGCTTGGCCAGCAAAAGCTGTTGCCAATTCGCAATGTTTGCCACATTTGCACGGTGCGCTCTGCCGCTTTGGCAAGCAGGCACGGAACATATAAGATAACAGATGCAAACGCGCGGAATTGCACTGGAACCCGAAACAGGCAAAGCATGAGCCTAAGAACAGCACACGAAAAACACGGCCGCGCCCCGCGCATCCTGCTCTACAGTCACGATACGTTCGGTCTGGGTCATCTAAGACGGTCCCGGGCATTGGCTGCCGCTATCACGCAGGCGGATCCGCGCGCCTCAGCTCTGATTCTGACGGGTTCTCCGGTGGCCGGGCGCTTCACTTTCCCGCGTCGCGTGGACCATGTGCGCCTGCCTGGTGTTACCAAGCGTGCCGACGGCTCTTACGCGTCGCGGACTATCGGCATGGGTATCGAGGAAGTCACCGAGCTGCGATCCAGCCTGATCCAGACCGCGGTTGAGCAATTCGATCCTGACGTGTTGATCGTCGACAAGGAACCCACCGGGTTTCGCGGAGAGCTGCTGCCGACGCTCGAATATCTGGAGTATTCTCGCTCGACAAAATTGGTACTCGGCCTGCGTGACGTGCTGGATGAACCCGAAGTTCTGGCCGCTGAATGGCAACGCAAGGACGCAATCGCAGCGACCGAACGGTTCTACGACGAAATCTGGGTTTATGGCCTGCGCTCGATCTATGATCCCACGCAAGGGTTGCCCCTCAGCCCCGCGACGCAGCAGCGGATACATTGGACAGGCTACTTGCGGCGCGATCTGGGACCAGTCGGTGAGCCGCCCGAGCAGCCTTATATCCTGATCACCCCCGGCGGTGGTGGCGACGGCAAGGCGATGGTCAACCTCGTTCTTTCGGCCTACGAAAAGGACCCCGATCTGTCACCTCGCGCAGTTCTGGTTTATGGTCCGTTCCTGTCGGGCGAGCTGCGGGAGGATTTCGAAACCCGCGTCGCCGCACTGAACGGCCGGGTTACGGCGGTTGGCTTCGAATCCCAGATCGAGACGCTTTTTGCCGGTGCCGCCGGTGTTGTCTGCATGGGCGGATACAACACCTTCTGCGAAGTTCTGTCCTTCGACAAGCCCGCCGTAATCGTGCCGCGTACGACCCCACGGCTTGAACAATGGATCCGCGCCTCACGCGCGGAAGATCTGGGCCTTGTGCAGATGTTGGATGAAACGCGCGACGGACTGACGGCGGACGCAATGATCCAAGCGATCCGTGATCTGTCAGACCAGCCCCTCCCCTCACAAGCCATTCGTGCGGGGTTGCTGGATGGCCTGAAATACGTCACCCATCGTATCGATGCCCTGCTGGGTGCGGAACAAGAGCGCGCCATCGGATGACGGCCAAATCCCCCAAGCTAGCGGTGCTGGTCAAAGGCTGGCCGCGCCTGTCCGAGACGTTCATTGCACAGGAACTGGTGGCCCTGCAGGACGCCGGGCACCAGTTCGATATCTGGTCCCTGCGCCACCCCACCGACACCAAACGCCACCCGCTGCACGACAGATTTCAGGGGCAGGTTCATTACCTGCCGGAATATCTGTATGATGAACCGCAACGTCTGCAGGCTGCGCGCCAGATCGCAATGCGCTTGCCCGGCTATCAACAAGCCTATGACATCTGGCGGCAGGATCTGCGACGCGATCCCTCCCATAACCGTATCCGCCGCTTTGGCCAGGCCTGCGTATTGGCTGCCGAGCTTCCCGAGCAGACACAAGCGCTTTATGCGCATTTCATGCACACGCCCTCATCGGTCGCGCGCTATGCCGCAATCATACGCGGCCTGCCCTGGAGCTTTTCGGCCCACGCCAAAGACATCTGGACCTCACCCGATTGGGAAAAGCGTGAGAAGCTGCAAGCGGCAACATATGGGGCGGCCTTTGGCGCGACCTGCACAGCCATCGGTGCCGCGCATTTGCGCTCACTTGCCGACGATCCGGAACGGGTCGACCTGATCTATCACGGGCTGGATCTGTCACGGTTTCCCGCCCCTCCTCAACGCGCACCACGTCAGGCGGGTTCGCCGTTCCGCATGCTCTCGGTCGGGCGTCTGGTCGAAAAGAAAGGTATTGACCGGCTTCTTGAGGCGCTCGCGCTTTTGCCGAAGACGCTGGATTGGCACTGGGTCCATATCGGCGGCGGTACACTCGGCGATGCGCTGAAAGCCCAAGCCGATGCGGCGGGGTTGACCTCGCGGATCACGTGGAAGGGAGCCTGCGATCAGCCCGAGGTGATTGCCGAAATGCAGCACTCAGATCTGTTTGTCCTGCCCAGCCGTATCGCGGAAGACGGCGACCGGGACGGGTTACCGAACGTGCTGATGGAAGCGGCGTCTCAACGTTTGCCGATCCTCTCCACTCCGATTTCGGCCATACCCGAGTTCATCGAAGATGGCGTCCACGGCGTCTTGTCCAGCGACGAACCGACGGCACTGGCCAGCGCGATCATCAAGTTAGCCGAGCATCCCGATACTTCAATCTGTATGGCCGCGGCCGCTCATGATCGGTTGATCGCGGACTTCCAGATGGACCCAGGCATTCGCCGCCTGTCTGAGCGGCTGAAAACCTTGTGTACGGATGACGTCTGATGGCGCGGGTTGCATTCTATGCGCCGATGAAATCCCCCGACAGCCCTAAACCCTCGGGCGATCGCGAAATGGCACGGAACCTCATGACAGCGATCGCGGCGCAGGGGGACAGCGTCGAGCTCGCCTCGCAACTCCGCATCTACGACAAAACGGGTGATTCACAGGTGCAAGAGACGTTTCTGGCCCAAGCACAGGCGGAAACCGAGCGACTGGTTCAGGGCCTGCCTGCTGATACAAACCTTTGGGTGACTTATCACAATTACTACAAGGCCCCTGACCTGTTGGGGCCGGAAATCTGCCGTGCGCGTGGCATCCCGTACGTACAGCTTGAAAGCACCCGCGCCACAAGTCGGCTGAACGGCCCTTGGGATCGCTTCGCCCACTACGCCCATGCGGCCTGTGATGCAGCGCAGGTTATCTTCTACCATACGGCAAACGACCTGATCACATTGCAGCGAGAGCGTTACGGCAATCAGCAGCTTACCGAGCTACCCCCGTTCCTGCCGATCACAGACCTGCCGAAAGCTTCATCTCAAGATGGCCCCATGCTGACCGTAGGAATGATGCGAGACGGCGACAAGCTGAGCTCATACACCATTCTGGCTGAAACTCTGGCGCATCTGACCGGTGACTGGGTTCTGGACATCGCGGGTGACGGTCCCGCCCGCCCACAGGTTGAAGCGTTGATGGCACCCTTTGAAGATCGTGTCCGGTTTCTCGGGCAGTTGAACCGGGCGACATTGCAACAGGTCTACGAGCGCGCATCACTGTTGATCTGGCCTGGTTTCAATGAAGCTTACGGAATGGTCTACCTTGAGGCGCAGGCCAGCGGCATACCCGTGGCGGCGCAAGATCGCCCCGGCGTGCGCGATGTTCTTCTGCCTTCCGATTATCCATCTGTTGAGGCCGGAACGGCCGGGCTGGCCACACGTATACAGACCTTTTGCGCTGATCCTGATTTGCGCCGCAGAGAAGGCGAACGCGCGCGCGCGCACATTGCCAAACGACATCTGATGCCCGCTGCGACAAATACCTTCTGGTCCGCCGTTCGCCCGTTGCTGGAAGATCAACCATGAGCCGTTTAGCGCTACTACGCCACGGACATACGGACTGGAACCGCGCGGGCCGCATTCAAGGACGCAGTGACATACCGCTTGATGCCGATGCACGCGCCGAACTGTCAGTATATTGCCTGCCTGCCCCATGGGACACGGCATCGGTCTGGTCCAGCCCCTTATCACGAGCAGCGGAAACCGCGCTGCTGGTCTCGGGTCAGACCCCAAAAACATCCGAAGCCTTGACCGAAATGAACTGGGGCGAATGGGAAGGGCAGCGTGGCGTCGACCTTATCCAGATACCGGACAGCGGCTACCGGCACATAGAGGATTGGGGCTGGGGCTTCCGGCCCCCCGGAGGCGAAAGCCCGGCAGACCTTTGGACTCGGATTGCACCATGGCTGGAGACCCTTCAGGGTGACACGCTTGCCGTCTGCCACATCGGCATCATGCGGGTGATCCTTGCCAAGGCATGGGACTGGGATTTCTCAGGCCCCGCCCCGTTCAAGATCAAGCGAAACAGACTATATATCGTGGACCTCAGCACCATGCGGGCCGAGGTCGAACCAATCAGACTGATCCGAAGCGAGGCCCATCCATGAGGGTCATGATCACCGTAACTCATTTGTTGGGAACCGGGCACCTGAGCCGCGCACTGACTTTGGGTCGCGCCTTTGTTCAGCAAGGCCATGAGGTTTTTGTGATCTCAGGCGGGATGCCTGCGCCACAGCTTGACACGCGCGGGATGACATTGCTGGGGTTGCCGCCGCTGCGATCGGATGGCACCAACTTTACGCGCCTTCTGGACCAGAGCGGAGAGGTGGCAGACCCGGACTATCTGGCCGCGCGTGTTACCGCACTGACAGAGGCGCTGCGCAGGTTTCAACCTGAGATATTCATCACTGAGCTTTATCCGTTCGGCCGTCGCTCGCTTGCGCCCGAATTTCTGGCGGCGCTCGAGGTCGCACAAGCCTTGCCGACCCCGCCAGTCATTCTCAGTTCGATCCGCGATATCCTCGCGCCGCCCTCGAAACCCGCTAAAGCCGAACGCGCGGATGAAATCATTGCACAGTTCTACGACAGTGTTCTTGTTCATTCCGATCCCGACATCGCCCCGCTGCAGATAAGCTGGCCTGTATCGGATCAACTGGCCGCACGCCTGCACTATACAGGCTTTGTTGCGGCAGCCGCACCGCTGCCGCATCCCGAAGGCCTGGGGCAGGATGAAATTGTGGTCAGCGCAGGCGGAGGGTCAGTTGGCCAACCGATCTTTCGCTCGGCCATCGAGGCCGCGCGAAAGATGCCCAACAGGCGTTGGCGCCTGTTGGTAGGTGGGCAAGACGCACGGTCGCGCATTAATGAATTGTCGGCTCTTGCCGGAGATATCCCGATCACCATTGAACCTGTTCGATCAGACTTTCGGCAAATGCTGCCGCTTGCTGCCGCGTCGGTCAGTATGTGCGGCTACAACACGGCAATGGATTTGCTGCAAAGCGGCACGCCTTCGGTTCTCATACCCTTCGATGACGGCAAAGAAGTCGAACAAAGTCTGCGCGCAGGCAGTCTTGCCAAGTTGGATGGCGTCACTGTTCTGAAAAGTGACGATCTGGATGGCGCGTCCCTTGCTGACGCATTGGCACGCGTCATGTCAGGACCGGATCGCGCGCCCATGACCCACGGATTCAACGGTGCCCAACGCGCGGTGGAGATCGCGACCAGCTTGCGGAGGGCCAAAGGATGACCCCCGATTGGCGACCCTTGCAAGCAGAACTGGATCTTTGGCGCAAGGCGGGCCTCACTCTGCCACTCTGGTGGCGAGACGACGATGCCGTTTCAGTCACCCGGCAGCTCGATCAATTGACGGCGCTGTCTGATGAGCTTGGTCTGCCCGCCCACTTGGCGGTGATCCCGCAAGGCGCTGAAGCTGAACTCGTAGCTTATGTGCAAGCCAGTCCTGCTTTGATCCCGGTCGTGCACGGTTGGGCGCATCGGAACCATGCACCGCAAGGCGAGAAAAAGGCGGAGTTTCGCCTCCATCGACCAATCGAGGCAATCACCGCTGACGCTGAGGCGGGTCTGATGCGGCTCAAGATGTTGTTCGGCGAATACCTGCGCCCGATGTTTGTTCCCCCCTGGAACCGGATCGCGCCTGAAGCCGCGGAGCGCCTGCCCGCTTTGGGCTATCGCATTCTCTCGACGTCTACGCCACGCAAATCCGAATTGGCAGCGCCGGGTTTGAAACAAGTGAACACTCATCTGGATCCCATCGACTGGCACGGCACGCGCGGTCTGGCCGACCCCGAGCACCTTGTCTTGCAAACCGTGCAGCTCTTGCAGGATCGCCGTGAAGGACGGACTGACAACACGGAACCGTTTGGTGTGTTGACGCACCATCTGGTCCATGATCAAGACATCTGGGATTTTACGAGAGACTTGCTGCAACGATTGCTCGATGGGCCGGGTAAACCCTGGACCGCTGCATAAGACCCTCAACTGGAAGGAAAGCCCGAATGAGCAGACTTGATTCAATGCTGCGCCGCCTGACGGCTCAGCGCGACGGGCTGAACTGGGCCGCTGCGCAGATCGAAGGCGAGGATGGCGATGTTTTGGACATGGGGTTGGGCAATGGCCGCACTTACGATCATCTTCGGGAAATCTTACCTGCGCGTCGAATCTGGGTGATGGATCGGGTCCTGCAATGTCACCCCGATAGTACGCCTCCGGAAGAGGATTTCCTGCAGGGTGAGGCGGAACCCATGTTGGAAAAGCTGGCCACACAAGGGCGAACCATAGCGTTGGCGCATTATGATTTCGGGCGCGGCATCAAATCCGAGGATGTGGCAGAGGCCGCGCGCCTCAGCCCCTTGATAGCGCAGGTGATGCGCCCCGGAGCGTTGCTGATCTCGGGCCAACCCTTGGTCGGGTTCGACCAAATCGCGGGACCCGAAACCATCGCTCCGGACCGGTATCTTTTCTACCGCGCCTGATTTGACGCAAGGATGTATCGAGAAACCGAGATGGAGTTCACACGCTACGCAGTCTATTTCCTGCCACCGCCTGAGGCTGAATGGGTCCGATTCTGCAAGGCATGGCTGGGCTGGGACGTGGACGAAGGCCAGCCAATTCCCCATCCAGATCTTTCCGATATTGATGTTGCTGCCACAACAGAAACGCCGCGCAGATACGGCCTGCACGCGACCCTGAAGCCACCATTTCGTCTGCGAGAGGGGCAAACTCTGGCTGCTTTGAAAGCTGCCTGCAGAGAACTTGCGCAAACGCAGCGACTGGCGGTTGTATCAGGATTGCACATCGCCCCGCTGGGTCGATTTCTGGCTCTTGTGCCGGGTGGTGACACCACAGCTGTCAACACACTTGCCGCCGCTTGCGTACGCGATCTGGACAGGTTCCGAATGCCATTGACTGACTCTGAACTGGCGCGCCGTCGCACGGCCAGACTAACGACAGAGCAGGAAAGCAATCTGATCCGTTGGGGGTATCCGCATGTAATGGGTACTTTTCGCTTTCACATCACTCTGAGCAGCAAGCTCAGCAAACCGACCCTGCGACAGGTTCAAACCCTGCTAGAGGCGAGGCTACATCCGATACTGCCCGAACCACTGGAGATCCGTGATCTGGCACTGGTCGGAGAAGCTTCTGATGGCCGATTTCACCTGCTGGAACGCATCCCCTTGGGCGCTTGAGAGAGGATTGCCCCAAATCACGAGCGTAGGGGCTACCCATCGAAGCCTCAGGCAGCTATATGGCCTCGCAAACCAGATCTCACATGAGGCCCGCCATGAGCTTTGATTGCTCCATCAAGATCGCACCTTCCATCTTGTCTGCCGATTTCGCCAATTTCGGACAGGAAATTCAGGCCATCGAAGCACAAGGGGCGGATTGGGTCCACGTCGATGTGATGGATGGGCATTTCGTGCCAAACCTCACTTTCGGCCCGCCTGCTGTCAAAGCGTTCCGTCCGCATGTGAAAACAGTGATGGACGTGCACCTGATGATCTCTCCGGTCGATCCCTACATTCAGGCTTATGCCGATGCGGGCGCCGACATCCTGACCGCCCATGTTGAGGCCGGACCGCATACACACAGGACGCTGCAGGCCATCCGCGGTGCCGGTATGAAGGCAGGTGTCGCGCTGAACCCAGGCACTCCGGCGGAGGCGGTTGAGCATTTGCTGGAGCTGACCGATCTGGTCTGCGTGATGACCGTAAACCCCGGCTTTGGCGGTCAGAAGTTCATCGACATGACGGCCAAAGTACGTCGACTGCGCGAAATGATCGGCGATCGCCCCGTGCATATCGAGATTGACGGTGGCGTTGATCCCGCCACGGCCCCTCTGGTCGCTGCTGCAGGTGCTGATGTTCTAGTTGCCGGGTCTGCGGTGTTCAAAGGCGGATCGGTGACCAATCCGTCGGTCTACGGCGACAACATTCGTGCCGTACGCACTGCTGCTGAAAGCGCCATCGGCTGAGCACAAGCGCTCCCGCCAGTCATCGACATTCCTGACGGAATGCCTCCTCCTGTTGGGCCCGGCATCGCGCGACGCGCGATGCCGGGCCCAAGGCCGTAAGCGGTATTGGCGCAGCCAATGTTGCGCGGGCGCGGGAGTACACCAGCGGGCGTTGTCACTCTGATTTATTCAGGTCATCAAAGCTGCGACCCTCGGCAACCAACTGCTCCAGCAAAGGCGCAGGTTGCCAGAAATACGGATCCTCTTCTGACCATTCGCGAATATCGCTTAACAGGTCCGGCAGCCCCTGCAGGTCGGCCCATTTCAGCGGCCCGCCCCAAAAGCGCGGAAAGCCGTAACCGTAGAGCAACGTAACATCCACATCCAACGGTCGACGTGCAATCCCCTCACCCACGACGCGCGCCGCTTCGTTCACCATCGCAACCATGTAACGTCGCACAATTTCCTCATCCGAGAAACTTCGCACAGTCAGTCCCTGCGCCACCCGGTCGGCTTCGATCAGATTCATGACCTCCGGGTTGGGAGTGCCGCCGCGTTGCCCTTTCTGATAAATATAGTACCCCTTGCCGGTTTTCTGACCAAAATGACCAGCCTCACACAGCTTGTCGACATAAAAACTATCCCGCGCTCGCGGGTCTAGACCTGCCGCGCGTTTGCGCTTACGGGTGGCCCAGCCGATATCCAGACCGGCCAGATCCGAAACTGCAAACGGACCCATCGCAAACCCGAACTCTATCAGAGCCTTGTCGATCTGAAACGGTGACGCGCCATCCAGAACCATGTGATCGGCACACGCCCGATAGGCGCTGAGGATCCGATTGCCGATAAACCCGTCACACACACCAGCGCGGACTGAGACCTTGCCCAATCGTTTGCCCAGCGCAAAGCCAGTCGCGACCACCTCGGGCGCTGTCTGATCAGCCACAACGATTTCCAGCAGCTTCATGACATGGGCAGGCGAGAAAAAGTGTAACCCGATGACCGCATCTGGCCGGCTGATCAAACCCGCAATCTCATTGATGTCGAGATAAGAGGTGTTGGTCGCCAGAACCGCCCCCTTCTTACAAACAGCATCCAGCTGCGCGAAGACCTGTTTCTTGACGTCCATGTCTTCAAAGACGGCTTCGATCACAAGATCCGTAGCGCTCAGTGCCTCGTAATCGGTCGCCAGAACCAACTTGTTCTGCAGTATGTCGTCATGATCCTCGGGGCTCAGCTTGCCGCGTTTCACTGCGCCAGCCAGATTCCCCGCGATCCGCTCTCTGGCCGCCCGCGCCGCCTCCGACGACATTTCGAGCAGAACGACCGGCAGGCCTGACAGCAAAGCCGCCGTTGCAATACCCGCGCCCATGGTGCCACCGCCGATGACCCCGACTTGATGCAGTTCCTTCGGTGCGACCCCCTCCAATTCCGGCAATTTTGAAACTGCGCGTTCGGCGAAAAAGGCGTGGATCAGCCCTTTGCGCTGGTCTGAGGCCATGAGCTCCATGAACAATTCCCGCTCGCGCGTCAGGCCCGCTGCGAAATCCTCTGCTTCACAGGCGGCCTGAACGGCGCGAACGGCGACCGCGGGCGACAACTGGCCCCGCCCCTTCTTGAGCACGGCGTCATAAGCAGCGTCAAAATCAATTGGTGCGGGCTTGGGCATGTCGCAGACTGCGCGGCGCGGCGCGTTGCTGTCGAGCAGTTCACGTGTATAGGCCAACCCGATTTCGCGGGGATCACCCTCTTGCACGCGATCCAGCACTCCCATCTCCAATGCTTCGGGGGCGAGCACGTGCCGCCCGGTTGTGATCATGTCCAAAGCCTTCTCGACCCCCGTTACGCGCGGCAGGCGTTGCGTTCCACCTGCGCCGGGCAGGATACCCAGATTAACCTCGGGCAGCCCGACCTTGGCCGATGGCACCGCGATACGGTAGTGACACGACAAAGCCACCTCGAGCCCGCCGCCCAGAGCAGTCCCGTGCAAAGCCGACACCACCAACAGAGGCGATGCCTCGATACGGTCGCAAAGCGCAGGCAAATAAGGCTTTTGCGGCGATTTGCCGAACTCCCGGATATCGGCGCCTGCAAAGTATGTCCGTCCCTCTCCATAGATCAGCACGGCGCGCGCGCCCTCGGACTCGGCGCGCTCGACCCCCTCTAGAATGCCGCGGCGCATGTCGACGCCCAGCGCATTTACGGGCGGATTCTGTGCGGCCAGCACCGCGATATCTTCGATTTTCTCATAGCTGATCACCTGGGACATGCGCATGACCTCTCTACCCGCGTCACTTATTTGACAGAGACTGAACTGGTCGGGCCGCGTATTCAAGTATATTTTCGACCAACCGTTCGGTTTTTAAATTATGAGCTCTCTAACGCTTATGTGACGCCCCCCTGCATGCCAACGCGCTAACTTGAGCAAAATAAGCTCAATTGAGCCTACGCGGACGTACCGGACAATTTCGTTGGACCGGCACCAAAACAGGGAGACATGAAATGTGTGATGTATGCGTAATGAACGCCGTCAAGGATCGGATGATGTCACGGCGATCCTTCTTCAAGGCGGGCGCGGCTGTGGCAGCCGGTACAGCGCTTGGGACGGCCAGTGCGCCTCCGGCATTGGCGGCTGGCCTTCGGGAAGTTGTGGACATGACCCACATCTATGACGCCGACTTCCCAACGTACTTTGGCGAGCCCGGCATCGAAGCCACGCAATCCTTCAATTTCAAGGATCACGGATTTAATCTGTTCAATCTTGCGGTCAACGAACATACCGGCACGCATATTGATGCGCCGCTGCATTTCTCGGCAGACGGTCAGTCGGTTGACGAGATCCCGGTATCGAACCTTGTCTGCCCGCTCTGCGTGGTCGATATCGCTGCCAAGGCGACCGAGAATGCGGATGCGCAGGTCACCCCGGATGACCTGAAGGTCTGGATTGACGCAAACGGCCCAATACCCGACGGCGCCTGCGTGGCGATGCATTCCGGCTGGGGAACCAAGACCGCCACAGCGGGTTTCCGGAATACCGATGATGAGGGCAAAATGCACTTCCCTGGATTCCATGTCGAAGCCGCTCAGATGTTGATAGATGAGACTGGCGCGGTTGCGCTGGCCGTCGACTCTCTGTCTCTGGATCATGGGCCATCTGCAGATTTCGCAACCCACTATGCGTGGCTGCCGACCAATCGTTATGGCATCGAGAACCTGGCCAATCTCGACAAGGTTCCCGCCAGCGGCGCGACGCTCATTGTGGGTGCTCCGGCGCATCGTGGCGGAACGGGTGGACCGGCGCGCATCTTCGCAATGGTCTGAGACATCTGTAGGCAAATTGACGCATCGTGTGGGCGAAGCTTCGGCTTTGCCCATATTTTTAGGGGAAATATTCCACTTTCGCGCTTTGAATTGCGCACGCCGCACAGCTGCTATGTCATGGGTGCTGTGGTTGTATTGTCTGGCCCGCGATACACACGTTCCCGAAACTCAACGATCAACGGGGCTCAAACATATGCGATCATCAGCAACGCAAAACCTCTCGCTGCAGTCAGCCTTCGAAGCCACCACCGACATCGCCAGAGGCATTTTGCAGGCCTTCACAGAAATCGGAGAGGCACGAGTAAAAGTTCACAGGATTCAAGCGCTTTGGTCTCTGTCCGACGCAGAGCTGGCCGCCCGCAGCCTGCGCCGCGAAGACATTGTGCGTCTGGTCATAGCGGACGTGATCTAACCAACCTTGATCGCCTTTTTCAGAGAAACCCGCATCCCTGCGGGTTTTTCTTTGGGCTGCGCTAATATGTTACCAATTTTTCACCACAGGAGCAATCACGTTACATTTTACTTGCCGCGAATCATCTTCATGACTATTAACCGACCCATCGGTCACTTAATGACGTGACATCAAATTCGGAGCCCTCGCCCTATGGACGCCTTTATCTGCGACGCTCAGCGCACCCCAATCGGACGGTATGGCGGAAGCCTCAGCCAGGTGCGCACGGATGATCTGGCAGCAATCCCGATTTCGGCCCTGATGGCGCGCAACCCACAGGTCGATTGGACAAGCGTGGACGATGTGATCTACGGCGACGCCAATCAGGCCGGGGAAAGCAACCGCAACGTTGCGCGGATGGCTGCTCTGCTGGCGGGACTGCCTGTGGATGTACCTGGCACGACGATCAACCGGCTTTGTGCCTCCGGCATGGATGCGGTCGGCATGGCGGCCCGTGCAATCCGGGCCGGGGATTATGACATGGCGATCGCTGGCGGCGTCGAGAGCATGTCCCGCGCGCCATTTGTGATGCCCAAAGCCACCTCGGCCTTCTCGCGAGCCAATGCGGTTTATGACACCACAATCGGCTGGCGCTTCGTGAATCCCAAAATGCAGCAAAATTTTGGTATCGACTCGATGCCCGAAACAGCAGATAACGTAGCGGAAGCTTATGGTATCAGCCGTTCCGATCAGGACGCCTTTGCCGAACGCAGCCAGGCCCGCTGGGCCGCGGCGCACCAGACCGGGGTGTTTCAGGAGGAGATCACCCCGGTCACAATCCCCCAGCGCAAAGGCGACCCTGTCGTGGTTGACACGGACGAGCACCCGCGCCCGGGAACTACAGCCGAGAAACTGTCAGGCCTGAAGGGCATCAACGGACCGGACAAAACCGTGACCGCTGGGAATGCCTCGGGCGTAAACGACGGGGCCGCCGCCATTCTGATGGCAAATGAGGCAACCGCAGCAAAGAACAATCTCACCCCGATTGCCCGTGTGGTCGGCATGTCCGTTGCCGGGGTCGAACCGCGCGTGATGGGCATTGGCCCGGTTCCGGCCAGCCAAAAGGTGCTGGCCCGCGCCGGGCTGAGCATCGAACAGATGGATGTGATAGAATTGAATGAGGCCTTTGCCTCACAAGGGCTGGCGACGTTGCGCGAGTTGGGCGTGGCAGACGACGCGCCGCATGTGAACCCGAACGGCGGCGCAATTGCGATCGGTCACCCGCTTGGGATGAGCGGTGCGCGGCTGGTGATGACCGCCGCCTATCAACTGCGCCGCACGGGCGGGCGCTATGCGCTTTGCACCATGTGCGTGGGCGTTGGCCAGGGGGCCGCACTTATTCTCGAACGCGTGTAAGGGAGGAGACCTCACATGTATGCTCAGATGATCAAGACAGCCGGAACAGGCGTGAAATCCCGCGAGGAGATGACCGAGCAGGAGCGCGCCTTTCAGGACAAGATTGACGCCGATATCAAGATCGAGCCCAAGGACTGGATGCCCGACGACTATCGCGCGACACTGATCCGTCAAATTGGACAGCACGCGCATTCCGAGATCGTCGGTCAGCTGCCCGAAGGCAACTGGATCACCCGCGCACCCACGCTGGAGCGCAAGGCAATCCTGCTGGCAAAGGTGCAGGATGAAGCCGGGCACGGCCTGTATCTCTATTGCGCCGCCGAAACGCTGGGCGTCAGCCGCGATGAGATCACCGAGATGCTGCTGGATGGACGCATGAAATACTCGTCGATCTTCAACTATCCAACGCTGAACTGGGCCGATATCGGTGCGGTCGGATGGCTGGTCGATGGGGCCGCGATCATGAACCAGGTTCCGTTGCAGCGGACGTCCTTCGGACCCTACTCGCGCGCGATGATCCGCATTTGCAAGGAAGAATCGTTCCACCAGCGTCAGGGTTATGACGCGATCCGCAAGATGGCCGAAGGCACGCCCGAACAGCGCAGGATGGCGCAGGACGCGATGAACCGTCTGTGGTACCCGTCGCTGATGATGTTCGGGCCATCGGACAAGGAAAGCGTGCATTCCGCGCAATCCATGGCTTGGAAGATCAAGATCAACACCAATGATGAGCTGCGCCAGAAGTTCGTGGACCAGACCGTGCCACAGGCCGAGTATCTAGGTCTGACCATTCCCGACCCGGACCTGAAATGGAACGAAGAGCGGGGCCACTACGACTACACCGACCCGGACTGGTCCGAGTTCTTCGATGTGATCAAGGGCAACGGCCCATGTAACGTCGACCGTTTGGCCGCGCGCAACAAGGCCTGGGACGACGGTAAATGGGTTCGTGACGGGCTGCTGGCCCATGCCCGCAAGAAACGCGCTACAAATCTGGCTGCAGAATAAGACTGCCCTGAGGAGGATACCAAATGAACAACGAATGGCCCCTGTGGGAAATCTTCATCCGCGGACAACATGGCATGAGCCACCGCCATGTCGGATCGTTACACGCGCCAGACGCCGAGATGGCGATCAAAAATGCCCGCGACGTCTATACCCGCCGCAATGAAGGCGTTTCGATCTGGGTGGTTGAGGCCAACAACATCTCGGCCTCATCGCCCAGCGACAAAGGTCCGCTGTACGAGCCCAGCGAAAGCAAGGTGTACCGCCATCCAACCTTCTTCGACATTCCCGAAGAAGTGGGGGCGATGTAATGAGTGCTCCGGTTTCCAATGACGCTTTGCTGCAGTTCCTGCTGCGAATGGGGGACAACACCCTGATCCTTGGCCATCGCGTCAGCGAATGGTGCGGCCATGCACCGGTGCTTGAGGAAGACATCGCTCTGGCCAATACCGCGCTGGACCTGATCGGTCAGACCCAGATGTGGCTGGGCCTTGCAGGAGAGATCAATGGCGGCAAGAGCGCTGATGATCTAGCCTTTCTGCGCGACGCCTGGGATTTCCGCAACGTACTGCTGGTAGAAGTTCCCAACGGAGATTTCGGACGCACTCTGATGCGTCAGTTCCTGTTTGATGCGTGGCATTCAATCATGCTCGGGCGTCTGATGAAATCATCCGACGAACGAGTTGCCGCGATCGCTGCCAAAGCCAGCAAAGAGGTCACCTATCACCTCGAACGTTCGGGCGATACGGTCGTCGGTCTGGGCGACGGGACCGAAGAAAGCCATGCCCGCATGCAAGAGGCGCTGGATTACCTTTGGCCCTATGTGGGCGAGATGTTTGCCAGCGACGACGTGGATGCCGAGATGGTTACGGCGGGGATCGCCCCGAGCCCGGCTGATCTGCGCGCAGAATATGACGCTCTAGTCGAGCGCATCCTGACCGAAGCGACCCTGACCATTCCAGAAAGCCGCTTTGCCCACAAAGGCGGACGCGATGGTCGCATGCATACCGAGCATCTGGGCCACTTGCTGACGCAAATGCAGTGGCTGCAACGCGCCTATCCCAGCGCAAAGTGGTAAGGATCGATGCGGGCCTCAACGGATCAGGTTTGGCAATGGCTCGACGCCGTACCAGACCCCGAGATTCCAGTGATCTCGGTCGTCGATCTGGGTATCGTGCGCGATGTTCAATGGGATGATGACACTCTGAAGGTCACGGTCACGCCGACCTATTCTGGCTGTCCGGCGACCTCGGTGATCAGCATGGACATCGAAACCGCACTACGTGACCACGGGATCAGCGATTTGCGGATCGAGACCAGCATCTCGCCGGCGTGGACCACCGATTGGCTCAGCAAAAAAGGCCGTGCCAAACTTGAAGATTACGGCATCGCCCCGCCCCAGCCCGCAGGCGGCCCCGAACGTTGCCCGCACTGCGGCAGCAAGGCGGTTGAGAAGGTCAGCCAGTTCGGCTCGACCCCATGCAAGGCCCATTGGCGCTGCACCGACTGCCTGGAACCTTTTGACTATTTCAAGTGCATCTGAGGGAGGATCACCGGATGGCACGCTTTCACGATCTGGAAGTCACCGACATTCACAAAACCATCCGCGATGCGGTGGTGGTGACGTTGAAGCCGATGAACGGCTCGGCTGAGGAGTTCGACTTTACCCAAGGCCAATACCTGACCTTCCGCCGCGATTTCGACGGGGAAGAGCTGCGTCGCTCTTATTCGATCTGCGCAGGCAAGGATGACGGAATTCTGCAGGTGGGGATCAAGCGTGTGGATGGTGGCGCGTTCTCAACCTGGGCGAACAGCGATCTGAAGGTCGGCGATACGGTGCAGGCGATGCCCCCCATGGGCAGCTTTCACACCGCAATCGATCCGTCCGCCGAAAAGCAGTATCTGGGTTTTGCCGGTGGGTCGGGCATCACCCCGGTTCTGTCGATCCTGAAAACCACACTCGCCCGAGAGCCACACTCCCGGTTCACGTTGGTCTATGCCAACAAAGGCGTGAACACGATCATGTTCCGAGAGGAGCTGGAAGACCTTAAGAACCTCTATATGGAGCGTCTGAACGTCATCCATATTCTGGAAATAGACGCGCAAGAGATCGAACTATTCACTGGTCTGGTGACGCAGGAAAAATGCGCCGAACTGTTTGAGCACTGGATCGACATCCAGAACGTCGACACAGCCTTTATCTGTGGCCCCGAGCCCATGATGCTGGGTATTGCCTCAGCGCTGCGCGCACATGGGTTGAATGACGGGCAGATCAAGTTCGAGCTCTTCGCCAGCGCCCAACCTGGTCGCGCCAAGCGAAAGGTGAGTGGAGCAGACACGTCATCTCAGGCCAACCAGACCAAAGCGTCGATCACGATGGACGGGGCTACGCAGACAGTCACCATGCCCAAGGATCAGTCGATCCTTGATGCGGCTTTGGAAAACGCGATGGACGCGCCTTACGCCTGCAAGGCCGGGGTCTGTTCAACCTGCCGATGCCGGGTGCTTGAAGGCGATGTCGAGATGGTCGCCAATCACGCATTGGAAGATTACGAGGTCGAGAAAGGCTATGTCCTGAGCTGTCAGGCCTATCCGCTGACCGACACCGTGGTCGTGGACTACGACCAGTAGACGGAGGGAATGATGGCTGAAGACATGACAATCGAGAGCTATCTCGCAGCAGGTGGCGTTCTAAGCAACCCGACCAATGTTCCGCCGCGCTATCGCGCGGAGCTGATGAAGCTGATGGCAACTTTCGTAGACAGCGAACTGGCCGGCGCAGCAGGCTTTGCCGATATCATCAATCAGGGCCCCGGCATCAAAGAACGCATCGCGGCGGCCAAGATTGTGCTGGAAAAGACCGACAATGCGGATCGTGTTTTGAAGATCATGGGCGAGTTCGGAGCCAATACGGATCGCTATGCAAATCACCACCCCTGGACCACGCGTCTGGATCGTGATGCAGATATCGGGGCGACCCGCTCTGAGCATGACATGCGCCTTGCGGTGTTCAACTATCCGATCGAGGGGTGGGAAGACGCTGTGGTGATGAATCTGCTGATGAGTCAGGCGGTTGCCGTTCAACTCTCTCAGTTTTCGCAGATATCCTATCAACCTCTGGCCGAAGCCTTCCGCGAGATATCCCCGATCGAGGCACGCCACGGTGAGCTGGCCTTTGAGGGTGCGGGCAAGCTGATCGAACAGGGAAAGGCTGCAGAGATGCAAGCGTCAGTCGACTATTGGTGGCCCCGCGTCGCGGCCAGTTTCGGGGTCGGCACCACCGAGAAAACCGAAACGCTCCGCAAGCTTGGGCTGCGGCAGCTGACCGGGGTTGAAATGAAAGATCAGTGGGTGGCCAGAGCGACCGAACAGGTCGAGAAACTGGGCCTCAAAGCGCCCTAGCTTTCAAGGTTGGCGCTTGCGACTCAGCAACCCATACTTCACGGCCAATCCGCGAAGTGAACGACGGTTGCGCCGATCTGTCTTCAATGCCTTCAGCGATTGAGCACCACTTTTCCGGTTGAACTCGAAGACGTCAATCACCCGCTCGGCGCAGCCACAGGCTTCGCCCAGACCTACTTTGGCGAAATAGAATTTATCGAAACGATCAGGGCGTTGCATAAGGGGCCTCCGCCCTCATTCAAACCGATCCGTGCTGCGAAACCAAATCAACTCTGCGCCAAACGCCTGTTAGAGACCGTCAACGCCGGACAAGGTCAGGTCACTCACCAGCGCGGCATAGTCGCTGCGTGCATCGGTATCTGCGCCTGCGTTCCACATGTAGAACCAGTTCAGCATCCCGAACACGGACATGGTGGTCGCTCGCAGCTTGGCTGCGTCATCCTTGAAGGTTGCAGGCGAGGTGCTGGCGATGATGTCGCTTACGAACACCACCAGATCTCTTTGATATCCACGCAGCAGTTTCTGCTGATCCTCGGGCAAGGCCGACATGCCGCTGGTTTGCACCCGGTGCTCATCATCCACGCCCTGATAGGCCAGCAGAATTTCCCGTACGACGCGCCTCAGGCGTTCCGCAGGCTCCAGCCCATCAAGGTCAAGGCCGCAAATCTGGTCACGCAGCTGCAGCAGGTAGCTGTCGAGTATATCGAACAGAATGGCATCCTTGCTGTCATAGTAATGATAGATGTTGGCCTTCGATATCCCGCATTCCCGCGCCAGTTGAGACATGGACGCCCGATCAAACCCTTCCTGCGCGAAAACGCGCGCGGCGGATTTCAGGATGCGAGCCCGTTTGTGGTCATGGTCTTTTGCTATCGTGCGCGCCAATACACTACACTCCGTCTCTGCGTTAACTGTCCCGATTGTCGATCACGCGCCGGGCTTTGCCCTGCGAGCGTTCGACTTCGCCCGGCTCGCCTATATCGATCTCGGTCGAGATGCCAACCACCTCTTTAATCCGGCGCGATAGCATCCGGGCAGCAGCGGTTTTGCTCAGCTCATCTGCTGCGTCCGGCGTTGCCTCGACATGGATGCGCATCGCGTCCATCCGACCCGCTTTGTAGAGCTCGATCTGGTAATAGGGCGCGAGACCGCCGGTTGCCAGAACCTGCTCCTCGATCTGGCTGGGGAAGACATTGACACCACGCAGAATGATCATGTCATCCGAACGCCCGGTGATTTTCTCCATCCGTCGCATCGATCGCGCGGTGCCGGGTAGCAGCCGGGTCAGGTCGCGGGTACGATAGCGGATCATCGGAAGGCCCTCTTTGGTCAGAGTGGTAAAGACTAGCTCACCAATCTCGCCATCGGGGAGGACCTCGCCAGTCACGGGGTCAATAATCTCGGGATAGAAGTGATCTTCCCAGATCACCGGACCGTCTTTAGTTTCGACGCACTCATTTGCGACGCCCGGTCCCATGATCTCGGATAGGCCATAGATATCGACGGCATGCATGTCGAAAGCTTGCTCAACCTCGGCGCGCATCGAATCCGTCCATGGCTCGGCACCAAAGACGCCAACAGCCAGAGAGCTTTCGCGCGGATCAAGGCCAACCTTATGATACTGCTCAAGAATGTTCAGCATATAGGACGGTGTCACCATAATCCCGTCCGGTTTGAAATCTGTGATCAGATCAACCTGCTTTGCGGTCTGCCCGCCGCTCATCGGGACGACCGTGGCCCCCAGACGTTCGATCCCGTAATGCGCGCCCAAACCGCCGGTGAACAGGCCATAGCCATAGGCATTGTGCACCATGTCGCCCCGGCGCAAGCCGCTGGCCCGCAAGGACCGCGCCACCAAATCCGCCCAATTGTCGATGTCGCCCTGCGTATAGCCAACTACAGTCGGCTTGCCCGTGGTCCCCGACGAGGCATGGACCCGAATGATCTGCTCTCGCGGAACGGCAAACAGGCCAAACGGATAGTTTTCCCGCAGATCGTTCTTGTAGGTAAACGGGAACCGCGCCAGATCACTGAGGGATTGCAGGTCGTCAGGATGCACCCCGGCCTCATCAAACCGCTGCCGGTACATAAGTACGTTCTCATAGGCATGGCGCAGCGACCATTTCAGCCGATCCAACTGTAAGCTGCGGATTTCATCAATCGAGGCGATCTCGATCGGATCAAGATCCGCCTTGTTCGGAGTAAGATCCTTCATGCCATCCCCCTCGTCTCAGGTCTCATCAAACACTGGCCCTTTGACCGCGCGGGAAAAGCCCCGAAACTCTGCGATCTTCTGGCCGGTCTGGTTGGTTACGGTTACGTCATAGATGCCGCTGCGCCCGGTCAGGCTTTGTTCCGTTGCGCGGGCCGTCAGCAGGTCACCGGAGCGCGCAGGCGCGACGTAGCTGATCACATTGTGCTGCGCCACTGTGGACTGGTTGCGACTGTTGCAGGCAAAGGCAAAGGCGCTGTCGGCCAACATGAAGGTCACGCCGCCATGGCAGATCCCGTGCCCGTTGCAGTGATGCTCGGCGACCTGCAGCGCCAACGTTGCAACACCTTCATCCATCTCGACCAGTTCCATGCCTGCCCATTGCGAGGCATTGTCCCGCCCCCACATGGCAGCGGCGGCTTTTTGGGCGCGTTCCTTCGGTGTCATCTCATTCCCCCCGAAACACCGGCGCGCGCTTTTCCAGAAACGCAGTTACGCCTTCGGCATAATCCGCGCTTTCACCGCAGGTTTTCATTGCGTCCGCCTCAATCTCCAGATGATCGGTCAGAGTATGCGTGGCAGCCGCTTGTATCGTCTGCTTCGTCAGGCCAAGCCCCAGCGTCGGACCATTCGCGAATTGTTCCGTCAGCGCGCGCGCCTCGGCCACCAGATCGGCGTCGGGAATCGCTTTCCAGATCAGCCCCCAATCTGCCGCCTCCTGCGCTGGCAACGGCTGCCCGGTCAGGGCCAGACCCTTGGCCCGCGCCTCACCCAGCAGGTGCGGCAAATGCCAGCTGCCGCCGGTATCGGGGATCAGACCAACTTTGGAAAACGATTGGATGAACTTCGCAGATTCGGCGGCAAGTACCACGTCGCAGGCCAAGGCGAGATTCGCCCCTGCCCCGGCAGCGACACCATTGACGGCACAAACAACGGGAAATTCCAGCGACCGGATCAGGCGGACCAAAGGCGCATAAAACGTACGCACTGTGTGGCCGAGATCAGGCGGCCCCTCCATCGTTGCAGGGTTTCGATTCCCCAAATCCTGCCCTGCACAGAACCCACGACCCGCGCCAGTCAGCAGCACAGAACGGGCGCCTTCGTCGCGCGCGGCTTCAAGCGCAGCGCGCAGGGCATAATGCATCTCATCAGTGAAACTGTTCAGGCGATCTGGGCGATTGAGTGTAATTTCAACCCATTGCCCCATATTCTGCGAAATAATCGTGTCGGACATACCCGGTTCGCTTTTCATAAGTAACAACAAACTTCTTGCATAAACCGAACGGTTGGTCAATAAATTCTCCAAGCTTTTGTGAATCGGCGGGTCAACGACATCTGTTTAGCCCCGTTGATAGTTACAAAACGAACCAATACCAAATTCACGACTTGCGCTTTTGAGGAG
Organism: Ruegeria sp. BE3; assembly: GCF_056538865.1. Lineage (NCBI taxonomy): Bacteria > Pseudomonadati > Pseudomonadota > Alphaproteobacteria > Rhodobacterales > Roseobacteraceae > Ruegeria > Ruegeria sp. BE3. Next base: position 157,264 of record NZ_JBQFTW010000001.1, on the reverse strand, counting down.
GAGATCCGGTCATGAAATTCACCAAGCTCACCACCCTGTTGGCCTCGGCAACGCTGGCGGTGTCCGGCACCATCGCCTTTGCTGCCGACTACACTTTGACGATTTCCAGCTGGGCACCGCCCACCCATGGCATCAACGCAAAGATGTGGCCCAAATTCGTCGAGATGGTGGAAGAGGCCACCGACGGGCAGGTCACTGCGGAACTGAAACTGGGCATCGCACCACCGCCCGCACAGATGGACCTGATCATGGACGGCGCTGCCGATGCCTCGATCATCTTCCACGGCTATCAGCCGGGTCGCTTCGTCACCACCAAACTGATCGAGCTGCCGGGTTATGAAGGTTCGGCCGAGGACGCTTCGGTGGCTTACTGGCGCGCATATGACCAGCACCTCAAAGCTGCTGACGAACATCGCGGTGTGAAGGTCATTGCCCTGCACACCCATGGCCCTGCACAGCTGCATTCCAGCACCCCCGTGACCTCTCTGGAGGAAGTATCGGGTCTGAAGGTGCGCATCCCCGGTGGCGTTGGCGGTGACGTAGGCGCAGCGCTTGGTGCAACCGGCATTCAGGTGCCTGCCCCGAAGGTCTACGAGACGCTGGCATCGAAAGCCGCTGACGGCGTGGTCATGCCACTGGAATCGCGCAAGGGTTTCAAGCTAACCGAGGTTGCGCAGAACGTCTATGAGATGCCCGGTGGCCTCTATCGTGGTTCGTTTGCCTTCATCATGAACGAAGACACCTTCGCAGATCTGCCACCCGAGCTTCAGACGGCGTTGGAAGAAAACGTATTCGGTGAACCGCTGAGCCGTGAGATCGGCAAGATCTGGGATGAGATTGATGCCACAGGTCGCGAGGCGACCGAAGCGGCGGAAGGCAATGCCATCAACGCTGCCACAGACGCGGATATGGAGAAGTTCTCGGCCATCGCTGAAGACATCCGCGGCAAGGTCATCGCCGAGGTTGACGCAACAGGTGTCGACGCTCAGGCCGCCTATGACATGATCAAATCGGAAATGTCCTCGAACTGATCCGACTGCAGGGCGGCCTTTGCGCCGCCCTGACTTACCCTGCGCGAGTTTCCCATGACCCCGATAATCCAGCTTGTGCGACGCGCCAGCGCCCTTCCCGTGATCGTGGCGTGCATCGCCCTGTTCATCCTGATGGCAATGACATTTTGCGATGTGATCCTGCGTTCGGTCTTAAATGCGCCCATTGAGGCCGCCACCGAACTGACGCGGATTCTGATGGCCATTCTGGTGTTTTCAGTCCTCCCGATCGTCTCAACCACCAACGGCCATATCGCAGTCGATCTGACGGACGGGTTCTTCCACCGTCTGCATCTGTCGCGTGCGCAGGACGTGGTGATCTATGTGGTCAGCGGCATCATGTTGTTCTGGCCGGTCCAACGCGTTTGGGTCCTGGCTGAACGCGCGCGGGATTATGGGGATGTGACCGAATATCTCTCAATCCCCACCTACCTGATCGGCTGGTTCATTACCCTGTCTGTTGCCATCACCGCACTGGTGATGATCGCCACCGGGCTGCTAAAGGCCTTCGCCCCAAATACTTTGACGGAGCCTATGTAATGACCGCAGCACTGATCGGATTTGCGATTGTATTGATCCTGGTGCTGGTGCGCCTGCCCATCGTCTTTGCCATGGGACTGGTCGGCACATTGGGCTTCGCCTACGAACGTGGCGGCTCGATCTTTGATGAGCGCGGGTTGAAGGCTGCCATGTCCATGGTGGGCCGCCAGATCACTGATACTGCTCAGGATTATGGTCTATCCGTTGTTCCGCTTTTCATCTTGATGGGCCTGTTCGTGAACAAGGGTGGCATGGCGCGCGAGCTTTATGCAGTGTCCAATGCTTTCTTGGGTCACATGCGCGGCGGAATCGCTATGGCCACGGTCGCAGCCTGTGGTGGGTTCTCGGCCATTTGCGGCTCGTCTCTGGCCACCGCTGCGACCATGTCAAAGGTCGCGATGCCGCAGATGCGACGCTATGGCTATTCCGACGAACTTTCGACCGCCTCGATTGCCGCTGGTGGCACGTTGGGCATTCTGATCCCCCCATCGGTCATTCTGGTCATCTATGGGCTGCTGACCGAGACCTCGATCGGGAAACTGTTCATGGCGGGGATCATACCTGGCATTCTCGGTATCCTCTTCTACCTTTTCGCGGTGCGCTGGACCGTTTGGCGCAATCCCGAGTCCGGGCCGGCCGGGGAGCGCGCCACCTGGTCGGAGCGTATCCGTGCACTGGGCTCGGTCTGGGCCGTGCTGCTGTTGTTCTTTCTGGTGATCGGCGGGCTGTACGGAGCCTTTGACTTTGAACCCCTAAACCTGACCTTTTCACCGACTGAGGCCGCAGGCATGGGTGCCGCGGGAGCCTTTCTGATCGCCCTATTTCGAGGTGGTCTGACTGTTGGCTCAACCTTTGAGGTGCTGAAAGAGACCTGCTTTACGGCGTCTGCCTTGTTCGCGGTGCTGATCGGCGCGCAGATATTTTCGAACTTCATCAATCTGGCTGGCTTGCCCGAAGCCCTGATTGCAATGGTCACAGCCTATGATGTGGCGCCGTTTGTCGTGATCCTGATGATCCTTGGTATCTACATCATTCTGGGTTGCGTCTTCGAATCTCTCTCGATGCTGTTGCTGACGGTTCCGATCTTCTTCCCGTTGGTCACGTCTCTGGGCTATGACCCAATCTGGTTTGGCATCGTTGTTGTGGTTGTCACCGAAATCTCGCTGATCACCCCGCCTGTGGGCCTGAACGTCTTCATCCTGAAAGGCGTGGTGGGCGATGTCTCGACCGGCACCATCTTTCGCGGCGTTACACCATTCTGGATCGCCGATATCTTCCGCCTCACGCTGATCGTGCTGGTGCCCATCGTGGTCCTGTACCTGCCGCAGCAAATGGGCGCATTAGGGCACTAAGCCCCGCCTCATTAAACAGGAGAACACCATGTCCCTGCATCAGATTTCCAGCTTTGCCGCTGGCACTTGGGTCGCGCCCGGCGAAGGCGCACGCACCATCGCATCCGCCATCACCGGCGCACCATTTGCCAGCGCAGGAAACGCGGCGCTCGACATGCAGGCCATGCTGGATTACGCGCGCAACACCGGCGGCCCCGCTCTGCGCGAGCTCACGTTCCACGACCGCGCCCGGATGCTCAAGGCGTTGGCACAAGCGTTGTCTGCGCACAAGCAGGCCCTTTACGACCTGAGCTTTGAGACCGGGGCCACGCAGAAGGACCACCTGATCGATATCGACGGCGGCATCGGCACGATGTTTGTCTTCGCCTCTAAAGGCAGACGCGAGATGCCGGACGCTCAAGTCTACCTAGACGGTGAGATTGAGCAGCTTTCGCGCAACGGCACCTTTCTTGGGCAACATATCTGCACACCACTGCAGGGCGTGGCAGTTCATATCAATGCGTTCAACTTCCCGGTCTGGGGGATGCTGGAGAAACTGGCCCCGACGCTGCTTGCGGGCGTCCCCGCCATCGTGAAACCGGCCACCAATAGCTGTTACGTCACCGAACTCGCTGTACGGATCATGCTGGACAGCGGCATCTTGCCCGCAGGTGCGCTGCAACTGGTCTCGGGCGGGTTAGGAGACATGCTGGATCACATGGGCTGTCAGGATGTGGTCAGCTTCACTGGCTCGGCGAACACCGCGTTGAAGCTACGGCAGACACCTGCGATCTTGCAGAACTCGGTCCGGTTCGTTGCCGAGCAGGACAGCTTGAACGCCTCGATCCTCGGCCCCGATGTAAAACCCGGCACGCCCGAATTCGACCTGTTCATCAAGGAAGTCTCCCGCGAGATGACCACCAAGGCGGGTCAGAAATGCACCGCCATTCGACGCATCATCGCACCCGACAGCCAGATCGATGCGGTGATCAACGCGCTGTCAGCGCGGCTGGCGAAGATCACCATCGGCGACCCGCGGGCCGAGACCACGCGCATGGGTGCGCTTGTGTCTAACGGGCAGAAGGCCGACGTGCTGGAAAAGGCCGCTCTGATCGGACAAGAGGCTGAACGGGTCTTCGGCGATCCGGACGCGTTCGACCTGCACGGCCCCGAGACCGGAGCCTTCGTCCCCCCGATGCTGTTTCACTGCGCCGACCCAGACAAAGCGCAGCGAGTCCATGACACCGAGGCGTTTGGCCCAGTATCAACCCTCATGGGATATCGCGATCTGGATCACGCGGTGGCGCTGGCCAATCGCGGTCAGGGGTCTCTGGTCACGTCGCTGATCACTCATGACACCGACGTCGCGCGCGGCGTGGTGATGGGATCTGCGGCTTTTAACGGACGTATCTACATCAACAACCGCGACTCGATGGCGGAATCGACCGGTCATGGCTCTCCGCTGCCGCATATGGTGCATGGTGGGCCGGGCCGTGCGGGTGGTGGTGAGGAAATGGGCGGTGTGCGCGGTGTGAAACACTATATGCAGCGCACAGCCATTCAGGGATCACCGCAGATGCTCAGCAGCATCGGAACCAAATGGGTGCCGGGAGCGACCGAAGTTAATGGCCCTGCACACCCCTTTACCCGCAAGTTCGGAGAGCTACAGATCGGCGAGACGCTACACACCGCCTCGCGCAAAATCACGCTGGACGATATTGAACATTTCGCCAATTTCACCGGCGATACGTTCTATGCTCATATGGACGAGGACGCAGCAGCGCGAAATCCGTTCTTCCCGGGCCGCGTGGCGCATGGCTATCTGTTGCTGAGCTTTGCTGCGGGCCTGTTTGTTGAGCCGAACGAGGGGCCGGTGCTGGCCAATACCGGGCTGGGCGGGCTGCGCTTCATGAAACCCGTTGTTGCCGGAGATAGCATCAAGGTACGCCTGACGGTAAAGCAGAAAACCCCGCGCAATGATGACTATGGTGAGGTCCGCTGGCACGTGTCCCTGACCAATCAGGATGACGAACCGGTTGCAGAATACGAGCTTCTGACCATGAACGCGCGCTGAAGGGCTGTACATACCTGTTTTTCTTATTGGACCTAATGGGTTAAACTGGTCGTATGACCAACCAAAGCTCGTGGTTCGAAACGGCTGTGGCCGAGCTGACGGACCCGCAAGACCAGCGGGTGTGGTCGATCATTGTCTCGCTGTTTGGAGACATGGCGCAGGAGCCCGGAGCCCAGATATCGGGCGGTGCTCTGACGCGAATTATTGAGCCGATGGGCATCAAGCCCGAAGCCATCCGCGTCGCTGTACATCGCTTGCGCAAGGATGGCTGGATCGAGAGTGACCGGATTGGCCGCGTCTCGCGCCATGTTCTTTCGGAGTTCGGCAGAACCCAATCGGCCATGGTCACGCCGCGCATCTATGCGCGCGGTCCGGCACCCATCGAGCATTGGCATCTGCTGATCGCCGAAGACGGATCCGGGACGCAAGTGCTTGAGGATGTGATGCTCAGCGATGACTACATCCCCATAGGGCGCAATGTTGCCATGGGCGCAGGCGTGGCTCCGAGTCAGGGGGATGGCTTGCTCGCTCTGGACATATTCCCGCACACAGCCCCGAAATGGGTTCAGGATCGGTTGTGCCCACCTGAGTTACGCGCCTCGTGTCAGACCCTTTTGGCAGCGGTCGAAAAGGCTGCGAAGTCCCGCCCCGAGGCGTGGACGCCAACACCCTTGCAGAGCGCGACTTTGCGCACCCTGCTGGTGCATCGATGGCGGCGTGTTGTGCTGCGCCAGCCGGATCTGCCCCCGGGGTTCTACCCTTCGGACTGGGTCGGTCCCGCATGCCGTGACCGTGTGTTTGGCCTGCTTGACGTGTTACCGCGCCCTTCGGCAGCCGTGCTGAGTGGGAATGGCTGACTATACGGCAGTCTGTTCAAACTGCGTGCCTGCCCCTATCATCAATGCAGTGCGCAAACGAAGGGGAGGCAGAGATGACGGCGCAAACCGACATGCTGATCGTCGGAGCCGGGTTCTCAGGCCTGACTATGGCGCTTGAGGCACGCAAGCGCAGGCTATCGGACATTACCATTCTGGAAAAAGCCGACGATATCGGCGGGACATGGCGCGAAAACACCTATCCCGGCGTTGCTTGCGATGTACCCTCGCATCTTTATTCAATGGCAACCCACCTCAACCCGCATTGGACCCGCGCCTATGCCGGTGGCCCTGAGATCCAGTCCTATCTGCAGCGTATCGCGCGGGACGAAGGGCTATATGAGCTCTGCCATTTTCATCAGAAACTCAAATCCGCCCATTGGGACGGCTCCCGATGGCAAGTTGAAACAGAGGATGGCCACCGCTGGTCAGCGCGCTTTCTGGTCTCGGCCATCGGCGCACTGCATGTGCCGCGCATTCCGCAGATACCAGGCGCCAGTAGCTTTCCCGGCCTCAGCTTTCATTCCGCGGAATGGGATCATGACGTTTCGCTGAGCGGCAAACGGATCGCCGTTATCGGGACCGGAGCTTCAGCAGTTCAATTCATCCCCGAGATCGCTAAAACCGCAGCCCGCGTCACCATTTTCCAACGCAGCGCACCCTACGTTCTGCCTCGCCCGGACGGCCCGATTGCTCCATGGGTGCGCCGCTTGTACGCGCACCTTCCGCTGCTGCCCCGCATCCGGCGCCAATTGATCTATATGTTGTTCGAGTTTCGCCACCGCGTATTCCGAGGCGAACCCCGCGCCGTCGACTTTGCAATGAAAATGTGGCGACAGGCCTTGGAGAGCGCGATATCCGACCCAACACTGAGAGCGGCGCTGACGCCCGATTACACAATCGGGTGCAAACGCATCCTAAGCTCAAACGACTGGTACCCGGCACTGGCCAGAGACAACGTGGATGTGGTGCCGCGTGCGGTCACTTCGATTGACGGAAACCGTCTTACGGCAAGCAACGGCGATGAGATCGAGGCCGATGTTCTGATCTGGGGAACCGGGTTCCATGTGACTGACATGGTCGACAATCTCGACATCACGGGTGCTGATGGTCTGACCCTGAAACAAGCTTGGACCGATGGCATGAAGGCGAACCTTGGCACCGCAATCGCCGGGTTTCCCAACTTCTTCATCCTTCTAGGACCCCATACCGGGCTGGGGCACAATTCGGTTGTGCTCATGATCGAAGCGCAAGTCGCCCATATCGGCCGCGTTCTGTCGGGGATGCGTGCGAATGGCCTCCGCATCATTACCCCGGATGCCGACAAGCAGGCTGCGTTCACGCAAGAAATGCAAGAGCGCCACCTTGAGAGCGTTTGGCAATCTGGCGGTTGCACCTCGTGGTATCAGGACGCCAACGGGCGCAACACGACGCTCTGGCCGGGCACAGTCTCCGAGTTCAGAAAACGCATGGTGCGATCGGGGCTCGAGCAATACCATGCCCTAACAGAAACAACCGGAGATCCCTGATGTCGATCCTGCTAACGATTGTCTTGCTGTTGGCGGCTTGCCTGCTGGGCATGCACCTTTGGACCCGCCGCCTGACGCGGCAGGGTACCGAGATGGTGCCGCAACTGGGACAGATCGTTCCTGTTCCGGGTGGCAGCATCCACTATGTCGAAAAAGGCGACCCCGCCAACCCGACCATCGTCATGATCCACGGCCTCTCGGGCCAGTTGCAGCATTTCACCTATGCGCTGATGGATGACCTTGCGCAGGATTATCACGTTCTCGCGGTCGACCGTCCGGGCTGTGGCTATTCCACCCGCGATACTGCTCAACTGGCGGCCTTGCCTGAACAGGCCCGCATGATCCACGCGTTTCTCGAAACCAAGAATGTCGATCAAGCCATATTGGTTGGTCACTCGCTCGGCGGCGCCGTGTCACTGGCAATGGCTCTGGACTACCCGGACAGAACGGCGGCGCTGGCGCTGCTGGCTCCCCTGACTCAGGCAATGCCCACACCGCCTGCCGTCTTCAAACCACTGGAAATCCGCACCGAGTGGCTGCGCAACCTCATCGGCAACACGATCGCCGTCCCGATGGCCCGAAAAACTGCGCCCCTCGTCTTGAAAGACGTCTTCGCCCCCGAACCCGCGCCCAATGATTTTCTGGATCGTGCCGGAGGTGCCCTCGGCCTGCGCCCCTCGGCCTTCATTACCGCATCGCAAGACGTCATCGGTGTCGAATCCAGCATGGGCGCATTGAACCAGCGTTATGGTGAACTGCAAACGCCCGGTGGTATCCTGTACGGCAGCGAAGACCCAATCCTGTCAGCCAGGGTCCACGGCGCGGCAATGACGAAATTTGGCCTGACCTTTGAGGAATTAGAGCAGTGCGGCCATATGATCCTGATCACCGAACCCGAAGCCTGTGCGCGTTTCATTCGCCAAATCGCCGAGAAAACCCACGGCCTCACAACAAAACGTAGCACTCGCTGAGAGACCAAGCAAAGAATCTCGACGGGCACGCTTTTCCCTCTTGACCCTCCCCGGCCCCTCGCTTAAATCGCCTCTCACTCATGGCGGAGTAGCTCAGTTGGTTAGAGCAGCGGAATCATAATCCGCGTGTCGGGGGTTCAAGTCCCTCCTCCGCTACCAAAATCCCAACATTGTCCGAAACGTGCTAACGCGCACCCGCGTATGGCGTTTATTCAACTCAGGCCTTCGATCGCAATACCGCTTCAAACACTTGTTTGATCTCTGCGATCTGCTCTGGTGTATAGCCCGAAGATACCTGATCCGAACCATTTTCCAGATCATCAGTCGAAAACAGCTGCGGTAAAGAGGGGAAGAAGGACTGGCGCAGCGCCTCATTGCCCTGTTCATATTTGCTCACGTAGTCCCGGCGTTGAGCTTGCGTCAGCATCCGCGCCTTTCCGCTCTGATCCGGTGGCAATGCCCTTTGTATTTGACGGATTTTCGGATGCCCTGCTTCTGCCAAGGCCTGCAGCAACTGAATGCGCCCAAGGGAGGGAGAGGTGTTCTCAACCCGCGTCTTGGGCACCAAACCCGCCAGGTCATCGAAACCCATCACTGACAGAGCGTCCGTCACTGTCGATCCCCCGATCAGACTGTCGCGTTCGCAGATACGTGGATGGATATCGCATTCCAGATTGAACCACGGCCGCAATTCCGCGTAGTAATCCGATCCGGAACCATCGAACTTATCGATGTATTCCCAGATCGTCCCCCGGAATCGACCGTTCTTCATTTTCTGCAGGTATTTACTTTCGATATAGCGATCCTGCCGACGGAAATAGACCAACAAATTCAAAGGATACTGTCCAAGCACAGGAAGCGCTTCCATGATATCGGCGGGCGACATTCCAAACAGCATCTCTGACGAAATCAGAGCCTTTCGGGCTGTGCTAGTTCGAATTTGCTGTGTCAGATGAGAGGAGATCTCTTCTAGCTGCTCCAGACGGTGCTTGTTAATCGCAACAGCAAGCTTATTGACCGAGGAATGCCCTTTGGCAGTAGCATATAATAGCCCTGTATCTTCGAGCGTGGCAGAGTTCTCATTACAATAGTGCTGAAGCGCTGTGGTACCGCTTTTGGCAGTGCCAATATGCAGCCAGATTTCCTGAACCATATTTGCCTTCGGTTTCTTACTTGCGCTTCGGCCACCGCACGAATGCTAAGAATTTTGATGATTTCATCACTCGGGGAATACAAAGTAAACGCGTATTCTTAACGAGCCCGGCGATTTCCGAGCTCTCGGTGCGGCTCTCAGGATGATAACGTTTATTCTGCATGTAAAAAACGGCGGTTATGATCCCATACTTTCAAATGCCATAAGACAACCTGTGGTCGCGAACTGAATTTAGTGCGAGGAACTGCCAAAGCATTCAATTCAGAATACCGGCGATTGCCCCGATTTGGTTCAACACTTGGAACATGTCACGGTTTACATCGCAAACTTAGTCTCCGACTCGCACATAATATCCTTTGCACCGCAATCCCCATCAGCTGGGGTCGTCGTCCCGGACATACCCCTCATAGATGTAGTCACCCGGTGATAGTTCTTAGCCTTCCCGAGCGGGACACACTGCGTCGCCTTTTTTTGCGGGCCTAAGGGGCAATGTCTGGGCTTGGATTTCGCAAGCATAGGCGCAGTTGTGTCGGCTCCACGACATTACCCGGTGCCAAAGCCCAACTATCTGTGATTTGAACTTCCAATTGACGTGCCCTGCAGGGTCAAAGTTATCGTCAAAATTCCAACAGCTATTATCATTCCCAGCGCCCTTCATCAGCTTAACGGTCCAGATTGCTCGTGAACGGGCATTGACGAGTATATCGGCGAAGCGATGTCCTCGGCGCGGCGGCCATGTCGGCAACCAAAGGGGCTAACGCTGGGCGTTTCTCTCTACCCCCAAAGAGGCCAGAGTAGATCCTTTTCACCCACCATGCCGCCCGGTAGTTCGTTTGTCTTTGTTTCGAGAACAACATTAACCGAATGTGAACAATGTATTCTCAAAGTGTTCAACCAAGCTGAGGCATAGTGTTCTTGTTGGATCAAACGAGTGGTAAACCATTTGATCGCTGACAAGGGGAAACGCATGATAAAGCCTGCCTTTGTGACTGAAGAGTCCAGCACAACAGCTGTGATGCAAACTCCCGGCAAAAGCGCCGAAGAACGTTTGTCAACCACGACCAAATCGAGCAGTGGTCGCTTCCCTCCTATCGAAAATGCATTAACACAGATCGTCAAAAACAAGCGGCTTTCCGAGGCACATAACAACGTCTGAAGGCAGTTCAGCAGACCCCCACACAATTCCCGATATCTGTCCTGATTATTGGAATTGAAAACTAAATCCCGCTCCGTTTTGGGGCGGGATTTCTTTTTTTGGCACGTTACGAAAAACGCTTGCGGCCTACGCCGGCTTGGCTAGGCCCGAAATAATGTGGGCCAGCCACTTCCCATCCCTACGAAGCATGCGGCTGGCCCAGCATTCAGTACTTCCGTGAGTAGTCAGCACTGTGGGTTATATGAGCTGAGGGAGCTTTGGTCTGTGCTTACAGACCCAGAAGAGACTTGACCTCCGCCTCAACGGCATCGGTGACAGGTTTGTTGGCTGCGGCTTCCAAAGCTTCCCGTTCGATCAATTCCTGTTCTTCAACCAGATCGACCAACTCCTGAACCTCTTCAGTCGCTTCTTCGTACTCAACTGCGGCTTGTCTTTCATCGTTCAGGTCTTGTGCTTCTTCGACCGAACTCTCCAAATCTGCGCGCGCTTGTTCGAGTTGTTCTTCTATTTCTGGGTCGGTTCCACCCGCGTCCTCCAACGCTTGTTCAAGCTCCCCGACGCGCACCTGGTTTTCCTGAACATTGTCCAGCGCAGTTTGCAGATCTTCCTCGATTTCAGGAACTGTCCGCGCCGGTGGCTCCAGATCGGTGAGCTGTTCAAGTTGTTCTGCAAGCTCCTCACGCAATGCATCTCCAGCCAAGACGGTATCGCGGTAGTTGGCGATTCGACCAACCCGAGAATTGGGCGATGCATTCGCCAATGCAGTTGGGCTGGCGTTGGCCGCGTTCAAAGCACCCAACTCCGACGGGTGGGCACCAAGAAGCGCAGCTATCCTGTTACCTTTAGTCCGGACTTCTGGGCGAATGGATTCTTCAACAATCACTGTTTTTGAAGGCTTCTTTTGCGTCCTTGGCTTTTGCTTTCCACCACCGATGATCGATTTTTTCTTTGAAGTAGCTAATGTTCGCGATTTGTCTTTGCTGCCGAAGATGTCCTTCAATGAAAAACGGCCAGCTTTACCCGTAGTAGAACGCGAAGATTTTGACTTTGAGTTGCCGACTTTGGATTTTCCTGCAGTTCGGCCAACTCGGTTTTTTTCGGCACCCTTTTTCCCGCCCTTGTTTCCGGCAGAGCTGTTGTCACCGCGGTCTCCTTTGCCGGAGTTACCGTTTCCACCGTTGCCGTTTCCCCCCCCCTTGCCTTTGCCTTCCTTAGCAAAAGCAACGTCCGGAGCGGCAATGGTGGCGACAATAGCTGTCGACCCCAGCAAAGCGATTGCCAAGGTTGAGGCTTTTATCAGTCCCAAAGTAGTGGTCTTCATATCGATCTCCTCGCCGGACGGCAGCAAACACCAGTTCTCAGAACCAGATGACAGTGTTCGAAGGTCTCGATTCATGCACGAATCGTTCATCTTCTTGGCCATTGAACTTGAGTGTGCTTGAACGCAGAGCTAACTGCTTGTTCATCATCGGTTCATGTCGGGCCGCGTAATCTTGCGCCAGGAAATACGAGGACTTTCATGCGTGCGTATGTATTCTTGCTGGCTGCAAGCGTGCTTGTTGCTTCACCCAATGGGGAAGCGACTGCCCAAACACGCGAGCTCAAGCAAGGTGAACTGCGCAAGGCGACCCTGACAGGAGGCACAATCCGGCTAAAACGGGTTATCGATGGTGTAGAGAATGCCTATGGCGGTACCCCGGTCGATGCGCGTGCGTTTCAGGCTGATCAGATTTACTATCGCATTCTCGTCAAAAAGCCTGATGGAAAAATCGTCAGCGTGATTGTGAATGCCCAAACCGGTACCGTCGTTTCCAATCGATCCAGTATTGGTCGTCAAATATCGAAAGCTGCCCGTTCAAATCCCACTAAAGCGAACAATCGCAATACCAATAGCAACCGCGGAGCCTCAGCGAGCCGTGGAAACAACGGAAACAAAGGGAACGGCAATAGCGGCGGCAATGGCAACGGCAACGGAGGTGGCAATGGCAACGGAGGTGGCAATGGCAACGGCGGCGGGAATGGCAACGGTGGCGGGAATGGCAACGGTGGCGGAAACGGTGGCGGCAATTCTGGCGGGAACGGTAAAGGAAACGGTAAAAAATAAAGCTTAAACCAAACCGGTAGTGACTGTAGTTTTCGAGTATGAGAGTACTTCTGGCCGAAGATGAGCCGCAGCTGTGCGAGCAGATTAAGAAACTTCTAAATGCAGAAGGCCGCGTGGTAGATGTGGCCGACAATGGAACGGACGCGCTTCACCTGGGGTCGACCGAACCATACGACATGATCATCCTCGACATTGGTTTACCGGAACGCGACGGCATCTCTGTCCTGCGTGAATGGCGCGGCGCTGGGGTTAAGACACCGGTGTTGATCCTTACGGCCCGCGATGGATGGAGCGAACGCGTGGATGGCCTTGATGCTGGTGCGGACGACTACATGACCAAGCCGTTTCATATGCCAGAATTGGCCGCACGTGTCCGCGCAATCCTGCGTCGACAGAGCGGTCAGTTGAACCCTGTGATCGAGATGGGGGACGTTTCCCTGGATACGCGAAACGGGCGGGTCAGCGTGGGCGGAATTCCCGTTGATCTGACCGCGCAGGAGATCGCGGTCCTGACATACCTTGCGCACAATATCGGACGCATGGTGTCGCGCACAGAATTGTCAGAGCACATCTACGAATACGACGGCGACCGGGATTCCAACACTATCGCTGTTTTCATAACCCGCCTGCGTAAGAAACTGGGCTCGGACCTCATCACAACGGTCAGAGGGCGCGGCTACATGATCGATACCGTCTGATGTTATCACTGCGCCAACGCGCTTTGCTTGGCGGCCTCGCCACCGGAGCGCTTTCTGTCGGCGTCGGAACTCTGATTGTATTCTCCTACATCAACACCCGCGTTCTTGGCCAGTTCGACGAGACGCTGCGCGATAGGCACACCCAACTCGTTGTTGGGTTGAGCGCGACCACGGATGACCCTGAGGCTTTGCGCGATCTCATGTTCGACCCGGCCTATGGTACGCCGTACTCAGGCCGATACTGGCAGGTGACGGACGGAAACGGAGCTGCATTTACTTCTGCCTCATTGTTTGACGAAACAATTTCCGAACCCGCACGTGCGAAGGAAGAGGCAGTCGTGTGGAACACGTCAGGCCCGGATAACGAGGCCGTTCGCAGCGTTTATCAGAAAATCACGTTTGAAGACGGAACCGAATGGGGAGTGACCGTCGCCGAAAGCAGGCTTGAGTTGATCCGCGAACGTCGGGCTGCTCAAAACAACTTACTTCCGGTTTTCGGGTTGGTCGGCTTAATCGGAGTTGCCGGCTCTCTGCTATTAATGTCTGCAATTGTCGGCCCGCTCACGAAGCTACGCACGGATGTGACGCATCGCTGGGACAAGGGAGACGACCTGAACCCGGAAGACTATCCAGAGGAGGTTTCACCGCTTGTCGAAGACCTCAATCAGTTGCTGCACAGAAATCGCGAAATTGTATCAGGCTCCCGACGGCAGGCGGCGGACTTGGCGCACGCACTTAAAACTCCAACCGCTATACTTCGAAACGAATTGACAAGTTTGTCGGACAACGGAGCAAATACAGAACCTGCCGAAGACGCGCTGAACAGGATTGATGCCCAGCTCAAGCGTTCTCTCGCGCGCATGCGTGCGTCAAACACCGCTGAACTTACGCACTCCCGAACTGATCTTTCGAATTCGATCGCCAGACTATCCAGACTGTTTTCGGTAATGGCAGAGCGCGAAGGGAAGTCACTTACAACCGATTGCGAGGATGGCCTGCAGGTCCGAATGGACACTCAGGACATTGAAGAAGTAATTGGAAACCTACTCGACAACGCCCTCAAGTGGTGCAGAACAAGCATTCACATAACCGCGAAACGTGTTGCGGGTGGAATTGAGATATCCATCGAAGATGACGGGCCAGGAATTCCGGAAGACGCACGTGAAGGAGTGCTGCGTTCCGGAGGACGACTGGACACCTCTGTAAGCGGAACTGGCTTGGGATTGGCCATAACAGTTGACTTGTTGCACGCATACGGCAGCCAGCTGAAACTGGATACATCTGCCAGCCTCGGTGGCCTGGCCGGCCATATGCTTCTATCAGAAAAAATATGACCGCATCGGCTTAGAACCGGGCACTGACCTCGCGAAATCTACAAGTGCCTACTTACGCAGCTTTCACACTCACTAGTACAAAACCGATGTCGGCTTTAGGGCACCATCCTCGTCGATGCCCGAAACTTCGCCACCTTTCAGTCACAACCGCCGACACACCTTTAAAAGCGCCTAAGACAACGGTTTGTGCAGTCCACGCCGAAAGCACTCAGGTTGGGGCTGGAAAAGCCCTGTCGCTTTCGAACAACAAGTAACCTAAGCGAGCACTTCGAGCCGCACAGAAACGCGACAAACCCAAAGCGTGTATGATCGCGCCAGCGTTCTTGTCCATTCATTCTTGCGGCTGTCGTTATGTAGCATTCTCATTGATATCTCACGCACTTGCCGATCTTCGAGTGGTGAGCTTTATCTGCGGTGAAAGCCTGGAAACATGTCTCTTCCGCCGCAGAGTGTTGCTGGCTTATTTCGTATTCACGATCGGTGGATTTCTGCAGCGTCCTAAACAGTAATGTACGCCGGCAGCGTCGCCGGGTTGTAACTTCGTCGGTGGAGTTGTGGGAAACAGCATGTCAACACACGCATCAGGGTCGAGCTCGAAGTACGCAGCGATGCGAGGAGGCATACCCGAAGTGGTTTTGGTGTACATATCCCATTTTGGATTACTGCTTCCGCCTTTAGCGTTCGCCTCCCAGTAGTTTACGATGCGAATGTTTCGCCCATTTGCGTACAACTTATAATTAAAGTTTTGATTGTCTGGAGAAGCCTTTATTTCCAATCCCGTTGCCTTAGCCGCGACCGGAAAAATGTCATCAGGATTATTGTTGTTCCTTTTGTCGACGCGAGCGTTTGATGCTTCAACGTGAAAATACTGATACCGGAACTTGTTATTCTTAATCTTTGCTTTGGGAATTTCGGTCACCATTAGAACGCACAGCCGTAAGTTGCCATTCTCGTACTGGTAGCCTGGCAGAAGTGGGTCATGAGCGCATCTGTCTAGGATTTGGCCTTTAACGACGACCTCCCTTTTCCCGTTTGCTTTCCTGGTCGTTTCCGCAACTCTAACCAAAGATTGACCTGAAATCCCCGATAAGCTTTCAAACTTCTTGGTGTTGTTCTTTAGTCTTTGAATACAAGCGTTCAATGAACCATTTTTTTCGCACAGATCCGGTGCAAGTACATGAAATACGTTTACGAACTCTTGCTCATCCAACTCTGTTACTTTCTTTGGAAGGTCGTTACGATTACCGTTAGATCCTCCGGCAAGAAATTTTTGTACCGGTATATCCTGTACACTAAAAATTTCTCCCGTTTTCGGGTTAATTGGCCCCGGTGTACAACCAGACAGAACAAGTCCCAAGGATGTCACCAAAATTGTCCCTAACAAGTACTTTCGCATAATCGCCTCCAGACAAAACAGTAAGTTATACACATACCACAAAGTGCTCTAAAAACTCAGTGATTTTAAAAAAATTGCATCTTGGTACTATCGTGGACCGAAATTTGGATCAGCTATTCGATCCCATCGAGCCCAATTGGGTTTCGACTTCTCTAACGATTTGGTCCGTCAGATGATCGTGAAATCTTATCGGAGAATCCTCCAAGAGACTCGTTGCTTTGGCAATCTGACTTGCTGCTTCCTCCACTTCATCTTTGCAAAGGCATGCTGAGGCAAGCAATGTGTGAGAAAAAGCTACGATCTGACCCGACCCAGTAGCTTTGTATCGCTCTAAACCCGACCGTATCCTTTCGATGCCGCCATCCGCGCTTCCGCATTTGGCTTCTGCCCACCCCAGAATGATGCTTGACCACGCTTCCCAATACTGGAACTCGATCTTTTCGCTAATACGATGTGCTTCGGAGGCAAACTCACGGGATCGTTCAGGGTCGTTTATTGTACAGTAGATCGTGGCGATGATGCTAAGCGCATAACATCTGGTAAACTCGCTTGACTGCGAGTTGGTGAGCGCGATCGCGGCCTCAAGCTCATCTTGTATCGCTTCGAGCGTCAATTCCTTCAGCGCGATGGCCCAACACCGCATCACAGTGTCAACGACGGCTGAGTTCGCAGGATAGTAGCGGTGCATATCCTCGGGGTTTGATTGTTTGTGTAATTTCAAGGCGAGATCAAAATGAGAAATCGCTCGGTCAAATTCACCCAACAGAATGGACGCCATCCCCTTATAATGGTGACAAAGCGTATGCATAGCTGATGACGTTTCGGATTCTATGACAAGCGCCATACGTTCACAGTGCTCCCACGCGACATCTGGCCGTCCTGCAATGAGATTTTCCCCTGCGAGTTGATTAAGGTTGGTGAAAACGGCCTCTTTATCTCCAACTTTCTCTTTGAGTTGGATCAACCGGTCGAGGTTTACGCCAATATCAGGAGATCCCCAGCCACGCATTTCGAGTGCCAGGTATAGATTTTGTCGCAGATCGATTTCGATCTCATCCGACCCAGCTTCCCAGTCCAGATTATTGTGCGCTTCAAGAGCAGCTGAAAGGTGCGCGACCGCTTCTTGGCTCGCAAATTTTTGCAAACTTACTTGAGCTGCCAGATTCCATTGATCCCGAGCTGCCGCATGGTTTTCGGCTTCTCTTAAATGAAGAGCAAGAATCTCCGGGTTGCGATCACAGTAGTTGGGGAAATCCCGCATCATAACTTTTGCGATACGAAGATGTAATTGCTTGGCCTTTTGAGGCAGTATCGCATCATAGGCAGTGTCGCGAATTAGAGCATGTCTAAAGGAAAAACTGGCTTCTGTCCTACCTGATTTCGCAACCAGAATCTGTGCACGAACAAGAGTGCTGAGTTCCTGTTCGATTTCAAGTACATCGCGATCAGCCATAGCCGCCACCAATTGGGATGAAAAACTTCTTCCCATGGCAGCGCAAACTGAAATCGTATCAGGCGCCACGTTAAGGTGATCAAACCGGGCGCGAAACAGGTCTTTTAAAGTTGTCGGAAAAACTGAACCGTCGCTTAGCGGAGCGTTATTAACACCATCCAGACCAACCCGCTGAAACATGTTAACCAGTTCCTCAATAAACAGCGGAACACCCTCTGATCGCTTGGCTATTGTCGCTTCAACGGTACGGAGTAATTCGCTCGAATTTAGTAGTACCTCCACAAGCTGACGCGTCTCATGATTGCTCAATCGTGACAACGAAAGGGTAGTGACCTTAGAGTTACCATGCCAACGCGGAATATATTCAGGCCGATATGTGCCAAGCACCATCACGCGTAACTCGTCCAATCGGTCGATCAAAGTGTTCAGCAATTCTTCTGATGATGGATCTACCCAGTGCAGATCCTCAAAAAGGATAAGGACTGGACTTTGTTCAGACATCTTCTCAACGTAACGTAGCAGCGCATTCGTTATTCTAGATTTAGTTCCTTCGGGTGACGAAACATCACTATTTTCAATTCCTTCGATCGACAGGAATTCTGAAAGCGGTGCAAAAAACTCGTTTGCGTATTGTTCGCCCGACGCCACAAATGATTGAAGTTTCTTCAGTTTCGTTTCCTGGGTGTCCCCATCATCCAGACCGATAACATAATCAAGGTGCGACTTGACCGGATAAAACGGGCTGTTTTGATGATATGGTGAACACTGAAACACCAGGCGTCGCCCATTCGCTACGGCCAAATGCTTAAGGGTTTCTTCCGCAAGGCGCGATTTTCCTATTCCGGATTCTCCGGAAAGAAAGACTGCCTGCCCTTCCCGTTGGCAAGACATCATCCAACGACCATGTATTAGGTCGAGCTCCTGCTTGCGCCCGACCAGAGGGGTCAGATCGCCACGTTTACGCTTGTCAAAGCGAAGTTCTGTGTTTTTGGCCCCCTCAACCAACCAAACCTTAATAGGATCGGCAAACCCTTTCAATCGGTGGGCACCAATCGCCTTGCATTGGAAATTGCTTCCCAGCATCTGCTGCGTACGTTCAGAAATCGCAATTTGGCCAGGTGTCGCGATTGTCTGAAGCCGAGCAGCCAAATTAGGGATATCTCCCAATGCGATGTTGTCCATTGACTGACTAACATGATCTAAGTCTTCAATAACAACATCACCGGTAGCGATGCCGATACGCGCTGATAGCTCCTGTGGCGACTCTAAATCCCAAAGACGAATTTTTTCCTTTATCTGCAATGCACTTAATGCCGCTCGCTCAGCATCATCTTCATTCGCGTATGGGAAACCAAAATAAGAAACGACCCCGTCACCAACAAATTGGGCAAAATACCCAAAGTTGTCATGAATGGCCTCGGTGCTACAATATTGGAACTCTTTTAATATATCCCGATAAGCCTCAACACCAAGTTCCTGAACCAGGCCAGTCGAGTTCACTAAATCCACAAACATTATTGTCATCTGACGCAGTTCGCCGATCAGCCTTTCAGAGGTGCTCGCTTCCTTGTGGTTGTCCTTCACAGTTGGTTCTTGGTCGTGAATCGACGCAACAGTTGTGCTTAGTTCCAACGATTGCGCCGCCCGTATGAGACGTTTTCTATCACCCAAGGGGATATCGAGACGGATCAGGTCTTCTTCGGTCAACAGGGCCACAACATCGAGGTCAACAGAGTTTTCCTCAAAAACTGTGAGGTATTTTTCCATTTTTATGGAGGCCAACCAGGCTTTTAGATTGCTCACAACCTGTCACTTCCCAACCAACGGCACATCGAAAAAAGCTGTTAATTTTGTAAATCCGCACGCTTCACAAAATTCTGCATCAAGCCAGCTGACTTGTCAAAACGCTCAACATGCCGCCGAGCACAAGCCGACCCAGTGGCCAAAGCAAATGCTTGACCCGCCGCGCGAAGTAGAAGGCCCCTGCTTTCACGAATGAGAAGTGAACGGTTTTGTTCTCCAGCACGTACTACGCCCTTGGTCAGCTCCGGTTAAAGCTGAAGGGAAACAGCAGTTTACCTGTTGGGAGTGGTGCCCGGGGGCGGAATCGAACCACCGACACGAGGATTTTCAATCCAAAACTAATACAGTCTTTTCAAGATCTTAAATCAGAACAAACTGTCAAACCGGCTACCAAATATCAAAGACTTAGCCGCTGTTTGTCAAACCAATCTGCGGGGCAATCTGGCCAAAGAAAAACCGCTGAGGGGGCGGCCACCCACCTCAACGGCAATGCAAATCTATCTGCACGAACAGAATACCAAATTCGCAGCCTGTCCGCAATCGTGGGAGGCGCATATGTCTAGGCTCAATCGCTTTGAATGGCTCAAGGCCGTTCTGCAATGCGCTGACCTCAACTCGTCAACTAAGGCAGTTGCCTCAGCGCTTTCGGTACAGTTCGCCAACGACAGGACCGGCCAACTCAATCCCTCTTACCCTGAAGAAGAAATAGCCAAGTGCTCGACTTTCAAAAAGAGAGCGTCATGGTGCCAGACCGACGATGGCGCTATACCAGATGCGTTTTTCCCGGTAATGCAGCACAATGGCCCTCGGCTAGTACTGAACACTGCTAAGGTGAATTGTACAAACTCGATTCATCGCGCTTATTTCACCCAAAACCTTCCTAACGCACAAAAAAAACTACTGTCGCTGGCAACTATTTCAACGTTTTCTCAAATATCCGCTGAAATTGCAGGCCGCTCTTATGGGTCAGGCGCTTTGAAGCATGAGCCGCGAGAAGCCGAAGCCATCGGGGTGTTATTGCCTCCCGTGCATCATGCCAAAATTTCCTCGGCGTTTCAAAGAGCCGACGCCTTTTTGCGCGCTGGAAATTTTGACGAGGCCAGCCAGGTAGCTGACCATATGATTCTGGAAGCTTTAGACGTTGGATGCGTTCCTACACAGGCTGGTATCTTGAAGTCTGGTTTAGTGCAGTTGCGCAAGAACAGACAGCGCTAACTTGGGGTCTGCTCCGGGAGGGGGCAGGATCGTACGTTAGCGAGAACCGCCATTCCTGCAAAACGCGGCGAAGGTGTCGGAAGAGCCCGACTTGTTCCTTGGTCAGTCTGCAGCGAACGGCCACTCACACCGGTGAGCGTAAACGTGGCGAAACCCTAGTGGTTTTGCGATCGGGTTCTGTGATGGCTAGCATTCCGACGCTGCAGCGAGGTGCGAGGGAGAACAGAAGTCGCCGTTTTTACAGGTGGTTAAGCGAAGGGCTAAAGGTTATCCAAACGCACAACTACAACAAAAATGTTGACTACAGCGTGGATTCTGCCGACACTTTCTTCATAGTTTGTATAGTTTATGGAGTGGTCGATGAAATTTCTTAAGATTCACTTTATTGCTGCTACCGCAATCCTCGTTGGCACTGGAAGTTTTGGTCAAGATCTTCAATGGAACGCTCCGCTAGAGCGAGGCGATTTGCAATCTTCCGGAACCCATAACATCCCTTCGGATGATCCTAACGTCACCGCAAGTGACGATACCACGTACTATGTGAATTTGATAAACCGTAGCAATCTAGTGTTGGTACTTGGTGCAGTTGATCAGGGGGGTGGATTTGGAACGCCCTTTCCCATACCTCGAACAGGGCGTACTTGCCCCGAGAGTGAAACATTTGACAGCTGCTTTGACAATAAGAAATGGAGCACCGTCCTTTCTGTGTCGTGCCGTGATAATAACTTCAACTTTCTGGTTTGCACTGAGCCAGATGCCAACGGTGACTGCTCCGGCGCAGTATTTCTTATCACGCCAAATTGTAATGTAGCTGGCGGCGTTATTGGTTTGGACTAGGTCCGTTATAGATCGATGACTCACCGCCAACACCAAAGAAACTAACCATCGTAGAAAAGGGCGGTAAACATGGCGTCTATTTCTTCCGTAACATCGACTAAAGAAACTGTTTCGCCAACTCTACTAGAGCAAGATAACGTTATTGGCGTTGGCGTTGGTCTAGAGAACATAGACTCTGACTCCGATGAAGCAGCTCTAGTCATTTACGTTCGAACCGATCTTTCGGCATCCGATAGCAACGACATCCGTTCGTTGGTCTCTCGGGCATCACCTGATGAAGAAATTCCGATCCGTATCGAGGTGGTTGGCGAGTTCACCGCAAACATGGTGAGCGCGACGCCGAGTGGAACAGGCGCTACAGCTCACCCAATCTATTCCAAGAAGATTCGACCAGCGCAACCAGGATACTCTTTTGGCCCAACTACAAGCTCTGGCACTGGTGGGCTGATAGTGATTTCTAGCGACCGCACCCAGTTCTACGTTGCAAGCAACTGTCATGTTCTCAATGGCAACAACGACAGTCGCTATTACGCCACGTTGCAACCAGGCGCGGCCGACGGTGGTACTGTCGGTAGTGATAAAATCGGCCGCGCTTACTCTTACGTTCCGCTGAAGAAAACTGACAACTACCTTGATGCCGCTATGTCGATACCAGATAGTAATAGCTTGCTGAACCCGGACTATCCTACGGTTGGTCAGTTACCCGGGCACTATGAAACCTATAGGGTTGGTTGGACATTGTTCAAAGTCGGTCGCACTACTGGACCGCAAACCGGCCGCGTAGATTCCGTGAATACCGACTTGTCGGTCAACTATGGTAGCTACGGCGGATTAGGCACGATCGGCTTCAAGAGCCAGACCGTTATACTTTCCTCAAAACCTATAAGCCTACCCGGTGACTCGGGTTCTATATGGCTTCGAAAAAGTAACAACTATGCATGTGCAGTAAATTATGCTGGTTCAAGCGACGGAAAGCGATCAATTTCGTACCCCTTTAACTGGTTCTCGAGCATCTTCGATGTGAAAGTAGCGGCGTTAGCGTCAGCGGCCGGTGACGTCTTGAACGAGCGCGGCGACGAGATAGAAGCTTTGTTCTCTATGGCCAGCTCGCCCGTTTCGCTCGGAGGCCCGATCATACTTCCTGAAGATGAATAATTTCGGTGGGAGCGCCCAGAAAACTCGTTCGATTCCGGCGCATATAGAAAGGCTATTTGATGGATTTTGAATTTACCTTAAGACCGCCCTTTGATGTGGGTGAGCTTGCTGAAAAAACCTTCGTTTCTGAAGCAGTTACAATCACTTTCGTTGATGGCCGACGAATGGAAATGTCTATTTTCACTGATCTTATTGACGCCCAGTATTTCGCGAAAGATACAAGTATAGACTACCTGGTTGAGTTCACGGGACAAAATAGGTCTGGCGATCCGGCTTCCGGTAAGCTTCTTATTGGATATGCAAACATCAAAAGTGGAGGTACCTACGCCATTTCTCTGACGTTTGATCAACTTCCAGACGTATCTCTAACTTACCCGTACGATCTCGTATGAAGTTTCGCAGCGCACCTATTTGCATAATATTTGCTTTGTGGCTTTGTTGCTTTGTGGTTGCGCCAGAGCTATGAGTGAAACAGAAGCATATCATCATTGGCGAACTGGGTTTTGCTCCCCGCAGCAAAACCGGCGCCGAGTTTCTGAGAGTAGGCCCACATGGGAACGATTGGCCGGGCTCATCTTTCAAAGTCACGGTACACTTTGTTCATTCCTAGAGGAATTTTGAAATACTCATGAATTATCATGTCGTTTTTTGCTTAGGTATTCTTTTGAGTGTTTTGGTCGGATGCGGTCGCTCAGGTTTCAATCCGACGCTTCTGGATGACCATCAAAAACCTGTGGCTTCGCGGATCGTTTCCCAAGCGTTGCAACCTATGAGTTTTGCGAAAGCATCGCATAATGAGTGCTCGGCGACCGGTCGTTTAGTTCCAACTATCATCTCTGCAATTGCAGGAGAACTTGCTGACTTTGCCTTGAAGTACCTCAATCAACGATTGAAAGAGCAGTTAGCAAAATATACACGCGAAACAAGTCTTCTCAGCGAGAGCCAACTCCCAACAGAAGGATCGGCATGTGTCGCGGTCAAATACAAACTTGATCCTATCTTGTTACTTAAGGTACAGACCTACCCCGGCACCGGAATCAAGCTGCAGCCAATCTGGTTCGATCCATCGAAGTTCCAGCCAAAGATTGCATCGGACGCGGACAAGGTTGACTCTGAAACGATAATGGCTGTTGTTATGTCGGTACAACCGATTTATTTTGTACAAAGCACTCGACGCAAAGAGATCCCGGTTCAGGTGATTTCCACCAAATTGCCACTTTCTGTTGCGAGCGAAAGCGGACTGTTAATCAGACGGGAGAGTCGACCTAGATTCTCGGACATGCCGATGATGGCCGCTCCGCCACCAGGACAAACTGCTACATTTAAGATCGATGTGGCAACTGCTATTGAGCCTCCATTCTTGATTAGCAGCCTCGAGAGGGTGTTATCGAACAATCTTGATGACCTGTCGGAGAGCTTGGCGGAGGCGCTCTTGCAGTTGGCTGGTCTTGATGAAGAAGAATGAGGCTGCTTTCCTTTTTCTAATAAGTGGATTTGTTGGACGAATCCGGGTCGGGGATACCCAGCATGATAGTTGGAGCCCTCAAGCAGTTATACAAGAGGACGGACTGGTCGTCGTACAATGACGGTTTGAGGCAGCGCGTGGTATTGTCGATTTGGTCGATCCAGATTAGTTTTCCTTTCGCATCAACTTCACATGGGATCGGGTCGAGCCCGACCGACATTGCCGCATCGCGGACTTCTAAAATTATACTCAAGACTAGCAATCGGGGTGTGAATATTGCAATCGGCGCGACAGAAGTTGGCCATGGCGCTGGCATCCTGGGTGATGCTTTGAAGCACTAATATCTTTACTAACGGACTAACCTAGGCTCCTTTCATACCTTCCATTGACGATTGCCGTACCTTGCAGCCATTCCGGCGCCGTCGAGATCGGTGAGATATCTGCGGTTGCCCATACAAGGCTCCTTGCTCTCATATCCCGGCTGAGCTTCAATAGTAGGTAGGTTATTCTTTGAGAAAGCATATTGCCCATAGTGCATTATGGAACAAAAATCGTAATCCGAGTAATTTACCGTGTTACGTTTAGCGAAATTGCGCTCCGCTCCGCTAATGATATTTTGGGTATTTATCCGCACAAATGTATCCCTGTCGACACGGCTTTGCTCATGACTTAGGCCGAGGGCGTGCCCTATCTCATGTGCAATTATGTACTTCCATCCCCAGTTATAAATACCCATCTCCTGCCTTCCACCAATCATTCCGACATAAGACCAGTTCCCAGGGTCGTCCTTGACATGAATGTAGTTTGTTGCGGTGGATTCTATGAAAGCTACGTTCGCAACTCGGCTCCAGACGCGAGTTGCGTCTCGAAACTTATCTTTATTGTCGGCTGAAACATTGCCGTCAAATGCGTAATATACCTCGCCATTCGTCCAGCGACGGCCTGTAAAGCCCCGAACCCGAATGTCGTTCAGCAAGAAGCGCATGCAGTCTATTTGAACGACCTGCCGTCCCTCCTCGTCTTCAAAAACTGTTGCGTTTTCTAGCAACTCTTCGAGCTGACTTTCTGTCGGAGGATTGGGAACAATCGCCATTTCTTCAGGTTGATCGGGGTCCAAGAAAAAGTTGGCCACTTTGGTCTCCTCATATTTTAGTTGGACTTATTTGAAATAGGTAACTTTGCACAGTTCTTAAGGGGCGACACAGCCTGCTCTCAGCGACCGTCCCCCTGGACTTGTAAACGCCTTTTTGATAGTTTCTTTAGTTTACGGCGTCGCGAGCATCACGACAAGTTTGGAGTGCGGCATGGAAAAAGAACGGGCTAAGGGCAAACTTGGACTTTCGGCCCCAGACCCGCGGCTCTCAGAGATTACGCAATTAGCTTTGAGAAACGATTTAAATCTCTTAAAATTGAAGGAGGGTGGGGTTCTATGGTGGCGTACACCGACAGGCATAGTGTTGACAGGCACGTGGAGCCACAGGGGGGAATTCCCAGAAGACTTCCTGGTTTTTTCACTTGATGATTTCGACAATGATCTACTGGTCGATATCGGAACAAGCAGAATCGATGGAAAGGAGTACTATGGCCTGAGTATCCAGTTTGAGGGGGATACTCTGCGTTCTACACATGTTTACGAAGAGACTTGGATGGAAGAATAATTGCTCATTCAACCCATCCTAAGTCAATGATGCACAGTTCCTAGACTATTCGTTCTTTGGTCTTCTCCAGCCCCGGTCTTGCGGGTCCCTAAGAGAATATTCGCGTCTCACATAGTATCTAAATTCGACGATAACTCAGAAGATATCAAGGGCGCCTGCTGTTCGTCTAATCTGGGCTCTACTTTTGCACAATTGCAGCGAGTGCATCTAACTGTGGAACATTGTGGTCAGGTAACTTCCGGGTAGTCCTGATAATTCGTTCTTGTGTTTCAATGGCGGTGAGCCGTGGATACGCAGACCGAACAAGTGCAACCACGAAAGCTCCCACGGCTTCAGGATACCCAAAATGAGACCGGTAACCGCCATCGCGTGAGAACACACTCCAATAACCGACGGGAACCAGAGCGTCATTGGACGGATGCGCCTCATTGCGTAATGATTGGTCACAAAAACTTAGAACAAAGTCGTACGTCTTTTCCCCCTAAAATTGGGCCACTACTTTGGCCGAGAAGGGGGACAAGAGACGGCGCGGAAGCATTACTCAGACGAAGACATTCTGAAGCTGTTGCGTGAGATTGAACTGAAGCTGGCAGATGGCGAGGATGTTCGGACGGCCTGTCGTGGTGTCGGTGTCAGCGATGCGACCTACTACAATTGGCGGCGTCGGTTCGGTGGCATGGGCAAGTCGCAACTGTCGGAGTTGCGCAGCCTGGAGAAAGAAAATACCCGGCTGAAGAAGATTGTGGCCGAACTGGAGCTGGACAAGCTGATCCTCAAGGAAAGTCTGACCTACCTAAAACCGAGGGCCTGACGACGAGCCAACTTCGTCAGGCCGTCATTCATGCTCGCCAGAAGCTCGGCACATCAGAGCGCCGCACCTGCAAGGTGGTCGGCCTTACACGCAGCTCCATGCAATACCAGGCCGAAGAGAAGAACGATGATGCTCTTCGATTGGCCGTGATCCATCTGGCCAAGAGCTATGCGGAAATCCATTTCGTGCACCAATCCGACGACGGCGATTTGCTCGTAATTGCAGTGCTAGTAGAGAACGGCGCGGCGAATGTTGAAATGGAAAGCTTGCTAGACCACGTCCCAGCCAAGGGGCAATTCGTGATACCAGAAATTGTGATGTCCCCGGAAAATCTGATACCTGGCCACCCTGCTGGTTATAGATACAAGGGCTCTTTGACCACGCCGGGATGCTTTGAAATAATCACATGGCACGTTGCTTGCACAGTTGATAAGGAATTACTTCGACACGGAACACTATCAGAATCTTGCCGACGCCACACGCGGCGATTACCTAAAATGCGCCGCCTTCCTTGAGCCAATCAAGAACACACCAATTCACGTAATCGACACTCCTTTAGTTGCCGGAATTCACGACAAGGCCGCTAAGAAGATCGGTTGGCGACGTGCCAACATGGTAAGGACACTTCTGAGTGAAGTCTTTCGCCACAATATCCCCAAAGGTCTGATTGACGCTAACTATGCCAAGGATGTGATTCCGAAGCGTCGCCCACGCGATCAAGCCTATGCCAACCGCCCTTGGAGCATGGATGAGCGAAACATAGTTCTGTTTCACGCAAAACCGCACGTGCAGGTTGCCTTGACGTTGATGATGAATACAGGCCTAGACCCATCCGACGCGCTGAAATTGCGTAAGGACCAAATCGATGGCGAAACGATTTGGGGCTTACGCGGAAAGACAGGCGAGGAAATTGCAATTCCGGTGAGTCCAACTTTGCAGTTAGCTCTAAAGAGCATCCCAGAACATGAAGCCGAAACTGTTCTTTGCAGTTCCCGAGGCGAAGCCTGGACGTACAATGGGTTCTCGACTGTGTGGCACCGTTTCAAGAGCGACTTGGAGAAAGAAGGGCTGGTTGCTCCGGGCCTTACGCTCAAAGGTCTACGCCATACCGTGGCAACAACCCTACGCGAAGCAGGACTAGACGAACGGCGCATTGCGGATCTTCTTGGGCAAAAAACCCCATCAATGGCGCGGCACTATTCACGGTCGGCGAACCTTGCAGACAAAAATCGCGAGACTGTGGCGACTCTTGAAAAAGAAAACGAGAAGCGCTCAAAGACTGTCAAACCCCAGCCAATTAACGTCAAACTGAACAAGAAGGGAATTAAGGAATGAAATATAAATCAAGCAATTTCATGCATTTAAGTGGTGCCCGGGGGCGGAATCGAACCACCGACACGAGGATTTTCAATCCACTGCTCTACCCCTGAGCTACCCGGGCACGGGAACGGAACTTACCGTTGGGTGGAGGCGTTCTATGATTTGCCATCGGGAGTGTCCAGAGGCTTTTTGACATTTTTTCAATGTTGACGCGGTTGTCCTTGATCATCGTCTGAAACGTCAGGATCCGCATCCTCTTCGCGCTGTGAAGGAACAGAGTATGACCCGTTCAGCCATTTGGCCAGATCAAGATCCGCGCAGCGTTTTGAACAGAAGGGGCGGAAGCTGTGGACGGAATCTTCGCCGCAGATCGGGCAACTCATTTCAGCACCTCAGTCAGCGGAACGCGAGCACGTTTGCGTTGCAATTCATAATGACCAAGCGGGGTCCAGCCGGCCAGAATGGTCTCGTCGGGATCGGTTTTGAAGGCAGCGCGCAAGGCGGCCTCGAACCCACGGCGGTCTTTCTTGGGCATTGGGGCGAGATCCAGCGTGATTTGTCCGCCAAGCCCGCGCACTCTCAGCACCCGAGGCAGTGATTTGGCGCAGGCGAAGTTGGCTTTGGTTCCTGCCGCCAGCGAACTGTCCGACCCGGTATTAACATCAACCGCGACCAGTGCCCGCGTGGGCTGGATATAGAGGTGCCCGCCACCCGCAAGAGGTTCGGAGATGCCGCGCGCGACGTCCAGCGCATCCAGCACGCCGTGATCCTCGAAACCACCCGGGGCGGTGACGACCTCGGCTGGGTCAGTCCAGTCGCGCCAGGCGAGAATATGCGGGCCATCACCCTCGCTGAGGGTTTCAGGCTGGTCGCCCGGGTCGTTCAGAACCTGTTCGGCCTGGAGACGCATCGCAGCGATGTCTTCCGCGATCTCGTCGCTTTCCGCCCCGGCGCAGCAAGACCTCAGGATCAGGCCATGCGGGCTGTCCTCCATCTGCTCGTGCGCGATTTCCAGCAAGCGGTCTCGCTCGTCTTCGTCGCGGATGCTGCGCGAGATATTGAGGCCGGGTGCATCGGGCGTGACAATGGCGAAGCGGCTTTTGAACAGAACGCGGTTGGTAACCGGTATCGCCTTACCCGGCTCGGCGTAACCACTGATCTGGACCAGCAGCAACGCCCCCGGAGCCAACCCCTTGACCTGCCGCAGAAAAGCGGGGCCGTCGGGGGTGGTCAGAAACATGCCGCCCTGCCCTTTGACCGGGCGCTCGGCGCGCGCACGATAGATGGTGCCCGGAGGAGGTGCCTCTCCGGTAATCAGAAAGTCCTCAAGTGCGCCATCCATCATGAGTGCGGCGGCTTCGCGGCCTTCGATATGGTCCAGAACGATTGTGCGGCCTTTCATGACACCTCACCACGATACAAGGGGTAACCGATGCCTTGCAAAAGCGAGGCAGTCTCGGCCAGAGGTAAGCCCACGATGCCGGTGAACGAACCAGAAATCCATGGGATGAACGCTCCGGCGGGGCCTTGGATGGCATAAGCGCCGGCCTTGCCTTGCCAGTCCCCCGTCGACAGATAAGCGTTGATCTCTGTGTCCGAGAGGCGCTTTACCTTGACCTGTGAAACCACGTCGCGTTGCAGAATTTTCTCACCGCGGCGTACGGCAACCGAAGTGATCACACGATGGCGTCTGCCGGACAACGCATGCAGGAATTCGGCGGCCTGCCCTGCATTTTCAGGCTTGCCCAGAATACGGCGGCCCAATGCAACGGTGGTATCCGCGCAAAGGGTGACATCACCGCTATCCGCCTGAACCGCCTGCACTTTTTCGCGCGTGATGCGACTGCAATAGGGAAGCGGCAACTCGCCTTTCAAAGGCGTTTCGTCGATCTCAGGAGGGTGTATCGCATCAGGATGAACACCAAGCTGCGCCAGCAGGTCCAGCCGCCTTGGGCTGCCCGATCCGAGGATAAACGCCATTGGGCGAAGCGTTATTTAAAGCGGTAGTTGATCCGACCCTTGGTCAGATCATACGGGGTCATCTCGACCTGAACCTTGTCGCCAGCCAGAACACGGATGCGGTTCTTGCGCATCTTGCCTGCCGTATGTGCGATGATCTCATGGCCGTTTTCCAGCTCGACCCGAAACGTCGCATTAGGCAGGAGTTCCTTCACGACACCGGGAAATTCGAGCGTATCTTCCTTGGCCATGTTGTCTCCACATCTAAGTTGCACTCGCAGAATCTGCGAGGGTGTGCGCTTAAATGAGCTTATTTCGGCCTTATTTCAAGGGCGGAATCACCTAAAGGGGTGATATTGTGACTGAATCGACTCTGGGACCCTGTTCGACCCAATGAGCACGATTGAGCACATGACCATCAGCGCGGACAGCAGCGATTGCGCCCAGATCGACATCGGCATAGGTCCATCCCGGCTGGTTCAGGACCCCCTCGGCCAGAACACCGGTTTGCGGGAAGCCTTTGTCGGGCGGGCCAAAAACACCGCCCATGCCGGTGTTCATATCCACGGCTTCAGACCACTCATTGTTGCCGACAAGTGACGACATAACTGTAACGCATTGATTTTCAAGTGCTCTTGACATCGCACCAATGCGTACACGCCAATATCCTGATAGGGCCTCAGTGCAGGATGGTACCAGGATCAGGTCGGCATCCTGCAGGGCGCGACCCAGCAATGGGAACTCACTGTCATAACAGATCAGCACGCCGATCTTTCCCAAAGCCGTATCAAAGAGCTTCAGCGGACCGCCCGGCGCGATGTCCCAGGCATCACGTTCGAACCGGGTCATGATCTGCTTGTCCTGATGGTCAACGCCACCGTCGGGCGCATAGAGCGTGGCCCGATTCACCGGTCGGCCCGGTCCATCCACAACAGGGGCCGAGGCACCCAGAATGTATGTGTTGTACTCTTTCGCGAGGCGCTGATGTATGTGTTGTACATCTTCCATGCGGTCGGAAACCGCCCGGATCGAGCGTTCCAGATCGCCAGCTGCAGCTGCACCATCAAGCGTCGAAAGCTCCATCGCGCCGTATTCGGGAAAGACCAGCAGCCCGGCCCCCTGCCTCGCGGCCTCGGACACCCAACGATTCAGCTTGTCTTCGTACTGCGCCCAGCTGTCGAACCAGTCGAGATCATATGCAGCGGTTGCGACTTTCATGCCCGAAATCCTTAACGGTTTATTTCGCGCTACATTAAGGTGCGCATTCGGTGGCTGTATAGGCCAGTTGCAATGCCTTAGATAGTCGAGTCCGAAAGAACAGACAGCGCTCAACGCGGCAGAAGCCAAGATCGGCAACAAAAACTTGGAACTCGTCGCAAAGGCGGAAGGGTGACGTCCGAACACCGTCAGGTTTGAGGAAAGTTTTGTATTTACCTCGGGATGCCCCTCAAGGCATTGGGGTATATATGAAAATAGCGGTCATATCGCCGTGCAAACCACGCTCAATTTGACCCTTGAAGAGCCGATGCAACACGATGGGAATCGTGCGCGAGAAACTATAAAAACTGCCTTTTTCTTCAAGGTGTTGAAGAATTTTAACGGTCAGAATGGAGAGATGGTGCTGCTGGAGAGAATTGAACTCTCGACCTCTCCCTTACCAAGGGAGTGCTCTACCTCTGAGCTACAGCAGCGCCGTGGGCGGGTGATTAGACTCAAACGAAACGCGGCGCAAGGGTGTCTGGACGGTTTTTTTCCACTCCTGTAGAGAAAGGCAATGGCAGACAAAAATTCACCCAAAAAACACGGCAAACCCGGTGATGCACGCGAGGAGCGGCTGAAGGCGGCGCTCAAGGCGAATATGGCGCGGCGCAAGGCGCAGGCCAAGGCGCGGGCGGCATCCGAGGACAAGGCCGGCAAGGACGAGGGATAAGAGCAGATGGATTCGATTCTGGTAACGGGCAACGGCCCGCTGAACGGGCAGATCCCGATTGCGGGGGCCAAGAATGCGTGCCTGACGCTGATGCCCGCGACGCTTCTCAGCGAAGAACCGCTGACGCTGACCAATGCGCCGCGTCTAAGCGACATCAAGACGATGACCGCGCTGCTGCAATCGCTGGGGGCCGAGGTCTCGTCGCTGCAGGATGGTCAGGTGCTGGCGATGTCCAGCCATGACTTGATCAGCCACACAGCGGATTATGAAATTGTGCGCAAGATGCGTGCCTCGAATTTGGTGTTGGGACCAATGCTGGCGCGGCTGGGGCAGGCTGTTGTCTCGCTACCCGGCGGCTGCGCTATCGGCGCGCGACCGATGGATCTGCATGTCGAAGGTCTTGAGGCGTTGGGGGCCGAGATCGAGCTGAAAGACGGGTATCTGCACGCCAAGGCCCCGGGCGGTCTGAAAGGCGCGGTGCATGAGATGCGCTTTGCCTCCGTGGGTGCCACCGAGAACATCGTCATGGCGGCCACACTGGCCAAAGGCACCACAGTGCTGAAGAACGCCGCGCGCGAGCCCGAGATTGTCGATCTGGTCGAATGCCTGCGCAAGATGGGGGCTCAGATTTCGGGCGAAGGCAGCTCGACCATTGAGATTCAAGGCGTCGACCGGCTGCATGGCGCGACCCATCAGGTGGTGACCGACCGGATCGAACTTGGAACGTATATGCTGGCCCCGGCCATCTGCGGGGGCGAGGTCGAATTGCTGGGCGGGCGCATGTCGCTGGTCGAAAGCTTTGCGGCCAAGTTGGATGCGGCGGGGATCAGCGTCTCTGAGACCAACAACGGGTTGAAAGTGTCCCGCAAGAACGGGCGTGTGACCTCGGTCGATGTGGTCACCGAACCGTTCCCCGGTTTCCCGACCGATCTGCAAGCGCAGATGATGGCATTGATGTGCACTGCCGAAGGTGTGTCCGTTCTTGAAGAGCGTATTTTCGAGAATCGCTTTATGCATGCGCCCGAACTGGTGCGCATGGGTGCGAATATCGAGGTGCATGGCGGCACCGCCACCGTGACCGGGGTTGAGCGTTTGAAAGGCGCGCCGGTCATGGCGACGGATCTGCGGGCTTCGGTCTCGTTGATCCTTGCCGGTCTGGCGGCGGAAGGTGAGACGGTGGTCAGCCGGGTCTATCATCTGGATCGCGGATATGAGCATGTGGTGCGCAAGCTGGAAGGCGTGGGCGCAAAGATCGAACGGATTAAGGGTCAATGACAGACGCGAGTTTCAAAGACGGCCGCGAGGCACCACTGAACCTTGGGGCCGAGGATGAGGATGACCTGAAGGTCATCGCGACCCTGACACAGGACGCGATTTTCCCGGTCACCGAGATGACATGGCAACCCAGCCAGCGCCGCTTTGCGCTGCTGCTCAATCGCTTTCGCTGGGAAGACAAGGATGCCGCCGCCCGGCGCGGTCGTGCGTTTGAGCGGGTGCAGGCCGTTTTGATGTTCGGCTCGGTTCTGTCGGTGGCCAGTCAAGGCATCGACCGCAGCGACAAGGACATGATCCTGTCGCTGTTGTCGGTCGAATTCGAACCGTCGGAAGATGGCGCAGGGCAAATCCTGCTGACGCTGGCGGGCGATGGCGCGATCCGCCTGTCGGTCGAGGCCATTGATGCCACGCTGAAAGATGTCACGCGCCCCTACAAGGCACCGTCCGGCCACGCCCCTCATCACCCCGAGTGAACAACAAACGCGGCATAGCGCAGGCCTTCCCGAACCCGCCGCAAGGCACTGCAGTGCGGCGGGCAACCGTGTTTGATGTGTTCGATATCAGTCGCACCCTGATCCGTTCGATCCGCAATCTGTGTCAGGCGGATAATCTGGGTGACCCCGAAAAGCTTGCTCTGTGGATCGCCAACAAGGACCCGGCCTCGGTCCGGGGCTGGATCGAGGCCGGCGCCTCTCTATGGGTCGCGACCAGGGGGGATGGGATCGCAGCTGTTGGCGGGTTGCGAGCAGAGGGTGAGATATCGCTGCTCTATGTCGATCCCGATTGTTCCGGTTGCGGACTCGGCACGGCGCTGTTGTGCCGTTTGGAGAATGAACTGCATGCGCAAGGCTGTACCGAGGCACACTTGCAGGCAACCAAAACCGCCCATGCGTTCTATCGCAAGCAGGGTTGGCAGGATGATGGTGGCCCAACCGAGTGGCACGGCATCCCGCAATTCCCGATGCGCAAATCGCTGCACCCCTTGGGCTAAGGGTTGAGGCCGCCCGGTCTCGGCGATAAGACCCGTGGGAACGCTTTCGGAGTCCCTTATATGCCCGTTTTCCTCGACACGACCTCCGCCGATTTCGAGCCCGCGTTTCAGGCGCTGTTGTCCGCCAAGCGTGAGGACAGCCCCGATGTGGATGCGGTCGTGGCGCAGATCATCGATGATGTGCGGACCCGTGGCGATGCGGCGGTGATCGAACTGACCGCCAAATTCGATCGGTTGGAGCTGACGCCCGAGACCATGGCCTTCTCTGCCGAAGAGATTGCCGAGGCTGTTGCACAGGTTACGCCCGAGGACCGCGCTGCACTTGAACTGGCTGCCGCGCGCATCCGGGCCTATCACGAAAAGCAGATGCCTGAGGATCATCGGTGGACCGATGAGTCTGGCGCTACGCTAGGCTGGCGCTGGTCGGCGGTGTCGGCTGCGGGGCTCTATGTGCCGGGCGGATTGGCGTCTTACCCATCGTCGGTTCTGATGAACGCGATCCCGGCGAAGGTGGCGGGGGTCGAGCGGCTGGCCATCGTTGTGCCAACACCTGACGGTCAGGCGAACCCGCTGGTCCTGCTGGCAGCGCAGCTGTCGGGCGTGGATGAGATCTATCGCATCGGCGGCGCGCAAGCGGTGGCCGCGCTGGCTTATGGCACCGATACGATTGCGCCGGTCGACAAGATCACCGGGCCGGGCAATGCCTTTGTCGCCGCCGCCAAACGCCGAGTATTCGGTAAGGTTGGCATCGACATGATCGCGGGGCCGTCAGAGATTCTAGTGATCGCCGATAAGGACAACGAGCCCGACTGGATCGCGCTGGACCTGCTCAGCCAGGCCGAACATGACGAAAGCGCCCAGTCCATTCTGATCACGGACGACGCGGGCTTTGGTCAGGCCGTTGCGCAGGCGGTCGACAAACGCCTCGAAACCCTGGAACGCCGCGCCATCGCCGGGGCCAGCTGGCGCGACTATGGCGCCGTGATCACCGTGCGCGATCTGGACGAGGCAGCCGCGCTGTCCAACCGTATCGCGCCCGAACATCTGGAACTCTGCGTGGCCGATCCGGTAGCGCTGAGCCAGCAAACCATCCACGCAGGCGCTATCTTCCTCGGTCAGTACACGCCCGAGGCCATTGGCGATTATGTCGGCGGCCCCAATCACGTGCTGCCTACCGCGCGTTCGGCGCGCTTTTCGTCCGGCCTCAGCGTCATGGATTTCCTCAAACGCACCACGCTCAGCCAGATGACGCCCGAGGCCCTGCGCGCCATCGGCCCGACGGCGGAAACGCTTGCGCGATCCGAAAGCCTCGAAGCGCATGGCCTGTCCGTTTCCGCGCGCCTGAACCGGCTGAATGACTGAAGTGACGCAAAGACCCGGCACGCATGGCGCTTCTGTGCGTTGCCCATTGAAATTCGTTGTTATAGGTCTGTGCAGACGTAAGGATTGTGACCGTTAAGATGACCCGTATCTCGCATATCGAACTGGATGACCGAAACCTGCCTCCGCCGACCCCCGAGATCGAGCAGGAGCGCAAGGTCGCCATCTATGATCTGCTTGAGGAGAACTCATTCACCCTTCCAGCGCGTGACGACCGGGCGATCCCGGACGGACCTTACCATGTGCAGCTGTCGATCCGCGACAAACGGCTGGTCTTCGACATCGAAACCGAAGCCAGTGAGAAGGCGGCCGAATTTCACCTGTCGCTCGGCCCGTTCCGGCAGGTAGTCAAGGATTACTTCCAGATCTGCGAAAGCTATTTTAACGCGGTGAAGAACCTGCCGCCCAGCCAGATCGAAACCATCGACATGGCCCGGCGCGGCATTCACAACGAAGGCAGCCGCGTGTTGCAGGAGCGACTGGAGGGCAAAGCCGAGGTCGATACCGATACTGCCCGCCGCCTCTTCACGCTGATCTGCGTGCTGCATTTCGGAGGCTAACGGGTGACGCCGCTGCCGCAGTCCATCCTGTTCTGTTGCGACCACAATTCGGTCCGGTCGCCCATGGCTGAAGGCATCATGAAGAAATTCTACGGCACAGGTACATACGTACAGTCTGCCGGAGTGCACAGCGATCTGGATATCGATGGGTTCTGCATCGCGGTCTGCCAGGAGATCGGCGTCGAGCTGTCCCGCCATCGCACACGATCCTTCGACGAGATGGAGGAATGGGGGGACGATTTGAGTTCGTTCGACCTGATCGTCGCGCTGTCCCCGGCCAGCCAGCGCCGGGCGTTGGAACTGACGCGGATTTTTCACCTCGATGTCGATTATTGGCCAATTATGGACCCTACCGGGATGGGAGAGACACGGGAAGCCAAGCTACACCACTACCGACAAACCCGCGATCAGATCGTTTCGCATCTGAAAGACCGCTGGGGCGAACCGACGGAGTGACCATGAACCTGACCGTGAAAACCTATTTCGACGCCTTCAACGCCGGTGATGTGGACGGCATGCTGGCCTGCCTGTCCGATGATGTGGCCCATCACGTGAACGAGGGCCAGATTCGCGTGGGCAAAGAGAAATTTGCCGCCTTCTGCGCCCATATGAACCGCTGCTATCGCGAGAATCTGACTGATATCGTGATTTTCGAGGCCGAAGGCGGCACACGCGCTGCCGCCGAATTCATCGTTAACGGCACCTATCTGGAAACCGATGAGGGCCTGCCCGACGCGCATGGTCAGACCTATCGCCTTCCGGCGGGTTCGTTCTTTGATCTTCAAAATGATAAGATTACCCGCGTGACCACCTTCTACAATCTTGCCGATTGGACCAAACAGGTCTCGAATGGCTGAAATCACCGATGTACGCCCCCTGACCGGAGCGGCGCTCGGGGCTGCGCTGGACGACGTTGCCCGTCTGCGGATCGAGGTATTCCGGGTCTGGCCCTATCTCTACGACGGTGATCTGGCCTATGAGCGCGAATATCTGCAATCCTACCGCGACAGCGACAAGGCCATCGTTGTCGGCGCTTTTGATGGCGACCGGCTGGTGGGTGCCTCAACCGGTGCCCCGCTGACCGATCACGCCGACGATTTCGCCGCCGCCTTCGCAAACACGGATCTGATCCTTTCCGAGATCTTCTATTGTGCTGAATCCGTGTTGTTGCCCGCCTACAGGGGGCAGGGTGTCGGGCATAAGTTCTTTGATCAGCGCGAGGCGCATGCCCGTGCTTTGGGTTTCACCAAATGCGCCTTCTGCAGCGTGCAACGTCCCGCTGATCACCCGATGCGGCCTGATGGCTACCGCCCGCTGAATACATTCTGGCGCGCCCGAGGCTACGCGCCTCTGCCCGGGGTGGTCGCGCAGTTCGCCTGGAAGGATGTGGGCGAGGACAGCGAAAGCCAAAAGCCGCTACAGTTCTGGATGCGGGATTTGTGACGGTTGGTGGGCGTAAGCCGCCCACTTGCCGTAATCTCACCACCCCATGCTATGCTAGTGCCCTGAACAGACCTAGCCCAGCAGCGCTTCGATCTTGGACAGCGTAGCGGTGTTGACGGCGACGCCGTGTTGCGCGGCTGTTTCGCGGCAGCTTCGGCGGCCGTCTCCGGGCAAATGCGCGCCTTCTTGGGTGTGAATGGCAGACACGAGTTGCGCGATACCTTCCGGGAAACCGCCGGATGCGGTTGCGTCTGGGTCGATAGCAATGAAGAACTGCCCTGTCTTGGGTGGGCCGCCCGCCGTTCCCGAAAAGGGTGAGGCGTGGATACCCAGCGTCGCCCCTGTCAGCGCGGCAGCCAGAATCTCGGTCAGAAGGGCCACGCCCACGCCTTTATAGCCACCCGATGGTGCCATGGAGCCTTTGAGCCCCACATTCGGATCGGTTGTCGGATTGCCATCGGCATCCAGCGCCCAGCCAATCGGGATCGGTTTGCCTTCGCGCGCATGCTTCATGACTTCGCTTTTGGCGATGGTGCTGGCGCTTTGGTCGATCAGCAGGGCGGGTTGGCCATCGTTTCCGGGGACCGCGATTGAGAATGGGTTGGTCCCGACCACGGGCTTGGCGCCGCCGGACGGAGCGATAGAGGCAGGTGCATTGGTGAAGCCAAGCCCCACAAGGCCCGACTGTGCCAACCGGAAGGTGTGATAGCCCAGAACGCCGCAATTATAACTGTTGCGGATCGCCAGAACCGCGACGCCTTGCGCGCGCGCCGCAGGGATCAGCGCCTCGAAACCTTTGTCAATCGCTGCATGGGCGAACCCGGTCGCTGCATCAACCGTCACCACGCCGGGGCGCGGCTGGGACAGTTGAGGCGTGGCTTGCCCATCCACCTTGCCACACTGAACATGCTCGGCGTAGATCGGGATATAGGCCAAGCCATGGCTTGCCACCCCGTCCGCCTCGGTCGCTGCGGTTGCAACAGCCAGGGGCCGGGCGTTCTCGGGGCTGGTGCCCGCAGCCACCAATGCGCGGAAAGACAAATCCTCGATTTCAGCAAGGGTGAGGGTACGGGTTTCGATCATGTCGGTCTCTCATTCAGTCGTTATCGGATAGGCCAGCCCCGGCCCCCAACAGGCGGGATTCTTCGGTCGCGGGCGCATAGGTGCGATGGGCAAATCGGTTGAGCGTATCCCAGCTTGCCGAATCCGGCGTCGCGCGGGTTGCTTGTGGTCGAGGGGTGGTGATCTGACCGCCCAGCGCGACTTCAACGCCATCAGAAAGCGCGGGCCAGTCCTGCCCGGCAGTGAGGCATCCACCGTCCGTTGTGGCCATGAACTGGCCGGTCGTAAGGGTGATCACCAAATTCTGAGCGCGGGCCGCAGACGCCGCGAAGGGCATCAGAAGGATCGGTGCCGCAAGGTTTCGGATACGTATCGGACCCGCGCGCAGCAGGTCAGATCGATCGGATAGTAAAGCGCCCGTGATGATCGGACAAAGCGCGCCCTGCCCGGCCCAATCCGCGTGCGCCGCGACCGGTCGATGGTCCCTGAGCGAGGCAGCCAGACCTTGTTCGAGCAGCTGCGCCAGGGATTTCGCGCCATCCATCCCTTGCGCACAGAGCCAGCGCGTGGCCTTGCCCGCCTCTTCCGCCAACCCCCAAGGGTAACCGGCCCCGCGCGTGGCGCGCTTGGCGGTGGCTTCGATCTCGTTCAGCGACACATTCACGGTGCAAGCTCCGGATAGACCCACATATCAGCGGTTCGGTTGTTCAGATCCTCGGGATACGGCGCGCCAGCATACATGCAGATGCGCACCCAACGATCCGAACGGGGGTCGAAATGGGTTGCACCAAAAAACGAGAGTTTGGCACGCAGCATGTCGATCGGCAGAACATCGGCGCTGATCGTGTTGTCGCGGATCTCGCCGTAGGGCGCGACGCGGCTCATTTGTGCGCGGCGAATTGTGTGGCGGTGTTCGGGATGCTCAAGCAGAAAATCGGCAACGGGTGCTGTTTCCGGCCATTGAGAAAGCAACTTGTGAGCCAGAGCGGCATCGCGCGCTGGTGCAAGCGGCTGTTCATAGTCTGCAATCGGCTCATCAAATCGCTCGCCCAGTCGCGGTTCGAGCTTTTCTTCCGACACATACCAGGCGCGCGCGCAGTGTTCGGGCGCGCTCCAGTCCAGATCCAGCGCCCAGCCAAAGCTGGCGCGGATCAGGTCACGCACCCCAGCAACGGGCATCGCGCCGTCTATCACATGCGCCGTCCGGCTGCTGTCTGCCATACAGCTGGTCAGCCCATCGACCAGATCGCCGTAGGGTTCCAGGATCAGCGAGGCCAGCAGTTCCTGCCCTTCCTCGCTCAGCGCATCCTGCGACCAGAGGATCAGCCGGTTCCACGGATAATTCCGGGTCAGGTCGGTTTGGTCCAGATACTCGGATATTGCGCCCAGATCGGTATTCAGCGCGGCCAGTTTCCCGATCTGAATGGGGTGTTCGGACCGCCACCACGAGGTCGAAAGCTTGCTGCGCTCAAACACATCGCGAAAGCAGGCCAATTCAGCCTCTGAGGCTGTTTCGACGGACCGGACACGGGCAATGGCCTCTTCCCGCACCATGATCCAGTTGTTGAACAGAACGGGATGGTTGACGATGAAGGGCGCCATGCCCAGCCCGGTCGAGTTGCCGATGCCCAGCCAGCGCGCGATGTCGGGGTCCAGCTCTGCCGTCTGGTCGCCGCCTTTGGCGCGGGCCATGTGCTGCACCAGATCACGCACGAAAGTTCGTGTCAGATAGACCGACAGCATCTCGGCCTGAAATGGCGCGCTGACCTCATCACGGTCTGCAATCTTCTCGCGATCCGCTGCGCCGAATTTGCCCGAGCCGTAAACGGCGGTGGTCCGCATCAAGTAGCCGACCTTGTAAATCTGTTCGAGATCGGGTTGCTGACCGGCAGCCAGACGGTCTACCACATGCGCCCACAGACGCACCGAACGGTTGGCACGCGACAGAGACAGTTCGTTTTCGCTCACCCGCCCGGCCTCTTGCAGGGGCACGTTCCGCGACAGGCGGTCGATGTCATCTTCAGTCGGGATACCGTCGAAAAGCGCGAAGGTCGCGTCCCAGGCTTCGGCAATCACGCGATCCGAGCGTTGCTCAGGCGGCAAATCATGGGCGAACGCCACCAGCGAATAGGCCCGTTCCGGGCCTTGCGCGGTATAGACCGCGTGGCCAACACCTTTGTCGTCAATCTGGAAGACCGCGCGCGTGAACGTCCAGTTCTCAGCCGCCATCCGGCGGGTCAGTTGCCGCATGAAGCTGAGGCGGCATTGATGCAGCGATCCCAATCGCGACAGGCGCATTACCAAGGCCGGGTCGCGGCGCGCGATATGAGGGCTTTGATCGGTCATGCGCTTTGGGGGCCGAAATTGTCGGTGAAGAAGCGATACCAGTTGCCACCCATGATCCCGGCGACCTCTTCGGTGTTCATGCCTGCGGCGCGCAGGCCGGATGCGATATTTCCAAAGTCGCGGTTGTCCTGAAACCAGCCCGGCATCGGCGGGAAACCGGGGGCCGAGGCCGAGCCTTCGCCGTAATCGATCTGTTTCGTCCAGCGTCCGACCCGCATCCATTCAACCACGCTGTCGGGCTGATCCTGACACAGGTCGGTGCCAATCCCCAGATGGTGGGCACCGTATTTCTCAGCCGTGCGGGCGATCATCTCACAGAAACTCTCCAACGTGCAGTCGGACTTGTCTTTCAGGTGATGAGGATAGACCGAAAAGCCGAGCATCCCACCGTTTTGTGTAACCGCACGGATCACGTCGTCGCGCTTGTTGCGCAACGCGGGTGACCATTCGTGCGGATTGGCGTGAGTGATAGCGATGGGACGCTCGGACAGTTCGGCGGCCTCGATGGTCGACCGGTCCGCCGAATGGCTCATGTCGACAACAAGACCTACACGGTTCATTTCTTTGATTACCTGCTTGCCCATGCGGGTGATACCGGTGTCTTCGGCCTCGTAACAGCCGGTCGCCAGCAGCGACTGGTTGTTATAGGTCAGCTGCATGAAGCGGGCACCCAGGTCATGCAGTATCTCGACCAACCCGATATCGTCCTCGATGGGGCTGGGGTTCTGGAACCCGAAGAACACAGCCGTCCGTCCGGATGCGCGCGCGGTGTCGATGTCGCTGGCCCAGCGGCCTTTCATGATCAGGTCGGGGTATTGTTCGAACCAACGGTTCCACTTTTCAAAATTCAGAACCGTTTCGCGGAAGCTTTCGTGATATGCGATGGTGACGTGGATCGCGTC
The DNA here is from genome assembly GCF_056538865.1 of Ruegeria sp. BE3. Lineage (NCBI taxonomy): Bacteria > Pseudomonadati > Pseudomonadota > Alphaproteobacteria > Rhodobacterales > Roseobacteraceae > Ruegeria > Ruegeria sp. BE3. Next base: position 115,489 of record NZ_JBQFTW010000001.1, on the reverse strand, counting down.
CACGCCGCCTTCGCGCAGTTGGCGGAAAATCTTCTCCGACCAGTTGGCATATTGCAGCCCGTCAATCAGCATCAGACCGGGCCTGCGCTGATATAGGCGGTTTTGACGGTAGTGTAGAATTCCGCCGCCGCCTTGCCCTGTTCGCGCGGACCATAGGAGCTGTCGCCGCGTCCGCCAAAGGGCACGTGGTAGTCGGTGCCTGCGGTGGGCAGGTTCACCGTCACCACACCGGTGCGCGCGTTGCGGCGGAAATGAGTGGCCCGGGCCAGCGATTTGGTCACGATGCCTGAGGTCAGGCCGAAATTGGTGTCGTTGACCACGCTCAGCGCCTCGTCATAGTTGCCGACCTTGATGACGCTGGTCAGCGGCGCGAACATTTCCTCGCGGTTGATGCGCATTTCGTTATTGGTGTTCAGGAACACGCCCGGCGACATGTAGAACCCGTCATGCGGCATTTCCAGACGCTGACCGCCACAGGCCAGCTCGGCCCCTTCGGTTTTGCCCAGATCGACATAGGCGAGGTTTTCCTGCAACTGCTGCTGGCTGACAACGGGACCCATCTGAGTGCCCTCTTCCAGCGCATGCCCAACCTTCATCGCCTGCGCGCCTGCCACCAGTTTTTCGACAAACGCATCGTGGATACCCGCATGGACCACCAACCGCGATGAGGCTGTGCATTTCTGCCCTGTGCCACCGAATGCGCCGCCCAAGGCCAGCGTCACCGCCAAATCCAGATCGGCGTCGTCCATCACGGCCAGTGCGTTCTTGGACCCCATCTCCATCTGTACTTTGGTCAGGTTCTGAATGGCGGCGGCGGCGATGCCCTTGCCCACTGGCACGGAACCGGTGAAGGAAATTGCGTCGACCTTCGGGCTTTCGACCAGCCGTTGGCCGATGCTACGCCCAGACCCCATAACGAGGCTGAACAGACCCTTGGGGATATCCTGCCGCTCGATGATTTCGGTCAGAGCCACTGCCGAAGCCGGCGTAATGTTGGCAGGCTTCCAGACCACTGCGTTGCCATAGCAGAGAGCAGGTGCAATCTTCCACGACGCCGTCGCGGTGGGGAAGTTCCACGGGCTGATGATGGCGACCACGCCAACCGCTTCGCGCCGCACGTCAATCTCGATATCGGGACGGACGGAATCGGCGTTCTCGCCGATCTGGCGCAGGCATTCGGCGGCATAGTAGGTGAAGAACTGACCGGCGCGGAACACTTCGCCTTTGCCCTCGGCCAGCGGTTTGCCTTCTTCGCGGGCCAGCAGCGTGCCCAGCTCTTCGGCGCGGGCCATCAGTTCAGTGCCGATGGCGTTCAGCACAGCCTGTTTGCGCTCCAGCCCGTAAGCCGCCCACTCGGCCTGTGCGATACGCGCCTGATCCAGCGTCGCCTCAAGCTGATCGGCGCTGGCCTGAGCAAACATGCCGACCAGATCGCTCAGGTCCGATGGATTGCGGTTTTCAATTTCGCTTTCGCCCGCCAGCCATTCGCCAGCGATCAGGTTCAGTTTGGTCACGTTGCGCCCCAGAGTCAGAATTTGTTCTCCATAGGATGGATTCTTCGGGCGACATCAGTCAAACTCAAACAATTGAAGTTAAGTTCAGGAAAATTGAAATTTGACACTGAAGATCGAAATGCTGCGCTGTTTCTGTACCGTTGCCCAAACCGGCAATCTGGTCGAGGCTGCAGACCGGTTGGGCCGCACCCAATCGGCCCTGTCGATGACCCTGAAACAGCTTGAGGATCATCTGGGCAAGAAGCTGTTTGAAGGTGAACGTAAAAATCAACTCTCCGCACTGGGAGAGCAAGTGTTCGATCTGGCGCTGCAACAGGTTCGGCAGTTCGATCAGACAGTCCAGAATATCGAAGCTGCAGCCCATGCCGAGCAAGGCCTGATCCGCATCGTGTCGGTCCCGTCTGTCGGCGCGCTGATCTTTCCGAACCTTCTGGAGCATATGAGCAGACAGTACCCCGGTGTACAGATTGAGCTGCGCGACACCGACACCCAGCAGGTGCTGGACGCGCTGACCGGTGATCAGGCGGATATCGGCATCGCCTCGGGGCTGCATGCGTTGAACGGGGTCAAAGCCGTTCCCCTGTTCGAGGATGCATTTGGCCTTGTAGCGGCTTCGGATCATCCGCTGATCACACAAAAGACGCCGCCGACCATCGTGGATTTGCAGAATGCTCCCTTCATACGCAACGCGTTGTGTGACCTGATCCAGACTCCGGACTTTGCAGCCGTGGCCGAGACAGCCGAGGTCACCATCCACAACACCCATTCCCTGATCACGATGGTCCGGTCCGGAAGATGGATCACCGTCCTACCCAAGACGGTGACCGAGTTCCTGCCCTCGGAGGTCGCCTTCTGCCCCATCGCGAATCTGCACGACAAGCGGCAGGTCTATCTTTATCTTCGTGAGAGGACCCGCTTCCCCTCTCTGACAAGGGCCTGCAGTCAGTTTATCCTGTCGCACGGATTTTCCTGACCGGGAAACGTCAGACACCGCTCTGCACATTCTCTCGCCATGCTGTGAGCAAGGTTTATTGGGCAGAAACCAAGGGCAACCACATCTTTCTATCAGGCCCACAAGTGGTGTCAGAGATAGGAGAGATGATGAAAAAGTCCATCACGACATATCTGCCCGCACTCGTTGTTTTGCTGGCCGGGCAAGCTGTGGCTGCGCAGGAGATCGCGGTGCATGGCCCATCGGGATACAAGCGCGTCTCGGCATCGGATGCCGCTTTTCATGGCACGGCGGAGCCGCGTATTACGCGGTATCACACGCTTGCTGTGAACCCGGCGCAGGTTGACTTTCCGGTTGTGAAAATCAACGTGCACAAACCCAAGATCAAGCTGAAGATACACAAGAAACCCAAGGTGAAAATATACAAGCAGCCGAAGCAAAAGCAGCTGTATCATCACCCGGCATACAAGCGCCCTAATTATCGGCACCCGGCGTATAATCATCCCAGATACCGGGCGCAGAGGCTGCATCTGCGGTCCAGAGCCTATCGCGCGCCGCATTACCGCTATGCCCCCAAGCGGTATCGGCGGCACTAGCCGCCGCGCAGGCGTTGCATGAGATAGACTTCGCTGCCTTCGGGGATTGGTTCGGTCAAGCCACTGGCGATGACGCGCCCGTCTATGGCAATCGACACGCCCGCATCAATCGGGGCCTGAAGCTGCGGATGCGCGCGCACCAGTTCGCGCAGCAGCTCTCCGGTGGTTTTGGCCTCGACCTCGACCACCTCGCAACCCCCGGTCAGAGACCGGAGGCTGGACCAGAGGTGGACCTCAACCATTGTCCTTGAGCGCGGCCAGAATGCGCGGCGGGGACATCGGCAGTTGCTTCAGCCGCACGCCCGCTGCGTTGGACACAGCATTGGCGATTGCGGCCAGAGGTGGAACGATGCCGGTCTCGCCCACACCACGCACACCGAACGGGTGGCCGGGGTTGGGCACTTCGACGATCACCGTGTCGATCATCGGCAGGTCGCTGGCAACGGGGATGCGGTAGTCGAGGAAGATCGAGTTCTGCAGACGACCGTCGTCGCCATAGATATATTCCTCGTTCAGCGCCCAGCCGATGCCCTGCGCGGCTCCGCCCTGATACTGGCCTTCGACATAGGTCGGGTGGATCGCCTTGCCCGCATCCTGAATGACCGTGTAGCGGGTGATGCTGGTCTTGCCGGTTTCCGGATCAACCTCAGCGTCGACGATATGGGTGCCGAAGGATACACCCGCGCCTTCAGGCGTGGCCTCGAAATGGCCCGAGATCGGGCCGCCGGTCGCGCCCATATGGGCGGTGATATCGGCCAGCGGGCGAGGGTCGAAGTCACCGGCGTTGGGGCCTGAGGGCACAGCACAGCCGTTCTCCCACTTCACCGCATCAACCGGAATACCCCAGCTGGCTGCGGCACGGGCGCATAGCTGCTCGACCGCATGGCGGGCCGCCTTGATGGTCGCCAAGCCCGAGGCATAGGTCACGCGGCTGCCGTGGCTTACATCATTGTAACCCAGCGTTGCCGTATCGGCGACGGTCACGCGGATATTCTCGTAGGGAATACCCAGAACCTCGGCCGCCATCAGCGCCATTGACGCGCGCGAGCCGCCGATATCCGGCGTACCGACCATGACTTGGGCCGAGCCGTCCTCGGACAGGGCCAGAGAGACCGAGGTTTCGCCGCCATGGTTGAACCAGAATCCGCAGGAGATCCCGCGCCCCTGCCCCGGCTTCAGCGGGGCTGCGTAATGTGGATGCGCTTTCGCAGCTTCCAGCGTTTCGACTAGGCCGATGCGCTCATAGGTCGGGCCATAGCTGGCCTTGGTGCCCTCATGAGCCGCGTTTTTCAGACGCACATCCAACGGGTCGAGGCCCAGTTTGTTGCACAGCTCATCCAGAACGGATTCAACGGCAAACGCGCCCATCGGAGCGCCCGGTGCACGATAGGCGGCCTGTTTCGGGCGGTTGGCCATCACGTCATAGCCGACCTGACGCACATTGGTCAGGTTGTAGGGTGCAAAGGCGCACATGGCGGTCATGTCGCCGGGCGCACCCGGGAAGGCTCCACCTTGCAGGCGGAAAATGCCCTGAGCCGCCGTGATGGTGCCGTCTTTCTTCATGCCGATCTTGATATCCATCGACGCGGATGAGGTCGGACCCGTAGCGCGGAACACCTCGGACCGGGTCATCACCAGCTTGACCGGGCGGTTTGCCTTGCGGCTGAGCGCCAGCGCGACCGGCTCGATGAACACTGTGGTCTTGCCGCCAAAGCCGCCGCCGATCTCGGACGCGGTCACGCGCAATTGCGAAGTTTCGATCCCCAGCAGCGCGGCGCAGGTTTTCTGCGCGATCCAGTGACCTTGGGTGGTGCACCACAGCTCACCCTTGCCATCCATGCCCAAGGAGCCCATGCAGGCATGCGGTTCGATATAACCCTGATGGGTGGCCTCGGTGACAAAGCTGTCTTCGACGACCAGATCGGCCTCGGCAAATCCGGCTTCGACATCACCATGGCCGCTTTCGTGATAGCGCACTACGTTGGGGTGCATGCCCTCAGGCACAGAATAATCCGCCGCACCTTCGCGGATGACGGGTGCGTCGGGGGCCATCGCCTTGTCCACGTCGGTGACATGAGGCAGGACCTCATATTCGACCTCGATCAGCTTCAGCGCATCGCGTGCCGCCAGGGCCGATGTCGCTGCAACTGCCGCCACCGCGTGGCCGTCATAGAGCGCCTTTTCACCCGCCATGACGTTTTCCAGCACGTTCCAGAATTCGCCTTCAAGCCCCGGTTTGAACGGGACATCGGCGAAATCGGCGCGGGTCACGACGGCTTTGACATCCTTGTGGGCCTCGGCCTTGGAGGCGTCGATCTTCACGATCCGCGCATGCGCATGAGGCGAGCGCAGGATGGCGCCGTGCAGCATGCCGGGGGCCGAGATATCTGCACCGAACTTGGCGCGGCCCGTCACCTTGTCCAGACCGTCGGGGCGGTCAGGGCGGGTGCCGACAAAGGTGAAATCAGATTTGCGATCGTCCAGAGCCATTATGACGCCTCCCGCATTTCAGCCGCCGTATCCATCACGGCGCGAATGATCTTGTCATAGCCGGTGCAGCGGCAGAGGTTGCCTGCCAGCCAGTACCGGGTTTCCTCTTCGGTGGGGTTGGGGTTCTTTTCCAGCAGCGACTTGGCCGCCACCAGAATGCCCGGGGTGCAGATGCCGCATTGCAGGGCGGCGTATTCGATCATCTTCTTCTGCAGTGGGTGCAGCACGTCGCCGTCCGCGATTCCTTCAACCGTTTCGATCTGCTTGCCCTCGGCCTCGACGCCCAACATCAGGCACGAGCACACAAGACGGCCATCGACGCTGACCGAACACGCGCCGCAATCGCCGGTGCCACAGCCCTCTTTCGCGCCGGTCAGGTTCAGCTTGTCGCGCAGACAGTCCAGCAGGGTTTCGCGCGGGTCGCAGAGATATTCGACCGCGTCCCCGTTCACAGTGGTGGATACGTGGAACTTGCTCATGCTTGTTCTCCCTTCGCGCGGGCATAGGCGATTTTCGCGGCGCGTTTAGCCAGAACGCCAGCCACTTCGGTGCGGAACGCGATGGTGCCGCGTTTGTCATCGATGGGGTTGCAGGCAGCCGAGGCCGCTGCAGCGAGAGCGTCCAGCGCTGCATCGTCCAAGGTGCTGCCGATTATCGCTTTCGCACAGTCTTCGACCAGCAGTACGGTCGGCGCGACAGCGCCCAGCGAGACACGCGCCTCGGTGATGGTATCGCCATCCAGACGCACGTTAACGCCCACACCAACCACCGCGATATCCATCTCGGTGCGCGGGATAAAGCGCAGATAAGCATCACCGCCATTTTCTCCGCGCGCAGGAATGTTCACCGCCGAGATCAGTTCGCCTTTGGCCAGTGATGTCCTGCCCGGGCCGGTCGGAATGTCCTCAACCGCAACCTCGCGGGCGCCGTCCGGGCCGGTCACAGTGACCGTAACGCCCGCTGCAACCATCGCAGGCACCGAATCCGCCGCCGGGGAACCATTGCACAGGTTGCCCGTCAGAGTGGCCCGCCCCTGCACCTGAGTCGAACCGATCAGGTCCATCGCCTCGACCACACCCGGCCAGTCGCGCCCCAACTCGGCGTGTTCGCTCATCTCGGCACCGGTCGCGGCGACGCCCAGCGTCCAGCTGCCATCGGCATTGCAGGTAATTTCGCTAACGCCGTCGATCTTCTTGATGTCGATCAGCGTATCGGGCGTCACCAATTCCGAGCGCAACTGCACCAGCACATCGGTGCCGCCTGCCAGAAACCGAGTGATGCCCGTTGCATTTGCGGCCAGAGCCGACGCCTCGGCAAAGCTGGCGGGGCTGTGATAATCCATGAAAATACCTCGCACCTGTTGATCAGGATAGACTGGGGTTCGCCGGGGACGTTAGTCCAGCAAATCGGCGGCGTCCATGGCTGGATCGACCAATTTTTCTAATTCAAAATGTCGTTTTTTCACCAATGATCACAGATCGATCTCGATCACCCCGTCTGGTGCGGCTGCTCGGCTTTGGCATAGGATGATCGCGCCTTCTCTTTGTTTGTTGGACAGGACAAAGTCGCGATGTTCGATCTCGCCGGATATCACGCCGCATTTGCAGACACCGCAAATGCCGTCGGAGCACTTCACATCGACGTGGAAACCCGCTTCGTTCAACACCTGAGCAGCATCCTTGTCTGCCGGAACGGTCAGGTCCCGGCCCGATTTCGCCAGCCTCAGAGTGAACGGGTTATTTTCATATTCGGGCTGTTCGGGGACCGAGAAATACTCCAGATGCCGCGCTTCTTCGGGGAAACCCTGCGCCTCGGCAGCCTGTATAACACCGTCCATATAGCGGTCCGGGCCGCAGGTATAAACGTGCCAGCCGTCCTGATATCCGCCCAGAACAGCCTCCAGATCGGCGCGCGTGCCTTCATCCGAGAAATGATAGTGTACATGATCGGCCCATGGCATAGCTGCCAGATCGTCCAGATATCCGGCACCGGCGCGGGTGCTGGCGGAATAATGCAGCTCGAAGGGCTTGCCCAACCCGTACAGGCGATGGGCAAAGGCAATCATCGGCGTGATACCGATACCGCCGCCCATCAGGAAGGTTCTGGTCGCGGTCTCATCCAGCTCAAAGTGGTTGATCGGCTTCGAGATGAAGACCTTGCGCCCTTCATTGAAGATACGATGCAGCAAGGCCGAGCCTCCGCGCCCTTCATCCTCGCGCAGCACACCGATCTGGTAGATTGTGCGGTCCGAAGGGTCGCCCGACATCGAATATTGCCGCAGGAATTCAGGCGAGACCAGCACATCCAGATGCGCCCCAGCGGTCCATTGGGGCAAAGGCGCGCCGTCGAGGGTCGAGAATTCGTACTTGGTGACGTCCGCAGTCATCTTATCGACCTTGGTCAGTTCGACCCGCATCACCGGGGCGTCCCCGGCGACCTGATAGCGATGGATGACCGACATGTCGCCCGCCGCTTTGCGCGTCTTGTAGTCTTCGGCGGTGACCATCGCCTCATAGGCGGCAATCCCGGCTTCGCGGTCCATGTTGAACGGGTATGGCCAAGGATGCGGTGCCAAGGGCGCGGGGTAAACGGCGAGCGTCTGATCCTCGTATTTCAGATCGAGGTCTTTTTGCAGATCCCGCCGGTTCAAAGAATGCTGGGATGGGCGATAGGCCCCGTCGGGTTCCAGTTCGATGTCCCACCACCATTTCTTGATGTCATTTAGACCCCCGTTGCCGACGGCATCATCCAGTTTGGCCAAGGCAGGCGCGGCCTGCGGGATGTTCATCGCGGCCCATCGGAAGGGACGTTCCTTGAAGATCCCCTCCAGATTCCACGGGCAGGTTTTCATACAGCGCCCGCACATCGCGCCGCCCGGCGTGGTAATGCGATAAGTGGCGCATTTCTGGCTATCAGATTTCCAGATTTCATAGCCGTTGAACATCAGCTTCGGACCGGCGGTGATGGCACCCGAGGGGCATTCGCGGGCACATTTGTTGCAAGACTCGCAAAAGGTCTGCAGGCCGAAATCGATAGGTTTGTCATGCGCCATCGGCATGTCAGTGGTCACCACACCAGATTTCAGGCGTGGGCCGAGATAGGGGTTCAGGATGACTTCGCCGATCCGGCTGACCTCTCCCAATCCCGACAGCAGCAGCAGCGGCGGTTGCAGCACCTCACCATCCATCACCGTATGCGCTTTGGCCTTGTAGCCGAGATTGCGAATTTGCTGCGCGATCACGCCCCCGAGCAGCGAGAACCGCAGATAGGCGCGCATCGATTGGGCGACGCTGATCCAATCGTCACCACTGGCACCTTCCATCGTCTCATAGCCTTGATCGATGATCATGCTGATGGCCTGATCGTGGGGCGGAACGATCTCTTCCCCGGTGGCGTCGTGGGAATACCAGCTCCACTCGGGGCACCGGCTGAGGCCGACCGCATCGACCCCAAGGAAATAGGTCGCGGCCTTGATATTCTGGGCATTTCTTTCGGCATCTGTTGGCCGCGCCGCTTCGGCTCTGTCACCGTCCTGCAGCAGAACAAACGCGCCCAGCGCGCGACGTTGGGCAAAGCTGGGGGCGGATTTGCGCACGTAGTGCCCGCCCTTGGTCGCATCCTGCAGCGATTTACCCATGTCACCGAACTGGGCCCGTGCGAACATATCCGCGCGCTTGGGCACGCGGGCTACGTTTTCCTCGTCGATATAGGTGGTCGGAGTGTCGACCCGTTTGAGGTTCTCAAACGGATGCGCCCCGTCCACATAACGCCGCTTGGCATAGGCATCCCGGTTCAGCGCGTTCTTTGCAAAGCCCGCACCCAGCCACCAAGCGGGTCCTTGCGTGCGGAACCAAGGCTGGTCGGCCATCGGGCGCAGTGGGCGGTCATGCGCGATCTCCATCTCGGTGGTCACGGCGGCCAAACCGAACCGCTTGCCTAGCCACGGCACCACAACCGCGCCGTCCTCGACCGAGGCCAGTCCCGCCGCAACCGCCAGCTTGCCCAGATCGACCTCGGACGACATTGCCGTATGCGCACGCGCATCGAAGCCCAGCAGGCGGATGTAATTGGCAATGACCACCGCATTCTCGGTCGCCAGCAGGCACGCACGATGATCCTGCGCATCGCCGATCCAGTCTGTACCCGGCTCTGACGGCTCAGGGTCGCGGTTGAACTCATAGAGGAACACAATCGCATGACGATGAGAGTCGATGGGTTTCGGCGCGGCCTCCATGCTTTCTTTCAGGTCCGCCATGATCACGTCGATGCCCGAGGCAAGTGTCTTGGTCTGCCGCGTTTTGAGCGCATGGGCCAGCCGGTCGATATCCGGGTTGCGCCGCGGCTCAGCCAGCATCGCCTCCGCAGGCAGCGGCCCGCAGCCCATCATCGACGCATCATTGAAATAGCCGAATGCTTTCAGATGGTTGGCACGATCCACAGGGTTGGCAGGAATCTCCGAGGCAACCGGATTCACGAACCCATCCCGGATCGCGTCCATCATCGCCTGAAATTCGCACATCGCATTCACGATGCTTTCGGGCTGCTCGGGCCTGTGAAAGCTGAGTGCGCGCATCGGTTCGACCAGCGCCAGATCAGGCATCCGATCCTGCCGCGCCAGCCGTTCCAGCGGGAACGGACCCATGTGAACAGGTCTGTTCTTGTCCGAGAAAAAGCGGATCCCCATTGCGCGCCTCCTGCTTGCTGCCCACTCCCCTACCCCGGCATGGACACCAAAACCATTCATGAATAATCATAGATGGTATGAGCAGAATTGATTTCACAGATCTCGACGGCAAGGTCCTGCGGGTGTTCCTGACGATACTCGAAGAAAGCTCGGTCTCGAAAGCCGCGGACCGGCTGGGCGTAACGCAATCGGCTATCAGCCATACGCTCGGTAAGTTGCGGCAGGTGCTGGGCGATCCGCTGTTTGTCAGGTCCGGTCAGGGACTGACCCCAACCGAGCGCGCTTTGTCTCTGAAAGAGCCGGTACAGCAGGTGTTGGACAGCATGCGCGCGCTGACCGAAGGCCGCCCGTTTGATCCGCTGTCCGAGCAGATGGACGTTCAGATCGCCACAAATGATATGCCGCGCGAGCTTATATTTCCCGATCTGTTGCGGGAAACGCGTGAAGAAGGCGTCCGGTTGCGGCTGGAGTTCATCCCCTCGGGCGTTCCCGACCCGGACCTGCTGCGTAGCGATCGGTGTCAGTTGATGCTGACCCCTCTGCCGCCGGATGGGCCGGATATCTTTCAGAAACGGCTGATTACCAGCCCGCTGATAGTATTCTACGACGCCTCCCGTCGCGATCCGCCCAAGGATTGGCAGGCCTATTGCAACAGCGACCATGTCGAGGTGCGCTTTGCCGATGGGCGAAACGCCCGCGCTGTTATGCGTGGCGTGGATCAGAGCCAGATCAGACCGCCCGTCGTGACCTTGCCGCATTTCAACGCGATCCCGCCCTTCGTGAAAGGCAGCGACCTGATCTCGACCGATACGGCGTTGATGAAACGCGGTCCGCTTGCAGCGCTGGACTGCGCGCCGCTGCCGTTCAAATGCGAGCCGGTGTCGATCTATATGGTCTGGCACCAACGCTCGGCCAACGACCCGGCACATCGTTGGTTACGCGAACGGATTGAGGCCATTGCCACAACTCTTCAGACCTGAGACAGCAACCAGTCGCGCATCTGTCTCACCAACTCTGGTTGACGCGGTTTCTGCGGGGTGACGATGAAAAAGCTCAGGTCATCAACCAGCACCTCGGAGAGCGGCTGCACCAACCGACCCGAGGCCAGTTCTGCCGACACAAGCGGTGCGTTGGCCAGCGCAAACCCCTGCCCAGAGATTGCGGCATCTATCGCCAGGCTTGTCTGGCTGAAACTCATCATCCGGGGTCGCCCATCGACCCCGGCGCGTTCCAGAAACAGGGGCCACAGCCCATGGGAATCGCTGAGCAGAACGTGCTGCATCAGATCGTCTGGACCAGAGATTTGCGCGGCAAGCTCCGAGCTGCCAACCACCACGAACTCGGTCGAAAACAGGGGCGTCGCCTGCAAGCCCTGTGCAATCGGCATTCGGCTTTGACGCACTGCGATGTCGACTCCGTCCGACCTGAAATCCGCCAACCGCTCGCGCGCGTCGACCTGCACCGAGATGTCGGGATATCGGGTCACAAAATCACTCAGACGCGGCACCAGCCATTTTGAGGCAAAGCTGGGCGTGACCGAGATCGTGATCTGCCGCTGATCGGCCAAATCATCTACAGCCTCTTCGATCAGCCGAAACGCCCGGCGCAGCGGTGCGTGGAACCGACGCCCCGCTTCGGTCAGGCGCAATCCTCGTGGAAGGCGTTCGAACAGCGCCGTCCCCAGTCGTGCCTCAAGCCCGCGCACCTGTTGCGCAACCGCCCCTTGGGTTACGCCGATTTCTTCCGCGGCAAGGCGAAAATTCAGGTGACGCGCCGATGCTTCAAAGGCGCGCATCGCGTTGAGAGGTGGAAGAGCGGGCATTCCCTGACTGTAGATTTTCTACTGCCAATGCGCAACAGAACTGATTGGTCAAATTGATCTTGCTGCGCCATCGTCTTGCGAAACAAGGCATAGGAGCGTGTAGATGGAAAAAGTAGCTTTGATCACCGCAGGCGGCAGCGGCATGGGCGCAGACAGTGCGCGCAGATTGGCAGCGGACGGATTCAAGGTCGGCATCCTGTCTTCCTCGGGCAAGGGTGAGGCGCTGGCGAATGAGTTGGGCGGCGTGGGCATCACCGGCTCGAACCAATCAAATGACGATCTGCAGAAGCTGATCGATGCCGCGATAGCCCATTGGGGGCGGATCGATGTGCTGGTCAACTCGGCAGGTCACGGCCCTCGCGCGCCGGTACTGGAACTGACGGATGAGGATTGGCACACCGGCATGGATGTCTATTTCATGAACGCCGTACGGCCCACACGATTGGTAACCCCGATCATGCAGGCGCAGGGCGGTGGGTCGATCATCAACATATCGACCTTTGCCGCCTTCGAGCCTGATCCGGTGTTTCCGACCTCTGGCGTATTCCGAGCGGGGCTGGCGGCATTTACCAAGCTGTTCTCGGACCAATACGCCGCGGACAACATCCGCATGAACAACGTCTTACCCGGTTTCATCGACAGCCTGCCCGAGAAGGAAGAGTTCCGCGCGCGCATTCCACTGGGCCGCTATGGGCGCAGCTATGATGAGATCGCCTCGGTCGTGGCCATGCTCGCCTCCGAAGGCGGAGGCTACATCACTGGACAAAACATTCGCGTCGACGGTGGAATCACCCGGTCTGTCTGACGTCAGAACCGGGCCTTGATGAGATGCGTCAGCGCCGCGCCGGTTTCGAAATAGGCGCGGCGCAGGCCGGTCCAGCGCTCGCTGTAATCGGACACCGCAGGCACCGGCAAAAGCACGGGGTCGTCCTGCAACAGGCTCTGCGCGGTCAGGCGGCCAAACACGGTGCCGGGACCGATACCGCGACCCGAATATCCGTGGATGGCAAGCGCGTTCGGTCCGATCCGGGTGATCTTGGGGATATGGTCCGAGGTCATGGCAATGCGCCCGTGCCAGCCTTGTTCCAAGGGTTGATCGGCCAGTTGCGGATAAAGCTCGGCCAATTTACGCTTGGCCCACGCGGTATGTGTCGCGCTTCCCGCATGGGCAAGATCGCCCATCGCACCGAGGATGAAGCGCCCCTCGTGATCCATCCGGAGCGAGGTCATGATCAGGCCGGTATCCCACGCCCCCTCACCGCCCGGCAGAATGCTGGCCCGCAGATTGTCAGACAGAGGTGCCGTGGCGTATTGGAAATAATAGACCGGCACATAAGCCGGTGCAGAGTCGGCCAGATTCTGGTGATACGCGTTGGTCGCCTGGATCACCGACTTTGCCCGAACGGTGCCTTGTGGCGTCGTCAATATCCAGACATCGCCATCATGCCGCGTCGACCGCACCGGGCTTTGTACAAAGATCTGCGCGCCGGCCTCCTGCGCCGCGCGCGCCAGACCGCGCACATATCCCAGTGGCTGGATCGTACCTGCACGCGGGTCAAATAACGCTCCTTGAAACGCCTCGCTACCGGTGCGGTTCGTGGCCTGATCCGAAGAAAGCAACTCGACCGGAGCACCTGTCGCGCTCAGTTGCGCGTAGCGGGATTGCAGGTCGCGCAAACCGGCCGCCGAATGCGCGCAATGCAGGGTGCCATTGCGGACCGGGTCGCAATCGATCCCATGTGCTTCGATCAGGTCGAACACCTCGGATGGAGCCGCACCCAGAAGATCGATCAGGCGGTTCCCGGCTTCCGTGCCCAGATATTTGCGTATCTCTTCAGGCGGCAACCACAGGCCCGCATTGGCAAACCCAACATTGCGACCGGAGCCTCCATGCCCGATCCCCTGCGCCTCAAACACACAGACCGAGGCCCCCGCCTGCGCGGCTGTCAGAGCGGCCGAACAGCCGGTATACCCACCGCCAATGACCGCAAGATCGACGGTGATGTCGCAGGTCAGAGGTTGGCTTTCCACGTGCTCGCGGCAGGTCTCTGACCAAAGGGACTGATCATGATCGCTCACATCGCGCTCCTTGCAGTATTACGGGTCCATTAGGGCGCAGGATCAGCCGGTTGCAAGCGTCCTTTGATCGTCACGACCCATGGCGATCAGGAAGGGCTGCGCCTCTTGCCGCGCCTGGAACGCGGCTTTGTCACCCATGCCACGCCAATCAGACAGAACCAGCGACTGCGCAACTGCGCCGCCCAAGGTGGTTCCGGGTCCGGTGACAATGAACAGATCGGGAGCAAATTCACGGGCCGCAGTCTGGATCGCGCGCGTGAAATCGTAAGGTTCGGTCACCTGATGGCCCAGAGTGTAATCCCACAGCGCCTGCGTATCCGTCGCCCCCGGCCACCAGATTTTACCGCGCCCGTCGATCAGGGGGCGATCCGGCTGGCCGAAAAGGTCCGCCCCCAGCCGCGCCCGACCTTCGGCCGCAACCGGCGCTTGCAACGCCGTGTGGAACGCGGCGTGGTTCGCCAATCGCATGGGAAAGCGTTCCTGTACCGTTGGCTGAGAAGCCTCGAACGCTTTCAGGCCGTCCTCGTTGCCTGCAAGAACCAGCATGCCGCCGAGATCAATCGACAAAGCCAATGTGTGGCCTTCGATCTGGTTGATACGCGCCACGTCGGCCAAAAGGTCAGCCTTGCGGGTGAGGTCATTGGCCCAGCTATCGTCTGTGAAGGGATAAACGAGTTGCCCGCCGATCAGATGCTCCTGCATCAGTGTGCCCATGGTGTTCACCACACGAAAGCCGTTCTCGGGCGACAGGGCACCGCCGGCGGCCAGTGCGATGTACCATCCCATTGAATTGCCCGTGACGGCCACCACTTCGATGTCCTCGGCCAGCGTTTGTGCATCAGCCAGCGACGCAGCATAGATCAGCGGGGACGCCACATCTCCGCGCGAGTATACATTGACGGTGTCGCGGTCCGCACCGTCCAGAGCGGTGACGGCCTCCTGCCCGGCCTCGACGCGGATGGTGTCAAAGTCGCGGAACATCTGCATCCGGTCGGCGTGGTGACGGTGCAGATAGCCCAGTTCAAGCTTGTTATAGGTCCCTCGACCGGGACAGATCACAACGGCGGTGCGGGTCATGATGCGCCTCCGGTCAGATTCAACGCTGCCGCGACGATATCGTCTTTTGAGGGCAGAGGCGCAGCATAGGAAGGACCAGTAGCGATGAAACAATCCTCGGCCACCACGCGGGCGGTTGGGGTGGAGGGACTTTCTTCGGCGAAGAAAGTCATCAGCGCCTCGGACTGGCTGCCGGTCTTGCGGCATTCGTCAACGATCAAAACATGCGCGCATGTTTTGGTGGCTTCACGCAAAGCTTCGACCGGCAGAGGAGCCAGCCAACGCATGTCGACAATCCGGGTTTTCAGACCCGCCGCCTCAATTTCGGGCAAAGCCTGTTGCGACAGGTAATGCCCGTTGCCATAGGTCACGATGGCGAGATTGGTGCCATCCCCATGTACGCCCACCTCGCCCAGCGCAATTATTTGATCCCGCGCAGGATAGGTGGTCATCCATCCGCCATCCTGCGCCCCGTGCAGATCACGCATGGGATAAAGTGCAATCGGCTCAAGAAACACCACCACGCGTTGTTCTTCACGCGCCAATCGCACGCACTCGCGCAGCATCTGCACCGCATCCGCCCCGGTCGAAGGGCAGGCGATAATTACACCGGGGATATCCCGCAAAACGGCCAGTGAATTGTCGTTGTGGAAATGCCCGCCAAAGCCCTTCTGGTATCCGAGCCCCGCAATCCGCAGCACCATCGGGTTGGTGAACTGCCCGTTCGAGAAGAACGGCAAGGTTGCAGCTTCGCCCCTGATCTGGTCCTCGGCATTGTGCAGATAGGCCAGAAACTGGACCTCGGGGATCGGGATGAAACCATTGTGGCCCATACCGATCGCAAGACCCAGAATGGATTGTTCATCCAGCAGCGTATCAATCACCCGGTCCGGACCAAAGCGTTGCTGCAGCTTCTGTGTCACGCCATAGACGCCACCTTTGCGGCCCACATCTTCGCCCATGCAAACGATCTCGGCATGTTCCAGCATCTGATCGGTCAGCGCCCAGTTGATCAGGCGGCTCAGCGGTTGGGGCTCATCCATCGCGCGCATGTCCCCGCCGAAGGCTTTGGCCCGCGCCTCGGCGCTGGGGCCGTTGGTCGGTTTACATGGGCGCTTGGGCGGGATCAGGCTGGCCATGACCTCGGCCGCATTGGCCAGATGGGGGCGTGAGGCAGCCTCCGCCGCCACGCGGTCGGTGCGAGCGCAAGTCTCTTCGTAGATTTTCAGCGCCTGATCCGGGGACAATGCCCCCGCCTGATCCAGCAGGCGCACGGAATGCAACAGAGGGTCGTTGGCCTCATCCGCCTCAACCTCGGCTTTCGGCAGGTAGGTCGTAGGCACATCCGCACCGGCATGGCCATAAAGACGCACGGTTTTCAGATGCAGGAACGCGGGCTTGCGCCGGGTGCGGACATAGTCGGCAGCCTCCAGCGCCACGGCGAATGTCTCGTATATGTCGAGGCCATTGGCCTGAAAGTACTTGATCCCGGGCCGATGCTCCATCGAGGCCTGAATCCAACCCTTGGGAGTCTTAACCGAAATTCCGATCCCGTTGTCTTCGCAGACAAACAGCAGCGGCAGTGGGGTCGATTGCACGCTGGTCCAGCCCGCGGTGTTGATCGCCCCCTGCGCGGTCGAATGGTTGGCTGAGGCATCGCCGAAGGAACACATCGCAATCCCGTCTTCAGGAAGATTCCGATGCTCCGGATCATGCCGCCGCGCCGCACCCAAGCTATAGGCCGTGCCGACAGCTTTGGGCAGGTGGCTGGCAATCGTAGAGGTCTGCGGCGGGATCGTCAGAGCCTTGGAGCCCAGAACCTTATGCCGCCCGCCCGAGGTGGGGTCTTCTTTGGAACAGGCAAAACTCAACAGCATGTCCCAGGCGATCTGCTGGCCCGGCACCTGTTCGGCGCGGGCGATCTGGAACGCGGCATCGCGGTAATGCAGGAACGCGATATCCGTCGGCCTCAACGCTTGGGCAACCGCTGCCATCCCCTCATGTCCTGAAGACCCGATCGTATAGAACCCCTGCCCCGTCTTCTGCATGGCGCGACTGGTCCGATCCAAGGCGCGGCTGAGCACCTGTGACCGAAACAGCGACACGGCATCGGTCGGGCTGAGCCCAGGTCGCGGAGGCGCACCTTCGGGCAGGTCGCGCTGTGCAACGCGGGTCAGGAAGTTCTCATGTACGATCTGGGCACGGTCCATGGGTCTTGCCTTGTCTGGTCGGTGTCATCGGCCCGTCGGCCACTGGCTAATTTGTCCCGCGCTCTGCCGGGGATTTCAAGCTCAACGCTCTGGCGAGCGTAGGGGTCATTTTAAACTCATCGCTCTGGCAGCGGGAAAAAACCAGTGCTATTGCATCCAAAAGGTATGAGGTTTCATCATATGATTGCACCACGCCGGTTTCTTCCCTCCGTTTCGTCTCTGCTGGCATTGGAGGCCGTCGACAGGCTGGGCAGCGCATCAGCCGCAGCGGAAGAGTTGTCTTTGACACAAAGCGCAATCAGCCGTCAGCTGAAGACGATGGAAGATCAGCTGGGCGTGCAACTGATCGAGCGCAGCCAGATGCGTCTGCATCTGACACCTGCGGCCAAAGACTATGTGCAAACCGCAAGGTCCGCGCTGCAGGAACTGGCGCAGGCGGCGCTGAAGCTGAAGGCAAACCCGGCGGGCGGTTCACTGGACCTTTCGATCCTGCCCGCTTTTGGCATGCATTGGCTTGCCCCCCGGCTGCAGGGCTTTGCCCGCCGCCACCCTGAGGTCACGGTCAATCTGGGCACCCGGCTGAAGCCGTTCGATTTTGCCTCTGAACCCTTCGATGCAGCCATTCATTTCGGCCAGAGAGACTGGGCCGGGGTCCACTATCTGCCGATCATGCGAGAAGAGGTGCTGCCGGTCTGCGCACCGGGGTTGATCGGAACCACCGCCGACACGTTGGAGGCCCTTCGCACCACCCCATTACTGCATCTGGAATCACGTCCGGACGCCTGGGAGAAATGGTTTGAAATGCAGGGCCATTCCGTCACCGGCTTACGAGGGATGCTGTTTGATCAGTTCTCGACCATGATACAGGCCACGATACATGGATTGGGCGTCGGTCTATTACCTGCATATCTGGTGCAGGACGATCTGGAAGCCGGGCGTCTGGTGCCCGCTTGGGAAGGACCTCCTGTCAGTTTGGGCGACTATTATCTCGTCTGGCCCAATGACCGTGCCACGCCCGAACCGCTGAAATCCTTTCAGGATTGGCTAAGGGATCAACTGGCTTCGGAATAAGTCAGAACTTGCCGTTGCCATTTTTCCATTGCTCACGTGGCGCAATGGCTTCGACGGTGTCCCAGTGTTCGACGATCTTGCCATCCGCGATGCGGAAGAGATCATAGAACGCGCTATGCTTCCCCTGAAACTCACCCTCGCAGACGGTCAGAACAAAATCGCCCTCAGCCAAAACCCGATGCAGGTGCCGATAATTCACCCTGTCTGGGTCTGAGAGTTCAGCCCGCAACACGGCAATGTCATCGGTCAGGCGCGGGTTGTGTTCCATGTAGGCAGCCGCATCGATGCAAGAGGCGAGTTGCTCCAAATCACCGCCAATCAGAGCCGCCTCAACAAAGGATCGAACGAAAGCCCGGTTCTGTTCGGTCAATGCAGGATCACCAACCTCAGTCGACCCATCAACCATACTGTGACCCGACGCATTGGGGCCTTGGCGGGCCTGTATGTTGTCCCAATGCTCCACCGCCTGCCCATCTGCAAAACGGAACACCTCGAACCCGATATTGCGACGCGAGAAATCATACTCGGTATGGGCAAAAACAAACGCCCCATCCTCGAACGCCCGGACGATGTTGACGCGCGGAGAGGTCTCGGACAGACGCTTGAACAACGCAGCCAGCCCCTCGCTGCCTTCATGGGTCTGCGGGTTATGCTGGATGTAGCGCGCCTCGTTCACCACCGAGATCGGGCCGGGATCACCGGATTCGATGCTTTTGAGCAAGGCGCAGATGCGGGATTTGTTCGACGCCGCCATGAGCACGTTCCTTTTTGCCGAACCAACTTGTAGCAATCATGGCAGGCGGATTGCGCATCGGCAATGTCGGTGCGCGTCAAAGGCTGCGCGACCTTCGGCCTTGCGTCCTGCGGACGGCAGGAGGGCCAGGCAGGCGCGGGCGGGAGCGCTTTGCCTCAGACGTCCAGCGAACGGGCGATGAGTTCTTTCATGACCTCATTGGTGCCGCCATAGATCATCTGAACCCGCGCATCCGCATAGAGCCGCGCGATCGGGTATTCCATCATGAACCCATAGCCGCCGAAAAGTTGCAGACATTCGTGCATGATCTCGTTCTGCACTTCAGAGCCCCAGTATTTCACCATCGAGGCGGTGGCCGCATCCAACTCACCTGCCTCAAGCTTGCCGATGCAATCGTTGACGAAACTGCGCAGCACTTCGGCCTTGGTTTTGCATTCGGCCAGTTTGAAACGGGTGTTCTGGAAATCCATTACCCTCTGACCAAAGGCCTTGCGCTCCTGCACGTATTTCACCGTCTCGGCGATGGCGAAGTCAATCGCGCCCAGCGCCATGATGCCAATGGTCAACCGCTCCCATGGCAGCTGTTTCATCAGTTGATAGAACCCCTGCCCCTCTTCCGGGCCCAGCAGGTTGGTCATGGGCACTTTGACGTCTTCAAAGAACAGCTCAGCCGTATCGTTGCCCTTCATCCCCAGCTTCTTCAGGTTACGCCCGCGTCGGAACCCCTCGGCCCCTTCCGTTTCGACCGCGATCAGCGACACCCCCTTGGCGCCCAGCGATTTATCGGTTTTGGCCGCGACGATCACGAGATCGGCGGACTGACCGTTGGTGATGAAAATCTTGGACCCGTTCAGCCGATAGGAATTGCCATCCTTTTCGGCGCTGGTCTTGACCGCCTGCACGTCCGACCCGGTGCCCGGTTCGGTCATAGCCAGCGCACCGATCATCTCACCCGACGCAAGTTTCGGCAGCCATCGCTGTTTCTGATCCTCGCTGCCATAGGCAGTGATATAGTGGGTTACGATGGATTGGATCCCGTACCCCCAACCGGCGTCCCCGCGTGCGGTCTGCTCATAGAGCGTCACGGAATCAAATCCCATGCCGCCACCCACGCCGCCATACTCCTCGGCAATCGAGCCCGCCATCAGGCCCGCCTGCCCGGCCTGCAGCCAGAACGCGCGATCCACGACACCGTTTTCGATCCAGGTTTCGGCGTTGGGCACCAGTGCATCATCCATGAACCGGCCCGCCATATCGGCAAACATCCGGTGTTCGTCAGTAACCCAGGCGGCGGTGCTGGTAAAAAGCGACATCAAAAGCTCTCCAGATCAAGTGTTTGTTCAACGCTATCCTTGCACGCGATTCCTTCCAATCCATGTGACGTTGCGTCCGCGCAGTTCGCTACGCAACGTCCCTTTGTGCGCCAACCTCTTGGGATCACATCTGAGTTCCACCGGGTGACAAGCCCATCCCAAGCGGCTTTTATCCTTGCCAACCATATCGACGAGAGAAAACCCATGCCGCGTGCCTTTTCCGAACTGACCTTCACACCCGCCGTGCGCGCCCACCAAGAGCGCATGGGTTCGGCGGACGGTTATGCAAAATTCATCGAAGGTGGGCCGCAGCAAGGCCACCGGATTGGTCCGGCTGAGCAAGAGTTTATTCAGGCCCGGGACGGGTTCTATCAGGCCACCGTGTCCGAGACAGGCTGGCCTTATGTGCAGTACCGTGGCGGACCGATTGGATTTCTCAGGGTTCTGGACGACCGAACCATCGGCTATGCGGATTTCTCAGGCAATCAGCAGTATATTTCGCGCGGCAATCTGGACGGCAACGACCGGGTTGCGCTGATCCTGATGGATTACGCAAACAGCCGCCGCCTTAAGATACTTGGGCGGATGGCTTTCACCGAAGGGGCAAATGCTGCTGCCCACCTCTTTCCAGAGGGTGCCGAAGCCAAGGCTGAGCGCGCCGCGATCCTCCATGTCGAAGCGCTGGACTGGAACTGCCCGCGCCACATCACGCCCCGCTTTACTGAGGCCCAATTGAGGCCGCACATGAACGCGCTGGGTCAGCAATTGGCTGAGCTGCAGGCCGAAAATCAAAGACTGCGTCAGGAACTGGCCGCATTGAAGTCTGCAACCACCTAACCCGCGCCAAACCGACGCGGGCCAGGGAAATGATGGCTCAACCCTTGACCTTCCCGTGACTGGAACCCTTATGTCAGGGGCGAAAGTCACTTTTGGGACGACTCGGATGTCGGCATCACAACACGATCAGATCAAGATTACGGGCATGAACTGCGCCTCCTGCGTCGGCCGGGTTGAGGCCGCGTTGGGTGCGTTGCCCGGCGTCAGAGAGGCCGCGGTGAACTTTGCGACCGGCACGGCGGATGTGACTCATGACACCGCGCTTTCGGATATTCTGACTGCGTTGGATACCGCGGGCTACCCTGCGGCGACACGTCAGGCACGTTTGAAGATCGATGGGATGAGCTGCGCGTCCTGTGTCTCCAGGATCGAGCGTACTCTGCATGCCATCCCCGGTGTGACGGAGGCATCGGTCAACCTCGCCAATGCAAGCGCCGTGATCGACTATGCCGACGGCTTGACCGATCCGGCATCGCTGGCAAAACGCGTGTCCGAGGCCGGATACCCAGCCAGACCCGCCGATACGGGCGCAGAGGATCAGAATGAGAAAGCCGAAGAACTTGCCGGTTTGCACCGTACGACACTGATCGCGGCGGCGCTGGCCGTGCCGGTGTTCGTCCTTGAGATGGGCGGGCATATGATCCCGGCCTTTCATCAATGGATGATGGCCACAATTGGGGCACAGACCAGTCATGTGATCCAATTCGCCCTGACCACGATATTGCTGATCGGTCCCGGGCGCGTGTTTTATGCCAAAGGTATCCCCTCGCTTCTGCGCGGCGCGCCGGACATGAATGCGCTCGTCGCGCTGGGTACCGGGGCTGCGTATCTTTATTCGGTGATTGCAACCTTTGTACCGCAGGTGCTGCCGCAAGGCACCGCCAATGTGTATTTCGAGGCCGCAGCCGTCATTGTCGTACTGATCCTGCTAGGCCGTTTGCTGGAGGCCCGTGCCAAAGGGCGGACCGGGGCCGCCATACGCAAACTGGTTAGGCTGCAGCCCAAAACTGCACGTGTCAAAAAAGATGGTCAGCTGATCGACCGCCCCATCGCCGAGATAGTGGTCCGTGACATCGTTCAAATCCGACCCGGAGAGCGCGTGCCTGTGGATGGTACCGTGCTGGACGGCAATTCTTATATCGATGAGAGCATGATTACGGGCGAGCCCGTGCCCGTTGGCAAAGCCATCGGTGACCCTGTTGTTGGCGGGACAGTTAACGGCACCGGGTCTCTGCGCATTCAGGCGACGCATGTGGGCGCGGATACGGTCCTGGCGCAGGTCATCGGGATGGTCGAGCAGGCGCAGGGGGCAAAGCTGCCCATTCAGGGGCTTGTCGACCGGATTACCTATTATTTCGTCCCTGCCGTTATGGCGATTGCTGTGCTGACGGTAGCGGTGTGGTTGATCTTTGGCCCTGCCCCGGCCTTGCCATTGGCTTTGGTCGCCGGGGTATCGGTCCTGATCATTGCCTGCCCCTGCGCGATGGGTCTGGCGACGCCGACCTCGATCATGGTGGGCACGGGCCGCGCGGCCGAGTTGGGCGTACTGTTCCGCAAGGGCGACGCGTTGCAACAATTGCAACAGGCCAAGGTCATCGCGCTGGACAAAACAGGGACGCTGACACTGGGCCGACCGGAACTGGAAGAGGTCATCATCACCAACGGATTTGACCGCGCCGAGGTTCTGCGCCTCGCCGCCGCTGCCGAGGCCCGGTCCGAGCACCCGATCGCCACAGCGATCACCCGCGCGGGGCCAGAAGCCTTGCCCGATATCGAAGCGTTCGAGTCCCTGACTGGCCTCGGCCTGCGCGCTCAGATCGAAGGGCGCGACGTGCTGGTTGGCGCAGATCGGCTGATGGCCCAGAATGACATTGATCTGGGCGAACTGCAGACCGAGGCGCAAAAGCGCGCTGCACAAGGTGCGACACCGATCTATGTCGCCATCGACGGTCAGGCCGCAGCAGCTTTGGCCGTATCCGATCCGATCAAACCGGGTACGACCGAGGCGCTGACCCGCTTGCATGATATGGGCGTAACGCTGGCGATGATCACCGGCGACAATGCACAGACGGCTCAGGCTTTGGCCGACCGTTTGGGCATCGATCATGTCACAGCCGAGGTGTTGCCCGATGGCAAGGTCGCCGCGATCTCAGCCCTGCAGCAGCAGTTCGGTGCACTCGCTTTTGTGGGCGACGGAATTAATGATGCTCCGGCGCTGGCAACGGCGGATATCGGTGTTGCGATTGGCACCGGCACCGATGTGGCGATTGAAACTGCAGACGTCGTACTGATGTCAGGCGATCTGCGCGGCGTGGCCAATGCGGTCGAGATCAGCCGCCGGACCATGCGCAACATCCGGCAGAACCTTGGCTGGGCCTTTGGCTACAACACGCTTCTGATCCCGGTTGCTGCCGGGGTGTTGTATCCGTTTGGCGGGCATCTGTTATCGCCGGCTCTGGCCGCAGGAGCGATGGCGCTCTCGAGCGTCTTCGTCGTTTCAAACGCGCTGCGCCTGCGGCGTGTAAGAGCCAGCCTGCCGGAGGCGCAGACCAATACGAGCCAAAGAGAGGTGGCGGCATGAATATCGGAGACGTCTCGACCCGCACCGGCCTGCCTGCCAAGACAATTCGGTATTACGAGGACATCAACCTGATCAAACCGCTGCGCGACGACAACGGATATCGGCGTTTTCGGGATCAGGACATTCACAAGCTGAACTTTCTGGGCCGCGCCCGCGCCCTGGGGTTCACGATCGAGGATTGTCGCACTCTGTTGGCGCTCTACGAAGACGAATCCCGTGCCAGCGCTGATGTGAAACGCGTGGCGCGCGATCATCTGGCCCGGATCGATGCGAAGATCGTCGATCTGAAGGGCATGCGCGATACGCTCAGCCATCTTGTCGACGCCTGCGCCGGAGATGACCGCCCGGATTGTCCGATTCTGAAAGACCTGGGCCACAAAGCGTGACGCGGGGTTGCCCTTTGGGCTCAGCTTTGCTTTGTCTTCGCTGAACATTCCGGCGCGATGCGCGCGCCGGACAGCGGAGGGGATCTCAAAAATGGCAAAAGTCGCGTTCCTTGGCCTGGGTGTCATGGGCTATCCGATGGCGGGGCACCTGCAGGCTGCAGGGCATGAGGTCACGGTTTACAATCGCACCGCAAGCAAGGCCGAGACCTGGGTTGCACAGCATGGTGGCGCGATGGCGACCACGCCGCGCGCAGCGGCGGAGGGTGCGGATTTCGTGATGGCCTGCGTCGGGAATGATGACGATCTGCGCATGGTTTGCTCTGGTGAGGAAGGTGCCTTTCACGGGATGGCGGAGGGTGCGATCTTTGTGGATCACACCACCGTTTCAGCGAAAGTGACGCGCGAGCTTTATGCGGCCGGTCAAGCGAAGGGTATTGCTTTTGTCGACGCGCCGATCTCGGGCGGACAGGCGGGCGCTGAGAATGGCGTGTTGTCGATCATGTGCGGTGGGGATCAGGCGGCTTACGACAAGGCCGAGCCTATGATGCAGGTCTATTCGAAGATCTGCCGCAGGATTGGTGACAGCGGCGCGGGTCAGATGACCAAGATGTGCAACCAGATCGCCATCGCCGGGCTGGTGCAGGGCCTGAGCGAAGCGTTGCACTTTGCCGAGAAAGCCGGGCTGGATGGCCGCGCTGTGGTGGAGGTGATCAGTCAAGGCGCCGCAGGCAGTTGGCAGATGGCGAACCGCTATGAGACCATGCTGGATGATCATTTTGAGCATGGCTTTGCCGTGGATTGGATGCGCAAGGATCTGGGGATTTGTCTGGAAACTGCAGATGAAACCGGGGCGTCCTTGCCGGTGACTGCTCTGGTCGATCAGTTTTACAAGGATGTGCAGAAGCTGGGCGGGGGGCGTTGGGATACGTCCTCTCTGTTCAAGCGGTTGCGCGCGTTGGGGTGATCGAAGAGGGGGCTGTCTGCCCCCCATCGCGCCTGTCGGCGCGATTCCCCCCGAAGATATTTTTGGCCAGATGAAGAGGATCCCCTTTGGGGAGAGCTAAGGGGTGTCGCATGAGCGATTTGAACGCATATTGGGCCGGGAAGCTACGCCAACGCTGGGGGCTGGATGCTCGGTTGACGCGGTTGGATGGGGAATATGACCTCAACTTTCTGGTGCAGGCGACCAACGGTCAGGATTATGTGCTGAAGGTCATGCGGGCGGGGTGTGAGCCCGGATTGGTCGATTTGCAGATCAAAGCCTTGGAACATATCGCTTCGGCAGCGCCCGGGCTGCCTTTTCCAAAGGTCTTCCCCGATCTCTCGGAAGCGATGTTGCCCGCAATTGAAGATGAAAGCGGAACGGAACGGTTGGTTTGGTTGCTGGAGCGGTTGCCGGGTGAGTGTTATGCGCGCAGCGCGCCCAAGACAGAGGATCTGATCCTGAAGCTGGGTCGCGTGCTAGGCGCGACAGATCGGGCGCTGGAAGGGTTCGATCATGCGGGTCTGCATCGTGAGGGGTTCAAGTGGGACCTGATGCAGGCGGGTTGGATTGCCGATCAGTTGGAAGCAATTGAGGACACTGTGCGGCGTGCCCTGTTGCAGGATGTTGTGGCTGGCTTTGATGCCATTCGCAGCCAGCTGGATGATCTGCCCAAACAGGCCATTCACAATGATGCAAATGACTACAACATTCTGGTCGAGGGTGAATTGAGCGAACGCCGCAGCGTCTCGGGCCTGATTGATCTTGGAGATATGTGCGCCGCACCGCGGATATGCGATCTTGCGATTGCCGGAGCCTATGTGGTGCTGGATCATCCCAAGCCCGAACGCGCGCTGGCAGCGCTGGTGCGCGGCTATCATGCCGCCAACCGGTTGCGCGCAGATGAGGTCGATTTGATCTGGCCTCTGTTGCAGATGCGGCTTGCGGTGTCCGTTGTGAACTCGACCCTTATGGCAGCGGAAAACCCGGATGACCCTTATGTGACGGTCAGTCAGGCCCCGGCGTGGCGATTTCTTGAGAACACATCGCTCAATGGCCATTTGATGTCGGCGCGGCTGCGCACGGCCTGTGGTTTGCCGGTGGTGGACGGAGCGGAGCGCATACATGCCTATCTGGCCAACCATCGCGGGCAGTTCGCGCAAATGTTCGGGCAGGATTTGAGCGCAACGCCCATGGGCTCGCTTTCGGTTGAAAATTCGACCTGGCCTCAGAACCCGTTCCACATGCCCCTTGAAGAGGCAGCGCGCGTGGGGGAGGAGTTCGGTGAAGGCCTTTGGCTGGGATATTACAACGAGCCCCGCCTGATCTATGCCGAGCCGGGTTTCCGCAAGGGGCCGTGGAAGGCCTCGGATCGGCGGACGGTGCATCTGGCTGTGGATGTGTTTGCGCCTGCGGGGACCGTTCTGCATGCGCCGCTCAGTGGTCGGGTCGAAGCGGTAGAAAACCGCGATGCGCATCTGGACTATGGCGGGGTGGTGATCCTGCATCATGAGACGCCGGATGGCGATGCATTCTATACGCTTTACGGCCATCTTGACCCCGAGGTCTGCGACCGTTTGAAACCGGGAGATCCGGTGACGCAGGGCGCGGCTTTTGCGCAACTGGGGGACGCCACGCAAAACGGCGGTTGGGCGCCGCATGTGCATTTCCAACTGGCGTTGACCACACGAGGCATGCAAGCCGACTGGCCCGGCGTGGCCGATCCGGATGAGTTGGAGCTGTGGAATGCTGTCTGCCCCAACCCGGCTGCGCTGTTGAACCTGCCGGACGATAAGGTCGCGTATCGCCCGACGGACAAGCAGAAGATTCTGCAGGGGCGGCACAATCACTTCGGGGGCAACCTCAGCCTGACATACGATGATCCGGTCATGCTGGTGCGCGGTTGGAAGCACCATCTGTTCGATGAATGGGGTCGCCCCTATCTGGACGCCTATAACAACGTGCCCCACGTGGGGCACGCGCATCCGCGGATTCAGGCGGTCGCAGCGGATCAGCTGAAGCGGATGAACTCGAACACCCGCTATCTGCACCCTGCACAGACCGCCTTTGCTGAGAAGGTCTTGTCAAAACTCCCCGACCGGTTAGAGGTCTGCTTCTTCGTCAACTCCGGCACCGAGGCCAATGAGCTGGCCTTGCGTCTGGCGCGGGCGCATACCGGGGCGAAGGGGATCGTGACGCCGGATCACGGGTATCATGGCAATACCAACGCGGCGGTGGCGATCTCGGCCTACAAGTTCAACAAGCCGGGCGGCGTCGGCAAGGCGGATTGGGTGGAGCTGGTTGAGGTCGCGGATGATTATCGCGGCGCGTTCAAGCGGGACGATCCCGACCGCGCCACAAAATTCGCGAATTTTGTCGATCCCGCGATTGCCGCTTTGCAGGAACGCGGCCACGGTGTCGCTGGATTCATCGCAGAAACTTTCCCGTCGGTCGGAGGGCAGATCATTCCGCCCAAAGGCTATCTGCCTGCCGTCTATGAAAAAATCCGCGCTGCGGGTGGTGTTTGCATCGCCGACGAAGTGCAGACCGGGCTTGGTCGTCTTGGAGAGCATTATTTCGGCTTCGAACATCAGGGCGCGCTGCCGGATATCGTGGTGATGGGCAAACCCATCGGCAACGGGCATCCTCTGGGTGTGCTGGTCACGACCAAAGAGATCGCACAAAGCTTTGATAACGGGATCGAGTTCTTCTCGACCTTCGGCGGGTCAACCCTGTCCTGCCGCATCGGTAAAGAGGTGCTGGATATCGTTGATGACGAAGGTCTGCAGGACAATGCCCGCGTTATGGGAGCCCGCCTGATGGAAGGGCTGCGGCAGATCGAAACCGATTTCCCACAGGTCGGCGATGTGCGCGGCATGGGTCTGTTTCTGGGTGTCGAGCTGATCAATCCCGATGGTTCAGAGGCCAGCGAGATCTGCAGCTATGTCAAAAACCGGATGCGGGATTATCGCATTCTGATCGGCAGTGAGGGGCCGAAGGACAACATCCTGAAGATCCGCCCCCCGCTGACGATCGAAGCCGAGGATGTGGATATGATCCTCTGGGCCCTGCGCGATGTGTTGTCCGTGGTGGGCGATTACACGCCAGAGCCTTCTTGCGATCATGATCATCATCACGCTGGCTGCGGCTGCTGCTAAAAGACAAAACCCCGGCAAAATGGCCGGGGTTTTGAGTTTACCGATCAGTGGAGCACCGAACTTGGGGGGTGGTGCCCTGTCGTCGGCAGGGGGATTGAGGCGGTCATGCGGCGCAAGGCCAGACCAAGTTCTTCTGACAACGACGCCAGAGCGGGGGCGAAATCCGGGCGCACGATCAAAGAGGCCATCATCATCGCATCTTCGCGCGCGCCTTCGGAGGCGGCGGCAATCATCTGGGCAAAGCAGTTCTCATCGGCGCCCAGACAGGCACATCCGAGCCCGTGCCGAACCAGTGGTCTCCGCCCGTGATGAGCACAGAGCGCACACAACCGATCCAGCGTCAGCATCGCGGCTCGACCATGATCCACGCCCAGCGCTATGTCGAAATCGCTGGCCGCATTGGCACGACCGGTTTCACCATCGCCCCAAAGACGCAGGTACATCACAGCACCTGCCTCAACCGGGGTCAGATCGGACAGTCGTCCGACAGCGGCACCGCCGCGCGATGCAGGCCTGCTCATTTCGTCAGGATCAGTTTGCCCGCGCGGGTGATGCGCAGGGTGTAAAGCTGATCACCAAGCTCGATATGAGCCAGGTTCCCGCCTGCGGTCAGATCTTCCGCCCTATGGGCGGGCAGCATCGAGATAGCATAGCTTTGGGTCGGATTGGGGGTCTGCGCGTTCATCGGGGCATCTCCAGAGCGTTTTGGCACTTGGCCTTATCTGTTCGTGGTTCGCTTGATCTGGCTGACCCGATCTCGGGTTGGCTGGCTGTTCTCAATCCTTAATCTGATAAAAATAGTAAGATTTGTCAACCCTTGGTTTTTTAGGTGTTTCAACCGCTTCCTGTTGCACAGATCGCCGCTGCGCCTTAGGCCTTGGGCGTACTTGGAAAGAGGCGGAATCGAACATGGTGGCAGTTGTAGTATTTGATCTGGACGGGACTCTGGTGGACAGCATCGCCGACATCGCAAATGCTGCGAACCGGATGCTGACAGATCAGGGCCTCACCCCCCTGCCCCAGGATACGATCCGAAGCTTCGTCGGCAACGGCTTGCCTAAACTGGTCGAGCGGGTCATCGATCATTGCGGTATCGACCGGGATCTACACCCGGAGCTGACACAGCTCACTCTACACCATTACAATGCCGCCGCCTGTGATCAGACCGCCGTCTATCCCGGCGTCCTCGAGGCTCTTGAACAACTGCGTGCCATGGGCTGCACTCTGGGCGTATGTACCAACAAGCCCGAAGAACCGGCGCGTCATGTCTTGGACGCACTGAATCTGTCACAGTATTTCGACGTGGTCTTTGGTGGCGACAGCCTGAACACCCGCAAACCCGACCCTGCGCATCTACACGCCAGCTTCGAGGCTCTGCCTGATACCGGCCCCCGCATATTTGTCGGAGACAGCGAAGTCGACGCTGAAACCGCGCACAGGGCGCAGGTACCATTCCTGTTGTTCACCGAAGGCTATCGCAAATCACCGATCACCGAGATGCACCATACGCTCAGCTATGCCGACAGCGCGGAATTGCCCGATCTGGTGAGCCAGATCCTCGGGGACACGCCACAGCACTCATGACCCCAAAAAAGAGAGAGGGGCCGGCCAAGGGGGTAAGAAGCCAGCCCCTCATCGGGGGAAATTTGTGAAAGTGGTACGGGCGTTCTGCCCGGTGTTAATGAATAATTAACGTATCTACCCAAGCGCCGAAATTGGGGGATTCCCGTAGAGCAGCGCTTTTTTGTCAAAACCCCAGCAAAATAACGTCCATCCGGGTGCGTTTTGCGACCTATCCGGCAGACATTCCGGCGGCTGCGCGGGCAATCACAAGTTCTTCGTTGGTGGGTATGACCATCAGTTTCACGGCGGACGACTCGGTCGAGATCACACGTGCACTGCCGGCATTGGATTTCTCGTCAAGCTCAGCCCCGAGCCACCCTAGATCCGAGCAAATCTCGGAGCGGATCAAAACCGAGTTCTCTCCGATCCCACCGGTGAACACTACAGCGTCCAGACCACCAAGCACCGCTGTAAGCGATCCCAGTTCCCGGCGGGCGCGGAAGGTGAAATACTCGATTGCCCGCTTGGCCTCGGGCGTATCCGACTGTTCCAGTGTGCGCATATCGTTGGACAGGCCAGACAACCCCAGCAGACCCGACTTGCGATAGAGCAGGTCTGATATCTCTTCAGCACCCATGCCCTTCTGCTGCATCAGATACAGCATCACGCCCGGATCAAGCTGACCGCAGCGCGTGCCCATCGGCAAACCATCCAGCGCTGAAAAGCCCATGGTCGAGCCCACCGACCGACCGCCGTGAATGGCGCACATTGATGCGCCATTGCCCAGATGCGCCACGATCACCCGCCCGGAGTGCACCTCTGGCGCAGTCTGGGCCAGATGACCCGAGATGTAGTCATAGCTGAGCCCATGGAAGCCATAGCGACGGACGCCCATGTCATAATATTCAGTCGGCAGCGCGAAGGTATCGTTCACCCACGGGTGATGACGGTGAAAGGCCGTGTCGAAACAGGCCACCTGAGTGGCCTCGGGAAAGCGCGCCATCGCAGCCCGCGCACCGGCTAAGTTATAGGGCTGGTGCAGCGGCGCGAAGGGTTCCAGCGTCTCCAGTGCGCTCAGGACATCGGGGGTAATGGTAGCGGGCCGGTCGTTATCCGGACCTCCGTGCACGATGCGGTGCCCCACCGCAGCGACCCGGGCTGCGGGAAACTGGGTCTGCAGCAGGCTGAGAACCCGATCCAACGCGCTGTCGTGATCGCGGATTGCATCCGAAACCTCGTCGATCAGTCTGCTGCCATCCGCCCCACGCAGGCTGACCGACGCCCCCGGGCTGCCGATCCTGTCGACCATTCCAGTGCAGACCGGGCTGGGATCGCCGTCGCCCCGAGCGAACAGCCCGAATTTCAGCGACGAGGAACCAGCATTCAGCGTAACGATATGATCCATCAAACCTTTCCAGACAACCGCGCCGCATGCAGCGCCGCCACGGCGCAAGAGGCAAGGCGCGCCTTGTCATCATCCGCACGGCTGTTCAGAATGATCGGCACCCGCGCCCCTAGCACCACTCCGGCGCCTTCGGCATGGGCAATATAGGTCAACTGTTTAGCCAGCATATTGCCAGCGTCCAGATTGGGTACGACCAGAATGTCGGCGCGGCCCGCCACTTCCGAAACAATCCCTTTGGTGCGTGCTGCCGCAAGGCTAACCGCGTTGTCCATGGCCAGAGGACCATCGACCAGACCGCCCTTGATCTGCCCACGCTCGGCCATCTTGGACAAAAGAGCCGCGTCGATAGAGGAGCGGATCGCGGGGTTCACCGTCTCGACCGCCGACAGAACACCAACCTTCGGCGCGCCGATACCGATTGAAATCGCCAGATCGATGGCATTCTGGGTGATGTCGATCTTCGTTTCCAGATCAGGCTCGATATTGATGGCCGCATCGGTCACCAGCAGCGGATGAGGCTGCCCGGGTACATCCATCACAAACACATGGGTAAAGCGTCGCCCGACTTTCAAACCCCTGTCACGCCGGAGCGCGGCGCGCAGCAGGTCATCCGTGTGCAGATGGCCCTTCATCAGGGCCTCGGCACGACCATCCATCACCAGATCGACTGCCGTGTTGGCGGCATCGAAATGGCCCGCAACAGGGATAATCTCGGTCTCGCCCAACGGCAGATCAATCTCTTTGGAGGCTGCCAGTATCTTGTCGGGATCACCGATCAGGATCGGTTCGATAATGGTCTCGCGCGCCGCCAGAAGCGCCCCGCCGAGCGAGTTTGGCTCTTCCGGGGCGATCACGGCAGTGGGGATCGGGGGCAACGGGCGCGACCGATCCAGCAACGCGTCGAAATGCCGGTGCCGCTGCACCACAAGACCGGGCACTTCGATCTCATGAAATGACATCTCTTTTTCCGGCGCGGTAACCACTGCCGTGCCAGAGACGATCACCGCATCATCGCTGGGTCGGATCACCTGAGTTTCCAGAACCACCTCTCGGTTCTCGCGCTTTTCGACGACCGTAACGCGCGCCATCAGTTCCTCGCCCGCATGGGCGCGAGTGCTGAAATCGAAGCTTTGCGACTTATAGAGCGTCCCAGCACCCGGCAGGATATTCCCCAGCACGGCCGATATCAGAGCCCCGACAAACATCGCGGGCGCAATCGCCTCATCTATGTTGTCGCCATCTCCATCCTCGGCCGCCAGATGCAGGGGGTTATGATTACCGGAGTTCGACGCGAAGACATAAAAATCATCCTCGGTGCAAATCCGTCTTAACTCGGCCGTATCGCCAATCTGTAGCTGATCGTAGGGCTTGTTGTGGTACTGCATGGATACTCTCGACGGCTGATTTGTACCGAGCATTATGAGATTTCAGGTAAATATCCAATGACGTTCGCGGAGTTTTCTAGGGCTCAAAACCATCTGGCACGCCGAAGAGCGGCGTATCCAGCGTTGTGCCTTTCAACGCGCCCAAGAATGCCACCAAATCGGCGATCTGGGAGTCGGTCAGCTCCAACGGCTCAATATCGATCTTCTGGCGCTGGCGGTCCATCTCAAACCGGTCCTGCCAAACGATGAAATCCACCTTGGCCAGCCACGGTACATCCGGCAACCCAGCCATTTCAGGGGTCCAGGCCTCAAGGCTCTGCGATGGATTCAGGTGGTGACGGATGATGCCTTCCAGATCGGGAAAGGCGCCATTATGGCCGTAGGGCGCTGTCTCGGTCACGTTGCGCAGCATCGGGGTGCGAAAGCGATAGGCGTCCTCAAGCCGGTCGCTTTCCCCCATGCGACCCACATCGCGGGCATAGGGGTCCCATTGGCGGGTCTTGCCTGGACCGAAAGGCGGCAGGCCCAGCGCGTGGAATTTCTGATCCGACAGCAAAGGTCCCGAGTGGCAGTTTGCGCATCCCGCCTCGCCAAAGAACAGGGTCATGCCGTCGTGCTGCTGCGGCGTTAAAGCCGTGTGATCCCCTGCCAGGTATTGATCGAACGGGCTGTCCATGCTGCGCCATTCCAGCGCCATGAATGCCGCCAGCGCGTTGGCGACTTGGGTGATCGTTATGTCTTCGGTCGTATCGATTTCGTCGAACGCCTCAACCAAAGCAGGGCCATAGCGCGGATCGGTGCGCACGCGTTTGGCGAGAATCGGCCAGCCCTTGTCGATACGGTCATGCACCGCGCCGGTGACCTGATTTTCCGCCACATTCCCGGCCATTTCAAACTGAGAGGTCAGCGGAAAAAGCGCCTGCGCGGCCAGCAGCGAATTCAGCCCTTCCGGCAGCCATTCCTGCGCGGGCGAGTTGAAGCCGTTGCCGTAGACATCCGAAATACTCAGGCGGCCATCATGAAAAACAGTATGGATGTCCTTGGCCCCAAGGTTCCACAAACCTGGTGAATTGCGCGGAATGCGCTTGCGGATCTTGTCTGCACCGATGCCCGGCGTGCGATCTGGCCCCAGGCCCTGCCCGCCCTCGCCGATGCCCAGCGACAACCCGTCCGAGGTGCCGAAATCCGGGTGGTGGCAATGAGCGCAACTGATGTTCTGGTTGCCCGACAGGATCGGGTCGTAAAACAGTTGATGACCAAT
Organism: Ruegeria sp. BE3; assembly: GCF_056538865.1. Taxonomy (NCBI): domain Bacteria; kingdom Pseudomonadati; phylum Pseudomonadota; class Alphaproteobacteria; order Rhodobacterales; family Roseobacteraceae; genus Ruegeria; species Ruegeria sp. BE3. Next base: position 81,390 of record NZ_JBQFTW010000001.1, on the reverse strand, counting down.
GGCGGCCTGTTTCATATCAAAGGGGAGGAAATCATCATCCGTCAGCGGACGCGGCAAATCCTGAGCAGCCGCAGCCCCTGCCAAAAGGAAAGCAATCCCATGCGTCAGCTTGTATTTGCCCTTTGCCTTCTCGCGACCCCAGCGCTGGCTGAGTTGGAACAGGCACGCAATCTGATGGAGGCCGGAGAGTTTGAAGCAGCGCGCGAGGAACTGCTGCCCGCCGCTCGGTCCGGAAATGCCGAAGCCGAGGAATTGATCGGTGTGATGTACGGGTTGGGGCTTGGGGTCAAACAGGACTATGAGCGGGCGTTTGAATGGTATCTGCGCGCATCGATGAAGGGGCATCCGGGGGCGCAATCCGGCATCGGCTGGTATTATGAGCTGGGTCTCGGCATGCCCGCGCCTGATCTGGTGCGGGCCTATATGTGGTACACACTCAGCGCGATTGGCGGCGATCCCGATGCAGCGATCAGCCTTGAGGAAGTGGTCAAGAAAATGACGCCGGAGCAGATCGAAAGGGCGCATGTTCTGGTCAACGACTACAAAGGGTGGATGTACCCGTTTCGGTGAAGGCCGGGCCACGAGGGCCCGACCCAATATCTCAGTTCAGGTCCGCATCGCGTGAGGCGTTCACGTCCGCCTCGGCTGCTGCCACAGCGTCCGTCAACGCTACAAAGATCTCATCGCCACGTGTCACATTGGACTGGAACCAGTCATAGACCGGGGTTGCAGCCTCTTTGAACGCAGCCTTCTGGTCGGGTGTCAGGACATAAAGGTCACCGCCACCGGCGACAAAATCCTCATAAGCCTGAATCGACTTGCGCTTGGGCGAGGCAAAGGTCGCCTGCTGCAGAGCATAGAAGCCGTCCACGACGACACGGCGCATATCCTCGGGCATCTCCTGGAACTTGGCGTTGTTCATCCACCACAACGCGCCCATATAGGCGTGGCCGTCCAGCGTGACATATTGCAGGCCCGCGTCAGGGAATTTCATGCCCATGATGTCAGTGATACCGTTCTTGGACCCTTCAACAACGCCAGTCTGGAAGCTGGTGAACAGTTCCGGCCACGGGATCGGGGTGGGTGATGCACCCAGCGCCTTCACCAGTTCCTGCGGCAGGTCGGCGACCACGGTGCGGATCTTCAAGCCCTCCATGTCGGCGGGCTCAGCAATACGGCGCTGGGTGTTGGCGAAGTTGCGCCAGCCGCCGGTGTTGCCGATGGTCATCAGTCGGATCGCGCCGCCGGAATCCTCAAGCGCCATGTCACGCATGGTGCGGGTGAAATCGCCGGAAAGGACATGCTCGGCAATGCGGTCATCGGCCATCAGGTAAGGCAGGTCCAGAACCTGCACATAAGGAAAGATGCCCGAGGCCCCGCCCGAGGTGGAGATATAGATGTCGATGGTGCCATCGGCCACGCCCTGCAGGCACTCAGCACCGTTCGAACACAGCTGCGTGCCGATGAACAGCTCAACCTCGATGGCGCCGTTCGAGGCAGCCTCGACATAGTTCTTGAAGACGACCAGCCCGTCATAGTCTTCGTCATTTTCGTTCGAGTTGGCAGTGGCGCGCAGCGTATAGTCGGCAGCGGTCGCGACCATGGCGGACGCGGCCACCAGCGATGTGGCCACCGCTGCGGTTTTCATAAATCTTCTGAGCATGCGTTTCCTCCCTGTGATACTCAGTTCAGTTTGCAAATCCCGTTATCCTCGGGATCGTCATGGATAGTGCGGGGATATAAGTGATCAGAAAGATCACGATAATTTCGACTGCCAGAAACGGCAGGATTGCCTTGGCGATGGTCTCAACCCGTTCGCGTGAAACTGCGGCAGCCACAAATAGAACCAACCCCATGGGCGGTGTGGCCAGACCGACGGTCAGGTTGACGCTCATGATGATGGCGAAATGGATCGGGTCTACGCCGAGGCTGGTGAAGATCGGACCAAGGATCGGGCCAAGGATGATGATCGCGGGGCCTGCGTCCAGAAACATGCCGACGATGAACAGCAGCAGGTTGATCAGGAACAGCAGGATCAGCGGGTTTTCCGACAGGCTGAGGATCAGCGAGGCCAATTGTTCCGGCGCATGGCTGAGACTAACGACCGTCTTGAACGCCATCGCCGCGCCGACCAGCAACAGGACGACCGCCGAAGTCATGCCTGCATTGCTAAGTATTTCGGGAACTTCCTTCAAAGTAAGGGTGCGCAGAACAAAGAAACCGATGATGAAGGCATATCCCACGGCCACGGCGGCGGCCTCGGTTGGGGTGAATATACCGCCAAGAATACCACCCAGAATGATCACTGGTGTCATCAGCGGAAAGAACGCTTTCAGACTGGCCTGACGGCGTTCGGGCCAAGTGTATTTGCGGCTGGCGACTGGGAAGTCATACCGATCGGCCATGACCTTGATCATAAGCATCAAGCCAACGCCAACCATCACACCGGGTACGATACCAGCAAGGAACAGCGCCGCCACACTTTCACCCATGACATAGGCATAGATGATCATAATACCCGAAGGCGGGATGATTGGCCCGATCACCGAACTGGCCGCCGTGATCGCGGCGGCGAATTTGCGGGTATAGCCCTGCTTCTCCATCGCCGGGATCAACATAGATCCAAGCGCCGAGGTGTCAGCCACGGCAGAGCCCGAAAGGCCAGCGAACAGGATCGAGCTCAGCACGTTCACATGTGCAAGGCCGCCCCGCAGGTGGCCCATCAGGGCCTGACTGAACTCGACGAGACGGATGGTGATGCCGCCGCGGTTCATCAACTCTCCAGCCAGCATGAAAAACGGAATGGCCATCAGCGGGAAGCTGTCCATGCCGTTATAAACATTGCGATAAAGCAGCGTGATGTCGTTGGTCTGACCGCTGAGCCACAGCAAAATACCCGGAGCGGCCAGCAATGCAAAAAAGACCGGCAGGCCGATCAGCAGGAAAATCAGGAATGTGGGCAGGAACCAAATCAGCATTTATTCAGCCCCCACCGCAGCTTCGGGAATCTCAGGCAGAAGATGCCCTCCGCCCAGCATGGTCACGATGGACCGCAGGATCAGCTCGATATTGACTGAGATCAGAAGGATGATCCCCACCAGCAGTGACGCCATCATCCAACTGCGCGGGATGCGATACCATTCATCAAACCCGAAAGAAGTGGGCAGATACAGAGCCGCAGTGGCGAACCGGCCACCAAAGCCGGTAACTTCGGACCATCCAATGTTCACGGCAACCAGAAGGACAGCCAGTGAAATCAAAAGCAGAAACAGATTGAGCGATAGGCCAAGCACGCGCGGCAGAAAGCGCTGCAGCATGTCGATGGCGACAAAACCTCCGCGTCGGAAGGCTGTGGGCGCCATCAGGCCCGTCATCCAGAGCATACAGAACCGCGCAGCCTCGTCCGGCCATGGCAGAGCGTTTCCAAGAACGTATCGAAAGAACACCTGGATCAGGATTGCGACTACCATGACTGCAATCGCAACGACACCAACCGCGCGGCCCAGTCGCAGCACGGTTTCGTTCACGAATGCAATCGGCGCTAACGCCGATGCCAGTCCGCCCATGCGGATCCTCCCTTGTTCAGCCGCGGGTTCGCCCCGCAGTCGTCATATCGCGCTTAGTTCTGCGCGAATTGGCCGAGTTTTCCGGCAAAGAATGTCAGCGCGTCTCCATCCGCCATGCTGACTTTCAGAACTTTGCCCACCACGATCACATGATCGCCCGCATCGTGATAGGCGTGCTGCTCACATTCGAACCGGGCAAGACTGCCCGGCAAGAGCGGGGTGCCGTTTACACACCGATCATGTTCGATATCACGCAGGGCATGGGCGTCTTTTGAACAGCCAAAGCACAGCTCGGCCTGTTCAGCAGACAGGACATGCACGCTGAAGTGGCGCGCAGCGTGAAAATAACGGAACCGGCGCGAATTGCGGTCACCCGCCCACATCACCAGCGGTGGGTCCAGCGACAGGGACGAAAAGCTGTTGGCCGTGATGCAAATCGGCCCATCCTCGCTGTCGCAGGTCACTACCGTAACACCCGTGGCAAAACGGCCAAAAGCATCGCGCAGGGTTCGCGTGTCGTCCTTATGCGGGACGAATGTATGGTTCATATCACGTGAGATTGCATTCATCAGGGCACCTCATGTCCCAGCGCCGCCTCATAGAGACGGTACCAGCTTTCACGGTCCAGCTTGACCTTCAAGGCGTCCGAGACGCGCTTGATGCGGTCCAGATTGTTGGTGCCCAGCACCGGCAGGATGTTTGCCGGATGCGCCAGCAGGAAGGCAACCGCAACGGCAGCTCGGTCCACACCGAATTCTGCGGCGATCTCATCCGCAACAACACCGACCGGTGGGTTACCGGCCATCAGCAAGCCCCCACCCAGCGGGGACCACGCCATCAACGGATGACCGTGTTGTTGGTGGAACGCCAGATCGCCATTGGTAAACGGGCTGATCTCCCCAAGCGAGATTTCAATCTGATTGGTGACCAACTGGGTTTTCATCGCCGACTGCAGCAAGGACCAATCCCACGGACGGAAGTTGGACACGCCAACCGCGCCGACCTTGCCACTGGCGACTACCTCATCCAACGCTGCACCGGTTTCATGGTGGTCCATCATTGGATCAGGGCGATGGATCAACAGCAGATCGATGTGATCGATCGCCATTTCGGACAGCGACGCCTCCACCGATTTCAGAATATGCGCGCGCGACGTGTCGTAGTATTTGACCTTGGCCTCAGCATAGCGGCCAACCGGAGCGACGATGTCACATTTGGTGACGATCTCCATCTTCTGGCGCAGGCTGGGATTGGCGCGCAAGGCATTGCCCAGAACGGCCTCGGCCGCGTATCCGCCATAAATGTCGGCCTGATCGAAGGTGGTAATCCCCTGATCCAGACAAGCCTGAATCTTGGCCTCGACATGTGCGGTCGACGTGTCGCTGTCATCACCCAAACGCCACATGCCATAGACAAGGCGGCTCATTTCCAGCGTGTCAGATAGTTTCACACGTTGCATCAACGACGAACTCCGTTGCCCAGCGGAGTCGCCGGGGTGGTTGCAGGCACGCGCCCGTAGGCTTCGGGAAGCGAGCAGGTTTTCAGGTTGGGCATCACACGGGCGCCAAAATGCTTGGCCTCATCCATGTGCGGGTAGCCCGAGAAGATGAAGGCGCGGATGCCCATCTTCTGATATTCTTCGATCTTGGACATGACCTGATCGGTTGACCCGACCAGCGCCGCGCCACAGCCCGACCGCGCGCGTCCGACGCCTGTCCACAAGCCCGGTTCGACATAACCGTATTCATCCGCCAGATCGCGGTTCTTCGCCTGATGCGCCACACCCAGAGAGGTCGAGTCCAGCGCCCGTTCCCGGATCGCGCGGCCATATTCGTCATCTAGTTTCGAGACGATGTAATCCGCATATTCCTGCGCCTCAGCCTCGGTATCGCGAACAATCATGTGGACGCGCAGGCCGTAATCTAGAGTGCGGTTGTAATTCTCAGCCACAGCGTGAACGGCCTTCATCCGTTCGGCCAGTTGGTCCTTCGTCTCAGGCCACATCAGATAGACATCGCAATGCTCGCCACACAGGTCCAACGCGGATGGGGAGTAGCCGCCGAAATACAGCAGCGGACCGCCGGTCTGATAGGGCCGGGCCGGGTCCGTAGTCAGGCCCGAGAAGTTATAGACCTCACCGGCATGGTTGATCTCGTCCTGGGTCCAGGCCTGTTTCAGGATTTCTACGACTTCGCGCGAGCGCTGATAACGGAACGCACTGTCGGCTTTCTCGCCAGGGAAGTCGGAAGAGATGATGTTGACCGTCAACCGCCCCTTAAGCATGTGATCGAGCGTCGCGATGGTGCGGGCCAGCATAATGGGCTGCATCTCACCACAGCGCACGGCGGCCAGTAGGTTGATCTTTTCGGTGATCGGCGCGCAACCTGCGACGAAACTCAGCGTATCCTGACCGACCTGATAGGACGACGGGCACAGAATGTTGCGAAAGCCTTGCGCCTCGGCTTCTTTCACGATGCCCGAACAATGCTCCCAACTGGATCGCAGATCACCGTCGGGCACACCGAGGAACTGGTAGTCATCCGAACACAGCGCTGCGAACCACGAAACCTCGGCCGCATCCAGATTAGGGGATGTGATGGGGACGATGCTCATTTGATTCACGCTCCGTACATCTTTGACTTTCCTCTTGCGTAGCAAGCGCATTGATGTAGATCAATAGTGTATCAATTTTTCCTGCGACCGAGTGAAGCGCGCGCAAGTGACCACAAACAGCCGTAATCCCAACGCCCTGCCGATCTATGTCCAGATCTCAGAGCTGCTGATCCGCGATATCGCGGCAGGCCGCCTGATGGATGGCGAGCGTCTGCCGCCTGAAAGGGATATGGCCGCCAACCTGAATGTTTCGGTCGGGACCTTGCGAAAATCCCTCGCCGAGCTTGAGAAAAAAGGCATGTTGGAGCGTATTCAGGGCTCGGGCAATTACATCCGCGAGACAGGAACGCAGAACAGCGTCTATGCCATGTTCCGGCTGGAGCTGCCCGAAGGCGGCGGGTTGCCGCGCGCGGATGTCCTATCGGTCGATCATCTTAAAAAACCCTCAGATTTGCCGGAATTCGGCCAGTCGAAATTCGGATCGCGGGTCCGCCGGATGCGCTATCTGAATGACACAATCATCGCGGTCGAGGAAATCTGGCTGGACGAATCGGCCGGGACAATCGATCAGAGCCTGCTGTCTGACTCGCTTTATCGCTACTACCAGCAGCAGCTTGGCTTCTGGATCACGCGGGCCGAGGATCGTGTCTCGGTCGGTGCCCTGCCCGACTGGACGCCCAGTGGTTTCACCAAGCCCGCCGGCCAGATCGTGGGGTATATCGAGCGGTTCAGCTGGTCAGAGAAGGCCGAACCTGTCGAGTTTTCAAAAACATGGTTCGATCCGGATCGGGCCACCTATGTCCAACGCCTGAAGTAAAAGGAACTGCGCATGACCCGGACCATCAATTACGGGCTGATCGGATGCGGCATGATGGGGCAGGAGCACCTGCACAATATAGCTCTGCTTGACGGTACGCGCGTCGCCGCAATATTCGAACCTGATCCGGAGATGGCGCAAAACGCGCAGGCCATCGCGCCGGATGCGCAGATGGCCACGTCGATACAGGACCTGCTGGCGATCAGTGATCTGGATTGCCTTGTCATCGCCAGCCCCAACCACCTGCATGTCGAACAGTTGATCGAAATCGCCCAGACCCGCCCCCTGCCCCTGCTGGTCGAGAAGCCGTTATTTACCAATCCTGCCGATCTCGACCGGCTTGAGCAGCTGGAACGCGACTACCCGCACCCGATCTGGGTCGCGATGGAGTATCGCTATATGCCGCCCATCGCGGCGCTGATCGATGAAGCCGAAGCCACCAGCGGCGGGATCAGGATGCTGTCGATCCGCGAGCATCGCTTTCCGTTCCTTGAGAAGGTCGGCAACTGGAACCGGTTCAACCGCAACACAGGCGGTACATTTGTCGAAAAATGCTGCCATTTCTTCGACCTCATGCGCCTGATCCTGCAATCGGACCCGGTGCGGGTCTCGGCAAGCGGCGGGCAATCGGTCAATCACCTGGACGAGACCTATGCGGGCGAGACGCCGGACATTCTGGACAATGGTTACGTCATCGTCGATTTCGCTTCGGGCGCACGAGCAATGCTGGAACTGTGCATGTTCGCCGAAGGGTCCAGCTATCAGGAGGAGATCTGCGCCATCGGCCCCGCCACCAAGGTCGAGGCCCTGATCCCCGGACCGGGTCGTTTCTGGCCTGATCATCTGGGCGAGGCTCCGGTACCGCAACTGATCGTCAGCCCCCGCGATCCCAAAGGCCCGGTTGCACGCGATATTCCGGTTGACCCCGAGTTACTGGCCGCCGGGGATCACAACGGGTCAACCTACTACCAACACAAGGGCTTTCTGGAACTGGTGCGTGGAGAGCGCACAGCCCCGGAGGTATCCTTGCGCGATGGCATCTGGGCGGTGCGCGTCGGGCTTGCCGCGCAACAAGCGGCAGAGCGCGGAGAGACTGTAACCCTTTCACGGTAACAGCCGCTCAGCGCAGACCCGCGACCGCTTTCTGCAACGCCACGATCAACGCATCCCGCTGCTGCGACAGCGCGGCGGGTGCCTCGCCCTTGGCCTCCGCAGTGACGCCCTCGACCAGTGTGCGGGTTACATCTTCGGTCAGGCGGACCTCGCCCAGATCATCCCACCACCCGTTGAACGTGTCGGTAAAGTGGTCACAGAACGCCTGCAATCCGCCCTCACCTGCGCCGAGGTTGAACAGCATCGTCGGCCCCATTGCCGCCCATCTGAGGCCGGGACCGGCCCAGACGGCCTTGTCGACATCTTCGACCGAAGCCACGCCAGAGGTGACAAGGTGGATCGCCTCGCGCCAGATCGCGGCCTGCAGGCGATTGGCGACATGGCCGGGCACCTCTTTGTGCAGACGGATCGTGGTCTTGCCGACCGACTGATAGAATGCCTGTGCCTGTTCGACGACACCATCGGCAGTGCGGTCATTGCCCAATACCTCGACCAGCGGGATCAGGTGCGGAGGGTTGAACGGATGCCCCAGCACAAACCGCGCAGGATCATTCCAGCCCGGCTGCATCTGGCCGAGGGTCAGCCCCGAGGCCGAGCTTGCGACAACAGCCTCTGGCGACAAGGCAGGTTCGATGGCGCGGAACGTGGCATGTTTGATCTCCAGCCGTTCCGGGACGTTTTCCTGCACGAATCCGGCCCCTTCGACCGCCTCAGCCGCACCGGGAAAAAAGCGGATCGCATCGGGGGTGCCGTTTTCGGTCAGACCAAGCTCAGTCATCGCGGGCCATGCGGTATCGATGTAACGGCGCACATTGTCCGCAACCTTTGGGTCGGGATCGAACAGCGCCACCGAGCGACCTGATGCCAGAAACAGCGACGCCCAACTGGCCCCGATCACGCCACCGCCCAAGCAGGCGGTATGTTGAATTTCCATCAGAACAATCCCGGATTGAGCGGAGACGCCGCGGTCATGCCGCCATCCACCGTGAATAATTGCCCGGTTGCAAAACCTGCCTCATCCGAGGCCAGCCAGACCGCCATGCTGGCAATATCCTCAGGCTTGCCAAACCGCCGTGTCGCGTGTCGCGCCAAGGCATCGCTTCGGGCCGCCCGAGGGTCAGCGGCCAGATCGAACGCTGCATCGAGCATTCCGGTCTCGATCCAGCCGGGGCAGATTGCGTTGCACCGGATGTGGGGGCCATGATCGATAGCGATTGAGCGTGTCAGCCCATGCACAAAAGCCTTGGACGCGTTATAAAGCGCCATCGACGGGTCTGCGGCCGTTCCTGAGATTGAGCCGATATTGATGATGGAGCCACCTTCGGCCATGCGCGGGATGAAAGCACGGCAGAGGTTGAACACGCCCCGGCAATTGGTGCCAATCACCATCTCCCAATCAGCATCCGAACTGTCCGGCACTGTCTTTTCGACCTGAACCCCAGCGTTGTTGACCAAAATGTCGAGGCCGTCCATTTCTTGCGCCAGGGCATCGACCGCTGCTGCATCGGTGACGTCCAGATTGTACCAGTCGATTGCATCAGGCAGCCCCTCGGGCCTGTCACCGCGCCCGCACGTCGCTACTTTGCCGCCTTCCCGTACGAAAGCTCCGACAATCCCGCGACCGATACCTCGTCGGCCGCCGGTCACCAACGCTGTTTTCCCTGCCAACCGCATCACTGGGCCACCATCACGTGGCGCACGGACATATAGGCGTCCAGCGCATAGACCGACATATCGCAGCCAATGCCCGAGCCTTTCATCGCAGGCCACGGCTTGCCAACGTCGAGGGTACCCAGGTCGGGCAGTTCACCAATATGCGTCTCGACCACATCAGCGATGGCGAGAATGTATCCGGCGCGCTCAGCCGGTGGGGTCAGGTGGTAGCTTTCAAACGCCTCATGCGCCGCCTGCGCCGCGGCTTTGATCTGTTCGGGCGTTGCTTCAGGGATCTCGACAATCGCTTCATCGGCGGACGGGTCGAGAACCGGTAAAGGCTCTCCCAGCCCGACAACGCGCTCACCATTGATCAGCATATCTGTTTGCATATCCATCCCTCACCTAAAGTCGCATCTGCTGCACTTGCGCTGACAAGCCGCCGTCCAGCACCCAAAGCTGACCGCTGGCATAGCGCGCCTCATCCGAGGCCAGCCAGTTGACCAGATTGGCGATATCCTGAGGCGTTCCATATGTCCGCATCGGATGCACATCGCGCACTGCCTGCTGTAACTGGTCGATGGTTTTGCCGCCACCACCCGAGCCATCGCCGGTAAAAAAGCTCTGCAACATCGGTGTATCCACGTAACCCGGGCAGATCGCATTGACCCGAATGCCATCGGGGCCATGGTCGCAGGCCATCGCCTTGGTCAGTGCGTGTACCGCACCTTTGGTGGCGCAATAGGCGGCCAGCCCGGGATCGGCGATGAAGCCATCATAGCTGCCGAAATTGATGATCGAAGCGGAAGGACCTGATGAGGCCGCCTTGCGCATCAGCGGCAACGCATGTTTCGAGGTCAGAAACGTCCCCGTGACATTAACCGCAAAGGAAAGGTTCCATTCCTCAAGCGAGGTGTCTTCGATAGTCTTTTCGATCTCGATCCCCGCGGCGTTGACCAGAATATCCAACTGACCTGCTTCGCGGTCGACCTGCGCCATTGCGGCAACTGCGTCCGCTTCCTGCGTGACATCCAGCTTGACGAAATGGCTGCCATCATCGTCATGGGCGTCCAACGATCCCTCAGGCGTCAAATCAGCCGCGTAGACGCGCGCGCCTTCGCGCAGAAATCGGGCAACGATAGCTCGCCCGATCCCGCCTCGCCCGCCGGTGACCAGCGCGGTTTTGCCGTCCAGCATCATGATTTGGTCTCCTTCAAAGGCGGATAGCGATAGCGGGTGGCTGCCACGGTCCAGTCCATGTGATTGCGCACATATTGCTGGCTGGCATCCGAAGGCGGATTGTAATCCCAAGGCTCGCCCGCCCCGGCCTCCATCGCTGCGTGCAACGCGCGACGGGACTTCTGGGTGGCGATCACGTCAGCGCGCAACTTCTCGCTGTTCCAGCGTTTGGCGACTTCATCAGCGAAGTGCGACGATTGCGCCGCATAGGTCGGATTTTCGGCCAGATTCACCTTCTCCAACGGGTCGCACGACAGATCGTAAAGCTGCGGGGGATCGGGATCGCAATGGATGTATTTCAATGTACCGCGACGGATCATGAAAACCGGATAAGGCGTCATCTCGGCGCAGTATTCACCAATCGCTTCATCAATCGCATCGGCGTCTCCCCGTGCCAATAGCATCAGCGAGCGGCCATCCACCGGCTCGCCGAACATATCGTTCGAACCCCCGGCGATATCGACGAAGGTGGGCAGCATATCGACCAGCGAACACGCATTGGCGGCAGAGCCCTGCGCGACGCCGGGCCCGGCCATCACAAGAGGTACGCGGGCCGAGTGTTCGAAGAAGTTCATCTTGTACCACAACCCCCGCTCGCCCAGCATATCGCCGTGATCGGCGGTGACGATAACGATGGTGTTGTCCAGCTCTCCAATCTCTTCCAGCGCTTTCACCATAGCGCCGAGTTTGCTGTCGAAATAGCTGACATTCGCCAGATAGGCCCGCCGCGCACGCAATACCTCGGCCTCGCTGAGCGGCACGTAGCTGGCCTCGATCCCGTCCATAACCCGTCGCGAGAACGGGTCTTGTTCGTCAGATGTCAGGGTGAATTCCGGCAGTGGAACATCGGCGTTGGAGTAGAGGTTCCACCATTCCGGCTTGGCGACATACGGATCATGCGGGTGGATAAAGCTGGCCACGAGGCAGAACGGAGCTTCATCCCCAGCCGCCCGATCCCGCCCCCGGTCGATCAGCCAGCGGCGGGCGGCGAATTCAACCTCATCGTCATAGTCGGTCTGGAATGTGGCAATCGCCTCACCGCTTTCCTTGACCGTTTGCATGTTGTGATACCACTTGTCGATCCGCTCGTCCGGGGCTTCCCAATCCGGGGTCCAGGCGAAATCGGCCGGGTAGATATCGGTGGTGACCCGGTCCTGAAACCCGTGTTTCTGATCGGGGCCCACGAAATGCATCTTGCCCGACAGGCAGGTGCGATAGCCCAGCGCCGTCAGGTAATGCGCAAAGGTGGGAACCGAGGCGCGGAATTCACTGGCATTGTCGTAGGCGGCAATCCGGCTGATCAACTGGCCGGACATAAAGGCAAAGCGCGATGGCGCGCAGAGCGGTGAGTTGCAATAGGCCGCGTCAAACCGCATGCCCCTTGAAGCCAACGCATCGATATGCGGCGTCTTGACGGTCGGGTGCCCATAAGCGCCGCAGAAATGCGGTGCCAACTGGTCGGCCATCACCACAACGATATTGGGCCGCCTCACGGAGCAGCCTTTGCGTAGGCGTCCAGAACCAGCCCGTGGAAGTGATGCACCGCATGTTCCGATTTGCCCGAGCCATTGGGATCGTGGACGATCCGGCCCTGAGTAAAGGCGGGTGTGCTCATCCCGCGCTGCACGCTTTCGACAATATCGATATCTTCGCGCTGCAGAACCTCGTCGAGATAGCGGATCGCTTCCAGTTCCATCTCATCGGGTTCGGGTGTTTCGAGGAAGAAATCATAAGTCTCCAGCGTCCGGTCAGGGCCAATCGGAATGATGTTTAGCACGATCATCGAGGACCGGCCGGGATACCGCATCAGGCAGGTCGTCGGCCACAGCCACCAGACTGCATGGGTCCGCACCGTGGCATTCGACACGTCATAGGCGGTGTTCGCGCCCTTGCCTGCTTCGGCCATGTGGCTGGAATAGATGCCATATGTGGTCACCTTGTAGGTGTCCATATCGACCAGATCGCAGAAATCCTTATGCGCCGTCGGGCAGTGATAGCATTCGAGGAAATTGTCGACGACATTCTTCCAGTTCGACTTGATGTCATAAGTCAGGCGGTGACCGAAAGTCAGGTTCTCGATATCTGGTGCCCAGTGGCGGATTTCCGTCTCCAGATTGCCCGACACCTGATGCAGAGGCCCAGCCTCCGGGTCGAGATTGACATAGATGAATCCCGCGAATTCCTCGACCTGAACCCGATCCAGACAGATATCCTTGGTGCTGAAATCGCTCAGATTTTCCGTCTCGGGCGCGCGAACAAGCTGGCCGTCCAGTTTATAGACCCACGCGTGATAAGGGCACATGATCCGCGTCGTCTCGCCTTCACCCGACAGCAGGTGGTGGGCGCGGTGTTTGCAGACATTGTAGAAAGCGCGCAAGACGCCCTCGCGGTCGCGAACAATGGCAATGGGGCGGCCTGCAATCTCGACCGTTACATACGATCCCGGCGCGCGCAGCTTTTCGACGTGGCAGACCCATTGCCAGGTTTTGGCAAGGATCTCATTCAGATCGACCTGATGCCACGCCGGGTCGACATATGCCTCGGCTTTCAATGAACTGGTGTTGAACGGGTCGGAACTGTACCCGTCGGAAATGCGTTGGAACTGTTCTTTGGACGGCAGCTCGCTCATATGCGTCTCCACAATTCGGGGCTTGTCAGAGCACCGGGCTACTGGCTTTCGCCGCATATGATCTTCTGAAATCGAAGTTTCGTCTAAACTTTTTTCGCCATATTCTTAATTTTTTCAGCCATTGGTGTGCATCCCTCAGCCCGGTTTGCGATGCATGGGCCAAGCCCTGTATTCGAACGGCACGCGGCCCTCGACCCGATCCTGACTGGGCGGCAGGCCAAACCGTTCCTTATACGAACGGCTGAAATGTACCTGACTGGCAAAACCGGATGCCATGGCAACCTCGGCGATTGGCATATCGGTCTGGGTGACAAGCCCCCTCGCCCGGTCCAGCCGGATATCGCGATAGTAGAGGGCCGGGGTCTTTCGGATATGAGTGGCAAACAACCGGTCGAGTTGCCGGTGCGAAATATTGGCCTGTTTGCATATCGCAGGGATCGGCAGCGGATCTTCCAGATGCGCCTCCATAATCTGGATCGCCGTTTTCAATGTCGCGGGAATAATCGTGCCCAAGGGCTCATTGCCCTCGGGCTGCTGCAGCGCCGATGGCCCCCGAAACCGGTCGTGAAAGATATAGCGGGCGGCGGCATTCGCCAGCGCAATCCCGTGGATACCTTGCAAAAGGTGCAGAGCAAAATCCACCGACGCCCCTCCTCCGCAGCAGGTCGCCCGGTTGCCGTCGAGGACATACAGATTCTCCGTCACTTCGACATCCGGATAAAGCTCCTGAAAGGCATCGATATGTTCGTAATGCACAGTCGCCCGTCGCCCGTTCAACAACCCGGCCTGCGCCAACATGAACGCCCCTGTATCTAGCGCCCCAAGCAGCACCCCTGTGCGTGCCCATTGGTGTAACGCGGAACTGATCTTTGCCGTCAGGTGCCGTTCAGGGTTCCAGCTGGAAGAGACGATCAGAATATCCGCTGGCTGAGCGTCAAAGCTGTTCAATCCTGCTGTCTCCGTCCCGGCCCCGTTGCTTGAAACGCAATAGCCGCCAGCCTCAGACACGAAATCCCACGTGAAGTGTGGCTTGCCGTCCAGATAGTTTGCCGCCCGGAACGGATCGATAAACCCCATCGTGGCCGACATGTTGAAGTTTGGGGTCACCAGCAACAAGATACGGGTCTGCGAGACTGCGGATTGTGTCATCACCCGATCACCTCACATAGCGCGGAACGTTGTAGCGTGCGGGATATCCACCTCGACATACATAAGAATTCTCTAATCCCGCTGCTGACAACCGACAAGCCCTTGGGGAATTGTTGACGCGATGCGGGATCTAACCAAGGCGTGTTTTATTATATCCGCCGGGCCCGGATCTCATTTCCGTCAGATGACAAGCATCGCATTGTGCAACGCCCGAGGCCTTTCATGCTTAGAGAACTCCAACTTAGAAAAGCTTCGCCCATGTCTGAACAGAAGCTGGCTGGTGCGGATCCCGTAAAGCCGATCTACAAAAGACAGAGGCAGAATTGCTGAGGTCAATTAGACCGAGACTAATTTACGTTTTTAACTGCCGCATAAAGCTGACGAAATCGTGCCAATCGCCGTGAAAGTGCCACTAAATCATCGGGCTCAAACCTGTCCGTTGCCGTGGGCTGTTCTGCAAGATCGGCTCTGCCCAATGCACGATCACCAAAAGCCGCCAGACGGGCCGCGCCATAGGCTGGACCGGAAGTTGCTCCGTCTGAGCGCACAATGGGTTTCCCGATTACCGTCGCAATGAGACTCAATAACAGATCTGATCGGCTGCCACCTCCGATCGCGGCAAGCTCCGGCAGGCTATCTACTGTATCGCCGAAACTCTGCGCGGCATCGGCAAAGCAAAAAGCTATAGCCTCCACCACGGAACGACAGATGTCTGCGCGTGTTGTCGAATCTTCAAGACCAAAGAAACCGGCCCGGATATGCGGATCCCCAAGTGGGCTGCGCTCACCTGTCAGATACGGTAGGAAAATCGGCACGCGTTCACCGCTGACCGTTTCAGCGAGCGCAACAACTTCGGCGGCGGACACCCCCAATTGATCACCAATCCATGAAATTGGCCTCGCCCCGTTCAACATCGCCGCCATTTGATACCAGCGGTCGGGCAGAGTATGCGCATATGCATGCACATAGCGTTCGGGGTTGGGCTTATATGAGCGATCCGCCACAAATAACTGGCCCGACGTTCCGAGAGAGATGAAGCCACGCCCCGGTTCGGTAGCGCCCAACGATACCGCCCCGGTTGCCGCGTCCCCTCCCCCGGCGACCACAGGAGTCCCGGGCTTCAACCCGGTCTCTGCCGCAGCTCGCGCTGTCACTGTTCCAACAACCGTGTGCCCGTCGTGAACCGGAGGCAACCAATCGAGGGCTACTCCGGTGACTTCGGCTATTCCGACATGCCATTTGCGCGACGCCTGATCGAGCCACATGGTTCCGGCGGCATCGGACGTGTCGGTTGCCAGCTCTCCGTGCAGGCATAAGCCGATGTAATCCTTGGGCAGCAGGATATGGGCAATTTGGCCATAGCATTCCGGTTCATGTTGTTTCAGCCACGCAATCTTGGGCGCAGTAAAACCCGGTAAGGGTAGAACACCCGCAATCTGCCCGATCTGCGGTTCGGCGGCTCGCAGTTCATCGCATTCATGCGCTGCCCTGCTGTCATTCCACAAGATTGCTGGGCGGATCGGGCGCAGATCGCGATCCAGTAACACGGCGCCATGCATTTGGCCGGACAATCCGATGGCTTTCACCTCAGATAACGCGATTTTCCCGGCAAGCAGATTTAATGCGTCGCGTGTCGCTTGCCACCAAAGATCCGGGTGCTGCTCTGACCAGCCAGGTTGCGGAGATGTTGTCTTGAGCCCCACAGAAGACGTCGCCACAATCCGATCAGCATCCGTGCAGACAAGCTTGACTGCTGACGTTCCGATATCGATCCCCAAATACATTGAAACCCCTTGCCCGCGTCAAAGCCCGGAACTTGCCTGACTCTTGATTTTTTATCGCGCGCAAAGAATATGTAAAGTTAGGATAAGATCAAGGCGGCGAAGATCCGCAGGCAGACTGGCATGACCAAAATTAAGAACATGGAAGAGTTCGCGGCCCTCAGCGGCATCTCGCGACCCACGGTTTCTAAGTACTTCCACGATCCCGATAGCGTTCGACCAACGACACGGGCGCGCATTGAGGAGGCGCTCGAACGGTTTGACTATCGTCCGAATATCTATGCTGTGAACCAGAACCGGAAGCTGACCAAGAATATCGGCATCGTCGTGCCCTATCTGGCTGATCCGTTCTTTGCCGAAATCGCGCGCTATCTGGAACAAAGCTGTATTGCAGCAGGGTATCGCCCATCCTTGTTCAGTTCACATGGCGAGCAAAAGCTGGAAACCGAAATTCTGGACGGCCTGCAGTCCATGAAACCCGCGGGGGTTCTGTTGGCACCGTTGGGGCGAATTTCGGACCGATCAGCGATCGAAAAATTCTGTTCCAATGTGCCGACTGTTCTGTTCGACAGTAACCTTGATGGTCTGGGGGCCGCGTTTATTGGGTCGGACAATTTCAGTTTTGTGTCGCAGACTGTGGAATACATGACCCGGACGGGTGAGCCTCCATCCTTCTTTGAAATGCGTACACCTGCGAACCCCAACGCCAATAAACGGCGAAAAGCCTACATTGAGGTGATGGAACGCCTCGGGTTCGAGCCGCATATCATCAAAGTTGACGGCACAGGCTGGGCGTTCGAAGAAATCGGGCACAGGGGCGCGCTGAAAGTTCTGGAAGAGCGTGGATTGAAGACGGATTCTGTTTTGTGCAGCAATGATCGGCTTGCCATCGGCTTTCTCGCAGCCTGTTTCGAGCGGGGGATTCGGGTCGGTCGGAAGGAAGATTGCACGCTGCGCGTCGCCTCGAATGACGATCATCCATTCGCAAAATTTACGTGCCCGTCTCTGACCACAGCAGCGCATGACTACGACAACGTAGCCGGACGAAGTGTCGAAACTTTGTTCGAACTCATTGAAAGCGGGGGGAAATTCGATACTCGAGCCGAAACGCTTTTCCCTGCGCGGCTTGTATTGAGGGATTCTGCATAACTCACAATTCTTAACGCGCGTAAAGTTTTTATTGACGTCGCGACAATTTACACTCTACGTTCTCTGTATGACATCCAAGCTCAGGGAGGACAGGGATGTATCTGAAACACGCACTTCGTGCGGCGACTGCTTTGACTTTCGTCGCCACGGCAGCAGCCCACGCGCAATCCATAACGATCGCCACCGTGAACAACGGCGACATGATCCGGATGCAGGGCTACACCGATAAATTCACCGAAGCGACCGGCATCGATGTCGAGTGGGTGACGCTGGAGGAAAACGTGCTGCGTCAGCGCGTAACCACCGACATCACTACCAAGGGTGGTCAGTTCGATATCATGACCATCGGCATGTACGAGACGCCCATCTGGGGCGCAAATGGCTGGTTGGTTCCGTTGGACGGCCTGTCCGACGAATATGACGTTGGTGACATCCTGCCAGCCATGGCTGGCGGTCTGAGCCATGAGGGTACGCTGTATGCGGCACCTTTCTATGGCGAAAGTTCCATGATCATGTACCGCGCGGACCTGATGGAAAAAGCGGGGCTTGAGATGCCCGAAGCTCCGTCCTGGGAGTTCATTAAGGAAGCAGCGGCGGCAATGACCGATCGCGACGCTGACATCAACGGAATCTGCCTGCGCGGCAAAGCTGGTTGGGGTGAAGGCGGTGCTTTTATCACTGCCATGTCCAACTCGTTCGGCGCGCGCTGGTTCGACGAAGACTGGAAGCCTCAGTTCGATCAGCCGGAATGGGCCGACACGCTGAACTTCTATGTTGAAATGATGACGGAATCTGGCCCTGCCGGTTATGCCACCAATGGTTTCAACGAAAATCTGTCCCTGTTCCAACAGGGAAAGTGCGGCATGTGGATCGACGCAACTGTTGCGGCGTCTTTCGTGACCAACCCTGACGATTCCACAGTTGCGGATAAGGTTGGATTTGCGCTCGCGCCTGACACCGGTCTGGGCAAGCGGTCCAACTGGCTCTGGGCCTGGGCGCTCGCCATTCCAGCCGGAACACAGCAGGAAGATGCGGCCAAGCAGTTCATCGAATGGGCTACGTCAAAAGATTACATCGAACTGGTGGCTGAAAGCGAAGGCTGGGCCAATGTTCCGCCAGGCGCGCGCGTTTCTTTGTACGAAAACCCTGAATACCAGAAGGTTCCGTTCGCCAAGATGACACTGGATTCGATCCTGTCGGCTGATCCGAACAACCCGACGGTGAAACCGGTGCCATATGTCGGCATCCAGTTTGCAGCGATCCCGGAATTCGCGGGCATCGCAACACAGGTAAGTCAGGAATTCTCGGCGGTCTATGCCGGGCAGCAAACGGTCGAAGAAGCGCTGGAGAAAGCGCAGGCCTTCACCGCAGAAGAGATGGAAGCCGCAGGCTACTGAGGCACACTCCCCGGCGGGCGGGCAGAGATCTGCCCCCCGCTCCCTACTTTCACAACTCGCGTTTTTCTCGCAGGCTACGCTAACGCCTGAACAGAGAGGGTTTGCGTTATGGCAACTCAACATTCCCGATCCGTTGCGCGCCTGATGATGGCACCCGCAGTGGTCCTGCTGCTTGGCTGGATGCTCGTGCCTCTGACGATGACGCTGTATTTTTCCTTCAAGAAATACCTGCCGCTGCGTGGAGGTGATCTGGGCTGGGTCGGTTTCGACAACTACGTCCGGTTCGTTTCGTCCAGCTCTTTCTGGCCCGCTGTCCAGGCGACGCTGATGATTGTCGGTGGTGTACTGGTGATCACGGTGGTGCTGGGCATCGTTCTGGCGATGCTGCTGGACCAACCCATGTGGGGGCAAGGTGTCGTCCGCATCCTCGTGATCGCACCGTTCTTTGTCATGCCGACCGTATCTGCGCTGGTTTGGAAGAACATGTTCATGGACCCGGTGAACGGTCTGCTCGCCCATCTATGGCGCTTTTTCGGGGCCGAGCCGATCTCATGGCTGTCCGAGGCCTCGATGACTTCGATCATCATGATTGTCTCATGGCAGTGGCTGCCCTTCGCGACCCTGATCCTGCTGACTGCGATCCAGTCTCTGGACAGTGAACAGCTGGAAGCGGCTGAAATGGATGGAGCGCCAGTTCTGAAGCGGTTCTATCACATCGTTCTGCCGCACCTGAGCCGAGCGATTACGATCGTGATCCTGATCCAGACAATCTTTCTTTTGTCGATCTTCGCTGAGATATTCGTGACCACCGGCGGCGCATTCGGCACCCGTACACTCACCTACCTGATCTTCCAGCGGGTGCTGGAAAGCCAGAATGTTGGCCTTGGATCAGCCGGAGGTGTCTACGCAATCATCTTAGCCAACATTGTTGCCATCTTCCTGATGCGCATCGTCGGCAAAAACCTGGACGCGTGAGGAGGTAAGATCATGGCCCGCGCCGTCACAACCCGCCGCAAATCACTGAACACAGCAATAGCGTGGGCTATCGGTTTGCTGATCTTCTTTCCAATCCTCTGGACGATCCTGACCAGTTTCAAGACAGAGGCGCAGGCGATTGCCAGCCCGCCCTTGTTCCTGAACTTCGATTGGACGCTTGAGAACTATGCCATCGTGCAAGAGCGTTCGGACTATATGCGGTTCCTTTGGAATTCGGTGATCATCGCAGGTGGATCAACCATTCTGGGCGTGATCATTGCCGTGCCGGCTGCATGGGCGATGGCCTTTGTGCCCTCGAAACGCACTAAGGATATTCTGCTGTGGATGCTGTCCACCAAGATGCTGCCTGCGGTTGGTGTGCTTTACCCGATCTACCTGCTATTCATCCGTCTGGGGCTGCTGGACACACGCGGTGGACTGGTCGTGGTGCTAATGCTGATCAACCTGCCGATCATCGTCTGGATGCTGTACACCTATTTCCGCGAAATTCCAGGGGAAATTCTGGAGGCCGCGCGGATGGACGGAGCGACCCTGAAAGAGGAAATCCTCTATGTCCTGACGCCCATGGCCATCCCCGGCATCGCCTCGACCGTTCTGCTGAACTTCATCCTGGCCTGGAATGAGGCGTTTTGGACGCTCAATCTGACCGCCGTCGACGCGGCCCCACTGACAGCTTTTATCGCCAGCTATTCCAGCCCCGAGGGTCTGTTCTTTGCCAAGCTCAGTGCGGCCTCGACCATGGCGATTGCGCCAATCCTCATCCTTGGCTGGTTCAGCCAGAAACAACTTGTCCGCGGCCTGACCTTCGGCGCTGTGAAATAAGGAGCACTCCTCATGGGACGCATTCAACTCAAGTCCGTGACCAAAAGCTTCGGCGACGTACAGGTCATTCCCCCGCTGGACCTGACTATCGAGGATGGTGAGTTCACAGTCTTCGTCGGTCCATCCGGCTGCGGTAAATCCACCCTGCTACGCTTGATTGCAGGGCTGGAGGATATCACCTCGGGGTCAATCGACATTGACGGGTCCGACGCCACCGACGTGCCGCCCGCCAAGCGGGGTCTGGCGATGGTGTTCCAATCTTATGCGCTCTATCCGCATATGACCGTCCGCAAGAACATCGCCTTTCCCTTGCGGATGGCCAAGCTGGATCAGGCCGAGATCGATAAGCGCGTCGAAGGTGCCGCCAGCGTCCTGAACCTGACCGACTATCTGGATCGCCGTCCCGGCCAATTGTCCGGCGGCCAACGCCAGCGCGTCGCCATTGGCCGCGCCATTGTCCGCGAACCGGCAGCGTTTCTGTTTGACGAGCCGCTCTCCAACCTCGACGCTGCCCTGCGTGTCGGCATGCGGCTTGAGATCAGTGAATTGCACGAACGTCTGGCGACCACGATGATCTACGTGACTCACGATCAGGTTGAAGCCATGACCATGGCCGACAAGATCGTGGTGCTTCAAGCCGGTGTCATCGAGCAGGTTGGCAGCCCGCTGGAACTCTACCGGACGCCACGCAACCTGTTTGTCGCGGGTTTCATCGGCTCGCCCAAGATGAACTTCATCGAGGGCGAAGAGGCCGCGAAACACGGTGCCCATACCATTGGCATCCGCCCCGAGCACATCGCCGTTTCGGAAACCGAGGGCGAATGGTCCGGGGTTGTGAGCGTCTCTGAGCATCTAGGCTCGGACACCTTTTTCCACGTCCATGAAACCGGTCTGGCCGAGACAATCACTGTCCGTGCAGACGGCGAGGTCGGCTTCCGCCATGGGGATCGCATTCACCTGACACCGCGGGCAGATGTGATTCACCGCTTTGACACGAAAGGCTTGCGGATCGAATGACGCGTCTGGCAGGCAAAACCGCTCTGATCACCGGGGCCGCGCGCGGCATCGGGTTGGCCATTGCCAAGGCCTATGTGGCAGAGGGTGTGCGCGTTGCCATCGCCGACATCGACATCCAGCGCGCCCAGGATGCAACGGCCGAGATCGGCGAGGATGCGTTTGCCATCGAGATGGATGTGACCAAACAGCAGAGCATAGATAAGGCTGTGGCAAAAACAGCAGCTCATTTCGGCCCCATCGACATTCTGATCAATAACGCGGCCATCTTCACTGCTGCACCAATTGTTGAGATCGAGCGTGCCGACTTCGACCGCGTTTTCGACATCAACGTCTCAGGAGCTTTGTTCACAATGCAGGCCGTCGCACGCCACATGATCGAACACGGAACCAAAGGTCGGATCATCAACATGGCGTCGCAAGCCGGGCGACGGGGTGAGCCTTTGGTTGCCGTGTACTGCGCCAGCAAGGCCGCGATCATATCCCTGACTCAATCCGCAGGCCTGAACCTGATCAGCCATGGGATAAACGTGAACGCCATCGCCCCCGGCGTGGTGGATGGCGAGCATTGGGATGGTGTTGACGCGTTTTTCGCAAAACACGAAGGCAAAGCCCCCGGTCAAAAGAAACGCGAAGTTGCGGCGGCCGTTCCTTATGGCCGGATGGGGCGGGTCGAAGACCTGGTCGGAATGGCGGTGTTTTTGGCCTCCGACGGGGCAGAATACATCGTTGCACAAACATACAATGTCGATGGCGGAAACTGGATGAGCTGATGGACCCTGTGGCGCATGAAAAACACCCGGTGTCTCTGCGGCGCGACAACTTTGACGGCTTGCCCACAAACGTCAGGACGCCAGCATATAAGCCTTCGGACCTGACGCCGGGCATTGTTCATATCGGAGTCGGCAATTTTCACCGCGCTCATCAAGCCTGGTATATTCACCAATTGATGCAGCAGGGTCAGGCCCATGACTGGGCGATCATCGGCGCCGGTGTGCGAAGCTACGATGCCGACATGCGACAGCGTCTGCTGGCACAGGACTGCCTGACAACGTTGATCGAACTGGACCCGAATGGGATATCTACCGAAGTGACCGGTCCGATGATCGACTACCTGCCGATTGAGGCAGGCAACGCCGCACTGATCCTGAAGATGGCCGATCCATCCACCCGGATTGTATCGCTGACGGTAACCGAGGGCGGGTATTATCTGGATGCCAATACCGGTGCCTTCAACTCGGATCATGAAGACATTCGCCATGATGCGAATAACCCCGACCGGCCTTGCACGGTCTTTGGTGCCATTGTTTCGGCGCTCAGGTGGCGGCGGGAGAATGATCTAAAACCCTTCACCGCGCTAAGCTGCGATAACCTTCAGGGCAACGGGGGAATCCTGCGAAACTGCGTTGTTGATCTGGCGCGTATGTCCGACCCTGATCTGGCCAACTGGATCGACCAGAACGGCGCGTTCCCTAATTCGATGGTTGATTGCATCGTGCCCGCGACGACCGACCAAGTAGTAACGCGATGCCGCGCACTTGGTGTCGATGACGGCGCACCGGTGTCGCACGAAAACTTTCGCCAATGGGTGATCGAGGACGAGTTCTGCGCCGGACGGCCGCCGCTCGAACAGGTCGGTGTGACACTGACCCACGATGTTCACAGCTATGAGACGATGAAGCTGCGCATCTTGAACGGAGGCCATCAACTGCTCGCAAATGTCGGGGAAATTCTGAGCATCCCGACGATTTCAGACTGCATGCAGGATCCGGACATCCTGGCGTTTTTTGAGAAAGTTCAGGCTGAAGATATTTTGCCCCATGTTGAAGCCGTCCCCGAAACCACAGCAAAAGAGTATCTTGGACTAGTTGAGAGGCGATTTTCCAACACCGCGATTCACGACACGACGCGCCGGGTCGCGTTTGACGGTTCGGCACGTCATCCAGGGTTCCTGCTGCCATCGTTGCGCGATGGCCTCGCGTCTGGGTCTCCGACGAACGGGCTCGCGCTGGCCGAAGCTTTCTGGTGCCGGATGTGCGCCGGCATTCGCGAAGATGGCTCCGAAATCGCCCCCAATGATCCTCAGTGGGAGAACTTGCAAAAAACCGCTCTGGCGTCAAAAGCCGATCCAGAGCTTTGGATCGAACAACGCCAGTATTATGGCGACTTTGGCCACGACACGCAATTTTCAGAAGCCTTTGTCACCTGGCTGACCACGATCTGGCGACGAGGTAGCCGAACAGCCATAGCCGACTATGTTGCCCGTGATTCAATGTTGTACTAGCCAAACGCAGCAATGCCAGACCGGTCGCGAAAAACACTTTTCAACTTGAGCACCTTGGCTTGACGAATCCGCAGTCAATTTGCAAAGCACAATTCTCTAAGGTTGGGTTCAACAACCACAGGCTCTCAGAAAGCGTCTAAAGTCTAGCTTGCCTCTGCGCATCCCGGATAAGAGCCGCAAGCCGGTAAAACCCATGCGCCATCTTGGTAAAGGGTGTCAGCAGGAAGAACGTCAGCACTGATCCAAGGTGAATTGCAAGAAGCACGGGCATCAGGGCTGTTGAGCCAAGGGCATAAAGCACCAACCCGCTGAAGCCCACAAAGCCCAGCAACAGGATGAAGCCGATATCGCCTCCCCATGCTGAAGGATCACCGAGTTCGCGGTCAGACTTTTGCTTGAGCAAAGCCATTGCGCCGCAACCCACGGTCAGCAACACACCGCCGGAAATGCCGAACAGTTTAGGTAAAGACCAGAATTCGTATGGCGCGTGCATTCCGAAACCATAGTGCATGACAGTCGCTATCGAAGTCGACGCAAAGCACAACAGGAAGCCATACATGATGGCCTGATGAATGTGGCGACGACCCTGGCTGAAGCGGTCTTCGTCCTCGAAATTACAGCCCTCGCCATGCCCTGCGGCCAGGTCCTGCATTTTTGCGGCGCGTTTGAAGGCGGCTGTCACGTCGCGAAACTGAATGGGTTTCCCGCCCACCTCAGTCCAATAGCGCCTTAGGCTGATCGCTATGCTAAACAGCGGCAATAAAAATGCGGGCGCAAAGATCGCGACCATCGCATTGTGGGATAAAACGGCGTAAAAGCCCTCCCCTCCGCTCGATCCAATGGCGCGAATAGCCCAGAACAGCAGGGCAAACCCAATCACAAGCGCCAAGGCTATGGCTCCGCCATGTGTGTGGAACCGACGCGCCAGAGGTTGCGGCCAGGCGAAGCTTTCCCAGCTGTCTCGGCGAACCTCGGCCAAAGCTTTTGGCAGGTTCAGGTCGAACTCGTGAGGTGCCGTGTACTGACAGGCATAGTAACAACCCCGGCAGTTGTGGCAGAGGTTGGCCAGTTGCGTGATGTCACCGTCCAAAAACGCGCGTTTGGCATGTAGTGACGGGAAGACCGAGCAATACCCCTCGCAATACCGGCAAGCGTTGCAAATTTCGGCCTGACGGCGGGCTTCTTGTATCAGTTCAGTTAGCATAGGCTGCGGCCTCACGTCCTGCGATGCGTCCAAAAACGGTTCCGATGGTCATGCCAAATCCTGCCAGATACCCCTGCCCTAATATCGACCCGGCCATGGTCTCGCCGGACGCCCAAAGGTTCTTGATCTTTCCGTTGGCGGTCGAACATTGAGCCGTATCGTCGACCTTTATGCCCAGATAGGTGAAAGTCACACCGGTTCGCAGCGAGTAACCATAGAACGGCGGCTCGGTAATCGGGCGCGCCCAGTTGGTCTTGGGCGGGGTCAAACCCGAGGTGGTAACACCGTCCAATTCAGTCGGATGAAATCCACTGGTATCACCGCAGGCTGCGTTGAATTCAGTGACGGTAGCCTGCAGCTTGTCGGCGGGCAGACCCATCATTTCAGCCAGTTCTTCCAACGTGTCCGCCTTCAGCGGCGGGAAAACCGACGGCATGAACAGGTTCAGCGATTTGGCATCGATGATAACATAGCCAACCTGATCCGGCTGCGCAGCCACCAGACGGCCCCAGATCGCATAGCGTTTGGGCCAGACGTCTTCGCCCTCGTCATAGAACCGCTCGGCATCTTTGTTCACGACGATAGAGAACGGCACACAGTCCAGACGGGTGACAATGCCACCGTCAAATTTCGGCGCACGCCCATCGATGGCGACGGCGTGGCATTGGGTTGGGTCCCCGACGCTCTCGACGCCTTGGTCCAGAAGGTCGGCCAGCACCACGCCCCGATTATACGGCGTGCCCCGGATCAGGAAGTTCTTTGCAGGCTCACCCCAAGCGCGGGTCAGCCAATCCGTGTCGGCCTGAAACCCGCCCGAGGCCACGATGACCGCCTTGGGCGCAATGCGATGAGATTGACCTTCATAGGTATAGTCAATCCACTCGATCTGCTCGCCATTCAGTTCCAGATGCGTAACCGCAGCCTCATATAGCACATCAACGCCCAGAGCTGCGGCTGTCCGATAATACGCATTCACCAAAGACTTACCGCCTCCCATGAAGAAGGCATTGGTTCGCGCCAGCGATAGCGTCCCTGAAAGCGATGGTTGAAACCGAACCCCGTGCTCTTCCATCCACGGCAGACATTCTTCCGAGGTGCGGATCGCCAGACGCGCCAAATGTTCGTCGGTTTTACCTCCGGTGACTTTCAGCAGGTCCGACAGGTATTCGTCCTCTCTGTATTCCTCAATCAGCGGACCCAGCGGAGATTTGTGCATGCAGCGAAAATTGCGCGTGTGGCGCGAGTTACCGCCACGGTAAGGTTTCGGAGCCGTTTCGAGGATCAAAACGCGGGCCCCTGCCTCAGCGGCAGTCATCGCAGCGCAAAGAGCGGCGTTGCCGCCACCAATCACAGCGATATCGTAAGCTTCCTTTTGGGTGGCCATGTCCTGTCTACCTACTGATTTTCGTCGGTTGTTCGATCGCGTTCCTGTAACGCCCGGATGCGCATCCGTTGTGCGGCCTGAATATGCGCGCGCATCTCTGTTTCGGCCGCCGCACCATCTCGGGCTTTCAGCGCAGCCATGATGCGGCGGTGCTCAGAGACTGCCGTCTCAGCCCGGTCACCATCCAGCAGTTGCGATGGCCCCAGGATCAGCAGCGCCTTTTGCAAGGACAACATGGATTTCGCGAGAAACCGGTTCTTGGCTGCATCCAAAAGTGTTGCGTGGAAAATCCGGTTGATCCGAGCCGCATCCGGGCCTGTGCCCGCCTCGGCCAACCGATCATTCAACACGTCCAACTCATCCAGCTCGACATCTGACGCTGCCCTTGCAGCTAGGCGTGCTGCGGTACCTTCAAGCACAGCACGCATCTCATAAAGCTCCATCACCTCGGCGTAATCCAGGCTGCGAACGGTCGCGCCCTGCCGAGGAACATGGGTGACCAATCCGTCGGCTTCCAGTTGCCGGATCGCTTCACGCACCGGGGTGCGGCTGACGCCCAGCCGTTCCGACAGCTCGATCTCGCGCAGACGTTCACCGGGCAGAAGGGTGCCCTCGCGAATCTCGTCCAGCAGACGCTGATACGCGGAATTGCCTTGCGGGCCGGGCTGTAAAGGGTCGTCTTGGATAGTCATTACGGGCTCACTTGTCTTCTTGCGTCCATTTGTATACATTTGGATACATAGCGAGTCAACATTACCGGAACCCACGCCTTGCCCGCCCAGAACAAAACACCTTCTCTTCTGAAAAAACGGGCCGTTACGCTGGGTCTTGCACTTCTGGGCACCGGAGTTTTCTGGGCGCTCAATCTGCCGCTGCCCTTTCTGTTCGGCCCGATGAGCGCATGTTTGATTGCAGCCTTGGCTCATGCCCCCATGAAAGGATTCGGGCAGGTTTCGGTTGCGGCCCGCACCATACTGGGCGTGGCAGTGGGGGCTTCGATTACCCCGGCCCTGTTCGCAGAACTGCCAAAGATGGCAGCATCGATTGCGCTGATCCCGTTCTTCATTCTGCTGATTGCGCTGGTTGGAGTGCCATTCTTCCGCAAAGTCTGGGGCTTTGACTCCACCACTGCTTTCTACGCGGCCATGCCGGGTGGGTTGCAGGACATGATCATCTTCGGCACTGAGGCTGGCGCCAACCCGCGCACCCTGTCCCTGATCCATGGTACGCGCGTTCTGATCATCGTAACGCTGGCCCCGCTGTTTCTGACGGTGTTTTACGATGCCCAGCTCACCAACCCGATCGGAGAGCCCGCGCGCGACCTGCCGATACATGAATTGGCACTGATGGTTCTGGCTGCCCTTATCGGCTGGAAAGGCGGTGAGCGCATCGGCCTGTTCGGAGCGTCCATCCTCGGCCCGATGATCCTGACGGCTGCCTTATCCTTGGGGGATTTCATCCATACCCGACCGCCGCGCGAGGCCATCCTGGCAGCACAGTTCTTTATCGGATGCGGGATCGGTGTGAAATTCGTCGGCGTTACATGGGTCGAATTGCGCCGGGTCGTGGCAGCAGGCTTCACCTATGTCATTGTCCTTGCCATCCTGGCAGCCGCTTTCACCGCCGTTGTCACCACCTTGGGCTTCGGTCGCCCAGTCGAGGCTTTCCTGGCTTTCGCCCCCGGCGGACAAGCTGAAATGACAGTTCTAGCCATCGTCTCGGGTGCGGATCTGGGCTTTGTCATAACGCACCATCTGACAAGGATCGTGCTGGTGATTATCGGCGCGCCCATAGCGGCCAATCTTATTTTGCGCTGGTCCAGACCTCGGGATTGATCATGTGGATCGGGGCGCCGCCGCCAAAAGCGTCCACCTGATCGAAAATGTCTGAGAACTGTAGGTCGAACTCGTCTTCGGTCACAAAACCAATATGTGGCGTCGCAATCAGGTTTGGATGCGCCAGCAACGGGTCATTCGGGTCAGTCAACGGTTCAGTATCAAACACATCAATCGCTGCTTTTCCGGGGCGACCGGCGTTCAGAGCTTCCAGCAGGGCACCGGGTTGTATAAGCCCGGCACGCGAAGTGTTTACGAACAACGATCCCGGTTGCATCGCGGCGAAATCGGCTGGTGTGATAATTCCTTTGGTATCCGGTTTGAGGCGGACATGCACTGAAACCACATCGCTGTCACCAAAGAATGCGTCTCGACTGGATGCAACATGCGCGCCATCGGCCGTGGCACGCGCGCGGCCATCGCTGGACGACCACCAGGTAACGTGCATTCCAAAGGCTTCTGCGTATCCGGCAACGGCGCGGGCTATGCGCCCATAACCGTAGAGGCCGAGCTGACGACCGCGCAATGTCTTGCCCACTCCGGCTTGCCAATGTCCCGCCTTGGCCGAAGCCATCTGTGCAGGCAGATCCCGCATGCCAGCCATTATCAAGGCCCAGGTAAGCTCAGCCGCGGCATAAGACGGCGTGCCCCCGTGCATGTTCGAGCAAAGCAGCACGCCGTGATCGGAACAGGCTTGCACATCCACATGCGGATATACGCTGCGTTGGCTGATGAGTTTCAGATTGGGCAATTTCTCAAGCAAAGCGCGAGTGACTTTGGTGCGCTCCCGAAACAAGACCAACGCCTCTGCATCCTGTAAGCGAGAGGCCAATTCGCCAGTATCTTCGACATGATCCGTCCACACTGTTACGTCGTGTTCGGCGAGCTTCGCAAAACACGGCAGGCTGCGCAGCGTGTCAAACCAGTCATCCAGAATGTGAACTTTCATCGGCTTTCAACACCTTGACCGGTTTCCAGTCGCCTCGGGGTCGGAACAAAGTGCGGGGCCTCAAGCGCGGCCAGTGCGTTCCGAACACGTTCGCGTTGGTCGAGCAAATGATTGAATTGCTCATCACAACCGGCGACCGGCGTCGGATATTCGGCAATGTCGCGGCGCAAAACCATTTGCGCCAGTTTGAGTTCCTGACATGCGATTTCCAGGCATTCGCAATAGTCGTCCATCGCAGCACTCCTTTATGTATACCATAGTATACCAATTGGACAATCCGCAATCAACTCCCCTTCCAGACGCTTTGCGGAACATAGACATGGCCATCCGCCAGCTTACGCGCCGTTCGCACCAAACCCGCCGCCTTCAAGTCGAACCCCTCCTCAGACGAGAAATCTACCAGCACGTCGATTTTCCCTGACGCGTGTTCCAGCACAACATCGGCCGGGCTGGTTTCCGGTCGCTCAAGCAACCCATCCGCAACGGTTCCCGGCGTCAGCGCGCAGGATGCCATGCATTGTGCACCTGTAACTGCCATCGAAGGGTGCGTCTTCCATGGCATGAAATACCGGACGGAAATCGTCCCGCCATCGCGGGCAGGTGACACGATCCCGAACTTCGGCGTCACGGATTGAGAAACATCGCCCATACCCATCAGCTTTCCCGCTTCGATTCGCACGGCCTCCATGCAATCAAAAAACGCGCGGTTGGCATCCAGGTCTTCAGCACTTTCATACCCAGTCAAACCAAAATCCGAAGCACGGGCGATGGCCATCGGCATCGCAACATCCATGCAGGTCAGCTCAATCCCCTGAACCGTGTCACGCAGATTGCCCGTGGGTAGAAAGGCCCCGGTTGACGAGCCGACGACCCCCATGAATTTCAGTTGCACAGGCGCAGCACAACCGGGCACACCGGCAATCTCGGTATCTCCGTCATAGGTCAATCGGCCATCGGGTGTTTGCATCTTGGCGACAACCCGTGCCCCTGTGTTGACGGCCAGAATTCGGATTTCCGTTTCGTCTCCGGCGGGTTCGATCAAACCCATTTCGATTGCGGCAGGTCCGACCCCGGACAGGATGTTCCCGCAGGTCGGCTTAAAATCCACCAGTTTTTCTTCGACCGAGACCTGAGCGAAGAAGTAATCGATATCTGCCCAATCATCTTCGCTGACCGACAGCATAGCGACTTTGGTCGTGACTGCAGCGCCACCCCCGATCCCATCGATGTTCAATGGATGACCAGCTCCGACCGCGGAGATCAGGACGTCAGCCAGAGTATCCAGATCCTCTGGCAGATCACATCGGCGGAAATACGGGCCGCGTGACGTGCCTCCACGCATGAAGACATACGGAATTGCCGTTTGAGTCATCTCAGGCCCTCCTCAACAATGCTTGTCAGAACTTCGGTGAATTCGCGGGTGCCGAGCGCGCCTTGCAGGTCTCGCGTTCGGGTTTCGGGTAACGCGAGTGCCGTGCACACGGACGCGCGGATCAGGTCAGCAGCCTCCGTTTCTCCGAGATGCCGCAGCAGCATTTCGGAGGACAAAATCAGCGAGACCGGATTGGCCATGTCCTTGCCAGCGATATCAGGGGCAGAACCGTGCTGGGCCTGAGCGACAGAGTGACGAACACCAAAATTCAGGGACCCGGCCAACCCCAGCCCCCCTGCCAGTTCAGAGGCTAGGTCACTTAGAATGTCGCCGAACATGTTTGTGGTGATCAAAACGTCGAAGCGCGAGGGATCGCGCACCAGATGCGCCGCCGCTGCATCGACGAGCATTTCGTCATAAGTGACACCCGGAAATTCCTCGGCCACAGCTCTGGTGCAGTCGAGGAACAAGCCGTCCGTCATACGCATAACGTTGGCCTTGTGAATGACTGTCACGTGTTTGGCTGGGCGTGACGCGGCCAGTTCAAATCCAGCCCGTGCGATATCCATGCTGGCCGAACGCGTTACCTTCCGGAACGCCAGCGCGATATCGGGCTCGGGCATGAACTCTCCGCCCCCGGCGAACATGTTGCGATCGGCGTAGAACCCTTCGAGGTTTTCGCGCATCACAACCAGATCGAACGCCTTGCGGGACGGGGCATCCAATCCCGGCCAAGTTCTGGCCGGGCGGTGGTTGGCGAACAGCTCCAGTTCCTTGCGCAGAACTCCTGACGGGTTGCGTCCGCCCTGATCGACAGGCGGATAGCTGTTGTGCGAAACCGGTCCGAGGATGACACCGTCAGCGCGCTTCGCGGCCTCAGTTACCGCGTGCGGGATCGTTGATCCTTCCGCCTTTAACGCGACAAATCCGATATCCTTATGTTCAAACCTGATTTCTCGCCTAAAGGATGGGCTGGCGGCACGAAGAACCGCCAGCGTTGCGGCCATGATCTCTGGCCCGATGCCGTCCCCTTCTAGGCACAGCAACTCTAAATAATCGCTCATTTCAGCGGCCATGGCAGGCTCACCATGTCCTGCAACAGACCCGGCGGGAAATCCCGGTTCAGCGCCCCTGCCATGAAGCACATGAAGCCGATTCCGCAAGCCGTCAGGATTAGCGTCATCTGCCAGCTTGAACCGGCGCGAATGCGGAAGAATGCGATCAGGAACCCGATCAGGGCGAGGATGAAGCCCACAACCCATGTGGCCGCGATAAGAGAGCCGAACCACGCCAGCGTTGACCAGAGGCCGTGGGGGGCGCTGGCATCTTCGCCGGCGATCTCCTTGTCGGCAAAGATCGCATCCCCCTCAGGTCGCCGCATCATCTGGATCAACAAGATCACGCAGCAGAACAAAGAGACGCTGCCGATCACCAACGGGATGATCTTGTCGGTCATGTTGTAGTCGGGGATCATGTTGGCGTTGACCAATGCCACGATCAGATAGGCCATAATCACCAGCAGGAAGACCAACGGTGCGCGCTTGCTGCCGGATTGAACCTCACCCTCGGCCATGATCATCTTGGCCTGACGGATGCCCAGAATGACCGAAGCTACAGTGATCACGATCAGGACGATCACGATCGGGCTGAAGACGTACTCCATGCCTTCGCCAAAGCTTTTGCGGAAGCGGAACGAGGCAATCTGAAATGCCTGATTGGTGAACTTCTCAACCGGGTTGGACAAAACGAACCCGATCAGAAAGGCCGGGCGTGACCAGTCGAAACGGCGCAGGAAGATGCCGATCAGGCCGATGACGAACAGGGCCAGCAGATCTTCGAAGTTCTGACCGGACTGGAATGCCGCGAAGCTGATCAGCATGAACAGAAACGGCGCCAGATAGGTGAAGCGGATCGTCGTCAGCTTGGCGATCCCGCCCGAGGCTGCGATACACAGGATGGTGCCCACCACGTTGGCGAGAGCCAGCAGCCAGACAATCGAATAGGTGATGTCGAGATTATCCTTGAGCATGCTCGGACCGACCTCGATATCGCCGGATCCCAACAGTGCAACAGCGCCGATAAAGATTGCCATGGAACCCGAGCCGGGGATACCAAACAGCAGCGTTGGGACAAGCCCCCCGCCCTCCTTGGCGTTGTTCGAGCTTTCCGGCCCGATGACGCCACGCACTTCGCCTTTGCCGAAGTTGCTTTTGTCTTTGGTCGATTGAACCGAATGGCCATAAGCGATCCAGTCTACCACCGAGCCTCCGAGGCCGGGGATGACACCGACAACCACGCCAATGATAGAACAGCGGACCGACAGCCAGATATTCGCCGCCCAGTCTTTGACGCCATCCAGCCAACCAGCCCCTAGCGAAGCGCCCTTGGCAATGGACCGGTCTTGTCGCAACAGCGAGACGATTTCGGGTACCGCAAAAATGCCCAAACCTACAATGACTAACTTCAGACCATCCGTCAGATAGGGAATGTCATAGGTCGCCATACGTAGCGAACCGCCTGCGTCCGCCTCGCCAATCGTACCGACCATCAGGCCCAACCCTGCGGCGGCAACGCCTTTTAGCGGGATACGCCCGGCGAGAATGGCGACCATCGACAAGCCAAGAATGGTAATCATCAGCATCTCGGGCAGACCGAATGCCAGAACGATGGGCCGCGCGACCAGGATGAACATGGTCAGGAACGTTGCGCCGACCAGACCACCAAACAGTGATGAAGCAAAGGCCGCTGACAATGCCCGCGCGGCCTCACCCTTTTTCGCCATTGGGAAGCCGTCCAACACCGTAGCTTGCGAGGCTGAGCTTCCGGGGATCCCCATAAGAACCGATGCGAAGGTGTCAGAAGTCGGAACAACGGCGACCATCCCGATCATCAGGGCCAGACCAAGGATCGGGTCCATCCCGAACATGAAAGGCAGCAACAAGGACAGACCAGCGATACCGCCAAGCCCCGGGAAAACACCTACGGCCAGCCCCATGACGACACCGAGAACAAGGTACCCCAGAACAATAGGTTGCAGGATCAGACCCCACGCGTCACTGAGCGCAGGAAGAGCTGTGGCGAAAACCTCCATAGCGGCCGCCTTTCATAAATTGTCTTGTGTTTGGAAAAGCGCGCGCCCGACATTGGGGCACGCGCGGTGGTGTTTGGGCTTAGTTCAGCTCGACACCATAGGCTTCTTTGAGCCAGTTCAGGACATAGGCCTTGGCGTTGTCATCGACGTTTGTCGCGGTTTGCAGCGCCGACTTGGAGCCGTCGCCCACAAATACCGGGTACTTACCAACGCGTTTGGACGAAATGTCAGCAAAGTCTCCACGCTCGGTCACAGCCTGGAACGCTGCTGTGTATGCATCGACAACTTCCTGAGGTGTGTCACCGGGCAGGAAGGCCAGCTTCTGAACCGGGAAACCTGCGACAAAGAACGCTTTCCAAGCGTCCCACGCCTCACCACTGGTTTCACAGCCATCTGTTGCTTCGCAAACTTCTTTGAAGGTCGGAATATCAGGAAAGGTCGGGTCACGAACGATGTTCCCATCGGCATCCAGCGCACCCCAGGTCATCATTGGAACAGCCTGACCGGCCTCAACCAACGGAGCCGAACCACCCAGATATCCGGATGAGGTCTGATAATCGATGTTGGCTTCACCGCGTTCGAACATCAGACGGCCATCGCCGCGACCCTTGATGCCAAAAACCGGCTCAACATTCATACCCAGCATCTGCCATGCCAGCAGCGGCACAAGGTCAAGACGCGTCGCGCCTTGCGAGCCATAGATGAAGTTGGTGTCTTTCAGCGCATTTGCGGAGCCATCAAATTTGGCACCGTCCTCGGCGTTCAGATAGGCCACACCACCGGTCCCGGATGCCATGACCGGGATCCAATCGTTGTATTCATAACGCACGCGCGGATCGCTCAGCAGATACGGGAACTGAGTCGAGCCCGAGGTGCCAAACAGCAGCGTGCCATCATCGTGGCTCTGCTCCTGAAACCAGTTCGCGCCCTTGGTCGAACCGGCACCAGGCATGAATTTAACGACCACCGTCGGTTGACCCGGCAGCGCTTCGGACAAAAGCGGGGCAAAGAAGTTGGCCCATTTGGCAGACCCGCCTGTTTCCGAGAACGGGATAACCCACTCGATGGTCTTGCCCGAGAAATCAACTTCGGCTGCGGCAGGTGCTGCGATACCGGCGGCGGCGATCAGCCCCACGACGGCACGACGGGTGAATTTGGAAATGGCCATTGGTTCCTCCCTGTTGACCAGACAACCACGTCGGCGCGCTCTGCGCCATCGTGATCGCAAATAGAACTGTGGGGTTGATTCCCCCTCCCATCTGGCAATCATGGAGCGCCAACCTTGCGTGAAACTTGCAGGAGACCCGATGCGGATCGTCATCGTCGAGGACAATGAAACCCTCGCCAACGCTATTGCCTACCGCCTGCGTGATCGCGGTCATGCCGCAGATGTGCTGACTGATGGCGATGAAGCGGCCCTTTACCTTCAGCAAGAAGGCGCGGACCTCATTGTTCTTGATATTAATCTACCGGGTCAGTCAGGGTTGGATATCTTGAAATCTCTGCGCAATCGCGGCGACGGAGTTCCTGTTATCCTGCTCACAGCGCGTGCCGAGACCAGCGACAGGGTTTCGGGTCTGGATATGGGCGCCGACGACTATCTGGTGAAGCCGTTCGAAATGGACGAGCTGGAAGCACGCATCCGGGCGCTGTCTCGCCGCAAACAGCTCGATTATGGCGCGCGTGAGACCATAGGCGAATTGGAATTCGACCGCGTTGCACGACAGGTCAGCGTAAATGGCGGAGTTCTGGATATTCCGCGCCGGGAAATGTCCGTGCTGGAATGTCTGCTGGAACGACGCGGCAGAATCGTTCCCAAAAGCCAACTGACGGACCATGTCTATGGGGTGGGGGCTGATGTCGATGACTCAGCCGTTGAACCTCATGTATCGAGGCTGCGAAAACGTCTCCAGAATTTTGGTATCAGGATAAAGACAGCGCGCGGCCTTGGGTATCTGCTTGAGGTCGAAAAGTGATTGGACACCGTTCGCTCAGGCAAAGGCTTTTCGTCCTCATTTTGACACCCCTAGTCCTGCTCGCGATCCTGCTTGGATATTGGCGATTTACGGTAGCCCAGCAAACTGCGCAGGAGTTGTTTGACGACAGCCTGCTATCTGCGGGCCTGGCGATTTCGCGCGATGTCACGATTTCTGAAGGCGATGCACTGCTGCCCTCTACGCGGAACATGATCCGAGATGCCTCGGGCGGAGAGGTCTTCTATCATGTGACAGGACCCGGCGGAATTTATGTGACCGGCTATGCTTACCCTCCAACCAGTGCAAGACCTGAAGATCAAAACCCCTATGAGCCCTTCTTTTTTGAAGCGATTTACCGGGGCGAACCTGTCCGCGTCCTCAGGATGACTGAACGGATCACTCTGGACAATCTTGTGGGGGATGCGACGGTTACGGCATGGCAACTCATGGCTGACCGCAACGCCTTCGCCAATGAATTGTCGATCCGCGCCATCATCCTCATGGGCATCCTTCTCGCCACTCTGGCACTTGTTGTCTGGTTCGGCGTCGCACGCGGCCTCAGACCTTTGCTGGACCTGCAGGACGCAATCGACCTTCGTTCGCCGGATGATCTCAGTGAGATCAAACGCCCGGTCCCGGTCGAAGTGCATGGCATCGTCCAAACACTGAACCGACTGTTTGGGCAGGTCGAACACAGCATCAACGCCCATCAAGTGTTTATCTCAGAAGCAGCGCATCAGCTGCGAAATCCGGCAGCTGCGGTCCAATCCATGGCCGAAGCTCTGCGTGACGCGAAAACGGATGGCGATAAAGAAGAGCGCATCGCAGAACTTGTGACCGCAGCGAAAAACTCTGCAACCGTGGCCGAGCAATTGTTGTCGCTCGAACGGCTCAGACACCCGACGCATCTGGGTAAGGCAGATGAGTTTGATTTCCGCTCAGTTGTCGAAGACTCCTGTGCGGAAATGGGTGTTCATATCCTCGCGAAGGGGATCGAATTCGAGGTCACCATGCCTGATGACGTGGTCTTGGTTTCAGGCGATCAGGTGTTTTTGGGCGAAGCGATCAAGAACCTGCTCGACAATTCCCTCAAGCACGGTGGGGAGGCGTTGAGCAGGATTTCAGTATTATTACAGCGTGATGATAGCACGGTGAGGCTGACGGTAGCCGATGACGGCGCCGGGCTTACACCCGACCAAAGCGAAGCGGCTTTCGGTCGATTTTCGCAGCTGGAACACTCACAGGGAAGTGGTCTTGGATTATCAATCGTCTCCGCCGTGGCGCAACGCCACGGAGGGCAGGTTTCGATCGATCCATCTAACAAAGGTGCAAGCCTTACGCTCACATTTCCGCATCAAGCAAGTAACCTTTAACGGCTGGTCAATAGGCAATACTCTCTCGCCTTGATGACGCGTTGATCGGCTCCGGTGTGATCATGTTAACCGCCTGCCTAATTCGGGCACCGAGAACACGGAAAACTCAATGCTCACGTGACAGAAGATTGGGTAGCGACGCATACATATTGATCTCGTTGCACACCAGCGGCTTAAAAATAGAGGGGCGATACATGTTGGTCACCGACACAAGCACCGAACTGCTTTCGTTGGGGCATCGAGCTCACTGATGTCTAACACTGAGTCTTTCAAACCACTTCATACGTTGTACTGGCGAGATTTTACGTTCTCAGAGTGCCCACTGGAAATCCAAACCGTAATACAAGAATAGAAAACAGGGACTATATCTATCGCTTCAAACCGTTAGGTAACCCCTCACTCCACTTTCGTAGCTCGTCGAGAAACCCGAGCGCTGTGCGGCCAAACTCGGTGATGGAATACTGAACGGACACCGGAGCGGTATTCATCACTTGCCGCGTAACCAGGCCCTGCTCCTCAAGCTGACGCAACCGCTCGGTGATCATCTTCTTGCTGGCCCCTCCGATCATGCGGGACAGATCATTGAAACGCACAGGACCATCCCTGAGGTGCCACAGGATCGATCCGGTCCATTTTCCGCCGATGATCCGCATTCCACGCTCGATGGCACATGGCTCCAGGCAGGCCTCCGAGACCTGTCGACGTCCTTTGGCATCCTCGTTAATCCGTGCCAGCATCGTCGTCCTTTCACTCAGGAAACTAGGTTACTAAAAGTATACTGGTTGATTTCTGCAACCTGCATCCTCAAGTTCCCTCTGAACCCAAGACAAGTCAAGGGTTCAGAGATTGTACCTATAGGATATGGACATGAGCAAAATCCTGATCGTGAACGGCACCCAGCCCTACGAATTCGCCCCCGGGCGGTTGAACGCCAGCCTGACGGACCATGCGCGTGAGGCGCTGACAGCCATGGGGCACGAGGTGCGCGTGACCACCGTTGCCGATGGTTACGACGCGAATGCCGAGGTCGAAGCGCACCTTTGGGCCGATACAGTTATCATGCAGTTCCCGGTGAACTGGATGGGCGTCCCGTGGATTTTCAAGAAATACATAGATGAGGTTTACACGGTCGGGATGGATGGTCGTCTGAGTGCAGGGGATGGCCGTACAACGGACGCGCCCAAGGCCAACTACGGTACAGGCGGCACGCTAAGCAGCAAGACATACATGCTGTCGGTCACGTTCAATGCGCCAAGAGAGGCTTTCGACGACGCATCCGAGCCGTTCTTTGCCGGTGGCAGCGTTGATGATCTGCTGCGCCCGATGCACCTGAACGCAAGGTTCTTGGCCATGCAGCCCCTGCCAACTTTTGCAGCGTTCGATGTTATGAAGAACCCGGAGATCGAAGCCGATTTTACCCGCTTTGATGCGCACCTGAAGGCCGCATTTGCCGAGGTCGAACATGTCCCGGCCTGATATCCACCTTTATACCGCCGGCACGATGAACGGCTACAAGCCGGTCATCTTTCTGGAAGAGGTAGGTGTGCCCTACGACCTGACTCACATCAACTTTTCCAAACAGGAACAGAAAGCGCCGGACTATCTGGCGCTGAACCCTAACGGTAAGATCCCGACTATCGAAGATCGTGCAGAAGGACGCGCTATCTTCGAATCCGGCGCGATCCTTTGGCATCTGGCCGAAAAGTATGGAAAATTCCTGCCGCCGGACCCGGTCAAACGATCCGAGGTGATGCAGTGGATGTTCTTCCAAGTGGGCCACGTCGGCCCGATGATGGGGCAGGCGATGTACTTCCAACACATCGCCGCACCCAATGGCCATGAAGAGCCCTTTTCAATCCGTCGCTACGTGGACGAAAGCCGCCGCTTGATGGAGGTGATGAACACGCGTCTGGACGGGCGCGAGTGGATCGCCGCAGACGAATATACCATCGCTGACATGATGCTGTACCCGTGGGCGCGTGCTTATGTCTGGGCACGGGTAGATGTGTCAGACCTGCCGCATCTGAATGCATGGTTCGACCGCGTTGATGCCCGGCCGGCCGTGCAGCGAGCGCTGACCATCCCCAAAGCAAACCCTCAATTCTGGGATGCAGACGCAGATGCCAGCGCCTTTGCCAAGGAGAACGCCGCGCGTTTTTCCGGCGATGTGAAAGGAACCTGAACCGTGCAAGACGCTCTCTCCATCCGTGTCGACATCGTGTCGGACGTTGTCTGCCCGTGGTGCGTGATTGGCTATCACCAACTGGCCAAGGCCGCGCACGATGCCGGGATCGAACTAGATATCCAATGGCACCCGTTCGAGCTGAACCCCCAAATGGCCGAGGGCGGAGAGAACCTGCGCGAGCATCTGGCTGCAAAATACGGGACAACTCTGGAAGGATCGATCAAGGCGCGTGCCCGCTTGACGCAGTTGGGAACCGCGCTTGGGTTTACCTTCAACTATGCGGACGACATGCGGATGTATAACACGTTTCGCGCACACCAACTGATCGACTGGGCCTCTGAACAAGGCAAGGGGCACGACATGAAACAGGCGCTGTTTGCAGCGTTCTTTACGCGCCGCGAGGACGTCTCGGACGTGCAGGTTCTGTCTGATGCAGCTGCCAGTATCGGATTGGACCGTGCTAAAGCTTTGATTATGCTGCAAAGCGGGGAACGGGCTGACAGCGTGCGCCAGAAAGAGCAGTTCTGGATCCGTCAAGGCATTCAGGGCGTCCCTGCAATGGTGTTCAACCAACGTCACCTCGTGACTGGCGCGCAAGGCGAAGAGAACTACACCCGAATCTTGCAGCAACTGCAAAACGATCAGGCCGCGTGACGCCTGCAGAGCCCGTCGCGGTTCGAACACCCCATGACAGATGCTTTTTGCCCGGCATGCCCTTGCCGAACAGCCATCGCAGGGGTTGTATGGTGCCAGTCTGCGCGACAAGCTTGGTGCAATACCAAAATCAGACATAAGGTGGCCGCATGTCGGCCACCTCAATCTATCAACTTCATGAGTTCATTCTTTATGGCCCTGCACGAACACCCCATGTGGCAAAGGCCTCAACATCACCAAGACCTTGACCATGCACATGACCACGTCCACTGGGCCGAGCTGTTCTATGACCTGATCCATGTCGTGACGATCTTCCTGTTGGGCAACTACCTGTCGCACCACCTTGATTTGCACGGATTTCTTGTGTTCGCAGGGGTTTTCATCACGCTGTGGTATGCGTGGGGTGAGCTCAGCATTTTCAATTCGATCTACATCAGCACCGATTTCTGGCACCGTCTCATCATGTCGGTGATGATCTGTACGGTGATGTTCATGGCCGCGGCGATCCCTGCGATTGACGGCAAGGGCTGGGTCTTTTTCGCCTTGGGCTTTGCCGCGAACCGGGCCATGATTGCAGCGCTTTACTATCGGGCTCGACGGGTCAATTCCTCGGGTGAGTCGATGTCGTCCGTGCAGATCCGCAACTTCTCGATCTTTGCGGTTATCTTTGCCATCACTGCATTTCTGCCGACACCTCTTGCCTATTGGGTATTCGCCGCCGCAATGGTGGCCACGCAGGCATTATACATGATCCCCGGTGTCACTGTCCTGCGTTTCGAGCGGTTCGTTCCGCGGCTTGGTCATATGGCTGAACGGTTTGCCCTGTTGACACTTATCGTATTGGGCGAAGGGTTCTTCAAACTCGTTGTCACCCTGTCCGAAAAAGGCATCTACAAAGTCTCGCCCGATGTGCTGGTCAACTTCATCATCGGCGGCGTTTCGATGTTCGTGATGTGTTGGATCTATTTCGATTTTGTCGGCAACGCCAAACCGAAGGACAAAAAGGTGTCGACCCTGGTCATCTGGTGGCTTGCGCACCTGATATTGATGCTTTGCGGCGTCATGGTCGGTGTGGCCCTTGCTGCAGAGGTCAAAGTCGGGTTCTGGGAGCCATACCCAATTGAATATGCCGCCTTTGGCTGTTTCGGCCTAGCCGGTTACATCGCCATGCTTTGGGTGCTTCAGAACGTCATCGAACACCGCCTTGCCTCGGATTTCGGGCGCTGGGATGTGCGGGTGTTCGGGATCATTCTGGCAATTGCCTGTTTCTATATCGTCCCACATGTCCCTTCATTGGTTGGCAATCTGGTCTGGGGTATCGCCCTACTCTCGCAAATCGCGTTTCCGTTGATGCGCGCCTGGTCGAAGTTTCGACATGAGTGAAGCTGTGACAGGTTCAAGCGGGCTGAGAAGACGAGTGTATTGGTGGCTCGAACGCCCGGACCGGGCTGCCAAGGGTCCTTGGTTGCTGGAAATAGCTCTGATCGCCCTGATAACTCTGAACGT
Organism: Ruegeria sp. BE3; assembly: GCF_056538865.1. NCBI lineage: Bacteria > Pseudomonadati > Pseudomonadota > Alphaproteobacteria > Rhodobacterales > Roseobacteraceae > Ruegeria > Ruegeria sp. BE3. Next base: position 39,639 of record NZ_JBQFTW010000001.1, on the reverse strand, counting down.
GGCCGCTGTCATCCTTGAGACGGTCGACTCTATCTACGACCGCTGGGGTTTCGCGCTTAACCTGTTCGAGGGTCTTTCTCTGTTCGTATTCGTGGTCGAATACGTGGCCAGACTCTGGGTCGCGGCGGAGAACCCCAAGTATGAAACGCGTGCGTCCTGGGCCGTTTCTCCGATCGCCATCATCGACTTGCTGGCGATATTGCCAGCGCTGCTCTACCTGCTCTTCCCGGTTGACCTGCGTCTGCTACGGACCTTCCGTATGTTGCGGCTACTCAAACTCACGCGGTACTCGCCCGCACTCGGCATGTTGCTTGCCGTGTTCGAGGAGGAGGCTGGCGCTTTTTTTGCAGGTTTCTTCATCCTGATGGTGATGCTGATCTTTGCGGCGAGCGGTGCTTGGCTGGCAGAGCATAAGGCGCAACCCGAGGCGTTCGGTTCCATCCCCGCGGCGATGTGGTGGGCGATGGCGACATTGACGACCGTTGGCTATGGCGACGTGACCCCCGTAACGGTCGCGGGCAAGGTTTTCGGCGCTGCGATCACAGTGATCGGCATTGGTATGGCCGCTTTGCCCGCAGGGATCATCGCCAGCGGTCTGAATGATCAGTTGCACCGCCGACGCGCCAGCCTGGAGCACGAGTTCCGAAAGGCGCTGGAAGACGGCGACATCTGTGAGGCGGACGAGGCAGACATCGATGCCGTTCGCAAGCAGTTGGGACTGTCTCGCCGCGCGGCAGACCATATCCGGGATCGTGTGCATGCTGAAACGTTGTCAGAAACCGATCACTGCCCTACCTGCGGTCAACCGACTGAGCAAAAGGTTAAGACCTGAGCGATCATTTGGTTCCAGTATCGGTTGGTTTGTCCGCTCCAAACAGGCTGTCCACGGTGCCCGAGATTTGCTGGGAAAAACTGTCTGCCAGCTCTTTGGCGTTGGCTTTTCCGTACATTCCGCTGATCGCGTTCAGGGAAATGGCAAAATACTGTACCGCTCCGATCAGTTGAAAGACTTGAGTGCGCAGTTCGGTTTCACTGGCATCCTGACCAACTGGAGTACTGCGAGAAATTTCCACTAACCTGTCCAGATAGACCTTCATAGGCCAAACCTTTGCGTTCTCATCGGCGTCCAGCAACGCCCGAACGGTCAGGCGTGCGTCATCAGGCCGTGACAAGTTGGACGCCAGAAAACGATTGAAATAGGCTTTGAGGTGCATCATCGGGTCAGGGTGCTTTGCCGCTTCAACTTCGGCAAATTGCCGATCAGCGAGACCAGAAAGAACCTCGGAGTACAGCCGTTGCTTTGTCCCAAAGAAGTGTAGCAGCGCCTGTTTTGAAACACCTGCTTCACCCGCCAATGCAGCAAGGCTTACGCCATGATAGCCGTTCGCAGCAAACTGTTTCGAGGCAATTTCCAGATAGCCCGCCCTCGCATCATTCTGCCTGTTCATCTATCGAACTCCGTTTCTGACGTTAAGTATCAGATGCACTGCAACTTACCAAGTGGTAAGTAACTTACCGATTGGTAAGTGGAGGATCAAGCGATGGACAGACAAACCGAAATCGGGCTGATAAAGGAGATCATCGGGCTCGCGGATCAGAAATCGGCTTTTCTTGACGACACGATCGCGCATTCCCCGATTTCACGCTATTCCAGCCCCGAACGATTCGAGCGCGAGCGCGCTATGATCTTTCAGCGACGCCCCGTCATCGTCGCGCAAAGCTCGGAGCTAGAAGGACCCCGCGCTTTCCTCACCAAACGGTTCTTTGACTTACCCGTTCTGCTGACACGTGACGAAGATGGAATGGCCCGCGCCTTTCTCAATGTCTGCCGTCATCGCAGTGCAACGTTGGAGCGAGAGGCCAAAGGCTGCAAGCGCGTCTTCACTTGCCCGTACCATGCCTGGAGTTGGACCAACGAAGGTGAGTTGCGAGCCGTGCCGCAAGAAGCACAGGGATTTCCCGATCTGCCCCGCGCCGAACGCGGCCTACGCCGATTGCCCTGTGTCGAAATGCACGGATTTATTTGGATAGTCGCCAATCCCGATGCCGCAGAGATGCCCAATATGGACAATTGGCTTGCGGGTATTAGCCGCGATCTGGACTGGATTGGTTTAGATCAACACCGCATCGCAGCGATTCAGGAAATTGACATCAAGGCAAATTGGAAGCTGTTGATGGAAGGCGGGATGGAAGCTTATCATTTCCGGGTTGCTCACAAGAATACAATAGGCCCCTATTTCCCTGACAACCTGCTGACATACCAGATGTTCGGCCCTCACATGCGTGCAATTCTGCCTCGCATTTCGATGCCGGATCTGCGCGATACACCCGAAGACAAATGGGAGATCCGGCGGGATGCCAATATGGTGTTTACCCTGATGGCGAACACTCAGCTTCTGGTGCAGCAGGATCATGTTATGTGGTTCCATTTCGAACCCATCGCCCATGACTTGACCCATGTCCGCATGGCAACGTTGGTTCCGAGATCCGCGCCAGATACGGAGGAGATGCAGGCGCATTGGGATAGAAACCAAAAGATCACTGTGATCGCCTTGACGGAGGATTTCGAGTTGGGCGAAGAAATCCAATCCGGCTTTGCCTCGCGCGGCAATCCAAGCCATCTATTCGGGCGTTTCGAGGGGGCACTAAACAGGTTTAATATCTGCATCGAAGAAATGCTTGCGAATTAACGACCTCAGACCTTTGCCTTAGCGGTTTTGGGTTTCGTACTGATGCACTAACCTGCAACGGCGCTTCGGTTGCGGTTAAGGTAAGTTTCAAAATGCAATCGCTGTTCCGGTATTCTATTGGTTGCATTGGGCTCGTCACAGGCATTCCCTGAAACCAAGATCAATGACTGCTGTCGGGTGGATTGAAGTAGATGGTGCCTTTGGTCGACGGTTGAGCTGACCATTTGACCAAGGGTCGCTTCACATGAAACCTGTTTGGTGTTGTTGCCAGTTTGTTATGGCGCTTATTTGCTTTCAGTGGTTGTTGTGTTCCGATCAAAATCGGGCGCTGGAAAGCCGGTGCCCAATGCCACTTATGTGCGAGAGACCAACCTTTAGCGACTATTCATGACGGGTCCGTTTATCACCTAACTCCTGGTCTTGGCGCTGGGATATCCTACAAGGCGCAGGACATCCTTTTGGGTCATGTTTCCCAAGGTGGCTTTGCGCCAATCTCCGCGATCAGAAAGTCGATGAACACTCGCACTTTCGGGGACAGTACGTTGGACTTGGGATAGATCAGCCACAAGACATTGTCTTCTGTGGCCTCAAAGTTCGGCAACACCTGTGTCAATCGGCCTGACTTCAGTTTGTCATGTACACTCCACAGAGCGTTCAAGGAAATACCGGCCCCCGCGAGTGTGGCACGGACCTGGCTTTGGCCGTCGTCGATAATCAATTGCCCTTTGGCCGATGCAGGGTCGAAGACGGCTTTCTCACCTGCTGGCCCTGTCAGCAGGCGCGGTTGGCGATTTTGAAAGGCGATCAGGTGGTGGGTTGCCAGATCCGCAGGTGTTTTGGGAATGCCGTAGGTATCGAGATAGTGCGGAGCAGCGCAAAGAATGCGGCGGTCATCGGCCAATTTTCGACCTTTCAGACTGGTGTCGACAAGCGGCGCATTCCTGAGGGCAAGGTCGTAGCTCCCTTCGATCAGATCGAACTGCACATCCGACAGGCGTAGATCAAGCGTGAGGTCGGGGTGCTGTTGAAGGAACTTTGGAAGGATCGGTGCGATGTAGAGTTGCGCAAAGGTGCTTGGCGCAGCGAAGCGCAATGTGCCCTGGATCGCTGACGTCTGCTTGCCCAGCGCCGCCAGTGCCGCCTCTTCCTGCGCGATGATCTCGCGCGCGAAAGGCAGGAAATCGGCACCCTCGACCGACAGCGACACTTTGCGCGTCGTACGGTGCAAAAGTTCGGAACCCAAGTTCTGCTCCAACTTGGCGAGCTTTGCGCTGGAGACGGCTGGGGCCATGCCCAACGCGCGCCCCGCAGCGCTGATGTTCAACATTTCAGCAGCACTTACAAACAATCGTAGCGCGTCTGTATCAAGACCCATTATACTCAAAACCCGAATTATCAATCTATAAGTAAGCAGTTTATATGCAATTTGATCGGCATTAAATCCTTTTCCTAGACGCAGCATAGCTCAGGCAGGAGGCGCAAATGACACGTATGGCCACAGTCAACTACCATGTACACAAACCCCATCGGCAAGCCTTTGAACTTGATGCAGGTGGGATCGCAGGTAACCTGATTTCCCCCGAGCTGGACCCGAAATCCGTTGTGCTGGCAGACAATCGCGCGACGACCACATCTGTCACATTTGCAGCTGATTCCATTGAATTCACATCGCTCTCAACGCACGTCCGGGACTTTGCAGGCGACGTCTGGAAACAGACATATGATGCGGAACTGACAGCGATGCTTTTGGACAGGCTGGGCGCGCGGGAGGTTGTGATCTTTGATCATACTGTTCGGGTGGACGACCCTGAGGCAACGCGCAAGCCCGCACGAAACGTCCACAGTGACTACAGCAAGGATGGAGCCGAGCAACGGCTTGTTGACCTGTTGGGCGCCCAGGCTGCTGCGGAATGGGCACAAGGTCACTACGCTTTTGTCAATGTGTGGCGCCCTGTGGAGCATCCGATCAATTCAGCACCCCTTGGCTTTGTCCTCCCGTCATCGGTTGAGTCATTCGACTGGATACTGCTGGATCTGATCTATCCCGACCGCGAAGGGCAAATCATGGGGCTGGTGGGAAACCCCAAGCATGAATGGATCTATCACTCCAAGATGACGCCGGATGAGGTCGCGATTTTCAACATCTATGACAATCAAGGATTACCTTCGATTGCGCATAGCGCGCTCGATATGGTCGAAGATCCAAGCATCTCCACCATTCGCAAAAGCATCGAGAGTCGCACCTTGGTGCGCTATTAATAGGGCCGCAAGATGTTGGATAAAATGCAGCCTAACGAGTTTGCCCAGATCAATGTGGCCTACAACCGGGTGTTCCGTCCCGGGCGGTTGAGCATTGGCCTCGTGCTGCCGCTCGAAGCATACGCAGTCGGTGCCGAGCCGAAACTGCGGAGACATCTAGAAGCGGCTCAGAGGGCAGAGGAACTTGGGTTTGCCGCGCTTTGGCTGCGCGACGTGCCCTTCAATGTTCCGAGCTTCGGGGATCCCGGGCAGGTTTTCGATCCATTTGTCTATCTGGGTGCGCTCGCCACGGTGACGGATCAGATTGCGCTTGGAACGGCGAGCGTGATCCTACCATTGCGTCACTCCGCCCATGTCGCCAAGGCAGCGGCGTCAGCGGATATGCTCTCGGGTGGGCGGTTGCTGTTGGGCGTTGCTTCCGGTGATCGGCCCGAGGAGTACCCGGCAATGAACCAGAGCTATGACGATCGTGGGGCTCGTTTCCGCGACAGCATTGACTACATCCGCACGGTCGGATCGACCTATCCCAAGTATGAAAGCGCGCGGGGCACTCTGTCTGGCGGTATTGATCTGTTGCCAAAGCCGCATGGCACCCGCCTGCCGATGCTAATCACCGGCGGAAGCCAACAAACACCTGATTGGGTGGCGCAGAACGGAGACGGTTGGATGACCTATCCTCGGAACGCGGCGGCTCAGGGCCAGGTCATCGCGGATTACAGAAGACGCGTGAAGGCTGCAGGCCAACCAGACAAACCAGTCATGCAATCACTCTATGTCGATGTTGTTGCCGATCCCGCTGCGCCTCCGCGCCCGATCCACCTTGGGTTTCAGTCTGGAACTGATTTTCTGCGCAGTTATCTGCGCGAGATTGAAGCGCTCGGGGTCAATCACGTCGCACTGAACCTAAGGTTCAATCAAGCCCCCGTCGACACAACCCTCGAACATCTGGCGGACGCTGTACTGCCTGACTTTTCCTAAAGGATCAGACCCGATGACCAAGACTATTCTCATTACAGGTTCAACCGACGGCATTGGCCTGCTCACGGCAAAGAAACTGGCCTCCGACGGACATAAAGTGCTCCTGCATGGACGCAGCACATCAAAATTGGAGAGCACCGCCACCGAAGTCGGAGGTGACGTCGAAACCTATGCCGCTGACCTGAGCGATCTGTCCGCAGTTCGAAAGCTGGCCGAAAATGTGCGTGCCAAACATGACAATCTGGATGTGTTGATCAACAACGCGGGCGTGCTGAAGGCTCCGCAAACCGTGCTTGAGAATGGGCAGGACATCCGCTTTGTCGTGAACACGCTTGCGCCTTATCTGCTGACCGAATTGCTACTGCCGATCATTCCCGCCGACGGGCGCGTCGTGAACCTGTCATCGGCCGCACAGGCCCCGGTCAACATCAAGGCCATGCAAGGCAATATCCTGCTGACGGACATGGAAGCCTATGCCCAAAGCAAGCTGGCGATCACCATCTGGACCCAGGAATGGGTCAAAACACTATCCAATGCGCCGGTGATGGTTGCTGTAAATCCCGGATCACTTTTGGCCTCAAAGATGGTGAAAGAGGGCTTTGGCGTTGCCGGGAACGACATGAGCACTGGCGCTGCTATTCTGATTGATGCGGCTCTGGGTGCGCGGTTCGCCGACGCTTCAGGTGCCTATTTTGACAATGACAGTGGGGATTTCGCGGATCCACATGCCGCAGCGCTCGACAAAGGTCACGCTGCCGATGTCATGAACACCATCAGAGGCTTGATCAACCAGACGAGCTGACCCGAGCGGCGCGCTAGCGCCAAACACATCCATCTTTACCTCTCCCTCTCCCTCACGCGTGCCGCGTCGAGGCCCCAGAAAGGACTGCCTGATGAAGTACGAGAATTTTCAAACTTTTGACGTAGCCGTCGAAAACGGCATCGCCACAGTGACATTCAACTTTGGCTCCGTGAACGTGCAAGGCCAGGAAATGCTGGCAGACCTCAACAGCCTGGCCATGCGGTTGGAGCGCGACCGCGATACCAAGGTTGTAATCTTTCAATCCGCCAACCCGGAAATCTGGGTTTGCCACTACGATACCGACCTGCTCAAGGACATGTCGACCGAGGCGGTATCCCGCGAGGACGCTCAGCTCCTGGACCTGCAATCGGCTTGCGAACGGATCAGTAAGGTGCCGCAAGCCACCATCGCAAAGCTGGAAGGGTTTGCACGCGGTGGCGGGCATGAGTTGGCGTTGGCGCTCGACATGCGCTTTGCTGCGCGGGGAAAGTACAAGTTCATGCAGATGGAGGTCGGAATGGGCATCCTGCCCTGCGGCGGAGGTGCCTCGCGCATGGCGCGCCAAACCGGCCTTGGCAAAGCACTTGAGATCATCTTGAGCGCGCAAGACTATGACGCGGATGATGCAGAGCGTCTGGGCACCATCAACAAGGCTTTGGAGCCGGATGAGATTGGCCCCTATGTGACGGCGCTGGCCGAACGGATCGCAAAATTCCCAGCCGAGGCGATCAATGCCTGCAAGCAGATGGTCTATGAATCCATCGACAAGCCCATTGATGAAGCGCTGAAAGCCGAAGCGTATTGGCTCTATCAGGCCACCAGCAAGACCCCGGCTGTCAAACGCTTCACCATCGCGGATGAACAAGGTTTGGAACACGACATCGAAAACCAGCGCAAATGGAGCGATCTGGTGATGCAGGTGCAGGACATCAGCTAATCCCAACGACTTGATCACGTCAGGGCGTCCGGTTTCGACGCATCTTCTGACGTGGCATCAGAAAAGGAACATCCCAATGAAAGCAATGGTTCTGAAATCCTACGGACCCGACGCGCCGTTCGAGCTTGCCGAGATGCCCGACCCGGTCGCGACATCTGGACATGTGGTCGTCAAAGTGGCTGCGACCAGCGTCAACACTGTCGACACGATGATCCGAAGCATGGGCGCAGAGCTGCCTCTGTCCCCCGGGCTGCCTGCTGTGCTAGGTATGGATTTCTCTGGCACGGTCGTTGCGATTGGCGACGGTGTGACAAGTTTTGCCATAGGCGATGAGGTGTATGGTTGCGCTGGTGGATTGATGGATTTCCCGGGCGCTTTGGCGGAGTACATTAACGCAGATGCGCGCCTGATTGCCCACAAACCCAAGACGCTGAGCATGCGAGAAACCGCGGCTCTGCCTCTCGTCGGCATCACCGCCTACGAAGGGCTGACACGTGCCGGTGTTGGCGAGGGGCAAACCGTGCTGGTTCAGGGCGGCGCTGGTGATGTTGGCCATGTCGCCGTGCAAATCGCCCGCCACCTTGGCGCAACCGTGTCCGCAACAGGTCGCGGTGCTGATCAGTTGGCCCTGATCGGAGGACTGGGTGCGCGTCCCTTGGATTTCACAACGCAAAAGGTCGAAGACTACGTGGCCGCGCACACTGGTGGCGCGGGCTTCGATGTGGTGTTTGACAGCGTCGGTGGGGCAAATATGACGAACTCATTTGAAGCAGCCAAGCTCAATGGCCATGTCGCCTCAACGGTTGCGATGGTCGAGATTGATCTAACGCCTGCGCATTTCAAAGGCCTGTCCCTACATGTCGTCTTCATGTTGATCCCAATGATGCATGATGTCGGGCGGCAAACCCATGGCGACATCCTGCGGACACTGGCGGATCTGGCGGATGCAGGCGGGCTCAAACCCATTGTTGACGAGCGGAAGTTTGGGTGGGCCGATGTCGGCGCCGCTCATGCACATCTGACGAATGGGGATGCGGTCGGGAAAGTTGTTGTAGAGCTGTAATTTGATCCAACTGAGATTGGTGCGCACTCAATGATCGTGTGCGCCAAGACGAGGGCTCTTCAGAGGAGCAGATCAGAACCGGCAAAGTGTTTTGGAAACATCGATTGCAGAATAAACAAGCAGATCCTCAAGGCCTCCTCGGATTTGAAGATATCTGAGTGCAAATGGTAATCGGTCCACAGCCCTTCCAGCAAAGCAATCAACGCGTCTGTTGCAAGTTTGGCGTCTACGTCCTCGTATTCACCATCGTTCTTTATTTGCTCCAACAGCGCCAGAACCACCGCTCGGAAACTTTTGTCTCGTGAGTCGATAAAGGGAAATACGTGTGGGTTCGAGAGCGCTTCAGCCCGAAACGAGAACCAGATCGCAACGTCCCTCGCATTAAGAACCAAGGGGTCGAAATCCGCCTTAATGATGGAAATCAGCTTTTCAGCAGCGTCCAGCTCTGAATCGTCTGCGATTGCCTTCCACTGCCCCACATAGCGCGCCGACAAATCCTCGGCCACAGCGAGAAGCAGCTTCTCTTTGGAGCCAAAGTGCAGATTCACCATTCCCCGCGACAAGCCTGACAATTCCTGAATTCTCGCCGAAGTCGTTCCGCGAATTCCGTACTTATGGATGGAGTCCGCAGCCGCCTGGATCAGCTGCTTTCGGTTCTGCAACCTACTCAGATCGCGAGCATTGGTTGGGGTATCTGGTTCGAGAGTAATCTTGTTTGTCCTTCGCTGGGGCGCTCGCTCTTTGTTTTCTCGCATCTAGTGGAGCAGAAGTTCAAGAATTGACATTGAATGAATATTTGTTCATTTTGTGATATATATTACATCCTGGTGCTACATGATCCCATCGAACTCCGGCTTTCCGTCCATACGTGATTGGGACAACGAACATTTCCTCCACCCGTGGGAGGGGATGTCATATCTGGGTCAAAATGAACGGACCTTCACCGAAAGTGGGCTTGGCGTTCATGTCGTGACAGAGGACGGAAAGCGCCTGATAGATGGGCCTGCCGGGATGTGGTGCGTTCAGCTGGGCTATGGAAACACCGAGATCGCTGATGCAATGGCCAAGCAGGCGAAAGAGATGGCGTATTTTTCGCCATTCAACAACGCAAACTCTGCTCCGGCCCAATTGGCACATGAGATCGCCAAGAGAACACCGGGAGATCTGAACCATGTGTTTTTCACGACCGGCGGCTCAACGGCTGTCGATAGCGCTCTGCGTTTTGTACAGTTTCGCAACAACCTGTTGGGCAAACCAGAAAAGAAAATCGTTATATCGCGGCAGAAGGCCTATCACGGATCGACCTACCTGGCGGCTTCGGTATCCGGGAAAGAGCGCGACAAAGGGTGGCTGGACCAAGCCTCTCACCTGACGCGCTTCCTGCCGAACGTGAACCCGTATACCCGCCGCACCGGTCAGACGATCGCAGACTTTCTGGATGAAAAAATCGCTGATCTGGAAAACATGATCCTGCAGACCGGGGCAGACAAGGTCGCGGCTTTCATCGCAGAACCGATCCTGTGTTCTGGTGGAGTCATTGTTCCTCCGCAAGGGTATCATAAGCGCTGTCTGGAAATCTGTCGGAAATACGATGTCCTGTATATATCGGACGAGGTTGTGACCGGATTCGGGCGGCTGGGATATTGGTTTGCTTCCAAAGATGTCTTTGGGATTCAACCCGACATCATCACCTGCGCCAAGGGCATGACGTCTGGATATGTACCCATGGGGGCCTGCATCATCTCTGACCGACTGATCAAAGACGTGAGCGGTGAGAACGCACAAAACGCGACATTCTCGAACGGCTTCACCTATTCAGGTCATCCGGTGAGTGCGGCAGCGGGTCTGAAGACAATCGAAATCATGGAACGCGACGGCGTTCTGGAGCATGTCCGTGCGATATCACCCTTGTTTGAAGAACGCCTTCGCACTTTGGGAGACTTACCGCTCGTTGGCGACACCCGCGGCATGGGGTTGGTTGGCTGCGTCGAATGTGTTGCCGACGCCAATGCCCACAATCTGCTGGATCTCGATAAGTCGGTGGGCGCGTTGATTGATCGGCATTGTCAGGAGAATGGGCTGATCCTGCGGCCGATCATCAACATGTGTGTGTTTTCTCCACCGCTAATCATTACGGAAGATGAATTGAACCGGATGTTCGACATCCTCGAAAAGGGTATCCGGCTGGCGACGGAAGACCTGACGCACCAGGGTGCTTTTCGAGCTTAGATTACAACAGAGTGGCATCGCAATATTACGATTTGCGATGCCTTCGTCGCCCTCAGCAGCGCTTAGCCCGCTCGCATCGCCTCGGGCGGCAATTTGATCGGGAACTTGGATCGAACCTCTTCATCCACCTTGCTGCCAAAGTAGTTTGGATAGTGATTGGACAGGATATCCTCCACTATCGACCGACTCCGCTCGAACATGTCCTGACGACCGGCTTTCTCCCAGGTATCAGTCAGTTCCCGGTCCATCAGGGTCGGATAGACATACTCGGTTTCCATGTATTGCAAGGTCTGCGCGTTGCCGAGGAAATGACCGGGGTCGATTGCGCATTCATGGATGACATCGATCGAAAGCGTGTCGTCGCTCACTTCAATCCCGCGAAGCGTTCGCGAGATCATGCCCGCAGCCTCGTTATCGATGACCATGGACTCAAAGCTACATCCCATCAGGCTGCCAACCATCCCGCCGAACTCGCAGAGCCGGTTGGCTCCGGCGTGGGCCGCCAAAGCGAATGTCAGCGCCTTTTCCAGACCGTATTGCGCATCGGGGATCTTGGAATCCGTCATGCCACATCCGACACTGGTGGGCAGGTTGTAGAAGTTACCCATCTGGATGGCCGCAGCTGAAATCAGTGCCTGCTCACCGCTGCCGCCTGTAAAGGAGCCGGTGCGCAGATCGGTGATGAAGGGCCAAGCCGCAAAGACCACTGGGGTCCCCGGGTTGATCAGGTTTGCGATGGCGACGCAGGATAGAGTTTCGGCTACAGCCTGCGCCAAGGTGCCCGCCAGCGGCGCAGGCGACGTCGCCCCGGCCTGCGGCGGGACAGCCAAGTCGCAAACCAACCCCATCTTCGCTGTATCGATCAGGATTTCCAGATTTTCCCGCCCGAACCTTAGCGGCGAAACGATGGGGCAGCCTCCAAAAATGACCGAGGGTTTTTCAAGAAACTTGCCCTCGCCACCCGATGCCAGATCGAACAGATGGATCGCGTCCTGAATATGCTCGCGCGTACGGAACGTCAGGCAAGATGGCTTCTCGCTACCCGCCAAGATGGCGTAGAGCATGCTCATATCGTGCTCGTAGTCCTGCGGCACATCCGTTGCCAGAACCGTATCACCGGTCATGTGAATGTTGTCGAGCCGGTCGACCAGGCGAGTGAAATCGTAAATATCCTTGAGCGTTGATGGCCGGTAACTGCGCGTGTCCGCATCGAATGTAGTCACCGCTGTTCCGGAGTTTGCGTAATACACCTTGTCCTTGGTGCAGTGCATGTCGTCCTTGCCCGCCCGCGATCCGCGCGCGTGCACATAGAATTCACTGGCGGCCTTGGCCAAAATGTCTTCCATCAGGGCGCGGGGAAAACACAGCCTGCCATGCGCGTTCACCGTTGCCCCTTTGGGCAACACGAGATCGAGAACCTCTCGTGTGGGGTCCCCTACCCCGGTGCGTTCCAGAATGCTGAGCGCAGCTTCGTGAATACGCGCCATATCGGCGTCCGACAGTGGTTTGTATCGCCCACCTGAAATGCCCGGCCAGATTGCCTGCGAGGCGGCATTGCTGGTCCGCACGGCGGCTCGCGCTTCACGCCCGCCCCCGCGCCGTCTTGATCTGCGCTGCGTTAACTCTGTCATGGTTTTCTCCGAATTCTGAGCGTGTCAGATCATGCTGAAATAGTTGTGATAGAAACCGGGAATGCTCCATTCCATCTCGGACAGCGGTCCCGGCACGAAGCGGTGGGAGTTTACGCCTTCCTGATTGTGACGGATGATCCGTTCGTCATCGAGCGATGTGACATGCCACAGCCATGTCAGGGCATCCTTATCATAATCGCGACCCTCTTCAGCATCGCCGCGCACGTACCAGACAATCTGAATATCAGTTTCCTGCAAGGCACGCGGGACAAACCGATACCCAACCACGTGATCTGCATAGACGAGGAAGTAGTTCAGCGTCCCAATCCCCAGATCGGTGGCTCCGCCATCATGAGTTTTTAACTCACCCAAGGGTGGTGCCAGTGGGGCGCCGTCCTTGCTGCCAGTCAAATAGCCGGGGAATAGCGGGTAGCGCCGCCAATAGACATCTGCACCCGGCGCGACCGCGTTTTCTCCGGTCACGTCCAACTCCTCCAAGGGAATTCCGGCTTCTTCCATCCGCTCATGAAGAGCCCCACTGAACTCCAGAACCTGAGCGGGGTCTTTCAGCGAATGGCTGCGTGAATAGTCCTGATGGGATGGCGCGCAGTGATAACATTCCAAATAATTCTCCAAGGCCAGTTTCCAGTTCGCAGGAACCGGATACGAGGCTTCATGGGCGACTTTCAGATTCTCAAAATCGAACGGATTTGACAGAGGGGCCAACCTCTCCAACGCAGTATCCAGCGACGGGGCGTCTTCTGCTGTGCAGACAAAAATCAGACCTTGGAAGATCTTCACCTGAACCGGAAACAACCCATATTGATCCGGATCAAAATCTGACCCCATTGACCGTCCGTTTCGTAGCTTACCATTCAGGTCAAAAGTCCACGCATGATAGGGGCATATGAAGTTGCGCGCCTTGCCCTTTTGTTCAATGCAAACCCGCGATCCCCGGTGGCGGCAAACGTTCAGATGCGCACGCACCTCGCCCTCGCGATCCCGAACGACAATGATGGACTCGGGCCCATAGTCGAACAGGAAGTAGTCACCGACTTCGGCAATCTGACTGACATGGCCGACCCAGATCCAGTTGCGGTTCCAGAACGTTCGGATATCGTTTTCGTATACTGCCTGAGACGTATAGAAATGACGCGGCAACGCGAACCCTTCCCGCTGTGCGCCCATCAAGTCGCGCATTACTTGCAAGTCATCCTTTGGCATAGCGCACCTCACTCGTTTCAAGGGAAACGACCTCCCGACGGAAAAACTCACGGTCGATATGGTCCGGATCACGTTCGAAGTTTCGGGCTGCCATGTGACCAGAATAAACGGCGTCCGCTATCAATCCGGGGCTCGCGGCATCACCAATCAGTTCCAGCTTTGTCAGCTGGTTGTCGGCCAAGCTTCGCAGCTCATCGTAGAGGGTGGTTTCGCGCGCGCGCTGCGTCACCAACACCACAGAACCGCATTCGATGGATTGTTCTCGCCCTGTATAAGCGCACCGCAATGTCACCTGACCGGGCGCAACGCTGGCCAAGGTTTGTGACAACAGCAGCCGAACGCCTTTTTCCAGTAGGCTGCGCTGTACTTTGGTCTGTTCCAGCGTCAACTCGGTAAACGGCGAAACCATTGAGGCCGGCGTTGCAAAGACGATCTCTCGCCCGGCCTGAGCCAGGTGATCCGCCAGCACTCCGCCGAGATAAGCTTGATCATCATCGTAGACCATAATTGAGCCGTCCGCCGGCATTATCCCGGACATGACGTCGTCCGGCGTGAAAACCTGAGAGCCTGCGCCTATTGAAACGCCCTGAAACGCGGATTTCCCGCGACCATCGCGCCGCCATATTGCCCCGGTTGCCAAAAAGACATTCGGAATGCCCAGTTCAACAACCTCACTTGCTGACAAGCGGCTGTCGGTAAACAGCTGAACATTTCCGCGTTGCTGCAGGTCGTAGATTCTGTGATCCGTCACGCGTTTCCAGGCGGATAGCCCGGTCAGGCCAGACTCCTGCAACACGCGGCCACCAAGCTCTTGTTTCGCTTCGGCCAGGGTGACCTCGTAGCCCCGGCGCGCCAGCTGCATGGCGCATTCAAGACCGGCTGGCCCACCGCCAACAACAAGCGCGGATTCCTCTTTTCCACGGCGCTCTATGATCTCAGGATGCCATTTTCGCCGCCACTCTTCGCCCATCGTCGGGTTTTGCGTACACCGGATAGGAACGCCCAGCGCATCGGATGAAACGCAGATGTTACAGCCGATACACTCGCGAATTTCTTCGACGCGACCCTCTTTGATTTTGTTGGGAAGAAATGGATCGGCAATCGATGGACGTGCTGCGCCGATAAAATCAAGAATGCCCCTCCTGACCAGCGATACCATCAAATCCGGGGAAGAAAGTCGCCCGACACCTACAACGGGCTTGGAGGTCACCTGTTTGACGAATTCGATGTATGAGGTTTGAAAGCCGTCTCGAGGCTCAAAGCGAGTTGTCGCAGAGTCGTTGCTCCAATCCGCAACGTTTACGTCCCACAAATCCGGCAACTCTGCCAGCAACTCGACAACAGCACGACCTTCTTCCCGCGCTTGCATCCCATCGGACCCGAGCATTTCATCAACCGCGAAACGGATGGCGATGGCGCAATCGTCCCCAACCTCTTCTTTGGTCTCTTCCAGAAGTTCTCGTGTTAGCCGCACCCGGTTCTCTAACGAGCCGCCGTATTCATCGGTCCGGTCATTGAACTGCGGCAACAAAAAGTGGTGCGGCAGGGTCATGTGATGCCCGGCATACACATACACAACGTCAAAGCCTGCCTCGCGCGAGCGCCGTGCTGCCGCGCGGTGCCATTTGCGAAACTCGCGAATGTCAGACTTGTCCATCGCCCGTGCCTGCTTTGGGTAGGCGGTTTGTAAGGAGAGTTCTGAAGGCGCCAGTAAGGGCGCCCGGCTCAGGTGGTTTTGCGCATGGTGGCCGTTATGCGCCAACTCAATGGCCGCCAGTGAACCCTTGTCATGCACCGCTTCGGTCATAAGGCGAAGCGCCGGAATATCCCGCTCGTCCCAAAGCCGGTTTTCGGCATAAGGGGACAGATCAGACGTGGGGTGAATTTCCGTCTCCTGATTGGACACAACAGCCCAACCACCTTCGGCCTTCATCGCCCGCATGGCGGCTTCGGCCTGCGGTCTTAAATGCCCCATGCCATTGCAGTGGGGCACTTGGTAGAAACGGTTTCGGGCTGTCACCGGCCCGATCTGAACCGGTTCGAAGAGAACAGAGTATCCGTCAGCGCCTGACATCGCCGCGCTTCCTCCAGAAAAATTGGAAATATTTCTGCCGGAATGGAAGGGCCGCTTGCCCTGCCATTCCCTGCTGTGTCGTTAAGGTGTTTTTAGAAGCCTGCTTTGATGCGTTCGAACTCCTTCAACATCTTGGCTTCAAGCTCGGGGTTTACCGCGTCGAAGAACAGGCTGCCGTCAAAGAAGCTGTCAACGTCCGAGAACCCATAGGTTTCGATCAGCGCTGGATCCGCCTGCGCAAACGCGTCCTCGTTGGAATGGGCATACCCCCAGCTTTCGATGATGTATTTGCCGCTTGCAGCAGAGCTGAGCGCGTTCAGCATGTCATAGACCTGCTCGTCGGATTGTTTGGAGGACTTCAAATGCACATAGCCACACACCCACGTGGCAATGCCCTTATCCACATCGCGCATCATGACCGCGGGCGTCTCATTCCAGATCAGGTTCAGCTCTGATTGGTTCCAACCCCAACCCAGCGTAACCTCTCCGCTGGCGATTGCCTGATCCAACTGACCCGCATCAGACCAATAAAAGCGAATATTGGGGTGTATGGCACGCAGGTAATCCGCCGCTTTCTGGAATTCCTCGTCGCTCATATCGGTATAGCTGGAGGCACCGGTTGCCAGCGCGGCCATGGCAAAGGCGCTGGAGGCGGCGTCCGGAATGGCAACTTTGCCCTGATAGGCAGGGTCCATCAGCAATTGCAGCGATACATCATCCGCCGAAATCATATCGGTGCGATAGATCAGACCCGTGTTGCCCCACTCGAACGGCACCATGTAGGTCTGCCCGTCAATCGTGATGCCGTCGACCTCTTTGATCTTGGGCATCAGCTTGTCCCAGTTTGCCAGCTTGCTGGTGTCGATCGGTTTGAGCATATCTGCCGCAACCCACTTTCTCAGCGCGTCTGTGCAGGGATGGGCCAGATCAGCCTCAAACCCGGATTGAAGCTTGGTAAACGCCTCTTCCACGCTGCCGAAATAGGTATAGCTGGGTGCGCCGCCGTATTTTTCGACATAATCGCCGTAGAAGCCCTGATCCTCATATCCGGACCAGTCAAAGACGGTCAGATCGGCTGCATTGGCCAGCGCTTGGTTGGCGGTAAAGGTGGCAATGACTGCTGCCGTAAGTGATGCTGTTTTATTCATGTGTCTCCTCCCAAAGATTCTCGTTTGCCTAAGTCGATTACCGAGGCGCTTTGAACGCCAAGCCAGACGGTATCGCCTCGGGTGTGATCGACTGTGTGAAAGTAGTTTGGTACTGCGACGGCGATGCTTTCGGGCATTCCGTCAATACGCACGTAATAGTGGACGCTCTCACCATAGAAGGCGACGTCCGACACCTCGCCCTGTACATAAGCGTCATACCCATCCGGCTGTTTCGCGCTGATCTCCAATTGCTCGGGCCGAACGCCGACCAGCAGTTCCTTGTCATGCACCTGAACATTGGGGTTCACCCCGATCGTCATCCGGCCAAAACCCTGAACATCTACTTCCAACGCTTCCGAATTCTCAGCCGTCACCTCAGCATTCAGAAAGTTCATTCCGCCGATGAAAGACGCCACTTCGCGATTACATGGCTGAGAATACAGGACCTCCGGCTTGTCGACCTGCTTGAGCTGTCCGGCGAACATGACACCGATCCGATCAGACATGGTCATCGCCTCGTACTGGTCATGCGTGACCATCACGAAGGTAATTCCAAGCTTTTGCTGAAGGCGGCGCATTTCCAGCTGCATGGCTTCGCGCAGGTTCTTGTCCAACGCGGAAAGGGGCTCATCCAACAGCAGCACCTTCGGCCGCATAACCAGCGCACGAGCGAGCGCCACACGCTGGCGCTGGCCGCCAGACAGCTCATTAGCCTTGCGGTCCTGCAAGCCGCCAAGCTCGACCATCTCAAGCGCTTCGGCGACGCGCTCGTTGATTTCCTTGCGCGAGAGCTTTGTCTTGCGCAAGCCGAACCCGACATTGTCGCCAACATTCAGGTGCGGAAAGATTGCATAACTTTGAAACACCATATTGGTGGGACGTTTGTTAGCAGGCACCTCTCCCATCGTCCGACCATCGATCCGAATCTCGCCCTCTTCGTGATCCTGAAAACCTGCAATGATACGCAAAGCCGTTGTCTTTCCGCAGCCCGAAGGACCAAGCAGCGAAAAGAACTCACCCTCTTTCAACGTGAGGTTCAGATCGGACACAGCCACAAAGGAGCCAAAGCGTTTTTCGACGCCCTGAATTTCGATGATGTTCTGTTCGCTCATCATATTCGTTTCCTTTGGCTTCAATCCGAGGATTGTGTGGAACGGCGGCGGAAATACTCAGCAATCAACAACAGCAGGACTGAGGACATCAAAAGCAGCGACCCCAGTGCCAGTGTGTTGGGCAGTTTTGCCGGGAAGCGGATCTGGCTCCAGATATAAACCGGCAATGTCGGGCTGTTGCCGGACAGGAAAAAGGCCAGCACGAACTCGTCAAAAGACACGGTGAATGTCACCAGCAGGCTGGCAATGATGCCGGGTGCAACAATTGGCAGGGTCACGCGCCGAAATGTTCCCACAACGCTTTCGCCAAGGTCGAAGGCAGCTTCTTCCAGAGACTGGTCAAAATCGTCAAAAGCGGATTTCATGATCGAAACTGCAAAGGGCAGCGCCACAAAAACATGGCCAAGGATCACGGTTGTCAGCGATGGTTTCAACCCGATACTTATGAAGAGAACCAACATCGAACTTGCAACAATGATGCCGGGGATGACCAGCGGGAGCATGACCAGCCCTTCGGACACTTCCCGTCCCGCGAAACGGTATCGAACATAGGCCCGCGCGGCGAACAGCCCCAAAGACGTTGCCATCAGAGCGGTCACACACCCGACGATCAGCGAATTCACCATCGCCTGTAGCAGCGTGTCCTGCTGACCCAACTGCGCGTACCACTTCAGCGTGAACCCTTTGAGCGGGAAGGCCACGATGGTTCCGTCGTTAAACGAAAACAGCGGCAAAAGCAGAACCGGCAGATAGAGAAACACCAGGTAAGCGACTGCATAGACAAGCAGCCAAGGGATACGAAATGCCTTGCTCATCGGATCCTCCGCCCCAGTGCGGTGACGACCACCACGAACAGGATTGCGACGCAGCCGACCGAAAGCATGGCAAGCAGAGATAGCGTTGCACCCAACGGCCAGTTATTGGCGGCACCGAATTGCACCTGAATCAAATTGGCCACCATTTTGCCCTGCGATCCGCCGACCAGAGCCGGGGTGACGTAATCCCCCACCGTAGGGATGAAAATAATCAGACAAGCCGCGATGATCCCCGGCACTGTCAGGGGCAAAGTCACGCGGACAAACCTTTCGAGTTTGCTGCAGCCAAGGTCGGTTGCGGCTTCCAAAAGGCTACGGTCGATCTTTTGCAGCGACACATAAATCGGCAGGATCGCAAATGGCGCCCAGGCGTGGGCGAGCGTCAAGACAACGGCGAATTCGTTATAGAGTAGAAATGTCAGCGGTTCCTGTATCAGCCCCAGAGAAATCAAAGCCGAGTTCATCACACCGTTAAAGCCGAGGATCAGCTTCCAACTGAACACCCGCAGCAGATAGCTGCTCCAAAACGGAATGGTGATCAGCAATAGCCAAAGCGTCTTCTTTTGCGTCCGAAACGCGATGAAATAAGCAATCGGATAGGCCAGACAGACGGTCGCCAGCGTCACCGCACCCGCAATCGCAACCGACCGGATCATCAGGTGCCGAACCAAGGGGTCAGTGAACGCCTCTTGGTAATTCGCCCAGGTCAGTGTCCGGTCAATCTCGACATAGGTCTGGGTCCAAAAGCTGTAGGCGACAAGAATACAAAGAGGCACGGCCACAAGCAGGCCGACATAGAGCGTCGCAGGTGCGCTCAGTGCCAGGCCCTTGCCCGTTTCACTTCTTATGACTCCGGCCATACTTCCCTGCTGAACTTTGTTTTCGGTGGCACAACGACATTCATCACAAAATGGACAATCGTCCATTTAAATCTGGAATTTTCGGACTGGCTGTGTCAACTGATATTTTCACAAGCGGAGCTGGCCAATTTCGCATGAACCGCTAGAAGGCACCGCAAGAGACTGAAAACAAACAGAACCGCCTGACCAAATGACTGGAAGACGCCAAGAAATTCGTGAACGGAACCGCCTATCTCTGATCGAGGCAGTACTCGACTCGGTTGCCGAGAAGGGAATTTCCGAGACCTCAGTCAGTGAAATCATTCAACGTGCCGAGTTATCCCGCGGCATGATTCACCTTCATTTCGGCGGCAAAGACAACCTCGTGGATGCAGCTGCCCGTCACTCGTCCGAACAATACTACAGTGGCATCAACTCTTTGCTGGAAACAACCGGACAAACTGGCCAGGAACATATCGAGATGATTGTTCGGGGTGATTTGAGCGAAACCATCCTCAACAAGAAGAATGTCTCCATTTGGTATGCATTTCGAGGTGAGGCCCGAAACAGAGCCGCAATCGCTGCCTTCTCAGATACGCGCGATGCAAAGCTTCGAAATCTGGTTTTCAACGCTTTCGCTCGCATTGCGAAAGAAGCTGAACTCGAAGACCCCAATCAGGTCGCACGCGACGCAACTCATGGCACACTCGCAATGCTGGAAGGTATGTGGACCGACTACCTGCTCCATCCGGATTCATTTGATCGTAACGAGGCAATGAGAATTGTGTTCCGATTTTTACGAGCGATGTTCCCCAAGCACTTTGACCTGACCGGCGCCTTGATGTTCGAATGAAATCTGCGGCTAGAGGTCATTTGGTGACAATAATGGCCGTGTCGCCTGACGCACCACAGTTCCACAAACTGTGGCGCTCCATCTGACATTACCTATCCGCACATGAAAAACCTTTTTTTATCAACACACTCTTATCACATTGGCGCGGTAGACTGATCAAAAATTTCAGAATGAATTACTTTCATTTAGTGAAGCGATCGAAGGCCTCGCCGCTCCTCCTTGAACAGCAAATCGTCACTCGGTTGCTCTAGGTTTTGCTAGAGTCCGAACCAACAATCTGAATAGAAGCGGCGTATCAATGATCCGGCGAGCCGCCGTTCGCCGTAGCGTTCTTAAAAGTTGGTAGTGCGGACGTTCCGGCTATTCGCTGCGCGTGCACCAACGGCGGCTTTTGGAAATTAGGGCCGCACGCGCAAGGCGGTGCGATCTAGCCAGGATCTTGACCAATCAATAGATCGACTCCCGTATTGAGCGAGGGCAATTCCACTAGGCCTCAGCCGACATCTGGCAAAATTGAGATTGGAGCACTGCCAGTTAAACTGAAATTCGGGGATCATTTGGGTTCTTGGCAAACAATGCCGTTGCATAAAGGATCTTGAAAATTCTGAAAACTTGGAAACCAAACTTCTTGAATATGCCCTGTTCAGCTGAAGAAAATGAGCGCACCAGAACTTGTGATCTAATGTGCCCGAGGCTTGCTAGGCGCGAAATTATTTCATCGGCCTGGCTTCGCTGTTCATCCTTACCATAGTTTCTCAACGCCAGTGCGGAATGAAGGGCATCAGCAAAAAAGGACTCTAGCAGTAGATCCTGCGCTAGAGCAGCAGTTTTCTTGAATTCACCTGCCGCTGCGGCAATAATAGCCAGGTTGCGAAGAACCATTGTGTCATTGCCGTGATCGGCTTCCCAGACCAAACTATAACGACGTCGAAGCTCCGCTTTTGTTAAGTTTTGTGAAAGTGATGCTGCAAGATACTGAGCCATCGCATCTCGGTCACCCATTGCGATCTTCGCTTCTAATTCGTCCCAGTTCATTAAGTATCCTAGCAGTCACCGCTACACTGTTCTTCACAGTCATCGGCCTTGTGCATCGCGTCAATACCGAGTCAAATTTCAATCGTGAGTCCCTGCGCAGAACAGAAGCAGTCTGCGTGCCCGATGCTCTCGGCGAGCTCGGTGATTGTTATCTGAACCATCCCGAGATGCAGTTTCACAATCTGCTGGCGCATTTTGTTGGCATCCATGGCTCGTGGCCTCCGTCCGGGACTGGCTTTTACGCCGGTGTTGAAACGAACGTTCCAACACCCCCGATCCTAGGGGCATCTCCGTCGGGCAATCAAGAGCCAATCCGACTCCAAACACCCCGTAAATGCTTGATTTCCGATGTTAGTTTTGATTATTAACTTACGTTAGGAGCGCTCTACGTGAATGTTCAATTCTGTTATTAGCTTAAGTAGTGAAACAGACGTTTCTAGACGAGGGAAATGCCTTGCGGCGGTCACGCCATCGATGCGTTGTGAGCTCAGACGGCCACAACACGGGACTGCCGCACTGAACTGTCTTTGAGACCAGGAGAGGTGCTGGGAAAGAGGAGTTGGCAACAGCTGATTTACATTTGGAAGCCGGTGTAGATATGTAGGCTCCAGGAAGGTGCGGCTTATTCTTTCAACCGGAAGAGGTCCGCGACATCAAGATTCAGAGCGTCGGCTATTTTGATGACGGTATTGAGACCGGGATTTCTCTCTCCGCGCTCAAAACCACCAATATATATACGGTCCAGATCCACTGCGTGGGCAAAGCTCTCCTGCGAGTAGCCTTGCGCCTTGCGGGCAGATCTCAGGTTGTTCCCGAAATCATTTGCTGTGAACCGATTTCTCATCCCCTGAAACGGCAAGAAAGATGTCTAATCGTCTACGGACTTATCGTATCATTTCGTGGGAAAGGCTTTATTCTGAGGATGTTCACATGTTTGATGCGTACCCTGACAGCAAGATCGAAGCCAACTCAGAACAATTTGCGGAGATACGCAGGATTGCCAAATCCCGCCTAGCCGCAATCAACAGCATGCCCGGCGCCGGTCTCGGTTCAAAGTTCAGACGCCACCTCGCGCTTTCCAGACTGAATGCACAGCTTTCATTTTTTTGGCTGGGCGATCCGCAGAGATGGAACTCTGTTTGAGGTACGGGTACGCGGAGAACCGGTGAAGATGTGCCGGGATGCGAGGTCACAGCAAGCTCGGGGAAGCGTCGAAGAAATCAACGAACAAGCCAGGATTATGTATACCGAAACCGGGAAACTGTTCGATCCGACAACAGGCCGTCGTTTGCCAAATTCCGAACGACATCGATTTGGTATCGTTTAGCACCAACGGCCCTTAGCCGACTTTGAGTACTACGTTGGATTTCTGCAACCGCGCCCGCATTCCGGACATTCGCTGCAATCGCGAGAACAAAAAAGCCCGCCGTCTGGGATCGCGTGAGAAAAGCGACAATTGGCTCTTGATCGTGAATTTCGATTTCATTTCTGCATTCTGAGTCGGTTATCGAATTTGACCGTCCCGCGAAATATTGAGAAAGCCCACAAAAGAGCTCTTTCATTTATTCAGAACGACGAAGGAGTGCATGCGCTAATAACTTTGCAGGGCGTATCTCCGGCATTTCGAAACCTGTGTGGCAATATGCTTGAGAAGTAGTATGCGTCCCCGGGGCCCAGAACCCTGGACTGCCCATCTACCGTCACTTCAAGACGGCCCTCTATCACAACCGCACATTCCTCTCCTTCGTGCGACAGTTCAGATCGACCCGAGTCGGCACCGACATCGTACTCTTCTATGAGCATCTGGAGTTTTCTGTCTCGGCGCTCTCCTGCGACAAGCAAATATGAAACACCGGGGGATCCAAGGTCGCGCATTCTTTCATGCGGGTAAAAAAACGACTCCTCGTTTTGCAATTCAAAACTGAAGAAAAAACCCAAATTTACGTCTACTGCAGCAAGGATCTTTTTGAGCAGCGCCACGGAAGGCTGAGTTGAACCACTTTCGATTTGAGAAATCGTTCCGCTACCCACTCCCGCGCGTTTGGCCATTTCGCGTTGACTGAGGCCCTTGGTCGTCCGAATCAACTTTAGACGACGTGCTGTTTCGAGATCTGATGACAAAACCGTTACTCTGGTGATTTCTTGCTTCGGATCGAAAGCATTCTAAGGGCGCAACGATTTTTTTCAATAACTTACAGATTAAAATAAAGCCGGGTGTGCGGAAGACCTGAACTCTGCAAGGATTTGTCATCAAATGAAAATCTGCTTCACGAGGAATGAACGTGCTCGATCAACCCAACACAATGTCATCGTTCTGGATGCCGTTTTCAGCCAATCGTGATTTCCTTCGCGAGCCCCGAATGATCCAAGCTGCCGAGGGGATGTATTACACCAGTTCTGATGGTCGGAAGGTTATGGATGGTACTGCCGGATTGTGGTGCGTCAATGCAGGTCACCGTGATCCGTTGATCGTTGAAGCGGTGCAAAAACAGGTGCACGAGCTGGATTACGCACCGAACTTTCAGTTCTCCCACCCTCAGGCGTTTGAGTTGTCGACAAAGCTGACTGCGATAATGCCTGAGGGAATGAACCACGCCTTCTTCACCAACTCTGGCTCCGAGTCCGTCGATACGGCGCTGAAGATCGCGCTGCATTACCACCGGATGCGCGGTGACGGCGCGCGCACGCGTTTGATCGGGCGTGAGCGTGGCTACCACGGTACCGGTTTCGGCGGTATCTCGGTCGGCGGTATCGTGAAGAACCGGATGCATTTCGGAACACTCCTTACAGGAGTGGATCATCTGCGCCACACGCATGATCCAGAAAAAAATGCCTTTTCACGCGGCTGCCCGGAGCACGGTGCGGAGCTGGCGGATGATCTGGAACGATTGGTCGCGCTTCACGATGCATCGACCATTGCAGCAGTGATCGTTGAGCCGATGGCCGGATCCACTGGTGTGCTTCTGCCGCCGAAAGGATATCTGAAGCGGCTACGGGAAATCTGCGACCGCCATGGCATTCTGCTGATCTTCGATGAGGTCATCACCGCCTTTGGTCGCTTGGGTGCGGCGACAGCATCGGAGTATTTTGATGTGAAGCCGGACATCATCACGACGGCCAAAGGCCTGACCAACGGTGTTATTCCGATGGGAGCGGTCATCGTATCCGACAAGATATATGACTCGGCGATGGCAAACGCAGACGCACCAATTGAGCTGTTCCACGGCTATACCTACTCTGCCAATCCGGTGTCTTGTGCCGCCGCGTTGGCAACTCTGAGGAGCTATGAACAGAACGACCTGTTCCGCCGAGCAGCTCTACTGGCTCAGCCCTGGGAGGATCAGCTTCACAGCCTCAAAGACCTGCCGAATGTCATCGATATCCGCAATCTGGGATTGGTGGGCGCGGTTGAGCTTGCGCCGCGACAAGGCGCACCAGGTGCTAGGGGCTATGACGCGATGAAGCGGGCCTGGGACGCCGGAATAATGATCCGCGTCACCGGAGACATCATTGCCTTATCTCCACCACTGATCATCTCGGAACCCGAAATAGCGACACTCTGTCAAACACTTGGAGAGGTATTGGCTGACCTGCCATAACCCCTGACTTCTAACCCCAAAAAGGACTGACATCATGAAAGATGCATCCCCGATCGCTTTGATCGGCCACTACATTAATGGCCAAATCACCGCTCCATCTGGTGAGAATACGCAGCCGGTTTTCAATCCCGCAACCGGTGTGCAAACCGGCGAAGTGTCGCTGGCGAACGTCCAGACAGTCGACGACGCAGTGGCCGCGGCAAAAGCAGCGTTCCCGAACTGGTCGAACACACCGCCGATCCGCCGCGCCCGTCTTATGAACAACTTTCTGGCTCTGGTGCGCGAGCACAAAGACGATCTGGCGCGTGCCATCACCGTCGAACATGGCAAGGTGTTCACGGACGCCCAAGGTGAAGTCGAGCGCGGTATTGATATCATCGAGTTTGCCTGCGGTATTCCGCAACTCCTCAAGGGCGATTACACGGAGCAGGTTTCCACTGGCATGGACAACTGGACCACGCGTCAGGCATTGGGCGTTGTCGCCGGGATCACGCCGTTTAACTTCCCGGTCATGGTGCCGATGTGGATGTTCCCGATCGCCATCGCCGCGGGCAATACCTTTATCCTGAAGCCGTCGCCGACCGATCCGTCCGCAGCGCTGCTGTATGCGGATCTGATGCAGAAAGCCGGTTTCCCCGATGGTGTGTTCAACGTCTTACAAGGTGACAAGGTCGCCGTGGATGCGTTGTTGGAGAACGACGACGTCAAGGCCGTGTCCTTCGTCGGTTCGACCCCGATTGCGAACTACATCTATGAAGTTGGCGCGCGGCACGGCAAACGCGTTCAGGCTCTGGGTGGCGCAAAGAACCACATGCTGGTTATGCCCGATGCCGACATGAACAAGGCTGCGGACGCCCTGATCGGCGCAGCCTTTGGCTCGGCAGGCGAACGCTGCATGGCGATCTCGGTTGCTCTGCTGGTTGGTGATGCTGCCGATAAGTTAATGCCGGTCCTGAAAGAGCGCGCCGAAACTCTGAAGGTCAAGAATGGCCTAGAGCTGGACGCCGAGATGGGACCGATCGTGACGGCTGCTGCGCGCGACCGGATCAAGGGCTACATCGACTCTGGCGTTGCAGAAGGTGCTGACCTGCTGGTCGATGGCCGCGACTTTACCGTCGCAGGCCACGAGCAAGGCTATTTCCTGGGCGGCACCCTGTTCGACAACGTCACCCCCGACATGAAGATCTACAAGGAAGAGATCTTTGGCCCGGTTCTGTCCTGCGTCCGCGTCTCGAACTTCGCCGAAGGCCTGCAACTGATCAACGACCACGAGTTTGGCAACGGCGTGTCGTTGTTCACCCGCGACGGCAATGCTGCACGTGAGTTTGGCAAGCAGGTTCAGGTCGGCATGGTCGGCGTCAATGTTCCGATCCCGGTTCCGATGGCCTGGCACGGTTTTGGCGGCTGGAAGAAGAGCCTGTTCGGCGACATGCACGCCTATGGCGAGGAGGGTGTGCGTTTCTACACCAAGCAGAAATCCATCATGCAGCGCTGGCCCGAAAGTATCTCGGAAGGTGCCGAGTTCGTCATGCCAACCGCAAAATGATCATCCGTTCCAAGGAGTGAAGAATATGTTCATTGGTGTTCCCAAGGAAATCAAGAACCACGAGTACCGTGTTGGCCTGACCCCTGAAAGCGTAGCCGAACTGGTTTCTCATGGTCACAACGTCATCGTCGAGACCAACGCCGGCACAGGCATTGGGGCTGATGATGATGCCTATCGTGCCGCTGGCGCGGAGATTGCCGAAACCGCAGCGGATATCTTCGCCAATGCGGAGATGATTGTGAAGGTGAAGGAACCTCAGGCCGTTGAACGCACTATGCTGCGCGAAGGTCAAATCCTCTATACCTATCTGCATCTGGCCCCCGACCCGGAACAGACCAAAGATCTGGTCGACTCGGGCGCTGTATGCATCGCTTATGAAACCGTCACCGACGACAATGGCGGTCTGCCCCTGCTGAAACCGATGAGCCAGGTTGCCGGTCGCATGTCTATCCAGGCCGGTGCCAGCGCTTTGGAGAAAGCAAAGGGCGGTCTGGGCGTATTGCTGGGCGGCGTGCCCGGCGTGAAGCCCGGCAAAGTCGTGGTTATCGGCGGCGGTGTTGTTGGGTTCAACGCTGCTCAAATGGCCGTCGGTTTGCACGCGGACGTGACCATTCTGGACCGCAATCCGGCAGTGCTTGAGAAGCTGGAGAACCATTTCGAGGCGTCCGCCAAGGTTGTCTATTCGACCAAAGCCGCATTGGAGGAAGAAGTCACCAATGCCGATCTGGTTGTCGGTGCTGTACTGATCCCGGGTGCTGCTGCACCCAAGCTAGTCACACGCGAGCTGATCTCGAAAATGAAACCCGGTGCGGTCGTCGTGGACGTGGCGATTGACCAGGGCGGCTGCTTTGAAACGTCCAAAGCTACCACTCACGCAGAGCCCACCTACGTTGTCGACGATGTGGTTCATTACTGCGTCGCCAATATGCCGGGCGCAGTCGCCCGAACCTCGACCTATGCACTGAACAACGTCACGCTGCCGCACGCTCTGGCTATTGCCAACAACGGCTGGAAGCAGGCGCTCGCAGACAATCGCCATCTGATGAACGGCCTGAACGTGGCCCACGGAAAGGTGACGTACAAGGCTGTGGCCGATGACCTTGGATACGAGTTCATCGCCCCGGAACTTTGCTGAACTGAAGCAAAGAAATGTCCCGCCGCACGCAATGCGGAGGGACGCACACCACTGAGGAGGAAACCTTAATGATTATGAAGATTAACCGCCGCGCCCTCGGCGCGATCGGTGGTGCCGCTTTGCTTGCGGCAACCGCGCTTTCGACAACCGCTGCAGCGGAAGACATGACACTGCGTTTTGCAGGTGTCTTCCCGATCGATCACCAAGGCACAAAAATGATGGAACAGGTCGCAGCGGATGTTGCAGCTGCGGATGTCGGACTGACTGTAGAAGTCTTTCCGGCAAACCAGTTGGGTTCTGGTGAAGCTCTGTTTGAAGATGTTGCCCGCGGCAATATCGACCTGGCATCGGCGTTCATCTATGCCGATACCGATCCACGCCTGGAATTCTTGTCAATGCCGTTCCTGCTGGGCGGCTGGGATGACATGGAAAGCACGCTTCTGAACATGGATTCCGAGTTCAACACCATCCTGCAAGAGATCACCGACGAATATGGCGTGCGCGTCATGGCGCAGAATCCGGAAGGGTTCATCGGCATCGTTTCGTCGCAAGAGCCCCAGAACTGGAATACTTTTGACGACAAGGGCATGAACATTCGCGTCTGGTCATCCAGCGTCGTGAAGTCGATGGTGGAAGAACTGGGTTACCAGGCGACCACCATGGCATGGGGTGACATTTTCCCCGCGCTTCAGGCCGGCATTGTCGATGGAGCAATCTGCTGCACCAAGACCGCGACCTATTCCATCTTCGCCAAATCAGATGTTGGCACCCACTTTGTGGAGTACAACTCAATCTCAGAACTGACGACTTTTTACGCGTCGCAGCGGACACTCGACAAGCTGAACGACGAACAGCGCGCCGCGCTGCAAGCCGCGATGACCAAGGCGTCCGAAGACTTCTTCGCCTATAACCGTGAGAATGACGAAGTGTTCGGCCAGAAATTGCTCGACAAAGGCTACACCATCCTGCGCCTGAGCGACGAAGAACAAGCTGCGATGGCCGCTCATGTCCAGGAAACGGTCTGGCCAGCGATGGCACAAAACGTCGGTCAGGACATCATCGACCGCCTGCTGGCAGCTAAAGAACAGCAATAAACACTTAGAAAAAGGGCCAGCAAATCAGTTGGCCCTTTTTTGGTCTTTAGCTCAACAAAGGGAGGGAGAAAGATGTCTAATTCAGAAGTTGAACGTCCATTGGTCGTCGAAAGCGCAGAAAAGAAGAGCTCGCAAAAAATCACTGACGAGTTGCCGGTTATTGTCGGGTATCCGCTGAAAGCAGTGGCTTTTGTCATGAGGCAGATAGTTATGTTTGCCGGTTTCCTGATGGCGTTCACATTTGGGGCAGTTGTTGTCATCCGGTATGGATTTGGCGGTGATCTGTTTGCCTACGAAGAATGGCTTTTGGGTATCAGCATCATCGGCTTTTTTGCAGGTGCTGTTCTGGCCTCTGCCCGTAACCTGCACATCAACGCGGACATTCTTGGCATTGTGATCCAAAACCCTCGGTTGATTTGGTGGCGCGGCTTTGTCGTGCTGACAGTCGAGGTGCTTGTGATCCTTTTCCTCATGTACGCCTGTTACGTCTCGCTGCTTGATGACTTCTCATTCCCCCGGCTGCGCGCAACCCCGGTGCTGCGCATTCCATTTGTGACCTGGCGGATAGCGATCATGATTGCCTTTGGCCTCATGGCGACGTTCACGGCGGCATACTTGTACGTACACATCCGCAAGGGGCTCGGGCTTCCCTTGAGATCAGAAATGCAAAAAGGAGAAACCCAATGATCATCGGAGGAAGTCTCCTAATCGTCTGCTTTATGTTGCTGTTGGGCGTCAGCGTTTATGTGGCATTCGGATCGGTTTTGATTTTCATCGCCCTTGTCGGAGATCAATCCATCACCGGTTACTTGCCCACCGGTTCTACAGGTATCCGATCACTTGTACTTCTGGCGATCCCACTCTTCATGATCGCCGGTGGCATCATGGAAAAAGGCAAAATCGCCGCCCCCCTTGTCTCTCTGGCTGAAATGTTCATTGGCCATATCAAAGGAGGATTGAGCGCTGCTGGAGTGCTGGCCTGCGGTGTGTTCGGCTCCATTTCCGGTAGTGCCAATGCAACGCTGACCTGTATCGGCGGCATCATGATGCCCCACCTGAAAAAGGCCAACTATCCGGGTGGGCAATCGGCAGCTCTGATCGTGGCGGCCAGCCCCTTGGGTCTGTTGATCCCACCGAGTTCGTCTCACATTCTTTATGGCTGGGTTGCACAGCAGCACGTGCTGAAGTGCTTTTTGTCTACGGTCATTCCCGCGATCATCCTGATTACGCTTCTGATTGTGGTCAATCAGTTCATGCTGCGGAAGTATGACGACATCGATCTGACGGAACGTCCTAAACCGTTTTTACCGACCTTTGGAGTACA
The DNA here is from genome assembly GCF_056538865.1 of Ruegeria sp. BE3. Lineage (NCBI taxonomy): Bacteria > Pseudomonadati > Pseudomonadota > Alphaproteobacteria > Rhodobacterales > Roseobacteraceae > Ruegeria > Ruegeria sp. BE3. The sequence continues at coordinate 9,252 of NZ_JBQFTW010000001.1, read as the reverse complement.
GGCACGTTTGGCCGGACCTGCGCTGATGATGCCGCTGATCATTCTGGGTGGTATCTATGGCGGTATCATGACACCGACCGAAGCCGCCGGTATCGCCGTGGTCTACTCGATCCCGATCGCGATCTACTTCTACCGCGGTCTGACTTGGAAAACACTGGCACACACGATCCAGAATTCCGGTGTTACGATTGGCGTGGTCATGGTCATGATCTTCATGGTTCTGATCGTGTCGGACAACCTAATCTCGCAAGGCGCCCCTCAGTTGGCCAAGGATCTGGTCTATTCCGTGTCGGACAACCCGATTGTCATCCTTCTGATGATCAACGTGGTGATGATCCTGATCGGGATGTTGATGGATGATATCTCGGGCCTACTTCTGGCGACACCGATCCTACTGCCCATCGCACAGAGCACCGGCATGGATCCGATCCATTTTGCGGCCGTGATTGGCGTGAATCTGGGAATGGCGAACATCACCCCTCCAACTGCGCCACTACTCTACCTTGGAGCTCAGGTCTGTGATGAGCCGGTTTCGCGCATGCTGTGGCCGACTTTAATCTTCATAGTCTTTGCCTGGCTTCCGACGCTGATGCTGACAACTTTTGTACCAGAGTTGGCCCTCTTCCTACCTGACCTCCTGCTCAGCAGATAATGGACGGAAAGCGCAAAAGCCCAAGACGGAACAGTACGCACCCCATTCTTACGGTTGGGGTGCCTGATCTCCCAAAGAAGACGTTGGAGAGACTGGTTCACAGCAGAAAACCGGAATCTAAAAACAGAGGTTCGAAATGTACAAAAACATCCTAGTCGCGCTGTCTCTGGAACACGGCATCAGTGATCACGCACTTTCAGCGGCACACGCCCTTGTGTCGGAAGGTGGAAAAATCACTGCCGCGCACATCCATGAGCCCCCAAACAGACAGATAATGTACTATATGGATGAAGGGATCGCAGAAAAATCTCTCCAAAAAGCAAAGGCGCGTTTAGCCGAGCGCTTAAAAAACGAAACTGAGATTTCTTCTGTCTTGATAGAGAGTCAATCGGCAGGGAGAGCGATCACCGAGTATGCAAACAAACATGGCATCGATTGTATCGTCCTTGCTTCGCACAAACCTGGGATGAAAGAGTTCTTTTTGGGTTCAACAGCCGCTCTCGTCGTTCGACACGCTCAGTGTTCGGTGCATGTACTCCGTCTGTGACTCTGGCGCCCGCAGCGTGTCAGTAACTCTGTCCTTTGAAATCTGCGGTGATGAGCACGTCACACTGCGACCAAGGTCTGCTATTGACGCAACTACCAGAATTTCACTTTGCGACATTTGAGAGGTAGGGCTCACCGCCGACCTCGGCGGCAACGCGGCATCTTGTGATATCCTCTTTCGTCAACGTCGGGTTGTCGTTGTGGGCGGGCATGGCGGATCGGAGGATCAGTTATGGAAACACCAAACTTACCTGCCTTTCGCGCGCTTCGCCCAGCTTGGAACAAGGGACGCATCGTCGGTCAGAAACGGCCGTTAAAACCCAAACACGTCTGGGCAATTTGAGTAAGATTATAGCTCGCAGAGAACAATCGCGACCTCGCTCTCTTCAATATGGCCAAGCGCTGCATGTGAAATATTTTGACGACAGGCCTCGGTTAGGACGGCCCAATCCTGCCGTCCAGTGGGCAACTTCGAAGCTGCGGTGCGGCCCGTCAAACCTGCCGTTTGTTGCGAGCGGAAAATCGGAGGCTGGCGGAACTCATGCAACGCGCAACTCAGAGGGCGTTAAATCCCACCCACCATAACCCAATCAACTGCCTCGGATATGTCATCTGCCACGAAGGAAGGTGCTGGGTCGTATCGCTTTTCCTCGCCAGGACAATACTTACCGGTGCGTACCAGAATGGCTTTGCCAACACCCGCTCTTAGCGCTCCAGCGACGTCGTTTTCAGCGTCATCGCCTATCATGATGACTTCCGCGAGAGGCAGTCCCATGCTGTCTGAAGCTGCTTGGAAAAACGTTGCTGATGGCTTTCCAAGGACAAGAGCTTCAACTTGAGCCGCGTATTCAAGGCCATGGACGAAAGCTCCGGCATCAAGGCTAAGTGCTCCGTCGGCATCGCGAAACACGCGGTTCGCTGCAAGCGCCAAGAACGGGGCACCTTGGTCAAGATTGCGAAACGCTGCATTTAGGCTTTCGAAGTCAAAGTACGGTCCCGCATCAGCTACGACCACAGCGACAGGTTTTCCCGAAACGACTTTGTCGAAGTCTTCGTTCAGATCTGGATGCACCAAAAAGTGAGGAGAATACCCGTTTTGATTCAACCAGTCACATGCAACCTGAGAAGGAGTGATGACTTCGTTCGTGTCGACCGCAAAGCCGAATTGATTCAGTCTTTCGACAATTAGCCGCTTGGGTCTGCGAGTGGTGTTTGTGAGAAAACGGATTGGGGTCTCTTCCGTTCTGCATCGAACCACTGCTTCCTTGGCACCCGAGATCACTTGCGTTCCGTTGTAAAGAACACCCGATATATCAAGGAGAAGACCATTAGCCATGATACCTCAATGCTAGTGCAGGTCTTCTGCTTTAATCAAGCAGAAGACCCAATCGAGCGCGAACTCGGTTGAAAATTGTCTCCGCATCGATGGTATCCATGGCCCAAAGCCGACCTTGTACCCGCTCTTCAGTTGCTGCAATCGCTACCCACATTGCTGCCATTCACTGCGACTGCAAAGGTAACCTAAACGAACGCAATTCATTTTGCGTTTGACACAAACATCGCCGATCACGATGCCTCGTAGTGATTGAACACTTTTGTTGCGCCAACCTTGCGGATCAGGAAGACCGAATAGGCCTCCCGTTCGCTCTCCGGCCCCATACCGGGCGAGCCGTAGGGCATGCCGGGCACGGACAGCCCCACTGCATCAGGGCGCTCGGCCAGAAGGCGCCGGATATCGGTTGGCGGCACATGGCCTTCGATGACGTATCCCTCGACCAGGCCAGTATGGCAGGAGGCCATCTCATCCGGGATACCCTTGGTGGTTTTATATTGCGACAAGGTCTCCCAAGATGCGTTCTGCACCTCCACCTCGAATCCTTCGCGTTGCATGATGTCAATCCAGGCGCCGCAGCACCCGCAGGTGGGATCCTTGAGGACCTGCACCAGCGGTTTAGTCGTTGCCAAAGCCGGCGTGACCAGAGCAGTGCCGGAGGCACCAAGGCCAGCCAGGAAAAAGCGGCGGTCGAGTGTCGGGGTGGTCATGTCAATTCCTTTCCGTGTTCGCGGCTGCGGTGTGACTTTGGATCTTGTGACCGAAACCGCGGGCAAGTGTCATGATATGTGTCAAGCGGGCAATCATGAGCCGCCCAGCATCTATTCGCTTTCGGTGCGTACCGCCTGCATCTCGCGGATGCGCTCAGGCCAGGTGGATTTGATATATGCCAGGATGTCCCAGATCTGCTGGTCGCTCAGGCTATCGCCAAATCCCGGCATGCCACTGGCAAAATCGGACACGCCGCGGGCTTCCAACGCCGCATCACCACCCTGTTTGGTGTAGTCAAACAACAGCGCATCCCCGTGGTGCCAGGTATGGCCGGTCTCGTCACGCGGCGGTGCAGGCATTGTGCCGTCATCATTCGGAGCACGCCAGTTGGGCTGCCCTTCCAGATCGGCACCGTGGCAGGACGCGCAGAACTCGACATAAAGCACCGAACCTTCCTCAACATCGAACTCTTTCGGTTGCTCTGGCGGTTTAGTCTGTGTGCCTGAAGGCGCGAGTCAGGCGACCGCAGTAGCGATGACGACAAAACCGACCAAGGCAAATGCACAGATTGTTCTGGTTTTCATTGCCTCATCTCCCTTCATGTTCGTTCATCAGATAGGTCGCGATAGCCGTCCATACGAGGCGTAGCGTCGATATAGAAGGGCTCAAAGACGACCCCGGAGCGGGCGCAGCATATTGTAGATGGGGTGAAACGGGGCTGAAGATGACGGCCCAATCCCGCCATTGGACAGCGAGTATCGCCGCTGCGGTGCGGTCCGTCGGAGGAAACATTCGCTGCAGTAGCGAAATTTGGTTACTCCCAGCCTCGCAGGCTGCGTATTGATGCCACCGTTCAACTTGATTGCGTCAGCAACCGCTTTCGCCAACGCTGGCAGCGATTAAACCTCTCATAAATACGAGCCAATTGTTGAAAAATCTAACAGCATCTCACTCCTGATCTGCCGGGTATCTGATAAGATACGGTTTCTGGCTCAACGTAACCACCAAGGATTGGACATACAGTGGCTTGGGCGAACATTGCTGAGAGAAAATGAGTGCTTTTGCGGTCGGTGGTGATGCTAGGTGGCGTTGGTCACTGGTCCGAAACTGCGAACACTTCCATCGGTTCGCGGATGCCTTTCATTTCAACTGCGCCACGGCTTTCCGCTTCAATGTCATCTTCGACTGCGGCCCAAGCGCGTGGTGAGATCAGAATCTCTCCATCTTTGGCGATATCGCAGAGGCGAGCGGCAGCGTTCACAGCGGTTCCAGACGCCGTGTAGTCGAATCGTCCGGCGGAGCCGACCATGCCAACCGTCGCGTAACCCATTGAAACTCCTACTCCGAACCCTAGCCGGTGGCCAAGCTTCTTCCATTTCGCTGCGAGCTCGCGCATTTTCGCCCGCATAGCTATAGCGAGCCGGACCGCATCTCCGGCGGGGTCGTCGCATGGCAGCGGATCGTTAAAGATAACCATAATCCCGTCGCCCATTCGTTTATCAACGCCACCGCCATATTCTGATATCAACACACCCATTTGCTCGTGATATGCTTGCAAGACCTCAATGGTTTCTTCCGGTTCTGCAGTCTCACAAAAGGCCGTAAAGCCTCGAATATCGCAGAACAACGTGGCGATCAGTGCACGATGGGAGGATAGACCTTGTTCATTTCCCGAAGATACAAAGGTCTCGGCTACGGCCGGAGAGAGGAACTGTTTTAGTCGGCCGATCCGCGCGATCTCATCAACCTGCTCCGCAACCTTCGCCTCAAGCGAAGTATTCAAAGATTGAACCTCAGCGGTGCGCGATTCGAGCGCCTTGTACTGACGCACATTTTCAAGCGCGACGGCGGCCTGTGCGGCGAATGTCTCAACCAGGGATATTTGGCTAGCAGTGAACGGTTCCTTTTCTGTCTTCCAGAGAATAAAGCAGCCGACGCCACCGTCAGGACTCAAAAGAGGAACGAAGAGGTTGGTACGGATGCCCTGTCGTTCAACGAGCATGACATAGCGGTCATGGCCGGAACGATACCCTTCTGTCTCTCGCATGTCGTCAATCAGGATCGTGCGCTGCTCAACTATCGCCTGCGCAACCAATGAGTCTGCCGGGTCCATTGGAACCGCGCCACTATGATAGTGGGCGAGCGTCTCAGGTGTCGAGCCGCGGTTCGCAGCCATAACCTGCGCAGCATCGCCTTCTCGGCCCAGGATCAATGATGCATTCGGAGCCCCACATAGTCGGGTCGCATTATCGAGTATGGCCTCGAAGATCGGTTGTTCGTCTTCTCGCACACGGCTCATCATTTCCATAATTTCGCGCGTTGCAAAAGAACGTTCCAACCTGTCGCGAAGTTCTCGAAACTGGCGCACATTTTCCAGGGCAATAACCGCCTGTGCGGCAAAAGTTTCTACCAAGGCGATTTGTTCATCCGAATATGGACGGACTTCGTGCCGGAAGATGATAAAGCAACCGATCCCCTCGCCGTCCTTGATCAGAGGCACAAATAGATTTGTGCGAATGCCCTGAAGATCGCAAACCTCTACAATATTTGGCACGCCTGCCCGATATTCATCTGTGTCCTTCATATTAGGAAGGTGGATCGGGCGTTTTTCAATGATTGCACGGGCTGCGAAAGATTTTTCGGGATCCATTGGAACCCGTTTTTGGGCGTAGATGTCCTCTGTGCTTTGAATAGCTCCATGATGGGCGATCATGGTCTGAAACTCATCCGCTTCGCGACCCAGGATCAGCGCCGCGAACGGTGCTTCGCAAAGTTTTCGAGCATTTTTGAGAATAGCGTCAAATACGGGGCTTTCATCATCGCTGGCGTTGCTGATCGCATCAAGGATTTCGCGGGTTGCGGCGGCCTGAGCAAGTCGTGACTCCATCGCGCTAATCTGGCGCGCGTTTTCAATTGCAACTGCGGCTTGATCGGCAAAGGCCTGGGCCAACTCCAGTGCTCGGTCATTGAATGGATGCAAACGGGTTCGATAGACTGTGAAAGCACCGATCAACTGATCGCCCGAAATGATAGGGATTGCGGCGAAGGACCGGGCTTTGCCCAGCTCTCTCGTAGCGATTCTCAGGGGCGTGTTCTGAATGGCCGGATCTTCAGCCGTAACGTCCACAACGTTCACAACTTCGCGGCTGACCGCCATCCGTCCGAGTACAGTGGTGGAGGAAGGGGTGAATACGCCCTGTTCGGCGAACCAGTCACTGAACCCCTTTGTGATTCCGAGCGAGCGCATCTCGCTGAAGGCCAAATCGCCGTGATGCTCAAAGAGGACCCCAAATTCAGCTTCACAAATGTCGAGCGCGTACTCGAGAAGAGCATCAAGCACTTCTTCCAATATGGTGTCGCGGCGGTTGATAAGGTTCAGAACATCCGCCATCATTCGCTCGCGGCGCATTGCGTCATCAAGTTCAAGCGCCAGATCGGCCTTCAGCGCGACCTCGTCAGCATTTGCAACTGGCCCCGCCGGATCGACCAGTAATTTTGCCAGCGCAATTTTCGATGTGATATTCAGCTTGCTGTAAACGGTGCGAAGATGAGATCTGACGGTGGTGGGTGAGATGCCGAGATCGCGAGCGATTTCCTTATAGCTTGCACCATTAGCATAGGCAGCGGCGACTTCTTGCTCTCGCTTGGAAAGCGTTTCAACCTCTTCGATCTGTTCGGACATTATACCCCCGTACAAATGTAGGAGGAGGATACCCTACATCCCTCCTGCATCAAGTGGTTCATCTGGACGATATCGCCGGAGCCTGTCGTTGTTCATGTTTAGTCTACGAAGACGCGGAGATCGTTCTCGGCGTTCAGACAAAGGAGACAACCAGATGAGTATGACCAAAAACGCTAAGGCATTCTTCGAAGCCTGCGAAACAGGCCAGGGCTGGGATAGCTGCGCGCCTTACTGCGAAACTAATGCCAGCTTCTCCTGCCAGTCAGACGCCTTGGCGGATGTTCACACGGTTCAAGCCTATGCGGAATGGATGAAGGGCTTACTGACGCCAATCCCCGACGGGAAATACGAATTGAAAGGCTTCGCCCAAGATAACGAACGAGACGTCGTATTGGCCTTTGCAGTCTTTCACGGAACGCAATCCGGCGAAGGTGGCCCTGTGCCCCCAACGGGCGCGACTGTCGCTTCCGACTATGTTTATGCCTTAGAGTTCGCTGGCGGAAAGATCACCCATATGACCAAAGTTTGGAACGACGCAAACGCGCTAAAGCAACTGGGTTGGGGTTGAACATTTCGCGCTTGTGATCACATCAGCTCATGAATTATTCTTATTAAAATGAGTGAAGCGCTTGCCACGAGCGCTTCCCAAGCTGCCCTGTCTTTTGGTTGATTTATAGACGTGTAAAAAGAACAACGGATTCCAAAAGTTGCGAACACACCGTGTCTGGCGTCAGCGCCAACTAGATACACTCGGTGGTACCAGTGATCACCAGCCTAGGAGCTGACGATCTTCATCATCACCATTTAGACTGGCCAGGCGTCAGATCTCATTTGTTGCATGTAATGATCCAGAAAGGCGAAGTACCTGAGTACTGCTGAAGCTGAAGTTCAGCCGTCCCTCGGTATTAATCAGCTTGGCCTCGCTGCGGGTCTCTGTTGCAGTTCGAAACTAGTTTTGAGAGGCTCAAATCGTTTCGATTGTGACGGCCCATAGCAGACCTTGAACCCGGCCATCTGATGCTGCTGTGCGGCCCGTTGAACCTTCCGTTCGCTGCGGGCGCAAAAAATTCAAACCCTACCAGAACTCGCGTATTGCGGGACTTTTGCCTGGCGTCGCATTGAGAACAGACACGCGTTTGGCGACATTCCTAGATAGTGGGATGACCTCTGCTGATTCCATGACTCAATCTACGGATCGCACCCTTGCTGGCGTTGCGCTGATGCTTGGATTTTGCCTGACTGCTCCTTTGCTGGATGTTGCTGCAAAACTCGCGTCGGCCAGTGTGCCAGTTGGGCAGATAACGGCTGCTCGCTTTGTAGTGCAGTGCGCGCTCATGGCTCCGTTTGTCTTGGTAATGGGACTTTCACTGCGTGTGGCGCGCGGCGCGTTGTTGGTAATTGTATTCCGATCGTTACTTTTGCTGTTCGCGACCTTTTGCTTCATTGCGGCAATCCGAGTAATGCCACTTGCCGATGCGTTGGCAATTGTGTTTGTAGCCCCGTTTATTGTCCTGTTGGTCGGCAAGTTTTATCTTGGTGAAGACGTCGGTCCTCGTCGTGTCGGGGCAGCTCTTGTGGGGTTTGTTGGTGTATTGTTCGTCATCCAACCTAGTTTCGCGGCCTTTGGCAGCGTCGCACTAATTCCGCTAGGTACGGCATTCGCTTTCGCTTTCTACATTCTTATAACGCGGGGATTGTCGCGACGGATGCACCCCGTGGCTCTACAATTCCACACTGGCCTGATTGCCAGTTTGTTTTGTATTCCGACCTTAATGGTTGCGCAGGGTTCTGGCTCCGAGCTTTTTGATCTTGTTTGGCCGACAGAAATCGCGTTTCTGTGGCTTTTCGGGGCTGGTTTTTTTGCGACTGTGAGCCACATGATGATGACATATGCTCTTTCCTTCGCGCCTTCTGCCACACTGGCCCCACTTCAGTACTTTGAGCTGCCGGTAGCGACTTTGTTCGGTTATCTTGTTTTCAAAGACTTTCCTAACACGCTTAGCCTAATTGGTATTGGCATCATCATCGGTGCAGGGCTGTACATGATACATCGCGAAAGGGTCGCAGCCAGACAGTTGGTCACAGAGCGCGCAGCTCCTCCAATCTAAGGCTACGCGCGCTCGCGGCCCATTTTACGACTTTTGAGCAAAGCAGAATCTAAGATGATCGCTTCCGCCGAGCTGATCTTCGAACATTGCGCATTATCGGACGGCTACGGCCCTTCGCAAACCAGCGGGAAGGCACCGATTTCTGGTATCGTGAGCGTACCCACGGTGACGAAATCGTCACCTTCGACGGCTGTTATCAATCGAACCGAGGCAACGATCC